>NZ_JBLXFX010000009.1:0-127492 GCF_048261495.1 Salipiger sp.
CAGGACACCGTCCGCGTGACGCATGCGCAATCGCCCGAGGACTACGTCTCGCTGGGCCGCGACGTCGAAGCGCAGGTCCTGGCCCGTGCCATCCACGCGCATATCCACCGGCGGGTGTTCCTCAACGGGAACAAAACGGTGGTCTTCCCGGCATCGCCCGGCAGCTATGCGAGCGAGCGGATGGGGTGAGGGACGTCCCCTCTGGAATTGCTCCGGCATGGCCGTCAGCCCTGAAGGCGCCACAAGGAGCAGCGCCCCGTATAAGGCAAGCGGCATGCGCCACTTGCTCGACAAATGAGTCGCCGGCACAAACTCAGTCCTGGCGATCCAACTCCGCTGCGCGCTCTTTGGCAGTCCGGAGAAGACGGCCAACCAGTTGGTCATCCGGCGAGACATGCAATCTCCGGTGACAGTTGGGACAGACACCCACGACGTTTTCACGGGTGTCCGGCCCGCTGTCGCGCAGGAATATGATGTGGTGGCAATCGAGAAACTGCATGGGGTCCAGATCCTGCGGCACCGGCTCGTCACAGACCACGCATTTGCCTTCTGCCGCGGCTTTCGCGTAAGACGCAACCTCTTCGCTTCTCTGATATGTGCGCCTGCGTTCCTCGATCACATCGGGGCACTCGCGACCAGCTATCTTGGCTTTCATTGATAGATCAAAAAGCAAAGATCTGGGTCTTGGGCCAGTGACTTCAGCCAAGACCGCTGAATCAAGGAACATCATCGGATCAAAGAATCGCTTGCAGCAGTTCCGTTGCACAGGTTCGTCATTGAAGCCATGCGCCCTCGCGAAGTCCAGCAAGTCGCCAATTTCCTCCGAACATATCTTGATGAACCCTTCTGCGGTGAAGGGAGAAGGTTTGTTTGATCTCGTCGGCGGACGAATGCTTTTGCATCGCGCCGAGTGGAAGATCATGTAACCGGGATCGGGCTTCTTCCTTGTCTGCAACACGAAGCCCTCGGGATGCTCTGCCATCCAAGCGAGGTAAGGCGCGTCTCCTTCACCGTTCTCGTTCCTGAATTCGCGGTAAATGTTGTCTCGTCCCGTCAAGTCAAACGCTCCCAGCAACACCCCTTCCGGGACAAGCTTCTATCAGGTCGGCTTTCCGTTCAAGCTTGCGCAAGGGACGCGCGCTCCTCAGCGAGGCGAGACCACACACTCACCCCTCGCCGAACAACCGCTCCGCCTCCTCCGCCGTGTAGCGGCCGAGCCGAACGTCCTCGGCCACCAGCGCCGGGTCGCGGTTTGCCGGGTTGCCGTAGCCGCCGCCGCCGGGTGTGCGGACGCGCACGCGATCTCCGGCGGTAAGGCTGATGTCCTGAGCCTTGGAGAGGTGCTCGGGGACGAAGGTCTCGCCGTTCCGCTTGACCTCGACCCGGTTCACGCCGCCGTCGCCGCCTCCGAGCGCGCCCTGCGGGCCGAAGCGGCCGTGATCCATGACGAAGCTCGCGCGCGCCGTGCCCTTGCGGATCTCGACCTCGTAGTCGAGCCCGAAGCCGCCGCGGTGTTCGCCCGCCCCACCCGAGCCCTCGTGCAGGGCGTAGCGGTGGTAGAGCACCGGGAACTGCTGCTCCATGATCTCGACCGGCGGCGCCTTGGAGATTCCGATGGTCGAGCAGCCGTTGGAGATGCCGTCGCCCCCCGCGTAGCCGCCGTAGCCGCCGCCCGAGATCTGGTACATGACGTAGGAGCGCCCCTCGTCCGGCACCTCGCCGCCCAAAGCAAAGTTGCCCGACGATCCGGCGGGCGCGGCGGTGACGCGGTCGGGCAGAGCCTCGACCAGCGCGGCAAAGACCGCCTCCGCGATGCGCTGGGAGACCTCGGCCGCGCAGCCCGACACCGGGCGCGGGTACTGCGCATCGAGGAAGGTCCCGGTCGGGCGCAGGATGGTCAGCGGCTCGAAGGCGCCGGCGCTGATCGGCACGTCGGGAAAGATGTGCCGCATGGCGAGGTAGACCGAGCTGTGCGTCGTCGCGAGGACCGAGTTCATCGGCCCGGCGCAGGGCGCCGAGGAGCCGGAGAAGTCGAAGGTCAGACCCGCGCCGTCGGCGGTGATCTTCAGCGCGATCTCGAGCGGTTCGTTCACCACCCCGTCGCTGTCGATGAAGGCCGAGGCGCGGTATTCCCCCGGCGGGATCAGCGCGACGTTGGCGCGCATCTGGGTGGCGGCGCGGTGACGCAGTTCGGCGATGGCCGCCTGCACGACGTCGTCTCCGTAGCGGTCCAGCAGGCGGAACAGGCGGCTCTGCCCGACATAGAGCGCGGCGGCCTGGGCCTTGACGTCGCCGATGCGCTGGTCGGCGACGCGGATGTTGGAGCAGATGATGGCGTAGATCTCGGGGTCCATCGCGCCCTTCTTGAAGAGCTTGACGGGCGGCAGGCGCAGCCCCTCCTGTTCGACCGCCGTGGCCGAGGCCGAGAAGCCGCCGGGCACCGCGCCCCCGGTATCGGGCCAATGGCCGGTGTTGCTGAGCCAGCAGAAGATTTCGCCATTGCGATACACCGGCATGGCAAAGCGCACGTCCATCAGGTGCGTGCCGCCGAGGTAGGGATCGTTGACGATGTAGATGTCGCCCTCTTCCGGGGGCAGGATGCGGCCCTGCCCGATCATCTCGATGATCTTGGCGGTGGAATACTGCATCACGCCGACGAAGACCGGCAGCCCCTGCGAGCCCTGCGCGATCAGCGCGCCGTCGGTGGCCGAATAGATGCCGTCGGAGCGGTCGTTGGCCTCGGCAATCACCGGGGAAAAGGCGGCGCGGGAAAAGGAGAGGTCCATCTCGTCGCAGACCTGCTGCAGGCCGGACTGGATGACGGTGAGGGTGATCGGGTCTATGGTCATCGCGATGCTCCGGCGGTGACGCGGGACGGCAGGCGGCGGGACCGCCTCCGGCGGGCGTATTTGCAACAAGAAGAAGGCGGGAGGGTCATGCCGGCCCCCCCACGGTCACGATGATGTTGCCGTCGGCGTCCTGGGTGGCGGTGTCGCCGGGGTCCAGCACCAGCGTGCAGTCCATCTGTTCGACGATGGCGGGACCGGAAATGGCGGCCGGGAGCGGCAGGTGATCGCGCCAGTAGACCGGCACGTCGGACCAGCCGTCGAACCAGACGCGGCGGGTGCCGGTCTGCGCCTCGGCCAGGGTGGCCTTGCGCCCGGCGGCGTCGATCAGGGCCGAGAGGTCGACCTCCGGGCGGCGGCCGATCACCGAGGTGTTGACGTTGACGAGGGCGGGCCGGATTTCGGGCAGGCTGACCTGGAAGCGGCGGAAATAGGCCTCTTCGAAGCGCTGGCGCAGGTCGTCGCGGGTGGGCGCCGGCCCCGGCAGCGGCACGCGCAGCAGGTGGGTCTGGCCGATGAACTGCATGTCCACCGAATGCAGCACCCGGGTCTCGGCGATGTCGACGCGCTCGCGGCCGATGGCGGCCTTGCCGTCGGCGATCTGGGTGGCGAAGGCGGCGTGCACCTCGTCCATGTCGCAGGCGTCGAGCGGGCGGTTCACCGTCTGCACGTAGTCGTGGCGCAGATCCGCGACGATGCAGCCGAGCGCGTTGGTGATGCCGGGGCGCGCGGGCACCAGCACGCGGGGCACGCCGAGTTCGCGGGCGATGGCGCAGGCGTGCAGCGGCCCGGCCCCGCCGAAGGCGAAGAGCGCGAAATCGCGCGGGTCCTCGCCCAGCGAGATCGACACCATGCGCACCGCGTCGGCCATCCTGGCATTGGCGATGCGCAGCACGGCCGAGGCCGCCTCTTCGGCGGAAAGGCCGAGCCGGTCCCCGAGCGTGTCGCGGAACGCGGCCTCGATCGTGGCGAGCGAGACGCCCCCCGCCCCGGTGTTGAGCCGATCGGGGTTCATCCGCCCCAACAGCATGTTGGCATCCGAGATCGTCGGCCGGGTGCCGCCCTTGCCGTAGCAGATCGGCCCCGGCGTGGCGCCCGCGCTGTCCGGTCCGACCTGGAGCAGCCCGGCCACGTCGACCCGCGCGATGGAGCCGCCGCCCGCCCCCACGGTGCGCACGTCGACCATGGGGACGTGGATCGGCATGGCATATTCGATCTCGATCTCGTGGGAGACGGCCGGATCGGCGCCGCGGATCATCGCCACGTCGGTCGAGGTGCCGCCCATGTCGTAGGTCAGCAGGTCCGGGATGCCCGCGCGCCGCCCCGTGTAGGCGGCGGCCATGACCCCGGAGGCCGGGCCGGACATCACGGTCTTGGCGGCCTCCTCGGCGACGATGCGGGCCGAGACCATGCCGCCGTTGCCGTTCATCACCAGCAGGTCGCGGGTGTAGCCGCGTTCGGCAAGCTTGTCGGCAAGCCGCTCGACGTAGCGGCGCAGAAGCGGCTGCACGCTGGCATTGACCGCCGCCGTCACGCCGCGTTCGAATTCGCGGCTTTCGGAGAGCAGCGCGTGGCCGAGGGTGATGTTGCCGTTGGGCCAGACCTCGCGCGCGATCTCTCCGGCGCGCAGTTCGTGGGCGGGGTTGGCATAGGCGTGCAGGAAATGGATCACCAGCGCCTCGCAACCCGCCTCGGCAAGCTGCGCCAGCGCCGCGCGCAGGGCGTCTTCGTCGAGCGGCAGGTGCTCGGACCCGTCGGCCAGCATCCGCTCGGGCACTTCGAGCCGCAGGTCGCGGGGGATCAGCGGGCGGAACTGCCCCTTCATGCCGTAGGCGCGGGGTCGGGTGCGGCGGCCGAGCTCGAGCACGTCGCGGAAGCCCGAGGTGGTGACGAGGCCGGTCTTGCAGAGCCTGCGTTCCAGCACCGCGTTGGTGGTGGTCGTGGTGCCGTGCACGATGAGGTCGAGCGCGGCGGCATCCACCCCGGCCGCGTCCAGCGCCGCCAGCACCCCGTGCGCCTGGTTGTCGAGCGTCGTCGGCACCTTGGCGAGTTTCACCGCGCCGGCGCGGCTGTCGTAGAAGACGAGGTCGGTAAAGGTGCCGCCCACGTCGATGCCGGCGAAACGGCCGGTGAGCTCCTGGGTCATTCGGTCCTCGACAGGATCGCGGCCCGCACCCGGTCGGGGGTGGCGGGCAGATGGTGGATGCGCACGCCCGAGGCATGGGCGATGGCGTTCAGGATCGCGGGCGCGGTGGGGATCAGGCAGTGTTCCCCCAGCCCCTTGGCGCCGTAGGGCCCGTGGGGATCGCCGCTTTCGATGATGAGGCTTTCGATCGGGGGCACGTCGCCGATGGTGGGGATCAGGTAGTCGTGCAGGTTCTCGGTGCGGCCGGGAAGGAATTCCTCCATCAGCGCCAGGCCGATGCCCTGCGCGATGCCGCCTTCGATCTGGCCTTCGACCAGCAGCGGGTTGATCGCCTTGCCGACGTCGTGGGCGGCGACGAAGCGCAGCAGCTTCACGGTGCCGAGATCCATGTCCACCTCGACCTCGCACATCTGCGCGGCGGTGCCGAAGATGGCATAGGGGCTGCCCTGCCCGTTCTCGTCGAGCGGCTTCGTCGGCGGGTCGTAGCTTTCGACGGCCTCGATGGCATAGCCTTCGCCGGACAGCGGGATGCGCCGTTCGATGCCCTTGTCGGTCAGAACGATCTCGCCCGCGCCGAGGGTGAGGGTCGCGCCGTCGCCGACATTGGCAAGGCGCAGGATCTTCGCGCGCAGCGCCTGGCCGCAGAGCCGCGCGGCATTGCCGGAGATGAAGGTCTGGCGGCTGGCCGAGGTCTTGCCCGCGTCGGGGGTCACGTCGGTGTCCGCGCCGACCAGCTCCACGGCGGAAACCGGCACCCCGAGGGCCTGCGCGAAGATCTGTGCGATCACGGTGTTGGACCCCTGCCCGATGTCCACCGCGCCCTGGTGCAGCTTCAGCACGCCGCCGGGCGTGATCCCGGCGCGGATGGTCGAGGGATTGGCCATGGCGGTGTTGCCGCAGCCGTACCAGCCCCCGGCCACGCCGACCCCGCGCTTGCGGGTGGTGGAGCGGGCGTTGAACGCGGCAGCCCCGGCCAGCGCCGCATCCCAATGCGGCGTCAGCGCGTCGAAACAGGCGTCGATGCCCATGCCGCTGTCGAACACCTGCCCGCAGACCGTGGCATCGCCGTTCCTCAGCACGTTGCGCCGGCGGAAGTCCAGCCGGTCCATCCCCAGCTTTTCGGCCAGCATGTCGAAGAGCTGCTCCTGCGCCACGGCGGATTGCGGCACGCCGAAGCCCCGGAAGGCCCCGGAGGGAGCGGTGTTGGTGTGGATGCCGGCGCTCTTCGCCTCGTAATCGGGCACCACGTAGGGGCCGGAGGCGTGGATCGGCACGCGCGTCGCCACGGTCGGGCCCCAGCTCGCATAGGCGCCGGTGTTGAACACGCCGTCAAAACGCATCGCGGTCAGCTTGCCGTCCGCATCCGCGCCGATCTCCATGCGGATCTGCGAGGGGTGGCGCTTGGTCGACGAGGCGATGCTCTCGGTGCGGCTGTAGGCGATGCGCACCGGCTGCCCCAGCAGCCAGGCCGCCAGCGCCACGTGCGGCTGGGCGTTGAGGTCGAGCTTGGAGCCGAAGCCCCCGCCCGTGGCCGTCGGCAGGATGCGCACCCGGTCGGGCGCGAGGCCGAGCAGCCCGGCAAGGCCGTCGCGGTTCATGTAGGGTGCCTGCGTGCAGCACTGCACCTCGATCCGGTCGCCGACGCGGCGGGCGCTGGCGGCTTCGGGCTCGATATAGGCGTGTTCGATGAACCCGGTGGAAAACGCGCCAGACACCACATGCGCCGCGCGGGCCAGTCCCGCCCCGGCATCGCCGCGCGCCACGCGGCCGCGGCTCATGACATTCCCGGCGCGGGTGTCGTGCAGCAGCGCGGCGCTGTCCGCCCCTTCGGGGGTGAGGACCGAGGGCATCTCGACCCAGTCGACCGGGAAGGCCGGCATGGCGTCCAACGCCTCGGCCGTGCCGATCACCGCCGCGACGGGTTCGCCGCGAAAGCGGGTTTCGGCCTCGGCATAGAGCGGCTGATCCTCGAACCCCGGAATGACGCCGTAACAGTTGCGGCCGGGCACGTCCGCCGCCGTGAGGATCAACGCAAGCCCGTTATCCGCGCGGAAGGCTTCGAGATCCCCGAACAGGAAGGTGGCGCGGTGATGCGGCGAGCGGATCACCCGGCACAGAAGCGCCTCGGACGGCGCGACATCATCGCCGAACCGCTCGGTGCCGCTGACCTTGGCCCAGCCGTCGAGGCGCGGGATCGGCGCCCCGACTCCGTCGCCCGTCCCCGCATCTTCGCCCGCCGCATCTTTGCCCGCCACGTCGAGCACGGCGGCGATGATCTTGCGATAGCCGGTGCAGCGGCAGAGCACGCCGCCCAGCGCGTCCGCGACCGAATCCTCGGTCAGCGCCGCGCCCGAGCGCAGCAGCGCCACGGCCGAGACCATCATCCCCGGCGTGCAGATCCCGCATTGCGCGGCCTGGTGGCGCTGAAAGGCATGCGCCAGCCTCTCCGCCGTGGCGTCGCGCGCCACCAGCCCGGCCTGGGTTTCCACCTCGCGGCCCTGCGCCTGTCCCGCCGCCGTCAGGCAGGCGCAGACCGGCGCGCCGTCGATCAGCACGGTGCAGGCGCCGCAATCTCCGGCGTTGCAGCCGACCTTCACGTCGCGCGCCCCCGCCGCCTCGCGCAGCACGTCGGAAAGGCGCGCGGTCGGAGAGGCAGGCACGGTCAGCGCGTCTCCGTTCAGGACAAAGCCGATGTCGCCGGCGGGCGCATCAAGCGACATGGGGCACCTCCATCGCGGTGAGAATGGCGCGGCTCAGCAGCGTCCGCGCGGCGTCGAGCCGGTAGCCGGCCGAGGCGCGCACGTCGTCGATCGGCGCAAGCTCGGGCAGGTCGGTCGCGGCGACGATGGCAGCCACCTCGGCGGCCGCGGCGCCCGTCAGCGCGGCTTCGAGGCCGGGCAGACGGCGCGCGACCGCAGAGCAGGCCCCGACCGCCAGCGCCGCGCGGCGGATGCGGCCCGCCTCGGCCTCGACCACCACGGCGACCATGGCGATGGAAATGACGAGGTAGCGCCGCGCCCCGAGCTTCAGGAACACGCCGCGCCCCGGCCCGTCCGGCACATGCAGCGCGACCACGATTTCGGCCGGTTCCAGCGCGGTACGCCGCACGCCGGTGACGAACTCGGCCAGCGGCAGCACCCGCCGCCCCACCGGCCCGTGGAGCACCACCTCGGCACCCAGCGCCAGGAGAGGCGGCAGCCCGTCCGCCGCCGGAGAGGCGTTGCAGAGGTTCCCCGCCACGGTCCCGGCATTCTGGATCTGCACCGATCCGACCTCGCGCGCGGCGGCCTTGAGACCGTCGAACAACGGCGGCAGTTCCGCCCGCACGATGTCGGTCCAGGTCGTCGCCGCGCCGATCTGCCAGCCGTCGCCGATCCGGGCGATGCCGCGCAGGCCGGGAATGGCGGTCACATCCACCATGTCGCCCCGCGCCGGTGCGTCGCGCAGGGCCGGAAACACGTCCGTCCCCCCTGCGAGCACCGTCGCACCTCGTTCCAGAAGCGCCAGGGCGTCTTCCAGCGATTCGGGGCGATGCAGCGACATGGCGATCTCCGGCTTGTGTCTTTTCATTCGTATGCAAACGAAGTTGCGTCAAGCCTAGGAGCGGGAAAAGACCTCTGTCAATGCGCTTGATAGCACGGTTCGGGCGGAATCGCGGAAATGATGAAAAACGCGGCCCCCGACGGCCCCCGACCGCTCCGACACACGTGAATCCTTGACAGGAACGCGACTCACATGCGTTCGTATACAAACGAATTGTCCCAACAAGCGGGAGCCAGCGGCGTGACGGCGAGCGAAACCACCACGAGGCGAGATCCGGCAGAGCGGCCGGAAAAGATCCGCTGCGATGCCTGCCCCGTGATGTGCTACATCGCCGAGGGCCGTGCCGGGGCCTGCGACCGCTACGCCAACGAGGGCGGAGAGCTGGTCCGCCTCGATCCGCTCACCATTCTGGAAAACCGCGAGGATGTGCCGGTCGTGCCCTTCCTCGACCGCGAATGGGACGGCGACCTGGTTTCGGGGGAAGAGACCTTCATCACCGCGGTCGGATCGGGCACCACCTATCCCGATTACAAGCCCGCCCCCTTCATCGTCGCCAGCAAGGCGCGCGATGCCGACATGATCACCGTGGTGACCGAGGGGATCTTTTCCTACTGCGGCGCCAAGGTGAAGATCGACACCGACCGC
Organism: Salipiger sp.; assembly: GCF_048261495.1. GTDB lineage: Bacteria > Pseudomonadota > Alphaproteobacteria > Rhodobacterales > Rhodobacteraceae > Salipiger. The sequence goes on from NZ_JBLXFX010000009.1 coordinate 9,181, forward strand.
CATCTCGGCACCGAACGCGCCGAAATCCGCGCCGAGGGCGAAGTGGTCGGCCATGTCACCACATCGGAATACGGCTCGCAGATGCTGTCGCTGGGCGGGGTCCACCACCTCACCGGCGGCTCCAAGAAGGAGGGCCGCGTCACCTGCGCCACCCTGCTGGCGCTCTGCAACGGCGAACGGGTCGCGCTGACCATCGACGGCGGCGCGGACCTCGAGATCGCCGCCGGTCAGGCGCCCGTGGTGAACGGGCAGCGCGAGGAGCGGATGCGCGTCGGCTGCGGATCGGCCACCGTGGGCATGTTCGCGGCCCAGTGGCAGGGGCTGGTCGACGAGGTGGTGGTGGTCGACGACCACATCACCGGCGTCATGTCAGAACACCAGGCGGGCAAGGTCATCGGCTGGCCGCAGACCGGCATCCGCATCAAGGGCCGCCGCTCGACCCCCGGGCGCTACTTCCAGGTCGCCGAGCCGGGCACCGGCTGGGGCGGCACGAACCTGTCGGACCCGCTGACGATCCTCGACACGTGGAAGCCCGGCCAGGCCCGCCCCGGCCTGTCGCTGCTGATGGTGTCGACCACCGGCGAACACGCCGCCTACTACGAGCTGTCCGAGGATCTGGTCCCCGTGCGGCAGGAGATGCCCGAGCGTCTTCTTCCCTCCGTCCGCCGCATCGAAGAGAACTGCGAACCCTCCCTCGCATCGGTCCTCTTCATGGCGGGTGCGGGGGGCTCCCTGCGCTCGGGCGTCACCGAAAACCCGGTGTCGCTGACCCGCTCGGTGCAATCCCGCCTGACCCGCGTCACCTGCGGCGGCGCGCCGGTGATGATGTGGCCCGGCGGCGGTATCACCTTCATGGCGGACGTGACGCAGATGCCCCGGAACGCCTTCGGCTACGTGCCCACCCCCGCCCTCGTCGCGCCGATCGAATTCACCATGGCGGCGGCGGATTACGCGGCGCTCGGCGGTCACATGGACTATGTCATGCCTCTCGAGGACGCGCTGAAGGGCCTCACCGGGCGGCAGAGCGATCACCGCCTGTCCGGCCGCCGCTCCGAGAACCGCAAGAAGGGTGCGCCCTGGCCGGTGAACCGGGAGCGCCCGGAATGAGCTTTCGCGAAGGCCCCGTCGTACAGGAAGACCGCGACGGCCGGTTGCGGATGCTGCACGGCCCCATCGACCTGATCGTGACCGCCGAGGGCGAGGCGCAGGCGGTCCGCCGCGCCCTGCGCCGCGCGCACGAGGCCTTCGAGCCGGTCCTGCACGATCTCTGCGCCGAGCTTGCCCGCCTGCGCCGCGCCACCGGCCCTGCGCCGGACGGGGCTGTGGCCCGGCGGATGCACGGCGCCACCGCCCCCTTTGCCCCGCTCTTCGTGACGCCGATGGCCTCCGTCGCGGGCTCCGTCGCCGATCACGTTCTGGCGGCAATGCTGACGCCGGGCCACGATCTTGCGCGGGCCCATGTCAACAACGGCGGGGATATCGCGCTCTGGACCCGCGGCACGCCGCTGAAACTGGCGATCTGCGAAGACCCGGTGACCCGCGCGCCCGGCGCCCGCGTGGCCATCGGGCCCGACGACGGCATCGGCGGGGTCGCGACCTCGGGCTGGCGCGGGCGCTCGCACTCGCTGGGCATCGCGGATGCGGTCACGGTCCTGGCCGGGAACGCGGCGCAGGCGGATGCGGCGGCGACGCTCATCGCCAATGCGGTCGACCTGCCCGGTCATCCGGCGATCCGGCGCGCCCCCGCCCGCGACCTGGCCCCCGACAGCGACCTCGGCGACCGGCCGGTGACCACCGGCGTCGGACCGCTTTCCGCGGCAGAGGTTGCCGAGGCGCTCGACCGCGGCCTGACGGCAGCGCGGGAGTTCGCGGACCGCGGGCTGATCCGCGCCGCCTGCCTTGCACTTGCGGGCCAGCGGCGCATGATCGGAGAGACCGTCACGAGGGAGGAGTTGACCCATGCCTGAGATCAGGATCCGCAAGACCGCCGTTCTGGTGGAAACCATCTACCACGAGGGCGGCCCCGTCCCGGACGAGCCGCAACGCCGCGCGGCGGCGATGGTGGTGATCGAGAATCCCTTTGCCGGCCGCTATGTCGAGGACATCCAGGGCTTCATGAAGGATCTCGAACCGCTCGGCATCGAGATGGCCCAGCAGGCGATCGACGCGCTCGGCGGCGATCCCGCCATCGTCCAGGGCTACGGCAAGGGCGCCATCGTCGGCGTCAACGGAGAGCTGGAGCACGGCGCGCTCTGGCATGTGCCCGGCGGCTACGCCATGCGCAACAAGATCGCCGAAAGCATGGCCATCGTGCCCTCGACCAAGAAGGTCGGCGCGGTCGGCGCGCGGCTCGACGTGCCCGTGACCCACACCAACGCCTGCTACGTGCGGTCGCATTTCGACGCGATGGAGGTGGGGATTTCCGACGCGCCGAAGCCGGACGAACTGCTTCTGGTGCTGGTCATGACCACCGGCCCGCGCATCCATGCCCGCGTCGGCGGCCTCAGGGCCGAGGACGTCAAGGGCGAGGACGGCTTGCGGTGAAGCTGCGCAAGATCATCACGCTGGTCGAAGAGACCCGCCGCGAGATGGGCCGCGACGTGGCGCCCGCCTCGCGCCGGGCTCTCGCCGCGGCGGTGATCGTCAATCCCCACGCGGGGCACTATGCCGACGACCTGTCGGACCTGATCACCACCGGCGCGACCCTCGGCGATCTGTTGGGCCGCGAGGCGCTGGCCGCGCTGGGTGGCAACCCCGCCGCGGTCGAGGGCTACGGCAAGGCCGCGCTTGTCGGCGATGCCGGGGAACTCGAACACGGTGCCGCCCTGCTCCACCCCGGGCTCGGGGCGCCGCTGCGCGCGGTGCTGGGGGGCGGGGCCGCGCTGGTGCCCTCGTCCAAGGCGATGGGCGGCCCCGGCACGGTGATCGACGTGCCGCTCGGCCACAAGGACGCGGCCTATGTGCGCTCGCATTTCGACGGCATGCGGGTGCAGATTCCCGATGCCCCCCGCGCGGGCGAGATCGTGGTGGCGGTCGCGCTGCAATGCACCGGGCGCCCCCTGCCCCGCGTCGGCGGTCTGCGGCACGAAGATGTCGTCGGAGAGGACGGTCTGCGATGATGGCGCCCCGTCCCCGCAGGCCCGTCGCGCCGGTCCCGATCCTTTCGGCAACCTTGCAAGGAGTTGAATCATGACGACGTTCGTAAGAAACGCCTGGTATGTCGCCGGCTGGTCGACGGAAATCGACGACGCGCTGCGCCGGTTCACCATCCTCGGCGACAATGTCGTGATGTTCCGGAAATCCGACGGCACGGTCGCCGCGCTGGAAGACCGCTGCCCGCACCGGCTGCTGCCCCTCTCCAAGGGCAAGCGCATCGGGGATACCGTGCAATGCGGCTACCACGGGCTGACCTTCGACTGCTCGGGCAAATGCGTGCGGGTGCCGGGCCAGACCAACCTGCCCGCCTCGGCCTATGTCGAGGCCTACCCCATCGTCGAACGGCACGGCATCGTGTGGATCTGGATGGGCGACGCTTCCAGGGCCGACCCGGCAACGGTCTTCGACATGCCGGAATTCGGCGACCCGAACTGGGCCATGCATCACGGCGACGCGCTGCACCTCAAGTCGAACTACCTCAACGTGGCGGAAAACCTCGTCGATCCGGCGCATGTGAGCTTTGTCCACCCGACCACGCTCGGCAATGCGGCGTCGGAAAACGTGCCGGTCCACGTGAAGACCGAAGGCGATTGCATCGTCGCCTGGCGCTGGATCCGCGACGGCGAGCCCATCGGCTTCTTCAAGGCCTTCGGCGGCTTCACCGGCAACGTGGACCGCTGGCATTACTACTACCTCTACACCCCCTGCACCGCGGTGATCGACTTCGGCTCCATCGAGACCGAGAAGCAGTGCCGCGAGGAGGATCGCAACGACGGCGTGCGCATCTTTGCCCTGCATTTCATGACGCCGGTCACCGAAACCCACACCATCGACCGCTGGATGCACATCCGCAACACCGCGCAGGATGACCCGGAGGCCGCCGAGCGCATGGATGCGATGTTCCGCAAGGCCTTTGCCGAGGACAAGGAGATCCTCGAAGCGGTGCAGGAAGAAGAGCTGCGCCCCGCCAAGCGCCGCCCGATCCGCATCGCCATCGACAAGGGACCGCTTGTCTATCGCAAGCGGATCAACGACCTTCTGGAACTGGAGAGGACCGAAGACCTCGCGGCCGACCCGTCGCCCGCGTTCGTGTATCACGACTAACCGGCACAAGACCGGACCATCCCTGCCCCCCATGCGGCGGGCAGATCCAACAGGAGAGTGAGACGACATGAATCTGCTGAGACGCACCCTGCTTGCCACCGCCGCGGCGCTGGCCCTGGCGCCCGCCGCCGCCCTCGCACAGGACACGATCAAGGTCGGCGAGATCAACCATTACAAGCGCATGGCCGCCTTTGCCGAGCCCTACAAGAAGGGCATCGACCTGGCGCTGAGCCAGATCAACGACGCGGGCGGCGTGCTCGGCAAGCCGCTGGAATTCGTCTATCGCGACGATCAGGGCGACCCCGCCGAGGCGGTGAAGATCGCCGAGGAACTGATGACCCGCGACGGCACCGTGATGCTGACCGGCACCATCCTGAGCCACGTCGGCCTTGCGCTGTCCTCCTTCGCGGCCGAGAAGAAATACCTCTACCTCGCCTCCGAACCGCTGGCCGACAGCCTGGTCTGGGGCTCGGGCAACCCCTACACCTTCCGCCTGCGCGCCTCGACCTGGGTTCAGGCGGCGATGCTGGCCGAGGAGGCCGCCAAGTCCGACGCGGTGAAATACGCCACCATCGCGCCGAACTATGCCTACGGGCAGGATGCCGTCGCGGCCTTCAAGGAAAACCTCAAGCGCCTGAAGCCCGAGGTGGAATTCGTCGCCGAACAGTGGCCCGCCCTGTTCAACATCGACGCCGGCGCCGAGGTGCAGGCGCTGGAACGCTCCAAGCCCGACGCGATCTACAACGTGACCTTCGGAACCGACCTTGCCAAGTTCGTGCGCGAAGGCGGCGACCGCGGCCTGTTCGACGGCCGCCCGGTCTACGGCCTGCTGACCGGCGAACCGGAATACCTCGATCCGCTGGGCGACGAGGCCCCCGAGGGCTGGTTCGTCACCGGCTTCCCCTGGTACGGGTTCGAGGACGGCACCCCCGGCAAGACCTTTGTCGATGCCTACATGGACGCCACCGGGGAGACGCCCAAGATCGGCTCGCTCGTCGGCTACATGACCGCGCAGAGCATCGCCGCCGCGATCAACAAGGCCGGTGCCACCGACACCGAATCGCTGCGCGCCGCCTTCGAGGATCTGAAGGTCGAGGGCACGCCGATCGGCGAACTGACCTACCGCGCCATCGACAACCAGTCGACACTCGGCGCCTGGGTCGGCACCACGGCGCTCGACGACGGTAAGGGCGTCATGGTCGACTGGGAGTACAAGGACCCGGCACCCTACATGCCCACCGACGAGGAAATCAAGGCGATGCGCCCGGCCGAATGAGGCCCGCAGGGCGCGGCGGCACCGGTCGCCGCGCCCCCGTCTTCCCTTGTTCCGCACGCAACTCACGGGGCGACCCGCGTGACCGCCGGGAGGGCCCTGCCCGTCCGACGCGCCGCACGCGCACCCCGCACCACGCCACCAAGGATCCCTGACCGACATGGCCTTTTTCTTCGCCCAGTTCCTCACGGGACTTGCCAATGCCGCTGCCCTGTTCCTCGTGGCGTCCGGCCTGTCGCTGATCTTCGGCGTCACCCGGATCGTGAATTTCGCCCACGGCTCGTTCTACATGCTCGGCGCCTTCATCGGCATCACGCTGATGCAGGTGCTGCCCGGGGCCGTCGGCTTCTGGGGCGCCATCGTGCTGACCGGCCTTGCGGTCGGGCTGATCGGCGCCATCGTGGAAATCGTCGTGCTGCGCCCGATCTACCGCGCACCCGAACTGTTCCAGCTGGTCGCCACCTTCGGCGTGATCCTGGTCATCCAGGATCTCGCGCTTATGATCTGGGGGGCCGAGGATCAGCTCGGACCGCGCGCGCCCGGCCTGCGCGGCGTCTGGCGCATCTTCGGCGAACCCGTGCCCAAGTACGACATCGTGCTCATCGCCATCACGCCCTTCATCCTGTTCGCGCTGTGGTATCTCATCACCCGCACCCGGCTCGGAATCCTCGTGCGCGCCGCGACGCAGGACCGCGAGATGGTCGGCGCGCTCGGCGTCAATCAGGCCTGGCTGTTCACCGGGGTCTTCGCGCTCGGCTCGGCGCTGGCGGGCTGGGGCGGCGCGCTGCAACTGCCCAAGGGCGGGGCGGATCTGCTGATGGATTTCAACATCATCGGCGCCGTGTTCGTCGTCGTGGTGATCGGCGGCATGGGATCGCTGCCCGGCGCCTTCATCGCGGCGGTGCTGATCTCGGTGCTGAACGTCTTCGGCGTCACCTACCTGCCGCAGTCCACGCTGGTGCTGATGTTCGTCGTCATGGCCATCGTGCTGATCGTGCGCCCCTACGGCCTGCTGGGCCGCGAGGAGGTGGCGGGCGAACACGGTCAGGTCGGCGCACCGGAAACGCCGATCCGGCCCTATCCGCCGATCGGTCAGGCGCTGGTCGCGGCGCTGCTGGTCCTGCTGGTGCTGCTGCCGTTCCTTGCCGACCGCTTCGTGCTGATCCTGCTGATCGACATGATCGTCTTTGCCCTCTTCGCCGCCTCGCTGCACTTCATCCTCGGGACCGGCGGCCTCGTCAGCTTCGGACATGCCGCGTTCTTCGGCGGCGGGGCCTATGCCGCCGCGCTGCTGGTCTATCACACCGGCACCCCGATGGAGCTGGCGTTCCTCTTTGCCCCCCTCGCCGCCGGGCTGCTGGCGCTGGGGATCGGCTGGTTCTGCATCCGCCTCACCGGAGTCTATTTCGCCATGCTGACGCTGGCCTTTTCCCAGCTTGTCTGGTCGCTGGCCTTTCAGTGGCGGGCGGTCACGCGGGGCGATGACGGGCTGGTCAACATCTGGCCCGCCGACTGGCTGAACGGCACGACGCCCTATTACTACTTCACCCTCGCGCTCGGGGTCGGCGGCATCCTGTTCCTGCGCCACGTCATCCATTCGCCCTTCGGCTACGCCCTGCGCGCGGGCCGCGACAGCCCGCGCCAGGCCGAGGCCACCGGCATCGACGTCAAGCGCGTGCAATATGTCGCCTTCGCCCTCGCCGGCGTCATGGCGGGTCTCGCGGGCGGAATCTTCGTCTTCTCCAAGGGCTCGGTCTTTCCCACAGTGCTCGAAATCGGGGAAAGCTTCGACGCGCTGATCGTGGTCTTCCTCGGCGGGGTGAAAACCCTCGCGGGCGGGGTCGTCGGCGCTGGCTTCATGACCGTGGTCGAAGACTGGCTGACCCGGCTCGAATACTGGCGCCTGCTGCTCGGCCTCGTCATCATCGCGGTGGTCATCATCGCGCCCGAAGGCATCGTCGGCTCGCTCCGCAGCTTCTGGAACCGCATCCGCCAAAAGGAGGAAGAGGCATGACCGAGATCCTCCGCGTCGAGAACCTCCGGAAAAGCTACGACGGTTTCCTTGCCGTCAACGGCGTGTCGTTCAGCGTCCGTCAGGGCGAACTCAAGGCGCTGATCGGGCCCAACGGGGCGGGCAAGTCCACCTGTTTCAACATGCTCATGGGGCAGTTGAAGCCGACCGCCGGGGAGGTGTTTCTCGACGGCAAGCGCATCACCGGCCTGAAACCGCGCGAGAGCTGGCGGCGCGGCGTCGGGCGGACCTTCCAGATCACCGGGACCTATCAGTCCATGACGGTGATCGAGAACGTCCAGATGGCGCTGATGAGCCACCATCGCCGGACCTTCTCCATGCTGCCCCGCGCCTGGAAGCTCTACCGCGAGGAGGCGTTCGAATTCCTCGACACCGTGTCGATGAAGGATCAGGCCGACCGGCCCTGCTCGATCCTGGCCTACGGCGACCTCAAGCGGCTGGAACTGGCCATCGCGCTCTGCCACCGGCCGCGCCTGCTGCTGATGGACGAACCCACGGCGGGCATGGCCCCCACCGCGCGGGTCGAACTGATGCAGCTCGTCGCCGACATCGTGCGCGATCAGGGGGTGTCCGTGCTGTTCACCGAGCACGACATGGACGTGGTCTTTGCCCATTCGCATCACATCATGGTGCTGAACCGGGGAGAGCTGATCGCGGACGGCAACGCCGAGCAGGTGCGCAACAACCCGCAGGTGCAGGAAGTCTACCTGGGCGGCGGCACGCTCTTCAAGGAGGCCAGCCATGCTTGAGGTCGCCAACGTCCATTCCTACTACGGCAAGGCGCATATCCTGTCGGACCTGTCCTTCGGCGTCGCGCGGGGCGAGGTCGTCGCGCTGCTCGGGCGCAACGGCGCGGGCAAATCCACCACGATGAAGACGGTGATGCAGCTTGTCCGCCCGCGCAGCGGTTCGGTGGTCTTCGAAGGCAGCGACCTCGTCGGCCAGCCGGCCTTTCGGGTCGCCAAATCCGGAATCGGCTACGTGCCCGAAGACAGGCGCATCTTTACCGATCTCACGGTGCTCGAGAACCTCGAGGTCGGCCGCCAGCCCCGGCGCGAGGGCGCGCCGCACTGGACGCAGGAACAGCTGTTCGAGATCTTCCCCAACCTGTCCGAGCGGCGCGCGAACCGGGGCAAGCACATGTCGGGCGGCGAACAGCAGATGCTGACCATCGCGCGGACCCTGATGGGCAACCCCACCCTGCTGTTGCTGGACGAGCCCTCCGAAGGCATCGCCCCGGTGATCGTCGAGCAGATGGCGCAGACCATCCTCACCCTGAAGGCCGAGGGGCTGACGGTGATGATCTCGGAACAGAACCTGCATTTCGCCCGCGCCGTGGCGGACCGGGCGATCATCATCGAGGGCGGCGAGAAGAAGTTCGACGGCACCTTCGCGGAGCTGGAGGCGCATCCCGAAATCCGCGATGCCTATCTCTCGGTCTGAGCGCGGTTGAATCGGGGGGGCGGCGCACCGAAATGGTGGCGCGGGGGATTGTGCCGCGCCGCCGGAGCGCCTAATCAACCAAGGATTGTTTGAAGGAGAGTTTGATTTGAGCCGCGACAGAAAGGCCAAGACCAGCGCCGAGCATGGCTACCTGCTGGACGACCAGATCGGATTTCTCCTGCGCAAGGCGTACCAGCGCAATTCCACCATCTTCATGGACCTGGTGCCGGGCAAGCTCACAAGCACGCAGTTCTCGGTGATGCACCGTCTGGCCGAAGACGGCCCGATGTCGCAGAACCAGCTCGGGCGGACCGTGGCGATGGACGGCGCGACCACCAAGGGCGTGGTCGACCGGCTGATCGGTCGCGGACTGCTGCGCACCACCCCCGACCCGGACGACCGCCGCCGCCATCAGGTGTCGCTCACCGTGGACGGCGTGGCGCTGATCGACGAGGCGGTCGGGGCCGCCGCCCGCGTCACCGCCGAAACCCTCGCCCCGCTGCGCGATCGCGAACGGGAAACCCTGCTGCGGCTGCTGAAAAAGATCGTCTGACGGCGGGCGGGGCGCCGCGGCGCCCTACCCCTTCTCGACCGAATGCCGGATGCGCCGGATCATCATCCAGACCAGCAGGATCACCGGCAGCGTCACCAGCGCCGTGAGCATCCCCTTGGACAGCCCCGCCGCCCCGGCCACCGGGTAAAGCAGGTAGGAGGCGAGCGAGACGGCGTAATAGCTGATCGCGACCACCGAAAGGCCCTCGACCGTCTCCTGCAGCTGCAGTTGCGTGCGGGCGCGACGGTCCATGCTTTCAAGCAGTTGCTGGTTCTGTTCCGAGCGTTTCACCTCGACCCGGGTGCGCAGCAGGTCGCCCGCCCGCATCGCCCGCGCCGACATCGCCTCGAGACGCTTCTCGGCGCTCTTGACGGTGCGCATGGCCGGGTCGAAGCGCCGCGCCATGAACTCGCGGAAGGTCTGGCGGCCCTCGAACCGCTCCTCGCGCAGCACCGCGATGCGCTGCGTCACCAGCGCCTCGTAGGCGGCCGTGGCCGACAGCCGGAACGAGGTCTGGGCCGACAGGCTTTCAAGCTCGGACGAGGCGCGCAGCAACGCCTGGAGGGTCTGCTCCTCCGGAGCGTCGACATGGGTCATCAGCGTCATCAGCCGGGTCAGTTCCTCGTCGATCTCGGTCATCCGGGGCGCGACCGCGCCGATCCGGGTGAAGCCCAGCATCGACATGGTCTTGTAGGTCTCGATCTCGCAGATCCGCTGCACCACCCGCCCGACCCGACGCGACCCGACGCCCTGGCTCGCGAAGAGGGCAAAGCGCTGGTGCCCCGCCGGGTCGATGCGGAAATCGCCCGCCGCGATCAGCGCATCGTCCAGCATCCGGCTGACGGCAACGCTTTCGGGCACCATCCATTCGTTGACCAGCGCGTTCGCCTCGCCGTCCGACGCCGGGCGCGGACAGACCCGGATCATTGCCGAGGTCACGCGGGCCCCGGGGGCGGAAACCAGCCAGTCCTCTGGGAAGATCTCGAAATCCGCCGGATCGAAGGGCCGCGCCCCGAGGCCGGGCAAGAAGGCGGTGTAGGTCACGAACTCGGTGTGCTGTTCCCATTTCAGCACCGCCTGCCCGATCTGGCCGGAATAATGCGTCGCCCCCGGCTGCGGATGCGGTGCGCCGTGGCGGTCGAGCAGCGCGACGAGATGCGCAAGATCCCGCGCCCGGTCGCGCGATGCCGCATCCTGCACCTTCTTCACGGCCAGGAACACCGCCCGGCAGGGCACCGTGAGCGACGGAAAGGGCCGCGCATGCAGTTCGTTGGCAAGCTGGTAGCGCAGCGGGTGGTCGTCGATCGGCATCCGTCATGTCCTCGTTTCAAGCCCGCGCGACCCTAGCCGGACCGCGCCCGAAGTAAAGAAGTTTTACCAATATCTTTCAATGCGTTACAGGGATACAAACGTATACAGTGCCGCGCCCTGCGCAAGTCCTGCAATATCAGCGGCTTGCCGCGCCGCGCCGCGCAACGACCGGGCCCGCGACACTTGGTCCGCCCCGGCGCGCCCGGGGGCGGATGGCTTTAGCGCCCCGGCACGCCGCGCCCCTGCCGCCCGCGCGCCCCCGCAGGCCGGGCGCGACCCTTGCCGCGCTGGCCCGCGCGGCTTATGACGCGCGCGACACCCGAGCCATTCCACCGAAGGACGCTGCCGATGATCCCCCGTTACGCCCGCCCCGAGATGACCGCGATCTGGGACCCCGCCACCAAGTTCCGCATCTGGTACGAGATCGAAGCCCATGCCTGCGACGCGCAGGCCGACCTGGGCGTGATCCCGCGCGAAAGCGCCGAGGCCGTATGGAAGGCGAAGGACGTGGAATTCGATGTTGCGCGCATCGACGAGATCGAGGCCGTCACCAAGCATGACGTCATCGCCTTCCTGACCCACCTCGCCGAGCACATCGGCTCGACCGAGGCGCGTTTCGTGCACCAGGGCATGACCAGCTCGGACGTGCTCGACACCACGCTCAACATCCAGCTCGTGCGCGCCACCGACCTGCTGCTGGCGGATATGGACAAGCTGCTCGCCGCGCTGAAGAAGCGGGCCTACGAACACAAGGACACCGTCCGCATCGGGCGCAGCCACGGCATCCACGCCGAGCCGACCACCATGGGCCTGACCTTCGCGCGCTTCTACGCCGAGATGGACCGCAACAAGAACCGCCTCGAAAAGGCCCGCTGGGAAGTGGCGACGGGCGCGATCTCGGGTGCGGTCGGCACCTTTGCCAACATCGATCCGGCGGTCGAGGAACACGTCTGCGAAAAGCTCGGTCTGCGGCCCGAGCCGATCTCGACGCAGGTCATCCCGCGCGACCGCCACGCGATGTATTTCGCAACGCTCGGCGTGATCGCCTCGTCGATCGAGAACGTCGCCACCGAAATCCGCCACATGCAGCGCACCGAGGTGCTGGAGGCGGAGGAGTTCTTCTCGGCCGGCCAGAAGGGCTCGTCCGCGATGCCGCACAAGCGCAACCCCGTGCTGACCGAAAACCTGACCGGCCTCGCCCGGCTGGTGCGCTCGGCGGTGGTGCCGGCGCTCGAGAACGTGGCGCTCTGGCACGAACGCGACATCTCGCATTCCTCGGTGGAGCGCGGGATCGGGCCGGATGCGACGATCCACCTCGACTTCGCCCTGAACCGGCTGGCCGGGGTCATCGAGAAGATGGTCGTCTATCCGGAGAACATGCTGGCGAACATGAACAAGTTCAAAGGCCTGGTGATGTCGCAGCGGGTGCTTCTGGCCCTGACGCAGGCCGGGGTGAGCCGCGAGGACGCCTATCGCCTGGTGCAGCGCAACGCCATGAAGGTCTGGGAAGAGGGTGCGGATTTCCGGACCGAGCTTCTGGCCGATGCCGAGGTGACCGCGGCGCTGTCGCCGGCGGAAATCGAGGAGAAGTTCGACCTCGGCTACCACACCAAGCACGTGGACACGATCTTTGCCCGGGTGTTCGGCGCGGATTGAGCCGTCGCGGGGGCGCTGCCCCCGTCCGCCTTGCGGACTCCCCCGGGATATTTCCGGCCAGAAGATGCCGGGGTTTGCGGCGGCCTGCCCGCTCTCGGTTTCGTGAGGGGGCGCGGGCGCGGGATTCTTTTTGCCGTAGCGTCAAGCCGTGCTACCTTTGCGGCATTCCACATGGAGGACGCAAGATGACGATCAAGATGCTTCTGACCGCCGCCGCCCTCGTGGCGGCGCCGATCGCTGCCGGTGCGGCCTGCCTCGGTCACAGCGAGGCCGGCATGACCTGTGCCGCCGGAACCGTGTTCGATGCCGAAAGCGGAACCTGCAAGGTGGTCTCGGGCTGAGCGCCCGAAATCTGCCGGAAACGGGGGGCGGCCTTGCGGGCCGCCCTTGTTATTTCGGGGGAATGATCAGGCTTCGTTAACCTCGTCGCGCTAGCTCTGTCGGAGGACGATCCACGGAGCCTGAAGATGTCGAATCTCACACCGATTGCCGCCCTGCCAGGTCCGGTGCGGGTCGGGCGCCCGCCGCTGACGCGCCGCGCGAAGGCGGCGATCGTCGTGCAGTTCCTGCTGAACGAGGGGGCGGATGTGCCCCTGTCCTCGCTGCCGGAGGATCTGCAATCGGAGCTGACGATGCAGCTCGGCCGGATGCGCTACATCGACCGCGAAACGCTGAACGCGGTGATCGAGGAATTCTCGAACGAGCTGGAATCGGTCGGCATGGCCTTTCCCGGCGACATGGCCGGGGCGCTGAACGCGCTCGACGGCAAGATCAGCCACCGCACCGCGCTGCGCCTGCGCAAGGAGGCGGGGGTGCGCCAGACCGGCGATCCCTGGGAGCGGATCAACAAGCTGTCGGAGGATCGCCTGCAGCAGCTCGTGCTGGGCGAGGCGACGGAGGTCGCGGCGGTGATGATGTCGAAGATCGAAACGGCGAAGGCGGCAAAGGTGCTGGCCCGCCTGCCCGGCGACAAGGCGCGGCGGATCAGCTACGCGATTTCGATGACGTCGGGCGTGAGCCCGGAAGCGGTCGACCGCATCGGGCTGTCGCTGGCGGCGCAACTGGATGCCGAACCGCCCAGGGCCTTCGAAAAGCGCCCGGACGAGCGGGTCGGCGCGATCCTCAACTACGCCGCCTCCGCCAAGCGCGACGAGGTTCTGGAGGGGCTGGAGGAGACGGACAAGGATTTCGCCGAGGCGGTGCGCCGGGCGATCTTCACCTTTGCCAACATCCCCGACCGGCTGAAGAAGATCGACATTCCCAAGATCACCCGCGACGTGCCTGCCGATGTCCTGACCCAGGCCATTGCCGCCGCCACCGGGGAGGCGGATCTGCGGGCGGCGGAGTTCCTGCTGGAGAACATGTCGAAGCGGATGGCCGGCTCCATCCGCGAGGAGGCGGCGGGCATGAGCGTCAAGGGCAAGAAGGGCGAGGCGGCGATGGGGGCCGTGGTCTCGGCCATTCGCGACCTGGTCAATTCCGGGGAAATCGACCTGCGGAGCGACGACGACGACGAGGAATGATCGGGCCCGGCCGCCTCTGCGACGCCCGAGGGTTGTGCCGCGGCGGGGGCGGTCCTATTTCTGGCTCCGGACGATACGGAGACCGGGGTGAGCGACACCAGGGACAGGGAGCGCGGCGGCCGCAGGGACTGGCTGTCGGACAGGGTGTTGCGCGGCTTCATCGCGGCGGCGCTGGCGCTTCCGGCCGGGTTGCGCGGCCGGCTCATGGGCGGGCTGGTGTCGCGGGTGATCGCGCCGCTGGCCGGGTATCGCGCGCGGGCGCTGGAGAATCTCGGCCACGTCTGGCCGGAGATGCCGGAGACGGAGCGGCGCGCGATCGCACGGCAGGTCGCCGACAACGCCGGTCGCACGATGATCGAGAATTACGACATTCCGGGTCTGCTGGCGCGGATGAAGGACACGCCGATCCGGGGCGAGGGCCTTGCCGCGATGGACCGGGCCCGCGCCGAGGGGCGCCCGATCCTCTTCGTCACGGGGCATTTCGGCAATTTCGAAGCGCCCCGCGCGGCGCTTGTGGCGCGCGGCTGGCGGATCGGCGGCCTCTACCGGCCGATGGCGAACCCCTATTTCAACGCCCACTACGCCGCCAACATGCATGCTCTGTCCGACCCGGTCTTCGAACAGGGACGGCGCGGCACGATGGGTTTGCTGAAGCATATCCGCGACGGCGGCATGGGGGTGCTGCTGTTCGATGTCTACGACAGTGCCGGCGTCCCCATCGACTTTCTCGGCCAGCCCGCGCCGACGCTGACCTCTGCCGCCGAGATCGCGGTGAGGACCGGCGCCCTGTTCGTGCCCTTCTTCGGGATACGGAAGGCGGATGGGGTCAGCTTCGACGCCGTGTTCGAGGCGCCCATCCCGCACGGCGATCCCGCCGAGATGATGACCGAGGCGACGCGCCGGCTCGAGGCGCGGATCCGGGAGCATCCCGGCCAGTGGTTCTGGATTCACCGTCGCTGGAAATGGCGGCGGCAGGCGCGTCAGCGGGCGCGCGCCGCGGCGACGACCGGGCCGTAGCCCGCTTCCTGGATCATCACGACGACCGGGTCGTCCCCGGCGATGGAGACCCGCATGTCGAGGGTCGAGCGGCCGTCCCATTCGCCCAGCACCTGCCAGCCGTGGGCGATGTTGGTGTAGGTGATGCTGCGCCCGGCGTTTTCGCCGTCCAGGATGTCGACCTTCTTTTCCGGGGCGTAGCGCACCAGTTGCACCAGCGTTTCGGGCAGACGTTCGAGGGGCACGGCGTGGATCACCAGATCGCCGCCCTCGCGCTTCAGGGTCAGCTTCACGCGGTCCGGCGCCTCGGAGGCGATGCGAATCGCGTCGACCACCTTCATCGGGCGCGAGCCGACCACGTCGAACCGGCCGTCGATCATCATCTGAGGCGTGTAGACCGAGCGGCGCTTGGCGGCGCGCGCGTACCCCTTCTGCCGCTTGGTGAAGGCCGGATCGGCAAAGCCGTCCTTCCAGCCGATGTAATCCCAGTAATCCACGTGCAGCGCCAGCGGGATGACATCCTCGCGTCCGCGCAGTTCGGCCAGCACCTGATCCGCCGCCGGACAGGAGGAACAGCCCTGCGAGGTGAACAGCTCCACGATGACCGGGTTTTCGTCGGACTGTGCCTGAACGGCGCCGGCCATGGCCATCAGGAACGGTGCAATGGCCCGGGTGAGTCGCGTCATGTGATCGGAAATCCCTGTCTTCGTCCCCATCCGGGGTAGCGAAGCGCGAATGAAATGACCAATCAAGGTTTTGCGAGAGGCGGTGATGCCGTGCGATGAGGCATGTGCCCCATCGGCACCGCGTTTTGTATTCAACGGTATACAAAAAACCGCTCACCCCTCTTGAATGGCGGTGCAGCATCGGGCAGATAGCAGGGGTGCAATCCCCTTTTCTCCAGCTATTGCAAGGGAGCCAGACATGCCCATCGTCGTCGGCCAGGACACCTCCAGCACACGCAAGACTCTTGAGGTGAACGGCAAAACCTACGCTTACTATTCCATCCCTGCCGCCGAGGCCGCGGGTCTGGGCGAGTTTTCGAACCTCCCCGCCGCCCTCAAGGTGGTGCTGGAGAACATGTTGCGGTTCGAGGACGGCAAGACCGTCTCGGTGGACGACATCAAGGCATTCTCCGACTGGGGCAAGAACGGCGGCAAGGGCGATCGCGAACTCGCCTATCGTCCCGCCCGCGTGCTGATGCAGGACTTCACCGGCGTTCCCGCCGTGGTCGACCTTGCCGCGATGCGCGACGGCATCAAGGCGCTGGGGGGCGATCCGCAGAAGATCAACCCGCTTAACCCGGTCGACCTGGTCATCGACCACTCGGTGATGATCGACGAATTCGGCAACCCGCGCGCCTTCCAGATGAACGTGGACCGCGAATACGAGCGCAACATCGAGCGTTACCAGTTCCTGAAGTGGGGCCAGTCGGCGTTCAACAACTTCCGCGTCGTGCCCCCCGGCACCGGCATCTGCCACCAGGTGAACCTCGAGTATCTGGCCCAGACCGTCTGGACCGACACCGATCAGGACGGCGCCGAAGTCGCCTATCCCGACACGCTGGTCGGCACCGACAGCCACACCACCATGGTCAACGGCGCCGCCGTTCTGGGCTGGGGTGTCGGCGGGATCGAGGCCGAAGCCGCGATGCTGGGTCAGCCGATCTCCATGCTCATCCCCGAGGTCGTCGGCTTCGAGCTGACCGGCGCGATGATGGAAGGCACCACCGGCACCGACCTCGTGCTCAAGGTGGTCGAGATGCTGCGCGCCAAGGGCGTGGTCGGCAAGTTCGTCGAATTCTTCGGCGCGGGCCTCGACAACCTGCCGCTGGCGGATCGTGCGACCATCGCCAACATGGCACCGGAATACGGCGCGACCTGCGGCTTCTTCCCGATCGACGCGGAAACCCTGCGCTACATGGAAATGTCCGGCCGCGACACCGACCGCATCGCGCTGGTCGAAGCCTATGCCAAGGCCAACGGCTTCTGGCGCGGCGCCGATTACGCGCCGGTCTACACCGACACGCTCACGCTCGACATGGGCACCATCGTGCCCGCGATCTCGGGCCCCAAACGCCCGCAGGATTACATCGCGCTGGACAAGGCCGCATCGGCATTCTCCAAGTACATCAGCGGCTTGCGCAGCGCGGCAGAACCGTCGGCCAAGTCCGAGGTGCGTTGGGAAGGTGAAGGCGGCGCGCCCGAGCCCCGCGACATCCCCGGCAACGAAGGCCACCACAAGTCGGGCTACTACACGACCGACGACGGCGCCTATCAGTTGCACGACGGCTCCATCGTGATCGCCTCGATCACCTCCTGCACCAACACCTCGAACCCCTACGTGATGATCGGCGCCGGCCTCGTGGCCCGCAAGGCGCGCGCGCTCGGCCTGACCCGCAAGCCCTGGGTCAAGACCTCGCTCGCCCCCGGTTCGCAGGTCGTGTCTGCCTATCTGGAGGCGGCAAACCTCCAGGAGGATCTCGACGCCATCGGCTTCAACCTCGTGGGTTACGGCTGCACCACCTGCATCGGCAACTCCGGCCCGCTGGATGCCCCGATCTCCAAGGCGATCAACGATTACGACCTCGTGGCGACCTCGATCCTGTCGGGCAACCGCAACTTCGAAGGCCGGATCAGCCCCGACGTGCGCGCCAACTACCTCGCCTCCCCGCCCCTCGTGGTGGCCTACTCGCTGGTCGGTGACATGAACGTGGACATCACCACGGAGCCGCTCGGCCAGGACAAGGACGGCAACGACGTCTACCTCAAGGACATCTGGCCGACCTCCAAGGAAGTCGCGGACCTGGTCGAACGGACCGTGACCCGCAAGTCCTTCCAGGAGAAATACGCCGACGTCTTCAAGGGCGACGAAAAGTGGCAGGGCGTCGAAGTCAACGGCGGCGAAACCTACGACTGGCCGGCGACCTCGACCTACGTGCAGAACCCGCCCTATTTCCAGGGCATGGGCAAGGAGCCGGGCGTGATCTCCAACATCACCGGCGCGCGCGTGCTGGCGGTGCTGGGCGACATGATCACCACCGACCACATCTCGCCCGCGGGCTCGTTCAAGGACACCACCCCCGCCGGCAAGTACCTTGTCGAGCGTCAGGTGCCCGTGCGGGAGTTCAACTCCTACGGCTCGCGCCGCGGCAACCACGAAGTGATGATGCGCGGCACCTTCGCCAACATCCGCATCAAGAACGAGATGCTGGACGGCGTCGAGGGCGGCTACACCAAGGGCCCGGACGGCGCGCAGACCTCGATCTACGAGGCCGCCATGGCCTACCAGGACGCCGGCACCCCGCTGGTGATCTTCGGTGGCGAGCTCTACGGCGCGGGTTCGTCCCGCGACTGGGCGGCCAAGGGCACGGCGCTGCTGGGCGTGAAGGCGGTCGTCGCGGAAAGCTTCGAGCGCATCCACCGCTCGAACCTCGTCGGCATGGGCGTCATCCCGTTCGAGTTCACCGGCGACGACACCCGCGAGACGCTGGGCCTGACCGGCATGGAAACGGTCGACATCACCGGCCTCGACGACGTGAAGCCCGGTCAGATGACCCCCTGCACCATCACCTTCGAGGACGGCTCCACCAAGGAGATCACCCTCAAGTGCCGGATCGACACCGCGATCGAGCGTGAATACGTGGAGCATGGCGGCGTCCTGCACTACGTGCTGCGCAACCTCGCCGCCGCCTGACCGCGGCACGGCGCGCCCGTCGGCGCGCCGGTCCTGACAAGAGACCGTCGCCGGGGGCCCGAGGCTCCCGGCGATTGCCGTTCCGCCCGCCCCGCGCGCCGCCCGCATGGGCAAGAAGGCGCGCATCGGCGCAGGCCCCGCAGGCGCGCCCTTCAAATCCGGCGGCGCCTGCCCCATCTCGACCCTTCACGCTGCCAACAGCCCGAGGCGAAGATGAAGATACTGACATTGATCCAGGCGGCCACGCTGGTGGTCCTCGCCGTGATCGGCGCCTATGCCGGGCAGGACGAGGCCGCGCTCGACTGCACCTCGACCCTGCTGTCCGAAAGCTGCAACCGCTGAGCGGCGCCGCCGGCCACGGTCGCCGCGCCCGCCCTCCGCGTCAGCTCTCCACACGCGCCGAGCCGGCTGCCAAAGGCGGCCGGAGAGACAGGCTGCGCGCGTCAGCGCCCTTTCGGATCAGCGCCCCAGCGCCTCGTGCAGCGCGGGCAGGAAGCGTTTCTCGTAGACCGTGCCCACCATCGGGCCGACCAGCTTGAACACCACCGTGCCCTCTCCGTCGACGATGAAGGTCTCGGGCGGGCCGGTCACGCCCCAGTCGATGCCCGCGCGGCCCTGCGGATCGTAGGCCACGCCGACAAAGGGCGAGCCGTCCTCGGTCAGGTATCCCGCCGCGTCGTCCTGGCGGTCCTTGTAGTTCACCCCGACGATCCGCACCCCTTCGGCCTGCAGTTCCAGCAGCTTCGGATGCTCGGCCCGGCAGGGCGGGCACCAGCTTGCCCAGAAGTTCACCACCGTCACCTCGCCGCTCCGCAGATCGGCATCGCTCACCGGAGGAAATCCGGCCAGCGTCTCGGCGGGCAGCGCCGGGGCCTGCTTGCCGAGGAAGGTCGAGGGCAGATCTTCCGGGTTCTCGCGCTGCATCCCGAAATAGGCCATCACCGCGAAGGCGGCAAAGATCACCGGGGGCAGGATCATCAGCGGTGACAGGCGTCTAGCCATCGGTCGTTCTCCGTCCTTCGATGCGGTCGAGCTGGGCGCGCACGCGCCGCGCACGTGCCACGCTGACCACCACCAGCGCCACGATCAGCCCCAAGCTCACCCCGTAGGAGGCGAGCACCGCAAAGGCATATTTTCCGAGGTCCGGCATCATGCCCGTCTCTCCCGTGCCAGCAGCGCCCGGCCCCGCCGCGCGCGAATTTCGGTCTGTGTGCGCAGGAAGACCAGCGCCACGAACAAAAGAACGAAGCCCGCGATGCAGACCAGCAGCGGCAGCCAGAACACGTCGGCCACGTTCTCTTCCTTGTCCATCGACAGCGAGGCGCCCTGGTGCAGGCCCTGGTTCCAGAACAGCACCGCATAGCGCGACAGCAGCGCAAAGACCGACCCCACGAGGCAGAGGATCGAGGTCAGGTCGGCCGCGGTGTCGTCATTCTCGATCGCCGACCACAGCGCCATGTAGCCGAGGTAGAACAGGAACAGGATGAGGAAGGAGGTCAGGCGCGGGTCCCACGCCCACCAGGTGCCCCACATCGGCTGTCCCCAGAGCGCGCCGGTCGCCAGCGCGATGACCGTCATCACCGCTCCCACCGGCGCCGCCGCCCGCGCCGCCAGCGCCGAGACATGGTGGCGCCGCACGATCCAGATCAGCGAGGCGACCAGCATCATGATCCAGGCATTGATCGCCATCAGCGCGGCGGGCACGTGCAGGTAGATGATCTTGACCGTCGATCCCTGCCGGTAGTCGTCGGGGGTGAAGAAGAACCCCCAGACCAACCCGGCAACGAGGCACAGCACCGCCAGCACCGACACCCAGGGCAGGACGATGTCCGTGGTGCGGATGAACTTGACAGGGTTGGCGTATTCCCAGATCGACATGGCTTTCCCCTAGCCCAGAAGCCCCACCGTTACACTTCAAATCCTCGACAGGTGCAATGCGCGCGGGCGTCGCAAGGGCGTGCCCGTCCGCAGACCATGGTCGGATGGACAGGGCGGCGCTCAGCCCTGCTGCAACGGGGCGATGATCTCGTGCAGGCGCAGCTCGATCCGCCGGAACCGCTGGAGGGGGCCGAGGTCGGGGCGCATGCGCGAGCGCAGCGCGCTGCCCTGCACCGCGACCGAATGCCGGCACCCCGGAAGCTCCAGCACGAGGTGGCTCGTGCTCGCATCCGCCACCGCGCCGACGACCACGCCGCCGCGCGCATCGGGCAGCGGCGTCGACAGCGCGGTGTCGAGCGCCGCCGTGTCGATCTCCGGCAGCGCCTCGTCCCGCACCATGGTGTCGAGCAGTTCCGCCAGCGCCGCGCGCGTCATCGCGCCCCGGCGGACCTCTTCGCCGAGCCGCACTGCGACCGCACCGTCGGAATCGATTTCGAGCAGGGGCGGTGTCCTCGGACCGTCGCCCCGGGTGACATCATAGCGCAGCACGCTCAGCCCCTGCCCCGGCGGCGGCAGGTCCGGACAACCGGCACCCGCCCCCGTGGCACAAAGCAGGGCCGCGAGGCTCAACCCGGCGGCAAGGGCCGGCAGCCTCACGCTGCCGCGCGCCGACGCCGTGCGGACACCGCGCCGAGCCCCGCCAGGCCGATCAGGCTGAACACCATCGCCGCGGGCAGCGGCACGGTCGAGACGGGATCGGTCACGACCGTCGTGTAGCCGATGTCGGCAAACGAGGCGATCGTGGTCGCCGACACCGTCGTCGCGGCAAAGGGCGCATCCGCGGCCGCGGTCGGATTGCCGATCAGCCCCGTCATGATGTCGAGAGAGCCGCCCGCGAATGTCGCTTCGTCCCAGTGCCCGTTCGCCGTGCCCGGGCCGAAATCCAGTTCAACCGGCACGTAGCTGGTCGACAGCCC
Source organism: Salipiger sp. (assembly GCF_048261495.1). Taxonomy (GTDB): domain Bacteria; phylum Pseudomonadota; class Alphaproteobacteria; order Rhodobacterales; family Rhodobacteraceae; genus Salipiger. The sequence goes on from NZ_JBLXFX010000009.1 coordinate 30,779, forward strand.
GAATTCGAGATTGTAGGCCAGCAGCGCGTAACTGCCGGTATATTGCCCGGTGCCGTCGGTGTAGACGCTCTGCGTTCCCGCGAAGCTGCTGCTGTAGACGATCGGGTTCCACAGCGTGCCGAAGCCGATCACATGCGCCATCTCGTGCACGATCACGTCGAAGAGGATCCCCGAACTTTCCATGTTCGCGATATCGGCGGAATCGAAATTCATGTTGCCGCTCAGCGCATAGGTGTAATCCTGCGGCGCGCCGTTGGTCCGGGCGATGGTCGACGGCCCCGCGCTGCCCAGCACGCCGCCGACCCCGTCATCGGGCGCGGAATCCGCCGAGATCTGCAGCGCCGGAAGCGCGAGATCGTAGCGGTTGCCGGTGATCATCGTCTCCCAGAAGAGTTCGGCGTCGGTAAAGACCGATTGCTGCGACACGGACAGCCCGCTGCCGAAGCTCACCTGGATGTCGAAGGGATTGTTGATCGTCGCCGCGAGGGCCGCCCCGCCAGACAGGAACGCGCCTGTCATCGCGGCAAGGGCCATGAGCCGGGAACCGGAGTGCATTTCCGTGTGATCCTCCTGCAAGGCGGGCACGGACTGTCCCCGACACCTTCCGCCGAAGGCTAGCCTCCGCCGCGCGCGGCGACAACAGGTCTTTGCATCTGCAGGCATTTTCCGGTCCCGACCATGTCCGCGCCGGGTCTGCGGGCGGTCTCAGCGCAGGTTGATCCGCAGCACGGCGGCACTGGCGAAGGGCAGCAGGGCGACGGCGCCGCAGCTGATCCCGGCCAGCATCAGCAGCGGCGTCTGGACGGCCAGCCCCTCGGCACCGCGCCGCGCGACCTCGGCCCCGAAGATCAGCGTCGGCACGTAAAGCGGCAGCACCAGCAGCGACAACAGCAGCCCGCCGCGCTTCAGCCCGACGGTCAGCGCCGCGCCGAAGGTGCCGATGACCGACAGCGCCGGGGTCCCGAGCGCGAGCGACACCAGCAGCCAGAGGTAGCCCCCGGGGGCGAGGGTCAGCAGCACCCCGAGAACCGGCGCGGCCAGCACCAGCGGCAGGCCGGTGGTGATCCAGTGCGCCAGCGCCTTGACCGTGACGATGCCCTCCATCGGCAGCGGTGCGGTGGCCAGCAGGTCCAGCGATCCGTCCTCGCGGTCGAGCGCGAATATCCGGTCGAGCGACAGCAGGCAGGCCAGCAGCGCCCCGATCCACAGGATGCCCGGCGCGATCCGCGACAACAGCGCCGTTTCGGGGCCGACCCCGAGCGGCACGAGAACCACCACGATCAGAAAGAAGGCCAGCCCGAGGCCGAAGCCGCCCCCGGCCCGCACCGCAAGCCGCAGATCCCGGACCAGCAGCGCGATCACAGGAAGGCCTCGTCCTGCACGGCGACCCTCGGCGCGGCGCGGTAGGGGGTGACGTCCAGCACCTCGGCTTCGGCAAGGCCGAGGTCGATATGGGTGGCCAGCAGGGCCGATCCGCCCTGCCCCAGGTGACGCCGCACCGCCGCCGCGAACAGCGCGACCGACCCGGCATCGAGCGACACCGTGGGTTCGTCCAGCACCCAGACCGGGCGCCCCGTCACCATCAGCCGGGCCAGCCCCAGCCGGCGCTTCTGACCGGCGGAGAGCGTGCCCGCCGCCCGGTCCTCGAGCCCGGCCAGATCGAAGCTTTCCAGCGCTCCGGCAATGTCCGAGGTGCCGAAGACCTGCGCCCAGAACCGCAGGTTCTCGGTCACGCTCAGCATGGTCTTCAAACCGTCGGAATGCGCGGCATAGGCGATGCGCTCGCCCGCGCCCACGATGCTGCCCGACAGCGCCGGTTGCAGCCCGGCGACGGTGCGCAGCAGGGTCGTCTTGCCCGATCCGTTCGCGCCGCGCAGCACCAGCGCGCGCTCCGGCCCGAGATCGAAACCGATCCCCTCCAACACCGGCACACCCCCACGGGCCACCGCCAGATCGCGCACTTTCAGATCCATGCCCCCGCTTACCGCAGCACCGCAGGCCGCGGAAGCGCCAAAAGCGCACAGCCCGGCCGCCCGCACCCGGCAAGCGGCTTCTTCTTGTCGAAAATACGCAAACCCGACCGCGCCGTCCGGGCCAAGGTCAGACCGGAAGCACCGCCAGCGCCACGCGGCGGCCCTCGGCGAGCAGCACGTTGTAGGTCCGGCAGGCGGAGGGAGAGTTCATCACCTCGACCCCGACCCCGGCCTCTTCGAGGCGGCTGACCAGGCTGCGCGGCAGATGCGCGATCTCGCCCCCGGTGCCGACGAAGAGCACGTCGATCTGACCGGCGAGCGCGACGAGCGTGTCCTCGTCCGCAAGCCCGCCCCAGGGCTTCGCGCCCTCCCAGGACAGGCACAGCGGCCCGTCCATCGGCTTGCCGCCGATGCGGAAGAACCCCGGTCCGTACCCTTCGACCGGCAAGGCATCACTGTAGTTTATTTCGTTCATCCGCATGGTCATCCCCTGATCCCATACAGGCGGTCCCGGAAGGAGCCGCGATTTGACCTCGACCTGTTCCGCAGCGCGGCATTCCCCTGGCGCGCGCGACGGCGTCCGCCGTTCCCATCTCACGGTTACCGACAATATGGCAAAAACTGTTGGAATCCAAGGATAATAGGAGCCGAGGTTAACGCCTGCCATACATCCATTGGTCGGAACCGGCCCCGCGCGGGGCCGTCCTTTGCCGTAACATTCGGATCGCATTCACCTTTTTTCGCCGCACTGCGGCAAAAAGGTATACCATGAACCCGTTGCCGGGCGGCGCGGCCGGATCAGACCTTGGCGCCGCCGGGCGCGGCTTCGGTCTCCGCCTCGGGCTTGGTCCAGTCACGCTTGACGCCGAGCCAGAGCAGGATGGCCGAGGCCACGAAGATCGACGAATAGGTGCCGACGAAGACGCCCCAGATCATCGCGAAGACGAAGCCCCGGATCACGTCGCCGCCCAGCACGTAGAGCGCCACCAGCGCCAGCATCGTGGTGAGAGAGGTCATGATGGTCCGGCTCAGCGTCTCGTTGATCGAGAGGTTCAGCACCTCCTTCAGCGGGCGCTTCTTGTATTTGACGAGGTTCTCGCGGACCCGGTCGAAGACCACCACCGTATCGTTCAGCGAATAGCCGACGATGGTCAGCAGCGCCGCGATGATGGCGAGGTCGAAGCGGATCTGCACCTCGGAGAACACCCCGATGGTCAGCACCACGTCATGCACCAGCGCCAGCACGGCGCCCAGCGCGAACTGCCATTCGAAGCGCAGCCAGATGTAGACCAGCACGGCGAGGATCGACAGGCCGACGGCGAGGAAGGCGGTCCAGATCAGCTCTCCCGAGACCTTGGGCCCGACGCTCTCGACCGAGATGAAGCGGATGTCGGGCGACACGCCCTGCAGCGCGGCCTCGACCGCGGCGATGGTCTCGGGCGTCACCGCTTCCTGATCGTCCTGCGCCTGGATGCGCACCATTGCGACGTTCTTGTCCGGACCGAAGGAGGGGTCGAAGACCTCGGAGATCACCGTGTCCCCCAGCCCCAGCGCCGACATCGCGTCGCGATAGGCGCCGACGTCGACCGTCTGCGCGCTCTCGGTGCGGATCGTCGTGCCGCCGCGGAAGTCGATGCCGTAGTTCAGCCCGCGCAGGCCGAAGCTTGCCAGCGCCAGCAGGATCATGACCCCCGAAATGCCGAGCCACATCTTCCAGTGCTTGAAGAAGTCGAAGCTCGTATCGTCCTTGACCAGTCTCAGGCGGCGCATGTTAGACCTCGATCGTTCTGGGGCGGCGGCGTTCGAACCAGATCACGATCATCAGCCGCGTCACCCAGATCGCGGTGAAGACCGATGTCACGATGCCGAGGCCGAGCGTGATGGCGAATCCGCGCACGGGACCGGAGCCCATGACATAGAGGATGACCGCCGTGATGATGGTGGTGAGGTTGGCGTCCACGATGGCCGAAAGCGCCTTTTCGTAGCCGAGCTCGATGGCTCGGGCCGGGCCGCGCGCCGTCTTCAGTTCCTCGCGGATGCGTTCGAAGATCAGCACGTTGGCGTCGACCGCCATGCCGACCGTCAGCACGATGCCCGCGATCCCCGGCAGGGTCAGCGTCGCGCCGATGAGCGACAGCATTCCGAACATCAGCCCGATGTTGAGGATCAGCGCCACGTTGGCAAAGACCCCGAACAGCCCGTAGGTGAAGAACATGAAGGCCAGCACCAGCGCGAAGGCGACGCCGGTCGCCAGCTTGCCGGCCTCGATGCTGTCCTGCCCCAGTTCCGGACCGATGGTCCGCTCTTCGAGGAAATCCATCCCCGCGGGCAGGGCCCCGGCGCGCAGCAGCACGGCGAGGTTCGTCGCCTCCTCCACGGTGAAGTTGCCGGTGATGATGCCCGATCCGCCGGCGATGTGCGACTGGATCACCGGGGCCGAAATGACCTCCTCGTCCAGCACGATGGCGAAGGGGTTGCCGATGTTGGCGGCGGTGTAGTCGCCGAACTTGCGCGCACCCGACGGGTTGAACCGGAAGCTGACCGCCGGGCGGCCGTTCTGGTCGAACGACGGCTGGGCGTCCACCAGTTCCTCGCCGGTCACGACGGGGGCGGTTTCCAGCACGTAGTAGGTCCCCTGCTCGTCGAGCGAGGGCAGGACCTCGTTGCCGACCCCGGCCGAGGTTTCGGCGTCCGAGGTCCGGCTCACCACCGGCTGGAAGGTCAGTTGCGCCGTGGTGCCGATGATGTCCTTGAGTTCGGCGGCCGAGCCGACGCCCGGCACCTGGATCAGGATGCGGTCGGTGCCCTGGCGCTGGATCGTCGGTTCGCGGGTGCCGACCTCGTCGATGCGGCGGCGGATGATCTCCAGCGACTGCTGCATCGTGCGTTCGTCGGTGGCGCGCTGTTCGGCCTCCGACAGGGTCACGACGATATCGCTGCCCTGCCCCGCGACCTCGATGTCGGAGGTTCCGGCCCCGGTGAGCGACACCACCGGCTGCGCCAGCCCCCGCACCAGTTCCAGCGCGCGGGTCATGCCCTCGGGGTTGGAGATCCGCACCCGAAGCTCGCCCGGCTGCGAGGGTTGCAGGCGCACGGTGCCCACGGTCTCGCGTTCGGGGCGCAGCACGTCGCGCAGGTCGGGCCAGAGCGCATCCATCCGCGCCTTGTAGACATCGGCGACCTTGACCTCGGCCAGCAGATGCGCCCCGCCCCGCAGGTCGAGCCCGAGGTTCACCAGGTTCGACGGCATCCAGGACGGCCAGGCCGCGGCCTGCGCCTCGCGCTCGGGCGTCGCGCCCGATGCCTCGATCGCCTTCACGGCGTCGTTATGCTGTTCGACCCGCGAGTAGAACAGGTTCGGAGACGCCAGCACGAGGCCCGCGACAACCAGCGCCCAGATGAGGACGCGTTTCCAGAGGTCGATCTGAAGCATGAACGGAGCGCCCTTGCGGCTGCTTGGTCTGGGTCGGTCGGGAGTGGATCAGCTCTCGGCGGCGGGTTCGGTCTTGGAGATCACCTGCGCGATGGTGTTCTGCACCACGCGAACCTTGACGCCCTCGGCCAGCTCGACCTCGACCTCGTTGTTCTCCTTGACCTTGGAGACCTTGCCGATCAGGCCGCCCTGCGTGACCACCTGGTCGCCCCGACGCAGCGCGCTCACCATCTTCTGGTGCTCCTTGACCTTCTTCTGCTGCGGACGGATCAGCAGGAAATACATGATCGCGAAGATCAGGATCAGGGGGACGAACTGTGCGATTGCGCTGCCTTCCATGGGCGGGCTCCTTGTCAGATGGCGGGACACCCCCGCAAAATTTGGGCGATACCTATGTGGGAACGTCCCGCGATGCAAGGCGCGCGGAGCCCCTGATGCGAGCGTTCACGCCAGATTGCCGTCCCGTCACGCCCCGCCTAAGCTGTCCACCGGGTAACGAGGGGCCGGGGTCATGGAAACGATCGTCACACTGCCGTTTCCGCCGCGGATGGTCGGCGGGGTCGTCACCCTTGTCGGGCTGGCGCTGGCGACCCTCCTTGTCTACGCCCTGCTGTCGGGCGGCCCGCACCCGCGCGGCAAGGGCCGGGTGCAGCGGCAACTGGGGCTCGACGACGTTTCTCCTGGCGTGTTCCTCATCGCCGCGATTGCCTGGGGGGTGTTGGCCGCGGTGTTGTTCTACGGGCTGCTGGCCCTCGTCCTCGACGTGCTCTGGCACCCCATGGCCGAACACGCGCCCTCTCCCGTCAGCCGCTTCCTGAGCGGGCTGTCCGGTGAGGCCGCCAGCGAAAAATGGGATTTCCGCTTCCGGCTGGCCCAGATGGCCGCGCTCGCCGGTGTTCTGGGCGCGGTCGTCGCGCTGCCGTTGACGCTGAACCGCCTGCGCCTCACCCGTGAAAGCAACGAGACCGCGAGGGAGGCGCTGTTCAACCAGAAGATCACCGAGGCGGCGGCGGACCTACACGCCCAGCGGCAGGTTACGAAATATGTCCTGGACGACAAGGCCCCGTTCAACGGATGGGAAGATGACGTGGCCCGCCGCAATGCCGCCATCGACCGGCTCGAAGGTCTGGTGCGAGAACGCAGCGAAACCGCGCCGGACAAGGCCACGGCTGAACGGGTCGCCCGGCTTCTGAGCGTCTATCTGCGCGAATTGTCGCGGGAGCATCCGGCGAAACGGTATGTCCGGATTGATGTGCTGGATCTGATGCACCCCTCCGACGACTCGGCCCCTATGACGGAAGAAGAGGCGCTGCAGACGCTGGGCGTGTCGCCGGACGAAGCCTATACCGAGGCCCTGAGAGATTGGGCGCAGACATTGGAGCCTGCCCGATCCGACATGCAGAACGCCGCGCAAACACTCGGGCGCCTGACAAAAACCTGCGGACTTGCGGAAAATACCCTCCCCATCGACCTGCGGAAGACAAACCTTCAGGGGTTCGATCTGTCCGGACTGGATTTTCGCAAAGCGCACCTCGCCGAGGCGCAGTTGCAGGGGGCGTACCTCGGTGGGGCGCGGTTGGACGGGGCAGATTTCGGATCGGCGCAGTTGCAGGGGGCGTACCTCGGTGGGGCGCGGTTGGACGGGGCAAATTTCGGATCGGCGCAGTTGCAGGGGGCACACCTCGGGGGCGCGCAGTTGCAGGGGGCACACCTCGGGCAGGCGCGGTTGGAGGGGGCGTACCTCGGGTGGGCGCAGTTGCAGGGGGCGGACCTTTGGTGCGTGCGATTGCAGGGAGCGGACCTCCGGGGGGCGCGGTTGGACGAATTGACAGACCTCAGCGACGCGACGCTTCGAGGTGCCTCGCTGCGATACGTGGATGATCTCACGGCAAAACAATTGAGGCCGTTCTGGCCGGACATCTTCGCCGATGGATCGGTCCCGGTTCCCGAACTGGATCGCCCGGCCCATTGGGCACATGAAAAACGGACAGCAAAGGAATTCAAGGAGGCATGGCGCGCCTGGCAGCGCTCCATCGGCATGGACCCGGACGACCCGCAATGATCCTGCGTGCGCTCGCCCTCCTACTCTCTACCTTCCCCGCCGCCGCGCAGGACATGCCCGCGATGCCGCTCGGGGAGCACGCCGACTGGCAGGCAGTGGGGCGGGTGAATACCGGGGGCTACAGCAGCCGGGCCACCTGCACCGGCACGCTGATCGCACCCGCGCTGGTGCTGACCGCCGCCCATTGCGTTGCAGGCAAGGACGGTCTGCCGGTCAATGCCGCGCGGCTGCATTTCGTCGCGGGCTGGCTCGGGGGGGAGTACGCCGGGGAGGCCGGGGTCGAGGCGTTCGAGGTCCACCCCGCCGCCTACACCACCCTCAGCCTCGATTTCACCCATGACATGGCGCTTCTCACCCTCGACCGCCCGCTGAGCGTTCCGCCGCTGCCGCTGGTCACGCCGGGCGAAACCTCCGGCGGTCCGTTCGGCATCGTCGGCTATCAGAACACCCACCCCAACCGGCTGCGCGCGCGGTTCGACTGCACGGGCGGGCCGGTGCAGGGCATGGTGCGGGTGAACTGCCCGGTGCGGAACGGGAATTCCGGCTCTCCGCTGCTGGTCGGGACGTCCGGGGGCTGGGCCGTGGCGGGGGTCGTCAGTGCCAGCATCGCGGGCGGCGCCCTTGCCGTGCCGGTGGACGAATGGCTCCGCGGCCACCTCGACTGAGGCCTGCCCCTACACACGCGGCGCGAAACCGGGCATAACGCGCTCGAATCGTACCAAAAGCAAGGATCAGGACGATGCACGATATCCGCGCCATCCGCGACAACCCCGCCGCCTTCGATGCGGCGCTGTCTCGCCGCGGTGCGGAGGCGCTGTCGTCGTCCGTTCTCGAACTCGACGAGGCGCGGCGGGGCGCCATCCACGCCGCCGAGACCGCGCAGGCCGAACAGAACAAGGCCTCCAAGGAGGTCGGCCGCGCCAAGGCCTCCGGCGACGAGGCGGAGTTCGAACGCCTGCGCGCGCTGGTCGCCGAGAAGAAGGCCGAGGTCGCCGAGATGCAGGGCAGGGCCAAGGAACTGGACGCCCGGCTGACCGAGCTTCTGATGGGTGTGCCGAACCTGCCCTACGACGACACGCCCGAGGGCGCGGACGAGGCCGACAATGTCGAGATCCACCGCTGGGGCACGCCCGCCAGCTTCGATTTCGCGCCGAAGGAGCACTACCAGCTCGACGGCGTGCGCCGGGGCATGGACTTCGAAACCGCCGCCAAGCTCTCCGGCGCGCGCTTCGTCGTGCTGCAGGGCGCGGTCGCGCGCATCCACCGGGCGCTGGCGCAGTTCATGCTGGACACCCACGTCACCGACAACGGCCTGACCGAGACCTGGACCCCGGTTCTCGTGCGCGAGGAGATGATGCTCGGCACCGGGCAGCTTCCGAAGTTCGGCGAGGACAGCTACCAGACCACCAACGGTTGGTGGCTGGTGCCCACCGCAGAGGTGACGCTGACCAACATCGTGAACGGGCTGACCGTCGAGCAGGATAGCCTGCCCCGCCGCTACGTGGCGCATACGCAATGTTTCCGCTCCGAGGCGGGCAGCGCCGGGCGCGACACGGCGGGGATGCTGCGCCAGCACCAGTTCGAAAAGGTCGAGATGGTCTCGATCACCCACCCCGACAGCTCCCGCGAGGAGCTCGACCGGATGACCGGCTGCGCGCAGGGCATCCTGGAACGGCTCGGGCTGGCCTACCGGACCGTCGTGCTCTGCACCGGCGACATGGGTTTCGGCGCGCGCCGGACCCACGACATCGAGGTCTGGCTGCCCGGTCAGAACGCCTACCGCGAGATCAGCTCGGTATCGGTCTGCGGCGATTTCCAGGCCCGCCGGATGAACGCGCGGTTCAAGCCCTCCGAGGGCGGAAAGCCGGAATACGTGCACACGCTCAACGGCTCGGGCCTTGCGGTCGGGCGCTGCCTGATCGCGGTGCTTGAAAATGGCCAGCAGGCGGATGGATCCGTCGTGCTGCCCGATGCGTTGCACCCCTGGATGGGGGGCAGGACCACGCTCACCGCGGATGGGGAACTGATCTGACATGAAGGCGCTCTGGGCGATAGCGGTGCTTCTCGCGGCGACGGCCTTTGCCGCCTCTCCCCTCCTGGTGCCCGGGTTCGGCGGGTTCGACCCGCAGGCCTTTCCGGTGCCGCAGGTCGAACCGGCGGTGCAGCCCGCGGGCTATGCCTTTTCGATCTGGGGGCTGATCTACCTGTGGCTGATCGTCGGCGCGATCTTCGGCCTGCTGAAGCGCAGCGACGACGGCGACTGGCAGGCCCATCGCCCGCCCTTGCTGCTGTCGCTGGTGGTGGGGGCCTCCTGGCTGCCGGTGGCGCAGATTTCGCCCGTCGCCGCCACGGTCCTCATCTGGCTGATGTTGGGCGCCGCGCTGCTGGCGCTGTTCCGGGTCGGCGACATGGACCGCTGGTTCCAGCAGGCCCCCGTCGCGGTCTATGCGGGCTGGCTGACGGCGGCCTCCTGCGTTTCGGTCGGCCTGATGCTGGGCGGCTACGGCTGGCTGCCGGAAACACCCGCCGCGCTGGTGGCGCTGGTCCTGGCGCTGGCGATCTCGCTGGTGGTGCAATACCGCCTGCACCGCGCGCCGCTTTACGGGATCACGGTGATCTGGGCGCTGATCGCGATCATCGTGGCCAATTCCAGCCCGCTCAACATCGCGGTGTCTGGCCTGGCACTGATCGGCATCCTCGCGATCCTCGCGCTGCGCGGGACCGACACCGAATAGCTTTCGACCATCGCCGACCCGGCGGACGGGCCAGCGCGGCCCTGACGGGCTGTGCCCGCGCGTCGCTACCGCTTGGCGCAGGGGAATGGCCCGCGCCCAGCCCTGTGTCCTGCCCTGTCCTGTCCGGCCCTGCCCTGCGGGCGATGATCGGCCACGCCGGCGGGCTTGCCACTCCCCTGCCCGCGCACCAGCCCCCGGAAACGAAAAAGGAGCGGACCCGGCGGGCCCGCTCCTTTCATTTCCGTCGATCCGCGATCAGTTCGGGATCAGGTCCGGGACGATGGTAACGATACCAGGCAGGAACCACAGGATCCCCAGACCGAAGATCTGGATCAGCACGAAGGGGATCACGCCGCGGTAGATATGGCCTGTCGTGACGCTCGCCGGGGCGACACCGCGCAGGTAGAACAGCGCGAAGCCGAAGGGCGGGGTCAGGAACGAGGTCTGCAGGTTCACCGCGATCATGATGGTCACCCACTTGGGATCGAAGGAACCGCCGTAGATCACCGGGCCGACGATGGGCACCACGATGTAGATGATCTCGAGGAAGTCCAGAACGAAGCCCAGCACGAAGAGCACCAGCATCACGATCAGGAAGACCTTGTGCTCGTCATCGAAGCTTTTCAGGAAATCCTGGATGTAGTGTTCCCCGCCGAAGGAGATCACCACGAGGTTCAGAAGCTGCGAGGCGATGAGAATGGTGAACACCATGCTCGTCACCTTGGCCGTCTCCCGCACGGCGGGCGACAGCACCCCGGCCTTCAGCAGCACCCAGCAGGCATAGAGCAGCCCGAACAGCGCGAAGAGATAGGCGGCATGGGCCAGCATGAAGGCGATCCAGGTCTCGGCGCTGACACGCTCCGAGGTGATGCGCAGGTCGAAGTTGATCCCCATGAGAATCATGATGACCGTCGCGAAGGTCGCCCAGAGGATGATCCGCGGGGACCGTCCGTCTTCGCCGAGCTTGCGGAACGCGGCGAGCATGATCGCCCCTGCCGCACCCAGCGCCGCCGCCGGGGTCGGGTTGGTGATCCCGCCGAGGATCGAGCCCAGGACCGCGACGATCAGCACCAGCGGCGGAAAGACCACGCGGATGAGATCGTTGGCCGAGAGCCGTTTCGCCGCGATGCCCGCACCCCAGAGCGCGATGCCCCAGGGGATCAGCATCAGGATCACGGTCACCAGCGGCGAGGTCGAGGGCGCGATCAGGAACGCGTCGACCAGCAGCCCGAGCACCAGCCCGCCCGCACCGATCAGCAGCGGTCGCGGGTCGGACGAGGGCGACACGCCCCGCGCCGCGGCCAGCACGATGCCGAGGATCACCGCGATCACCGCGATGCCGATGCCGATGGGGGCGGCGTTGGCCTCCTTGAGGGCGCGGGCCTCGACCAGTTCCTCGTCGTTGAGCTGGTGGCTCTGGACCACGCCGCCGGCCTCGTCGATGGCCTTCTGCTCGGCCACCGCACGGTCCCAGGCCCGTTGGCCGTGGAGGTCGATCATCGAGGCCTGGCATTCGGCCGAGACGTTGGTGCGCAGGCTGGCCGACTGACCGGCATCGGTGAAGCGGTCGACCCGGATCGACTGCGAGCCGACGACGCCGACTTCCGCCGCGCCGATGGTGGCGACGATCAGCAGGATCGGCACGAAGAGATACCAGGTTAGCGCCTCGCCGCGGGTCACGGGTTCGCCCGTGGTTTCCCCGAGCTGCACCGGCGGCGCCTTGCTCGGGTTGAACATCGCGAAGCCGAAGGCATAGGCGGCATAGAGCACCGCCAGCAGGATGCCCGGCAGCATCGCCGCCTGGAACAGCGTGCCGACCGACACCACCGCCGGTTCGCCCAGCAGGGTCAGCGCGTCGGTACAACCGGCAAGCTGGGCGCGATCCTCCTGCGCGGCGGCGTAGAGGTCGCCCGCAAGCGTGCCGAGGAGCACGATCACGATGGACGGCGGGATGATCTGCCCCAGCGTCCCCGAGGCCGCGATGACCCCGGTCGCCAGTTCCGGCGAATAGTTGTTGCGCAGCATGGTCGGCAGCGCCAGCAGACCCATCGTCACCACCGTCGCGCCGACGATCCCTGTCGAGGCGGCAAGGAAGGCCCCCACCACCACGATCGACACGGCAAGGCCGCCCGGCAGCGGGCCGAAGACCCGCGCCATGGTGGTCAGCAGGTCGTTGGCGATCTTGGACCGCTCCAGCACGATGCCCATCATCACGAACATCAGCACGGCGAGCAGCGTCTCGATGCTCTGCCCAGCGATCACCCGCTCGTTGATGCGGTTGACGATGAACGACACGTTCCGGTCGAGGGCGGTTTCCCAGCCCTGGGCGAACACCGGCTGGGCCAGCCGCGGCAGGTCCGGGTATCGGAAGATCGAGATCGCATCCTCGCGGATGCCGCTCGCCTTCAGGGCGTTGTAGGCCTCGGAGCCGGTGTCGATCGCCTGATGGACCAGCAGCCCGGCGGAATCGAGCGCCGCGATGATCCCGAAGGAGATGACCCCGGCGCCGCCGATGGCAAAGGCCACCGGAAAGCCCGACAGGATCGCGGAAAAGAGCGCGAGAAAGACGATGACCAGTCCGATCTCGACGCCATCAAGTCCGAATAGCATGGCTTGGTGTTCCTTCAGAATTCTGCGTGGTCGTAGGCTTCTTCGCCCGTCTCGACCACGTCGCGATCATGATACTTGCCTTCGCTCTCCGGCCCTTCCTTCCATTCCAGGTAGGAGCGCCAGAAGAAGCTGACGCCTTGGAGGAAGATCATGCCGCAGACGATGACGATCAGGATCTTGAAGAGGAAATAGGCGGTGAAGCCGTTCGGGCTGAAGCCGATGGTCTCGACGTTCCAGCGCAGCGCACGGGACTTGTTCAGCAGACGGTCGAGCGATTCCGAGGCCGAGGGGTTCGGCACGATCAGGTGGCGCCACAGGAAGAACCAGGCATAGAGCCAGATCAGCGTCGCCATCGGCAGCATGAAGATCAGCGAACCGACCATGTCGATGACCTTCTTGGTGTGGTATCTGGCCGGGGAATACAGCAGGTCGACCCGCACGTGGCCGCCCTGCACGAAGGTCCAGGCCAGGCAGAAGACCACGACGATGGCGTTGTAGAGCTTCAGTTCCTCGGACCACCAGGACATGTCGAAGGTCAGCGGGACGCCGAAGCCGAAGCTCATGTCGGGCCGGGCAAAGACCCGCTGGATGAAGATGATGACGACCTGCTGCAACACCATGAGCAGGCCCGCCCAGGCGGCGATGCGCCCGGCGGTGTTGGCAAAGCCTTCGAGCCCGCGCACCATCGCCCACATCACGTTGTTCTTCCACAGGCCGATGGCGGTCAGCACGAGGAAGGTGGTGAAGACGACGAAGAACAGCTCGCGCGAGCCGCCGTAGTAGACGAAGCGCATGATCGCTTCCTTGTCGCTCCAGTCGAGCCAGAGCGCGGGATGCGTCACCGCGTAAACGAGATTGTAGAACGAGAGGCCGATGTTCTGGATCAGCCACCAGATACCGCTGCCGATCGCCTCCAGGGCGCCCATGCCGCCGGACGTGTTCTCTTCCATGGCCCCCGCCGCTTTCCTGTTGTCTGGTCCGGTCCCCGGCCCGGCGTCAGGCGCCGGGCCGGAAAACCGTGGAAGGCCCCGCGCGCATCGCGGGGGCCTTCGGGTGTCGTGCGTGCCGGATCAGAGACCCATCACGCGGTTGCGCTGTGCGGTGAAGGTGCCTTCGGACCGGGCGATCCAGGTTGCCGAGGATTCCATCGAGGCCATGTAGCTGTCGTAGCACTTCTTGTAGAGCTCGTCGCCCATCGGCTCTTCGATGACTTCCTTGGCGGCGGCGCCGAAGGCATCCCAGACCGCGTCGGGGAATTCCATCAGCTTGACGCCCGAGGACTGCAGACGCTGCAGCGCGGCCGAGTTGTTGGCCATGAACAGCGACATGGTCCAGAGGTTGGACGCGCGGGTCACCTGCTCGACGATCTTCTGCTGCACCGGGTCCAGGCTCTCGAACACTTCGAGGTTCATGGTCAGGTTCAGGTTCGGCCCCGGCTCGTGGAAACCGCCGGTGTAGTAGGTCTTGGTGATTTCCTGGAAACCGGCCTTCTCGTCCGCCCAGGGACCGATCCACTCGGTGCCGTCGATCGCGCCGGAGGACAGCGCCTGGTACACTTCGCCGCCCGGAAGGTTCTGGACCGATGCGCCGAGCTTGCCGAGCACCTGGCCACCCTGCCCCGGCATCCGGAACTTGAGGCCCTGGAAGTCCTCGGGGCTGTTGATCTCCTTCGAGAACCAGCCGCCGGACTGCGGGCCGGTGTTGCCGGCCGGGAAGGCCTTGAGGCCGAAGATCGAGTAGAGCTCGTCGGACAGGTCCTGGCCGCCCTCGTGGTAGATCCAGTTGGCATATTCCATGAAGGTCATGCCGAAGGGCACCTGGCTGAAGAACGACAGCGCCGGGTGCTGGCCGAGGAAGTAGTAATCCACGCCGTGATACATGTCGGCCTGACCGGCGGACACGGCGTCGAACACCTCGAAGGCCCCGACGAGTTCGCCGGCTGCCTTCAGCTCGACGGTCAGCGCGCCATCGGTGGCCGCGGTGATCTGGTCGGCACAGTACTGCGCGCTGTCATGCACCCCGGCGAGGCCGCGGCCCCAGGTGGTGACCAGCGTCAGGGTGCGCTTGCCCTGCGCATAGGCCGGTGCTGCCAAGGCAGACGCGGCAGCAGTGGCCCCACCGACGGTGGTGGCCCTCAGAAAGGAACGACGATCCATGTAATCCTCCCATGGTATTGTTGCGCCGACCGCTCCCACAGCCGTCGCGGATCGTGAAGTGGGGCCACCCTATTCCCGGATCCTGCGCAATAAAATACCCAATGCCCCTGATAAACGCACGAAAATGACCCCCTCGCGGGCGATTTCCGCAGCGGCAGTCCGGCCATTGGCTTTGGCCGGGGGGATGGGACATGCTTCAATGCCGCCGAATCGCCGCCGGAGCTTCATGACCCGACATTTCGCCAGATTGCGCCTCAGCTACGGACAGAAACTCTTTGTTCTGGCCTCGGTCCCGCTGATCGTGGCCACGGCGGCCATCGCCTTTCTGGTGGCCTACCAGTCCCGCGCCATGGCCGAACGCGAGATCCGCGATCTCGAAACCCGGCTGATCGAGACCAAGAAGGACGAATTGCGCAATTACGTCACCCAGGCGCGCAACGGCTTCTATTTCATATACGGGGTTGCCGCGCCCGACGACGAGGCCGCCAAGACCGTGGTGGCGCAGATCCTCGCGGCGATGATCTACGGCGAGGACGGCTCCTTCTTCGTCTACGATTACGACGGCAACAACCTCGTCTCGCCCCGCCGGACCGAGCTGATCGGCCGCAACTGGGCCGGGATGACCGACAGCGAGGGCACGCCGGTCACCGACCGCCTGATCGAGATCGCGCGCCAGGGGTCGGGCTATCACAGCTATCTCTGGCCCAAGCCCTCGACCGGCGAGGAGGCCGAGATGATCACCTTCGTGATGGGCTTCCAGGACTGGCAATGGGCGGTGGGCACCGGCGTCTGGATCGACGACATCCTCGCCACCGTCGCCGCCTCGCGGGCCGAGGTGCAGGTGCGGGTGCGGCGGACCTTCTTCTATATCGGCGCCATCGCCCTGACCGCGCTGCTGGTGGTCTTCCTGTCGGGACTGATGATGAACCTGCGCGAACGCAGGCTGGCGGATGCCAAGCTCAAGGAGCTCACCCAGCGGGTGTTCGACGCCCAGGAGGAGGAACGCGGCCGCGTCGCGCGCGAATTGCACGACGGCATCAGCCAGATCCTCGTGGGGGTGAAATACGCGCTCGACGTGGCGCGGCGGCGGGTGTCGCAGGGCGATGCACGCGCGGCCGAAACCCTCGACCGCGGACTCGAGAACCTGTCCGGCGCGATCCAGGAGGTGCGGCGCATCAGCCGCGATCTGCGCCCCGGCGTGCTGGACGACCTCGGCCTCGGCCCGGCGCTGAAGGCGCTGACCGACGATTTCCGCCAGCGGACCGGCATCGAGACCCAGTTCGACACCGTGGTGTTCCGCAACCGCATCGACCAGGAGGGGCGGATCGCGCTCTACCGCATCGCGCAAGAGGCGCTGACCAATGTCGAACGCCACGCCGGCGCGACCGAGGTCGCCATGGACCTGCGCGGACACCGCCGCGGCGCGACGCTGCGCATCAGCGACAACGGCCGGGGGCTGGACGAGAGCCGCCGCACCGCCCACCCCGGCATCGGCCTGCGCAACATGCAGGAGCGCATGGACCAGCTCGGCGGGGCGCTGCGCATCTTGTCGTCGCGCTCCGGCACCGTTATCGAAGCCCAGATCCCCCTGACCCACCTCCTGCCGCCCGAACCGGGGGGCGACCAGACCCCGAAAGTCCGCGCATGACAGACAGCCCCACCCGAGTCGTCGTGGTCGACGACCACCCGCTGGTCGCCGAGGGCATCGAGGCCATACTCGAGGGATATGACGACATCGACGTGCTGGCGACCCTGTCGGACGGACAGGAGATGATCGACCAGCTCGACACCCTGTCGCCCGACGTCATCATGATGGATCTCAACATGCCGGGGATCGGCGGGCTGTCGGCGACCGAAATGATCCTGGAAAGACGCCCCGCGACGCGGATCATCATGCTGTCGATGCACGATTCCCCGGAATACATCTCCTCCGCGCTGAGCCACGGCGCGCGGGGCTATGTCCTCAAGGACGTGCCGACCGACGAGATCAAGCGCGCCATCGACACGGTGATGCGCGGCGAGCGCTACCTCTGCAACGGTGCCGAGGGCGCGCTGCGGCCGATCCTGTCGGGCGGGCGCGAACAGCTCACCAACCGCGAGCAGACCATCCTGCTGCAACTCGCGCAGGGCAGGTCGAACAAGGAAGTGGCGCAGATCCTGGATATCTCCGTCCGCACGGTCGAAACCCACCGCAAGAACATCAAGCGCAAGCTCGGCATCAGCTCGACCGCGGGTCTGACCCGCTACGCGCTGGAGCACGGGGTGTTGCAGGGCAGCGGCCTGTCCTGAGACGCGGGTTCAGACCAGCGGACCGGGGGCGGCGACGCCCTCGTGCGCGCCGGTGAAGAAGGCCGGGAGCACGCGCGGCACCGTCACAGCTCCCGAAGCCTCGTCGCCCCTTGCCGCCTGCCACGATCCCAGAAGCTGCGTCAGCGCGATCAGCCCGACCAGCGCAACGGCCTTCGTCATGGTGAAATCGCGGGGCGGACGGCTGAGGGACATCGGAACTCTCCGGCGGTGAAAATGAACCTTCCGGTTCAGAATGCGCCCGGACCATGTTTCACGCAAGTCACGTTGCCGCGCGCACCGGCGTGAGCGCCCGGCGCCGCGACCGCGCGTGCAGGGCCACCCGCCCCCTTTTCCGCGACAGAATCGCGCGCCAGACGCGCCGTCGCGCCGCGCCCTCCCCGAAAACACCGGCTTTTCCGCAGCATAGCGGTCCGCACCCCGCCCCGTCGGCGGGAACGTGCGCAGGGGATCGTGCGCGGTAGGGCGCCCGGAAAGCGCCCCGGATTTCAGAAAATGTCCTCAGAACCCACCCCGAAGCAATAAACGGCAATTTTTTTACCCCCGCCGGACAACTTTTTTCGACGCTCGGAGGTTGACGCCCCGTTCCCCAGCCCATAATGTCCGCCGGGCACGCAAACGGAGTCCCCCACGGTGGCACGACTGGTAATTATCGTAGGAAAATGGCGCATGGGCCGGTAACCGGAACCATATTGGTCCCCCATGCGCCCCCGACATCCTCGGGGGCTTTTTTGTGCGCGAAAACAAAATGAACGACGGCGTAAACGGAGACACGCGATGACACGTCAGATGACAGGCGCGAAGATGGTGGTTCAGGCCTTGATAGATCAGGGTGTGGACACGGTATTCGGCTATCCCGGCGGTGCGGTTCTACCGATTTACGACGAGATCTTTCAGCAGAACGAGATCCGCCACATCCTCGTGAGGCATGAACAGGCCGCGCTTCATGCCGCCGAAGGCTATGCCCGCTCGACCGGCAAGCCCGGTGTCGCGCTCGTCACCTCGGGACCCGGCGCGACCAACGCGGTCACCGGTCTCACCGATGCGCTGATGGATTCGATCCCGGTCGTCGTGCTCTCGGGGCAGGTTCCGACCTTCATGATCGGCTCCGACGCCTTCCAGGAGGCCGATACCGTCGGCATCACCCGGCCCTGCACCAAGCACAACTGGCTGGTCAAGGACACCGACAAGCTGAGTTCGGTCATCCATCAGGCGTTCCACGTCGCGACGGCGGGCCGGCCCGGTCCGGTGCTGGTCGACATCCCCAAGGACGTGCAGTTCGCCAGCGGCGACTACACGCCCCGCCCCAAGGCGCCGGTCGGCCACTACCAGCCGCAGGTCAAGGGCGACATGGAGACGATCACCCAGCTCGTCGAGGCGATCGAAACCGCCGAGAAGCCGGTGTTCTACACCGGCGGCGGGGTCATCAACTCCGGTCCGGCGGCAAGCCAGCTTCTGCGCGAACTGGTCGAGGCCACGGGCTTTCCCATCACCTCGACGCTGATGGGACTCGGGGCCTATCCGGCCTCGGGCAAGGCCTGGCTGGGCATGCTGGGGATGCACGGGCTCTACGAGGCCAACCTCGCCATGCACGGCTGCGACCTGATGATCAACATCGGGGCACGCTTCGACGACCGGATCACCGGGCGGCTCGATGCCTTTTCGCCGCGCTCGCGCAAGGCGCATATCGACATCGACCCCTCGTCGATCAACAAGGTCATCAAGGCGGATCTGCCCATCGTCGGCGACGTCGGCCATGTTCTCGAGGACGTGCTGAAGGTCTGGAAGGCGCGCGGCCGAAAGGTCAACCGCGAGGCGCTGGCCAAGTGGTGGCGCCAGATCGACGAATGGCGCGCGGTCAAGTGCCTGACCTACAAGACCTCGGAAACCGTCATCAAGCCGCAATACGCGCTCGAACGGCTCGAGGCGCTGACCAAGGGCATGGACCGCTACATCACCACCGAGGTCGGCCAGCACCAGATGTGGGCGGCGCAGTTCCTCGGCTTCGAGGACCCGAACCGCTGGATGACCTCCGGCGGGCTCGGCACCATGGGCTACGGCTTCCCGGCCTCCATAGGGGTGCAGGTCGCCCATCCCGAGGCGCTGGTCATCAACGTCGCGGGCGAAGCCTCCTGGCTGATGAACATGCAGGAGATGGGCACCGCGGTGCAGTACCGCACGCCGGTCAAGCAGTTCATCCTGAACAACGAACGGCTCGGGATGGTGCGCCAGTGGCAGCAGCTTCTGCACGGGGAGCGCTATTCGCAATCCTGGTCCGAGGCCCTGCCCGATTTCGTCAAGCTGGCCGAAGCCTTCGGTGCCAAGGGCCTGAAATGCAGCGACCCCGCCGATCTGGACGACGCGATCATGGAGATGATCAACTACGACGGCCCGGTGATCTTCGACTGCCTGGTGGAAAAGCACGAGAACTGCTTCCCGATGATCCCCTCGGGCGAGCCGCACAACAAGATGCTGCTGGGCGACTCCAAGGCGACGAATGCCATCGCCGGAAAGGGTGCGGTGCTTGTCTGACACGACGGCACGCTCGCGTGCGCCGAGCCCGGCGCAGGCCGTGTCCCGTGCCCGCGCGCTGCTCTCGGGCGGCAGGCGGGCCGAGGCCGGGGCCCTGCTCCGGCAGGTGCTCTACCGCGAAAGCGGCCACCGCGAGGCGCGGCGCCTGCTGGCGGGGCTCGGCCCCGACGCCCGGCCCCGGCCCCGTCTCGGCGCCGAGGACCGGGCGATCCGGCAGGCGGTGACCGAGGCCGTTCATGCCGGTCAGTGGCGGCGGGTGGCCGAACTTGCCGCCCCGCTGCTCGGCCGCCAGCCCTTGCTCGGCGACATGGCCAATGCCCTGGCCCTTGCGCTGCGCCACCAGTCCCGACCGAACGAGGCGCTGCGCGTCCTCGACCATGCCATCCGCTGCGACCCCGCCCTGCCCGACAGCTACGTGAACACCGCCATGATCCTGCGCCACACCCTTCAGTTCGATGCCGCCCTGCAAGCCGCGCTTGCCGGCTTCGACGTCGCGCCGGACCTGCCCGCGGTCCGCATGGCGCTGGGGCACGCGCATTTCGACCTCGAACAGGTGTCCGAGGCGGAAACCCACCTGCGCCGGGCCGCCGAACTCGATCCCGCCAACCCGCTGGCCCACGACGCGCTGTGCCGGGCGCTGGCGCTGCTGAACCGTCTCGACGATCTCGACACCGCGCTGGCGGAGGCAGAGACCCGCTGCCCCGGCGACCGGTTCCTGACCATCCACCGTGCGGGCCTGCTGGCGCGCCGGGGCGATCCCGAAGCGGCGCTGGCGCTGCTGGACGGCGTCGACCTCGACGGCCTCGCCCCCGAAACGCGGGCGACCGCCGCCGCGACCCGGGCCAGGGCGCTCGACGCGCTCGGCCGGTACGACGACGCCTTTGCCGCCTTTGCCGAGATGAACGCCCGCCAGGCGCGCGTCAGCCTCACCGCGGGCGGCGACAACCCCTTTCCCGCGCAGATCGAGGCCCGGCTGGCCGGGATCGGCGACCTGCCCCGGGGCGGCTGGGCACCGGAGCCGGACGACGGCTGGACGCCGGTGTTCCTGGTCGGGTTTCCCCGGTCCGGCACGACGCTGCTCGACACCCTGCTGCGCAGCCACGGCGCATGCGCCGTCACCGAGGAGCGCCCCTTCGTCGACCGCAGCCTCGGGCGCGGCATCCGACCGGGACAGGAGGCCGCCGACCTCGCCGCGCTTGCCCCCGAGGCGCGGGCCGCGCGCCGCGCCGCCTATCGCGCGCTATACGAGGCCGATCTCGACGCCCCGCTCGGCGGGCGCCGCGCCGTCGACCGCCTGCCGTTCAACATGCTGCAGGCCGCCGTCATCGCGCGGCACTTTCCCGGCGCGCGCTTCATCCTCGCGCTGCGCCATCCCTGCGACTGCGTGCTGAGCTGCTTCATGCAGTCCTTCGCGAGCAACCCCGCCAACGACACCTTTCTCGACCTCGCCACGGCCGCGCAGAGCTACGACCGCGCCTTCACGCTGTGGGAGGCGTGCCGCGAGCGGCTCGGCCTCGACGTGGTGGAGGTGCGCTACGAGAGCGTGATCGACGACGTGCAGGCGGCGCTCACCCCGGTGCTGGAACGGGTCGGGCTCGACTGGCACGAAGGGATGCGCGACCACCGCGCCACCGCGCGGAACCGCAAGGTGATCCGCACCGCCAGCCACGACCAGGTGACGCGCGCGCTATACCGTTCCGCCGAAAACCGCTGGCGGCACTACAGGAAACATATGGACCCGGTCCTGCCCGTTCTCGCCCCCTGGGCGGACCGCTACGGCTACGAGATCTAGCCCCGGAACAGCCGCCGGAGACCCTGCCCCTCGCTGCCGAGACGCCGCGATACGGGCCGAAAAGGAAGGAAGAAACGCCATGTCTGCGCTACAGATCAAGAAGGGCTCGAACAAGCATTCGGCCTACAACCTGCGCCCCACCTTCTCGGATGTGCAGGAAACCCATACCATCACGGTGCTGGTGGAAAACGAACCGGGCGTGCTGGCCCGCGTCATCGGCCTGTTCTCGGGCCGCGGCTACAACATCGACAGCCTCACCGTCGCCGAAGTGGATCGCGCCGGCCACCTGTCGCGCATCACCATCGTCACCACGGGCACGCCGCAGGTGATCGAGCAGATCAAGGCCCAGCTCGGCCGCATCGTCGTCGTGCACGACGTCCACGACCTGACCGCCGAGGGCAGCTCGGTCGAACGGGAACTGGCGCTGTTCAAGGTGGCGGGCTCCGGCGAGAAGCGGGTCGAGGCGCTGCGCCTCGCCGACATCTTCCGCGCCAATGTGGTGGACAGCACGCTGGACAGCTTCATCTTCCAGCTGACCGGAGCGCCCGAAAAGATCGACGCCTTCGCCGACCTGATGCGCCCCCTCGGCCTGAACCAGGTGGCGCGTACCGGCGTCGCCGCATTGTCGCGCGGCCACGCCTGACTTTCCTGAAACGAAGCGTTCCGCGTCAGGCGCGGAGCGCTTCCTTGGGATCATTGCCGTTGTCGACAAGACGGAACGGCACGACCTGACCCAATTTCTCGCGGACCGGCGTGATACGCGGCGGCACGCGGCACGCACTGCGCAGACGCTGCGCGATTCCCGCATATTGCTGACGCACGATCCTTTCGGGATTGCGCGCGTATCTCAGGTCCTTTTCCTGGGAAAGATCGAATTCCACCAGGTCACCCGCATCCAGCGCCACGCCGTCATGCGCGCTCGGCGTGGTGTCGTGATAATAGGCCAGATCCCCGTGGTCCTCGCACCAGATCACTGCCTTGTGATCACTGCAGTCGGCCCAAAGCACAACCCCATACATCCTTCGTGACATGGACACACCCTTCACGTTCCCTTCCCCACCAAATTGACGCATTTACGGGTCCACGCACATGCGAAGAAACGTGACTTTGTATTGCATTTTGTGGCTGTTGAAGTAAGAGTTGGTGCGTATACGCATCACATCTGCTGCCAATTAGCGTCAGTGTTTTCCAAGTGACAGGATCGCGGAGAAGTCCGAGGGGTTCTATGTCTGGACCAGCAGTGATTTCTGAAGGAAGATCATGGCCAGCGACACGCGCCACACCAACTCCAAACCCAATCCTGCGGAACTCCGCAGCGTATTCGGTGCGAATCTGCGTCGATTGGGACGCGATGCCGCCTCCGTATCGGCACTTTGTCGCGATCTCGGAATAAATCGGACACAGTTCAACCGATATCTGGCCGGCGAAAGCTTTCCCCGCCCGGACGTCCTGTACCGGATCTGTGCCTTCTTCAACGTGGATGCCCGCATCCTCCTGGAATCGGTGGACGATATCCAGCAATCGCCCCGCGATCTGCTGAGCCATCCGTTCATCGCGGATTTCGTCGGCGCCGGAATGACCGGCCTGCACGAAGAGGATTTCCCGACCGGGTTCTACCGCTTCTCGCGCATCGCCTTTTCCGACGACAGCCGCTTTGTCGTCGGGCTGGTGCAGATCACCCGCGACAACGGCTATACCTTCCTGCGCGGCTTCGAACCGAAAGAGGCGCTGGCGATCCTCGACATGCCGACCGACAAGCAGACGCGCGAATTCCGCGGCATCGTGATGCCCCAGGTCGAAGGCATCGCCGCCCTCGTCAGCCGCCGCGACGCGGTGACGACCTCGTTCAACTACCTGTCGCGCGTGCCCGCGCTCGCCAACAACTTCTGGGTCGGCTACACCGTGCGCACCATGCAGGAGAACCCCTCCGGCCGCCGCGCCGCGCGGCTGGTCTACGAATACCTCGGGCATGATACGCGCAAGATCCTCGCCGCGGCGCGCACCACCGGCTACCGCACCGCGGAACAGCTCGTGCCCTTCCACCGCCAGCAGCTCAGGGTCGGCCAGCCCTTCGTCTGAGCCTCAGGCCGGAACGGCGGACCCCCTCCGTTCCGGCGCCGCCGCATCCTCCGGGATCTTCAGAAGATCATAGAGATGCCAGGTGGCATGCCCGAGCAGCGGCAGGCTGACGAAGAGCCCGAGAAAGCCGGGGATCATCGACAGCAGCGTCACTGCGGCCATGAAGGCGCCCCAGCCGAACATCACCAGCGGATGGGCCGCGACATAGCCGAAGGAGGTGATCATCGCGGTCACGAAATCCACCTCGCGGTCCAGCAGCATCGGCAGCGCCAGCACGGTGATCATGTAGAGCAGTGCCGAGAACGCCGCGCCGACGAGCGTGCCGAACCCCAGCATCATGAGCCCGTTCGGCGTCAGGTAGACCGCCAGCGAGGACGAGATGTTGGTCATCGCGGACAGCCCGAGGAACAGGGCAAAGATCATGTGCCCGAGAAAGAACCAGAACAGGAAGACGATGACGATGACGGCGCAGATCGACGGCAACTGGCGCCGCGACTGGCCCAGGATGACTCCGAGGATGCGCCGCCGGTCCAACGGCAGCCCCGCCCCGATCCGGCGCGAGATCTCGTAGAAGCCGACCGCCGCGAAGGGCCCGAGCAGCGGAAAGCCGATCGCGGCCAGCACCAGCCAGTAGCTCTGCCCGGTCATCAGCGTGACAAGGGCCATCGCCAGCCCGCAGAGCACGTAGAACCCGGCAAGGACCAGCGCGAGGCCGGGGGCGCGGCGCAGGTCGAGAAAGCCGCGCCGCAGCGCCTCCCTCAGCGTGTCGACCCGGACCTCTCCGAAATCTGGCGCGCCATGCGCCGGAACCTGCTGCATCCGCCCCTCCCCCCGTGGCCTCTTCCCGGATCGTATCCTGTCCGGGCCCGGGGGCAAAGCGCAACGAAAACCTGCCGGTTCAGTCCGCCTGCGCGTCGGCGCGGGACTTGCCGGACACCTTGAGCGCCAGCGTCGCCGCCATGAACGGGTCGAGATCGCCGTCCAGCACGCCCTGGCTGTCGCTGGTCTCCACGCCGGTGCGCAGGTCCTTCACCATCTGGTAGGGCTGCAGCACGTAGGACCGGATCTGGTTGCCCCAGCCCGCGTCGCCCTTGGCTTCGTGCTGGGCGTTGATCTCGGCGTTGCGGCGGTCCAGTTCCATCTGGTAGAGCCGCGATTTCAGCGCCTTCATGGCGATGTCGCGGTTCTGGTGCTGGGATTTCTCGGACGAGGTGACCACGATGTTGGTCGGAATATGGGTGATCCGCACGGCGGAATCCGTGGTGTTCACGTGCTGCCCGCCGGCCCCCGACGACCGGTAGGTGTCGATGCGGATGTCGTTGGGCTTCACCTCGATCTCGATGTTGTCGTCGACCACCGGGTAGACCCAGACCGAACTGAAGGAGGTATGCCGCCGCGCCGCGCTGTCATAGGGCGAAATCCGCACCAGCCGGTGCACGCCGCTCTCGGACTTCAGCCAGCCATAGGCGTTGGGGCCGGAAATCTTGTAGGCGGCGGACTTGATGCCCGCCTCTTCGCCCGGGTTCTCGGACTGCAGCTCGACCTCGTAGCCGTGCTGCTCGGCCCAGCGGACATACATCCGCGCCAGCATGTTGGCCCAGTCGCAGCTCTCGGTGCCACCGGCCCCCGCGTTGATCTCCAGGAAGGTGTCGTTGCCATCCGCCTCGCCGTCCAGAAGCGCCTCGAGCTCCTTCTTGGCAGCCTTCTCGGACAGCACCTTCAGCGCCGCCTCGGCCTCGGCCACGACCTCGCCGTCTTCCTCCATCTCGCCAAGCTCGATCAGCTCGATGTTGTCCGACAGCTCCTGCCGGATCGAGGTGAAGGTCTCCATCGCGTCGACCAGCATCTGCCGCTCGCGCATGAGCTTCTGCGCCCCCTCCGGATCGTTCCAGAGGTTCGGATCCTCGACCCGCGCGTTGAATTCCTCGAGCCGGTGCGGCGCGGTGTCCCAATCCAGCCGCTGGCGCAGCAGATCAAGCGATTTCTCGATCTTGTCGATGGTGTTCTGGGTATCGGCGCGCATGAAAGCTCTCTCGGATCGTGCTGTGATCCGAAGGACATAAACCAGCGCCCCCCCGCCTTCAAGCGGCGCGACCCGCTCCCGCGCCCCGCCCGGGGCTTCTTCGGTTCGGAAAATATCCCGGGGGAGTCGCCGCGCAGGCGGCGACGGGGGCAGCGCCCCCTGTCCTTCGTCGATCATCGCGCCCCGCCCCGGCGTCGGGCTCAGTAGAGCCCGCCCGAGGACAGCGTGCCGAAGCTCGCCTTCGGCCCGACCACGGCCTTGCGCCCGGTCGAGGTGGTGACCTCGCGCGCGCGGCTCGAACCGTCCGGCTGGATCAGTTCGAAATTGCCGGTCATCGCCCAGCCGCCATCAAGCTGGATGCCGAACATCGGCTCCTCGCCGCGGCGGAAACACTCGGCCACCACGTTGGCGCCCGATGCCCCCTCGCCCAGGCGCGCGCCCGAGAAGCGGTCGATGTTGATGAATTCGCAGGCCTCCGGCACGCGGAACTTGCCGCTGCCGTATTTCTTCACCGCCTTGGTCATGAAGCGCTGGAACACCGGCCCGCACATGGACGCGCCATAGGCATGCCGCCCCAGCGGGCGCGGCGTGTCGTAGCCGATGTAGCAGCCGGCGACGATGTTCGAGGTGAAGCCGATGAACCACACGTCCTTGGCGTCGTTGGTCGTGCCGGTCTTGCCCGCGGTGGGCACGGGCAGATCGACCACGCCGGCCGCGGTGCCGCGCTTGACCACGCCTTCCATCATCGAGGTCAGCTGGTAGGCCGTCACCGCATCCATGATCCGGTCGCGGTTGCTGCGGATGGTCGGCCCCTTGCCCGGCGGCAGGTTCGGGTCCGCGCAATCGGAGCAGATCCGCTCGTTGCCCTTCTCGGCCTCGTGGTTGTAGACGGTGCGCCCGTAGCGGTCCTGCACCCGGTCGACCAGCGTCGGCTCGACCCGCTCGCCGCCGTTGGCGAACATCGCATAGGCCGAGATCATCTTGTAGAGCGTCGTCTCGTCAGCCCCGAGCGCATTGGCAAGAACGCGCCCCATATGGTCGTAAACACCGAACTTTTCGGCATAGCGCCCCACCGTGTCCATGCCGATCTCCTGCGCGAGGCGGATCGTCATCAGGTTGCGGGACTGTTCGATGCCGGTGCGCAGCGGAGTCGGTCCGTAGTACTTTTCCGACGAGTTCTTGGGCCGCCACACGCCCTGCGGCGTGTCGATCTCGATCGGGGCGTCGATGATGATGGTCGAGGGTGCATAGCCCGAATCCAGCGCCGCCGCGTAAACGAAGGGCTTGAAGGACGATCCCGGCTGGCGCATCGCCTGCGTCGCCCGGTTGAACACCGAATCCTGGTAGGAAAAGCCGCCCTGCATGGCGATCACCCGCCCGGTATGCACGTCCATCGCCATGAAGGCGCCCTGCACCTTCGGCACCTGGCGCAGCGTCCAGCGCAGGAAGGCGCCGTTGCCGTCGTCGGTCATCTCGCGCACGAAGACCACGTCCCCGCGCTTGAAATTCGCGGCAAAGTCGCCCTTGATCCAGGAAATGTCCTTGCGCGGCACGGAGTTGCCCCGCGGATCGTCGGTCGCGATGCCCTCGATCCCCAGCCGCATCGACTGGTCGCCGATTTCGAGCACGACGGCGGGGAACCATTCGCTTTCGAGCAGGATGTCGCGCGCCACGGGCGCGTCGGCCAGCGCCGCGCGCCAGTCGGCTTCGGAGCCGAGCCTGTCCTCGGAAATCGTCTTGCCGGTGCCGGTCCAGCGGCCGAGTCCGCGGTCGTATTGCTCGAGCGACAGCCGCAGGCTGCGCGCCGCCTCGACCTGCATCTCGGGGTCGATGGTCGCCCGCACCGAGAGGCCGCCGGAAAAGAATTCCTCCTCGCCGAAATTCCGGGTCAGCTGGCGGCGGATCTCGTCAGTGAAATAGTCGCGCGGCGGCAGGCTTTTCTGATAGGGCTCGTAATCGCCGTTCTGGACCGATTTCAGCGGCTGCGCGACCTCGGAGTCAAAGGTCGCCTGGTCGATATAGCCGTTCTCGAGCATCTCGCGCAGCACGAAGTCGCGGCGCTGGGTCAGGCGGTCCTTGCGGCGCACCGGGTGGAAATCCGACGGCGCCTTGGGCAGAGAGGCCAGCATCGCCGCCTCGTGCGGGGCCAGTTCCGACAGCGACTTGTTGAAATAGACCTGCGCCGCGGCGGTCACGCCATAGGCGTTCTGCCCGAGGAAGATCTCGTTCAGATAGAGTTCGAGGATCTTGTCCTTGGACAGCGTCTGTTCGAGCCGGTTGGCGAGGATGATTTCCTTGATCTTGCGTTCGATCTTGCGGTCGCCCGACAGCAGGAAGTTCTTCATCACCTGCTGGGTGATGGTCGAGGCGCCGCGCACGTCGCGCCCGCGGGTGCGCACGGCTTCGACCCCGGCGGCGATGATGCCGCGGATGTCGTAGCCCTGGTGGTGGTAGAAATTCTTGTCCTCGGCCGAGATGAACGCCTCCTTCACCAGGTCGGGGATCTGGTCGGCGGGCGTGAACAGCCGCCGTTCCTGGGCGAATTCGTCGATCACCCGCCCCTCGCGCGAATAGATGCGGCTGATGGTCGGCGGCGTGTACTGGGCCAGGCTCTCGTGGCTGGGCAGATCGCGGCCGTAGATCCAGAAGACGGCACCGATGCTGAGCGCGACCATCATCGCTCCCAGCGTGATGACGCTGAAGATGGCCCCGAAGAAAGAAAGGATGAACCGAGTCACGCGCTATGCCCCATGAGAGTGTGGTCCCCCTTATACCGCGTCCCGCCCACGGTCAAAACACAAGACCGCAAGCGGGCGGGCGCTTGCCGGTGGCGACCGGAGCGGGGCGTCATTGCCGCCGGAGGCGCTCCAGCGCGCCGTCCTCGATTTCCCAGGCCTCGATCCCGTCGCGGATTCCCGCCGCCATGCCCGCCCGCCAGGCCGGGTCCTGAAGGTGGGCGAGATCGGCTTCGGTCGACAGAAATCCGACCTCGATCAGCACCGACGGGATGTCGGCGGCCTTGAGAACCGAAAAGCCCGCGCTGCGCAGCGGATGCTTGTGCACGGTGCCGACGGCATTGCGGATGCCCGCGACAAGGTGCTCGGCCAGGGCGCGGCTGCGGGGGGCGTTGTCGAGCCGGGCAAGATCCAGCAGCACGTCGGCCACGCGGTCGTCGGCACCGCTGAGGTCGAGCCCGGCGAGGATGTCGTCGCGGTCGTGCCGTTCGGCCAGAGCCTCGGAGGCGGCATCCGAGGCGTCCGGCGCCAGGGTGTAGACCGTGGCGCCGTGGGCGATGCCCTCCTCGATGGCATCCGCATGAAGGGAGACGAAAAGATCCGCCCCCGCCTCGTGCGCCAGGGCGACGCGGCCCTCGAGCGAGACGAAATCGTCGCTGTCGCGGGTCAGCACGACGTCGAAGCCCGCGCGGCGCAGCACGTCGCGCAGGTCGCGCGCAAAGGTCAGCATGAGGTCGGCCTCGTCATGGCCGTCACGCTCGGCGCCGGGGTCGATGCCGCCGTGACCGGGATCGAGCACGATGCGCGGGCGCGGGTTGGCGGCGCTCCTCGGCGGCGCGATCAGCTTGGCCGGCGGCGGGTCCCAGCGCGGATCGTGCGGGACGCCGGATTGCGCCGCCATCTCCGCCGCCCCCGCCGGGGCGAGGCGCAGGCCGAGTACGGCGCGCCCGGTGGCATCGTCGACCGTCATCCCGGCGCGGGTTATGGTCATCGGCCCGGCCAGCAGGGCAACGAAGCGCGACCAGCCGCGCCGGTAGCGGCCCATGTTCAGGCGCTCCACGGCCTCGGAGCCGTCCATCGCCGCGGCGTCGGCCCCGGTCCAGTCGACCTCGCGGAAGTCGAGCACGAGGCGGGGCGGATCGACCAGGGTGAAGGCGCGCCAGGGCACCCCCTGGCTGAGGTCGAGCGTCAGGTCCGCCGCGCCGCGCCGTGCGTCGACGATGCCGCCACCCTCGTAACGCGCCCGCCCGCCCAGATCCTGCGCAGCGCCGGCCGTCGCGAGGCACAGCGCCGCAACGCATGGGAAAAACCTGATCATCTGCCTGTCTGCTTGTCTCGTTTTGCCGAAGCCTATCACGGGCGACCCGGATTCGCACCCCGCGCGACGGCCGCGCATTGTCGACGTATGGCCGGGCGCCCTACCCCCGCGTTTCCATGAAGCGCCGGAGACGGTCGAGCCCTTCCTCGATATCCGCTTCCGAGGCGGCATAGGAAAAGCGCAGCGTCCCGCCACCGCGCTCGGGGTCGAAATCCAGGCCCGGGGTCACCGCCACCCCGGCCTTGTCGAGGATCTCGGCCGCGAAGGCGCGGCTGTCCTGCGTCAGCTCCGACACGTCGGCATAGACGTAGAACGCCCCGTCCGGCGGCGCGATGCGGTCGAAGCCGGCGGCGCGAAGCCCGTCGAGCATCCGCGCCCGGTTGCGCGCGTAGGCGGCGCGGTTGGCTTCGAGTTCGTCGCCCGCGTCCATCGCCGCCAGCGCCGCCACCTGCGACGCATGCGGGGCGCAGATGAACATGTTCTGCGCCAGCCGTTCGAACTGGCGGATCTGCGCCTCGGGCACCACCAGCCAGCCGACACGCCAGCCCGTCATCGAGAAATACTTGGAGAAGGAGTTGATCACGACGGCCTCGTCGGTCACCTCGAGCGCGGTCACCGCGCGGCGGTCGTAGTCGATGCCGTGATAGATCTCGTCCGAGAGGAACGCCGCGCCCCGGTCGCGGGCCATCGCGGCAAGCGCGCCGAGTTCCCCGTGGTCGAGCATCGTGCCCGTGGGATTGGCCGGAGAGGCGACCAGCAACCCGTCGAAGGCGTGGCCGGCAAGATCCTCCGGCGTCGGCTGGTAACGGTTCGCGGCGGCGGTGCTCACTTCGAGCGGGACGAGATCGAGCGCCCGCAGGATCTGCCGGTACGACGGATAGCCCGGTGCCCCGAGCGCCACGGTCTGGCCCGCGTCGAACAGCGCCGTGAAGGCGAGGATGAACCCGCCCGAGGACCCGGGCGTCACCACCACGCGGGCGGGATCGACCTCGACCCCGTACCAGTCCTTGTAGAGCCGGGCGATGCGGCGGCGCAGTTCGGGGATGCCGAGCGCCACGGTATAGCCGAGCGATCCGGCCTCCATCGCCTTTGCCAGCGCCTTGCGGGCGGCGGCGGGCGCCGGGGTTCCGGGCTGGCCCACCTCCATGTGGATGATGTGGCGTCCGGCCTCCTCGGCGGCGCGCGCGGCCTCCATCACGTCCATCACAATGAAGGGATCTACCGCACCGCGTCTTGAGTTTCGCATGTCCCTCTCCCAAACTGGCCCGACCCCGAAGTACGAGCGAACCGAGGGAGGGTCAATGTTCGCAACCCGGCTGCTGGCCGCCCTTGCGGTGATCTGCTTCACCGCCGCAGCCCCCGTGCGCGCGGCGACGCTGCTGCGCGATGCGGACATGGAACAGACGCTGAGCGCGCTGGCCGCGCCGGTGCTGCGCGCTGCGGGGCTCAGTCCGAACGGGATCCGTATCCTGGTGATCGACGACGATTCCCTCAATGCCTTCATCGCCGACACCCAGCACATCTTCGTGCATTCCGGGCTGATCCTGAAACTGGGCAGCGCCAAGGAGTTGCAGGCCGTTCTTGCGCATGAGGCCGCGCATATCGCGGGCGGCCACATCTCGCGCAGGCTCGGCAACATGCGGGCGGCGCGCACGGCCTCGGCGCTCGGCCTCGTGCTTGCCGCGGCGGCGGGGGCGGCGACCGGCAGCGGCGATGCCATGGCCGGGATCATGCTCGGCACGCAAAGCTCGATCATGGGGAATTTCTTCGGCCACACCCGTGCCGAGGAAAGCGCCGCCGACATCTCTTCGGTGCGCTACATGGTGCGCGCGGGCATCGACCCGCGCGGCGCGATCCAGGTGCAGGAGATCTTTCGCGGGCAGGAAGCGCTGTCGGCCCGGCGCCAGGACGCCTACATGCAGACCCACCCCGCCTCGCGCGACCGGCTGCGCGCGCTGCAGGGGCTGGTCGCCGCCGCCAAGGTGCCGGAGACCGACGATCCCGCCGCCGACTACCTCTTTGCGCGGCTGAGCGGCAAGCTCTCGGCCTTCAAGCGCGCGCCGTCCTGGACTTTCCGGCGGGCCGACACGAGCTATTCCCGCGACATCGCCAAGATGCGCGAGGCGGTGGCCTGGCACCGCCAGTCAGACCTGAGAAAGGCGCTCGCAGCGATCGACGCGGCCATCGCCCTGCGCCCGAACGATGCGTATTACCACGACCTCAAGGGCGAGATCCTGCTCGAATCCCGGCAGGCCGCCGCCGCGGTCAAGGTCTACGACCAAGCCCGCCGCCTGGCTCCGTCCAACGCGCAGATCCTCGGCGGTCTCGGGCGGGCGCAGATGGCCGCCGGACAGTACAAGGCCGCGCTGGCCACGCTGGAGACGGCGCGCGGGCGCGACTGGGCGGATTCGCGCGTGCTGCGCGATCTTTCCGTCGCCTATGCCAAGACCGGCAATGCCGGCATGGCCTCGGAGGCGACGGCGCAGCGCTATGCGCTCGAAGGACGCTTGAAGGATGCCGGGATTCACGCCAAACGTGCGGTCGACCTTCTGCCCCGCGGGTCCGCCCCCTGGCGGCGCGCGCAGGATGTGCTGGCCGCCTCGGAACGCGCCGCACGCAAACGCTGACCCCCGCCGCGCACCGCCGCGGCTCAGGAAAAGGATACCCCTCCGATGCCGATCCGTCTGCCCCGCCGCATGGCCGCCCTTGCCCTGGCTTCGACCCTGTCTCTCGGGACCGCCGCCGGCGCCGAGGGCGTCGACCTGTCGACCATGACCCCGGAGCAGCGCGAGCTGTTCCGCGCCGAGGTCCGCGCCTACCTTCTCGACAATCCCGAGGTCATCATGGAAGCGGTGAACGCGCTGGAGTCCCGTCAGGCCGAGCAGCAGGCGCAGGGCGACGTCCAGCTTGTTCAGGACCATGCAGAGGCGCTGTTCGATGACGGCTATTCCTACGTCGGCGGCAATCCCGACGGCGATATCACCATCGTCGAGTTCTCGGACTACCGCTGCGGCTACTGCCGCAAGGCCCATCCCGAGATCAGCGAGCTGATCGAGAGCGACGGCA
Organism: Salipiger sp.; assembly: GCF_048261495.1. Classification (GTDB taxonomy): domain Bacteria; phylum Pseudomonadota; class Alphaproteobacteria; order Rhodobacterales; family Rhodobacteraceae; genus Salipiger. Next base: position 63,600 of record NZ_JBLXFX010000009.1, read on the forward strand.
ACATCCGCATCATCCTCAAGGAATTCCCGATCCTCGGCGAGGCCTCGACCACCTCGTCGCGCTTTGCCCTCGCCACCCTGCTGGAGGCGGGCCCGGAGGCCTACAAGACCATGCACGATGCGCTCATCACGCTGCAGCAGGACCCGACCGAGCCGGTGCTGCGCCGCCTCGCCACGACCCTCGGGCTCGATGCCGACGCGATCCTCGCCCGCATGGGCGACGAGGAGATCACCCGCCGCATCGACGACACCCGCGCGCTTGCCCGCGACATGCAGATCAACGGCACGCCGAGCTTTGTCTTCGGGGACCAGATGCTGCGGGGCTACGTGCCGCTCGACGCGATGCGGCAGGTGGTGGAGGAACTGCGCTCGGAGGGCTGAGGCCCCGCGCTCAGCGCCGTTCCTGCGCGCCCTCTTCGGCGGCGGCGGCAGGAAGATGAACCTCGATGCGGGTGCCCGCGCCCGCATCGGAATGCAGCAGGATCGTGCCGCCGGACTGTTCGACGATCCCGCGCACCATGGCCAGGCCCAGGCCCGACCCGCCGCCGACCGGGCGCGTGGTGAAATAGGGTTCGAACACCATCGCCTGCACCTCCTTCGGGATTCCGGGCCCTTCGTCGGAGATTTCGAAACAGACCCCCGGCGGGTCGAACAGCAGGCTCCGCCCCGCCCGCATCGAGATCGCCCCGCCCTCGGGCATCGACATCACGGCGTTGCTGACCAGTTCCAGAAGGGCGGCGTCCAGCTTGCTCTCGTCCACGTGGATCACCGGCAGCGAGGCATCGACCTGGAACCACAGCCGGTAGCGGTCGTCGAACATGTAGCCGGCGACATCCTTCAGATTGGCGACCACCGTGGCGGGGCTGACCCGCGCCGGGTTGAGCCGCGCCTTGCTGCTGAGCGCCAGCAAACGCCCGGTCAGCTCCGCCCCGCGCCGCGCCGCCTGTTCGGCCTGGTTCATCAGCGCCTCGCGCTCCGAGGGGGTGTCGGTCAGGCGGGCCAGTTCCACGTTGCCCAGAACCGCCGTCAGCAGGTTGTTGAAATCATGCGCGACGCCCCCGGTGAACCGCGACAGGGCGGTACGCTGCGCCTGTCGCGAGCGCGCCTCGGTCGACGCGTCGAGTTCGGCATGGGTGCGGGTCACCTCGCGCAGAACCAGCAGGTAATAGGCAAAGGAGGCCAGCAGGAGGAAGGTCAGCATCAGCGTGTCGGGGCTCAGCGCATCCTGCCACCATAGCCAGCCGATCCGTCCCGCCAGACCGATGCACAGCAGGATCAGGTCGGTGAACAGGAACAGCTTCAGATGCGCCCGGAAGGCCATGGTGTTGAGCCCGGCGATGATGAGCAGGAGCAGGGAATAGACGTCGAAGATCGGCCTGTCGGCCACCCAGAGCCACATCCCCGCCATCAGGTAGCTGGCACCGGCAAGACTGACGGAGCACAGCGCCGGAACCGCGTCCTTCCAGGTTCCGCGGTCGGGCAGACGCGCCATGGTGCGGCCGTGCAGCGCACCCGCCGCGACCTTCAGCGCGAAGAACGCCAGCAGCTGCCAGTAGCCGTAGAGGAAGAAGAACAGCCCGGCCCCGGTGCCCAGAAGAGCGATCCGCAGCGGCCATCCCCGGATGTACTGCCGTTCGGCCGCCTTGACGCCGGTGAAATCGAGACGAGCATCCGGACCGGCAGGACTGCCGCCGCGGAGGGTCCGCCCGTCTTTCACGGGATCATTCCGCCGCTTGCGGTGTCTGTGAGGCACGCGCTTCGATCTCGGCGGCCTTCTTTTCGACTTCCTCGACGATGTGCTCGATCATCCGCTCGTTGGACATCTTGTGGCTGGCCTTGCCCGCAAGATAGACCATGCCGTGCCCTGCCCCGCCGCCGGTGAAGCCGACATCGGTCATCAGCGCCTCGCCGGGGCCGTTGACCACGCAGCCGATGATGCTGAGGCTCATCGGCGTCTTGATGTGCTCCAGCCGCGTTTCCAGCGCCTCGACCGTCTTGATGACGTCGAAGCCTTGGCGCGCGCAGGACGGGCAGGAGATCACGTTGACGCCGCGATGGCGCAGGCCGAGCGATTTCAGGATTTCGAACCCGACCTTCACCTCCTCGACCGGATCGGCCGAGAGACTCACGCGCAGCGTGTCGCCGATGCCCATCCACAGCAGGTTGCCGAGGCCGATCGCGCTCTTGATCGTGCCGGAGGTCAGCCCCCCCGCCTCGGTGATGCCGAGATGGATCGGCTTGTCCGTGACCTCGGCCAGCCCCTGGTAGGCGGCGGCCGAGAGGAACACGTCGGACGCCTTCACGCTGATCTTGAACTCGTGGAAATCGTTGTCTTCGAGGATGCGGATGTGGTCGAGCGCGCTCTCCACCATCGCCTCGGGGCACGGCTCTCCGTACTTTTCCAGAAGGTGCTTTTCGAGACTGCCGCCGTTGACGCCGATCCGCATGGAACAACCGTGGTCGCGCGCGGCGGCGATCACCTCGCGCACGCGCTCGGGGCTGCCGATGTTGCCGGGATTGATGCGCAGGCAGGCGGCGCCGGCCTCGGCGCTCTCGATGCCGCGCTTGTAGTGGAAGTGGATGTCGGCGACGATCGGGACCGGGCTTTCGCGCACGATCTCCTTCAGCGCCTTGGACGACGCCTCGTCGGGGACCGAAACGCGCACGATGTCGGCCCCGGCATCGGCAGCGCGCTGGATCTGCGCCACGGTGCCGGAAACATCGGTGGTGAGCGTGTTGGTCATGGTCTGGACCGAAATCGGAGCACCGCCGCCCACGGGCACGTTCCCCACCATGATCTGACGCGATTTCCGGCGCTCGATGCTGCGCCACGGCCTGATGGGGTTGTGGCTCATGCGAACAATCCTTTCCTGCGTCTCATCATCATGCTCCCCCGGAAATGTCGCCATTCCGACCGGAGGTAAAGGTCACACTCGAACTTGTGATAATGTGGGGTGCCCGAACGGGTGTGACAACGGGGAATTTTGTGGCCGAAGCTACTCCGAAAGTCCCGTACCGCTGTTCAATTCCGCAACCACCCGTTCCAGATCCGCGTCACGTGCCGCATCCGCGACCTGGTAGCTTTGCGTCAGGTTCGACACCGAGAGCGCCAGGTTCTTGGTGACCGATCCGCGCGGTCCGACCGGGCCGTAGGTCTGGCCGTTCACGGCAAAGTAGATCGCGCCGGATTCGCCCACGCGCAGGGTCGAGGGGTCTTCGGTCGCGGGCACAGTCCAGGTGTCGCCCGCGTTCATGATCGTCTCGTAGATCACCGAGCCGTCGGCGGAGCGGACGCGCACCCAGGCCGGGCGCACGGCGATCATCGTCACGCCGGGCGCGCCGTCTTCGAGCACCTTGGGCATGGCGGGCGTCGCCGCAGAGGCCACCAGCGTGGCACCCGACGCCTGTCCCAGGTCGGCCATGACCCGGCGCAGATCCTCGTCGCGGCCCGCTTCGACCGGCTTGTAGGCGGCGTTCAGCACTTCGGAGACCAGCGGCAGATCCGAGGTCACCTTGCCGCTCGGGCCGACCGGGCCGAAGACCTTGCCGTTCATCGAGAAATAGACCGCGCCGGATTCCCCGACGTTCAGCTTGGGTTCCAGTTCGCCGCGCGGCACGGCCCAGGTGTCGCCGGGGTTCATCACGCGCTCGTAAAGGATGCCGCCATCCGTGCCGCGGATGCGCACCCAGGCGGGGCGGACGGCGATCACGGTCAGGCCCTGCGCGGACAGCCCCGACACGCGGGATTGCCCGGCAAGCGAAGGAAGCCCTGCGACGGCGCCGTCGAGACCGGCGATCACGCTTTCCGAACCGTCCGGCGCGGCGCCGAGCTTCGGCATGCGGGTGTTCTCGGCACGGGCAAAGGCGCCCACCGTGGCCGGGTCCAGCGAGGAGATCGGCGCATCCCGCGCCACCAGCACCGGCACGTCGAGCGCCTGCGGGCGATAGAGACGGTCGAGCGCGTCGCCGGAGGCGGGGGGCGAGAACGGCCCGGCCCCGTTGGCCGAGGCGACGGCCTCTTCGCCCTCGGGCAGAACGGCAGTCCCGGCCCCGTCGAGCGGGTCGAGTTCGCTCAGCACCACCGGGGTCTGATCCACCGGGGCAAGCTGCACGCGCTGCACTTCGCGCAGCACGGCGTAGCCGCCGTAACCGATTCCGCCGATCAGCGTCATCAGCACCAGCAGGGACCCGATGGCCCCCGGCTCGATCCGGGACAGGAAGGATTCGCCCTTGGGGGCGAAGGGCATGCGCGGCTGCTCGAACGGATCGCGTGCGGCCGGGCGCTGCGGCATGTCGTCGAAACTGGGCTTGCGGATGGTCGAGGCCTTGGCCGACATGCCGTGCGCGACGGAAAAGCCGCTTTCCTTGCAGAATTCGGCAAAGCATTCGTCGGGGTCCATGCCGAGATAGCGCGCATAGGACCGCACGTAGCCCGCGATGAATCCGGGTGTGTCGAAGGCGGAAGGATCGCAGTTCTCGATCGCGGCGATATAGCTGGCCTTGATGCGCAACTCGCGTTGCACGTCGAGCAGGGATTTGCCCATCGTCGCGCGCTCGCCGCGCATTACGTCGCCAAGACGCAGCGCGAAGTCGTCGAACCCGCGGGGGCCCTCGTCTTCCACGCCTTCATCCTTGCGAGGGTGCTTCCGCCCGATCATGCGCTATACCCTGTTACCGCTATCCCAAATGGTGCCTGCCCAATCACGCTTCCGCGATTCGCGTTGCGTGCTTTATTGATACAACGTTAGCACATCACAACCGTATTTACAGGGATTCCGCAGGGATAGGCGTGGTATCGCGCAAGCTCCGGGACGGCTTCGCGCGCCGTCATTCCTTAAAGAACGCCCCTGAAACGGTTCAAAGCGTTCACCTATTCGCGATCATCCTCCCGCGCCTGCGACACCGGCGCACGGGGCGCATTGCAACGAAAAACGGCTCCGGACGCCGTGCGCCGGAGCCGTTTTCCCTCACCCTGCCGTGAGGTCAGGCCGAAAGTTCCTGCCGGTTGAGCGCGCAATGCGACCACAGTTCGTCCAGCGCACGGATGAGCGCATCCATCTCGCGCGGGCCGTGGACCGGCGACGGGGTGAAGCGCAGACGCTCCGTCCCGCGGGGCACGGTGGGAAAGTTGATCGGCTGAACGTAAATGCCGTAACCGTCCAGCAGCATGTCCGACAGCTTCTTGGTGTGCTTGGGATCGCCGACGATCAGCGGCACGATGTGCGAGCCGTGGTCGATGATCGGCAGGCCCATCGCCTTGAGGCGGGTCTTGAGGATCTTCGCCTGCGTCTGGTGCCGCTCGCGCAGCGCGCGGTCGGTCTTGAGATGCGCGATGGAGGCCGCCGCCCCCGCCGCCACCGCCGGCGGAATCGAGGTGGTGAAGATGAACCCCGGCGCATAGGACCGCACCGCGTCGCACATCCTGAACGAGGCGGCGATATACCCGCCGAAGACACCGAAGGCCTTGCCCAGCGTGCCGTTGATGATGTCGATGCGGTGCATCAGGCGGTCACGCTCGGCCACGCCGCCGCCGCGGGGGCCGTACATGCCGACGGCGTGCACCTCGTCGAGATAGGTCAGCGCGTTGAATTCGTCCGCAAGATCGCAGATCGCCTCGATCGGGCCGAAATCGCCGTCCATCGAATAGACGGATTCGAAGGCGATCAGCTTGGGCGCGGCGGGATCGTCGGCTTCGAGCAGCTCGCGCAGATGCGCGAGGTCGTTGTGGCGGAAGATCCGCTTGGCGCCGCCGTTGCGCTTGATCCCCTCGATCATCGAGGCGTGGTTCAGCGCGTCGGAATAGATGATGAGGCCGGGGAACAGCTTGGGCAGGGTCGACAGCGTCGCGTCATTGGCGATGTAGGCCGAGGAAAAGACCAGCGCCGATTCCTTGCCGTGAAGATCCGCGATCTCGGCCTCGAGCCGCTTGTGGTAGACCGTGGTGCCGGAGATGTTGCGCGTTCCGCCCGACCCGGCGCCGGTGGCGTCGATGGCTTCGTGCATCGCAGCGAGGACGACCGGATGCTGCCCCATGCCGAGGTAATCGTTGCCGCACCAGACGGTGATCGGCTGTTCGTTGCCGTCGGGCTTGCGCCATGTCGCATGGGGAAACTGGCCGTTCTTGCGTTCGATGTCGATGAACGTGCGGTAGCGGCCTTCCTCGTGGAGGCGGTCAAGGGCCTGGTCGAGCGTCGCGGTGTAGTCCACCGTGGTCTCCTTCTTCGTCTCGGGCCGCGTCGTTGCGCGGCAGGAAGGGGGTGTAACCACCCGCATTCAAGTTCGTGAATGGATAGCGGCCACAAGTCTGCATGTCCACCGTTTAGAAAGAGACTAAGAGTCGCGGCCTTGATTTGCATCAAGCCTTTTGTCGCGGTCGGATCAATTCCGACGAAAGTCCGGTTTCCCATACTGTCCGGACGACGTGCATCGGCGCACTCTGTCCCCGTGACGCGCCGTGCCGTCTCCCCCCCGACCATTCTGTCGGCGGGTGTTTACCCGGATCATTTCACCCATGCCCTTCGCCCTCGCCGCCCTGCCCGCCGCCCCCCTTCTCATCCTTGCCACCGCCTTTGGCTACGCGCTTGCCACCATCGGCATGAAGACCGCGGCGGACGGCCATCACATTCCCGGTATCGTACTGGGAATAATCGGATTTTTCATCGCCGGCCTGTCCGAGATCGTGCTGATGCGGCGGCTGGACCTGTCGCTCATCTACATCCTGATCGTGGCGGCCGAGACCATGCTCGTGCTCGGCTATGCGATGGTCATCGGCGAGGGCTTCGGCCTGCGCCAGATGGCCGGCGCGGCGCTGATGCTGGCAGGCCTGGCGGCGGTCACCTCCTAGGGCGGCCGGCACTGGACAGCGGCGGTCCGGCTGCTACGCTCCGGCACAATTCCCTGTGAAGGAGATCATCACAATGTCGCTGGACCCCGTCCTTTCCCGCATCGACTCGGAGTTGCCGCAGGCCACCGGACGCCTGCTCGAACTGCTGCGAATCCCCTCGATCTCGACCGATCCGGCCTACAAGGGCAAATGCCAGACCGCCGCCGACTGGCTGGTGGCGGACCTCGCCTCGATCGGAATCGAGGCGTCCAAGCGCCAGACCCCCGGTCATCCGATGGTGGTCGGCCACGTGGACGGCCCCGGCCCGCACCTTCTGTTCTACGGCCACTACGACGTGCAGCCGGTCGATCCGCTGGAGCTTTGGGACAACGACCCCTTCGATCCGCAGATCGAGGAGACGCCCGCGGGAAAGGTGATCCGCGGCCGCGGGTCCTCGGACGACAAGGGGCAGCTGATGACCTTCGTCGAAGCCTGCCGCGCCTGGAAGGCGGTGCACGGCGCCCTGCCCTGCAGGATCACCTTCTTCTTCGAGGGCGAGGAGGAATCCGGCTCCCCCTCGCTCGTGCCCTTCATGAAGGAGAACGCGGAGGAGCTCAAAGCCGACATCGCGCTGATCTGCGACACCGGGCTGTTCCAGTCGCGCACCCCCGCGATCATCACCATGCTGCGCGGGTTGCTGGGCGAGCAGATCACCATCACCGGCCCCGACAAGGATCTGCACTCGGGCATGTACGGCGGCGTCGCGCGCAACCCGGTGCGGGTGCTGACCAGGATCCTCGGCGGGCTGCATGACGATAGCGGCGTGGTGCAGGTGCCCGGCTTCTACGACGGCGTTCCCGACCTGCCGGCCGACATCGCGGAGCAGTGGAGCGCGCTCGATTTCGACTGGCAGCGCTTTCTCGGCGACGTCGGCCTCTCGGTCCCCGCGGGCGAGGCCGGGCGCACCCCGCTCGAGATGATCTGGTCCCGCCCCACCGCCGAGATCAACGGCATCTGGGGCGGCTATACCGGCGACGGCTTCAAGACCGTGCTGCCCTCCAGGGCCTCGGCCAAGGTCAGCTTCCGCCTCGTCGGCCAGCAGGACCCGCATGCGCTGCGCGACAGCTTCCGCGCCTGGGTCACCGCGCAGTTGCCCGAAGATTGCACCGTCGACTTCCACGCCCACGGCGCCTCGCCCGCGAGCGAGATGTCGACCACCCACCCCGCCTTCGAAGCCGCCCGCGTCGCGCTGTCCGAGGAATGGGACACCGACGCCGCTTATGCGGGCTGCGGCGGCTCGATCCCGATCGCAGGCTACTTCAAGACCTATCTCGACATGGATGCGATGCTGGTGGGCTGGGCCAAGGACGACGACCAGATCCATTCCCCGAACGAGAAGTACGACCTCGAGAGCTTCCACAAGGGCATCCGCAGCTGGGCCCGCATCCTCGACGCCGTCACGAAGTGACGCCGGCGGCGACCGGAGGGGGCCCCTGCGGGGCGGCCCTTCCGGTCCCGCGGGGCCTCGGCGCGAGGGCCGGGGAAAGGTTTACGCTGGGTAAGATTTCAGGCGAAGATGCGGCGCGCGAACCGCTGACGCAGAGGCAAGTGGCGGGGATTTAAGTAAAAATATAGCCCTCTGACACCATGAAAACGTTTGTATGCCCCATTGGCCGCCACAATCTGCCACAATCCTCCCCTACACGTTAACCCGAGCACAAGAACCGTAAACGAGCAGGAGAGGAGAGGGACCATGAGGAAATACGCTTTCCGCAAGATGACCCAGGACGATTTTGCAGCACGGGTGAGGCGCCTGGATTCCGGTTACGGACGGACCGTGATCGGGCGGACCGAAGCCCCGGTGAACGAGCGTCCCTTCCTGTCCATCCTCGGCGGCTTCGTGCTGGCCTACGTGGTGATCTCGGTCGCGCGGAACCGCGAATTCCTCGAAGACAGCCTGCACCAGGGCAACCTGCCGGCGCAGTATCACCAGGTGATCTTCGGCGTGCTGGCCGCGCTGCTGGCGATTTCCGCGGTGATGGTGCTCTATCACCTGTTCCGCTGGACGACCAAGCGCGGCGCGAAAAAGCGCAACTCGGGCAGCCTGCTGGCCGGTGCCATGGCGGCGGGCGTGCTGATCTACACCCCCGCCAGCGTCTTCGAGGCCGGGTTCAACATGCTCGACCCGAACTCCCGCCAGATCATCCTCGCCGCGACCTCCTCGGTGCAGGAGACGCTGCCCGGCGTTGACTTCGGTTCGGTCGCCTTCGTATCCTCCCAGGGGAACTAGGCCGGGAGGGGCACCGTGGCAATTGCAGAGGTCAACGGACAGCAGATCGCGTATGAAGCGGCAGGCGACGGCCCGCCGCTTTTGTTGTTGCACGGCTACCCGCAATGCCGCGCCATGTGGCGGCCCATCGCACCGCGCCTCGCGCCGCATTTCACCGTGATCACCGCCGACCTTCGCGGCTACGGCGACAGTTCCAAGCCGGACGGCGTGGAGGCGATGAGCTTTCGCAACATGGCCGACGACATGGTCGCGCTGATGGCCGATCTCGGGTTCGACCGCTTCCGCGTCGTCGGTCACGACCGGGGCGCCCGCACGGCGCACCGCATGGCGCTGGATCACCCCGACCGGGTCGAGGCGCTGTCGCTGCTCGACATCGTGCCGACCCACCACCTCTTTGCCGACCTGACCAAGGAGGTGGCAAAGGCCTATTACCACTGGTTCTTCCTCGCCCAGCCCGCGCCCTTTCCGGAAACCATGATCGGCCACGATCCCGAGACGTATTTCATGCGCTGCCTCGTGGGTTTCGGCAAAGCCGAGCTGTCCGATTTCGACCCCGAGCTTCTGGACATCTACCGCGCCTCCTGGGCGATGCCGGGGGCCATCGCGGCGGGCTGCAACGACTACCGCGCCGCGATCGAGGTCGATTTCCACCACGATGCCGCCGATCTGGGACGCCGGGTTTCCTGCCCGGCGCAGGTGCTCTACGGCGCCGACGGCGCGATGGCGCAGTTGATGGACGTTCCGGCGACCTGGGCCGACCGGCTGGCGGACATGACCGCCGCGGCCATCCCCGGCGGGCACTTCTTTCCCGACCAGTCGCCCGCCGAAACCGCCGAGGCGCTGCTCGCCTTCCACGCGGGCCGCGCCTAGAACAGCCCGTCGAAGCGTTCCGGCAGTCGGTAGAGGTGGTCGTACTCCGGGCGCTCGAACTGCCAGTAGCCGGTTTCTCCGCGCCTCTGCCAACTGCGCTGCATCCGCTTGCGCAGCCAGGACAGATCGAAGCCCTCCTGCATCTGCATCGCGGCGAAAGCCTCGAACACGGCGCGGTCCTCGCCCCGCGCCCCGGCGAACCAGTGCCGCCCGATGGCGGCCTCGCGGACATCGGCGCCGACCTCTTCGGCGACGCGGTTGCGCTGGTTCATGGTGGCGACGTAGTTGGGGAAATCGCAGAACTTCAGGTGGAAGAGGTAGAGCGGATCCGGGGTGAACAGCTTGCTCGCCTGGGTGAAATGCCCGCCCCGCGCGATCTTGGTCCCGAGCGATATCACGCAGGGCTTGGAATAATGCGGCGCAAGGCGCACGTGGCGGCGCGGGCCGAGGATGACCCCGTCCGCCGGTTCGGTTTCGAGGTCGATGCGGTGCACCACCTCGAGGCCCACCGGCGTCAGCACGCGGCGCAGCGGCTGGTCGCGCAGCCAGTCGAGCAGGCTGCCCCCCTCGGCCGGATCGAGCGCGACCAGCTCGTCCACGTCGCCGACGATGACGTGGGAATAATAGCTGCGCAGCCCGTTCACGATGCCGTTCAGCAGCCGCCAGCGCTTCATGTCGAAGTTGGGATGCGGATCGCCCGGAATGCCGATGACGTTGCAGCCCTCTGCCTGCGCCGCCACCGCCGCGCCGCGCCCGTGATTGACCACGTAGCAGTTCTCGCGCCCCAGCAGGGTGCCGTAATGGCGCAGCCAGGCGGCCAGGAAAAACGCGTCGTCCCGCACCATGGTGACGGCGGCTGCCACGCTCTGCATCTGTCGGCCCCTTCGTTTTTTGCCAGCATAACGCCCGGACCGCGCGATGAGAATCGCCAATCTCGGCGCGCGCGGCTAACGTGGCAGGCAAAACACGAGGTGGCGGGCGGATGGTCGCACAGGAGTTCCAGGAAACCGGCTGGCAGTTCGCGCTGACCGGCCACGGCATCACCCGCTACCAGGTGATGGGAGAGCGGTCGTCGGGGACGAATTTCGTCAAACGCCTGATCGGCAAGAACACCGCGCTCGCCCCGACCGAGGAACTGGGCTGGAAGCACGGCTTCCCGATGATGACCGCCATCCCCGCCGACACCGCCATCGTCTGCATCGTGCGCCATGCCGGGGACTGGGCCCGCTCCATGCACATGAAGCCATGGCACTGCCCTCCCGAGATGCAGCGCCTCGGCTTTTCCGACTTCCTGCGCGCCGAGTGGGAGACCGTCGCCGACCGCCCGCGCTACTTTCCGCAGGTCGCGGCGCTCGGGGGGCAGGGTCGCCCGCTCCAGCACGACCGCGACCCGATCACGGGACGGCCCTTTGCCAATATCTTCGCGCTGCGGCGGGCCAAGCTGCAGGGGCTGCTCGGCTATTTCGACCGCGGATGCTCGCTGATCCTGGTGCGGCTGGAGGCGGTACAGGGCGCGCCGCAACTCTTTCTCGACGACCTCGCCGCGCGACTCTCGCTCGAACGCCCCGGCCCCTTCGAGCCGGTGCACAAGCGGCTCGGCGCGCGGTTCCTCGCCTCGGTCGAGCATCGCCCCCCCACCCCGCCGAGGCTGACCGAGGACGACCGGCTGTTCCTTCAAAGCCAGCTCGACCTCGGGACCGAGGCCGCACTCGGCTATCGCTACTGACCCGGGCGGACGGCGCCATGCGGAACCCGCGTCGCCGCCCCGGGTCTGTCCCGCGACACCGGGGCGATCCGCGCCCTACCCGGCCTGCTCGCGGTTGCCGCCGCGCCGGGCACCGTCGTCCCTGGCATCCTGCTGTGCGGGCCGGGGCGACAGGATGGCGGACACCCGTTCCCGGGCCCGCTCCCGATCCTCCCGGCGGACCCCGCCGCCCACGCCGGGACCATGATCGCCAAGGTCCGGCAGGCACGCCGGCGCGCTCAGCCCACCTGACGCCCGTGCGACCACACGCCCCGGATCGCGGGCACGCCCTCGACCAGCCGGACCCGCACGAGATCGCCGTGCAGCCCTGCGGCGATGCGGCCGCGGTCGGTCAGCCCCGAGGCGCGGGCCGGTGCCGAGGTCACGGTCGCGACCGCGCGCGGCAGGTCGTCCCAGATCTCGGCCAGCCGGAAGGCCGACGACATCAGCGCCGAAGGCACGTAGTCCGACGACACGATGTCGAGCAGACCGCGCCGGGCCAGGTCCTCGGCCGCGACATTGCCGGAATGCGACCCGCCCCGGATCAGGTTGGGCGCCCCCATCATCACCGCGATGCCCCGGTCGTGGCAGGCCTGCGCCGCCTCGACCGTGGTCGGGAACTCCGCCAGCCGGATGCCGTGCGCCGCGCTCACCGCCACATGCGCCGCGGTTGTGTCGTCATGGCTTGCCAGCACCGCGCCGAAACGCTGCGCGGCGGCCACCGCCCCGGCCTCGTGCGCGGCACCGAGCCGGGCGTGGATCGCGGTGAGGTTGGCGACATGATCGCCGAACTCCGACTCCGACAGCCCGTGCTTGCCGCAGACGTAGTCCTTCAGCTTGGACAGGTCTCGGAATTGCCGCTGCCCCGGCGTGTGATCCATGATCGACACCAGCCCGACCCGGTCCGGGGCGCCGAACTCGGCCAATTCGTCGAGCAGCGTCTCGGAACAGACCTCGGCCCGCAGGTGCAGGAAATGGCTGATCCGCAGCATCCCCCGGCGCCGCGCCGCCAGCAGTTCGTCGGCCAGCGCCCGGGCATACTTGCCGTAGCGCGCCTTGGTTTCCGACACGACCGAGCCGACCCGCATCGCGTCGAACACCGTGGTGATCCCGACCGAGGCCAGCTCTCCGTCATGCGCCATGATCGCCGAGGCATGGGGCCAGTCGACCTTGGGGCGCGGCTGGATATGGCGTTCGAGGTTGTCCGTATGCAGCTCGATCAGGCCGGGGATCAGCAGGTCGCCCTCGCAATCGACCCCGAAGGCGCTGCCCCCGGTGTCCACCGCCTCGATCCGCCCGTCCACCAGCCGGACGGAGCCGCGCACGACCTCCCCCTCCAGCACGAGGCGCGCATTGCGCAGCACCATCTCGCCGCTGGCCGTCACATGGCCAAAGCCCATCTCGCCCATCATCTGCCCTTTCCGCCGTCATTTGCCTGTGACATGACCGCCGTATGCCGACCGCCATGACCGAATATTCCCGTTTCGCCGTGTACTACGCCCCGGAACCCGGACCGCTCGCCGATTTCGCCGCCGCCTGGCTCGGCTGGGACCCGGTCGCCGCGGCACCCGTGGCGCATCCCGACCTGCCCGGCCTGCCGATCCCGGTGGAGGCGATCACCGCCACCCCGCGCAAATACGGCTTCCACGGCACGCTGAAGCCGCCGTTCCGTCTCTCCGGGTCCCGTGCCGCGCTGGAAGCCGACCTCGCCGCGCTCGCCGCCCGCACCGCCCCGGCAGAGATGCCCGGCCTGGAACCGGGCCGCATCGGCACCTTCCTCGCCCTGACCCCCACGGGCGACACGGCGCCGCTGGCCGCCCTCGCCGCCGCCTGCGTGCGCGATCTCGATCCGCACCGCGCGCCGCTGACCGAGGCGGACCTCGCCCGCCGCCGCAAGGCGCGCCTCACCCCCCGGCAGGAGGAACACCTCACCCGCTGGGGCTATCCCTACGTGATGGAGGATTTCCGCTTCCACCTCACCCTGTCGGGCAAACTTTCCCCCGAGGCGGCCGGGGCGACCATCGACGCGCTCCGCCCGGTGCTGGCACCGCTGCTGCCGGTTCCCTTCCGCATCGACGCTCTCTGCCTCTTCGGAGAGGCGGAGGACGGGCGCTTCCACCTGCTCCACCGCTACGCCCTCACCGGCTGAAGCAGCGTCACGAGGCGCGCGACGGCCTCCTCCAGCGGCCCGGAATTGTCGATCTCGCAGACCGTCAGGCCCTGCGGCAACGGCAGCGCCGCGCGCTCCAGCCGCAGGGCGATCTCCTCCGCGCTCTCCCGGCCGCGCGCCCTCAGACGCTGCGCGAGGATCTCCGGGCGCGCGGTCACGTACAGGATGCGCAGCGCCGGAAACATCGCGACCGCCTCGCCCAGCATGGCGCGCGATGCATTGAACAGCGCGGGCCGCCCCGCCGCGATCACCTCGCGGACCGATGCCGGAATGCCGTAGCGCAGCCCGTGCGCCCGCCAGTGCAGCACGAAGGCCCCGGCCGCCGCGCGCCGTTCGAACTCCGCCGCGTCGACCCCTTCGAAATCCTCGCCACCCGCCGCCTCGGGCCGGGTGATGACCCGGCGCACGAGGGACAGCTCCGGCAGATGCGCCGCCGCCGCCGCCATCAGCGTGTCCTTGCCGGCACCCGAGGGGCCGACGATGGCGAAGAGCCCCCCGGTCACGCCGCCCGCTCCGGCACGAAGGCCGAGACATCCACCTCCCGGTCGCAGACCCGCTCCCGCGCGCCGACGTCGTGAAAGATCCCGACGATCGCCGCGCCGCGCGCCTTGGCCTCGCCGATCAGCGCCAGCACCACCTCCCGGTTGGCCGCATCGAGGCTCGCCGTCGGCTCGTCCAGCAGCAAGGCCGGGAAATCATGGGCGAAGCCGCGCGCGATGTTGACGCGCTGCTGCTCGCCGCCGGAAAAGGTCGTGGGCGACAGCGACCAGAGCGCCTCGGGAATGTTGAGCCGCGCCAGCAGGGCGCGCGCCCGCGCCAGCCCCGCCTCCCGCGTTCCGCCCGCCGCCAGCACCGGCTCGGCCACCACCTCCAGCGTCGGCACCCGGGGCACGACCCGCAGGAACTGGCTGACATGGCCCAGCACCTCGCGGCGCAGCGCCAGCACCTCGCGCGGCGCCGCCCGCGCCACGTCGGTTCCCCCCACGACGATCGACCCGCCGTTCACCAGGTAGTTGCCGTAGATCATCCGCATGAGCGTGGATTTCCCCGCCCCCGAATTGCCGGTCAGCGCCACGCATTCCCCCGGCGCCACGCTCAGCGACGCCCCGCCCATCACCGGGATCACCGCCCCGCCCTGGTTGTGCAGAACGAAACTCTTGGAAACATCCGCCACCCGGATCATCGCATCCATCCGCCCTGTCCTTCTCTGGTTCAAAAATATCCTCGGGGGTCCGGGGGCAGACAGCCCCCGGTCCGGCGTGTCAGACCTGCAGCACGCTGGAAACCAGCAACTGCGTGTAGCCGTGCTGCGGATCGTCCAGCACCTGATCGGTGAGGCCGGTTTCCACGACCCGGCCCGATTTCATCACCATCAGCCGGTCCGCCAGCAGCCGCACCACGGCCAGATCGTGCGTCACGATCACAGCCGACAACCCCATCTCGCGCACCAGCCCCCGCAACAGGTCGAGCAAGCGCGCCTGAACCGAAACATCCAGCCCCCCGGTGGGTTCGTCCATGAACACCAACCGCGGCCCGGTGACGAGGTTGCGGGCGATCTGCAGCCGCTGCTGCATCCCCCCGGAAAACGCGCGCGGCCGGTCGTCCACGCGATCGGCCGCGATCTCGACCCGGCCCAGCCAGTCCACCGCCTGCTCCCGGATCTGCCCGTAGTGGCGCGCACCGACCGCCATCAGCCGCTCGCCGACGTTGCCGCCCGCAGAGACGCCCATCCGCAGCCCGTCCCGCGGGTTCTGGTGGACGAAGGCCCAGTCGGTGCGCCCGAGCATCCGCCGCTCCGGCTCGGACATCGACAGCACGTCGCGCGGTCCTTCGGCCCGGGTGTCGAAGATCACCTCGCCCGCGTCCGGCACCAGGTGCCCCGCGAGGCAGGAGAGCAGCGTCGACTTGCCCGACCCGCTCTCGCCCACGATTCCCATGACCTCGCCGGGATGAAGATCGAAGCCGACCCCGCCGCAGCCAAGTCGAGCGCCGTAGGTCTTCGTCAGGTTGCGCACGGACAACAGCGGTGTCATGCCAGTTCCTCCCCTGCCAGCGCGCCGCGGTGACCGTCGGCCCGGCGCCCGGCGCAGAAATCGGTGTCCGAGCAGACGAACATCCGCCCGCCCGCATCGTCCGTGATGACCTCGTCGAGATAGCTGGTCCCGCAGCCGCAGAGGTCGCAATCGTGCGCCGCCTTGCTGGCCTCGAAGGGGTGGTCCTCGAAATCGAGGCTGACGACCTTCGTATGCGGCGGGATCGCGTAGATCCGCTGCTCCCGCCCTGCGCCGAACAGCTGGATCGCGGCGCTCTCAAGCTTGGGATTGTCGAACTTCGGGATCGGGCTCGGGTCCATGACATACCGCCCCTCGACCTTGACCGGATAGGCATAGGCGGTCGAGATCGCACCGTTGTGGGCGATGTCTTCGTAGAGCTTCACATGCATCAGCCCGTAATCCTCCAGCGCATGCATCTTCCGCGTCTCGGTCTCGCGCGGTTCCAGAAACCGCAGCGGCTCCGGGATCGGCACCTGGTAGACAAGGATCTGGTCCTCGGTCAGCGGCTCTTCGGGGATGCGGTGGCGGGTCTGGATGAGGCTGGCCTCGCGGGTGCGCTCGGTCGTCTCCACCCCCGCCGTCCGCTGAAAGAACTTGCGGATCGACACCGCGTTGGTGGTGTCGTCCGCGCCCTGGTCGATGACCTTGAGCCGGTCCTCCGGGGTCAGGCAGGCCGCCGTCACCTGCACGCCGCCGGTGCCCCAGCCGTAGGGCATCGGCATCTCGCGGCTGGCAAAGGGCACCTGGTAGCCGGGGATCGCCAGCGCCTTGAGCAGCGCGCGGCGGATCATCCGCTTGGTCTGCTCGTCGAGATAGGCAAAATTGTACTGGTCGCTCACCGCCCGTCCTCCGTGAAGAGATAGACCTCGCCCCAGACGATCTCGTCGCCGAGGTCGGGATCGCGGAACGCCTCCAGCAGCGCCGCATCCGGCGCACCGTCGGAATCCACCGGCAGGTCGGCGGCCGAGGCGATGCGGGTCACGTGCTCGATATTGCCGGCAAAGGCACCGCATTCGGCGAGGTGTTCGGAAAGCTGGACCTCCGCCTCGGCGGGCGAGGCCGCCGAGAGGCAGATCCACAGCACCGCGAGGGCGCTGTCGCGGTCTTCCTCCTCGAAAAAGGGCGACTCCTCGCCCGGCATCCGGATCGCCTCGACCAGCGCGCAGTACCAGCCTTGCCCGCCGGACAGCGGCGGGATCCTCACCCCCTGGTAAACCGTCGTCATTCCGCCGCCTCCTTCATGGCCGGGCGCGTGAGGGCCTCGGCCCGCATCTTGCGCACAAGTTCAAGTTCGGACTGGAAGTCCACGTAATGCGGGAGTTTTATGTGTTCGAGGAACCCCGTCCCCTGGATGTTGTCCGAATGCGCCAGCACGAATTCCTCGTCCTGCGCCGGGGCGCCGATGTTCTCTTCGCCCAGTTCCTCCCAGCGCAGCGCCCGGTCGACCAGCGCCATGGAGATCGCCTTGCGTTCGGTCTGCCCGAAGACCAGCCCGTAGCCCCGCGTGAACTGGGGAGGTTCCGTCCTGGACCCGGCAAACTGGTTGATCGTCTCGCATTCGGTGAGGGTCAGCTCGCCGATGCAGACGGAAAAGCCCAGCTCGGGGATTTCCATCTCGACCTCCACCGCGCCGATGCGCAGCTCGCCCACGAAGGGATGGTTGCGCCCGTAGCCGCGCTGGGTGGAATAGGCCATGCCGAGCACGAAGCCCTCGTCGCCCCGGGTCAACGCCTGCAGGCGCAGCGCCCGGTCGGCGGGGTATTCCATCGGCTGCCGGGTCATGTCGGCGGGCTCATCCTCGGTGCGAACTTCGCCCTGTATCAGCCCGTCACGGTTCAGAAATTCCGTGATACGCGGCTTCGGCGCCGCGTCGGGGTCGGCGGTCCGCGCCCTTGGCAGCCCGCCCTCGGCGGCGAGTTTGAAATCCAGCAGCCGGTGGGTGTAGTCGAAGGTCGGCCCCAGCACCTGCCCGCCCGGCGCGTCCTTGAAGGTCGCGCTGATGCGGCGATCGCAGCGCATCGCCCCGGTGTCGACCGGCAGCGACGCGCCCAAGCGCGGCAGCGTGGTGCGATAGGCGCGGATGAGAAAGATCGCCTCGATCAGGTCGCCGCGCGCCTGCTTGATCGCCAGCGCCGCGAGGTCGGGATCGTGGAGCGAGCCTTCGGCCATCACCCGGTTCACCGCCAGCGTCATCTGCTCGCGGATCTGCGCGACCGACAGCTCCGGCACCGCGGGATCGCCGCGGCGTTCCTCGGCCAGCCAGTCGTGCGCCGCGTCGATCGCCCGTTCGCCGCCCTTGACTGCAACGTACATCAGAGGTCCTCCACGATGGTGGTGCGGGGCAGCGCCGCGAGCGTATCGCCGCAGGTGAAGATCATGTCGCGGCCCAGCGGGAACAATGCGCGGTTGCGGCGGAATTCGACGCTCCGGGGCAGCGACAGCCGCGCCTCGGTGCGGATGCCCGGCCCGGTGAGGCGGGCGCCCTCCTCGGAAAGGCTGTCCAGTTCCGCGATCAGCGTGACCGAGCGGTCGGGGTAGTCGGGCGTTCCGATGCGATAGCCCTCGAAGGGGGCCAGCGCCTCCCAGCGGCCGAGGGCAAAGACCGCCTCCTCCCGGCCCGCCAGCGGCGCCCCGGTGTGGAAGGCCACCCAGTCCCGCACCTCCGGGCCGTCATGGCCGGGGGCGAGGTAGAGCGGCGTCTCGCGGTCGCAGAGGGTCAGCAGCAGCACCGCCGCCGCGACCGAGACCGGCGCGGGCGCTTCGGCGCCCTCGACCCGGTGCAGGCGCCCCGGGCGGGCCATCGCATCCAGCGCCGCGCGGAAGGCGCGCGCCGCCATCACCGGCGCGTCGGCAAAGCCGCCTGTCAATCCGTCGGGCATCAGTCCTCTCCCCGTACCATGGTGAAAAACGCGACCTTGGTCGCCTCCGCGCGCGCCGCGCGGGCCAGCCGTGCCGCCTGCTCGGCCCCGGCCAGCGGGTCGAGCACCGCCGCCCGCACCGCCGACGCGTCCGGCCCGGTCATCATAGCATCGACCAGCGCCGCCGCTTCGGCATGGGTCTTGTCGCGCCCCTGCACATGGGCGTGGCCGACCTCGCCGGTGTCGAGCCGAAGCGCACAGCGGGTCACGGTCATCTCGCCGAGATTGAAGGGCGCGCCGGTGCCCCCGGTGCGCCCGCGCACCATCACCCCGCCGACCTCGGGACGGCGCAGCCAGGTGAACCCGGGCCGCGCGACGGCGCGCATCAACCCCGCGAGGCGGGGCGCGGGGGCGCGGGCCAGGAGGCCCATCCAGGCCTGCCGCTCCGCGGTGTCGATCTTCGTGGCGGTCTTCGTGGCGTTCATCTGGACAACCTTGCGAATTTGTCTAGGACACTATACAACTAGACAAATCATAGCCCCAAACCGGGCTGGATCACAAGTGCCGGATGCGTGAACTTTCCATGACAACAAGCCCCCCTCCCGCCCGCAGGACCCCGGTCTGGCAGGCCATTGCCGCCACGATCGAAGGCGAAATCGCCCGCGGGCACTATTCCGCCGGGGACAAGCTGCCGACCGAGGCGCAGCTTTCCGCGCGATTCGGCGTCAACCGGCACACCGTCCGGCGCGCGCTGCAGGACCTTGGCGAACGCGCGCTGGTGCACAGCCGCCGCGGCGCGGGTGTCTTCGTCACCGCCGCCCCGATGGACTACCCCATCGGCGGGCGGGTGCGCTTTCACCGCAATGTGCGGGCCTCCGGTCGGCTGCCGGAAAAGCGCGTGCTGCGGATCGAGACCCGACCCGCCGACGCCACCGAGGCCGAGGCGCTGGCCCTGGCGCCGGGGACGCCGCTGGTGGTCTACGAGGGGCTGTCGCTGGCCGGGGGCGCGCCCATCGCGCATTTCGTCTCGGCCTTTCCCGCCGACCGCCTTCCCGCCCTTGCCGCGACGCTCGAGGAGGTCTCCTCCGTCACCGAGGCGCTGCGCCGCAACGGGGTTCACGACTACACGCGCGCCCACACGCGCCTGACCGCCGAGGCCGCGACCGCCACCCAGGCGCTGCACCTCAACCTGCGCGAGGGCGCGCCGCTGCTGCGGTCGGTCGGGGTCAACATCGACCCGGAGGGCGTGCCTCTGGAATACGGCGTCACCTGGTTCGCCGGGGATCGCGTCGCGCTGACCGTCGCGGCCGAGAGCGAAGTGACACAACGTCATGCGGGTGACACAGACACCCGCTAGAGCTGTGGAAAACTCCGGGCAGGCTTTGAAAATGACCATGATGCTCCCTCCCCTGCGCTTTGTCGGCGCAACGATCCTCCGCGACGGCGAGATGCAGAAGCGCTCGCTGGTGATCGAGGACGGCCGCATCACCAAGGGCCCCCTGCCCGAGGTCGACCTGGCCGGCTACCTGATCCTGCCGGGGATCATCGACCTGCACGGCGACGCCTTCGAACGCCACATCGCGCCGCGCCCCTCGGCGCCGTTTCCGATCCTGTCGGGGCTGCGCTCCACCGATCGCGAGGCGGCCTCGCACGGGGTCACGACCGCCTGGCTCGCCCAGTGCTGGAGCTGGGAAGGCGGGATGCGCGGGCCCGACTATGCCGAGCAGGTGATGGCCGCGCTCGACGGCTACCGCCCGCGCGCGCTGACCGACCTGCGGCTGCAGATCCGCTGCGAGACGCACATGCCGGAAACCCGCGCCCGGCTGATCGCGGCGGTCCTGCGGCACGGGATCGACTATGTCATCTTCAACAACCACCTGCCCGAGACGCTGGCGATGACCGAAACCGCGCCCGCCCGCATCGCGCAGTTCGCCGAGCGGCAGGGGCTGGCGCTCGAGGTTTATACGGCGGCGCTGCAGGCGGCCAGGGACCGGGCGCGGGACGTGCCGCGCCATCTCTGCGCCATGGCCGAAGCCTTCGACGCGATGGATGTGCGCTACGGCAGCCATGACGACCCCGATGCGGAGACCCGCGAATACTACCGGATCCTCGGGGCGCGGATCGCTGAATTTCCCACCACGGCGGGGGCGGCCAAGGTCGCCCGCGCCTGCGGCGACCCGGTTCTGATGGGCGCGCCCAACGTGGTGCGGGGCCGGTCGCAGGCGGGCAATGTCTCGGCCCTGACGCTGGTCGCCAACGGGCTCTGCGACGCGCTGGTTTCGGACTACCATTATCCCTGCCTCGCGCAAGCGGCCTGGGTGCTGGTCGACCGCGGGCTGTGCACCCTCCCCGAGGCCTGGGCGATGATCTCGACCAACCCCGCCGAGATCATGGGGCTGGGCGACCGCGGCACGCTGGCACGCGGGATGCGCGCCGACCTGGTGGTGGTCAACGAAACCACCCGCGAGGTCGAGGCAACGGTGAGCGGCGGCCGCCTGACCTATCTCGCCGGGGAGGCCGGATCGCGCCTCGTCGGCGCCATGCAGACGGTGCGCCTCGCGGCGGAATGACTCCGCCCCGGCGCGCCGGGCTGCCCGACATGCCGCATCCGGGGGCGCGGCGGCGCAATGCGCGCGCGACATGTCGCAAGCGGGATTGACGGCCGGTCGCGGGGCGTGATGCTCTCGACCGCATGGCCAAGGATGCCGCCCTCCCCGCGCGCGGGTTTTCCGACGACGAATTCCGCGCCCGCACCGCGCTGGCGCAGGAGCGGATGCGTGCCGCCGGGATCGACGCGCTGCTGCTCACCACCGAACCCGAGGTGCGCTATTTCACCGGCTTCCTGACCCGCTTCTGGGAAAGCCCGACCCGGCCCTGGTTCCTCGTGGTGCCGGCCCGGGGCGATCCGGTCGCCGTCATCCCGAGCATCGGCGCGGCGCTCATGCGGCAGAGCCGGCTGTCCGACATCCGCTGCTGGCGGTCGCCGGATTACGCCGATGACGGCGTGTCGCTGCTGGCCGCCGCCCTGGCAGAGCGGGTGCCCGCCAGCGGAACCATCGGCGTTCCCGACGGGGCCGAGACCCACCTGCGGATGCCGCTGTCGTCCTGGGCCGCGCTGAAGGACCGCCTGCCGGACCGCCGCTTTGCCGGCGACGCGGGCATCCTGCGGCAGTTGCGCATGGTCAAGAGCCCGGCGGAAATCGCCAGGATCGCCGCCGCCTGCGCCGTCGCGGGCCGCGCCTTTGCCCGGGTGAGGGAGATCGCCCGCCCCGGCGTGCCCCTGTCCGAGGTCTTCCGGCGGTTCCAGATGCTCTGCCTCGACGAGGGGGCGGACTGGGTGCCCTACCTTGCCGGGGGTGCCGCGCCCGGCGGCTACGGCGACGTCATTTCCCCCGCCACCGACCGCCCGCTGGCGCGGGGCGATGTGCTGATGCTCGACACCGGGCTCGTCCTCGACGGATATTTCTGCGATTTCGACCGGAATTTCTCGATCGGTGCGCCCGCGCCCGAGGTCGCGCAGGCCCATGATCGCCTGCTCGACGCGACCCGTGCCGCCTTCGATGCCGCCCGGCCCGGCGCCACGGCGGCCGAGCTGTTTCACGTCATGGACCGCATCTGCACCGGGGGCGCCGGGGGATCGGACGCGGGGCGGTTGGGCCACGGGCTGGGGATGCAGCTGACCGAGCCGCCCTCGCTCATTCCCGCCGATGCGACGGAGCTGCGCCCCGGCATGGTGCTGACCCTCGAACCGGGGATCTCGCTGTCCTCAGGTCGCATCCTCGTCCACGAGGAGGACATCGTGATCCGCGACGGCGGCGCCGACTGGCTGTCGCCGCCCGCCACCGCGCTGGAGGTGCTGACATGACCCGTCCCTTTCCCCACAGCCTGACCGCCGCGCCGCCGGTTCAGATCGGGCTGGTCGTGCTGCAATCGGACGAGACGCTGGAGCTGGATTTCCGCCGCCTGATCCCGACCGGGGTCGAGCTGTTCGCGACCCGCGTGCCGTCGGGGGACGAGGTGACGCCGGAAACCCTCGCCGCGATGGAGGCGCATCTTTCCGGCGCCGCCGCGCTGTTCCCGCGCGCGGCGCGCTTTGCTGCGGTCGGCTACGGCTGCACCTCGGGCACCGCGCAGATCGGCGCGGCCGAGGTCGCGCGGCAGATCCGCGCGGGCTGCCGGACCCGCGCCGTGACCGAGCCGGTATCGGCGCTGGTGGCGGCCTGCCGGGCGCTCGGGGTGACACGGCTGGCGCTGCTGTCGCCCTATGTCGAGACGGTGTCGCGACGGTTGCAGCAGGTGCTGGCCGCGCAGGGGATCGCCACGCCGGTCTTCGGCAGTTTCGAGGTGGCCGAAGAGGCGCGGGTCGCCCGGATCGACGGCGCCTCGATCATGACCGCCGCCGAGTCGCTGTTGCGCACGGAGGAGGTGGACGCGCTGTTCCTGTCCTGCACCAACCTGCGCACGCTCGACATCATCCCGGCGCTGGAAGCGCGGCTGGGCCTGCCGGTGCTGTCGAGCAATCAGGTGCTGGCCTGGCACCTGATGGAGATCGCGGCCGTTGCCGCCCCCGCCCCGGCGCCGGGGCAACTGTTCGCGCGGTCCGCGGCGCGGCGCGAGGCCTGAGCCACCGCCGCAGACGGCGGGTTCAGGAATATCGGTCGAGAAAGGCCTCGATCGGCATGTGCCGGAAATCCGGCAGCCTGTCGCGCAGCGTCTCGTGATCCCAGTCCCACCACGCGAGGTCGAGCAGCCGCGCCACCACCTCCGGCGGAAAGCGCATCCGCATGGGCCGGGCCGGAATGCCGGTGACGATCTCGTAGGGGGCCACATCCCGCGTCACCACCGCCGAAGAGGCGATCACCGCGCCGTGGCCCACGGTGACCTCCGGGCGCACGACCGCGCCGTGACCGATCCAGGTGTCATGGCCGATCACCGCCCGGCGCGCTCGGCGCCGGTCGAAAAAGGCCTCGTCCCGCTCCGCATCGTCCCAGTAATCGTCCGAGCGATAGAGGAAATGGTGCAGCGACGCCTGCTGCATCGGGTGATCCGTCGGCCCGATCCGGGTGAAGCTGGCGATATTGGCGAACTTGCCCACGGTTGCGTTGGCGATGTCGGCATAGCGGTCGCAATAGGAATAATCGCCCATCTCCACATGCGCGAGCCGCGAGCCGCGCCCGATCTCGACGAAGCGCCCGAAGCTGCAGGCGACCGTCTCGCAATCGGGGTGAAAGAAGGGCTCCAGGCCCAGCCGCGCCATCATGCGCCCCGGATCAGCCTGCGCCGCAGCCAGCCCGACAGGCTGTCCATGGCCATGACCATCAGCACGATCAGAACGATGTAGTAGCTCACTTCTTCCCAATCCTTCTGGGTGATCATCGCCTGCGTCAGCAGCAGGCCGATGCCGCCCCCGGTGATCGCGCCGATGATGGTGGCCGAACGGGTGTTGGATTCCAAGTAGTAGAGGATCTGCGAGATCAGCACCGGCGTGATCTGCGGGATCACCCCGAAGCGGTAGCGCTGCAGCGGCTTCGCCCCGGTCGAGGCGACGCCCTCGGTCTGCTTGGCGTCGACGTTCTCCAGCGCCTCGGAGAACAGCTTGCCGAAGGTGCCCGTGTCGGTCAGCAGCATCGCCAGCGCCCCGGTCATCGGCCCCGGTCCGAAGGCGCGAGACAGCACGATGGTCCAGATCAGCCCGTCGACGCCGCGCAGGAAATCGAACACCCGCCGGGTGGCAAAGCGCAGCGCCATCAGCGGCGCGAAGTTCCGGGCCGACAGGAACGCCAGCGGCAGCGCGATGATCGCCGCGCCGAAGGTGCCGAGGAAGGCCATCAGGATCGTTTCGAACAGTGCCCAGGCCACGTCGGCGTGGCGCCACATGGCGTTCTGCCAGAAATCGTGCCAGGCCCCGGAGAGGTTCGACCGCGCCGGGTCGATGCGGTCTCCGAACAGGATCTCGCCCGCGCCGTGGCCGTGATAGGGGCTGTCGAGCGTGAAGAAGAACAGTTCCCAGCCGGGAAAGTAGCGGAAGACCTCGGTCTTGGTGCGGGTCAGCGCGAGGCGGCCGTGATCCGTGGTGATCTGCAGCCGCGTGCCCGAGGCCGAGATCCAGTCCGGCAGCTCGCCCGAAAGGTCCGAGACCACCGCGCGCCCGTCGATCCGCGCCTCGACCGTCCGGAAGCCGGGAATGTCGAAGCGGACCGCGTTCTCCGGCAGGAAGGTGACCCGGTAGCCGTCGCCGAGGTCGATCACCGTCCGCGCCCCGTCCACCGCGACCCATTCGGGCGGGCGGCCGTCGGGATAGGCGCCCTTGCGCTCGCCCTCGATGGCGACGGACAGCGCGCCGGAGCGGTTGTCTCGGGTGACGTGGGTCTTGTAGCTCCAGGTGTCGCGGACCAGCGCGTGGGCGTTGTCGATGCGCACGCGGTCGGCAAGGCCGGGGATGTCGAAGGCGAAGAAGATGTAGACCAGGTAGGCCAGCACCACGGCGGGCAGACCGAAGGACAGGAGGCGCTTGTGGGCGAACAGCCGGTCGGCGCGGGCCTGAAGGACGAGAGGTTCCATCAGCGGGCCTTCTTCTCTGCGATCATCGCGTTGCGGACATGGGAGGAGAGCTGGTCGAAGATCACGATGGCGAGGAACAGCAGCAGGAAGATCGCCGCCGCCTCGTCGAACTTGCCCTGCCCCCAGGACATGGCGTTCTTGAGCTCGTAGCCGATGCCCCCCGCCCCGACGAAGCCGAGGATGGCGGAGGCGCGGATGTTGATCTCGAAGCGCAGCAGCGCGTAGCTGAAATAGTTGGGCGAGACCTGCGGCACGATGCCGAACCACATGCGCTGCAGCCAGCCCGCCCCGACCGAGGCGAGGCCCTCGACCGGCTTGAGGTCGGCGTTCTCGTTGACCTCCGAGAACAGCTTGCCCAGCGCACCGGCGGTGTGAAAGGCGATGGCGATCATCGCGGGCACCGGCCCGCCGCCGAGAACGAAGATCAGCACCAGCGCGATGACGATTTCCGGCACCGCGCGCAGGATGTCCATGAGCCGGCGGAACACCGGGATCAGGCGCGGCCAGCGCGCCAGTCCGCGCGTCGAGAGCAGCGACAGCACCATCGCCAGCCCGGCGCCGGTCAGGGTCGACACGGCGGCGATGTTGATGGTCTCGATCAGGGCCGGCAGATAGGTCACGAGGTGGCCGGGAAGCAGCGCGAGCTTGGGCGCGGTGTCGCGCAGCACGTCGGCCGGGAAATCGAAGACATGCGGCAGGCCGGACCAGAACCCGCCGGCGTTGCGGTCGTCCGCCAGCATGAAGCCCGCGACCATGAGCGCCACGAAGATGCCCAGCGTCAGGCTGCCGTAGAGACGCTTGCGCGCCATCAGCGCCATGTAGTGTTCGCGGGTGTCGAAGGGGGTGTCTGTCGGGGTCATCTCGGGCTTTCGGTTGCGGCCGCGCGGCACGTGCAAAGGCCCCGCGCGTCGCGCGGGGCCTTCGGGAGAGTCCGGTCAGTTCGACTGCGACTGGCGCGCGGCGATGATCGACAGGTAGTTGTCGTGGCCGATCGGCCGGAAGCCCAGCGATTCACCGGCGGAGATGTTGTAGGTGCACTCGGGGTCGGCTTCGTACATGCCGTCGACCAGCGCGGTCATCTTGTCCTTGACGTCCTGCGGCAGCGACTTGCGCACGACCACGGGGCCTTCGGGGATTTCCTTGGAGCGCCAGATCTCGGTCAGCTCGTTCATGTCGACGAGGCCGGCATCCACCGCCTTGCGCAGCGCGCCCGAGTTGTAGCCGTCTTCCCATGCGCCCTGGCCGTCGGCCCAGGTCACGCCGGCGTCGACGTCGCCGTTGTTGACCGCGACGATGGTCTGCTCGTGGCCGCCGGTGAACTTGACCTCACCGAAATAGGCGCCGCTCTCCATGGTGATCCCGTCCTTGTACTGGGGGATCTCGATGGAGGGGATCAGGTAGCCCGAGGTGGAGTTCGGATCGCCGAAGCCGAAGGACTTGCCCGCCATGTCGTCGAGCGAGGTGATGCCGCTGTCCTTGCGGGCAAAGCCGATGGAATAGTAGCCGATGGAGCCGTCCATGTTGACCTTGACCAGAACCGGCTCGACCGCTTCGGGGTCCGAGAGATAGGTGGCGGCATAGCCCGAGGCACCCAGCCACGCCATGTCCAGCGTGCCGCCCAGCAGGCCCTGGATCACGCCGTTGTAGTCGGCCGGGGCAAACAGCTTGACCGGAACGCCCAGCGCCTCTTCGGCATAGCCCTTGAGGCATTCGTGATTGTTCAGGCGGTCCTGGGCGTTTTCGCCGCCGAGGATGCCGATGTTGAACTCGGTGATCTCCTGCGCCTGTGCGGCACCGACAAGCGCGGTGGTGGCGAGCGCGGCTGCGATCAGATGTTTCATGGTGTCTTCCCTCTCTGTGGTCATTAGGCCCGTCCCCCGGGCCGGAAGCTGCTCAGACCGAGACCTCGGCCTGACGGATTTCCGTCAGCGCCACGGGATCGCGGAGTTCGGTGGAGGTGGCGCTTTCGGAAAATTCCGCCCCCGCGCCGTAGATGTCGCGGGCGACGCCGGTGGTGAGTTGCGCGGGCGTGCCGTCGAAGACGATGCGCC
This sequence comes from Salipiger sp., assembly GCF_048261495.1. Lineage (GTDB taxonomy): Bacteria > Pseudomonadota > Alphaproteobacteria > Rhodobacterales > Rhodobacteraceae > Salipiger. The sequence goes on from NZ_JBLXFX010000009.1 coordinate 91,020, forward strand.
CGGCGCGCATGCCGATCACCCGGTCGCAATAGCGCCGCGCGGTGTCGAGCGTGTGCAGGTTGGCGATGACCATGCGGCCGTCCTCGTCATGGATGCGGCGCAGCGCCTCCATCACGATCTGGGCGTTCATCGGGTCGAGGCTGGCAATGGGTTCGTCGGCAAGGATCACCTTCGGGTCCTGCATCAGGGCGCGGGCGATGGCGACGCGCTGCTGCTGTCCGCCCGACAGCGCCTCGGCCCGTTTCGCCGCGTGTTCGGCAATGCCGAGCCGGGCGAGGATGTCGATGGCGCGGTGGATGTCCTCGCGCGGGTAGAGGTTGAACATGCTGGCCAGGGTCGAGCGCCGCGCCAGCGTGCCGTGCAGCACGTTCGACACTACATCCATGCGCGGCACCAGGTTGAACTGCTGGAAGATCATCGCGCAGTCGCTCTGCCACATGCGCTTGTCGTTGCCCCGCAGGGCCAGCACATTGCGCCCCTCGAAGCGGATCTCGCCCTCGGAGGCATCGGTGAGGCGGTTCATCATCCGCAGCAGCGTCGACTTGCCCGCCCCCGAGGCCCCGATGATGCCGATCATCATCGGCCGCTCGACGGCAAAGCTCGCGTTGTCCACGGCGATATTGGCGCCGAAGCGCCTGGTCAGGTGGTCTACGACAAGCATCTTTCCCCCGAATGCGGTTTGGAGGCTCTATGAGGGTGCAGCATCACGGGCGGGTGACACGGGGGAGTCGGAATCGTGACGGATTCCTGAAGCTTTCGTGACGGCGCCCGCCCGGCCGCGCCGGGGGCGGCAGGCATTGCAGCCGCGGCGGAATGGTGGTCAAGTCCCCGTGCCGGAAGAGCGAACGGGGATCACCGCAACCATGAACACCACGCTGTCCGACCGCCTGATCGGCGGGCTCCTGGTCCTTGTGGCGCTCATGGTCATCCTCGGGGAATGGCACCTGGTCGGGAATTTCGGCCCCCTGCTGCCGGTGCTGATGACCGCGCTCACCCTCCTCATGGCGCTGCGCGTCGCGCCGGGGCGGCTTGCCTTCGTCGCGGTGGCGGTGCTGCTGACGGTCGCGCTGATCCTGCTGGTCGACGACTGGCGGACCCACGCCATCAACGGCCTGCGCACCGCGTCCTTCATTGCCGCCTTCTACTGCGCCCTCGCCACCCTGCGCAGCGCCGCCGAGCGCGACGGCAGCATGCGCGCGGCGGGACGGTTCCTGGCGCAGCAGCCGCCGGGGCGGCGCTACCTCGCGCTGACCGCCGGGGGACAGATGTTCGCGCTGGTGCTGAACTACGGCTCCATCGCCCTGCTCGGCGCGCTGGCCACCGCCTCGGCCCGCGAGGAACCCGATGTCGAGATCCGCAACCACCGCACCCGGCGGATGCTGCTCGCGATCCAGCGGGCCTTTGTCTCGACCCTTCCGTGGTCGCCACTGTCCTTTGCCGTGGCAATCACCACCAGCGTCGTGCCCGGCACGAGCTGGGGCACCGTGCTGATCCCGGGGCTCGGCACCTCGGTGCTGCTGGCGGGCACCGGCTGGGCGCTGGACACGCTGTTCAAGCCGCGCCTGTCCCACCCCGCCCCGCCGCGCAGGACGCCCGAGGGCACCTGGGCGCTGATGCTTCCGCTCCTGGTGCTGCTGCTGGTGCTCGGCCTCGGCATCACCGTGCTGGAACTGCTCACCGGCTTCCGGATCGTCGGCATCGTTCTGGTGGTCGTGCCGGCGATGGCGGTGGCCTGGACCGCGCGGCAGGCCCGGCAGGGCGGAGAGCCGCTTGCCGCCCGCCTCGCCGATTTCGCCTTTCGCGAACTGCCCGGCTACCGGAGCGAGGTCATCCTGCTGATGATGGCGGGCTACATCGGCACGGTCGGGGCGCCGCTGCTGGTGCCGGTCATGCAATCCTCGGGCTTTCACCCCGAAACCCTGCCGACCTGGCTGGTGCTGGTCAGCTTCGTCTGGCTGATCCCGGCGGCGGGCCAGATCGGAATGAACCCGATCCTTGCCATCTCGCTCATCGCGCCGCTGATCCCGCCCGCCTCGGCGCTCGGCGTGACGCCCTCGGCCATCGTCGGGGCGATCACGGCGGGCTGGGCGCTGAGCGGCGCCTCCTCGCCCTTCACCGCCACGACTCTGCTGATCGGATCGTTCGGCAATGTCTCGGCCCGCCACGTCGGGCTGCGCTGGAACGGGCTCTACATGATCGTGTCACTGGTGCTGCTGTCGGCATGGGTGCTGGTCTACGCCCGGCTCACCGCCTGATCGCGCACCGCCCGCTCCCGACCCGCCGCCGAACGCACGAAAGAAGCGGCCGCGCGGGATGTTCCCCGCGCGGCCGCTTGCATCCGTCTGCCGGTCGTCGCCTCAGGCGACCTTCTGCAACTCGGCGGAGGCTTCGGCCGCCGGGGCCGAGATGAAGGCATCGTGCAGCACCTTGATCACCGGCTTCAGGTCGTCGCGTTCGAGGATGAACTGCACATCCACGTTGCGCAGCCCCTGGGTCGCGCCCAGCGTCGCCATCCCGGCCTCGGCAATCGCCGCATGGCCGCGCGTGAGCACCGACAGCCCCGAGAGATCGCGCCCGATGACCGACGCCATCGCCAGCGTCCGGGTCGAGATCCGCGCCGAGGGATAGAGCTTCTGCAGATCCTTTTCGACCCGCCGCATGATCTTGAGCGAGGTGTCGAGGTAATGCGTGATCGTGTTCGCGTTCGACTGCTTGGAGACGATGCGCACGTCATGCCGCGTCAGCACGTCGAGGATCGCGGAATCGTACCCCTTCACGCCCAGCATGTCCTGTTCGAACAGCTCCAGCGCGAGGATGTCGAGCCCGGTGACGATCTCGACCGCCGGGACCTCGGCGGGCTTGTCGTCGATCAGTGTGCCCGGATCGTGCGGCTCGAAGGCGTTGGTCACCCGCAGCGGCACATCGGCCTGACGCAGCGTCTTGGCGGCCTTGGGGTGGATCGCCTCCATCCCCATGTTCGAGAGCTGGTCGGCCACGTCGTAGTTGGTGTGCCCGAGCTTGCGCACGTTTTCCTGCCCGACATGGTTGGGATCGGCCGAGGACAGGTGGAATTCCTTGTGGATGATCGCCTCCCGCGCGCCGGTGAGGGCGGCCATCTTGGAAAACGTCACTTCGGAATAGCCGCGGTCGAACTCGCGCATCAGCCCCTCGACGCATTGCGCATAGCCGGTGACGATGGGCAGCTCGGTCTCGGGATCGACGCCGCTCATGGCGCTGGTGATGCGCGCGTCGAGCGACACCTCGTCCTTGTCGCGCCAGCCGGACAGGTCCACCAGCCGCGCGTTCAGCCCGTGACGCTGCAGCAGCAGCGTGGTGACGAAGGCGGAATGCGCCTCGCCGAGGCCGGAGAGCAGTTCGCGGATCTGCAGCATGTGCTCTGACAGGCGGAAGTGCCCGTAGGAACACAGGCGCTGCAGGTCGATCAGGCAGTTGCGCGCGCCCTCGATCCGTTCGCGCACGAACTCGCGCGCCATGTCGCGGTCGGCGCCGTGGTCGAGCACCGCTTCATGCGCCTCGATCATCGCGTCGGCGACGGTATCGAGCGCATCCTGCCAGCCGCGGTTGTTGTCGGCGTTGGCGAATTCCGCATAGACGCCGGGCTTGCCGGTCTTCTTGTGTTCGAGCAGCAGGTTGGTGATCCCGCCGAAGGCCGAGACCACGAAGACGCGGCCATAGGGCTCGTCCCGCCGGAACAGCGAATCCACCAGTTCATCGAGGCGGGACATGGACGTCCCGCCGATCTTTTCAACGGTATGGGTCATGTGGGACCTCTCAGTCTGCCAGCGCCTCGGCCGGCGCATAGGATCCGTCCTCGCGGTGCACCTCGGTGCCGGTCACGGGCGGATTGAAGCAGCACGCCATGACGAGTTGCTCTTCGGCGCGCAGGATGTGGCGGTCGTGCTTGTCGAGCGCATACATCACGCCGGGCTTGATCTCGTGCGTCTCGCCGGTGGCGATATCGGTGATCGAGCCCTTGCCTTCCATGCAATAGACGCTCTCGAAGTGGTTCTTGTACTCGAACGTGTGTTCGGACCCGGCTTCGAGAAAGGTGATGTGGAAGGAAAAGCCCATGCCGTCCTGGGCCAGCAGCATCCGCACGCTGGTCCATTGTTCGTTGGACACCACGCGGTCGCGGTCTTCCTTGGTGATCTTGTTGAAATCTCTGACGATCATGTCGGGTTACTCCGCTGCAATCTTGTTCGTTTCGGTGACCTCGCGGGCCGCCTCGAGGACGATGTTCAGGCCCTTGCGGAAGGTGGCTTCCGGCGTGGTCAGGGGGGCGAGCACCTTCACGACCTCGTCGTTCGGGCCGGAGGTCTCGATGATGAGGCCCTTCTCGAAGGCACGGCCGCAGATGGCCGAGGCCAGTTCGCCCGAGCCGACGTCGACGCCCTGCATCAGGCCGCGGCCCTTGAGCCGCGCGCCCGGCACCAGCTCCGCCAGTTCCTGCAGCGCGGTGGTGAGGATCATGGACTTGGCCGCCAGTTCTTTCTGAAAGGCGTCATCCGCCCAGAACTTCTCGATCGCCACGCGGGCGGTCACGAAGGCATGGGTGTTGCCCCGGAAGGTGCCGTTGTGCTCGGCCGGGCCGAAGATGTCGTATTCCGGGCGCACCAGGACCATCGCCATCGGCAGGCCGAAGCCCGAAACCGATTTGGCCTGGGTGATGATGTCGGGCTGGATGTCCATCTCCTCGAAGGAGAAGAACGTGCCCGTGCGTCCGCAGCCCGCCTGGATGTCGTCGACGATCAGCAGCGCGCCGTGCGCATGCGCGAGGTCGGCGATCCGCTTGACCCATTCGGGACGCGCGGCGTTGAGGCCGCCCTCGCCCTGCACGGTCTCGAGGATGATCGCCGCCGGGGCGTCCGCGCCCGAGGAGGCATCGGTCAGCATCGCTTCGAGCAGGTCGGCGGTGTCCATCGCCTCGCCCATGTAGCCGTCGAAGGGCAGACGGGTCACGCCGTTCAGCGGCACGCCCGCGCCGCCGCGGTGATAGCTGTTGCCGGTCGCGGCCAGCGCACCGAGGGTCACGCCGTGGAAACCGTTGGTGAAGGCGATGATGTTGCTGCGGCCGGTGACCTTGCGGGCCAGCTTCATCGCGGCCTCGACGGCGTTGGCGCCGGTCGGGCCGGTGAACATGACCTTGTGATCCATGCCGCGCGGTTCGAGGATGTGCTTCTCGAAGGCGGTGAGGAAGGCCGACTTGGTGTCGGTGTGCAGGTCGAGCCCGTGCGCGATGCCGTCGTTCGAGACATGCTCGATCAGCGCGGCCTTCATGTCGGGGTCGTTGTGACCGTAGTTCAGCGAGGAACAGCCGGCCAGGAAGTCGATGTAGGTGTTGCCCTCGCTGTCCTTCAGCTCGGACCCGGAGGCCGAGACGAAGGTGGCGGGGATGCCGCGGCAGTAGGAGCGGGCCTCGCTCTCGCGGCGGGTGAAGATATCGGTGACATTGGATGCGTTCGTCATGGAACGTCCTTTCGGTTCATACGAATTGTTCGGAGGAGGGGAGCGCGCGATCCTTCGACGAAAGATCGCGGCGCCGGTCAGGCGGCCTCGGCGAGGTCCGCGTCCTGCGGCAGCGAGATCGTCACCATGTGTTCGGTGGCATGCTGCCCGTCGAAATGCTCGTCACGGGTGAAGTGGGGTTCGTCGCTCAGCTCTCCGCCGATGGTGCGGGCAAAGCTGCGGAACAGGCCCCAGGAGGCCGCGTTGTCGCGGGTGATGGTGGTCTTGAGGGCCCCGGCGCCGTCGGTCTCCTCGCGGTTGACGAGTTCCAGCAGCATCTTCTTGCCGAGACCCATGCCGCGGGCCTTTTCGCCCACCGCGACCTGCCAGACGAAGAAGCTGTGATCGTTGGGAACCATGTGCCCCGAGATCCAGCCGACGATCTCGCCGTCGATTTCGGCCACGACGCAGGTGTCGCGGAAGTGGTCCGCCTGGATCAGGTTGCAGTACATCGAATTCTCGTCGAGCGGCGCGCAGGCGCGCACAAGCTCCCAGATCGCTGCCCCGTCCGTCGAATCCGGCTTGCGCAGAGTCAGCGATGTGACGCGCGGGGTTTCGGCGTGGGTCAGTGTGTCCTTCGGCATGTGTACAGCTTTCCTCGTTTCGTTCAGAAAACTAACTATATCAGCGCCGGATTTGTTTCAAGGCTTTTGCTATTTTTCTTCGGAAAGCCGCTTATAGCGCGTTTTCCTCAATAAAATAACGGATTTCCTCTTCACAAAGATACTTCGCCAGGCTAAGGAACCTGAAAGATACTTAGGATGTTGAAGCTTTATGTCCATACATGCCATATTGCGGCCGACGGGAGACAGCCCATTGGATCGCACCGACGAAAGCCTCATCGCGCTGCGCCGCATCCTGCGCGCGACCGAGCAGTACGAACGCACCCTCGCGCAGGCCGCGGGGCTCACGCCCGCCCAGTTGCGGGTGCTGCAGATCGTTGCCGGCCAGCGCGCCGGCACCGCCACGCCCTCTGCCCTCGCCAACCAGATGGGGGTGAGCCAGGCGACCGTGACCGCGCTTCTCGACAAGCTCGAAAAGCGGTCGATGATCGTGCGGGTGCGCTCGGAGACCGACCGACGCCAGATGAACCTGCTGCTGACCGAGGCCGGCCATGCCTCCGTCGACGAGGCGCCGGACGCGCTTCAGCAGCGCTACGTCAAGCAGTTCGAATCCCTGTCTGACTGGGAACAGGCGATGCTGGTCGCCTCGCTCGAACGGGTGGCCAACATGCTGAATGCCGAAAGCCTCGACGCCTCGCCCGTGCTGTCCATCGGCGACCTCAAGAGTTCGGAGAAGTAGGCGGGCGAAAATTTCTGGGCAGATGCGCCCGGCCGCCCTACCCTTTCCTGCGACACGCATCGAGGGAGGCCGACATGTCCGAAATCCGAAAGCTCCAGACCCAGGGCGTCCATCACATCACGCTGGTCGGGGCCGACCGCCAGACCTCCATAGATTTCTGGGAAGGCGTGCTGGGCATGCCCTTCGTCTTCGACCAGCCGAACCTCGACGACCCGGAAGAAGGCCATCTCTACTTCGATCCCGGGGACGGCCGCCTCATCACCATCTTCACCAACGAAAGCCGCACCCCCGATCCCGGCCGCACCCCGACCGAACCGGGCTGCGTGCATCACCTTGCCTTCAACGTCTCGCAGGCGACCTTTTCGCAGGCGGTGAAACGGCTCGATGCGCGCGGCATCCGCCATTCCGGGCCCAAGGATCGCGGCTTCATGGATTCGATCTACTTCAACGACCCGATGGGCCTGCTGATCGAACTGGCCTCCTACCGCTTCGAACCGCCCGAGGGCTGCCGCCACGCCGACGTGATGATCGAGGCCCACCGCATCCGCGTGGAACGGGGCGACAGCCACATCGACCGCGAACACCTGGCAGATGCCATCGAACTGCTGGTGGAACGGCGGCAATCCTCGCTCTCCGAGGATCGCGGCGCCCGCAATCCGTATTAAGCCTGGCTACAACCTTCATTAAGTTTTCGATGTTGTGGCAGCGGTGCGCGATCCGTAAAAGCGGCTCCCAACACCGGGAGTGGATGTGGAGGAAACCCAGATGTCCGTCGATACGCTGACCAGAGCCGATGCCGACCTGCGCAGCATGGCCAATGCCATCCGCTTCCTGTCGATGGATGCCATCGTTCGGGCAGAGGACGGCCATCCCGGCACGCCGCTGGGCGGGGCCGACATCGCGACGGGCCTGTTCACCCGGGCGCTGAAGTTCGACGCCTCGGCGCCGGAATGGCCCGACCGGGACCGCTTCGTGCACTCCGCCGGGCACGGTTCGATGCTGCTCTATTCGCTGCTGCATCTGTCGGGCTACGAAAGGATCGACATCGAGCAGATCAAGTCGTTCCGCGTCCTCGGGTCGCACACCGCGGGCCACCCGGAATACGACCCGGCGGCGGGGATCGAGACCACGACCGGCCCGCTCGGTCAGGGGATCGCAAATGCCGTGGGCATGGCCGTGGCCGAACGCATCCTGAACCACCGCTTCGGCGACGACATCGTGGATCACCACACCTATGCCTTCACCGGCGACGGCTGCTTGATGGAGGGCATCGCTGCCGAGGTGATCGCGCTTGCCGGACACCTGCAACTGGGCAAGCTGGTGTTCCTCTGGGACGACAACCGGATGACGGATGACGGTCCGACCGACCAGGCGGTGTCCGAGGATCAGTGCGTGCGCTTCGAGAACAACGGCTGGCACGTCCAGTCCGTCGACGGCCAGGATGCCGAGGCGGTGGCCGCCGCCATCGCCATCGCCAAGACCGACCCGCGCCCCTCGATGATCGCCTGCCGCACGCTGATCGGCTTCGGCATTCCGCGCATCCAGAACGACCGCGCCGCCCATGGCGGCAAGATCACCACCGAAGACACCGATGCCGCGCGCAAGGCCCTGAACTGGCCCCACGCGCCGTTCGAACTGCCCGAAGGCGTCGCCGCCGCATGGCGCGACGCCGGCGTGCGCGGCCGCTCCGAGCGCGAGGCCTGGCAGGCACGGTTCGATGCCCTGCCCGCCTCCGAACGGGCCGAATTCAACCGCATCATGGCCGGCGATCTTCCGCAGGGCTGGGAGAACGCCATCCTCGACGCCAAGACCCGCTTCGTCGAAAGCGGCGCACCGCTTCCCGGCATCAAGGCCTCGGGCGAGATGGTGTCGGCGCTGGCCGAGGCCATTCCCGAGCTGATCTCGGGTGCGCCGGACCTCGAGGCCGCGACCGGCCACAAGCGCCAACTTGCCCCCTTCACCCGCGACGATCGCGGCGGGCGCTACATCCACTACGGCGTGCGCGAACACGCGATGGGCGCGATGATGAACGGCATGACCGTGCACGGCGGCATCCGCTCGGTCGGCACGACGTTCCTCGTCTTCTCGGATTACATGCGCCACACCCTGCGCATGGCGGCGCTGATGCGGGTGCCCGGCGTCTTCGTCTTCAGCCACGACAGCATCGGCATCGGCAAGAACGGCCCGACCCACCAGCCGGTGGAATATCTCGCCAGCCTGCGCGCCTATCCCAACATGTGCGTGCTGCGTCCCGCCGACGCGGTCGAGATGGCCGAAGCCTGGCAGATCGCGCTCAAGCGGCGCACCGGGCCGACCTCGATCATCTGCTCGCGGCAGCCGCTCGGGCTGGTGCGCACCGATGACAACCCGTGCAACCTGTCCTCGCGCGGGGCCTATGTCCTGGCCGAGGCCGACGGCCCCCGGCTTGCCACGCTGCTCGCGACCGGCTCCGAGGTTGCCATCGCCCTCGCCGCCCGCGACCAGTTGCAGGTGCAGGGCGTGCCCACCGCCGTCGTCTCGATGCCGAGCTTCGACCTGTTCGAGGAACAGGGCCGGAGCTACCGGGACCTGGTGCTCGGCCGGGGCACCGTCCGCGTCGCCGTCGAAGCCGCGGTGCGCTTCGGCTGGGACCGCTACATCGGCGAGAACGGCGGCTTTGTCGGGATGACCGGCTTCGGCGCCTCCGGCGAGACCCGCGACGTCTACCGCCATTTCGGCATCACCCCGGAGGCGGTCGCCGCCGAGGTCATGCGCCGGCTCTGAGCCGCGCGCCCTGCCCGGCGGGCGCGGCCGCCCTCCGGGACCGGCTCAGAACAGGAAGTCGTCCTCGGACAGATCCATGATGCCGGTCAGTTCGATTTCGAAATCGGCCAGGCCGTCGCCGTCGAGGTCGGCCTGCACGATGGTGTTGCCGGCCTCGTGACGGTAACCCAGTTCGCCCGCCGTGCCGCCGAACCCCGCGTCCCCCACGTAGGCAAAGCCCTGCTTGCCCCCGGTGGTGATGTCGGCATCGAGGCGACCGATCTCGATCCGGTCCTCGCCCGGGGCGAAATCGGTGATGATGTCGCGATTGCCCGCCCCGGCGAAGGATTCGTCGCTGTGGAAGTAGATGTAGCGGTCCGTCACCCCCGCGCCCGGCCCGCCGGTCATCACGTCCGCCCCGAGATTGCCGTAGAGCGCATCCGCCCCCGCCTCGCCCATCAGGGTATCGGCGCCCTTGCGGCCGTAGATCCTGTCCGAGGCGCCGCCGCCCAACAGCAGGTTGTCGCCGTCGCCGCCGCGGATGTTGTCGGCATGGGCGCTGCCGATGACATTCTCGATGTCGAGATAAGTGTCGCCCTCGGCCGCGCCGGAGGTGAAGAAGCGCGCACCCTCCAGCGTGCCCGCATCCATGCCGAGGTCGACCAGCACCCGGCCCTCCGCCAGCGAATAATCCACCGTGTCGTTGCCCGCGCCGCCATCGAAGGCCTGCGCCCCGGCGCGGTCGGCCAGCAGGTCGTCGAGGCTGACGTCCGCGTCGACCGTCACGCTGACCGTGCCTTCGGTGCTGTCCGTGCCGTCGCTCACCACGTAGGTGAAGGCGTCCGGACCGGAGTAGCCCGGCATCGCGGTATAGACCACCTCGCCGTTCTCGATCCGCACCGACCCGTGCGCCGCCGTGCCGACCGAGACGAGGCTCAACGCATCGCCCTCGGCATCGCGGTCGTTGGCCAGCACCGGCACGATGACATCCACGCCCGCCGTGGCGGTCGCGCTGTCGGCGACGGCCAGCGGCGCGTCGTTGCTGCCGGTGACGGTGAGCGTCACCGTGGCCGTGTCGGCGCCGGTGCCGTCCGAGATGGTGTAGCGGATGCGGATCTCTTCGGTCTCGCCCTCGCCCAGCGCGTTGAAGGCCGCCCCCGGCGCGAAGGCCAGCGCGCCGTTCTGCACCGTGACGGTGCCGCGCCCGATGGTCTCGACCGCGACGATCTGCAGCGGGTCGCCGTCGGGATCGCTGTCGTTGGCCAGCACGTCGATCAGGGTGCCGCCGTTCTCCGGCGCGGTGGCGGTGTCGTCGACCGCGTCGGGCGCCCCGGCGGGGGAGGCGACCTCGACCGTCAGCTCTCCGGTCCCCACGACCCCGCCGTCATCCACGGTGTAGGCGATGACCGCGCTGCCGGAGAATCCCGGCGCGGGGGTGAAGGTGATCTCGCCCCCGGTCAGCGTCAGGGTGCCGACATCCTCCGCATCGCCCGAGACCGCCAGCACCTCGGCCGAGACCAGCGTCAGGGCGGCGCCGTTGGCGGGGGTGTCGTTGGCCAGCACGTCGACCGTCACCGCCTGCCCTGAAAGTGCCGCGGCGATGTCGTCGACCACGGCGGGGGTGCCCGCCTCTCCGGTCACGGTGACCGAGACGAAGGAGGTGTCCGTGGTGATGCCGTCGCTCACCGTGATGGCAAAGGTCTCGACCGTCGTCTCTCCGGCGGCGAGATGGGCGAAATCCTCGCCCGGATCGAAGCGGACGCCGTCCTCCTCGATGCTGACCGACCCGCGCGCGGGCTGGCTCACGCCGACCACCGACAGCGCCGGGCTGTCCACGTCGGTGTCGTTCGCCAGCACGTCGACGGTGACCGGCGCCGATTCCGTGGTGGTGGCGCGGTCGCCCGCGGCGACGGGCGCATCGTTGACCCCGGTCACCGTGACCGAGACCATGCCCGTCTCGCTGCCCTGCGTGTAGAAGAAGCTGTCCGCCCCGGCGAAATCCGCGCCGGGCGTATAGGTAAAACTGCCGTCCGAAGCGAGCGTGACCGCGCCCGAGGCGGGCATCCCGCTCAGCACGTAGCCGCTGCCCGAGCCGAGATCCCCGGCAAGGGCGGTGTCTTCGGCCGTGACCAGGTGCAGCACCGGCGCGCTCAGCACCGCCGGGGCGGCGCCCACGGTGATCGCGACATCGGCGCTCGCCGTCGGAACGGCGGCGCCGCCGCCGGTGTCCGCGGAGCGCCCGAAGATCACCGTCGCGCTGCCCCCGCTGGAGGGCGTGGCCGAGAAATCGGCCGAGCCGATCACCAGGTCCGACACCCCGTCCGCGTCGAGATCGCCGTCGAGCGCGAGCCCGTCGCGGAAATAGAGCCCGCCCGCGATGCCGCGCACCACGAAACCGTCGGCGCCGCTGCCGCCCGACAGGGTCGACAGGTCATAGACCCCGCCCGTCGTGTCGAAGCCCGAGGCGGAGCCGTAGATCACCGCCACCTCGACATGGAAGTCGGAGCCGACGTAGTAGCTGCTGGAAATCGCGATATCCGCCAGCCCGTCGCCGTTGAGGTCTCCGCCCCCGGCCACGGTTTCGGCGGTCACCGACAGTCTGTCGTTGCCGAAGAACACCCCGATCGCGCCGTTGCTGGCAAGAATGTCGTCGGTGGTGATCCGCCCCTCGGTATGGGCATAGCCGCTGTCCGAGCCGAAGAAGAGCAGCGCGCGATCCTCGCCGCTGTCCGAGATCAGGATGTCGTTCAGCCCGTCGCCGTTCACGTCCCCCGCCGCGCTGATCGAGCTGCCGATGCCCTGAAAGACCTCGACCCCGTCGATGGTAAAGCCGCGCTGGCCGTAGACCGGCGTGCCGCCGATGCCCTCGGTGCCCGCATCGCCCACCGCGTTGCGGATGTTGAGCAGGCCGTCGCTGCCGGTGTCGGCAAAGCGGTTGTCATTGCCGTAAAGCACGTAGACCCGGCCCTGCGCATAGGTGTCCCAGTTGCCGCCGGTGCTGCCGACGGCGAAATCGTCCACGCCGTCGCCGTTCATGTCGCCGAGGATGGCGACGGCGGCGCCGACCGCCTCGCTCGAGAACTGGCCGCGCAGCTCGTACCCCATGGAGCCGTCGCCGCCGCTGCCGATCTGCGTCGTCGTGACGATCCCCGCCGGGCCTGTTTCCGACCCGAAGAGCACGTAGACCGATCCGCTCGCGCTGCGGCTGAAGGGGGTGCCGATCAGCAGGTCGTCGATGCCGTCGCCGTTCACGTCGCCCCCCGTGGCGAGCGAGCCGACGCTGTCCGTTCCGGTGTCGAAGGCATAGCCGGCCGAGCCGTCTCCGGCTGCGATCACCGCGAGGTTCACCGTGCCGCCGAAACTGGCCGAACCGTAGATCACGTAGGTCCGGTAGGTGTTGGATTCGTCGAGGAAGGCCGAAACGACCATGTCGTCCAGCCCGTCGTTGTTGAGATCGCCGCCGCCGGTGACTTCGAGCACCTGGTGGTCGAGCTCGTCGATCCCGCCGAGCAGGACGCCGTCCGTCCCGTCTCCGAAATCGAGCGCGCCGATGTCCAGCACCCCGCCGGTCATCGGGAAGCCCTCGTCGGAGCCGTAGACGAGATAGGCCCGGCCGTTCTCGACGCCGTTGCCGCCGAAAGTGCCGACCAGCAGGTCGTCGAGGCCGTCGCCGTTCACGTCGCCCGCGTAGGAGAGCGAATAGCCGACGCGGTCGAAGGCGTCCCCGCCCTCGACCGAGAGGCCGAGAATGCCGCTGCCCGACGCGATGGCGCCCAGGTCCACCACAGGCTCGAACGCCGGCGGGCGGGCCATGCTGTCGCGGTCCGCCACGGTGTAGCCGAAGCTTTCGACACCCTCGCCCCCGGCGAACGCGCCGCTCGGGTCGTAGGTGAAATCGCCGTTCGCGAGGACCGTCAGCGTGGCGCCGGACGGCAGCACCGTCGCGCGGCCGAGCGGCACCGCCGTGCCCCCCGCATCGACAGAAACCACCCGCAGCGTGCCGCCGGCCGTGGCCTGATCGGCGCCGTTGCCGTTGTCCACGAACAGGTTGCCCGTCACCACCGTGTCGAGCGTGGCAAAGGTGTCCGGCGCCGCGGAGAGGTCGTCGCCGCCCTCCTCGACCGGCAGCGCGGGCAGCGAGACGACGTCGAACAGCGCCTCGGTGATGAGCGCGGCGCTGGTGTCGAGCAGCAGGATCGACCGCCCGCCGGGATTGTCCGTCGGGGTGATGAGCACATCGTCCCCCTGCTGGACGATGGTCAGGTCGGCAAAGGCCACATCGGTCTCGATCCGGTCGCTGGCGGGGTCGAAATCCTCGACCGTGTCGCCGTCCCAGGCATCGACGAAGCTGAGCGTGTCCGCCCCCGCGCCGCCGATGATCGTGTCGTCCCCCGCGCCGCCCCGGATGAAATCGTCATCCGCGCCGCCGTCCAGCCGGTCGGCCTTGTCGGACCCGAAGATCCGGTCGTCCCCGCCGAGCCCCTCGACATCGCTCTGCGCGAACTGCGTGTCCGCCGAGTCCGACCCGACGGTCAGGGCGGGCCGCTCTCCGGCATCGCCGATCAGCACCGACGCCGTGGTCGAAAAGCCCAGCCCGCCGCTCGTCCCCGAGGAAAGCAGCGTCAGCGTCAGCCGCTCGGTCGTCTCGTCCAGCCCGTCCGACACCAGCGCCGGAAGGCTGATGACCTGCGTGGTCTGACCCGAGGCAAAGCTGACCGTGCCGGAGAGCGCGAGCGCGCCGTCGAAATCCGCCGGTGTCAGCCCGTCGCCTAGGGTGATCTGGTAGGCGGCCGTCATCACCGTGAAGGGATCGCCGGTGCGGGTGACGAGAAAGCGGATCCTCTCGCCCTCGACCGCGCCCGAGGACATCGCCTCGACAAAGACCGCGTTGGTGACGGCTGCCACCCCGCCGCCGAATTCCGCCGTGGTCCCCGCCGTTCCGTTGGTGCCGTCGCTGCCGCGCCGGCCCACCGTGCCGGTGACGTATCCTCCGGTGTAGCGGGCATCGTTCCAGAGATACGGCAGGTTGTCGGACAGCGCCCATTCCACCTCGATGTCGCGGTAGTGCAGCAGGCGGTTGTCGTGCCACGACCCTTCGACGCCCGGCGACAGCGATGCGCCGCCGAAGCCGCCCTCGCCCGCGTCCAGCCGGGCATTGCCGATCCGGCCCTGGGCGCCCTCGACCACCACGGCGCCGATGTTGCGCAGCGCGCCGTAGGCATTGCCGCCGTTGCCGCCATTGCCGCCGTCACCGGAATCGCCGCCGTCGCCCATCGTGCCGACCGTCCCGGCCGCGACCCCCAGACCATAGAACCCGCCCCGGTTCTGCACGACCCCGGTGCGGATCAGGATTCCGGGCAGGAAGCCGTTGTCGAGGAAAAAGGGAAGCGACTCGTAGGCCGCGAGCGACGGTGTCACCCCGGCGAGATCGGCCGCGCTGCCGCGCGGGTCGACCACGTAGACCGCCCAACCCGGGTCGATCATGGCGCTTTCCTCGCCACCGTCACCGCCGCGTCCGCCGTTGCCGCCATTGCCGCCGCGCCCGGCCACGGCCTCGACATTCTCGAAAGCGACGTCGCGCATCACCAGCGTGCCGGTGTTCAGGATGGCGCCCACCGCGTCGCCGCCGCGCCCGCCGTTGCTGCCGTCGCCGCCGTCGCCACCGTCACCGCCGTCGCCCATGCGCTCGGACGGCACGACGACCGGGTTCCAGTTGTCGTGGCCGTAGCCGTTGGGGTCGGTGATGTTGACCATCTCGCCGGTGGCCCGCGACAGCACCAGATCGCCGTTGCCGCCGTCGCCGCCGTCGCCGCCATGTCCGCCGTATCCGCCGTTGCCGGCGGTCGCGCTCACCCCGTTGAAGACCACCCGTTCGAGGGTGAGGTTGCCCGCGTTCTCGATGCCGCCGACGGCGGTGTCGCCCGCCGCCCCGCTCAGCCGGGAATCGCGCCCGGCGCCGCCATCCTCGCCGTCGTTGTTTTCCAGCGTGCCGCCTGAGGGCGAGGCGACCTCGTAATAGCCCCAGCCGCCGCCGGTCCCCAGCGCCGCGCCGCCGTGAAAGGCGATGTCGCGCAGGGTCACGGTCGCCCCGGCCTCGATGTCGAAGAACCTGTCGCCGCCGATCAGAAGCGCGATGTCGATGCCGTTGGCGAGGCTGCCGTCGATGACGATCTCGGCCCCCTCCGGGATCACGAACCGGGCGTTGAGCACGACCTCGTTCGCCAGGCGCACGCCACCCGCCGTGGCAAAGGCGCCGAACACGGACGGATCGAAGGTGATGAGGGCGGGCCGCCCGAGGGCGATCGCCGCATTGATCGCTTCCCTGAGGCTGGTCAGCCCGTCGGTTGCACTGATGACGTCATCGGGGGTGTTTACGACAAATTGCATGGCTATCTGCACATTTGCTGAGGAAAAGGGGACATCAATACCCGAGACTGCGCACCTGTCCGGCCGAGGAGTCAATAATTTTCGTCAAAAGCCCGCCAGAATCCCGGCGGGGGACGGGCGCAGGCCCGGTGCGGCGCACTGCGGTCGCCGCGCCGGCCGTCCCCGCGATTCGCGCCCCCTGCCGCGCGATCTCCGGCCTCAGCGCAGGTAGAGCGCCGCGTTGCGTCTCAGGCAGCCCGAGAATTCCACCGCCGCATCGCTCAGCGCCTCGCGCTTGCGGGTGATGAGCCCGAAGCGGTCGAGCGTGATCTTCGGGCGCACCGGCAGCACCGTGAAAACCCCCGCGCGCAGATGCACGTCGACGACCGAGGCAGGCAGCAGCGCGATGGCGTCCGACACCTCCACCAGCGTCATCATCGCGAGGATGGACGAACATTCGATCTTGTCGACCGGCGCGCGCAGCCCGGCCTCGCCGAAGGCCGCGTCCAGCGCCCGCCGCGACGGCGTCGCGCGGGGTTGCAGCACCCAGGGGCAGTCCGCCAGTTCGGCGAGGCCGGCGGGCCGCTGCCCGGCCAGCGGATGCCCCGCACGGGCGACGATGACCAGTTCCTCCTCCGCGATGGGTTCGAAGTCGAACAGGTGGCGGTGCCGGTCGGTGCTGAACCGCCCCACCGCCAGGTCCAGGCGGCCGTTTTCGAGCATGTCGAGGATGGTGTCGCTGGTTTCCCCGTGCACGACCACCATGAGCAGCGGGCGCATCCGCTTGATCTCGGCCAGCGCATGGGCGACGAGGCCGGGCGCCGCGCCCGAGATGACACCGATGGTCAGCGTGCCGTAGCCACCCGTGCGCCGCGCGTGGAATTCGTCGGAAAAGTGAAGCAGGCGCGACAGTTGCCCGCGGGCGTTGTCGATCACGAACTGGCCCAGCGGCGTCGGCTTCATGCCGCGCGGTTCGCGTTCGAACAGGGTCGCCTGGAACAGCTCCTCGACGTCGCGCAGCATCTTGGACGCGGTCGACTGCGTCATGTTCAGAACGCCCGCGGCGCGATGGGTCGTGCCGTGGTCGGCCAGCGCGACGATCAGCGACAGGTGCCGGACCTTGAGGTTGCTGGTGATGTCCTTGTCCACGCCGGCCCCTCGCCCCCCTGCCAAGCGATCGCGTTTCGCGATTGCAAAACCCGAATTATTCATTGGCACGTTATCACTGCGCTGGTTAGCGTCAACGCCGAGGAGACTGACGGGGGAGGTCACGTCGCATTGGCCAGTCGCATGAGCGGACCTGACGCACAAAGGATGCCGTCGGGCCGGCTGTGGAGCCTGACCGTACCGGATCGCGCGCACCGCGCGTCCCCGGTCGCGATGCACGGGGCCGGATTGCGGCCCCGGACCACACCGAATTCGGCAGTCCCGACTGTCCGGCCTGCACGCGGGACCACGCCGCGCGTCGGCCGGAACACCGAAATCCAAGGAGGAGGATAACGATGCAATTCACCAAATACGCCGTCGCGCTGAGCGGACTGATGACCCTTGCCGGAGCCGCCCATGCCGAGGGCTACCCCGAACGCCCGATCCAGTTGATCGTGCCGTGGGGCGCCGGCGGCGGCACCGATGCCGTCGGCCGCCTGCTGGGCGCCGAGATCCAGAAGGAACTGGGCGTGCCCGTCAACGTGGTGAACCGCACCGGCGGTTCGGGCGTGGTAGGCCACAGCGCCATCGCCAATGCCGACCCCGACGGCTACACCATCGGCATCATGACGATCGAGATCGACATGATGCACTGGCAGGGCCTGACGGAGCTGACCTACGAGGATTACGACATCCTGGCCATCGTCAACGCCGATCCCGGCGGCGTCATGGTGTCGGCCGATGCCGGCTATGACAGCGTCGCCGCCCTGCTCGACAAGATCAAGTCCGAGCCCAAGGGCACGCTCAAGGCCTCCGGCACCGGCCAGGGCGGGATCTGGCACGTCGGCCTCGCGGGCTGGCTGCTCTCCGAAGGGCTCGACCCCGACCAGGTCACCTTCGTGCCCAGCCAGGGCGCGGCGCCGGGCCTGACCGACATGGTCGCGGGCGGGGTCGACATCGTTCCCTCCTCGCTGGCCGAGGGCCGGTCGATGATCGACGCGGGCCGCGTGGTTCCGCTGGCCAGCATGTCCGCCGAACGCCAGGGCGCCTTCCCCGACGTGCCGACCCTCGCCGAGGGCACCGGGTCCGACTGGACCATCGCGGTGTGGCGCTCGGTCGTGGCGCCGGACGGGCTGCCGGACGACGTCAAGGCCAAGCTGATGGCGGCGGTCGAAGCCGCCTACAACTCCGATGAGTACCAGACCTTCATGAAGGACCGCGGCTTCGGTCTTCGCTGGGCCGCCGGTGACGATGCGAAGGCCATCGTGGCCGCCGACGACGCCTCCTTCGGCGAGGTGATGAAGAAGGCGGGACTCGCCAAGTAAGGCGGACCCGATCGACGGGCGGGGCGCGGCACGGGCCGGGCCCCGCCCTTTCCGACCGGGACGTGCCGTGGCCCGGCCCGGCCCCGCGTTCCGCTCCAATGTCCGGAAGGATGCTTCGATGCGTGTCACCGATCTGACTCTCGGGGTGCTGACCCTGCTTGGCGGGATCGCGATATATCTCTCGGCAATGAATTTCCAGGCCATCCCCGGCCAGAGCTACGGCGCCGGAACCATGCCGCGCGCGGTGGCGCTGGTCACGGTGCTGGTGGGCTTGTTCATGATCGTCAAGGCGATCCGCTCCGGCGACGGCCGCTTCGGGCTGCAACTGGCCGAGTGGACCCGCAGCGGGGCCGCGCTCGGACGCGCGGCCATCGTGATCGTGCTGATCGTGGGGTATATCCTGGTCTCGCCGCTCATCGGCTTCGTGCCGACCGCCGTCGTCGTGATGGTCGCCGCGATGCTGACCCTCGGCGCCCGCCTTCCGGTCGCGCTGGTCGTGTCGGTGGTGGCCGCCCTCGTCATCCAGCAGAGCTTCGGCAAGCTCCTGCTCGTCCCGCTGCCGCGCAGCGCGATCCTCTCATTCCTGTGGTGATCTGCTGATGTCCACCGTGCTGGAGGCCGCAGGCCTCGTCTTTCAACCCTATGTCCTGGCCGTGATCTTCTGCTCGGCCGCCTTCGGCATGTTCGTCGGCGCCATTCCGGGACTGACCGCCACCATGGCCACCGCGCTGCTGGTGCCCGTCACCTTCTTCATGGAGCCGGTGCCCGCCATCGCCACCATCGTGACCGCCACCGCCATGGCGATCTTTGCCGGGGACATCCCCGGCACCCTGCTGAGGATGCCCGGCACCCCCGCCAGCGCCGCCTACGTGCAGGACGCCTACGCCATGACGCGGCAGGGACGCTCCGAAGAGGCGCTCGGCGCGTCGCTGGTGTTTTCCTCGCTCGGCGGGATCTTCGGCACCATCGTGCTCATCACCTGCTCGCCGGTGCTGGCGGAAATCGCGCTCAAGTTCTCGTCCTTCGAATACTTCTGGCTGGTGGTGCTGGGCCTTTCCTGCGCAGTCTTCATCTCGCCGGGGGCACCGTCG
Source organism: Salipiger sp. (assembly GCF_048261495.1). Lineage (GTDB taxonomy): Bacteria > Pseudomonadota > Alphaproteobacteria > Rhodobacterales > Rhodobacteraceae > Salipiger. Next base: position 110,518 of record NZ_JBLXFX010000009.1, read on the forward strand.
CGGGGGCTGATCTCGTTGTTCATCGGCCTCTTCGCCGCGACCATCGGACTCGAGAATCCGGCGGGCGTGCCGCGCTACACCTTCGGCTCGGTCGAGCTGATGGCCGGGGTCCAGTTCATCCCGGCGATGATCGGCCTCTTCGCCGTCTCCGAGGTGATCCGCGGCTTCATCCACCGCACCAGCGCCGAGGCGCCGCCCGCCCCGAGCGGCAAGGGCATCTTCCGCCAGCAGGCGACGAACCTGCGGAAATACCCGCTCCAGGCCCTGCGCGGCAGCGCGCTCGGCACCGCCATCGGCGCGCTTCCCGGCGCGGGGGCGGACATCGCCGCCTGGATCTCCTACGCGGTGTCCAAGAAGTTCTCGAAGACCCCGAAGAAATTCGGCACCGGCCACGTGGAAGGCCTGGTCGAGGCCGGGGCCTCGAACAACGGCGCGATGAGCGGCGCGTGGATTCCGGCGCTGGTCTTCGGCATTCCGGGGGATTCCATCACCGCCATCGTCATCGGCGTGCTCTACATCAAGGGCCTGAACCCCGGGCCGATGATCTTCATCACCCAGCCGCAGATGATCTACGCGGTGTTCATGGTCTTTCTGCTGGCCAATATCATGATGCTGCCGCTCGGCTGGCTCGCGATCAAGAGCGCCCGGCAGGTGCTGTCGATCCCGACGCGGATCCTCATGCCGATCATCCTGATGTTCTGCATCGTCGGGTCCTTCGCGATCAACAACTCGGTGTTCGGGATCATGCTGATGCTGGTCTTCGGCGTCATCGGCTTCCTGATGGAGGAGAACGACATCCCCATCGCCCCCGCGATCCTCGGGCTGGTGCTGGGGCCGATGCTGGAACAGAACTTCGTCACCTCGATGATCAAGGCCGACGGCAGCTTCCTCGCCTTCTTCGAGCGCCCCATCGCGGGCGGGCTGGGCCTGTTCACCATCGCGATCTGGATGCTGCCGCTGCTGCTGATCTTCCTGCGGCGCGGCAAGCGGCCGGTCCCCGCGGACATGCCCGAGAGCTGACCCGACACCGGGCGTCGGTCCCGCAGCGCGTGCCCGCCCTGCGGCGACGCGCGCCTTGACGGCGGCGGGGGCGATCCGCAAGGCTCGCCCCGTCGGATGACGGGGGAGTGGCCGGTGCGCAAGGCGATCGTTCTGGGCGGCTACGGGCTGATCGGCTCGGCCTGCATGCGGGCGCTGGCGGCCGAGGGCTTTGCCGTCACCGGCGTCGGCCGCTCGCCCCGCGCCGCGCGGGCCGCCGATCCCGACGCGGACTGGCGGTTTCACGACCTTGCGACGCTGGACCCGACCGGGTGGCGGACCCTGCTGCAGGGCGCCGATGTCGTGGTGAACGCAGCGGGTGCGCTTCAGGACGGCGCGCGGGATTCGCTGGAGGCGATCCATGTCACCGCCGTCGCCCGGCTGGTCGAGGCCGCCGCCGGAACCCCGCTGCGGATCGTGCAGATCTCGGCGGCGGGCGTGTCGCCGGAGGCACCGACCGCCTTTTTCCGCACCAAGGCCCGGGGCGATGCCCTGCTGGCCGCCGGGGCCGGTCCTCACGTGATCCTGCGCCCCACGCTGGTACTGGCCCCGGATGCCTACGGCGGCACGGCGCTGCTGCGCGGCGTGTCGGCGCTCCCCCGGGTCCTGCCGCGCGTCCTGCCCGGGGCGCAGGTGATGACCGTACATCTCGACGATCTCGCCGCCGCGGTGGTACGCGCCGCCCGCGGCGACGTGCCCTCCGGCACGATTGCGGACATCACCGGGCGCGGCAGCCGCAGCTTTCCCGACCTCGTTGACGCGATCCGGCGCTGGCAGGGCTTTGCGCCGCCGCGCTTCCGCCCCGCCCTGCCCCGGGTCCTGCTGACGGCGGCGGGACGGGGGGCCGATGCGCTGGGGCATCTCGGATGGCGGTCGCCCCTGCGCACGACCGCCCTGACCAGCCTCGAAAGCGGCGTGACCGGCGATCCCGCCCGCTGGGAAGCGCTGACCGGACAGGTCTGCCGCGACCTCGCCGGGACGCTGGCGGATCTGCCCGCGACCCGGCAGGAGCGTCTGTTCGCACGGCTCTATTTCGCCCTGCCCCTCGCCATCGCCACACTTGCGCTGTTCTGGATCGTCTCCGGCCTCGTCACGCTTGCCGACCCGGCCCGGGCGATCGCCGTGGCCGAGTCCGGCGCGCTGCCACCCCCGCTGTCCGCCGCCACCGTCTACGGAGGCGCGCTGGCCGACGTGGCGCTCGGCCTCGCGATGCTGTGGCGGCCGCTGGCACGGCAGGCCGCGCTCGGCATGATCGGGTTGTCCGCCGCCTATCTCGCAGGCGGGCTGATCGCGGCGCCGGATCTCTGGGCCGATCCGCTCGGCCCGATGGTCAAGGTGTTTCCGGGCATGACCCTCGCCGCGATGGTCGCGCTGATGCTGGAGGAGCGATGAGCGTCGAGATCCTCCGCTTCCTGCACGTGATCGGCGCGACGGTACTGCTGGGCACCGGCGCCGGGATCGCCTTTTTCATGGTGGTGTCGAACCGCAGCCGCGACCCGGCGCTGATCGCCCACGTGGCGGGGATCGTGGTGCTGGCCGACACGCTGTTCACAGCGACCGCGGCCATCGCGCAGCCGGTCACCGGATACCTGCTGGCGCGCGCGGCCGGGTGGCCGATCCTCGACGGCTGGGTCGCGCTGTCGCTCGCGCTCTATGTCGTCGTCGGCCTGTTCTGGCTGCCGGTGGTCGTCATGCAGATCCGCCTGCGCGACATGGCCCGGAAGGCGCGGGACGCGGGCACGCCGCTGCCCGACGGCTATCGCAGGCTCTACCGCTGGTGGTTCGGCTTCGGCGTTCCGGCCTTCGCGGCGGTGCTCGCGATCCTCTGGCTGATGCTGACCCGCCCCGCGCTATAGGCCCTGCCGCCCCCCGGCTGTCACGAATCCGCACGATCCGGCACAAACCCGGAGGTGAAAAAGCCCCGGAAATAGCGTTCAATGACGGGGCGGGCGCGATCTGAAGACGTCCCCTTCACACACAGGATTGGCATCCGAACCGGCCTCTCTGTCGCGCCCGCAGCCCTTCGCGAAGATCCCTCTGCGCACCGTCCGGCGACCCCCCGGGCGGTGCGTTCGGCCGTCCGGTCCGGCGCCGCTGCCGGTCAGGCCGCGGTTTCGTAGGACGGATCCGAGGCGGAGAGGATGCGCCGCACGCTCAGCAGATGCAGCCGCGCGCTTTCGGCATCGCCCTCGGCGATCTGGCGCGCGGTCTTTTCCGCCAGCTGCGGCGGCACCGGCACCAGCGCGCGGCCCGTCGACATGGCCTTGACCTGCGCCTCGGCGGCGCGTTCGAGGTAATAGAGATCGTCCCAGGCCTGCGCGATGGAATTGCCCACGACCATCACGCCGTGGTTCTGCATGAACAGGATGTCCGCGGCCCCCATCATCTGCGCGATCCGGTCGCCTTCGGAACTGTCGAGCGCGAGGCCGTTGTACTCCGCATCGACCGCCACCCGCCCGTAGAACTTGAGCGAGGATTGCCCGGCATAGACCAGCGGTTCGCCTTCGGTCATCGCCAGCGCCGTGGCATAGGGCATGTGGGTGTGGAAGGCCGCGACCGCGCCGGGGCGCATCTTGTGCAGGCGGGCATGGATGTAGAAGGCCGTCGCCTCGGGCCGGCCCTCGCCCGCCAGCACGTTGCCGTCGAAATCGCAGATCAGCACGTCGGCGGCGCGGACCTCCTCGAAGGCGAGGCCGTAGGGATTGACCATGAACAGGTCGGGATGCCCCGGCACCAGCGCCGAAAAGTGGTTGCAGATGCCTTCCTGAAGGCCCAGCCGCGCCGCCATGCGCAGGCAGGCCGCAAGATCGCGCTTTGCCTCCAGGATCTCGGGGGTGTCGAGACCGTCACGTGTCACGCGGCCCGCGTTCGTCAGTTCATGCGCCATTGTCTTTCTCCTCATCTTCCGCCGGTGCCACCGGATCACGGGCCCGCGCGGGCCTGCCGGTCACGGCCGCCCCGGGAACCTTGCCCGGACGATGAAAAGCAGAAGGCCACCCGCCATGTAAAGGCGATTGTCCACCTTGGCGCGCGCACCCGCGCAGATTGACCATCGCCTGCGACGGGCAAGGACGATCCCTCAGACGGGGGCCGGCGCGGGCCGGGGAACCCTTGCCCATCGCGGCAGCGGGTGGTCAAGTGGGCGAAACATCCCCCGCAAGCGGGGCCGAACGGGAGCCTGCCGGCATGGCGATACGAAGCGACGCGGCGATGGTGCTTTTCTACGACGTGGAGGGCGAACCCGCCGATCACGACGGCTGGCACAGCCACGAACATCTTCACGAACGGCTTTCGATCCCCGGCTTCCTGCGGGCGACGCGCTGGGTCGCCACGGACGGCGGGCCGCGCAACTTCGTCACCTACGAGGTGACCGGAACCGACGTGGCGACCTCGCCCGCCTACCTCGCGCGGCTGAATGCGCCCACCGTCTGGACCGGCGCGATCATGCCCCGGTTCCGGGGAATGATCCGGGGCTTCTGCTCGGTCCTGGCCAGCCGGGGTTACGGGCTCGGCGCGCGGGCCTGCGTGGTGCGGTTCCTGCCGCTCCCCGGACAGGAGGACCGGGTCGCGGCGGAGATCGCCGACCGGATCGACGGGATGGCCTACCGCACCGGCATCGCGAGCGTGCAGGTCATGCGCCCCGAGGCGCCGCCGCCGATGACCCGCGAACAGGCGCTGCGCGGGGCCGACAGGGCGCTGCCCTGGCTGATCCTCGCGACGGGATACGACGCGGACCGGCTCGACGCGGCAACCCGGCAGGTGACGGCGGCAGTACGGGATCTGCTGCAGGAGGCGACCATGCACGGCTACGCTCTGGACCACACGGCCACCGCCGAAGAGGTCGCCCGCACGCCCCGCCCCGCGGTGACGGGGCCGGGCGGCGATCCGGCGGGCTAGGCCCCCGCCCCCCCTACGAGAACAGGAAGTCCGAGAAGTCCGTCAGCACGGTGCCGACGACGAGGATGGTGTCGGACTGCCCGGCCACCTCGACCAGGGTGTTGCCCCCCGACGCGGTCAGCGTCAGGTCGGCCTGCACGTAGCCGACCATCTCGATCGTGTCGGTCCCCGGCGAGAAGCTCTGCAGACGGTCGTTGCCGAAGGCGCCCTCGAATTCGAAGGTATCCGCATTGAGCCCGCCGAACATGCGGTCGTCGCCCTCGCCGCCGATCACGGTGTCGTCGCCGTTGTTGCCGTAGATCGTGTCGTTCCCGGCCCCGCCGAAGATCAGGTCGTCGCCGTCCTCGCCATAGATCAGGTCGTCGTCGCCGCCGCCGTCGATGGTGTCGTTGCCGAGCCCCCCGAGCAGCGTGTCGAGACCATTGTTCCCGGCGATCATGTCGTCGAGATCGTTGCCCTCGACCCAGTCGTCGCCGTTGCCGCCCTCCATCGTGTCGTTGCCGTTCTGGCCGATCAGCGAGTCGTTGTCGTCGCCGCCGAGGATCAGGTCCGATCCGCCGCCGCCGTCGATGGTGTCGTCGGCCTTGTTGCCGATCAGCGTGTCGTTGCCGGTGTTGCCGGAAATCAGGTCGCGCCCGTCGCCGCCGGTGATGCTGTCGGTGCCGGTGCCCCCCGCCAGCGTGTCGTTGCCGAGGTTGCCGATCAGCGTGTCGTTGCCGTCGCCGCCCAGCAGGCTGTCGGTGTTGCCGCCGCCGACGAGGCTGTCGTTGCCGTCGCCGCCGATCAGCGTATCGGCACCGTTCTCGCCGCGCAGGGTGTCGTGCTGGCGGCCGCCGAAGATCAGGTCCCCGAAATCGCCGCCGAAGATCAGGTCGTCGCCGTCGTCGCCGCGCAGCGTGTCCGACCCGATGCCGCCATCGACCGTGTCGGCCCCGCCCCCGGCGTTGATGGTATCGGAGGCACCGCCGCCGGTCAGGCTGTCGCGCCCCGCGCCGCCGAGCAGGAAGTCGGCCCCCGTGCCGCCGTCGATGGTGTCGTTGGCGCCGCCGCCGTCGAGGGAATCGTTGTCGTCCCCGCCGATCAGCATGTCGTTGCCCAGACCGCCGATCAGCGTGTCGTTGCCGTTGCCGCCGATCAGCATGTCGTCACCGCTGTCCGAGATGATGAGGTTGCCGCGGCTGTCGCCGGTGACGGACTCGGGATTGACGTTGGTCAGGTCGATGGTGAAGGTCTCGGTCCGCGACTTGTTGCCGTCGCTCACCATCACGGTGATGTCGTGGCTGGTCCCCTGCTCGAAATCGAGCGCGAGCCGGTCGACGACCGTCACTTCGCCCGTCACGGGATCGATCGCGAACCGCCCGCCCGCATCGCCGGTGAGCGAAAAGCTCAGCACCGCGCCCGGATCGGGGTCGAAGGCGACCAGCGTGCCGACCACGTCGCCGTTCGCCGGGTTCTCCGGCGTGCTCAGGCTGCTGCCGCCGCTGACCGCGATGTCGCTCGGCGCATCGTTGAACGAGGTGGTGGTGACGGAGGTCGCGGCATTGCTGTCGGTGCCGCCCTCGCCGTCGTCCACCTCGAGCGTGAAGGTGGTGGTCTGCGTGGTGCCCGCCGGGGTGGCGTTTTCGGTCGGATCGAAGACCAGGCCCTGAAGCGCCGCCGTCGCCTCGGTCGCGGTGCCGGAGAAGGTGTAGACCCCGCCGCCCGCCGAGACGAAGCCCGTCGCCGAGAGCGAGGCCGGGGTGAACACGCCCTTGGAGGCATCGTCGAGCGTCACCGTCACAAGCAGCGTCTGCTCCAGCCGATCCGCATCGGCAAGGGTGGTGCCCGCGAAGGGGGTGGCGGTCTGCTTGTCGTGGATCGAGGTGCTGCCGCCCGCGCCCGCGATCTCGGGCGCGACGTTCGGCAGGGCGACGAAATCCCCGATGCTGCTGCCGACCGAGGTGAAGGTCTCGGTCAGCTGGATGGTGTTGCTGGTGCCGTCGGTCACCCAGAACTCGGTGCCGCTTCCGCTCTGGTTGCCCCGGAAGAACAGCAGCCCGTCCGATGCCAGCGGGTCGGTGAACTGCGTGCTCGCGTCGCTGACGAGGGTGGTCCCGGCGACCGTGCCGTCGGACCTGTAGATGCCGTAGCCGCCCGCGTCGTAGTCGTAGACGCGGAAGTAGAGGTCGCCGTCGTAGAGCGTGGGCGTGCCGGACACCGACGAGAAGTTGCCGATCTCGACCGTGCCGGCGACCGTGCCGTCGCTGGCAAAGGCCAGGTATTCGCCCGCCGTGTAGTCATAGCTGATGAAGATGAACTTGCCGTCGACCGCGCCGATGAACTGCTGGAACCCGTGGTTGGCGCCGCCGGTGACGTCGACCGTGCCCGCGACCGTCCCGTCCGACGCCATCATCCGGTAACGCGACGTGCTGGTGTCATAGACGGAATAGAAACCCGTGCTGCCCGAGATCCCGCCGAAGGTGCTGAAGTAGCGCGAGGCGGCGCCGGTCAGGTCGACGGTGTTCGCGGCGGTGCCGTCGGTGCCGAAGATTTCGTACCGGGCGGCGGTTGAATCGTAGAAGGTGAAGAACCCGTAGCCCGCCGTCGTCCCCTGAATGGTGACGCCGCCGCCCCCGGTGCCGGGGTTGTTGTCGCCCAGAAAGACCGTCCCGGCCGCGGTTCCGTCCGAGAACCACGCCTCGCGCCCGTTGACCGGCTCGGTCGCCGAGAACAGCACCCCCCCGGCAAAGGGCGTGATTTCCTGCGGGCTGGAGCTGTTGGAGCCGAAATAGATGTCGCTCACCATGCCGGTTCCGCCGGAGGTGCCGTCGGTCACCCAGAGCTCGTAGCCGTTGGTCGAGTTGTAGCCCGAGAAGAACAGGTTGCCGCCGGATTCCACGTAATTGCCGGAAATGCCGGTGATGCTGCCGATCTGCGTCGTGCCGCCCGGCGTCCCGTCCGAACCGTACAGCCCGGTCGGCGAGCCGCTCGCGAGAAACACCATCATGCCGCCGATGACCCCGATGCCGCCGGTGCTGACGTTGTAGTCGAGCACGGGGCCGGTGCCGCCGACGGTGCCGTCCGAGCTCCAGATCTGGTAGCCGTTGGTGCTGTCGTAGGCTTCGAAGAAGACCTCGCCCATGTAGTCGGTGAGGTAGTTGAAATTGCTCGCGTCCCCGGTCGGGATCAGTTGCGAGGTGCCGGCGACCGTTCCGTCCGTCACGAAGAGCGAACTGCCCGTCCCGTCATAGGCGGTGAAGAACAGCGCGCCGCCGGATTCGGTCAGGTCGTCGATGTTGGCGTTCACGCCGCCGGGGTTGATGTCGGTCAGCGCCATGGTGCCGCCGACCGTCCCGTCCGACACCCAGAGCTCGCGCCCGAGCTGCGGCGTGTCCAGCGTGAAGAAGGTCGTGCCGGCCGCCGACATGATGTCCTGCGGGCTGCCGGAGGTGTTGGTGTTGACATCGGTGTTGATGTCCTCGACCAGCACGGTGCCGCCGGGCGTGCCGTCCGAGAAATACAGCTCCTGCCCGGTCTCCGGGTCCGTCGCGAGGAACAGCACGCCGTCGGCATAGGGGATCAGGTCGGTGATGTTGGACGAGGTGAGCCCCGGCGCGATGTCGCTCAGCATCTGGGTGCCCGCCGCCGTCCCGTCCGAGGCCCAGAGCTCGTATCCGGTCGTGGGGGTGTAGGCCTCGAAGAACAGGAAGTCGCCCGACACCACCGCGTTGCCGGCCTGGAAGTTCGTCACCGGGGCGAGAAAGCTGGTGCCCCCGCCGGTTCCGTCGGTGATGTAGATGCCGATCCCGTCCGCCGTGCTGGTGCCGGCGAAGATCATGTCGTTGCCGAGCTGGAACTGCGAGCCGGTGGTATAGACCGTCACATCCGCAAAGGGTGTCGTCCCGCCCGCCGTGCCGTCCGTCGTCCAGAGCTGATAGCGCGAGACGGCGGGGTTGTAGGCCTCGAACACCAGCGTGCCGTTCAGATCGAAGAAATCGCGCGGGTTGTAGAGCGTGGTGTCGCCCACCACAGGGGCCGTGCCGGAGGGCGTGCCATCGGTGGAAAACAGCAGGTAGCGGCCGGTCGAGGAATCATAGGCGCGGAAAAACGCCTCCGAACCGATGACCGTGAGGTGGTCGATGCCGGAGCTGGAAGTGCCGGTGTAGAAATCCCCGAGAATCTGGGTCCCGCCCGGCGTGCCGTCGCTGACCCAGAGTTCGCGCCCGGTGGTCGGATCGGTCGCGGTGAACAGCAGCAGGTTGCCGAAGGGCGTCATGTCCTGCGGCGTGGAATAGCTGGTGCCGGGGTAGATGTCGCCGAGAAGCTGGGTGCCCGCGGTGGTCCCGTCGCTGACCCAGAGTTCCCGGCCGTTGGTCGGATCGTAGGCGGTGAAGAACAGGTTGCTGCCCACCGCGACCATGTCGTTGATCGAACTTCCCCCGGTGCCGGTGTTGACATCGGCGACGATGGCCGTGCCCGCCACCGTCCCGTCCGTGGCCCAGAGCTCGGACCCGTTGGAGGAATCCGTACCGAGGAAGAACACCCGCCCGTCGAAGGCGACCGGATCGTTGAACGCGCCGGTATCGCCCAGCAGCGTGGTTCCCGCCGTCGTGCCGTCGGTGCTCACCAGCTGGTAGCCGTAGAGAGTGTCGTAGGTGCGGAAATAAAGCTGCGAGCCGAGCACGAAGGTCTCGCCGTAGACTGCCGCGCCCGAGGACATCAGAAGCTCGGTCCCCGCCTGCGTGCCGTCGGTGGTCCAGAACTGGTATTCCCCGGCGTCGGAATTGTAGACCGAAAAGAACACCAGACCGTTGATCATCGTGAGGTCGTCCGGATTGGAACCGTTGGTTCCCGGCACGATGTCGCTCAGCAGGAACGTGCCGCCCGGCGTGCCGTTGGTCACCCATATCTCGTTGCCGGCAGTCTCGCTGGTTGCGGTAAAGACTTGTACGGTCATGGAATGAACCTCCAATGTTCGATGCAGCTAAATGAGCGGGTAAAAAAAATTTGCCTCGGGTCTCGCCCCAAGGGTCCACGAATCGGTCCGTTCGGTCAACCTTGCGGCCCGCCGCCGATCGCCCGTATTTTGATCTTTCGGATTAATTTTTGTGCATTCTCGCGGGGCCGATGGCATTCCTGACAGGCAGGCGGTCCGGCCGCCCGACGGATGCCTTTCCCCGTCGCCGCCGTCGCCGCCCCGGCACAGGGCCGCCCCCGGGGACGTCCGGAGTTGGGTTCCGAAGCGCCTCCGGCAGCCGCCATCCGGACCGGAAACGGTCTGGAACGCCCCGCCCGCCAGCGCCGCGGCAGGGTTGCCCCGGCCCCCCTTCCGCGGCCGCGGCCCGGTTCAGAACGGCAGCCACTCTGCCAGAAGCGGGGCCGGCAGGGCGACGTTCATCACCGACACCAGCAGCCCGAAGATCAGCGCGACCATGATCGAGGCGGCCAGCGCCGCGACCCACCACGGCTCGCGCTTCCAAAGGCAGTAGCCCAGCACGAACAGCGGGATCGCGATCAGGTGGCCCAGCAGCCAGACGAGGCCGGTCAGCACGAAGAGCGACGTCACCGGCATGACGACCGAGCGGAGATGCTCCGGACCGAAGGCATCGGCGACCTCGCCCTCCTCCGGCGCAGCGCTCCCTGCCCCGGCCCGGCGCAGCAGCGCGATGACGTAGAGCACCGCGCTGATCAGCACCGCGCCGCCCGCCACCGCGGGGAACAGCCTGTCCTGCAGCGGCATCGACCGGGTGTCGACGAGCGCGTACAGCCCCGCGGCACCGATCGCCACCGACAGGAACAGATCCACCATCGTCTTGCCGTTCATGCGTCTTCTCCGATCGGTTGCGCCGGTGTCCGGCCTTCGGGATCGTCCCCAGGGCGGATCCGCGGGCCGCGCCTCAGGCGGCGGTAGAGCGGCTTCATGAAGACGCTGGCAAAGGTGACGAGGCCGATGACCCAGACCAGCGGACGGTCGGTCAGGGCGCCCCAGCCGTGCAGGTTGACCGACAGGAAGAGGTAGCGCTCTGCCAGCCCGCCCATGATGAGCCCCATGATGAGCGGGACGCGCGGCCAGTCGGCATGTTTGAACAGGTATCCGAACAGGCCCATGACGAGGAAAACCAGGACATCGCCGAAGGATTGATGCTCCATCGTCGCGCCCACCAGCATGGTCCCGAGGATGACCGGCACCATGAGGCTGGCGCGGATGTAGCAGAGCCTGACCAGCCAGCGTTGCAGCAGCAGCGCGATGGCGGCGCCGATGACATTGGCGGCCAGCATCACCCAGATCATGCCGAAGGTCACGTCGAGCTTTTCCCCGATCATCTCGGGGCCGGGCACCAGCCCGTAGACGATGAGCACGCTGAGCAGGATCGCCATCGCGGCGTTGCCGGGGATGCCGAAGGCCACCGTCGGGATGAGCGAACCGGGCTTCTGCGCGGCGGTGCCGGCCTCGGGCGCGATGACGCCGCGCACGTTGCCCTTGCCGAAGCTTTGCGGGTCCGGGTCGGAATTGACCGCCGCCCCGTAGGCCATCCATTCCGCGACCTGCCCGCCGAGCCCGGGGATGAAGCCCGCGATGGCCCCGAGGGTCGAGGCCTTGACCACCAGCCAGGCATTCCCGACCGTATCGGCAAGGCCCTGCCGCAGCCCGTCGAAGCCCTTGATCGGACTGCCTTCCGCAATGGTCGAGCCGCGCCTCGCGAGGTCGATCATCTCGGGAATGGCATAGAGGCCGAGCACGACCGGGATCAGCGGGATGCCGTCCCAGAGGTAGAGGATCTCGCCCGCCATGCGCGGCAGGCCGGTCGAGGTCTCGATTGTGACCATGGCCAGCAGGATGCCCGCGCCCGCCATCATGCCGCCGCGCAGCGCCGAGCCCCCGGCGAGGGTGCCGGTCAGCAGCAGTCCCAGCAGGATCAGCATGAAGAATTCCGGCTGGCCGAAGGCGAACACGATCTGCCGCAGGAAGGGCAGCATCACCATGAACAGCCCCGCCGCGACGATGGTGCCGAAGATCGACGCGAAGTAGGAGGCGCTCAGCGCCCGCCCCGCCTCGCCGCGCTTGGCCATGGGGTAGCCGTCGAGCGTGGTCGCCATCGCCGCCGAGGTCCCCGGCACCCCGAGCAGGATCGCCGGAATGCTGTCGGTCTGGGTCGTCACCGTCACCATGCCGAGCAGAAAGGCCAGCCCGGAGATCGGCTCCATCGTGACCGCGAAGGGCACCAGCAGCGCCAGCCCGATCAGCCCGCCGAGGCCGGGGACCAGGCCGACGAACATCCCCACCAATGTCCCGACCATCATCATGCCGAACACCTGCCAGCTGAGCAGGACTTCGAAACCGCTCGTCGCCGCGCCCAGTATGAGCCTTGCTTCTTCCACCACCTGCTCCTCGATCCCTCGGCCGCGCGACACCCGCGCGGTCCCCCTGCCCCGGCCCGGAGGGGTGCTTCCCTCCGGGCCGCGGGACGTCAGCCGTCGTTGCCGACGATCATCGCATATCCCGGCGCGCCCTTCCGGAAGAACGGCGCGCTCAGCACCTCGATGCTCTCGTCCAGCAGCGCCCGGGCCATGTCGCTCGGCACGTAGTCGAGCGGAAAGCCCAGCAGCCGGGTGTGTTCGGCGATGAACTCGGGGTCGCGCGCCGCCGCGTCGGCGGCCAGCCGCCAGGCCTCGACGATCTCCGGCGGCGTGTCCCTGGCCAGAAAGAACCCCTTGCCGAGCTGTTCCGAAGCGATCGCCGCGCGCAGGGCACGGTAGGCGTCGCTGTCGCGGCCCTCCGGCACGGTCTTCAGGTAGATGTCGAGAATGGTCGGCACGCCCTCCAGCCCGGCCTGCGCGATCACCGCGCCGGAGGCGTCGATCACCCCCATCTGGAACAGCGGCTTGATGCCGAGCGACAGGTAGTTGTCGGCGTTGCGCAGCCAGGCCTGCGTGTAGACGTAGCTCATGTCGAGTTCGCCGTTGGCGAGGGCCTGGATGATCGTCTCGGTGCCGCCGAAGCCCGTGACCACCTTGAGCGGGTTGGCCGCAGCGTCGAAGACCACCTCGGCCGCCATCACGTTCACGTTCTGCGACCGCGTGCCGTAGGTCTGCTGCCCGACACCCGCCGGGTCCGGCGCTTCGCTGGTCAGTTCCGACGCCCGCCCGGCCACGTGCAGGAAGCTCTGGGTTTCGGCGGCAAAGACCGGGAACCGGCCGAGGTCGAACCGCGTGCCCGGCATTTTCAGCGCGTGGGCCACCAGCACGTTGGTGTTCAGCATGGCCGCTTCCAGCCCGTCCGGCTTGCCGGTCGCCCAGAAGTAGTTGGCCAGCGTCAGCCCCCCGGCGCCGAACTTGGACTGCACGAGGATCTCGGGCCGGCCCGGCAGGTATTTCGCGATGTAGTTCGACCAGGTCTGCAGCGACAGGACGGAATCCGCGCCCTGGTGCGATGTCCAGAAGGTGATCCTCCTGCCGGAAAAATCCGCCTCCGCCGCGTTTGCCACCCTCGCCGGCATCAGCGCCGCCGCCGCGGCCCCGGCCAGAAAGCCGCGCCTTTTCATGTTCGTCGTCATCTTCGTCCTCCCTTGGATGTCCTGCCCGTCACCGGGCCCTGCCCGTCACCATGTCCTGCGGATCGTCGCCTCCCCCGGCTCGACCCCCGGGAACCGGCTGGCCTCGGTCAGGTAGCTTTGTGCGGCGCGCGGGCCCCACGGCACGAATTGCGCCCGCTCCGTCACGTCGCGGCAAATCGTCCCGTCCTCCGCATCGACGATCTGGATCGGGTGGCCGAGCAGCTCGATGCGGTGCCCGTCCGGGTCGCGCAGGTAGAGAAAGGCGGCGTGGTCCTGTCCGTGGCGGCTGGGGCCGTATTCGACCCGGGCACCGAAGCCGAGATCGGCGGCGATGTCGCCGGCGCGGAACAGGTTGGCGGTTTCTGCCACATAGGCGAAATGGTGCATCAAGGGCCCCTGGCGGCATCCCAGCACCAGGTCGTGCGGGTTGTTCTTGCGATGCAGGAAGGCCGAGAAAAGCCGGTCCCCCGGCGCCCTCGAACAGTCCGAGATGCGGAACCCCAGCCCGGTATAGAAGGCCGCCGCCCGGTAGACGTCGGGCACCTGCACCTGTACGTGATCGTAGCGCAGCGCCGGGGCGCCCCGGTGGCTGGCGGTGCGGTTCTGGCGGCGCGGCAGGGTCGACATCCGCGCGCAGAGTTCCACCGGAATGCCCGCCGGGTCCGAGAACCGCAGGCTCGGCCCCTGTTCCGGCACCTCGACGCGGCGCGGGCTCAGGCCCATGTCGGTCAGGTGGCGTTCCGCGCGGTCGATCTGACCGGCGTCCCTGACCCGGTATCCCAGGTAGTCGCAGGCCGCGACCGGCCCCTGCCGCAGGATCAGGCTGTGGTGGGCGGTTTCCTCGACGCCCCGCAGCCATGCGGTGTCGCCGTCGCGGGCGCTGAGCAGCAGCCCGATGACCTCGCGGTAGAAGTCGAGGCTCGCGCCGAGGTCGGCAACCGTCAGCGCGATATGGCTGGCGCGGGTGATGTCGAAGGCGGGCGCAGGTTCGGTTGCGGGATGGATCACGGTCGCACCTCCCCGAAGAAGGCCGCGGCCCGGGCGGCGGGATCGTCGTTGACGATCATCTCCGCCCAGGGCGACAGCACGCCGCGGTGGATCGGGATCACGTCGGGCGGAGACTCCTGCCGGAAGCTGCCGCCGCGTTTCAGCACCATCTCGATGAAGGGTTCGAGAAAGCCCATGCCGCCCCGCACCCGGTCGTGGACCACCACCGAGGACCATTCCCGCGCCTCGCAATAGGCCATCGCCCGCCCCGGCCACCCCGGGGGATCGCCGCCGTCGCGGGGCATGACGCCCCAGAGCGCGACCGTGTAGCGCCCGGCCACCACCCGGTCCATCGCCCCCCGGCTGAGCAGGTGCCGCCCGACGCGGCCCTTGCCGTTGGGCCGGAACAGCCGGTCGGGATGCGACAGCTCGCCCAGCAGCGCCTGCGCGTCGTCGATCTCGCGCGCCGGAACGTCGGGATCGGGCACCAGCCCCAGCGGCAGCCCGTGGCTCATCGTGTGGTTGCCGATCCAGTGTCCGGCGGCATGGGTGCGCACCGCCATCTCGCGCATCGCCGGATCGCGCAGCTTGCCCGCCACCAGGAAAAAGGTCGCGCGGATGCCGTAGCGCTCCAGGATGGCGAGAACCTTGGGAGTTTCCTCCGGATCCGGCCCGTTGTCGAAGGTCAAAGTCACGTGCATGTCGCCCTGCCGCCACGGCCCGGAGACGGGCGGCGGCGGTCCCTTTCTGTCATGTCCCGGCGATGGTGGTGGCGGAACCGACGCCCCGTCAATCGACGCACCCGCCGCGAAAGCCGATCTTATGGCCGCCTCCCCGGATCTGATCGAAAGCCGGAACCGGGCCGATCAAGCCTGTCGGAAAACTTATCAACGCCGGAGAAGAATCGCGCCGCGCCGTGCCCCGACGCGCGTTGCCAGACCGGCTCGCGCCGCGTAGCCTGACCCAAGGGGGCCGGTCGGCCCCGAGCATCCGCATGAGCCAGGGGGGGGAGGACATGCCGCAAGCCATCTCGACGAGCCTCCGGCACCTGCGCCTGTTCCGGACGCTGTCCGAGACCCGGCATTTCCGCCGCACCGCCGACCTGATGAACCTCTCGCAGCCCGCCGTCAGCCAGGCCATCGCCGGCATGGAGGCCGAGATCGGCGTCGCCCTGTTCGAGCGCACCACCGCCGCCTCCGAACCGACGGCGGCCGGGCAGCGTCTTGCCGCCGGGGTGGAGCGGCTGTTCGCCAGCGTCGAGGCGGCGCTCACCGCCGCCGGGGCCGCCAGCCGGCCCGACGCCCCGGTCGCGCAGTTGGCGAACCGGCTGACGCGCAGGCATCTGGCCGCCCTGCGCAGCATGGAGGCGACGCGGGACGGCGCGATCCCGCTGGCCGAGCCGGAACGCGCGCGCACCTACCGGGCGGCACATGAGCTGGAACGGCTGATCGGCGTGACGCTGGTCGCGCGCGGCGTCGGGGGCTTGCGGCTCACCGAAACCGGGGCGCGGCTTGCGCAGGACCTGGCCGCCGCCGAGGCGCTGCTGAACGACACCGTGCGCGCGATCCGCGCGGGCCCGGGTCCCGCCGCGCGACTGCGCATCGGCTCCATGGCGATGACCGCCAGCTACATCGCCGCCCCGGCCATCGACGCCTTTGCCCGCCGCTATCCCGACTGCCGGGTCGAGGTGCGCACCTGCGACTGCCGGGCGCTGATCGACGGGCTGCGGCGCGGCGACTACGACCTCGTGGTCGGCATCGTGCACCTGGCCCGCGACGCGCCCGACCTGGTCTTGCGCACCTTCGGATCGCTGCCCTACCTGATCGTCGCCCGGCGCGGCCACCCGCTCGCGGCGCGCGACCGGGTCGAGCTCGGGGATCTCGCCGGGGTCGAATGGCTTTCGCCGCCCGAGCAGAGCGCCCGGCGGCGCGTCGTCGACCGCATCCTGTCGCACATGCCCGGCGCCTCGCGCTCGACCTTCGAGATCGGGGGCTTTGCCGCGCAGTCCAGCCTGATCCGCGGCAGCGACCGGCTGGGCGTGATGACCCGGTTCGAATTCCGGCGCGACAATCACGACGGCGGCATGGTGGCCCTGCCCTGCACCTTCGAACTGCCGCCGCACAGGCTCGGGCTGACCTGCCGGGCGGACTGGCAACCGACGCCCGAACAGGCCTGCCTGGTCGGGTTGCTGCAGGCCCGCACCCTGCGCATCATCGAAGAGCTGGCGCCATCCCGCCCGCAGTCCGCACCGCTTCCGGGGTCGCGCGCGGAGGCCCGGCTTCTCACCACCGCGCCGGGGCATCCGGCGGCGTGATCCCCGGGCGCGGACCTCAGCCCATGCGTTCGGAGGCGTGCTCGCCGGGCGAAGCCGGGAAGACCACGGTCTTGTTTCCGTTCAGGAACACCCGCCGGTGGATATGCGCGTGGATGGCACGGGCCAGCACCTGCGCTTCGACGTCGCGGCCCAGCGAGACGTAGTCCTCGGGCGATTGCGCATGCGTCACGCGGACGGTGTCCTG
>NZ_JBLXFX010000010.1:0-127403 GCF_048261495.1 Salipiger sp.
CGCTTTCACGCGAACCTTCACGTTGTAGTCGATCACGCGCTTCACGGGTACGAGTACCTTCATCAGCGGTTTTCTCCTTGTTCCTTGCTGTCTCCCGGATGACGCAGCGGGCCTGCCCGTCGATGGGTCACCCGGCCATTGCGCTCCGGAGGAACGCGGGCACCTCGACCGCGCGCCGCGCGTTCGGATCGACGGCGATCAGGCACTGTTCCACGGTGGCGATCCGCCGTGCGCTGCGGGCGGACAGGCGGTGCCGGATGTTGAAGGTCTTGCCCGACACCCTCGTCAGGCAGGTGCCCACGCGAAGACCGTCTCCGGGAAAGCATCGTTCCTCGTGCGTGACGCCCATTCATCGGCCCTTGAACACCGGAGCGCGCTTGTCCCTGCGCGCGGCAATCGCTTCCTTGTGATCACTGCTGGTCCGCACCAGTGCAAGTTTCGTAGCGACCGCGTCCAGGTGCGTGTCGAAGTCGCTGTCGTGCGATTGCCGCACTAGCTGCTTGATGTAGCGCAGCGACATCGGGGGCGCGGCGGCAAGCTGTGCGGCAAAGCTCGCAACCTTGTCGCGGAACGTGTCGTCAGGGAAGACATGGGTGACCAGGCCGATTGACTGCGCCTCGGCCGCATCGACCCAACGGGCCGTCCAGAGCAGGTCGAGCGCCCGCGCCGTTCCGACCAGGCGGGGCAGCAGCCACGCCCCGCCAAGACCCGGGACCAGCCCGAGCCGCGCGTAGGTTTCCGCAAACCGCGCGGACTCGCTGGCGAGGCGTATATCGCAGAGCAGCGCCACATCCATGCCGCCCCCAGTCGCGGCCCCGTTGACCGCTGCGATCACCGGCTTTTCCATACGGGTCAAGGCGTGCGCTAGGCTCTGGGCGTTGGTCACGAGACGGTCGCGCACGGCGATGGGGGACTCCTCGGCCTTTTCCCTGAAGTCGCCGATGTCACCTCCGGCGCTGAAGGCGGTGCCGGTGCCGGTGAGCACGACGACCTTCACGTCGTCGCGCATCTCGGCGTCCTGCAGCAACTGCACCCACCGGCGCACCATGCCGTCGGTGAAGGCATTGCGCTTTTCCGGGCGGTTCAGGGTGATGGTTGCAATGCCGTCGCCGACTTCGAACAGAAGCGCGTCAACCTGATCGGCCTCCGATCCGGTCATTCCGTGTCCCGGCAGCGGTACATGAATGTGACCGTCATGCTTTGCACGATATCTCCGTGCTGGTTGACGAACTCGCGGTCGAGCGTCACCACTCCGCGGTCGGGTTTGGAGGTCTTGCGCTTTTCGCGCACGATGGAGCGCATATGCAGGGTGTCGCCGTGCTTGACCGGCTTGTGCATCCGCCAGGTGTCGATGCCGAGCACCGCCAGAAGGGTGCCGTCGTTGACGCCACTGGCATACTGGAGACCGCCCATGACCGCATAGACCAGCGGAGCGTGCGCGATGGGCTCGCCGAAGGGCGTGGTCTTGCAATATTCGAAATCGGTATGGACGCCGTTGAAATCGCCCGAAAGGCAGGCAAAATTCACGATGTCCGTGGAGGTGATGGTACGGCGCGGGGTCTCGATGGACTGGCCGATCTCGAAATCCTCAAAAAACATGCCGCGGGGGGAGGTGCTCATCCGATGTCTCCTGTGTTGTCTTGAATATGAGGGCGATCAGCGCGCTTCGGAGGTCAGGATCGCGGTGCAATGCGATGACAGGATGCCGCCCTCACCGTGCACGATGGCGGCGCCGGCGCCGCGGGTCTGGCGCTCGCCTGCCTCGCCGCGCAGCTGGCGGACCGCCTCGATGATCGCCATGAGACCGCCGACCGCCCCGGCGTGGGCATGGCTCAGCATCCCGCCGTGGGTGTTCACCGGCAGTTCGCCGCCGATCGCGGCGCGGCCTTCGGCAAAGAAGGCGCCCGCCTGACCGCGCGGAGCGAGGCCCAGCTCCTCCATCTCTATGATCGGAACGATCGAGAAACAGTCGTAGAGCATCGCCAGATCCATGTCGCGAGGCCCGAGACCGGCCATCGAATAGGCCAGTTCCGACGACTTTCCGGCGCCGAATTCGGTCAGGTTCGGCGCCGAGATCAGGTGTTCGTAGGGGTGGGACTCCCCGATCCCCGCCAGGTAGACGGGCTTGCCCGGCATGTCCTTGGCGCGTTCGGGCGAGGTCACGATGAACGCCCCCCCGGCATCCGAGATCAGACAGCAGTCGTACATGTTGAGCGGGTCCGAGATCGGTTTGGAGGCGAGCACATCCTCGACCGACAGCGGCGTCTTCATCTGCGCGTTGGGATGTTTCAGGGCATTGGCGCGGGTGTTGGCAGCCACGGCGGCCATTTCCTCGCGCTTCGTGCCGTATTTTGCCATGTAGGCATTCGCCACCATGGCATAGAGCGACGGGATGCCGACCCCGTAGGGCGCTTCGAAATAGGGATGCCCCACGGCGGTCATCGCGGCCACGGTCTCGTCCCGGCTCATGCCGGTCGCGCGGTTTTCACCGGCGCAGACCAACACGACTTCGGCCGAACCGGAGATGATCGCATTCGCCGCGTGATGCAGCATCACGGTCGGAGACGCGCCGCCCACGATGATCGACCCGCCAAAGGTCGGGGCGATGCCCAGGTATTCCGCCAGCACCGAGCCGAGCATGAAATAGGGCTCGGTAAAGGAATATGCGGTCAGCAACCCGTCGATTTCGGTGTGGCTGATCCCGGCATCGGCAATGGCGCGGCGCGCGGCCTGGGCGTTCAGCCCGAGGCCCGTCATGTGCGGCAGCTTTCCTATGTCGCTTTCGCCAACACCGACAATCACTGCTTTGTTTCGAAGGGTCATGGAACATCCTTGGTCTTTGCGTCCTGAACCGCGCGACCGGATCGTCGAGGCGGACATGCCGGCGACCCTGCAAATTACGTGCCAGCCCCCTGCCGCGGCCCGAAGCGAACTCCGGCCCGAATTTGGCACCGAATTTGCGCAACGTCACGCAGATGCTCGCGCCGATCCGGCGGAGTTCAGGGAGTCCATGTTGCCGTTCCTCGATACCTTGCCGGAAAATGCCGGCCCGCCAAACATCTACAAACGCTTCCCGGACCTCTATCGCCTCTGGTCGCAGATGAGCGAACTGCTGATGAACGGCCCCTCTCCGTTTTCGCAGCAGGAGCGCGAGGTTCTTCTGGCGTTCGCGGCGGGGGAGATGGGCTGCGCCTTCGTGCTGACCGGTCATTCCGAAGTGGCCTACGCCCGAGGCCTGCCGCGCGGATCGATCGATGCCCTGCTGGCCGACATCGAAACGGCGCCGGTCGAGGACAGGTTGCGCCCGGTCCTGCGTTTCGTGCGGCACCTTGCGCGGCAGCCCGACGACGTGACTCGTGCCCATGTCGACGCGATGTTCGCGGCGGGATGGGACGAACAGGCCATGCATGACGCGGTGGCGATCACGGCCCGCGCGGCCTTCATGCATCGACTGGTGGCCGGGTTCGGCTTCGGCCCGCTCGATCCGGAGCTTGCGGCGAGCCACGCAAGAAAGCGCGTCGAGCGCGGATATGTCCGTCTGTATTCCGGGTTTTCCGAGAGATGACGGAGGGGCGGCCGATGGCTCCCCGGTGCGTCGGGGCGATTGAAACGTGTCCGTGACGTCATGATTTCCCTCACCCGACCGACCTTGCAGGCCTATGCGGTTTCCGCCGCCCTGGGAATTGCCGGGGCGCTCATCGCGCTGCGGATCGGATCTCCGCTGCCCTGGTTTCTGGGGCCGATGGTGGCCAATGCGATCTTTGCTATTGCCGGTGTGCCCCTGCGCGGCCCTGACTTTCTGCGTCCCGTTGCCCTGCCCGTGCTGGGTGTCATGCTCGGCTCCACCTTCCGGCCCGAGCTTTTTGCCCATGCGGCGGAATGGGCGGTGTCGCTAGCGATGATCCCGCTCTACGTTCTTGCGTCGAGCGCCGTGAACTATGCCTATTTCCGCAAGGTAGCCGGTTGCGATCACGTGACGGCGTATTTTTCCAGCATGCCCGGCGGGCTCAACGACATGCTCATCATGGGCTCTGAAAATGGCGGCGACGAAAAGCAGATCGCCCTGGCCCATGCGCTGCGGGTGCTGATCTCGGTCGGGGTGATCGCGGTGATCCTGTCCATGCTCTTCGGCGTGTCCAACGGGTCGGCAAGGCGGACGTTCATCGGGCTGTCCGATTTCGACCTGCACGATGCCGCCACGCTCATCATCTGCGCGGTTCTGGGCCCGATCCTGGGCAAGCGGTTCGGGATCCCGGCGCGGATGATCCTTGGTCCGCTCGCGATGAGTGCGGCGGTGCACCTGTTCTCGGTGGTCGAGATCGGTCCGCCGACCGCCCTGTCGCTCGGGGCGCAGTTCGTGCTTGGCGCGGGGGTCGGCGGCCGGTTTGCAGGGATCCGGCTACGCTCGGCGGCGCGGCTCATGCTGCATGGCAGCATCTCGGCATTGATCGCCACCTTCGTGGCCGCATTGTTCGGGTTGGTCGTCATCGCTGCGACCGACATCGACTTCTTTGCGGGATTCCTGGCCTTTGCGCCTGGCGGGATGATGGAGATGAGCCTTCTCGCGCTCGCGATCAACCAGAGCGTGGCCTATGTCACACTGTCCCACATCGTTCGCTACATGGTCGTCGCGATCTTTGCGGGCGCCGCTTTCCGCATGACGGCGCGCCGGGACCGATAGCTCTGGCATGCAATTTGCGCAGCCCGTGGTCACTGTCGGCCCGAGGGGGACGCAGCGGACAGGACACCGGACCCCGGGGAGAGGGGCCGTGCCCGATGACGCCGCTAGTCCCCGGGCACTCCGGCAGGTCAAAACGGGAGGAACGGAATGAAACGGACTGCACTCTTTAGGGGCTGGAGGATCTGCGCCCTGTCGGTTGCACTGATCGGGCCAGCCATTTCGGCCGCTGCGGACGAGGACAACAAGGTCGTCGTGACGCGCTCTACCAACAGCTTCGCGTCGCTGACATATTACGCGGCCAATGCAATGGGCGCGTTTTCCGATCTCGGGCTGGAAATCGAAGAGGTACGGACCGGCGCGGGGTCGAAATCGCTGGCCGCCATCGTCAGCGGAGATGCGGATATCTACCTCGGCTCGACGGCGTCGGTGCTCAAGGCGAGGGGGCAGGGCGTGCCGGTTCAGATGTTCGCGCCCGTCGTGCGCCAGCTCACGAGCAGCGTCGTGGTGTCCAAGGCCTGGGCCGAGGCCCATGGCATCGACCGGCAAAGCCCGCTCGCGGACAAACTTGCCGCGCTCAAGGGAGCGCGGATCGCCGTCTCCGGACCTGGCAGTGGCTCGGATCAGGCGCTGCGCTACATCGCAGCCGAAGCGGGGGTCGATCCCGACCGCGAGATGGAGATCGTCCCGATGGGCGCCGATGCCCGCACCTATCTCGGCGCGATGGACAACGGCCGGATCGACGGCTTCAGCACCTCGCCGCCGGACACCCACGTGGCGGAAAAGGACTTTGGCGCGACCATCCTCGTGAACACGGCGGCCGGGGAACTGCCCGCGCTCGACGGCTATTTCTACATCGCCTTCGACTCGCGCCAGGACTGGATCGAGAACAATCCGACCGAGGCCGCGCGCATGGCGGCTGGGCTGCAGATGGCGATGGATGCAATCCACGATCCGGAGCGGACGGATGCGGTCGGAGAGGCGGTGCGGGCGATGTACTATCCGGAGATGGATTCGGACCTGTTCCGTCGGGTCTGGGCCGACCAGGTTCATTCGGTGCCGACGTCGCTCGACGTGAGCGACGCGGATCTTCTCGGGGTCGTGGATTTCTACAACCGGTTCGCGGAGACGCCGATGCCTCCGGAGATGATCGAGGGGGCCTACAATCACGCGCCCGCCGAGGCCGCGGTGCAATACCTGACCACGAACTAGGGGCGGGTCGATGACGGAACTCATCCTGTTCGAAAACGCTTCGAAGACATTCGAGACCGCCGGCGGACCGATCCACGCCTCGCGCGATATCAACCTTTCGGTGCGCAAGGGTGAGTTCGTCACGCTGGTCGGCCCGTCCGGCTGCGGAAAATCGACCTTGCTGAACATGATCGCCGGAATCTTTCCCCCCTCGGGGGGGAAGGTGCTCTATGACGGCAAACCCGTCACCGGCTACAATCACAACGTCGGATACATGACGCAGAGCGATCACCTGCTGCCATGGCGCAGCGTGGCCGGGAACATTGCGGTGCCGCTTGAAATCGCCGGCCGGTCCCGCAGGCAACAACGCGAGACGGTGCAGGAACTGGCGGAAATGGTCGGGCTGTCGAAATTCCTCGACAGTTATCCGTCGCAACTGTCAGGGGGCATGCGCAAGCGCGCGGCGCTGGCCCGGTTGCTGGCCTACAGCCCGCAGACCCTCCTTCTGGACGAACCTTTCGCGGCGCTAGACGCGCAGTTGCGCATCCGGATGCAGATGGAGCTGCGCAACATCGTGCAGAAGCTGGAAAAGACCATCCTCTTCGTGACCCACGATCTGGACGAGGCGGTGGCGTTGGCTGATCGCTGCGCGGTGTTCTCGCGCGGGCCCGGAACGATCCGCGCGATCCTCGACATTCCGCTTCCGCGCGACCGCGATCTCATGCGCATCCGCCATGATCCGGATTACGCCCGGATGACCGGCCGCCTCTGGGACGAGATGGCACCCGACATCATCGAGCAGGAGGCCTACTGAAATGCAGACCAATCTGATCCGCCTCGCGATCCTCGTGGCAATCCTCGGTCTTTGGGAGCTGGCTTCGGGCCGGCTGGTCGCCGAATTCTTTCTCAGCAAGCCGAGCGCCATCGGGGGTGTCCTTCTGCGCTGGCTATCCAGCGGAGACCTGTTCTTTCATGCCGCGATCACCGCGTTCGAGGCCTTTGTCGGCTTTCTGCTCGGCGCGGCCATCGGCATGGTCGTCGGGCTGATCCTGGGCCGCGCGCAGCGTCTGGCGGCGATCCTCGATCCGTTCATCATGGCCTTCTACAGCCTGCCGAAGCTGGCGCTGGCGCCGCTGTTCATCCTGTGGTTCGGCATCGGGATCGAGATGAAGATCATCCTGACCGCGACGATCTGCTTCTTCCTGGTCTTTCTCAACACCTATTCCGGCGTGCGGGGGGTCAGCCGCGAAATGATCGCGATCCTGCGGCTGATGGGTGCGAACGAATGGCAGGTCGTCACCAAGGTGGTGCTGCCGTCCGCGATCACCTGGGTCTTTGCGGGCCTGCGCATTTCGGTGCCCTACGCGCTGATCGGCGCGGTGGTGGGCGAGTTGATGGCGGCCAATCGCGGACTCGGGTTCCTGCTGTCGAGTTCGGCAGGCGATTTCAACACTGCCGGGGTCTTTGCGGCCCTCTGCGCGATCGTCGTTCTGGCCGTGCTGCTGAACTGGGGCGTGTCGATGGCCGCAAGGCTGGCCATGCCCTGGCAGCAAAACGAGGGGCGGCGGGAATTCAGCATGTGACCCCCCGGCATCATTCCGCGGATCCCGTCCTTGCCGTTTTCCGGCGAGGACATCCAAACTGAAGACCTGAAGGAGACATGAGAGTGGACGAGTTTCTTCCCGAGGAAATTCCGGCGATCCGCGACAGCGTGCGCCGGTTCATGGAAACCGAAGTCAAGCCGGTCATGGACGGCTACGAGGCGCGCGGGGAAGCGCCGCGCGATCTGGTCCGCAAGGCGGGAGAGGCCGGGTTCTTCGGCGCGGTATTCCCGGAATCGGTCGGCGGTTCGGCGTTGGGATATGTGGCGGCAGCGGCGATCCAGGAGGAATTCGCCCGCAACGATCCCCGCTTCGCAGCCTGTCTGAACCAGCAGAGTTCAAGTTGCCCGGGCTTCATCTATGCCGGTGCGACGCCCGCCAAGGTGATGGAATTCGTTCCCAACCTGCTCGCCGGCAAGGCCATCGGGATGATGTCGCTGACCGAGGCGGGCAGCGGGTCGGATTCTCTCGGTGCGATGAAGACGGTGGCGACGCGTCACGGCGATGTCTACAAGATCAACGGCTCGAAGATGTGGGCGTCGCTGGCCAACGAGACGGACACGGGGGTGCTGGTCTGCAAGACCGATCCGAGCGCCGGGGCCAAGGGCGTGTCTGCCTTCATCGTCGAGCCCAAGAAGTACCCTGGTTGGGATGCGCAGCCGATCCCCACCATGGGACTTTCCCGGGCCTGGCGCACCTGCGCGCTCTACCTCGACGATTTCGAGGTGCCGGTGGAGAACCGGCTGGGTGAAGAGGGCGACGGGTTCAAGATCGCGATGACCGCCCTGCAGCCGGGCCGGGTGACCGTTGCGGCCAAGGCGGTGGGCGTTGCGCAGGCCTGCCTGGAAGAGGCGCTGGTCTATGCCAACGACCGGGTGATCCGCGGCAACCCGATCGGCAAGTTCCAGATGATCCAGTCGGATATCGCCGACATGGTTGCCGCGATTGCCGCAAGCCGGGCGCTGGTCTACCAGGCCGCCCGCTGCCTTGACGAGAACCTGCCGTCGAACCGCATCGCCTCGATCGCCAAGTTTCACGCGTCGAGCACGGCGAAGATGGTCGCCGACAAGGCGCAGCAGATGTTCGGTGGCTATGGTTTGTCGACGGAATACCGGATTTCGTATCTCCGCGCCTACTCGGACCAGTTCTTCACCGGCGAAGGCACCGCCAACGTCCAGAAGATCCTGATTGCCGAGGATGCGTTGGGGTACAAGGTCGCCGACCGCCATCACGGCAGGAAAAGTCTGCGCAGCCCGATGTTCGACGACATCGCCAAGGAACTGGAAGCCGCGCACTGAAACGCGGCACGGAAGACGGGAAAGGCGCAGTCCGAAGACTGCGCCTTTTGCTTGCGCGCCCCTTTCGTCAGGCGGGCTTTGCAGAGACCACGCCGAGGAAATCGACCGCGGCCAGTCCTTTGCCCTCCGGGCGGACAAGCACCGGGTTGATCTCGGCTTCGGCGAGGTCGGGGGTTTCCAGCATGACGTTGCCGAAGGTGACGGCGGCCCGGACCAGCGCGTCGATATCGGCCCTCGGCGCTCCGCGGAAGCCGTCAAGAAGCGTGTGGACCTTGAGTTTGGACAGTGACCGTCGCACCTGGTCCTCGGTCACCGGCAGGGCGAGGAATGTCACGTCCTTGTAAAGTTCCACCGCGACGCCGCCCGACCCGATGGACAGGATCGGCCCGAAATCGGTGTCGCGCAGGCAGGAGAGCACCACCTCGATCCCGTCGGTGATCATTTCCTGCACCAGCACCGGCATCGCGGGCTTGCCAAGGGCCACGCGGAAGGCGCAGGCGTGGCTGTCGACCTCTTCCGGGGTCTGGACACGCAGCTTGACGAGGCCCAGCTCGGTCTTGTGTTCGGCCTCGGACGGCAGCGCCTTTACCACGAGCGGCGAGCGCAGCCCGGCGCAGACGTTGGCCGCGTCCTGCCCGGCGTCCAGAATGCGCCACGGTGCCGCGGGCACGCCGCAGGCATCCAGGAACGCCATCGTGTCCTGCCAGGTTTCCGGTGCGGTGCGGGCGGTGCTCCCCAAGGCGCTGGCTGGCCGGATGGTCCGGAACTCCGCGCGCTGATAGAGCCATCGCAGGGCGCGCATCGCCGTGTAGGGATCTTCGGCCAGTAGGATGCCTGCTTCGAGCATCTCGCGCCGGATCGGATCGGTGATGCGCTCCGCGCCGAAGGACATGATGAAGGGCAGCCCCGAATCCTTCACCACCGCCTTGAAGTCCTCAGCGTTTTCCAGAAGGTCACTCATCCCGCTGGAAGCGAACTGAATGACGATGGCGCTGGTGCGCGGGTCCGCCGCGACGGCGGCGGCGGTGTTGCGGAACAGCTTCGGAATCGACCGGATCTGCCCCGTCAGGTCGATCGGATTGGCCTTGCGCGCGAATTCCGGCAGCAGCTCTTCGAGCACTTCGGCCGTGTGCGCGCTGAAGGTCGCCATGGGCACGGCATTTTCCTCGCTGTGATCGGCCAGCAATGCGCCGGCGCCGCCTGAGGAGCCCAGGACCGACACACCGGCAAGCGGGTCGTCCGACGATCGGGGGTCCGGCAGAAAGGACAGCACCTCGACCGCGGCCATCAGGTCGACCAGGCTCTCCACCACGATGATCCCGGCCTGATCGAGCACATCAAGGTAGATGCCGTAGGGCGAGGCGATCTTGCCGGTATGCGACGCGGTCGCCTCCTGTCCGAATGCCGAACGGCCGGCCTTGAGCGCGACGATCTGAACGCCGCGGGCGCGGGCGTGCTCGGCAATGGCGATCAGTCGACCGGCATCGTCCAGCCCTTCGAGATAGAGCGCCACGGTGTTGACGTCGTCCTGTTCGATCATCCACGACAGAAGATCGAGCGCGTCCATGCAGGTCTCGTTGCCGACGGACACGACGTAGGAACAGCCGAGGTGATTGCCCTGAAGGTAGTTCCCGATGGCGCCGGCCAACGCGCCGCTCTGGCTGATGACACCGATCCTGGCGTGCCGGATGTCGTCGAGCGCATGGGCCGCCGCCCCGAAGGTGAGCATGGTCCTGGCCTTGACCGACCAGATGCCCTGGCAGTTCGGGCCGAGCAGATTGATGCCGTGGCGCCGGGCTGCCGCGCGCAGCTGAATGGCCAGATCCTTGCCGGTGTCGATCTCCTCGAAGCCCGCGCTGAAGACGATGACGGTCCTCACGCCCACTTCGCCGCATTCGTCGATGATCGCGGGCACGGTGTGCGCCGGAGTGATGATCAGCACGACATCGGGCACTTCGGGAAGATCGCGGACGCTGTCGTAGGCCTTGCACCCCTCGACCTCGTCCGCGCTCGGCGTCACGGGATAGACCCGACCGGCATAGCCGTGCTTGAGAAGGACCTTGACGATCCGGTTGCGGCCGATCCCCGGCCTCGGTGAAGCGCCGACGATGGCCACGCTCTCGGGCCGGAAGGCCTTGTCCAGGTCGGCGGCGATCGTGGCGGGGCGGGTGTGTTCGTTCATCTCGGGTCCTTTTCGCGCGGATTTCGACCGGCGCGGGCCTGCATCGCGCCGCGGTTTGCCGTACCGGGGCGCAAGATCGATGCCAGCTGGATGAACGCCGCCCGACGGCGTCAGGAGGACTCGAGTTTCTTGTAGAGAAAGGACCTCGACACGCCGAGATGCTCGGCGGCCTTCTTCTTGTTGCCCTTGAACCGGACGATCGCATCGTTGATCAGCCGGTTTTCGAGATCCTCGAGCGACGCCTTCAGCGTGCCCTGATAGGCCGACGTGTCGGATTCGGCGGACGCGGCCCTCGGCGGAGCGGCCTGCGGGCGCATCGGCGCCTTGGCCGTCTCGCGCTGAAAATCCGCGATCCCCAGCTTGCCGTTCTCCGCGAAGACGAAAGCCCGCTCGATCGCGTGCCGAAGCTGGCGGATGTTGCCGGGCCAGGATTGTTCCATGAGGTAACCGGCGAGATCGGTCTCGATCTCCGTCGGTGGGCGGTTGTACTGTTTGGTCAGTTCGCCGACGAAATGGTTGAGCAGCAGCGGGATATCTTCCAGCCGCTCTTCCAGTGTCGGAAGCAGGATCGTCACCGGGCTGATGCGATAATAGAGATCGAGGCGAAATTTCCCCATCTCGACGAACTCTTCCAGATCGCGGTTCGTCGCGGTGCACAGTCGGAAATCGACCTGCTTGGGCTTGTCGCCGCCGACCCGCTCGACGATCCGGTCCTGAAGGACGCGCAGCAGCTTCGACTGCACCTCTAGCGGCATATCGCCGATTTCATCGAGGAAGATCGTACCCCTGTTGGCCATCTCGAACTTGCCCGCGCGGCCCTTCTTGTCGGCGCCGGTAAAGGAGCCGGGGGCGTAGCCGAAGAGTTCGCTCTCGACCAGCGACTCGGGCAGCGCTGCGGCATTGACCGTGACGAGCCGCGCACCCTGGCGAGGGCTGTGCATGTGAAGTGCCTGGGCAACCAGTTCCTTGCCCGTCCCGCTTTCGCCCTGGATCAGGACCGGGATGTCCAGCGGAGCGATCTTGCGGATCTGCTCGCGCAGCGACTGGATGGCAAAGCTCTGGCCGATGATCGCGTCGAGGAATTCTTCCGAGCGGGCGGCGGGGGTCTTCTTGGCCTCTTTCTCGATCTGAGCGATCTGCTCTTCCAGGGAGCTGATGCGCCGCGCCATCGCCTCGACCTGTTGCGGGCCCTTGAACATCACCCGTCCGATGGCGCCGACGATCTTGTTGCCATGCCGGATCGGATGGCGCGAGACAACGCGTTCGGTCCCGTTCATGCGCTGGATCTGCCCGACTTCGGCAACACCCGTGCGGATGACCTGATGCAACCGGGTGTTTTCGATAACATCGCGGACGTTCTTGCCGATAGCTTCGCCGGGGCGCAGACCGAAGAATTTCTCGTGGACGGGCGAGACGAACGCGACCTTTGCGTCCTTGTCGATGATTGCCATGCCGTCATAGGGATCCGAGAGGATGTGGTCGACGATGTCATAGGCGAAGTCGACGTTCAGGATGAAGTTCAGGACCGTCTCGGTCGGGTTTTCCGACAGGATGACCAGGTGGCCCTGGCCGACCTGCCGCACGATGGCGATCAACCGGCTGTCGCGCAGGGTGATCGGGAACATTCGCTTCTGAACGGCATCCTCCAGCCATTCGGGGCTGGAGACGAGCGCCTCGATTCTCGGATCGGCCCCGACACCGAGGCTGACGGCGATGCGGCCGGACTTTTCGACCACGAGGATCCCTGAAATCCCTCCATCTTTTTCGGTTGTACCCACGAGTGCCCTCCAGAATAACACAGTCGCCAGCGCAAACTGTACACGATAAATACAATAACTCAACATCAGTGGCCGTATGGTGGAAAATTTATTAATAGATGCTTGATTTCTGAAAAAAGCTGGTCCATCAATCCGTCAGTCGCGCACCATTCTGTGGGAGGAGCCAAGAATCGGCGGGAAGTGTCCTCATCGGGGACGAATTCGCCGGAAACTGGTTTCAGAGAGGGCGGCGGCAACGACCTGACGACCAAAGGGGGAGCACTCATGCAATTATTTGCATTGCCTGCAACGCAGCTGCGCCAGTCCGTCGCGATCTCGGCACAGACCATTCAGTCTTTGAAAATGTTGCAGTTCAGCCATGACGAGCTGCACGATTTTCTCGCCGATCAAGCCGAACGCAATCCGCTGATCGAGCTGATGCGCGAAGATCCCTCGGTTCAGAAAAGTGTCTCCGGAAAGGACAGTTCCGGTATCGAAGCGTCTGAATCCAATGCGCCCGGAGTGCGCGAGGACACCTCTCCGCGGCCGATGGCCGGGAACGGCGCGGGTGGTGAAAGCGCCGGCCGCCAGTCCTCCGGCAATGCCGATGGCGGTTTTCGCAGCCTCGAAGAAACCTGCCAGGCCCGTACGACCCTGCGCGAACATCTGTACGGTCAGCTTGCCGGGTCGATCCGGAACGACGCCGACAAGCGCATTGCGGCCGAGATCATCGAGAGCTTGGATGCCGACGGCTACATGCGCCGCAATCTGGACGAAGTGAGCCGCACGACCGGGGCAGACGCGGAGCGGATCGCCGCCGTGCTGGCAGAAGTGCAGAAATTCGATCCCGCCGGCGTGGCGGCGCGCGACCTTCCCGAATGCCTGCGCCTGCAACTATCCGAGCGCGGGCCGGTTTCCCCGGCGATGGCCGTGCTGCTGGACAATCTCAAGCTTCTGGCGGATTTCAAGATGGCGGCGCTGGCAAATCGCTGCGGCGTGCCGGTAGAGGACATCCAGGATATGCTCCGCGAGATCCGCACCCTCGATCCGCGCCCCGGATTGCGCTTCGATACGGACCCGGTGATCCCGGCGATCCCCGACGTGATGGTGCAGAGATTGTCCGACGGCTCCTGCGCCGTCGAGTTGAACGCGCAGTTGCTGCCGCGCATCCTGGTCAACAACGGGTATTATTCGCGTATTTCCTCGGGCACGACGGGGAAAGTCGAAAAGCAGTACGTCATGGACTGCCTGCGCAATGCGAACTGGCTGACCCGGAACCTCGAACAGCGCGCGCAAACCATTCTCAAGGTCGCCAGCGAGATTGTCGCCCATCAGGAGAAGTTCCTGGACGAAGGGGTCGATCATCTGCGGCCGCTCTGCCTCAAGGACGTGGCGCAGTCCATCGGGATGCATGAATCGACGGTCTGTCGTGCCATTTCGAACAAGTACATGATGACCCCGCGCGGCATGTTCGAAATGAAGTACTTCTTTTCGAACTCCATCGCGTCGAGCGATGGCGGTGACGAGCATTCCTCCGAAACGGTGCGCCACAGGATCAAGGAACTGATCGATGGCGAGCAGGCCGATATAATCCTGTCGGACGATGACATCGTGACCGAACTGAAGGAGCGGGGCATCTTTCTGGCCCGCCGTACCGTCGCCAAGTATCGGGAAATGATGAACATCCCGTCTTCGATCAAGCGGCGGCGGATGAAGGCCTCGGGGTTCAGCTGATCTGCGCCTTGCAGATGGCACCGAAATTGCACCCAAGGAAAGAGAGCCGGCACGGAAGTCCTCTTTCAGGTGCCGATCCAGATTTCCACGAGGACGCAAGACATGACCAATCAGAACGGCCCGCTCCAAGGCCTTAAGATCATTGACCTGACCGCGGTGATCATGGGGCCCTATGCCACGCATATCCTGAGCGACTTCGGGGCCGACGTGATCAAGGTCGAAGCGCCCGCCGGGGACATCATGCGCTATGTCGGCAAGAACGGCGCCGAGGGGATGGGACCGATCCATCTCAACATCAATCGCGGCAAGAAGCTGATCACACTCGACCTCAAGAAACCCGAGGCGCGAGACGTGCTGCGTACGCTGATCAAGGGGGCCGATGCATTCGTGCACAACATGCGTCCGAAGGCGATCGAGCGTCTTGGCTTCGGGTACGAGGACGTGAAGGCGATCCAGGAAGACATCGTCTATTGCGGCGGCTACGGCTACGGCGAAGGCGGCGCCTACAGCGACGATCCGGCCTATGACGATCTGATCCAGGGCCTCTGCGGGGTTGCCGATCTGGGCAAGCATCTCGCCGGGGAGCCGCGCTTCTTCCCAACTCTGATCGCTGACAAAGTCTGCGGCCTGACACTGGCCTATTCGCTTCTGGCGGCGCTGATGTATCGCGCGCGCTCGGGTAAGGGGCAGCAGGTCGAAGTGCCGATGTTCGAAGCGATGGTCGAGTTTCTCATGGTCGAGCACCTGGGCAATCGCACCTTCGGTCCGAACGAGGACGTGGGCTATTCGCGGGTGATGTCGCAGCTGCGCCGCCCGCACCGCACTCAGGACGGGTTCGTCTGTGCGCTGCCCTACCATGACAAGAACTGGCGCGACTTCTTCACCATCGTCGGCCGTCCCGATCTGGCCGACGATCCGCGGTTCAACAGCCAGGCCAATCGCAGCGCGAATTACGAAGTGCTCTATGCGATGCTGGGCGACTTCATTGCCGAGCAGACCACCGATTACTGGATCAGGACGCTGAAGGCCTCGAACATCCCGGTCGCGCCGGTTGTCGCGCTCGAAGACCTCTTCGAGAACCCTCATCTCAAGGATGTCGGCCTGTTCCAGCAGATCGACCATCCCTCCGCCGGCGAGATCACCGCGATCCGCCCTCCGATCGGGTTTTCGGCAACTCCGGCCGGGATGGGGCGCCCCGCCGGACCTGTCGGTGCGGATACAGTCGAAGTGCTGCTGGAGGCGGGCTATTCGCAGGGCGACGTGGATCAGTTGCTCGCCGTCGCGGCGATTCATCAGGCGAAATAGGTGCGCCGTGCGTCCGAGTGGCACGGAAATTGCGACTTTGAGGCCTGTGGGAGGTCGGTGACAGGCCGGGACTACACGCTCAGAGCCGACTGTTCGCAAGGATGGCGGCAGCAACCGAAATAGGGAGGAAGACACATGAAACTCTGGAGGGCAGCCCTGGTGTCCGGTGCGGTGGCAGCGGCCACGGCAGGCGGCGCGATGGCCGAGAACTACCGGGCATCCACCTGGATCCCCGCGACCGACAATCACAGCAAGTTTGGTCTGACCTGGTTTACCGATGAGGTGCGGGACAAGACCAATGGCGAGATCGACTTCGAGGTTTTCTACGGCGGCGCCCTGCTTCCCGCCAAGTCGACTTTGCAAGGCGTGGCCGACGGCGTAGCCCAGCTGGGCTTCGTGACCTCGGGCTACATCCCCTCCGAGCTTCCGGTGGCCAACGCGGTTTCGGGTATGTCGTTTGTCGAGGGCGATCCCATCGTGATGGGCATGGCCTTTGCCGACTTCTACATGCACGAGCCGCAGTACAACGACTTCGCCCACAACGGCACGGTCGCCCTCGGGGCATTCGGCAATGCGCCGACCACCTTCCACTGCCGCTCGGAAGAGCCGCCGACCTCGCTCGCCGATCTTCAGGGCAAGCGCGTGCGCTTTCCCGGCGGTCTGATCGCCAAGTTCGCCAGCGATCTGGGAATGATCCCGGTGGCGATCCCGGCGCCGGAGATGTACCAGGCGCTGCAGACCGGGCAGGTGGACTGCGTGTCGATCTATCCGACGTGGCTCAACATCGACAATTCGCTGGCCGAAGTGTCCAAGAGCACCCTGCTGATCAACATCGTGCCGGGCTTCAACTCGCCCGCGCAGGTGCTCGACGCCGATTTCTGGCGCAGCCTGACCACCGAACAGCGCAAGATCATGCTGGATGCGTCGGCGCGGTCGATGGCCAAGATGGAAATCGGCTATCTGACCCAGCAGGATCAGGCCATCGAGATGGCCAAGGCCGACGGTCACAACTTCGGCGTGCCGGACCAGACGCTGCTTGACGCGATCAATGCCTGGGTGGCCGACGGCGTCGGCGGCCAGGCGGACATCGCGCGGGAAACTCACCACATCGAGGACCCGGAGCTGCTGTTTGCGACCTTCCAGAAGTACATCGACAAGTGGAAGCCGCTCGTCGAAGGCATGACGGAGCGCTACAACGAGGATGAACTGACCGCCCTCATCAAGACCAACCTCACCGACACCGTCGATCCCGCCACCTACGGGATGGAGTGAACCGATCCGGTCCGCGTGACCGACCGTGCCCCCCGACCCTCAGGGGGGCACACCCGCCCGTTTCGGCGGAAGATCCATCTGGAAGCCCTGAAATTGCTGCATCTGTGGGCGCATCGCCCCGCCGGTCGCGGCCCGAAGATGCCCGGAGACCACACGATGCCTCATCTGATCCTGAAAGTAGCGGCCGGATGGACCGATGCGCAAAAGACAAGCGTCGCCGAGGCCCTGACCAAGGTGATCGAGGACAAACTCGGCTACAAGCCCGATCTCATCTCGGTCGCGGTCGAGGATATTCCCGAAGGAACCTGGAAACACAGGGTCTATATCCCCGAGATCGCCTGCCACCCCGAGCTGATCTTCAAGAAGCCCGGCTACCATTACGACCTGCCCTGACGGCCTGCGCCCTCAGCGCAGCGTGCAAGGAGACCCCCAGTGAACAAGCGCCTCGACGGCCGCGATGAAGTGATCCTCGATCCGGATCTGCCCATCATCGACGCGCATCACCATCTCTTCGATCATCCGCAGATGCGCTACATGTACGAAGAGTTCCGTGAGGATGCCGAGGCCGGACACAACATCGTGGCCTCGGTTTTCATCGAGGCGAAGTCCTTTCTGCGGCCCGACGGTCCCGAAGTTCTGCGCCCGCTGGGCGAGATCGAGTTCGCCAACGGCGTAGCCGCGATGGCGGCAAGTGGGGCCTATGGTGGGCTCAGGGCCTGCGCGGGTATCGTCGGCTTTGCCGATTTCCGGCTCGGTGACGATGTGGGTTGGCTGCTCGACCGGGCCATGGCCGCAGCACCGGACCGTCTGCGCGGCATGCGCCAAATCATCATGGAACACGACAGCGACGCGCCCTATCGCTACTTCTTCACCGGGCGGCCGCCCTCGGGAACGTACCACCATCCGAAATTCCGCGACGGCGTGCGGCAATTGGCGCAACGCGGCCTGATCTTCGAGGCGACGGGCTTTCACGGCCAGTTGCCCGACATTGCCGCGATCGCCGATGCTTTCCCCGACATGACGGTGATCCTGAACCACATGACGATCGTCATGGGGCTGGACATGAGCGCCGAACAGCGCGCCGATCTGTTCCGGGACTGGCGGGAAAAGCTGACTGACATCGCGCGGCGTCCGAACGTGCAGTGCAAGATCGGCGGCTTCGGCCTGCCGTTCTGGGGGCTCGGCCTCGAGGGTCGAGAGGATGCCATCGGCTACGAGGAGCTTGCCGAGGCATGGCGCCCGATGGTCGAGACCGCGATCGAGCTGTTCGGCCCGGACCGGTGCATGATGGAAAGCAACTTTCCGCCCGATGCGCGGACTTGCGGCTATGTCCCGCTGTGGAATGCGTTCAAACATATCACGCGAGACTGTTCCGCGTCAGAGCGCGCCGCGCTGTTCCATGACACGGCGGCACGCACGTACCGGCTTGACCTGCCGAGCAGCACCCCCGGCCGTTAGGGGCGTCGCGGTTCTTGGCATCCATATTGCATGAGCCGCAAAATCCCGCGGCATCGCGGACAGAATGAACTATTCAGGAGCACTACCATGACCTTCACTTCGGACGCCCTGGCCGGCCGCGTCGCTCTGATTACCGGAGGCGGCAGCGGCATCGGGTTCGGCATTGCCAAGGCGATGGCTGCAGCCGGCGCGAAACTCGTTCTTGCCAGCCGCAATGCCGAGCGCCTCGATGCGGCGGTCAAGGAACTGACCGGCCTCGGCGCCGAGGTCATTGCCGTACAGGCGGACGTGCGCAACTACGAGGCGGTCGAACATGCCGTGGCACGGGCGGTCGAGGCTTTCGGCTCGCTCGACATCGTGATCGCGAACGCCGCAGGGAACTTCGTGGTTCCCGCCGCAGAAATGTCGCCTAACGCCTGGAAGACGGTGATCGACATCGACCTGAACGGCACCTATTTCTGCGCCCGTGCCTCGCATGCCGCGCTCAAGGCCTCGTCCTTCGGTGGGCGGTTCATCGCAATATCCACCACCCGCGCCCTGGAAGGCTGGCCCGGTTGTGCCCACGCCGGTGCCGCAAAGGCGGGGATCATGTCCTTGATCCGGACACTCTGCGGCGAATGGGGCAAGGACGGTATCCGCTGCAATACCATCGCCCCCGGTGCCATCGGCGACACCGAAGGGGTCAAGCGGATCTACGAAGATGCCGGGCGCAAGGAACTCGAACTGTCCTCGATCCCGCTGGGGGAATTCGGCCGCACGGCAGATATCGCCAACGCGGCCGTGTTCCTGTGTTCGGATGCCGGCTCCTACGTGACCGGCGCCGATATCGTGGTGGACGGCGGGCGCAACCGCAGCCGCTCCAGTACCGGTGTCGCGGTGCCCGCCAAATGACCGACGAAATCATGATCAAGAGCTATCCCCATCTTGAAACCGAGCGGCAGGGCGCGGTTCTCATCATACGGCTGGCAAACGAGGCCGCACGCAACGCCATCACGCGCGAGATCCGGTTTTCGCTGCGCGAGGTGGTGCGCGAGATCCAGGACGATCATTCGGTGCGCGCGGTCTATTTGACCGCCAAGGGCAAGACGTTCTGCGCTGGCGGCGACCTCCGTATGTTGACCGACGCGCACGAGCCGTGGCAGGTGCACCGGCGGTTCCAGCATGCCTCCACGATCTTTCAGCCCCTGATGGAGCTGAACCGGCCCGTGGTTTGCGGCGTGCGCGGGGTGGCCATCGGCGGCGGCATGGGCATCGCGCTGATGTGCGACCAGATCATCGTCGGCGAGAGCGCGCAGTTCAACGGCGGCTTCTTCCGGCTGGGCGTGGTGCCCGATTGCCTGACCATGTACACCCTGCCGCGTCTGATCGGGCTGGCACAGACCCGTAATTTCCTGTTCAGCGGCGCGTCCTGGGATGCGCAGCAGATCGTGGACAAGGGACTTGCCGTCAAAGTCGTGCCCGATGAACAGGTCGATGTCGAGGGGATCGCGCTGGCAAGGAAGCTGGCAAGCGGCCCCGCCGAGGTGATGGGCCTGGCCAAGCAGCTTCTGCTGAAGTCCTTCGAATCCAGCCTGTCCGAGATGATGAGCTACGAGGATCTCGGGCAGGTGTTGGCCATGTCGAGCGCGGAATTCCGCGAGGGGCTGGCGGCGCTCGTCGAAAAACGCAAGCCGGATTACGAGGGCGCTGCCGAGGCTTCGGGGCGTTCGGACGGCATGCCGTCTTCTTCGTCCTGACGCCGAACCAAAGCAATCCTAGAGACCAGAGACATGACCAAGCCCACCGAACCCTTCGACATACTGCCCCACCTCAAGGCACTCAGCCAGGATGTGCTGTTCGGCGACGTCTGGGAAAATGCCGATCTGTCCAAGCGCGACCGTAGCCTTGTCACCTGCGCCATGCTTGCGGCCCTCTATCGCACTGTCGAACTCGAGCATCACATGGCGCGCGCGCTGGACAACGGCGTGACGGAAAAGGAGATCCGCGCGCTCATCACGCATGTCGCCTTCTATGCCGGCTGGCCCTGCGCGATGAACGCGGGTCGTGTCGCCGTGGAGGTCCTGCCGCATGAAAGCTGAGGGCTCATCGTCCGGGAAATGCGGAGGCCGGTCATGAAGGTCGGCTACATCGGTCTGGGCATCATGGGCGGGGCCATCGTGCGCCGTCTCGCGCTGTCCCGCCCGGTCGCGGTGTTCGATCTGAACCCCGCGCTTGTGGCGCAGCAGGTTGCGGCAGGCGCCGTCGCCGCAAGCGGCGCGCAGGACCTCGCCGCCTCCTGCGATGTCATCATGCTGTGCGTCCCGCGCTCGGAGAACGTCTCGCAGATCCTGTTCGGCGAGGGGGGCATCGCCGAGATGCTGAAACCGGGGCAGATCGTGATCGACCAGACCAGCGGCGATCCCAACGTCACCCGGGCGCTTGCCGTCAGGCTGGCGGAACGGGATGTCGTGATGCTCGATGCGCCGGTCTCGGGCGGGGCGGCGGGGGCTGCGCAGGGCACGCTCGCCATCATGGTCGGCGGTCCGCGCGACACCTACGACGCGGTGACCCCGATCTTCGAGGACATCAGCCCGAACCACACCCATTGCGGCGACATCGGGGCCGGTCAGGTGCTGAAGCTGCTCAACAACACCATGAGCACCTGCAACCGGATCGCCATGCTCGAAGCGCTGGCGGTCGGGGTCAAGAACGGCCTGACGCTGGACGTGATGAACCGGGTTCTGAACGCCGGGGGAGCGCGCAGCGCCCCGACCGAACGGCTGTTGCCCCGCATGGTCGAGGGCGGTTTCGAGGCGACCTTTGCCCTGGCGCTGATGCTCAAGGACCTGAACCTTGCGACATCCCTTGCCGTGGCGAGCGGTGCACCGTTCCAGAGCGGCCAGCTGGCGCGCGGCCTGTTGCAGACCGCGTCGAACCATTTCGGCCCGGACGCGAACCTAGATGATATCATCGAACTGATCGCCGACCAGGCGGGCACCAGTTTCGGACAGACCTGGTCCGCCCGATCGCATTCCCAGGAAAGGACATGACATGGATATCATTCGCAGCGGCACCAACCCGTCGATCAAGGGCCCGGAGGACTGGTTTACCGGCACGGTGCGCATCGACCGCCTCGTGACGTCGGAGGCGCCGGGGCGCACGGCGACCGCCCACATCACCTTCGAACCCGGCGGGCGGACCCGCTGGCATACCCATCCGCTCGGTCAGACGATCATCATCACGCAGGGGCGTGGCTGCGTGCAGACCGAGGGCGGCAAGGTCGAGGACGTCTACCCCGGTGACGTGGTCTGGTTCCCTGCCGGTGAAAAGCACTGGCACGGCGCGTCGCCCACCACTGGCATGACCCATATTGCCATCACCGAAGCGCTCGACGGCGAAGCCGTGGTCTGGCTCGAACCCGTGTCGGAAGACGACTACCCGAGCTGATCGGACGATCCCGCCCCGCCGGCACTGTCGGCGAGGTGACACGATATGCGACCTGCTCCAGTGAAAGGTGCCCAGACATGTCCTTCTTCAAATCCCTGCCCGACGGCGCCGGGCCCCGCACGATCTTCACCGCCTACCCCGAGATCTACAAGGCGTGGTCCGAGGTCAGCCAGGCTATCATGAACGGCCCTTCGGACCTTACGCCGGGGGAACGCGAGCTGATTCTGACCTACGTGGTCGGCGCGGCGGGTTGCGAGTTCATTTTCGTGGCGCACAAGGAGGTGGCCCGGGAATGGGGCATTCCAGAAGGCCTGGTGGAAAAGCTTGTCGAGGATTTCGACAGCGCCGATATCGAGCCGCGCATGAAGACCCTGTTGGGCTTTGTCGGCAAACTGATGGTCACGCCGACGGAGGTCACGCAGGAAGACGCCGATGCCGTCTTTGCGCGGGGATGGTCCGAAAAGGGCGTGCATGATGCCATCGCGGTGACGGCGCGGGCTTCCTTCATGCAGAAGCTGGTGCACGGCTACGGGTTCGTGCCGCTCGACAAGGACGAAGCGATCAAACGCGCGAAGGGTCGCGTCGAGAAGGGATATGTCGGCATCTTCCCGGAGTTCGACAAATGAGCCGGGCGTCCGCCACCGCTGCGACGCAGGGCAAACATCCCCGAACGCTGGTCCAGAAGCTGTTCGATGCCCACCGCGTGCGCGACGAGGGCGGGCGCAGCCTGATCTACATCGACCGGCTGGTGATCGCCGATACCGCACTGCCGATGTTCAAGGCCCTGCGCGATCAGGGTCTGACGATGCGGCGACCGGGGCAAGCAGTGCTCATTCCCGATCATTTCACCGCAACCTTCGGCGGCGCGGATGGCCCGGACGAAGACCGTCGGCGCGCCGCCTTGATCGGCAGCACGCAGCAGATGGCGCAGGATCTCGGGATCAAGGTGCTCGGGGTAGGGGACCGGAGGCGCGGCATCCAGCACATCGTCTCGGTCGAGCAGGGGATTTCGCAACCGGGGATCACCATCGTGACGGCGGATTCCCATGCCTCGACGCAGGGTGCAGTCGGGGCGCTCGCCTTCAGCATCGGGTCCGACCTGGTGCATGTGCTGGCGACGCAAAGCACCTGGCTGCGCCTGCCCGAGCAGATGCTGGTCACCCTCGACGGTGCGTTGCAGCCCGGCGTCACGGTCAAGGACGTGGCGCTTGCGCTGAACGCCCGGATCGGCGCGCGCGGGGCGGCGGGGCTTGCGGTGGAATACGGTGGCAGCTTCGTGCAAAGCCTGTCCGTGGATGCCCGCATGACCCTGTGCAACATGTCCGCCGAAACCGGCGCACGGCTCGGGATCGTGGCGCCCGACGAGACGGTGTTCGACTATCTCAGGGGCCGACCGCTGGCGCCGAAGGGCGCGCAATGGCAGGATGCCGTGACCTATTGGAAAACGCTGCACAGCGACCCCTGCGCGGCATTCGACAGGCGCGTCGACATGGACGTGTCGCAGATCCCCCCCATGGTCACCTGGGGCAATTCGACCGAGAACGGCGTGGCGATCGACGGCGTGGTGCCGGACCCGATGCAGGAGCCGGACCCCGGCCGTCGCGGGCAGATGCAAAGCTCGCTCGACTACATGGGACTGACGCCCGGAATGCCGGTATCCGGGATCGGCATCGATCAGGTCTTCATCGGCTCTTGCACCAATGCCCGGATCGACGATCTGCGCGATGCGGCGCGCATCCTGCGCGGCAGGACGGTCAAAGTCCCGACCCTGGTGGTGCCCGGATCGGGTCTGATCGCCGAACAGGCCGAGGCCGAGGGGCTGGATCGCATCTTTCTCGCAGCCGGAGCCCGATGGGGCGAGACGGGCTGTTCCATGTGCTCGTCGATGAACGGCGACCTGGTGGCCGAGGGGCTGCGCTGCGCCTCGACCTCGAACCGGAACCACATCGGGCGACAGGGCAGGGGCAGCCGCACGCATCTCGTATCGCCGCCGATGGCCGCGGCCGCGGCCCTGACCGGACATCTGACCGATGTGCGCAGCTTGAAAGAGGCCTGAGATGAACGGCATTCGGAGACTTACCTCGAGGGCGATCCCGCTCGAGGCGAACAACATCGACACCGACCAGATCTTTCCGTCGCGCTTCACCGGGCGGCCGCGCGAAAATGGCGCGTTCAAGCGGTACTTCCTCCATGACCAGCGGTTTGACGCGGCGGGGAAACCGATCGCTTCGTCAATTCTGAATAATCCTGCGCTGGAAGGCGCGCAGATCATAGTGGGCGCCGACAATTACGCCTGCGGCTCGGCGCGCGCGGGTGCTGTCCACACCCATGTCGATTATGGCATCCGCGTCATCATCGCCGCCAGCTTCGGGCCGGTCTTCACCGCCGTGGCCTACAAGTCGGGTCTGCTGACGATCCAGCTTCCTGCCGACGCGGCAAAGACCCTGCGCGACATGCTTCTTGCAGCCCCCGGCACCGAACTGACCGTCGATCTCATGGAGGGGGCCGTCGTTGCGCCAGGGGGGATCAGCTACCGGTTCGAGGTCGACCCCTTCGTCCGCAAGATCCTGATCGAGGGTCTGAGCGAAGTGGAGTTGACGCTCAGCCATTCGGACGATCTGGACCGGTTCGAGGCAGGTCAGCAGCATCGCATGCCCTGGGTCGGGCCCATCACCCTGGATTGAATCCCTCCGCGGGCCGTGCCCGACCCGTTGGCACATGAATTGCGCGCCGCATCGGCAATGCAGTCGCTGACAAGATCAAAGGAATACAGAGATGAGAGTCGGGTTTATCGGTCTCGGACGGATGGGGCAGGGCATGGCGCGCAACCTCTCCGCGAACGGCGCGGACCTGCAGGTGCTGGACGCGAACCCGGCGGCGCTGCAACCGTTCAAGGAAGCCGGCATCGCGGTCGCGTCGTCGCTTCGGACGCTTGTGGAAAGCACGGACGTGATCTTCACCTCGCTGCCCGGTCCCGCGCAGGTCGAGGCCGTGGGCCTGGGGCCGGGCGGCATCCTCGACTTCGTCCGCGAGGGTCAGGTCTGGTTCGACCTGTCCACGAGCTCGCGTACGCTCGCCCTGCGACTGAACGAGCGTTTCGCGGCCAAGGGTGCCTTCATGCTCGACGCGCCGGTCAGCGGCGGGCCGGCCGGTGCGGCCTCGGGCGAGATGGTGATCTGGGCCGGTGGGGACCGGAGTGCGTTCGATCGCTGCCGCGACACTCTGGAGCTGTTTTCGAGCGAGGCGCGTCACGTCGGGCCGATCGGCGCGGGCTGTGTCGTCAAGCTGGCCCACAACGTCTTCGGCTACACCATCCAGCTTGCGCAGATCGAGGTGTTCTCGATGGCGACGAAAGCGGGTGTCGACCCTCTGGACCTGTGGGAGGCGCTGCGCCTCGGCGTGGTGGGCAAGCAGTCGCCGCTGGACCTGATGGTCAAGCAGGTCCTGCCCGGCATCTACAACCAGCCCGCCTTTGCCCTGGCGCTGGCGCGCAAGGATGTGGTGTTGGCCACAGAGATGGCGCGCGAGCTGGATGTGCCGATGCGGCTGGCGAACATGACCCTCGAAGAGATGACCGAGGCCGTCTCGCGCGGCATGGGGGATATGGATTCGCGGTCCTACCTGCAACTGCAACTCGAACGCGCGGGGGTGTGCATCGCGGTGAGTCCGGAGCGCATCGACGCCGCCGTGGAGCGGCAGCGCCACACGGGCGCATGACGGGCCCGGACCGGCACCCGCCGCGTGAAGCATTTCTTCTGGAGACACGACTTGGAACAGTTTGACTACATCGTCGTCGGGGCAGGATCAGCCGGATGCGTGGTGGCGCGCCGACTGTCCGACGACCCCGATACCCGCGTGCTTCTTCTGGAAGCGGGGCCCGATCCGAAGGATTTCTGGGTCGATACGCCCGCCGGAATGGCGCGGGTGTTCAA
Organism: Salipiger sp.; assembly: GCF_048261495.1. Classification (GTDB taxonomy): domain Bacteria; phylum Pseudomonadota; class Alphaproteobacteria; order Rhodobacterales; family Rhodobacteraceae; genus Salipiger. The sequence continues at coordinate 25,835 of NZ_JBLXFX010000010.1, forward strand.
GCATGACCGGTTCAATTGGAACTTCTATTCCGAACCGATGCCGACGCTGCGCGACCGCAAGCTGTTCCTCCCCCGTGGCAAGGCTCTTGGCGGCAGCAGCGCGATCAACGGAATGGTCTACATCCGCGGTGACCGGCGCGATTTCGACAACTGGGCGGCGCTCGGCAATCCTGGCTGGACCTGGAACGACGTGTTGCCGTACTTTTTGCGGTCCGAACAGAACACCCGCGAGGGTAGCCAGTTCCACAGCCAGTTGGGGGAAATGGCCGTCTCCGATCCGGACCTGATCCACCCGTCGATCCATGCCTTCCTCGATGCGGCGGAAAACTGCGGCCTGCGAAAGCTCGACGACCTCAACACCGGGGACCAGGACGGGGCGGGTATCCTTCAGCACACGATCCGCAAGGGCAAACGAGAAACGACCTACGGTGCTTTCGTCAAACCCGTCCTCGGGCGGCGGAACCTGACCGTGCGCGCCAATACCCGCGTGGCGCGGGTGCTGCTGGACGGGCAGGAGGCGACCGGGGTCGAGATCATCGAGGGCGGCAAGCGCACCGCGATCGCCGCATCGCGCGAGGTGATACTCTGCGGCGGTGCCTTCAGTTCGCCGCAGACGCTGATGCTGTCGGGGATCGGTGACGGCGACGAGCTGAAGGCGGCCGGCGTCCCGGTGGCTGCGCATCTTCCGGGGGTCGGCAAGAACCTCCAGGACCATTTCGTGCTGCGGGTGCAGGCCTATTCCACGCGCGAGAGTTCGTTCAACCTCGACCTGCTGGGCTGGCGCAAGTTCTGGCACGGGGCCAAGTACCTGCTGACGAAACGCGGATACCTCGCGCTCGGCTCCTCGACTGCGGCAGCTTTTGTAAAGAGTAGCCCCGAGATGGAATATGCCGATCTCGAATTGAGCTTCCGGCCGATGACCTTTGCCTACACCGCCTCGGGTGTCGTGGCGGTGCACGATTACAACGCGGTCAGCGGGTCGGTCTACCGGGTCCGTCCGAAATCGCGCGGGCATGTCGCGCTGCGCTCGGCCGATCCGATGTCGGACCCCGCGATCCATCCCAATTTCCTGAGCGATCCCGAGGATGTGGCCGCCTCCATCTCCGGCATCCGGCAATTGCGTCGGATTCTTGGGGCGGCGCCGATGGCGGAGCGTCTGCGCGACGAACTGGTGCCGGGCGCCGAAGTGGAAACCGACGAGCAGCTCACCGACTACATGGAACGTGAAGGGCACTGCGCCTTCCACCCGGCCGGAACCTGCAAGATGGGTCAGGACGACATGGCGGTGGTCGACGAGCGTCTGCGCGTGCGCGGCATCGGCCGGCTGCGCGTCATCGACGCTTCGATCATGCCGGTCGTCACGTCGGGAAACACCAACGCCCCGGCGATCATGATCGGTGAAAAGGGCGCCGACATGGTGCGCGCGGATGCCGTGGCGGCGCGCCCGGTGACCGCCGGGTAGGCAGTGCCCCATGCGCAAATCGAAGACGGGCCCCGCACCACGGAGCCATTCCGAGTTGTAGGACACGGGCGGCAGGAAACTGGCGCCCGATTTCCGTTGGGGTGCCCGCAAGTCGCGTTGATCGGCAATGCGGACGAAGCGGACGAAGCTGCCGTTCACCCCACTTGCACCTACGTCGGCTTTCGGTAGCATCATCGTATATCGGCGGGTCCAAATCTCTGTCGGTTTCAACGCAGGCTGATAGGAGTTGATAGATGGTCGGAATATTAAACGTTCCCACTAAAGCGGCTCTTGCGGTATCGTTCTTAGTTGCAGGTATATCGCCTGCGAATGCCGAGCGGTTCAACGACCATCAGATTTGGACGTTTACATGCAGTCTGACGAATTTGAAACGAGATGGCTATTCCCCCGAGAATGAGGAGTTGGCTTTAGACATAGTATGGAATCGGGATGCGAATCTCGCGCGAAGTTTGACACCATCAGGGAATGACAAGGGGCTGAGAGTGCTGAACGGCTTCACCGACACTGCGCAGAACACGGTCCACTTCTTGATGTCGCCAGCAACAGCCAAATTCACCGGTTAAGACACAAAGAACGGGCGTTATGGTGGATGGGTAGAACCTTTTGGCCCAACGATTATCTCTATCCGCTCAGATGGAAGCGCAGCGATGACGAGACACGACATCATTTACGGCGGAATAAAAGCATTCAGCAATGAAGGAACCTGCAAGATCAGCGGTCAGTCATTGACGACCGATCAGTAGAACTCCCAGACAACAAAACCTTGAATGAGATGATCTAAGCCGTGCTTCCGGACGCAGATAGACATTCGTTGACTGCACGGCGTCGGCCAAAATTGGCTTACAGCTGTCCAACACGACTTGCGCCCCCCCCTTTCCGTTTCAGGTCGTCAACGTCCCTGGAGTTTTGCCCACATCGGCGTGCCGTGAAACAGCCACGGTTGGTAGAGAATCCTGGCGAGGTCGGGCAGGCGAGGACGGTCGTCCCGCCGGCGGTCTCGTTTCTTTTGGGTAGCTCCGCCCGAGGTTTCCTCCTCATTGGCTCTGTCTTGTTCCCGACCTGTGTCCTTCGGCCGCGACGGCTGATGGACCCCCATCCGCATTGCCGGCGTGGTCCGGATGACCTTGCTGGCGCGCCTTTTCGGCACGAGGATCGCCTTGTCTGTGCCGGGCACCGCCAGTCGCCTCAGCTGTTCGCTATTTACTTCCGGATCAGCAGCATCCTCCGTAGCGTCTGTGGTTGAGCCTTTCGCAGGCGATGCATCTGCCTCCAAAGGCGTTCTGTAGGGTCTCCAGTCGAAGAAGTTGTAGTGCACGCGCCATATGTTCATCAGGGCGATCAGGACGCGCGGATTGTAGGCGGCGCCGTTGATGTATGAGGCGCCCACACGAGAGCTACGACCACCTGCACGCTGAATGATACTGACGCGCTCGCGGATCGCGTTCATGAAGGTGGAGGTCGGCTGAATCGTTGCGTGGATGACCCTGCGGGTTATGGCGGCGCGGAGCTCCGGGTCATCGATCTCGTCGTCGATGCCGAGCCTTCGGTAGGCGGCGCGATAGCGCGGCGACAGGATCGGGAAGCCAACGGTCTTGTCGATCTCGTTGGCCGTCTGGATGGGGCTATTGATCCACAAGCGCGGGAAAGCGGCCGAGGCAAGGTTCGGCCCCACCAGCGAGCTTTTCGACTGGTCGTCCGGGTCGCTGCGGTAGGCAGGACTCAGCTTCGAGGAAGTCCAGCTCTGTAGTGCTTCCCAAGGCATCAGGTGGGGATGCATCTTGCGCCACTCCGCGAGGCTCTCCGAAAACTCGGCCTGCTTCTCCCGGATACGGTCGATCGGCGCATCCTTCTTGAAGCCGATCACTGTCCATTCGAAACGGTCCGCCAGGATCTCCTCGCGGAAGATGTGCGGCACGACCCGGGCCATCTGTCCCTCCTTCTCGCCGACGAGAGTGAGCTTGCCGCTGGGGATCATCCACTTGAGGCACGCAAGGGACGCCGCCTTCGTGTAGGTATCGCGTGTCATCACGCCATCGAAGGCATTCCGGCTGTCGCGCTCGTGCTTCACGAGGTTGAACCAGTGATCGCGCAGGTGCTCGATCTCGTCTGCCCGGGCGCTGGCGGCCTCCGTCGCCATGTCGGCTTCCGGCGAGAGCTCCTCTCCGGCAGCATCGAATGCCTTGATAGTCCGCGCCACGAAATGTCGGAGGCGCTTCTCCGCAGCGGAGAAGAGCGCCGGCTCGTCGAATCGCGCTGTCGGCCGCTGGAAGTGGAGCAGCGGCGCGGTGAAGGTGCCGTTTGAGTTCCGATACTGCTTGCGCAGCGTCGAGCCCCGAGCGACGCCGAAATAGGCGTCCTCAATGACCTCCAGCGGGTCGATGGTCGGATCGAAATCCACATCGCAGCGGAAAACATAGCCTGACCGGATGTCGGCGCTGACCGAGCAGTTCAGCTGTGTGATCTTGCGGTCGATCTTCGTCTGCCAGTTCACCCCGACGACGATGTCGTCGTGGGCGATGCGGGTATGGGTGTATGGCTTGCCGTCCTTGATGCGCTGGCGTTCGACGCGCTTTCGCCATTCCGCGAGTTGTGCCTTTTCGTAGGCCAATAGCGTCCGCTCCGGCCAGAAGATGCGATCGTATAGCCTGGACATTCCCGGCTCGGTTTCGCCTCTCGGCGTCCGCAGAATGCGGCGGATGTCGTGAAGACCGGTGCCATTTGTAAATGCTGGATCAAAATTCCCCAGAAGTGCTGGCGCAAAATTCCCCACCTAACGAGTTCGGGGATCAGCCGTGCAGGTGATTGGCGCCTCCGTTCTTGGGTGGCCGGCCGCGCCTTTTCTGGGGCGGTGGCGGAGTGATAGTGGCGTGTGACCGAGTGTGCTCGGGCATCAGATCTGCGTGGCCGCGCAGGCGGTAGCTGGCGCCCTCGATCTGCACGACGACCGCGTGGTGCAGCAACCGATCCAGCAACGCGGTGGCGACGACGGGATCGCCGAAGACCTCGCCCCATTCGGCGAAGCCGCGGTTCGAGGTCAGGATCATCGCGCCCTTCTCGTAGCGCGCGTTGACGAGTTGGAAGAACAGGTTGGCCCCGCCGCTGGTGATGGGCAGATAGCCGATCTCGTCCACGATCAGCAGCGAAGACCGGGCGTAGAAGCGGATCTTTTCCGGCAGGCGTCCTTCGCGTTCGGCCTGCGTCAGCGCGTCAATGAGCTCGGCCAAGGTGCAGCGGTAGACACTGCGGCCCGCCTTCACCGCGGCGACGCCGAGGGCCGTGGCCAGGTGGCTCTTGCCCGTGCCTGGTGGGCCGAGGAAGTGCAGCACCTCGGCTCGGTTGATGAACTCCAACTGCGCCAGGGCCATGATGCGGTGCCGATCCAGCGAGGGCTGGAACGAGAAGTCGAAGCTCTCCAGCGTCTTGATCGGGGTGAGCCGGGCCGTGCGAAGACCTACCCCGACGCGCCGTCCTTCGCGCAGGGTCAGCTCCTCCGCCAGAAGGGCATCGATTGCCTCTATCGCGGTCATCTCGCCCTTTTCCAGCCGGCTGAGGATCTGGTCCAGCGTTTCCAAGGCGCGGGCCATGTGCAAGCCGACCAGGCTTTGGCGAATGCGTTCCGTGACAGGGATCATGGGTGCCCCTCCGGCTGGCTGGCCAAGCGCTGACCGACGGCCTCGTAAAAGGCGAGAGATCGGCGCAGGACGGCAGTGTCAGTCGGAGATGGTTGATCGACCACGGCACGGCGTGCGGCGAGCACCGGCTTGCGGTGACTGGGGTCGACGCGCTTCTGGTTCTTGCCCTCGAGCACAGGATGACACGCGATCAACTGACCATCCTCGAAGATGCGCACCGCGGTTGGGTGGTTCTGGACCTCGACGATCCGGCGCCGGGTGGTGTCCGGCACGCTGTATTGGTTGCCGCCGACGGCGACCATGCCCTCCTGGCTGATCCGGCGCTCGACGGTCAGGACCGCATCGTAGGGACGGGCCGGAAGGGCCACGAGCTGCGGCTGCTCCTCCGCAAAGTGCTCGTCGACGACCCGCTGCGTGGTGGCGTGAACCCGGGGGTTGGCAATGGTCGTCCGCCATTCCTCGAATTTGGCATTCAGATCCTCGAGGTCGCGGAAGCTGCGCCCCAGGAGGAAGTCCTGGCGCACGTAGCGGAAGGGGCGTTCGACCTTGCCCTTGGTTTTCGCCCGATAGGGCTGGCAGGCGCGCGGCGCCGACCCGTAATGCGCCAGCAACGCTACGAGCGAGGCGTTGTAGGTCACGATGCCGGCCCCGTCTTCTCCGATTACCGCAGTCTTCATGCGATCGTAGAGCACCTCGGCACAGGCACCGCCCATCGCGTCGAAGGCGGCAATGTGACAGCGCATCACCGTTTCCAGCGTCTGGTTCGGGCAGAACCGACCCCAGAGCCAACGGCTGTGCCCCAGCACCATGCTGAACAGCCAGACCTTGCGGGTGACGCCGGGCTCGGAGGTAAACTCGACCTGGAACTCGGCAAAATCCACCTGCGCCTGCTGGCCGGCGGGCGTCTCGAAGCGCCGTTCGAACTGCCGCGGGGCGGCCGGGCGGATCAGCCGCAGATATTCCGTCAGCGTCGAATAGGCCCCCTCGAAGCCCAACGTCTTGATCTCCCGGTGCAGCCGCCGGGCCGAAAGCCCCGGCCAAGCGGACAACCTGTCGACCAGGTAGGTGCGATACTCCTCGGCCAGCCGCTCCCCCAGCTCGCGCGGCCCATAGACCGGCACCTCGAGCCCGCGCTCGAGGTATTTCCGCACCGTCTTGCGGTCGAGCCCAGTCTGCCGCGCGATCGCGCTGACGCTTCAATTCCAAGATCATCACGATCTCCCTCAGTTCCACCACCTGCGCGCCCTTCCATTGGCATCAGCAGGGATAATTCTGCGCCGCCGGTGGTCCGGGGGGCATGCCCCCCGGACCACCGGCAACAGCGCCAAACTGGGGAAATTTCATCCAGCGCTTTTGGGGAGATTACGTCCAGCACTCACACCATTGGCCAGCAGGGACAATATCTCGATATTCTCGTCGCGCTTTTTCTGACGGCGATGCTCGCTCGAGACCGTGAAGCGGGCGCCGGGCAGCCCCTTGCAGGGTTTGTGGATCACCCTGACAGAGCGCGCACGAGGCACAGAACCTTTCTTATGGCCGACCTTTCGCGACGGCTTACCGTTGGCGCCGTTGAAGATGAACTCCTCGGGTTTCTCCAGGTAAGCGGTCCCGCAGTTGCCGCAGAAGGGACCCTCCAACGCGCCGTTCTGGACCCAAAGTCGATGTCGCTCCTCTTCGTAGGCTTCGTTCGAAATCAGCCTGGTCCGAACGCCGCATTCCGAGTTTCCTCGGAGGTGCTGACAGATCAGGACCCGACCGTCATTCCAAGCCCGCGGATCGCCTGCAAACTCGAACGCATCGGTCTCTCGATGTAGGTTGTCGCCGCTCTCAGCCTCGATCTTATAGCGACCGACACCACGCGCGATCGTGGGGTCGGCCATGGCGGCCTTCATCCGCCTCTCGGCGGCACCACGACCTACGAAGGCGTGCTTCGTCGGCGCCGGTTCGATCCCGTAGTTCCCGCAGTCAGGATCACCGCAGCAGTTGAGATTTGTATCGCCGGACACGCGAGGGTATACTTGCGCGAGCGTTAGTTTCTCCAGGCTCTTCACCTTGTTCGGACCTTTCGTCCGTTTCTGGGTCAAGAGCTCGCGCACCTCCAAGATTGGCCGGTCTGGCCAATGACGAAATCAAACGGGCACAAAAGAGCGCTCGCCGCGGGAAGTTCAAACTTCCTGCCAGTTCGCCCCTGATGGCGGAAAAATCAAACGAGATTAGGGCGGAAAAACAAAAGCCTGCCGTCCTCTCGATCGGCAGGCAGGTAGGGCGTGTGTCCTACAAGTCGGAATGGCTCCCCGCACCACGGGGCCCGTTCTTTTGGTCGGGTCTGCGGTGTCCGGCCGCGCAGGCCTATCCGCGACCGACCAGGACCTTTTCCAGCCCGTAAAGTCGATCGACGAGGAACATGAGAAGGAAGGTCAGCACGATAACCACGGTCGAGACCGAGGCGACGAGCGGGTCGATCGTATCGGCCATGTATTTCAGGAGCCGTACCGGCAACGTGGTCGTTCCCGGGGCAGCAAGAAAGACGGTCATCGTCACCTCGTCGAAGCTTTGCAGAAAGCTGATGATCCACCCGCCCGCGATCCCGGGAAGTATCAGCGGTATCGTGATGCGGGTGAAGATGCGCCATGGCGTTGCCCCGAGGGACGCCGCTGCCCGTTCCGAATCCCGATCAAGTGTCGTGACCGAAGCCAGCACCATGCGCAGGGCGAAGGGCACGACGATAATCACATGCGCAACGACCAGCCCGGAGATCGTTCCGAGAAAGCCGGTGGTGGAATAGAACCGCAGGAACGCCACGCCCAGAACCACATGCGGGATGATGAGAGGCGACAGAAATGCCGCGATGACGGCATCCCGCCCCGGAAACCTGTAGCGTCCGATGGCGAGCGCGGCCGGGATGGACAGCACGAGGGCCGATGTCGCGGCTATGAAGCCGACCAGCAGGCTCATCCAGAAGGAGGACACGAATTCCGGGTGATCCGCGATTGCCGCGAACCAGCGCAGGGACAGTCCGTTCCACGGCAGGGAAAGGTAGGCTTCGGGGGTGAACGAGACCACCACCACCATCACCAGCGGAGCCAGGATGAACAGGATGAAGACCGTGTGAAACAGGAGGGCGAACAAGCCGTTACGATTCATTGGTATGCCTTCCGAAACGTCTTTCCAGGATGCGGTTGTAGCTGCTGGTTGCGACCACGTTGACGATGAACAGGCAGACGGCGAGCGCCGCGCCGACCGGCCAGTTGAGCTTGATGAGGAATTCGTCGTAGATCGCGGTCGTAAAGACCTTGATCTGGCGCCCCCCGAGGATCGCGGGCGTCGCAAAGGAGCTTGCCGACAGCGCGAAGACGATCAGCGATCCCGACAGGATTCCGGGAATGATCGCGGGGAGTATTACCCGGCGGAACGTGACGGAGGGTGTCGCTCCGAGCGAGGCGGCGGCGAGAGTGACGCGCGGGTCGAGCCTTTGCAGCGAAGCCCAGACCGCGATCACCATGAAGGGAACGAGCACATGTACGGAGCCGATGACGACGGCGGTCATCGAATAGAGCATTCGGATCGGGAAATCGACGATCCCGAGCCACAGGAGAACGTCGTTGACCACGCCGTTCCGGCCGAGCATCAGCGCCCAGCCCAGCGTGCGCACCACCACCGATATCATCAACGGTCCCAGTACGATGACCAGGCAGAACGCCTTCCACTTTGGACGCATCCGGTGGAGGAAATAGGCCTCGGGCGCGCCGATGACCACGCAGATCACCGAGACGGTCAGGGCCAGAAAAAGCGTGCGTCCGAAAATCCTGAGATAGTAGGAGTCGGTCACGATCTGCAGGTAGTTGGCGAATGTATAGTCGCTGGTCGGACCCACGCCTTGCTCGTAGACCTGAAAGCTCAGCGCGCCGGCCATCAGCAACGGCACCAGCATGAAACCGATCAGGAACAGAAGGCCCGGCGCGGAAAGAAGAACGGGCCGCTTTGTCGATGCTGCCATGATCTCAGATCCTCACCACAGCGGCATCCGCGTCATTCCAGCCGACGGAGATTTCGGCACCTTCGGGCGCGAGTGTCTGGCCGAGATTTAGTTCGCAGACCCATATCTCTCCGGCCGCCGATGCGATCTGATGGAGCCAGTAGCTGCCCTGGAAGACACTGGATCGCAGCGTACCCGGCAAACGGCCCGCGCCGACGGGGCCGAGCGTCATCTTCTCGGGTCGCAGGACGAGCATGACTTCGGTCCCGATGCCGGCCTTCTGACCGTCACGCACGACGATGTCGTTACGGATACCGTCCACCCTGACCGAGGTACCGTCGCCGGAGCGCGCCGTCACCCTGCCCGCGAAGCGGTTCAGGCGGCCGACGAACTCGGCCACGAATTCGGTGTTCGGAAGGTCATAGAGGCTTCGCGGCGTGCCCGACTGCACGACCTTCCCCCGCTCCATCACCGCGATCCGGTCGCAGATCGACAGGGCCTCGGCCTGGTCGTGCGTCACCATGATCGTCGTGATCCCGACTTCCTTCTGAATGACGCGAAGTTCGATCTGCATCGCCTCGCGAAGCTTGGCATCAAGGTTCGACAGCGGTTCGTCGAGCAACAGGAGCGAGGGGCGAATGGCCAGTGCCCGTGCCAGCGCGACACGCTGCTGCTGCCCGCCGGACAATTGCTTGGGAAAGCGGTCGGCGAAGGCTGCGAGCTTCACGAGGTCGAGTGCCTCCTTCGCCCGCGTTTCGATTTCGGCGCGCGGAAGTTTGCGCATTTCCAGCCCGAAGGCCACGTTTTCGGCGGCTGTCAAATGCGGAAACAGCGCGTAGCTCTGAAACACCACGCCCATTCCCCGCTTGTGCGCCGGTGTTCGGGAGACATCCCGTCCGTCCAGCATGATGCGCCCGGAGGTCGGCTGTTCGAAGCCGGCGATGATGTTCAGCGTCGTGGTCTTGCCGCAGCCCGAGGGGCCGAGCAGGCCCAGCAATTCACCTTCCGCGACGCTGAGGTCGATGCCGTCGATCGCGGTGAACGAGCCGAATTTCTTGCATAAGGATTCAATCGCGATCTTTGTCATGAAGTCTCGATTCACGTCGGTTTTCGGGGAGCTCCGTCAGTGCCGGGACGGAGCTTGTTGCGCGCCGCGCCCGGCGCTGCCGCAAAATGCGTACCGCAGGCCCGAAGGGCGCTGTCGTGGCGGCGCGGGCGACCGGCTTCATCCGACCCGCATGCTCGCGAATGCGGGTCGGCCGAGAGCCCGGGTTATTCGATTTCGCGGTTCCAGATTTCGATCCAGGCGTCGCGATCGGCGTTGATCCGCGCCCAGTCGAGAGCGATGAGTTCCCCCGTTCCGCTGAAGACTTCCGCCTCCGGAAGCTCAGCGTTTCTGTTGACCGGATTGTCCCCGGGCAGAAAACCCTTTTGGGCATCGGTCGACACGTCGTGTTGTACGTATTTCTGCGCCAGCTCCGGATTGGGCGCTCCGGCTACGGCACAGACGGTGGTCATGACCGTTGGGGCGCCCTCCTTCGGGCGGATCGCCTTGACCGGCAGTCCGTCCGCGATCAGTTTCGCGAAGCGGGGAGACGATATAATGGCGATGCCGACCTCGCCGGTCTGCAGCATTTCCTGAACCTTGGACGCGGACGAGGCGATGGTCACGAGGTTGGGCCTGACCTTTTCCGCGATGTATTTCAGACCCGGCGTCACATCGGATTCGCCGCCGCCGAGCGCCCGCGAGATCATGATGAGCGTCGACATGCCCGTCGCACTTGCCGCCGGAGGCAGAAGAACGAGTTCGCCCTCGTATTCGGGCTTGCCCAGATCCAGCCAGGAGTCCGGCTCGGGCAGGCCGCGCTGCTCGAATATGTCGGTGCGGATGACGATCGCGTTGTAGGTGATCGTACTGCCCGTCGAGAACTTCGATACATGAGCGGCCGGCAGCAGCTCGTCGAACACCGGATCCGGCTCCAGCGGAGCGCAGAGGCCGAGGTCTTCGGCGAGCGTCACGTTGGTCTCGACCAGGTACACGACATCGTACTGAGGGTTTTCCTTCTGGGCCTCCAGTTTTGCGATGATATCGGTACCGGACACGGCATCGTAGACGACGCTGACGCCATATTCCGTCTCGAAACCCGGAATGACGTATTCCCGGTAACGATCCTCGACCGCGCCGCCCGGCCCCATGACGTGCAGGGTCTGCGCCGTCGCCGCGGGGATTTGTACCGCCACGACGAACGTGCTTGCCAAACCGGCCCGCACCCATGCCTTTGCCGAAGGGAATCTCATGTCTCTCTCCTGTTTCCTCGGCTGCTTCCAGCCGTCCTCACCGCTGGCAATATACCGCGCCCGGGGCTTTGCAGGGCATTGAAAGGGAAGGGGTTTATCCTGTTTTTCCCTGCATTGTCCCGAATTTCGGGAGTATAACCGTGCCCCGCCGACTTGCTGGCCGGCACGGCAGGCCGGATGATCGTCCGGATGCGAAACGGGCTGGATGCACCGCAACGGCACTGGAGATATCCATGATCGACAAGACGACGATCGCTGCAACGGCAAGGGCCCCGGCCGATCCGGACAGGCTGACCGCGACCGCGATCATCGGCGAAACGCTCTGCGGTCGCCGTTCGGTCCGCGAGGTCGCAGAGGAAACACTGCGCCTGATCGAAGCGCGTGAGCACGAGGTGAAGGCCTTTGCCTATCTGGACGTCGAACGAGTTCGCGCCGATGCGGCAGCGCTCGACGACAGACCCTCACGCGGAGCGCTGCACGGGGTCACCGTCGCGGTGAAGGAGATGATCTCGCTCGCTGATATGCCCACGAGCTGCAATACGCCCCGCTATCGCGGCCTGGTGCGCGGGGCGGATGCAGCTTGCGTCGATATCCTGCGATCCGCCGGAGCGCTCGTCGTCGGAACCGCCACGATGACGGAATTCGCCGTATCCCATCGCGGGCCGGCAACGACCAATCCGAATGCACCGGGGCGCACGCCCGGAAGCTCTTCTTCCGGGTCTGCCGCCGCCGTTGCCGCCGGCTTCTGTGCCATCGGCATCGGCACGCAGACCGGCGGATCGGTGATCCGGCCGGCATCCTATTGCGGGGTTTTCGGCTTCAAGCCGACCTGGAATGTGGTCAGCACAGAGGGTGTCAGGACGCTTGCTCCGACCTGCGACACGGTCGGGTTCTTCGCACGGGACACGCGGGACCTGATCCTGCTCGCCAACGCCTACGATATGGATGCCGCGCCGGAATTCGACACGCTGGCGGGCCGGAAGGTCGGGGTGTGCCGTCCTCCTCGATGGGAGTTGGCCGAAACCGGAACGCGCAGCGCGATGGACGAGACGGCGCGGCGGCTCAAGGCGGCGGGGGCCCGGGTCGAGGACTGTGTCCTGCCCTCGTGCTTTGACTCCTTTTCGGACGCTCACGACGCGATCATCGCGCGGGAGTTGCGCACCGCGCTGCTCAACGAGATGCGCACCACACCGGAGCTGCATCCGGAGATCGTGACCCTGGTGGCCAAAGGGGAAACGGTATCGGCGCAGGCCGCACGCGAGGCCTACGAAGTAATCGACCGCTGCAGAGCCGGGATCGACTCCGTGCTCGCCGGGTATGACTTCATCATCGCGCCGAGTGCGACGGGCGAGGCGCCGCCGGGTCTCGGCTATACGGGTTCGTCCGCCCTGAACGTGATCTGGACCATTCTCCAGGTTCCCGTCGTCTCGGTTCCTGGGCAGACCGGGCCGTCCGGCGCGCCCGTCGGAGTTTCGGTCGTCACGCGGCGCTACACGGACCGGACCGCGATTTCGGCCGCCGCGTTGCTGGCGCCCTGCCTTTCCGATGGCGTGGACACCTGATGCGGCATCGGGGCGGCACGACGCCGCCCCGACCTGGGCCGGGCGCCTTCCGGTATCGCGCCACCCGGTCAGATCACCTGGTCGGCCTTCCAGGCTTCGAGTTCCTCATCGGAAAATCCGAGCCAATCCCGATAGACGGCCGTGTTGTGCTGACCGAGCCGCGGCGCCGCGGAGCCCGTGCCGTAATCGCTCTTGTGAAACCGGATCGGCAGATCCACCGTGTGCAGGCCGCCGACCGGGCCGAGGTCGGGGTGCACGGAATTGGTGATGTCGCGCCGGGCCTGCAACGCGGGGTCCGCAAGGGATTCCGCCGGGGTACGGACCTTGCCCACCGGGACGCCGACTTCTAGCAGCGCGGCCTCGACCTCGTCCGCCGTTCGCGACCCGCACCACTCCTCGACGGCGGCGCAGACCTCGGCATTGCGCTTGGAGCGTTCCGGGTTCCTCGCATAGTTCGGATCCTCGGCCCATTCCGGGCGTCCCATGACCCGGAACAGGGCACAGGCAAAGTGATCCTGGCTGCCCGCACCGATGGCGATATGGGCATCCCGGCAACGAAACGCCCCGAACGGCGTGGCGCGAATGTTGAAGTTTCCGGTCCGGGTCTTGCCGCCCACGGCTTCGAGCGCCTGCCATTCCTCGCTGGCCAGAAAGCCCGTCAGCGCGCCGAGCATCGAGATATCGACATATTCGCCTTCGCCGGTCATCTCGCGACGATACAGCGCCGCGTTTATGCCCATGACCGCATAGAGCGGTGCAATCGAATCCGCGATCGACATGCCGATGCGCACGGGTGGATCGCCCTCTTCACCGCTGGCCAGCATCATGCCGCTCATTGCCTGGATGATGACGTCGAAAGCCTTGCGGTTCAGCATCTCACCCCAGCCGAAACCGCTGATCGAGCAATAAATGATACGGGGATTGATGGCCGAGGTCGCCTCGTATCCGATTCCCAGCCGGTCGGCCGTACCGCTCGCGAAATTCTCCATGACGACATCGGCGCGTTCCACGAGGGACTTGTAGATCCGCAGCCCTTCGGAGGTCTTGAGATTCAGGGTCACGCTTTGTTTGCCCCGCGCCCGGTTGAGGATCGGAAGGGACATGGCGGCCGGATCCTCCTTCCACATTGTCATCGAACCGTCAGGCGCGATGAACGGCGCATAGCCCCGCACCGAGTCCCCCTTGAGCGCCTCGATCTTGATGACCGTGGCCCCCATGGCGGCAAGGTAATAGGTGCCGAAGGGGCCTGATTTGTGAGAGGTCAGGTCCAGAACCAAGACGCCCTGCAAAGGGCCCTTGTTCGTGCTGGAAAGCAGTTCGTTTCCTGTCGTCCGTGCTTGGCTTGTCATGCGTCACCTTCAATGTCTCTGTGTCTCGAATGTCGCGGGGAGGGGAACGCCTCTGGTGGAGACGCCCGTCCGTGTCGGGACTCCGCTGCCGTCGGAGGCATCATCGCGCGCCCCGGCACCGGGGTGGTCAGCGCCCGCGGAAAACCGGCTTGCGTTTCTCCATGAAGGCGCGGGTCGCCTCCTTGAAATCGTCGCTGTTCTTGGCCGTGTCCTGCATCGCCTGCATGGTCCGGACATCGCGGCGCTCTTCCGGCAGCATGAGCTGGTCGATGCAGAACTTGGACGCGCGGATCGACAGTGGGGCATTCGCGGCCAGCGTCCTGGCGTAGCGGATCAATTCGGGTTCGAGCTCCTCCGGCGTGAAGACCCCGTTGAGGAGTCCGACCCGCAGCGCCGCTCCGGCATCCAGCCGCCGCCCCGAGAACATCAGATCCTTGGCAACGCCGGGTCCGACCAGATCGATCAGCATGCGCAGCCCCGAGTCGGGGTAGGCCGTTCCCCGCAGCGCGGCGGGAATCCCCAACTGGCTGGTTTCCGAGCCGAACCTCAGATCCGCCGACATGGCGACATTCATCCCGCCGCCGAGGCAATAGCCGTGGATCATGGCGATCACCGGCTTCCGGACGGCTCGGAGGGCCGCGCAGAAGGCATCCGGGCGATCGGTGTCGCGCCTTGCCGTTTCCGGATCGAACCGCGTCTTCTCGAACCGCGAGATGTCTCCCCCCGAGATGAACGCCTTTTCGCCGATACCCCGCAACAGGATGACCCTGATCGCGGGGTCGGCGGCGTATCCGTCCAGCAGCGCATGCGCCTGCCCGGCCATGTCGGGCGAGAGAGCGTTCATCCTGGGCGCGTTCTCGAAAACGATCCAGCCCAACTCTCCGTCCTGCCGACCCGTCGCGCGGCCTTCGCTCTGTTGCATGCTGTGTCCCATCCTGTCCGATTGTTCCGAGGCAGGCCGACTGCCCATTGGTGTTGCGGTGGCCGCGGTCGTCAAAGCGCGTCCCCGGCGGCATCTGCGGTGAAATGACAGGCGGCGGCCCGGCCCGGCGCTCCGGTCACGAGGTCCGGGGCCCGTGTGCAGCAGATGGCGGGCCGCCCGAGCTTTTCGTGCAGCCGGCAGCGCGGATGAAACCGGCAGCCCGATGGCATGGCGAAGACAGACGGCGGTGTTCCGGGAATCGAGGCCAGTCGCTCCGGCGGTCGGGATACGTCGGGAACCGAGCGCAACAGGGCCCGGGTATAGGGATGCCGCGCCTGGCCGAAGATTTCCTCTGTCGTTCCGGTTTCGACGATACGCCCGGCGTACATCACTGCCACATCCTGACAAATCTCGCCGACCACGGCGAAGTCGTGCGTGATGAACAGGATGCCCAGCCCCGTCTTGGCCTGGATCTCCTTGAGCAGAGCGAGATAGGCAGCCTGCACCGTGACATCCAGTGCCGTCGTCGGTTCGTCCGCGATCAGGACTTCCGGATCGGCGGCAATCCCGATGGCACCCACGACGCGCTGACGCATTCCCCCGCTCATTTCGTGCGGATAGGCCTTGAGGCGTCGCGCCGGCGAGGGGATCTTCATCAACTCAAGCAGTTCGACCGCGCGCTGCCTGAGGCGGCCGCCCCGCAGTTTCGTGTGAAGGCGCAGCGGTTCGGATAGCTGGCTCCCGACGGAAAGCACGGGGTTCAGCGCGCTAAGCGGGTCCTGCAACACCATCGACAGGTATCGGCCGCGAAAGCGGCGGATGCCTTCGGAATCGAGTTGTGCGAGATCGGTTCCGCGAAACCGGATGCTGCCGCGAGTGAGCGACAGCGCGGCGCCGGGAAGCAGGCCGAGCAGAGCAAGTGCGGTGACGCTCTTGCCTGAGCCGGATTCACCGATCAGCCCCAGGGTGCGGCCGCGTCGCAGGGCAAAGCTGACGTCCTCGACCACCACGCCGGAACCGCGACGGTTGCCGACGCTGATCGTCAGCCCCTCGACCCTGAGCACGTCGTCGTCTTCGCGAACGTCATCGGTGGAGATGTGGCCGATCGCCTGTGGCATGGTCGCTCCTCGCCGGTCCGCCCGGTCGGTGAAATCGTTTTGACGGTTCATGATCTCACCGGCTGTCACGCAGGCGCGGATCGAGTCTGTCCCGTGTCCAGTCGCCGAGAATGTTGAAGGCCAGCACCGTCAGCATGATCGCCGTCGCGGGTGTTGCCGTCAGCCACCATGCTGTCGCCAGATGGGCCTGACCTTCGGTCACCATCGCCCCCCAGGAGGGTGTCGGCGGCGGGACGCCGGCCCCGAGAAAGCTCAGGCCGGCTTCCATCAGAATGACTTCGCCCATGTTTATGCTGATCAGGACCATCGCCGTGCTGAGCACATTGGGAACGATGTGTACCAGAACGATGCGGAGGTGCGAACAGCCGATGAGCCGGGCCTGCGCGATGAAGTCGCGATGCTTCATGGCGATCACATCCGCCCGGATGATCCGCGCGAACCGGGACCAGAGGATCAGCGAGATAGCGATGACGACCGAGGTCACTCCTCCGCCTAGGGTCACCGCCAGCAGCACGCCGATGAACAGCGACGGAATACCGAGCGCCGCGTCGATCAGACGCGAGATGATCGTATCGACAATACCGCCTGCGTAGCCTGCGATGATGCCCAGCGTCAGCCCCAGCCCCGCGCCGCCGCTCAGCGCGAATACCACGACGATCAGCGTCACGCGTGCCCCGTGGATCAGCCGCGACAGCAGGTCCCGGCCCAGGCTGTCGGTGCCCAGCCAGTGCTCCCGGCTTGGCGGTTGCAACCGATGCAGCAGGTCCTGCGCATTCGGATCATGGGGTGCCAGATAGGGGCCGAGCGTTCCACCCAGGACAAAGAACAGAACGATGACGATGGTCGCGACCGGAAAGTCGGAAAGATCCATCCCCGGCGCTGCGGTCGGGCGGCTCGGTGTCGTCGGTTGGCTCATCGGCGGATCCTCGGATCGAGATAAGCCTGGAGGATGTCGACCAACAGGCTGATGGTGATGATGAAGATGGACGAAACCATCACCAGGCCCTGCACGACGGGGAAGTCCCGGGACAGGATGCTGTTGTAGATCAGGCGGCCGGATCCGGGCCAGGCAAAGACGGTCTCGACCACGACGCTGCCCATGATCAGCACGCCGATGAAGACCCCCATGAAGGATGCCGCGCTGGTCAGCGAGTTCAGCAGCGCGTGCTTCCAGATGACCACGGTTTCCGACACACCGATGATCCGCGCCAGTTTGATGTATTCCATGTCCAACACGTCCAGGATGCTGGATCGGACCAGCCGCATCAGCCCCGCCGACTGGAACGCCGCCAGCGTGATGACCGGCAGGATGTAGTGATCGATGCCACCTGCCTGCGATGACGGCAGCCAGTGCAGTTTCAGCGAAAAGATCAGGATCAGCAGGATGCCGAGCCAGAATGTCGGAATCGACAGCCCCACCAGCCCGAAACCCGAGAGCATCAGGCGCGTCGACCGGCGCCGCGTCGTCCCCGCGATCACGCCGAGCGGGATTCCGGCGGCGATGCTGACGAGGAAGGCCGGAAGGACCAGGCTCAGGGTCTTCGGAAAGGTCTCCAGGAACAGATCCCAGACCGGCACGCGATAGCGGATCGAGTTGCCGAGATCGCCGTGCAGCAGATCGGTCACGAAGATCCGGAACTGTGTCAGCAGGGTTTCGTTCAGGCCGAGTTGCTCGGACAGGCGTTCGCGCATCTCGTCCGTGGCGTCGATCGGCAGGATCACGTCGAGCGGGTTGCCCGTGGTCCGGGCAAGCACGAAGATCAGGATGGTGACCCCGATGACAGAGAAGCTCCCCTGCCCGATACGTCTCAGGATGTAGATTAGCACGGACTTCTCCCTTTCAGGCCGGGGCAGGACGCGATCATGTGTTGGCCGCCGCGATGGCGTGTTGCCGGGTTTCGGAGGCGATCAGGTCTTCGGCGAAATGACATGCGACGCGGCGGCCGGGCGCCACCTCGGTCAAGTGCGGCCGTTCCGCGCTGCAACGTCCGGGCATGTTCCGTTGCCGGGCGAGCCAGCAGCGGGGATGGAACCGGCATCCGCCCGGCGGGTCGATCGGGGAGGCGGTCTCTCCGGGAAGGATGATCCTCTTCGCATTGATTTCGCGTGTCGAGCCGACGGCAGAAATCAGGGCGACGGTGTAGGGGTGCAAGGGTTTGACGAAGACCTCTTCGGAGGGCCCGGTTTCGACAAAGCTGCCCGCATACATGGTAGCGACGGTCGTGCTGAGATAGCGCACGGTCCCCAGATCGTGGGCAATCATGAGATAGGCGATCCCGTGTTCGTCCTGAAGGTCTTTCAGCAGGTTCATGATCTGTGCGCGGATTGACACGTCGAGCGCCGAAACGGGTTCGTCCAGGATGATGACCTTGGGCCGCAGGGCCAACGCCTGCGCGATGGCTACGCGCTGCCGCATCCCGCCGCTCAATTCGTGCGGAAAGGCGTTTGCCGCGGCGCGGTTCAGCCCGACCTTGTCCAGCAGGGCATGTACCTCGTCCAACAATGCGGCACCGCGCAACGGGGTGTTCAGCAGCAGGGGTTCGCCCACGATGTCGGCTATGCGGCGCTTGGGGTCGAGCGAACTGGTCGGGTCCTGAAATACCGCCTGGACCGAGGTGCGGAACCCGCGCCAATCGGCCCGGCTCATGGTGCCGATGTCCTCGCCCTCGAACAGGATCGAGCCGGCGGAGGGTTGCATCAGGTCGAGCAGCAAGCGCACCGCCGTGGTCTTGCCGCAGCCCGATTCACCGACGATGCTGAAGGTTTCGCCGGCCCGAAGGCTGAGCGAAATACCGTCGACGGCCTGGATTTTGCCTTTTTCCTTCCAGAACGCCAGGCCTGAACCAAGGCCGAAATGCTTCCTCAGTCCTACCGCTTCGAGCAGGGGACTCTCCGGATCATGCATGTGGACTGTCAAGGGGATCACCGTTCCGGGAAAGGTCATGGACGCCCGCGCCCGTCCGGGCGCGGGTCGCTTGGTCTGCCGTCTAGGCAGAGGGAACCTTGATCGTCTCGATCTGACGGCTCAGGAACGCCCAGCCCGGCCGCGTCTGCCACGAGGCGATGGACCGGTTGTCCGCACCGTAGAGCGTGTCCGCCATCAGGACGTGGATCGATGTCCAGCCGTCGCGGACGATGTCCCAGGCTTCGGTGCCCAATGCCGTGCGCCTGGCCGCATCAGGCTCCTGGCCTATGTCCTCGATAAGGGCATTCAGCTTCGGATCATCGAGCAGATAGGTCTTTTTCACGCCGCTCTTCAGCCAGGGGATCATGAAATTCTCGCTCGTGAACCGCGGCTGGTTCGAAAACGGCACCAGCGCCCCGGCGATATAGGGGTCGTCGGGATCGCCGTTGAGATACGGCCGGAGCGTCGTGTATTCGATAGTTTCGATGTCGACCTTCACGCCGATCTTGGCCCATTGCGCGACGATGGCGAGCGTGACCTCGATGGTGTTGGGCAGCGCGCCGTTGCGGTTGGCAAGTTTCATGGAAAGTGTCAGGCCGTCCGTATAGCCGGCTTCCGCAAGCAGCGCCTTCGCCCCCTCGGGATCGTATGTCGCCAGTTCGTCGGCCCAGGGCTTGCTTGCCGCCAGGTCCACCGCATCCGCCGTCGGAGCGACACCCCAGGGCGCCAGCGGCAGCTTGGCAAAACCATGCATGAGCGTGTCGATGATCGTCTTGCGGTCGATCGCCTTCGACAGCGCGTGACGCACTCGAACATCCGATGTCGGGACCGATTTTGCCGCGTCGCTGAACGAGAAATAGATCATGATCCCGTAGTCGAGCCCGCCCGGGAAGGTGTAGATCGACGTGTCCTGCGCCCCTTCGATCTGCCGGACCCTGTCGGGGTCGAGTTCGACCAGATCGAGCTCCCCCGATTGTAGCATGACCAGCTGGGTCGACGGATCGGGAATGAGAACCCATTCCACCCGGCGCACTTCCGGGCTGACGCGCCAGTGGTTGTCCACCGCCTCGAAGGTCATGCCCTGGCCCCGGGTGCGCGAGACGAACTGATAGGGACCGGATCCGATCGGCAGCTTGTTCATCAGCCGGGTCTGCTCGTCAAAGCTCTCGCCCCCTTCTTCCAGAAGGTATTTCCGGGAAAACACGATCCCGGTGGCAGATTCGTGCGGTGAGAAGAGGTAGGGCAGCGATGCCTTGACGGTCCCGGTGCTGATTTCGAACGTGTACCTGTCGATCACCCGCATGTCCTTGACGGCATCCACCAGCGCCGTGCGGCCGGAACTTGCCACTTCGGGCTGCATCCAGCGATTGATGCTGAAGACCGCGTCCTCGGCGGTCACCTCGCCGTAGCCGCCGTGGAACTGCACGCCCTCGCGCAGCTTGAAGGTCCAGACGGTGCCGGACTCGTCGACGGTGTGGCTTTCGGCCAGGCCGGGTATCAGTTCGCTGTCGGGTCCGATTTCGAAAAGGCAGTCGTACAGCATCAGGTGGATGTGCGAGACAGTGCTGCGGACTTCGATCGTCGGGTCCAGATTTTCGCCGCCGAGAGCGATCTGCCCGATCCGCAGGGTTCCGGTCTCGCGTGCAAAGACCCGTCCGGGCAGGGTGGCGGTTGCTGCGATCCCCGCTGTTCCCGCAATGAACGCACGTCGGCTGATGCCCGAGGCAAGCCGAGCCAAGGATGTGTTTACAGGCATTCGCAATTCCTCCCCGATTTCACGAAAGTGAGATTTCCGGCCTCGAACTTCGGTCCTCCTCCGAGGCCGGTGGCGACGATGATAGGGATGGGGGAGTTTTCGTTTCAATCCGGAACCGGACCCGCATTGTCTTGAACTCACGCGCATAATTCGGAAATTCAGGATAATCGCACCTGCTGGTTTGAGGTATGGGATACCGGATCGACCATCATCCGAAACCGGGGGCGCAGCGTGACAGATTCCGATATTCTTGCTCGGACCCGGGCCTTCGGCGGTGGGGTGGCACGCCCATGTCATCCGGGCAATCCGGGCGGACGGCGGGCTTGCCGGTGAGCGAGCGGACCATCTCGTCCGAAACATGCACGGTCGAGACCGTGCATGGCAGGGTGCGTGGGGCTCATGCGGATGGCACAAGGATCTTTCGCGGCATTCGGTATGGCGAGTCGACGGCGGGAGCCAACAGGTTCCGCCCGCCATTGCCGCCGGAGTGCTGGGCCGGCATCAGGGACGCGCTGCACTGGGGTCCGTCCGCGCCGCAGGTTCCTGTCTCCCCCGCAGCCGACCCGGCGATGGGCTGGTATTCGGACATTCGCGAGGTCAGCGAGGATTGTCTCTTCCTGAACGTGTTCACGCCGGGCTGCGACGGGGGAGGGCGGCCGGTGATGGTCTGGCTTCACGGCGGCGGCTGGATGAACTATGCCTGCACCGCACGCGGTCTCGGGGGCGGCGGGCTCGCCCTTGCGCAGGACGTGGTCGTCGTCTCGGTCAACCACCGGCTCGGCGCGTTCGGCTATCTCGATCTTGGGCAGGACGACCCCGACTTCGCGGATGCCGGCAACGTCGGGCTTCTCGATCTTGTCGCGGCGTTGAATTGGGTGCGCGACAACATCGCGATGTTCGGCGGTGATCCCCGGAACGTCACCATTTTCGGACAGTCCGGCGGCGGGGCCAAGGTCGCCGCGCTGCTGGCGCTGCCGGCCGCGACGGGGTTGTACCACAAGGCGATCATACAGAGTTCGTCGGGCGGGCTTCGCATCGCCGGCAAGGTCGAGGCGGCGCACAACGCGCGGGTGCTGGCGCGGACGCTCGGGCTTCCGGCACCGGAGGGCAGAGCCTTGCAGGCCGTGCCCGTGGATCGCCTTCTGGATGCCCTCGCGATCCATCCCGGCGTGTTTCTGCCGGTTGTCGACGGGCGGCATTTCCATCGCGATCCCTTCGATCCCGACGCCCCCGGGCCCGGTGCCGAGGTGCCGCTCATTGTGGGATGCACCGAGACGGAAATCACGCTGCATCTGCGCAGTGACCTGCGGAATTTCCACCTTGGCATGCCGGAGGTCCGCGACCGGCTGAAGCGGTTCCTGTCCGCCGAAGATCCCGACATGGATCGCATCCTCGACGCGTATCGCGATTTGCATCCGCGCGCCTCGGCAAGCGATCTGCTGATCGCGATCGGAACCGATCAACTGTTCAAGCGCAACACCTACCGGATGGGCGCCCTGCACGGGTCGAAATCCCGCGCTCCCACCCATGCATATCTCTTTGCGCAATATTCTCCGGTGATGAACGGATACTTGCGCGCGCCGCATTGTTGCGACGTCCCATTCATCCTCGGAACGACCGACGCCGCGGCAGGCTTGGTCGGGAGCGGCGCGGAGGTTTCGGCCGTGAGCACCATGATGATGGCCACATGGGCGGCCTTTGCAAGAACCGGCTCGCCTGCGAATGACCACCTGCCGGAATGGCGCCCGTATTCCGACGCGGACCGGCCGGTCATGGTGCTGAACGCCGACCCGGAACTGAGGCCCGATCCGGGGCGGGAGGCCCGCGCAACGCTGGATGCGCTGCCCTGCTACGAGTATCATACCTCGCGGCTGTTGCTGACGCGGTAGACCCGCGCAACCCTTGTGATGACGAGGCGCCAGGGCTAGCATCGGCACCTGATCGTTTGGGAGAGCGGTCAATCGGGGGGAAAGTCATGATCGTGACGAACTTGGGTTCCAACACGCCGGCCAACCTGAATCTCTTGCAGGTTTTCGTACTTGTCGCGGAGCATCGGTGTTTCAAGGATGCCGCGCGCCTGCTCAACCGGTCTGAATCTTCGGTCAGCGCCAACATCAAGCAACTCGAATCCCAGCTGGGTGTGCCACTCTTCCACCGCACCACGCGCAGCGTCGAATTGAGTGCGGAAGGCACCGACCTGCTGCCCTGCGTGCTGCGCGCCATGTCGGAGTTGCAACAGGGTCTGGACAAGCTGCGCGGCGCGCAATGTGCCTCGGTCGATCACATCCGCATCTCGTGCTCCTCGACGGTTTTCGGGATGCTCATCTCGGCCCTGGAACGGTTTCAGGGCAAGCATCCGGACATCTCGGTGGACGTGACCGAACTGTCCCTGCACGAAATGACGGGCCGCATCCTGAAAGGCGAATTCGCCTTCGGCGTCGGTGCCGCATTTCCGTTTCACGAGGACCTCGAATTTCTGCCGCTCTTCGAGGAACCGCTGGTCGCCATGATCCCGAAGAGGTTCGATGAATCCCGCCTCTCCGCGATCACCTTGCGCGATCTGTGCCGGCTGCCCCTTGTCCTGCCGGCTAGTTCCAGCGTGACCCGGAATATCTTCGAAAAGGCGATACGGGACAACGGGCTGACATTCGATCCGGTCTACGAAGGGATGCAGTTCCACACCTTGCTGTCGGTTGCCGACAGCGGCCTTGGTGCGGCGATCCTGCCGGTGGGCCGGGGCGGCTGGTCCGACTACCCCGACGTGCGGATCGTGCCGATCGAGGCACCGGCCCTCACCCGAAAGCTCAGCATCGTGAAGGCGAGAAACACCGCCATCCATGGCACCGCGCGCCCGCTCGTCAACCTCGTGCGCCGGGAAGCCCGGAACTGGGATCAGCGGGTGCGAAAATACCTCGGATCGCGCGAAGCCGCGGTGAACTGACGCCGGTCCCGCATCCCCGTGATCGACAAGGGGAGAATGGCCGCCATTTCCGATCATGGCACGAAGATTGCTCTGATCCCCCAGGGCACGAGCCCGGTGCCGCATGTCCCGGTGCCGGCTGTGGCCCGAATCCAAGGGGGAGGAACCCATGACATTCATGAGAAATCTTTTGGCGGTCGCCTGTCTCGGCCTGACCGTGCCGGTGGCGGCGGATGCGGAAACCTACCGCGTTTCGCAGTGGCTTCCGGAGTCCCAGACGCTGACGCAGACCACCCGGTGGCTGTTCGATGAAGTGACCGAGGAAACTGGCGGCGCCCTCACCTTCGAGGTGTTCGCGGGCGGCGTGCTGGTTCCCGCCAAGGCGCATCTGAGCGCAATAGCGGACGGTGTCGCCCATGCTGGATTTGCCTATTCCGGCTACACGCCGTCCGAGACCCCTGTGACGGAGTCGCTGTCCGGCTTCGCCTACAAGGTGAAGGATCCGACGGTGCTGGCCGCGGCCTATGCGGACTTCATCGTGAACGACGCCGAAGCCAACCAGGAATACCGGGATCACGGCGTTGTCCCGATGGGCGGATGGGCCACGGCGAACACCGATCTGCTGTGCAACACGGCGCCGATGACCTCGCTCGCCGATCTCAAGGGCAAGCGGGTGCGCGTTCCCGGCGGTGCCTTTTCCAAGATGGCCGAGGCCCTCGGCATGATCCCGGTGAACGTGCCGTCGACCGAAGCATACCAGGCGCAGCAGACCGGACAGACCGACTGCATCTCGATGCGCCCCTCGTCGCTGAACATGGAGGACAACCTCGAAGACGTGACCAAGAGCGTGACGCTGCTCGGCACCGCGCCAACCTTTGCCTCGCCGATGCTCGTCTTCAATGACGAGTTCTGGCAGGGCCTCGACACCGCACAGCGTCGCGTCATCCTCGATCTCTTTGCCGAGGCGATGGCGCGGAACATGGTGTCGTCCCTTGCCCCGCAAAGCAAGGCACTGGAACAAGCGCAAGCGGACGGCATCGTTGTTGTCGAGGCGGATTCAACGATCACCGATGCGCTTCAGGCATGGGTCGATGCGGGAACCGGCGGCATGGTCGAGACCGCCAAGGCCAACGGAGTGGCCGATCCCGAGGTCGTGTATGCCCGCTTTCAGCGCTACCTGGACAAGTGGCAGGCGCTCTACGACCAGTTGGCCGACCCGCTCGACGAAGCGGCTCTGACGGCGATGTTCAAGGATAACCTGACCGACGGGATCGACGCCGCGACCTACGGCATGTGACGGGCCGGGACCGCCCCGGTTCCGACTCCGGCGAAATGAGAGGGGCTGCCGACACCTTCCGGACGTCGGCAGCCTCTTGCGTTCAGGGGACAGGTGTCAGTCGGTCCGATCGTCGCTCATTTGCGCGCGCGCTTCCTTCAGGGTTTCCGTCATGCCTGCGGGAATGACGAAACTGTCCATGGAAAAGCCGCCGCAGCAGTTGATTGCCTGCCCTGTGATGAAGGACGCTGCAGGGGAGACAAGGAACACCGCGAGGTCGGCCATGTCTTCAGGCGTGCCCAGGCGGCCGAGAGGCGTGCCGCGCAGGAAACGCTCGTGGATCGTGGGATGCACCATTTTGCTGAATAGCGGCGTTTCGATGGTGCCGGGGACCAGCACGTTGACCCGGATGTTGTCGACGCCCCATTCCAGCGCAAGTTGACGGCTCATCGCGATCAGCGCTCCCTTGGAGGCGCTGTAGGCAGATTTTCGGGCATAGCCGGTCACCCCCGCGAGCGATCCGACGTGAACGATTGCGGGGTTGGGGCTTTTGCGCAGGTACGGCAAGCAGGCGCGGGCCAGCAGCAGGGGGCCATGCACGTTGGTCTGGAACGCGTCGGCCCAGTCTTTCATGTCGACGTCTTCGAGCATGCAATTCTGGCTCCACGTCGCGGAATTGATCAGCGAGTCGATCCGGCCGTATTCCGCAACGGTTGCCGCGACGGCGACCTCGATCGCCTCCGGATCGGCGACGTTCATCCGGATGGCGATCGCCCGGCCCCCCTCGGCGCGAATGTCGCGGGCGACCACTTCGGCATTGTCGAGGTTCAAGTCGGCCACCACCACATGACCGTCGTTCGCGGCATAGGTTCGCGCGGTCGCGGCGCCCATGCCGCTGCCCCCGCCTGCGACCAGGGCAACCATGCCGTCGATCATCGACCGTTTCATCCAGTCCCGAGGCGTGATGCGCGGTGTCGCCGTGTTCTCGTTCATATCAGCCGATCCTGTCTTCTTTCATGATTTCAGGCCTGCAATGTCCGCCTCGGGTCAGAGCTGCAGCCCGTAGACTCGCCGGGCGGTGCCGCCGAAGATCATATTCCGCGCGTCATCCGAGCATGAAGCAGTCACGCGCTTGAACATGTTCCAAAGGGTGCCGTAGGACATCCCGGCCTTCTCGACGGGGAAATTCGACGACGCCATGCAGCGCTCCGGCCCGAAGAGGTCGAGACAGGGGGCGATCCAGGGATGCCAGAGCTCGGCCAGCGCGGCCGAGCCGATCGGCGCATCCGCATGCAGGAAGTCGTAGTTCCCGAGGTTCATGAGCATGCCGCCAAGCTTGATCGACACGTTCGGACAGTCCGCGACACGCTTCATCCCGTCCAGCCAGATGCGATGGGTGTCGCTGTCGGGGCCGGCATAGGCGGCATGCCCGACGGGACTTCCGTTGTGCACCAGGACGATGCGTGCCTCGGGCACCGCGCGGGCAAGGTCGGCAAGCTCGGACAGTTGCGGGTGAAAGACGCTGGCATCGAAACACAGGCCCAGGTCCGCCAGCCGACGCAGCCCGCGCCGGAAGGCGGGATCGCCGTAAAGCCCCCGCTCCGTCGCAAAGAACTTGGCATTGTCGTCCGGTTTTCCGGGACGCAGGCCGAACAGACGCGGATCGCTGTCCCATTTCCCGACCTGACGGATGCCGACTAACCGACCCTGTGCCGCCTCCGTATGCGCCTGGATCAGGGTAACCGCCTTGTCGCCCTGCCGCAGGTCGGCAAAGGCGACAATGCCCGCGGCGATGCGGGTTTTCGTCTGCAGATCGCGGTCGGCCGTCGCCGCCAACGCGGCGACAAATTCGGTTTCGCCCAGAGGACGCAGGTGGTCGGGACCATGCGTGCGGTACATCGTCTTGCATTCGACATGGATCGAAGCAACCACGTCGTGACCGCTCTCACGCAAGTCGCGGGCGTGGTGGGGCAATAGGTAGGGCTGGTCGGGGAAATGATTCCAGAGGTGGACATGCGGATCGACGATCGCGAGATCCGGCTCCAGCGGAGTCTCGGGTGCGGCCCTTGCAAGCCATTCCTCGTTCACCGGGTGAACACGGCCAAAGACCGGAATGTCGGTCGTCATCTGCACCCCCTGCCTGGCTTCGTCATCGCCTGACCGTCCTAGTCGAAGACAAACACACCCTTGCCGATCTTTTGCGAGTCGAAGAGCTCGTAGGCTTCCTTGGCCTGCGGAATCCTGAATTCGTGGGTAAAGAGCGCATCCACGTCCAGCCCGCGTTCGGCGACGTATTCGGCACAATCACTCTGCATGTTCTTGCTGAACGTCACCGAACCGATGACGGATTTCTGAAGCTGAATCACCTCGGCCACGTTGAAGGTGATGTCTCCGAAAACACCGACCAAGCAGGAGGTTCCCCAACGCCGCAGGCATTCTATGGATTGGCGCCGTGCGTCGGGGTTCGAACTGCACTCGATCGCGCTGTCGGCACCTTCGCCGCCGCGCGTGACGTCGCGGATCGCCGCCACCGGGTTGTCGGTCATCGGGTTGATCACCACGTCAGCGCCGAAATTCCGCGCCATTTCCAGACGTTCTTCACTGACATCCAAGGCGATGACCCGCGCACCCATCGCGCTTGCCATCATCGTGCAGCTCAGTCCTACCGGGCCTTGTCCGTAGATGGCGACCGTGTGATCGCCGGCAAGACGGATTTTCTTCAGCGCGCCATACGCCGTGCCGGTCCCGCAGGACACGGCGGCACCGGCCTTGAACGATAGCGCATCGGGAAGCTTGATCAGGGTGTGGGCGGGCACTTTCATATACTTCGCATGGGCGCCGTCACCGCGCAGCGCGCCGAACACGACCCGTCGATCCGTAGGACACATCTGCGTCCAACCCGAGCGGCAGTAGTTGCAGGTACGGCAACCGTCGTAGTGATGCACCATGACGCGGTCGCCGATGGCGGCTTCACCGGTCCGCACAGCCGAGCCGACCTCGACCACCACGCCGCACGGTTCGTGGCCTTCGATGACGATCTGGTCCGGCGTGCGCTTCGGGCCGCGATAGTAGTGCAGGTCGGAACCGCACATGCCCGAGGCTTTCATTTCCAGAATTACTTCGTCCGGGCCGGGCGTCGGATCGGCATAATCCCGGATTTCGAGTTCGCGTTCGCCCAGGAATACAATGACCTTCATGTGGGGTTCCTTGTTCGGCACAAAATGGGATGCGCGCCATACTGCAATGGCCGGTATATGCTGCCGCAAAACCCGTGCCAGCGGAGGCGGCGGATCGTTCAGCGGTAAAACAGATCCGGCAGCCAAGTGGCAACGGATGGCATGAAGATCAGCACGACGATCAGACCGAGCATCGGGATCAGGAAGGGCAGGGTACCGATTGCCACATCACCAAAGGGCCCGCCGTTAGTGCGTAGCCCCTGTGCCACAAAAAGGTTCATCCCGATCGGCGGCGTTATTAGCGCCAGTTCCATCAGCAAGGTCAGCACGATGCCGAACCAGACATCGGAATACCCTGTCACGCCCAGCGACATGACCACCGGAAAGACAATCGGCAGTGTGAGCAGCATCATCGACAGCGTCTCCATGAACATGCCGATCACCAAGTAGAAGGCGACCAGCAGGAACATGACCTGAACCGGCGACAGCCCCAGGCCCGTCATGAACCCGAGCATGGCGTCGGTGACCCCCATGAACCCGATCACGAAGTTCAGGAACAACGCCGCATAAACGATCAGCAGTATCATGCCCGTGGTGATCATCGTTCGCTCGAACGCGGCGAGGAGCATCCGGAGGCTGAGTTGCCCGTAAAGGGCCGCGAGGACCAGTGCCGTACAGACGCCTAGTGACGCAGCCTCGGTCGGGGTGGCAATACCCCCGTAGATGGAGCCGACAACCGCCCCGAAGATGATCGCCGGACCTAGCAAGTCGGGAAGGCTGCTGAACCGGGCGCGCCAGCTTGTCCGAACCCTTTCTCCGCTCCACGCCGGGCGGTAAAGGCACAGGCACAGGGCGGTCACCGAAAATAGCATGGCCAGCGCGATGCCCGGAACGATCCCGGCCAGGTACAGCTCGGGGATCGACGTGTTTGTCATGACCCCGAATAGGATCAGTCCGATGGACGGCGGGATGAGGATGCCGAGCGTTCCCCCCGCGGCGAGCGAGCCGAGGAAGATACCTTCGTGATACTTTCGGCGCTCGATTTCCGGATAGGCGACGGTACCGATGGTCGCGATGGTCGCGACGCTCGAGCCCGAGGTCGCGGCGAACAGCGCCGAAGAGCCAATGTTTGCGTGCATCAGCCCCCCAGGCAGCCACGAGATCCACTGGGCCACGGAATTGTACATCCGCCCGGCGATGCCAGAGCGCAGCATGATCTCGCCCAGCAGGATGAACAGCGGGACCGAGATCATGATGAAGCCGATGCTCTGCTCCCAGTAGATGTCGCCCATGGCGTTCAGCAGGCGGCCCCGCGACGTGGCCTCGGCCATGACGACGGCAAGAACGCTGAGCACGGTGGCGACCGGCACCGCGAACAGCACCAGCGCGAGTAGACCTGCGGCAATGAGAGGAAACATGATTTCGGCCATTTCAGTCTTGTAGGGTGGATGAGACGGGCGGGGTGTAGTCCTGGGCTTCCTCCTCGATGGCCTCGGCCACCGAAGGCACCCCCGCGATCCTGCCGACCAGGGCCCATTCTCGCCTGAACAGGGCAGAGATCGCGTAGAGTGTCACGACGCCCGTCACGATGACAAAAACCGCAAATCCGCCGACCCAGAACAATTGCGGGATCCACAACCGGATGCCCAGGGGAGAGATGGATCGGGAATTGGCCTCCCACGAGGACAGCAGCACCTCGGACGCGGACCGTGCCAGCATCACCGCCACGCCGAGAAACAGCACGAGGCCCAGCACATCGAGCACCGCCTTCACGCGGGGCGGAAGCCATGTGTAGGCGGTGTCGATGCGCACGTTGGCACGCCGGATCAGGACGAGCGGATAGGCCATCGTGATCGCGACCGCAAAAATGTATCCGGCGAGTTCGGGAGCATGTTGCAGCGTCACGCCGAACATCTTGCGTACCAGGACGTCGCAGGACACCATCACGGCTATGAACAGGATTGCGCCGCCGCCGATCCAGGATGCTACCTGCGAAATTTTCTCTATTCTGCCATGGAGTATGCGAAACGACATCTTGGAACACTCATCTTGTTTTCGGGAAAGTGATCGGGTCGATACGGGGCGTGCGAATTCGGCCGTCCCGCATCGACCTTCAACGGCGGATCACTTGGCGATCGAATAGCCGACGACCGGACCCACGGTCGCATTCCAGTCGTCGATGCAGCGCTCCGAGCCGCAGCGGTCGGCCCAACGCGGCAGGATCACCGTTTCGATGATGCCCTTGACCTTCGCAAGATCATCGTCACTCAGCGCCACTTCCGTCAGATTGCCGTTTTCGCCGTAGGGGCAATCACCGGAGCCCATGCAGGCCTGGCTTCCGCTCTCGTACTCGGCAGTCTGGTCCAGCATCCGGGCCTGCAGATCGGTCATGCTGGTTTCCAGCACCGCCTGCGCCTCGGGGGTCAGACTGTTCCAGGTGTCGAGATTGATCGCAACATAGCTGGCCGAATAGTTGGCGTTCAGCGGAAAGACGTGGGTGACCACCTGGTAGAGCTTGGCATTGTAGGCCGAGAGCGACGAGGCCATGAAGCAATCCGCGGTCCCGCGCTGAAGCGCCGTGACTACCTCGGCAAAGGGTATCGCCACGGGAACCGCGCCGAGGCCTTCGATGAAATCGGAAATTGCAGTGCCGAAGCTGCGGATCTTCTTGCCTTCGAGATCCGCCAGCGAAAGGTCCGTCCGGCTCTTGTCGCCGAGATTGCAGTAGAGCTGCGATTGTGGCCAGGCATAGATCGCCAGCAGCTTGGAATTGTATTTCTCGGCGAATTCGCGGTCGAGAACCGGGCGATAGGCCTCATACGCCGCCTTGAAGCTGGCAATGTCCGGGGTGACGGCGGCCAGGCTGGCGCCTTCCATCTCGGGGCTGTCCTGGGTCACATAGGCCAACGATCCGGAAGCGATGTCATACACCCCGGTGCGCAGCAGCTTCATCAGCTCGAATCCGGTCAGGCCGAGCTGGTCGAACGGCACGGCATTGGCCGTGAGCTTTCCTCCGGAGGCTTCGGGTAGGGTCGTTTCGAAGTACGGCTGCTGGAAGTCCTTGTACCAGAAGGACGAGCTGTAGTCCGCGACGGTCTCGAACCGGATATCGTCCACGGTGCCGGCCGCGGCCATGCCCGCACTGGACAGGGCCATCATGCCCAGGGTCGCCGCGATCATCCCCTTGTTCAGGATGCCATGCTTTTTCATTGGGTCTCCTCCCGTTTTCCGCGTCGCTGACATTTTTGCCGGACTGCGGCTTGCAGGCCGCCAGAACGCAAATTCCGTGCCAGAGGCACTTCGGGTGCGCGCCCATCGCGGCGCTCCGGGATCGGTGCCCCGGAGTGCCGTGGCGTGCTCAGAGCTTCATGGCGAAGGGATCGCGTTCCTCGTCCGAGAAACTGACCATCACGTTCTTCGTCACGGTGTAGGGATCAAGTGCCTCTTCGCCGCGCTCGCGACCCGAACCGCTGTCCTTGATGCCGCCGAAGGGCGCCTGCACGGCCGCCGCGCGATAGGTGTTCACCCAGACCATGCCGGCCCGGATCTCGCGCGAGACACGCATCGCGCGCGACAGGTTGGTGGTCCAAATTCCCGCCGCCAGTCCGAAATCGGTATCGTTGCCCAGGGCGACGACCTCTTCTTCGGTGTCGAAGGGAAGGATCGACAGCACGGGGCCGAAAATTTCTTCCTGTGCCACCTGCATGTCGTTGCGCACGTCGCCGAAGATCGTCGGTTCGATGAAGAAGCCGTTATCGAGTCCCTCTCCCGTAGCGGCCTTGCCGCCGGTCAGAAGGTTGGCGCCGGCATCGACGGCCCCCGAGATGCAGGAGAGGATACGGTCGAACTGGGCCTTGTTGGCTGCGGTGCCCATCTCGGTCGCGGGATCGAGCGGATTGCCGAGTTTGATGCTCCGGGCCCGCGCCACCAGAGTCTCGGCGACCTGCTGATAGACCGGGCGCTGTACGAACAGGCGCGATCCCGCGATGCAGGACTGGCCGGTGCCGCCGAAAATGCCGGCAAGGGCGCCGATGGTGGCTTTGCGTATGTCGGCATCCTCGAAGATGATGTTGGGGGACTTGCCGCCCAGTTCCATCGTCACCGGGATCAGCCGGCGCCCGGCGGCGGCGGAAATCTCCCGCCCGACCGCGGGACTGCCGGTGAATGACACGCAGTCTACCCTGCCGCTCGATAGCAGCGCCTTGCCGACACGGGCGTCGCCGGTGACGACGTTGACGACTCCGGGGGGGAACCCCGCGGCTTCGACGAGTTTCGCGAATTCGAGCGTCGTGCAGGAGGCATGCTCGGAGGGTTTGATGACGATGCAATTCCCTGCGGCGATCGCCGGGGCCAGCTTGTTGGACAAGAGGTGCATGGGAGAATTCCACGCCGTGACCGCGACGACGACACCGGCCGGTTCGCGGCGCGTGTAGTCCAGGATGTCGCGATCATCGAGCGGGATCGACTTGCCCCAGATCTTGTCGGCATAACCTGCGAAGAACCGGTACGCGCGCGCGGCAAAGTGCATCTGGGACCGGGTTTCCCGGATCACCTTGCCGTTGTCGGTGGTCTCGAGCACGCTCATCCGGTCGGCATCCGCTTCCAGCAGATCGGCCAGCC
Source organism: Salipiger sp. (assembly GCF_048261495.1). GTDB lineage: Bacteria > Pseudomonadota > Alphaproteobacteria > Rhodobacterales > Rhodobacteraceae > Salipiger. The sequence goes on from NZ_JBLXFX010000010.1 coordinate 58,828, forward strand.
GCATGAGCAATTGCGCGCGGTGCCAGCCGGAAGTCTTGCGCCAGCTCGTCTCGAACGCCGCGCGGGCGCTGTCGATCGCCTCGGCGACCTGACTGTCGGAGGCCTGCGGTACCATGGCCCAGGTTTCGCCGGAATAGGGGTTTATAGCAGGGAAATATTCCTGATCCGCCGCAGCGACCCATTTGCCGTCGATGTAGAGTTTGTAGGTTTCGGTCATGGCTGGTTCGTGTCCTTTGGTTCGCAACGGTGTGCCTGCCCCGCCGGGTACGAGGGGCTATGTGCTAGATCGGAAGGTTGTAGATGCGCCGGGCATTTCCGCTGAACATCAGGGCGCGTTCGTCGGGCGAGCAGCCCTCGGTGATGCGCTTGTACATGTTCCAGATCGTGCCATAGCCGCACCCGGCCCGCTCGACCGGGAAGTTGGACGACACCATGCAGCGCTCGGGTCCGAACAGATCCAGGCAGGGGTCGAGATAGAGACGCCAGAGGTCTGCAAGTTCGGCCGAGGCCGGCGGGCGTTCGGCGCGGGTAAAATCGAAATTGCCCAAGCACATCAGAAGGCCGCCCAGCTTGACCGAGACGTTCGGGCAGGCGGCGACTTCCTTCATCCCCCGCAGCCAGGTTGCATGCGTTTCCGCCTCGCGACCGGCATAGCTGGAATGGCCGATGGGGCTGCCGGTGTGGACCAGGACGATGCTGGTTCCGGGATGGCGCCTGGCGATTTCTGCGACCTCGCCCAGCTGCGGGTGAAAGACGCTGGCATCGAAGGCCAGCCCCTTCTTGCCCAGCAGGTCGAGGCCTTCGCCGAATTTCGGGTCGAGGTAGCGCTCGGGCAGGCTGGCGCCGACACCGCCGTTCACTGCCGGGTCCGCATCCCACTTGCCGCGCTGCCGGATGCCGACGAGGCGACCGTTTGCCGCCTCGATATGCGCGTCGATGGCTTCTTCGGTCAGCGCCCCCTGCGCGAGGTCTGCAAAGGCGATGATCCCCGCCGCCGCGCGGCAGTCGGTATAGGCGCCGCTGTCGGCAATCGCCGCCTGGCCGACGGCGAATTCGGTCTCACCTACCGAACGCAGATGGACTGGACCGTGTTTGCGGTACATCGCATGGCATTCGACGAATATGGTCGCCTCGATGGCGTGTCCGCCGGCCTTCACATCGGCGGCAAGTTCGTCGAGAAAGTAGCGGTAGCCGCTGGCGTGATCCCAGAAGTGCATGTGCGGGTCGATGATCGCAAGATCGGGGTCCAGCGTCTGCTCGGGCAGCGCTTTGGCCAGCCAGGCATCGTCGGGTTTCTTCGTCTTGCCGAAGGTCGGAATCGCGGGTTCGGTCATCTGCGAAATCCCCCGATTTCAGGCTTCGGACGCGACGTAGCTGGCGCCGGTGATCCGGGCGAACGCCGTGGTCATTTCGTCGAGCTTCGCATCGGGCGCGAGGAAGCTGCCGAGCATCCGGTAGACCCCGTGCGCTGTATTGGCGAGCATCATCGGCGCGCCGCACGCGGCCCCGGTGCCGACCGCAAGCGCCAGTGGTCCGAGCAGGTCGTCCAGCGTCCCGTCCGACGTCTTTTCGCCGAATACCAGATGCGGCAGGATCTTTTCCGAACTCTCGCTGCGGCCGGTGCTTGTCTTGAGGATCTCGTTCATGTCGCCAAGCGCGAGGCCGTACTTGATCCCGAGCGTCACGGCTTCGTAGGTGATGATCCGCGTGCAGGCCGCGATGGCGGCATTGACGAGGTTGGCGGCCTGCGCCTGACCCGCGTCCTGGCCGCAATGGATGATCTTGGGGCTGATGGTTTCAAGGAGCGGGCGGAGTCGGGCAATGGCGGGATCGGGACCGTCGCAGAGGACGGACATGCCGCCATCGACGGCATCGGCGGGTATGCCGCAGATCAATGCTCCGACGAGGGTCGGGCGCCGCCCGCCGAGTTCGATCAGATCCGCCGCGATGGCGCGCAGCGACTCCGGCGCAAGGGCTGCCTCGCTGACCAGCAGCGCGCCGTCCGGCAGGGTATGAGCCAACCCGTCGGGACCGAGGATCAGGTCCCGCAAATCCCTCTCCGTGTCGGCATCGACAAAGACGGCGCCCAGAACTTCCGGCGTCGCGCCGGCCGTACCGAGTTTCGGAGCGGCGAGGCGCCGGGCGATGGGGGCGGGGGCAGAGCCGACCGAGATGCGTGCGATTTTCATGTGCGCGGCCTTACTTCGACGTTTCGGATGTGACACCGGCCAGGGTCGTCCCGGCCATGTCCTGTACAAGGTCGATGATCTCGCTCAGACGGGTGTCGGGGCCACGGGCGTTGACTCCGATCTGAAGCACTTCGCTGGCCACGTTGGTCACGATCATCGGTGTTCCGAGCTGCTTGCCGAGACCCACGGAGAGGTTGAGGTCCTTCAACATCAGCGCCATGGCCATGTTGGCTGAGGGCGACCGTCCCTCGATGATCTCGGGCAGAGTGTTCAGGCTGGTGCGGTTGCGTCCCGAATTGGCGTTGACGACCTCGGCGATGGTCGCCAGCGACAGCCCCATCCTGCGCCCCATCGCCGCCGCTTCGAGTGTGGCGATCCGGCAGCCCGCGCTCATCGTGTTGTTGACGATCTTGACTGCCTGGGCCGCGCCGATTCCGCCACCGGTGTAATGCACGTTGGGGCTGATCGCGTGCAGGATCGGCAGCACGCGGTCATAGGAGTCGCGCGATCCCGAAACCATGATCGCGATCGTCCCGGCGGCCGCCCCACTGACGCCGCCGGAAACCGGCGCGTCGATCAGGGAGATTCCCTGCGCTTCAAGCTCGGCCTGCATCTGCCGGGTTTCAAAGGGATCGCCGCTGGTCTGATCAACGATGATCTTGCCCGGCGACAGCCCTTCCAGGAGGCCGCCTTCGCCGAAGATCGCCGCCTGCACATTGGAGGACCGCGGCAGACACATCAGGATGACATCGCATTTCCGCGCAAGGTCCACCGCAGAGTCCGGGGCGATGCCGCCCTTTGCCTCGAAGGCCGTCACGGACTCCGGCCGCATGTCCCAGACGTACATTTCCTGCGACAACAGCAGTCGCGTGGCCAGCGCACCACCCATGGCGCCGAGTCCGACATACCCGATTTTCATCCGAGATCTCCGTATCTTGCGTGCGCATCCGCACCTTGGGAATTTCGGGCCTGGCGCCCCGGTCCGTCAGGAAGGCCTAGTCGTCTCCCTCGAGAATTCCGAGCGCGGCACGTCCGACGAGCAGGCCAGCGGGCCAGCCGGCGTAGAAGGCGACCTGGACGACCATCCCGCGAATGTCGTCCTTGGTCAGGCCGTTGGCCCGGCCGCGCTTGAGATGTGCCTGGAGTTCCGTCAGCTTTCCGAGCGTCGCCAGAACCGAGCAGGTGACGAGGCTGCGATCGCGCGCGGCCAATTCGGGCTGCTCCCAGACATCGCCGAGCAGAACTTCCTCTCTAAGCCGCGAGAACTGGGGAACTGCCGCATAGATGCGCGCAGATTCATCACTGGTTTCCATCGTATCTTTCTCCGCCATTCGGGTCGTTGCGTCGCGGACAGCCGCAATTCACGTGCCACCGTATGCGCCGGGTCGGCGCAGGCCCCGGTCGCCGCGACTGGCACACGAATTGCGCCGGAGCCCGCAAGTCAGGGTTTTGACGGGGCTGCCGGGGCGCGGGCAGGGAACGCGCGTCATTGCCTGCGCGGCGCGGGGGCAGGGTGGCGGATAGGCACGGGCGGGCGTGCAAGCGCAGCGTTGCGGCCGTCCCGCGGAAAGGAAGGCACGGATCGGATGACGGATTTTGATTTCATTGTCGTGGGATCGGGCTCGGCCGGGGGCGTCGTGGCGGCCCGGCTCAGCGAAAGCGGCAAGTACAGCGTGCTTTGCCTCGAGGCCGGAGAGAAGGGCGAGAACTACATCTTTTCCATCCCGCCGCTCGGCAATGCCTACATGATCGACAACCCGGCCGTCAGCTGGTGTTACACGTCGGACCCCGGTGCAAGCATCGCGAACCGTTCGCTTGCGGTGCCGCGCGGCAAGCTGCTCGGCGGGTCAAGCGCGATCAATGGCACGACCTACAACCGGGGCCTGAAGATCGACTACGACACCTGGGCCCAGATGGGATGCCGCGGCTGGAGCTTCGATGAGGTCCTGCCGATCCTGAAGCGGATCGAAAGCACAGAACTCGGATCGGACGAATTCCGCGGCCGTTCGGGGCCGGTGAAGGTGATCGAGGCAAAGCCGGATTCGCCTTTCTTCGATTTGTTCATCAAAGCCTGCGAGCGTCTCGGCATTCCGCGCAACCCCGATTACAGCGGCGCCAGCCAGGAGGGTGTCGCGATGGTGCAGCAGACGGTCTATCGCGGGCTGCGTCAGAGCACTGCCACCCAGTACCTGAAACCTGCGCGGAATCGGGCAAACCTGAAGATCCTGTCGGGCGCCGAAGCGACGAAGCTTTTGTTCGAGGGAAAGACATGTGTCGGCGTGACGTACAGGCACAAGGGCGCGATGCACGAGGCCAGGGCTCTTCGCGAGGTCATCGTCAGCAGCGGCGCCGCGAATTCTCCGAAGCTGCTCGAACTCTCCGGCATCGGGGACAGTGAGCTGCTTTCCCGGCACGGAATTCCAGTGGTGCGGGACGTCAAGGGAGTCGGCGCCAATCTGCGCGATCACTTCGCGGCCCACATGAAATGGACGACGTCGCGGCCCGGCATATCCATCGCCAGACGCGGCCGCGGCTGGCGCCTCGGGCTCGAAGTGCTGAAATGGGTTCTCTTCCGCCGGGGCTTCATCACCCAGGGCCTCGGGGCGATGCGGGTCTTTGCCCGCTCGCGGCCCGATCTCGAAGAGCCGGACATGATGCTGTTCGGGGGCCCGTTCTTGATCGAGACGCGACCGGGAAAGCCCCGCCGCATGTCGCGGACCGACGGCTTCTTCATCTATGCCCACCCGGAGAGGACAGAAACCACCGGCAGCATCCATATCCGATCGAACGACCCGTTCGCCCCGCCGAGGATCGACTTCCGCTTTCTCGAAACCGAGGGCGACCGGCGGATTTCGGTCGCCGCCGTCCGGCTGGCCCGCAAGATCGTGGAAACCTCGCCCCTGAGCGAGGTCGTGGGGGAAGAACTGGAGCCGGGCAGGCATGTGCAGAGCGACGAAGAGATCATCGCCTTCATCCGCGAAAAGGGGGTCATCCCGCATCACATGGTCGGCACCTGCAAGATGGGGACCGATCCGATGGCTGTCGTCGACGAGCGGCTTCGCGTGCACGGCATCAGCGGACTCAGGGTCGCGGATGCCTCGATCATGCCGACCATTACGTCGGGAAACACCAGCATCCCCTGCATGATGATCGGCGAAAAATGCGCCGAGATGGTGCTGGCGGACGCGGGGAGCTGAGTACACCGCGCGTCGCGGCTGGCACGGAACTTGCGGGACTCGGGGCGGAGACCGACCGGCGGAAGCAAACTCGGGGGGAGCACGTGTCATGACGGAATTCACGATGGTGGCGCATTGCCACGACGAAATCGGCGAGGTGCCGGTCTGGTGCGACAGGACGTCGACCCTGTGGTGGCTCGATATCCTGACGGCACGGCTGCACAATGTCGATCCGTCGGACGGGCGGGTCAGGACCGTGCTTCTGAACAGCAGCCGCCCCGGCAGCATCGGGCTGTGCCGGTCGGGCGAGCTGATCCTCGCCTGCGCCGAGGGGCTGTTCTTCTACGACCCGAAGACGGGCACCCAGACCCCCTTTGTCGGGCGCGAACGGATCCCGATTGCCGACGGACAGTTCTTCAACGACGGCCGCTGCGATCGCGAGGGGCGCTTTTACGTCGGCACGATGCACAAGGATTTCAGGCCGGAGGCGGTTCTGTACCGGGTCACCTCAGACGGCAGCGTCACGCCCTTTGCCGACGGCATCATCGTGTCGAACGGCGTGGCCTTCAGTGCCGACAACACGCGAATGTATTTCGCGGACACTCGCCAGTTCAACATCACCACCTTCGATGTGGACCCCGCCAGCGGCGCGTTGAGCAACCGGACCCTGTTCTCCGACACGACCGGTCGGCCCGGACGCCCGGACGGGGCCTGCGTCGATGCCGAAGGCTTTCTCTGGAGCGCGGAATATGCCGGAGGGCGGATCGTCCGCTACGCCCCCGACGGCAGCATCGACCGGGAAGTCGAGACCCCGGTGAGTCACCCCACGAGCGTCTGCTTCGGCGGGCCCGACCGGGACACGATGTTCGTCACCTCCGGGTGTCACGGGGTGGCGCAGGAAGACCGTCCGAACGAGCGGCTTGCCGGGGCGCTGCTGTCGTTCAAGCCGGGTGTGACGGGCCTGCCTGAGCCGAGGTTCGACCGGTAACGCGGCAACGACGCCAAGCGATCAGAACTGCACCGGAGCACGCCGATGGCGACACAAGCCCAAGAAGACCTCCCGAAATCGGGGCGCGGCATACCGCCCCTGCATCACTGGGACGAAACCTGGCTTTCGCAGCGACATGAAGAGGTGCTGGAGCCTGACCTGCCCATTGTCGATGCGCATCATCACATTTGGGACCGCAACCTGCGTCTCCCCTATCTGCCGCAGCACATGCTGGCGGACATGCAGTCAGGACATCTGGTCCGGGGATCGGTCTATGTCGAATGCTCGTTTATGTACCGGGCGGGGGGCGATCCGCGGTTTGCCGGGGTCGGCGAGGTGGAATATGTCAACGGCGTCGCCGCGGAATTTGCCAGCAATTATCACGGGCCGATCCGGCCCTGCGCCGGGATCGTCGGCAAGGTCGATCTGACACTGGGCGCCGCTGCGGGCGAAGTACTCGGCGCCTGCCTGGCACGAGCGCCGGATCGGTTCCGGGGTGTGCGCTACATGACCGCCTGGGACGCAAGCCCCGAGGTTCGTACGCTGCTGCATCCGCCTCCGCCGGGGCTGATGCTTGACAGAACCTTCCGCGAAGGCTTCGCCGAGCTGGCGCCGCTCGGGCTGAGTTTCGATGCGCTGTGCTATCACCCGCAACTGCCGGAGCTGACGAACCTGGTAAACGCCTTCCCGGACACCACCTTCATCGTCAATCACCTTGGGGGCCTTGTCCGCGTCGGCCCCTACCGGGCCAATCCGGACGAGGTCATCGAGAGCTGGGCGCGCAACCTGCGCGCATTGGGCAAGCGGCCCAACGTTTTCCTGAAAGTCGGTGCGATGACCATGCGCAACTTCGGCTTCGCCTTTGCCGATCACGACCGACCGGCAAGCTCGACCGCGCTTGCCGCAGCCTGGAAGCCCTTCGTCGAGATCTGCCTGGAGGCCTTCGGCCCATTCCGGGTCATGTTCGAAAGCAATTTCCCAGTCGACAAGACCGGCGTGTCCTACCGCACGCTCTGGAACGCCTTCAAGCGGCTCGCGGCGGATCTCGGCGAAACCGAAAAGGCCGATGTCTTCGCCGGCACCGCCATCCGCGCCTATCGCCTTTCCGAGAACCTCGGGACGGCCCCGACGACGGACTGAGCGGCGCCTCGGCGCCGACCGACCCGTCCCCAACGCAAGCAGGGAAACGACATGCATCATTTCACCACAAGCGACGGGCTCAAGCTCGCCTATTACAGTGACGACTCGACCCCGCCCTGGGTAAAGGCCGACACCATCGTGCTGCTGCATCCCGCGATGGGCAGCGCCCAGCGGTACTTCGCATGGGTGCCCGAACTGTCACGGCACTATCGCGTCCTGCGCATGGACATGCGCGGCCACGGCGCCAGCGAACTGCCCGGACCGGACGTACCGCTCACGGTCGAGCGCCTGATGGCGGATGTGCTGGAAATGCTGGACGCAGCAGGTTGCGACGCGGCACATCTCGCGGGCAATTCCGCGGGCGGCTACCTCGCCCAGCACCTCGCGATGGACAAGCCCGAGCGGGTCAGAAGCATCATGCTTTTCGCTTCGACCCCCGGCCTGCGCAACAGCCAGTGGAGCAGCTGGCTTCCCGAGGTGCAGAAGGTCGGCCTGCGGGCCTTCCTGGCCAGCAACCTTGCCGAACGCCTTCCGGTTGATCGCATGTTGCCCGACCATGTGGAATGGTTTCTGGACGAGGCCGACAACCTCGATCTCGAATTCGGGGGCCGGTTCGTGAGCCTCATGTCGGGCCTCGATTGGAGCGAACGCCTGCCGGGGATCACCATGCCGACGCTGATCGTGCAGCCGGGCATCGTCGGTATCGGTTCGACGTCGCAGTACGAGGACATGGAAAAGCTCATCCCCGGTGCGCAGCGTATCGTCTACGACGGCCTTCCGCACCACGTTTGCGACGCCGTTCCGGACCGCTGCGTTGCCGATATCCTCGCCTTTCTGCGCTGGAACTTCGGCCAGCCGCCCGCAAAGCGCGCCTGACGGAAGGGGGCGGGCAGACGATGATCGCCGATGAATTCGATTTCGTTGTCGTCGGGTCCGGATCTGCGGGCGGCGTTCTCGTCAACCGGCTGAGCGAAAGCGGGGCGTACAAGGTCCTCTGCCTCGAAGCCGGGACGCGAGGCACCGGCCACATCTGGACCCACCCGCCCGCCGGCATGGCGATGATGGACACTCCGTCGGTCAACTGGCAGTTCGAATCCGAACCGCACGAAAGCACCGGACATCGGCGGATCTACGTGTCCAGGGGCAAGATCCTCGGCGGGTCCAGCGCGATCAACGGCATGATCTACAACCGCGGTCAGAGGATGGACTACGACGGCTGGGCACAGCAGGGCTGCCTCGGCTGGAGCTATGACGACGTGCTGCCCTATCTGAAGAAGCTCGAAAGCACCACGCTGGGCGAGGATGCGTATCGCGGCCGGGACGGGCCGATGCGGGTGAGCGAAGCCGCCAGGACCGCGCCGTTCTACGACGTCTTCATTGCGGCCGCCGAGGCCGTCGGCCTGACGCAGAACCCCGACTATGGCGGCGCCTCGCAAGACGGCGTCGCCATGGCACAACAGACCATCCACAAAGGCATCCGCGACAGCACGGCCACGCGCTATCTCGCCCCGGCGCGGCGGCGTACCGGGGTGTCGATCCTTCAAGGCGCCGAAGCCACCTCGCTCATCCTGGACGGCAAGACCTGCGTCGGCGTGCGGTATCGCCACAAGGGACAGGATCTGGAGGTGCGGGCGCGGCGCGAGGTCATTGTCTCCTGCGGGGCGGCGCTGTCGCCCAAGCTTCTCGAACTTTCGGGGATCGGCAACCCGGACATCCTGGCCGAGGCGGGCATCACCCCGCGGCACGCGCTGCCGGGGGTCGGGGAAAATTTGCGCGATCACTTCGGTGCGCTGATGAAATGGCAGTTCCGGACGCGGAACCTGTCCATTGCCCGGCTGGGCCGCGGCTGGCGCCTTGCGCGGGAAATCCTGCGTTACGGGCTTTTCCGCACTGGCTTCATCTCGCAGGGGATCGGGACGATGCGGGTGTTTGCGCGCTCACGCGAGGGTGTCGTGGACCCGGATGTGATCCTTCTCGCGGCACCTTTCATCCTTGACAAGACACCCGCAGGCCAACGGCGCATGTCGCCCATGGAGGGGTGTTTCATGTATGCCCACCCGTCCCGGACCGAAACAACGGGCAGCGTCCACATCCGCTCCTCCGACCCCGACGTGGCACCGCGGATCGACATGCGGTTTCTCGGCACCGAAACGGACCGGCGGGTCCTTGTCGCTTCGGTCCGGATCGCACGCCGGATCATGGCTGCCGCCCCGATGGCACCGCATGTTGCGCGCGAATTGATGCCCGGTCCCGAGGTGCAAAGCGACGACGACATTCTCGACGCAGTCCGCCGCACCGGAAACATCACGCATCACATGGTCGGGACCTGTCGCATGGGCCGCGACCCGATGGCGGTGGTGGATGAACGGCTGCGGGTCCACGGGCTGACCGGATTGCGCGTGGCCGATGCCTCGATCATGCCGGTCATGACCTCGGGCAACACCAGCATTCCCTGCATCATGATCGGCGAAAAATGCGCCGACATGATCCTCGAGGATGCCCGCGCGTCGGGCCCGACCGACATCGGCCATCCGGCCGGGGGAATATCGGACCCAACGAAAGGAGGCTGAGCCATGCGATTGGAAAACAAGGTGGCAATGATCACGGGCGGCGGCGCCGGCATTGGCCTGGGCTGCGTACAGTCGTTCGCCGCGCAGGGGGCGCAGGTGGTCATACTGGACCGGGATGCCGATCGCGGCGCGGCCGCGCTCGAAAGCCTCGGGGACCACCGCCATTATTGCCTGTTCGTGCAGACCGACGTTTCCGAACCCGAGAGCATGAGAGCCGCCGTCGATCGCGCGATCGCCCGGTTCGGCCGTATCGACGTGCTCTACAACAATGCCGGCGGCTCCACCGCGCGGGACGGGCCGGTCACCGAGGCTCCGTTCGAGGAGTTCTGGGCTAAGATGAAGGTGGACCTGTTCGGGGTCTGGCTTGGCTGTCATTTCGTGATCCCCCACATGATCGCCGCAGGGCAGGGGTCGGTGATTAACGCGACCTCGGTTCTCGGCATGGTCGGCACAGTCGGCAAGGACGCGTATACCGCCGCCAAGGGAGGGGTCATCGCGCTGACCCGGTCCATGGCTCTGGAATTTGCGCCGCACGGTATCCGGTTCAACGCCATCGCCCCCGGCGTCACGGGAACCCGCCGCATTCTCGACCGGTTCGAAGCCGTTGGCACAGAGGGGTCCATCGTGACCCGGAGCCCCATGGGGCTTGTCGCGCTGGAAGATGTCGCCAACACGGTTCTGTTCCTGGCAACGGACGAATGCCGGAAAATGACCGGACAAGTTCTGGTGGTCGACGCGGGCTTTTCCGCGTCCTGACTGAAATGCACCCGTCTGCCGGCGGCGGCTTGGCACAGATTTTGCGCTCCTCCTGTCCCGTGTCGCAGGGAGAGAGCGTGCGGTCCGATCGGAGAGATCGTACCGGGGCCGAGCGCGGTGGCCGGCAGGCCGCTCCGTGCGGGCGGGTCGAAAGCGAGGGCCGGACTCCGGAACGCGATGCCGTCGTCATACCCAGGGAGGGAACAAGACCATGACAGTCAAGCTCAACAGACGCCAGGCGCTCGTATCGGGAGCGGCAATGGCCGCAAGCCTCGCCGCCCCGGCGATCGCACAGGAAAAACCGAAGATCCTGTTTTCGTCGGTGATGAACGAACAGGATGTCCGCGCAGTTGCGTTCCGTCAGTTCGGCGAGGACATCAGCGAAGCTTTCGACTTCGAACCATATTTCAACAGCACCCTGTTCGCGCAGGGCACCGAACTTGTCGGGATCCAGCGCGGCAACCTCGACATGAACCCGATGGCGACGCAGGACATTTCCAAGCAACTGCCCGCATGGTCGATCCTGACTAGCGCCTACCTGTTCCGCGACGTCGATCATGTGAAGACCTTTCTGAACAGTGACATCGGCAACGATTACAAGCGCATGGCCGAAGAAGAAGTCGGCGTTCACGTTCTCGGGCCGAGCTATTATGGCACACGGCATCTCGGCCTGCGCACGCAGGAGCGCGTGAACACACCCGAGGACATGAGTTCCATCAAGCTGCGGATGCCGGGTGGTGAGGCGTGGCAATTCCTCGGCAAGGCGCTTGGTGCCAACCCGACCGCCATGGCCTATGCCGAGGTTTACACCGGCCTTCAGTCCGGCACCATCGACGGGCAGGACAACCCGCTTCCCAATGTGCGCTCGATGAAGTTCTACGAGGTACTGACGCAGATCGCGCTGACCGGCCACTTCATCGCCTTCGACGTACTGGCCATTTCCGCGAAGCGCTGGAAGTCGTTCTCGGAAGAGCAGCAGCAGATCCTGCAATCTGCGGCGGACAAGGCACTTGAAGCCGGTACCGAGGGCAATCTCAAGCAGGAAGCCGAACTTGCCGACTTCTTCCGGAAAGAAGGGCTGGATGTCTACACGCCGGACGTGGAGGCCTTCAGGACCCATGCGCGGCAGATGTATGAATCCTCGCCGCTCGCCGAGGGCTGGATTGCAGGCAGCGGCGAGGCGATCGCCGCGCTCTGACCTCAACGATGGCGGCGCCCTGCGTGCCGCCATTCGGACCGCCCGCAGTCATATTTGCCGGAACCAAGGAAATGCGCAGATGCAGAGATTCGATGGAAAGACCGTCCTGGTCACGGGGGGCGCAAGCGGTATCGGCGAGGCGACGGTCGGGCGCCTGCACGACGAAGGAGCCAATGTCGTCATAGCAGACCTGTCGCAGGACGCGGCGGACAAGGTTGCCGAAAAGTTCGGTGGAGGGGACAGGTTTCTGGCCGTAGCCACCGACGTCACGGACCGGGAACAGGTCGAACGGCTCTTCGAGAAGGCGACCGGACGGTTCGGCGCCATCGACGCGCTTATCAACAGCGCGGGGGTCCGGGCCGTCGGCAGTATTCTCGACGCCGATGTGGAGTACATGCGGCGCGTCATGGCCGTGAACCTCGAAGGGGCCTTCCATACGTCGCAGGTCTTTGCGCGCCTCGCCATCGACGCGGGACGCGGGGGTGCCATCGTCAACCTCGCGTCGGCAGCGGGGGTTCTCGGCGTGCCCAACCGGCTGCCTTACACCTCGTCCAAGCATGCGGTCGTCGGTCTGAGCCGGGGCACGGCCATGGAGCTTGCCCCTCATGGAATCCGGGTGAACGCAATCACGCCCGGCATGATCCGTACGCCGATGACCGCCTCGATGTTCGAGGATCCGGCGAATGTGGAGCGCATTCGCGGCGACCACCCGCTTGGCCGCGAAGGGCACCCCGAAGATGTGGCGGCACTTGCCGTGTTTCTGGCGTCCGACGACGCGGCCTTCATGACCGGAACGGTCATCCCCGTCGATGGCGGAAAATCCGCCGGCATCCCGTCGCGCTAAGGCAGGTCAGAAGAACCGAACGACGGCCCGGCAGGGATCGACCTGTACCCGCCGGGCAACGAGGAACAACATGTCTGGGAGGACTGGTGTGAGCTTGATGGCAAAAGGCGAAACCTGGCTCAGGTCACGCGCCGAGAATTTCGTGGCGCTGATCCTCGGCGCATTGTTCTTTTCGTTTCTTGTCCAGATCCTGTTCCGCTACCTGCTCAATCTGCCGTTGGGCTGGTCGGTCGAATTCGTCGCGATGGCGTGGCTCTGGGGTATCCTGTTCGGCTATGCCTTCGTGGTGAGCGAGCGGGAAGTCATCCGGCTGGATATCGTCTACGTGCTCATGCCGCCCGGGGTGCGGCGGGTGCTCGACGTCACGACGAACGCGATCTGCGCCGCGATCTTCATCTGGACCATTCCGGATGTCTGGGGCTACGTCGACTTCATGGCGATCGAAAAGACGTCATACATGAAGATTCCCTTCAACTACGTCTTCGCCATTTATCTTCCCTTCTGCCTGTCGGTCATCTTTCGCTGCCTGCGCAACATCTGGCGCGCGATCAAAGGCACGACTCCTGCTCCCAGCATCGAAGAAATCGAGATCTCGCATGAGCATGATTGATCCCCTCGCGGCCTGTCTGATCCTGCTGGCCTTCTTGGCCTTCGGCGGGTTGTCCATGGGACCGGCGATCATCGCCGCGTCCACCGCCTACTTGCTGCTCAAGGGGCTGGACCCGTCGATCGCCGCCGAATCCATCCTTCAGGGTCTGTTCAACGGCTATACGCTGCTGGCCATTCCGCTCTTCATCCTTGCCGCGGACATCATGAACGCGGGCAGCCTGGCCGACCGGCTTCTTGCCTTCTGCCGGGCGCTGGTGGGGCGGCTCAAGGGCGGGCTGGGACATGTGAACGTGGTAGCCTCCCTGATCTTTTCCGGCATGTCCGGTTCGGCCATCGCCGATGCTGTCGGCATGGGGAAGATCATCATCAACATGATGACCAAGGACGGCAAATATTCGGCGTCCTACGCGGCCGCAATCACCGCGGCCTCGGCAACCATCGGACCGATCATCCCGCCGTCGATCCCGATGGTCCTCTACGCGCTGGTATCGGACCAGTCCGTCGGCTTCCTGTTCGCGGCCGGCATCGTGCCGGGCCTTTTGATGGCGGCCATGCTGATGCTGATGAACATGGTCATGGCGCACCGACGGAAATTCCCGACGGACGACAAGATCCCGCTGAGGGATTTCCCGCGGATCACCTTCGAGGCGACCCCGGCCCTGCTGTTGCCGGTAATCCTTCTGGGCGGCATCTACGGCGGCGTCATGACCCCGACCGAGGCGGCGTCGGTCGCAGCCTTCTATGCGCTGTTCATCTCGGTGGCGTTCTACCGGTCCGTCTCTGCACGGCAGTTCTACTCGACGCTGGTGGCGGCTGCGCGCTCCACCGCCACCGTAGGCATTCTGATCGCGGGGGCGCTCGCGCTGAAATATGTCATCACGCGCGAAAACCTGCCCGATATAGTCGCCGCATTCATCGGCCAGTACGATTTGTCCGTCGTCGGATTTCTGATCGTGCTCAACCTGGTGTTCCTGGTGCTCGGCTGCCTGATAGATGCCGGCGCAATCCTTCTGATCATCGTGCCGATCTTCATCCCGACGGCGCAGGCGCTCGGCATCGACCTCGTGCACCTGGGTGTCATCGTCGTGGTCAACGCGATGATCGGGCTGATCACGCCCCCCTACGGGCTGTTGCTCTTCATCGTGTCGTCCATTTCGGGCGCGCCGCTGATGCAGATCATCCGGGACCTGCTGCCGTTCCTCTGCGCACTTCTCGTCGCTCTCGGGATCATCACCTTCTGTCCGGATGTGGTTCTCTGGCTGCCGCGTCTGCTTGGCTATCAGGGCTGAGGGCGCGCGGTGGCACGAAGCTTGCTGAGAAGCAGGCCGTGCACGGTTCGAGGAGAGGCCGCGCACCAGGGTCCGGCGGGACCGGTTCCGCGCCGGCAAACATAGAGGGAGGAAAGACACATGAAACTTGGGACATCGGCCCTGAGGATGGCTCTTGCCGCGGTGCTGAGCGCGGGACTTTCGCTGCCGGCACTCGCGGATGAGAAGATCGAACTGACCTTCTCCACCGCAAACGGGGAGAACACGCCGGTCGCGATCGCCATGAAAGACATCTTCGACGAGAAGGTCAGCGACTATTTCGACTTCAAGCCCTACTGGTTTTCGTCATTGGTCAAGCAGGGCGCCGATCTTGTCGCCCTTCAGCGTGGCAACATCCAGATGGCCTTCATGCCGATCCCCGAGCTGGCATCTCAAGTGCCCGAATTCGGTATCCTCGGCGCCGCCTATGTCGTGCGGGACCGCGAACACCTCGCCTCGATATGGGAGTCCGATGTCGGCGACGAGTTGAAGCAACTCGCCAGTGACAGGATGGGCATTCACCTGATCCAGCCCTACTACTACGGCACCCGGCAGGTGAACCTACGCGGAGACAAGAGGATCACCACGCCGGAAGACATGCGCGGGATCAAATTGCGGATGCCGGGTGGGGATGCCTGGCAGTTCCTGGGCAAGGCCATCGGCGCCAATCCGATACCGATCGCCTACAACGAACTCTACACCGCCCTTCAGACCGGGGTGATCGACGGGCAGGAGAATCCCCTGCCGAACGACAAGGCCGCGAAGCTCTACGAAGTCACGGACCAGATCGTTCTGACCGGCCACTACACGGCCTTCAGCATCCTCGCAGTGTCGGACGAATTCTGGGACAGCCTGACCGAGGATCAGCAGCGCGTCCTGGAAACCGCGACCCGCGAGACCTTCGCCGTGTCCGATCTCGATTACGCCACGCAAGAGGTCGAGCTGATCGATTTCTTCAAGGCCGAGGGACTTGAGGTCTATACGCCGGATGTTGCAGCCTTCCAGGCCTATGCACAGAAATTGTATCTGGAGTCGGAATTCTCGGACTCGTGGATCGACGGAATGCTGGACCGGATCAACGCGCTCTGATCCAGTCGAACCGAGCCACAGTGGCGGCGGCTCGCCGGGCCGCCGCCGATGGTCGGGATGTGACCGAGGCCTGACCGCAGCGGCTTCCGGACCGCCGGTCGGGCGGTCATCATGTCCGGGGACACAGGCCGCAAAGTGAGACCCATGCCAACCAATTCATCGCGCAAGGGTTTTGCCACCGTGCGGACGATCACCCTATCTGCCGCGCTTTGCGGCATTTCGTTGTTCGAACTGGCCGCACGGGGCACCGGGATCGGGGAACTGCGCCTGCCGACCTGGATACTGATGGGCTGCGTGATCCTTCTCGGTCTCGGCAGGATCGGGCTTCGGGAATACTACTTGCTGGCCATCAGCGCGGTGGTGACCGTCGTCGTGCTGCAGACCGTCCCGCAGCCCTTGACCGAGATCGCGCCCTCGCTCGATCAGGCCGCGTTCCTGATGGCCTTCATCATTCTTCTTTCGGCGTTGAACGAAGTGGCCGCGACATCGCCCTCGGTCGCCGAATGCGGAGCGTTCCTGACGCGGCAACCCCCGGCGCGCCGGTACTATTCGATCAGCGGCGGGACCGCGCTGATGTCGGTGGTGTTCAACCTCAGCATTCTCAGTCTGCTGGTTCCGCTCATCCAGAACGGAATCAGGAGGGCCGACCGCGCCGACGGGCTAGACGCCATTCGCGAACAGCGCCAGATATCGGCCCTTCTGCGTGGTTTCGCCTGGAGCGTGATCTGGTCGCCGACCGCCGTCGCACCGCTGGTTCTCTACGATCTGCTGCCGGAGGCCGACCGGCTGCGCTGGATCCTGACCGGTCTTGTCCTCTTTGCCGCGATCCTCGTGGTGGGTGCGCTGGAAGACGCCTATCGCTTCCGGAAATACCGGGCCCGCTTTCGCGCCGATGTCCCGCCGTTTCCGCGCACCGCTGCCCTGCGTCTGGCTGCGACGGCCGGTTGGCTGTTCTGCCTAGCCTTCCTGTCGATGTCCCTGTCCGGAGAAAGCTTTGTCTTCGGTCTGATGATGGCCTGTCCGCTCATGCTGCTGGGCTGGCTGGCGGTGCAGCACGGATATCCGCGGGCCTTTGACCGCAAGAGCTATCGTCTGGCCCTGTCGCGCGTCCTGATCGGCGGAATCGACAAGAGCGTGCCCATCGCGGTTACCCTTGCCTGCTCGGGCTACATCGGGCGCGCGGCTGCCGGGCTTGTCCCTGTCGAGGACATCGCGACCTTTCTCAACCTCGACGACGTTCCCGAGTTCGTTCTGCTTGCGGCCATTCCGCCGGTGCTGAGCTGTCTGAGCATGCTGGCCATGTCGCCGATCATGCTCGCCGTGTTCTTCGGCACGCTGTTCGCGAGCCTTCCGTTTCTGCCCGCCGACCCCACGCTCCTCGCGCTGGCGATTTCCTGCGGCTGGTCGCTTTCGATGACCTGTTCGCCGTTCTCCGGTCCGACCATCCTCATCGCCCGCGCCGGCCGCATTCCCATGGCCACGCTGACCTTCCGGTGGAATCTCGGCTTTACCCTGATCTGCGCGGTGTTGCTCGTCCCCGCGTTCTGGCTGCTCACGGGCGGACGCTAGGCCTCCGCGCTCTGGCATGAATCCTGCTGATGACCGACCGGGGCGGAACTCCGGGCCGGGGCGTCGTGGCGCTGCCGGCACAGGGACCGCCACCAGCATGTGGCGGCGCCGGCCGCAGGTTCGATCAGAGAGGCAGGAATAGATGGTCTGGCAAGGAAACTTCGACAGGTTCTTCATCGGCGGAGGCTGGGTCGCACCCGACTCGACAACGACTTGCGCGGTCATTTCACCCTATACCGAAGAGGTGATCGCGACGGTTCCGATGGCGTCGAGGGCGGATGTGGACAGCGCCGTCGCGGCGGCGCGCGCGGCCTTCGACCACGGCCGCTGGCCGCACATGACCATCGCCGAGCGCATCGCCGCCGTCGGTCGCCTGCGCGAAGCATTCGCGGCGAGGTCCGATACAATGGCCCGCACCATCACCGACGAGATGGGCAGTCCGATCACCTTTTCGCGCAACGTCCAGGTCCGTACCCCGCTGGCCATGATGGACACGCAGATGAAGATCGCGGCCAGCTATCCATGGCGCAGCGACCGGACGACCGAGACGACCAGCGCGATGGTGTTGCGTGAACCCAAGGGGGTGGTTGCCGCCATCGTGCCCTGGAACGTGCCGATGAACGTGACCTTTGCCAAGCTCGGCCCGGCGCTGCTGTGCGGCTGCACCATCGTGCTCAAACCCGCGCCGGAAACGCCGATCAGCGCCTATCTGCTGGCCGAGATCATCGCCGAGGCGGGCCTGCCTGACGGTGTCGTGAACATTCTGCCCGCCGGGCGGGACGAGAGCGAATATCTGGCGCTGCATCCAGGCGTGGACAAGGTGTCGTTCACCGGCTCGACCGTGGCGGGCCGCGCGCTGGCCGCGCGCTGCGGAGAGCTTCTGCGCCCGATCACGCTGGAACTGGGTGGCAAGTCCGCAGCGCTGTTCCTGGATGATGCCGATATCGTGGCGGGGGTCGAAACCCTGCGAATGGGGTCGCTTCGCAATTCCGGTCAGGTTTGCAGCCTCAAGACGCGGATACTCGTCTCCCGGCGGCGCGAGAACGAACTGCTGCAGACGCTCGCCGCGCTGATCGATTCCATGCCGGTCGGCGATCCCGGCGACCCCGCGACCCAGATCGGCCCGATGGTCACAAAGCGCCAGCGCGAGCGGGTCGAGGCCTATATCGAGACAGGCATCCGCGAAGGCGCGCAGGTGATCCGCGGCGGCCCCGGGCGGCCCGAAAACCTGAGCTGCGGCTGGTTCGTGCGGCCGACCGTCCTGGCGAATGTCGATCCCGATGCCACCGTCGCGCAAGAGGAGATATTCGGCCCGGTCCTGGCGGTGTCGACCTACGAGACGGAAGACGAGGCCATCGCCATCGCGAACAATTCGACTTACGGGCTGAACGGCGCGATCTTTACGGCCGATGTCGAAAGGGCGATTCCGCTGGCCCGGCGGATCCGAACCGGAACAGTCGAAATCAACGGCGGCGGGGTCGGCCCCATCTCTCCCATCGGCGGCGTCAAGCAGTCCGGATTGGGGCGCGAGGGCGGGCCGGAGGCCTTCGACCACTATGTCGAGCTGAAATCGATCGGCCTGCCCGGCGCCGCCCGATGAGACCGGCCGGGCGCATCTCTGTCAGGTCGCCGGACCCGGCGCCGGTCATTTCGCCGCAATTCGGCGTGGGCCGTGTCCGGTTCCGGAGGCCTTGGCACATAACTTGCGATACGTTTAACCGGCAAACTTGCGAGCGTGCCTGCAGTGGCCGGGCCTGAAACGCAGGCCGATGCGACTGCAACTTGAGGGAGGAAAAAATGAGAAGAAACCCACTCGTGTGGCTTTCTGAGACGCTGCTGACGCTGACGTCGATACCCGTCATCGTGATGATGGTGCATGTTACGTTGGACGTGTTTCTGAAATACGTGTTTCACAGCCCGATCCAGGGCACGCTGGAAATCGTTGCATATTACTACATGGTCGCCGTGGTCGTCATGCCGCTGGCCTTCGTGGAATACACTCGGCAATCCATCGCGGTCGATCTGTTCTACCAGATGATGCCGGGATGGATGCAGGGGGTCTCGATCGGTCTCGTGCTGCTGCTGAGCGCGGCATCCTACGGCGGGCTGGCCTATATCTCGTGGCCGGATGCGTTCCGCGCGCTCGAAATCAACGAAATCGTCATGGGTTCCGTCAACGTGCCGATCTGGCCGGCCCGGTTCCTGCTGCCGATCACGCTGACCCTGACCTGCATCGTCTGCATCATGCTGTTCTTTGCATTGATCTTCAACAAGGCCGTCCGTGAAGAGCTGACCAGCGTTCACGACGTCGATACAGAAGCCGGATTGGAATAATCATGTCGATGCTGGAAATCGGATTTGCAAGCCTCGGCATGGTGCTGTTCCTGATCGCCCTCAGGGTGCCGATCGGGATCGTCCTGCTGTTCGTGTCCTTCTGCGGAGTCTGGGCGGCGACAAGCATCAACGTGGCGATCGGCATGGCCCGCGCCATTCCCTTCGACTTCATCGCGAACTGGAGCTTCAGCGCAGTCCCGATGTTCCTGTTGATGGGGTTCATTGCCAGCAACAGCGGGTTGACCAACGGTCTTTTCGCCGCGCTCAGGATCCTGTTGCGCCGCCTGCCGGGCGGTCTCGCCTGCTCCGGAGTGGTGGCCTGCGCGATGTTTGCCGCCGCCTCCGGGTCCTCCGTCGCAACCTCCGGGGCGATGTCGCGCATCGCCGTGCCGGAAATGCTGAAGGCAGGCTACGACAAGGGCCTTGCCACGGGCACCATCGCCTCGGCTGGTACGCTGGGGTCGCTGATCCCGCCGTCGCTGCTGATGATCGTCTACGCGATCTTCGCGCAGGTTTCGGTCGGCAAGCTGTTCATGGCCGGGTTTCTGCCCGGTCTGCTCTCCGCGATCATGTACATGGTGATGATCGTCGGCCGCTCCAAGCTCAACCCCAAGCTGGCTCCGACGCTCGAATACGACCCGAGCCGCGCCGAGATCATCGCAGCGTTCAAGGAAGTCTGGCCGCTGCCGGTGCTGATCTTCGGCGTTCTGGGCGGGATCTTCCTGGGCGTCATGACACCGACCGAAGCGGGCGCCGTGGGCGCCGTCATCGCGATCCTTCTTGCGGTGATGCGGCGTACCTTCTCCTGGACGGTCCTCAAGAACGCCGTCCGGGATGCCGCCATCGGGACCAGCTCGGTTTTCGTGATTGCGGTCGGTGCGACGATGTTCACCAGCTTCATGGGTCTGTCGGGTGTACCCCGGGTCATTTCGAATGCGATGATCCAGCTCAGCGGCGACAACACGATCATCCTGATCATCCTGATCGGCGTGGTCTACGTGCTGCTCGGTATGTTCATCGAGGCCATCGGGATCATGCTGCTGACCCTGCCGATCTTCTACCCGCTGCTGATGCACGCGAATGTCGACATGATCTGGTTCGGCATCATCGTCATCAAGCTGCTCGAAATCGGCATGGTGACGCCTCCGGTCGGGCTGAACTGCTACGTGATCAGCTCGTCCCTGCGCGGGGTCGTCCCGCTGTCGACGATCTTCAAGGGGGCGGGATATTTCGTTCTCACCGATCTGGTGACCCTGGGGCTGATCATCGCCTTCCCGGCCATCGCGCTGTTCCTGCCCGGTCTGATGGACTAGGTCCGTCGGCCACCCCGCGCCCCGGCACCGGGGCGCGGATTGGGAGAATCGGTCACCCGCCGGGCAATTCGGCGGGTGACGTCATGCAAGGGAGCCTGGCCGATGCACGCGCGGGATTTCACCACGACAACGGGACCGGCAAGCCTTCCGGCCAATCCGATGATCGCCATCGGCATGATGGCCCTGGGGTTCCTGCTGTTCTCGATATCCGATGCGGCGTCGAAGCTCATGACCGGCGATTTTCATCCGTTGCAGGTCGCGTGGACCCGTCAGCTCGGGCTCCTGTCGGTCGGCCTCTGGCTCCTGGCACGGCGAGGGCCGGCGATCTTTCGCACCCGACGCCCCAAGCTGCAGCTTGCGCGGGGAACGGTGGCGGCGCTGTCCTCCTCGATGTTCATCTTCGCCGTATCCTATGTACCGCTGGCCGAGGCCATCGCCATCGCCTTTGTCGCGCCATTTGTGGTGACCATCTTCGGCGCGCTGATCCTCAAGGAACCCGTCGGTGCGCGCCGCTGGATCGCCGTGGTCATCGGGTTCGTCGGGATGCTGATCGTCGTGAGGCCCGGATACGCCAGCTTTCATCCGGCGATGTTCCTCGTGCTCGCCTCGGCCGCATTGTTCTCCGCGCGGCAGATCCTGTCGCGCATGGTCGGACCGGTCGACATGACCTCGACCACAATACTCTATTCGTCGCTGACGGCGATCTCGCTGCTGTCGGTGCCCGCCATCCTCGTCTGGTCGACGCCCACGACCCTTGGCCAGTGCGGGGCGTTGCTCTGCGTCGCGGCCTCGGCAGGAATGGGCGAAGTGCTTATCATTCGGGCGCTCGAGCGGGCACATGCGGTGGTGCTTGCCCCGGTGCAATACACGCTGATCGTCTGGGGCACGATCTGGGGCTGGATGCTGTTTGCGCAGTTTCCCGATCACTGGACGCTTGTCGGCACCTCGATCATCATCGCCTCGGGTCTCTACACCCTGCATCGCGAACACAAGGCCGCAAGGAGCGCACCGAAACCGGAAGAGGTGGTCTGAAACTGAAACGGCGCCGGACGGTCACGTCCGACGCCGTTCCGGCCGTGTTCCGGCGGTTACTTGTTCATCATGAAATCGCTCATGATTTCCATGACGGCCACCACCATCTCGTCGCCGTCCGCGGTCTTGCAGCCCGCGTCCTGCGCGGCCTTCAGGAAGGGTGTCAGGCCGTGCCCGGCGATCACGTCCCCGACGAACATCGACCCGTCGAGAAGCGCGGGATCGAGCGGCAGCGGATCTCCCTCGGCCATGCCCATCGGGGTGGCGTTGCAGACCATGTCGCAGCCGGTCGGATCGGCGGGTCCGTACTTGGCGCGTCCCGCCCCGAGATCGCCGAGAATCCCGATCAGTTCAGCCACGCGCGCTTCATTGGTATCATGGATGATCAACTCGCGGACTCCGGCTTCGAGCAGGGAAATCGCGATCGCGCTTCCGGCCCCGCCGGCCCCGAGCAGCAGCACCTTGGCGCCCTCGGGCTGCGCGCCGAAGGTCTTCTGCGCACTGACGAAGGCATCCCCGTCCAGCATGTCGCCATGCCAGGTGCCGTCGGTGTTGCGCCGCATGACGCTGACCACGTCGAGCAGGGTCGAAACGGTCGAGCCGGTTGAGCAGTAGGAAAAGGCGTTGAACTTGTGCGGCATGGTCACGAGGATGCCGTCGACGTTGCGTGCGGCGGTCAGCCCGGCCATGACGGGTTCCAATGCGCCCTCCGGCACCTCCATCGGAATGCAGATGCCGTTGTGACCCCGCCCCATGAGCTTCTCGGTCAGCTTTTCGCAGGACCGGACATAAATGATCGGGTCGCCGATGATCGGAAACAGCCGGGTCTTGCCGTTGAGTAGGTCGTACATGTGATCTTGCTCCGTTTTGTCTGTCCGGGCGACGCTGCCTGCACCGCCAGCGGTGGGTTCTTGAAGACCGCCCCGCAATTTTCCTGCCAGCCGGACACGCGGCTTGGACGATGGCTGTTGGAAGGACACTGTCGTCGGCCGCGACGCCTCAGACCTGCGGCATCCGGTCGATGTATTTGTCCACGGTGATCGGGTAGTCGCGCACCCGCACACCGGTCGCGTTGTAGATCGCGTTGGCCACCGCCGCGGCGACTCCGACCATGCCCAGTTCGCCCACGCCCTTGCCCTTCATCGGAGAATGGCGGGGGTCCGGTTCTTCGAGAAAGATGACCTCCTGCGCGGCGATGTCGGCGTGGACCGGGACTTCGTAGCTGCCAAGGTCGTGATTGAGGAAAAGCCCGTGTGTGGTATCCACGGACAGATCCTCCATCAGCGCGGCCCCCGCCCCCATGACCTGCGCACCGATGACCTGGCTGCGCGCGGCTTTCGGATTGAAGATCCTTCCCGCATCACAGACGGCCAGCATCCGGCGCAGGCGCACTTCGCCTGTTGCGGCATGCACGCCCAGCTCGACGAAATGCGCGCCGAACGTCTGGTGTGCATAGCGTTGGGTGAATTCCCCGAAGAAGATCTCGTCCTCGCACACCAAATCGCCATCCTGCGCGGCTTCGGCGATCGGCACCCGGCGGCCCGCGCCGATCACGTGGCCGTCCTCGAAGGTCACATCGGGCGAGTTGATGCCCAGCCTCTGCGCCACGGCGTCGCGAAGTTTCACGCAGGCGGCGTAAACCCCCGAAGTGACCGAGGGCGCTCCCCACTGTCCCCCGGTGCCGGGAGATTCCGGAAAGCTGGAATCGCCGAGCCGCACGGTCACGTCCCCGATCCCGAGACCCATCATCTCGGCGGCGGTCTGGCCCACGATGGTGTAGCTGCCCGTGCCGACGTCGGTCATGTCGGTCTCGACCGTGATCCGGCCATCGGCAGTCAGACGGACACGCGCGGCGGATTTCAGGATCGGCGCGCCGCGGATGGCGGCGGCCGTGCCGTATCCGGTCAGCCAATGGCCGTCGCGCCGTGTTGCCGGGCGGGCGGGACGGTCGGCCCAGCCGAAGTGCTCGGCCCCCTTGAGCAGGCAACCGACAAGATTGCGGCTGGAAAATTTGCGGTTCTGGTTTTCCGGATCGGAGGTGATGTCGTTGCGGATGCGGAACTCGACCGGATCGAGGCCCAGCTTCTCGGCCATTTCATCCATCGCGATCTCCAGCGCCATCATCCCCGTCGCCTCGCCCGGCGCGCGAAAGGCCGCGGCCTCGGCCAGGTCGAGCCGTGCCAGCCGCAGCGTCAGCCGCCTCGTGTCGCTGCCGTAGAGCAGCCGGGTGGAGCCGATGGCGGATTCTGGGCGCCCGCCCGGCAGGTTGCCGCAGCAGCTGTCATGGCCGATGGCGGTCAGCCTTCCGTCCTTCGTGGCACCGAGCCGGATGCGCTGGACGGTCGCGGGCCGGTGGTTGGTGTTGTTGAAGATCAACGCGCGGTGCAGCGCCAGCTTGACCGCGCGGCCCGACTGCCGTGCGGCGAGGGATGCCAGAACGCAATCCGCCAGAACCGTGCCCTTGGCGCCGAAGCTGCCCCCGATGAACGGCGAATGCAGCCGGATATTTGCTTTGTCGATCCCGAGGATCTTGGCCAGATCACGCAGGCCCCAGTTGAGTTGCTGTACCTGGCACCAACAGGTCAGCCTGTCGCCGTCCCATTGCGCGATGGTGGCAAAGGGCTCCATCATCGCGTGGGTCTGGTCGGGCGTGGTATAGGTTTCATCCAGCGTGACCTCGGCCTCGGTCATCGCAGCATCGAAATCCCCGACTTCTATGTGCGACGGCGGTGTGAAGGGCCGGGGCGGGCAGGGCGGCGCGGTGTCGCTCAGGGCCTTGATGTCGAAACTGCCGTCGCCGGCCTCGTAAGTCACGTCGATCAGTGCGGTCGCCGCGCGTGCCTGTTCGAAGGTCTCCGCCACAACGACCGCGATGGCCTGGTGATAGTGGTCGATTTGCGGCCCCACCAGGAAGCGGTCGATGAGGAAGTCCCCGGCCACGGTCGGCCCGCCGATGCTGTCGGCGGTCACGATCGTCAGCACACCCGGCGCGGCGCGTGCCGCGGCAAGGTCCATCGCCGCGATCCGCCCGTAGCCGATCCCGGCCCCGAGCACAAAGCCATAGGCGGGCCGGTCGATACCGGCGCGCTGTTCGTGGGAATAAGTCGCGCGTCCGGTCACCTTGAGCGGGCCGTCGACCCGGTCCAACGGCTGGCCCACGACCTTCATCCGGTCGACGGGATTGGGTCCGGCAGGAGCATCGAATTTCATGACAGCCTCGCGTCGGAAATGGCAGCGCCCAGGGTGCGCTCCGCAAGCGTTATTTTGAACGCGTTGTGCCTTGTCGGCGTGGCCCCGCGGAACAGCGCGCGGCAGGCGGCGGCGGCCCCCTCGGGGAGGGCCGCATCTGCTTCGGCAGACCGCCACGGCCTCGGCGCCACGCCACCCAACGCCACCCGCCCGGAGCCATCGGAGTTCAGGATGGTGGCGACCGACACGACGGCAAAGGCATAGGAGGCCCGGTCGCGCACCTTGTGATAGGCCTGCCTGCCTCCGACCGGCGGCGGAAGTGTCACCGCAGTGATCAGCCCGCCCGGCTCCAGCACCGTCTCGGCCTGCGGCGCATCGCCCGGAAGCCTGTGGAACTCCGCAATGGGGATTGCACGGAGCTGGCCCGATGCGTCGATGGTTTCGACCGTGGCATCCAGTACCCGCAGGGCGACGGCCATGTCTCCGGGATTGGTGGCGATGCAGTTCTCGCTCACGCCGACCAGGCCGAGCGACCGGCTAAGCCCGTCGATGGCCGGGCAACCCGACCCCGGCGCGCGCTTGTTGCAGGGCAGGTTGGTGTCGTAGAAATACGGGCAACGAACCCTTTGCATGAGATTTCCGCCGACGCTCGCCTTGTTGCGCAATTGGCCCGACGCCCCGGCGACGATGGCCCGCGCCAGAACGCCGTAGTCGCGACGGATGCGCGGATCGGCGGCCAGCGCGGTGTTGGACACCAGTGCTCCGATGCGCAGGCCGTCGTCCTCCGTCGCCTCGACGGAGGCGAGGTCCAGCTCGTTGATGTCGACCAGGTGGCGGGGCTGCTCGATGCCGGCCTTCATCAGGTCGAGCAGGTTCGTGCCTCCGGCGATAAGCTGGGCGCCGGGCGTGGCGGCCAGCGCATGCACGGCCTCGGCCGCGGTCGTGACCCTTTCGTAGGTGAATGGAATCATGCCTTTGCCTCCAGGACGTCCGCGATGGCATCTGCGATGTTGGAATAGGCGCCGCAGCGGCAGATATTGCCGCTCATGCGCTCCTTGATCTCGGCCGTATCGGGGGTGAAGGCACCGGTCAGATCGCCGCTTGCATGACTGGGAACGCCGGCGCGGATCTCGTCCAGTACCGCGATGGCCGAGCAGATCTGGCCTGGTGTGCAATAGCCGCACTGGAAGCCGTCGCGATGCAGGAACGCGGCCTGCATCGGGTGCAGCGCCCCGGGCGAGCCGAGCCCCTCGATGGTGGTGACGGTATCGCCTTCATGCATGACGGCCAGGCTGAGGCAACTGTTGATGCGCACGCCGTTCACGAGCACGGTGCAGGCACCGCACTGGCCGTGGTCGCAGCCCTTCTTGGTACCGGTCAGGTGGAGTGTTTCGCGCAGCGCGTCCAGCAGGGTGACACGGGTGTCCACCTCGAGGACATGCAGGTCGCCGTTCACTTCGAGCGAGACGCGCATCAGGACGGGATCGAGGGGGTGGCGGGGGTCGGTCATGGCGGGGGCGTCCTCGCGGTTGCTGCCTTGCAGGCCTCCAACCGCAGAGGGCTGCGGCCGGAGATCGGGTGGGCGGGCGCAGTGGGCGCCTAGCCCAGGTATTGCTCGTCCGTGACCGGCTCGAGCCAGGTGACCGCGCTCCCGTCGAGAGATTCAGTGACCGAGATGTGCACCATCGCCGTGGTCGGGCCGGCACCGTGCCAGTGCTTTTCCCCTTCGGGAATCCAGACGACATCGCCGGGGAACACCTCGCGGATGGGTTCACCCCAGGTCTGCACGCATCCCCGCCCCGCGGTGATGATCAGGATCTGGCCCGCCGGATGGGTGTGCCAGCGCGTCCGTGCGCCGGGCTCGAAGGTGTTGGCCCCGCCGCCCACGCGACCCGGAGCTTCGGCGGCGAAAAGCTTGTCCTGCCGCACCGTGCCGGTGAAGTTGGCCTCGGAGCCGATGCCGGAGGGGGTCGTGCCAACGCGTGTGATCTTCATGATCGTCTCCTGTTGCTGAACGTCAGTCGTCGAGTGCAAGGCGCAGGCCCATCGAGGCACGGTAGCGCGGATCACCGGTCAGCCCGTGCAGGGCGTCGAGCACCGAAACGATGCGTGCCAGCCCGATCCTGCGCGCCCAGGCCATCGGCCCTTCGGGATAGTTGACGCCGTAGCGCATGGCGGCATCCACGCCCGCCTCGTCGGCCACGCCCTGCAGAACTGCCTCGAAGCCCTCGTTGGCGAGCATGGCAACGGTGCGCATGGCGACCAGTCCCGGCCAATCGCGAAGCCGGGTGGCCGCGATACCCTGAGCGTCGAGCGTGGCGACAAAGCGCGCGAGGACCGCCTCAGGCACCTCGCGCGAGGCGGCGAAGGCAAGGCGGCGCGTGGCGCCGGTCGCCGCACCGAGGTCGTAGACAATAACCGGCGCCCCGGAGAGCCTTGCCAGATCGTTGGCCCGCCGCCCGTCGGTCAGCACCACGTCGACACCGTCGACGCGGGTGCCGATGCCCGGTTGCAGGTCGAAGGGCGCGGCACCTGGAACGGCTTCGGTCGACGGCTCCGGCCTGGTGGCGCCGGAAGCATGATCATAGAACCCATGCCCGGATTTGCGCCCGAGCCGCCCGGCATTGACCAGTTCGAGCTGCGCGATGGACGGACGGAACCGCGGGTCCTGATAGAACGCGTCGAACACCGACTGGCTGACCGCGTAGTTCACGTCATGCCCGATCAGGTCCATCAGGTCGAACGGTCCCATGCGGAATCCGGCGCCCTCTGTCATCAGGGCATCCAGCGTCGCGGGGTCGGCCAGTTGTTCTTCGCAAAGGCGCAGGGCCTCGGCGTAGTAGGGCCGTGCGACCCGGTTGACGATGAATCCCGGCGTGGATTTCGCAGGGACGGGAACCTTGCCCCAGCTCTGCGCCGTATCAAGGATCGTCCGGGCGACCTCGGCCGAGGTCGCGACGCCGGAAACCACCTCGACCAGTTTCATGATCGGCGCGGGGTTGAAGAAATGCATCCCCACGACCCGCTCGGGGTGCCTGGCATCCCGCGCGATGGAGGTGACCGAGATCGAGGACGTGTTGGTGGCAAGGATCGCATCCGCGGCGATCACCGCTTCCAGTCCCGCGAAAAGTTCGCGCTTGACGTCGAGCCGTTCGACGACGGCCTCGATCACCAGGGCGGCCCCGGAAAAGGCGTCGAGGCTGTCGGCGATCTCGATCCGATCGAGCAGTGCGGCCTTGTCGGTGGCGGACATTCTGCCCCGTGCGACGAGTTTTTCCAGACCCTCCGCGAGGCGTGCCTTGCCGGTGGCGGCGGCGCCGTCAAAGGCGTCGTAGAGGATCACCGGATGGCCGGCTGCGGCGGCGACCTGGGCAATGCCGGCGCCCATGGTTCCGGCGCCGATGACGCCGATGATGCTGGTGGTTTCCAATGCGGTCATGGGGCCTGTTCTTCTGTCGTTTCGGTCGTGAGGATGATCTTTCCCTTGACCCTTGCCGTGCTGAGTTGTCGTAGGGCATCTGCAAATCCGGCGAGCGGCAGAACCTGTGCGATCCCCGGGTCCAGTTTGCCCTCGCTCCATAGCTCGTTGATATGCGCCTGGGCCTTGCGAACGTCGTCGAGCCGACGGGCGCGATAGTCCGTCCACTGTATTCCGCTGATGGAGATGTTCTTTACCAGAAGGTAGTTGGCAGCGAATTTTGGAATGTTTCCCGAAGCGAAACCGACGATTACCATGCGTCCGGACCAGGCCATCGCCCGAAGGGCGGCGGCGTTGACGTCGCCTCCGACAGGGTCGATCACCACGTCCGCGCCGTGGCCGCCCGTCGCGTCCAGAACGGCATCGCGCAGCCCGTCCCGCAGGTTCTCGATGTTGATGTCCACAACCATGTCCGCGCCGAGATCTGCGGCCCTGACCGCCTCTTCCGGGCGCCGTGTGGCCGCAATCACCTTGCCCGCGCCAAGCGCCCGGGCAAGCTGGATCGACGCCATGCCGATGCCGCCCGAGGGCCCCAGCACCAGCACGGTATCGCCGCGTTGCA
Source organism: Salipiger sp. (assembly GCF_048261495.1). Taxonomy (GTDB): domain Bacteria; phylum Pseudomonadota; class Alphaproteobacteria; order Rhodobacterales; family Rhodobacteraceae; genus Salipiger. The sequence continues at coordinate 88,171 of NZ_JBLXFX010000010.1, forward strand.
TCCCGGCACGGGCGGTCAGGGCGAAATAGGCGGTCTGGTAGACCAGCCCGAAGGCCGCAGCGGTAGCCAGCGGCATGTGGTCGGGCAGGGGAAAGCAGAACGCGGCGGGCGTCACCAGCTTCTCGGCGTAGCTGCCGTGGTAGGGCAGGGCCAGGACGCGCTGCCCCGGTTCCAGCCCCCGGACATCCGTGCCGAGCGCCGAGATCCGACCTGCCGCGGCAAGTCCCGGCGAGAAGGGGAAGGGCGGCAGCTTCTGGTACTTGCCCTCGATGTAGAGGATGTCCGGGAAGTTGACGTCGCTGGCGGCAACGTCGATCACGACATCCTCGGAGCCCGGTGCCGGATCGGGAAGATCCCCATAGCGCGCTTGATCGAACGGGGTAAAGGCATCGACGATGACGGCTTTCATCCGGTGGTATCCTCTTTCAACGTGACACCGCGCGGGGCGAGCGCCCCGGTGTCCTCGCCCAGTTTCGGTGCGGCGGCGCGGCTGTTTTCCGCGCGCAGGGCCGGGCAGAGCGGAGTCGGCAGCGGAGACAGGGCCGACGCGTCCGGCGCGCCGAACACGCCGCGCGCCCGGAAGTGCGCATCCTTCATGGCATCGGGCAGGGTTCGGACGAGCGAACAGCAGCAATCGGCGGCCTCGAAGGTTTCTTCCCAATGGCAGGAAGGCTTTGTCCCCAGGATATCGGCCACGCGAAGGCCGGTTGCCTCCGGCGTCACGGCATCGTCGCGCAGGTCGGGCTGCAACCCGATCGCGTCGCAGAAGCGGTCCCAGAACACCTGTTCGAGCGCGGCAACCGCGATCATCACCCCGTCCGAAGACGGATAGAGCCGATAGCGGCAACTGCCGCCGGTCACGAGGCTGTCTCCGTTCCCGGGGAACCGGCCGGTCAACTGACCGTCTGCCTGCGCCCAGTACAGGAACGGGAAAAGGTTGTCGGCCATGGCGATGTCTAGACAGGCACCGGCGCCGGTGGCGTCGCGGCGGCGCAGTGCCAGCAGGATGTTCAGCAGCGCGGGATAGGTGCCCCCGGCCACATCCGCAACCAGCGCTGGCGGCAGCGACGGCGCCCCGGGCGGGCCCATGCCGAGCGCGAGCATCCCGGTCTCGGCCTGATAGTTCAGATCGTGCCCGGCGCGGAGGCTGCGCGGACCGGTCTGGCCGTAGCCGGTGATCGAGCAGTAGATGATCCCGCGATTCACCGCGCTCACATCCTCGTAGGACAGCCCGAGCCGCGCCATCACGCCGGGCCGGTATTGTTCGATCAGGATGTCCGCGGATTCCAGCAACGGGCGCAGCCGCGCCAGATCTTCAGGGTCCTTGAGGTTCAGCGCAACGCTCTTCTTGCCTCGGTTCAGCAGGTGAAAATTGCCGCTGTCCTCGCCGGCCTTGGGGTCGTAGCTGCGCATCTCGTCGCCGCGGCCGGGGCGTTCGACCTTGATGACCTCTGCACCGGCCTCGGCGAGGAACAGGCTCGCCATCGGACCCGGGAGCAATGTCGAGAAATCCAGCACCCGAATACCCGCCAAGGCTCCCGCGCCTGTCATGCCGAGCGGCTCCGCGCGACCACCGCCGCGCGGGCAGGCGCATAGCCGGCCAGCCCGGTCATCGCCTGAATGGCCGTCGTCACGTCGAAGTGCCGGGCAAGGCCGCCGCGGGTCACGCGCTCGATCGGGCCATCGGGATAACCGAGACCCATGCAACATGTCTTGTCCATGTCCGTCGCGCTGGCGAGGCCTTCGTCCAGAAACCGCAGCGCGTCATTGTATTTCGGGCGCACGAGGCGGTCGACGATGCGGCCCGGCAGATCCTTGCAGATCACCACGTCGCAGCCCGCCGCCTCGAACACCGCCCGCGACGCCGCGAGGGCCTCGGTCGAAGTGCCCGGCTGGCGCACCAGTTCGACCAGATCGGACGGCGCATCGTTGCCGTTGCGGTAGCGCGCGAAGCCGACCGTGTTCGACCCTTCGCGGCCACTGTCCTCGCCGGTGTGCACGCCGAGGCATTCGGTATCGAGTTCGACCAGAACCGCGCGTTTCGACGCATCCGGCGCATATCCTCCGCCAAGGTGGATGCTGATCTCGCCGTCCATTGCATCGCTCATCAGTGCGTGGTCGGCATCGGGAAAGGATCGGCTTTCGCCGGACCGGTAGATGGTGTGTGACGGTGCCGTTGTCGCCTTCTCCGTAGCGGCCCCGGTCAGAAAGCCCTGGCCGGACTTGTTGCCGAGCTTTCCGGCGGCCACCATGCGCCGCAGCAAGGGCGGCACCGAGGCGCGCGCATCCAGCGTGATGGGATAGAAGGCTTCGCCGAGGCGCACCTGCGTATCCAGCCCGATCAGGTCGAGCAGGGTGCAGGGCCCCATCTTGTATCCGAGACCGGATTTCATCGCGAGGTCGATGTCCTCCGGCGTGGCAAGCCCGGCCTCGATGGCACGGATGACATCGTTGTTGAACGGCACGAGCAGGGCGTTGAGGATGAACCCCGGTTTGTCCTGGGTTTCGACCGGCACCTGCCCGGCGGCCTCGGTCCACTCCCACGCTGCCCGGAAGGTCGCGTCCGAGGTGTTGATGCCTCGCGACATCTCGATCAGCTTCATCAACTGCGCGGGCAGGCAGAAGTGCATCCCCACCACCTTGTCCTCGCGCCCGCAGCCGCCCGCGATCTGGGTTATCGACAGCGTCGAGGTGTTGGAGGCAAAGATCGTCTCGGGCTTGCAGATGCCGTTCAGCTTGGTGAAAAGGTCCTGCTTGACCTCGAGGTTCTCGAAGATCGCCTCGATCACCAGGTCGCAATCGGCCAGATCGGCCAGATCGGTGCTGTTGGTCATCCGGGCCAGCGCCGCGTCGCGGTCTTCGGCGCTCATCCTGCCACGGTCCACCGATTTGCCGAAAAAGCCTTGCGCCGCCTTGGTCTGGCGGGCGAGCCCGTCGGCGGACATGTCGAAGCAGATCGTGTCGAAGCCCGCGCGCGCTGCGACCAGCGCGATCCCGGCTCCCATCGTACCGCCTGCGCCGCAGATCGCGACTTTCCTGAGAGATGTCATTTTGTTCTGAAGCTCCGTCCGATGAGTTGTCTGTGCACCTGGTTGGTGCCCTCCCAGATCTGCGTGATCTTGGCATCGCGCATCAGGCGCTCGGCGCGGTAGTCCCGGCAGTAGCCGTAGCCGCCGTGGAACTGCACGCATTCGATGGCCATGTTCATCGCCAGATCCGTTGCCCTCAGCTTGGCGACCGAGGCCTCCATTCCGAAATCCGTTTCGCCGCCATCGACCATGTCGGCGACATAGTCGATCCAGCGTTCGACCATGAGCAATTCGCTTGCCAGATCGGCCAGGGTGAACTGGTTGCCCTGGAATTCGAGGACGGTCTTGCCGCCCTGCTTGCGATCGTTGCCGTAGGCGACCATGTCCCTGAAGGCCGCGCGAGCGATGCCGCGCGCGTGGGCAGCAATGGACGGGCGAGATTTGTTGAGGGATGCCAAGAGGATACGCAGGCCTTCACCGGGCTCTCCGATCAGGTTGGCACGCGGCACCCGGACATTGTCGAAGGACAGCGCACATGTGGACGAGCCGTTGTGGCCCATCTTCTTTTCCTTGCCGATGACGCTGAACCCCTCGGCACCCTTTTCGAGGATCAGAACCGAGATCGCCTTGCGCGGGTCTTCGATCTTGCTCCACTTGCCGAACAGCAGGATGCGGTCGGCGACATCGCCGTTGGTGATGAAGATCTTGCTGCCCTTGATGACGATGTCATCGCCATCCGGCGTGAAGGAGGTCTTCATGCCCGTGGCATCCGACCCCGCGGTCGGTTCGGTGATGCCGAGCGCCCCGAGGCCACCTTCGGCGATGCAGGGCAGCAGGCGGGCGCGCTGTTCGTCGTTGCCGAAGTCGATCAACGGCTTCATGCCGTGGTAATTGGTGGCATAGATGATGCCTGTGGCGGCACAGGCTTCGGAGATGATCGACACGATTTCGAGGTAAAGCTTGTACGACATCTGCATGCCGCCGTATTGCTCGGGCACGAAGATCGCATTGAGCCCCAGAGCATTGATCGCCTCGACATTCTTCCAGGGAAATTCCCCGGTGGCGTCCGTATGTTCGGCATTCGGCGCGATGACCTCGTCCGTCATGCGCTGCACCTGGACCAGGATCTGACGTTCCTCGTCGTTCCACCCGCGCGCCTTGGCGACTTTTTCCAACATATTCATCAGTGTGCGATGCCCTGTCCGCCGTCGATATAGATGGTTTCGCCGGTCAGGAACTTGATGTTCTCGGCGAAGATTGCTCCGATGAGGCGCGCGACTTCGTCCACATTTCCGGGTCGCTGAACCGGAATGCGCTGCTTCAGGAAGGCCTGGACCTTTTCCTTGGCAAGGTAGTCGCGGTTCAGCTCCGTCTCGATGTAGCCGGGACCGATGTTCAGCACGTTGATGCCGTCGCGGGCCCACTCCACCGCCATGCAGCGCGACATGGCGGCGACCGCGGCCTTGGAGGCGCAATAGGCGATGTTGTCCCGCACGCCCATCTTGTCGAACCACGACCCCATGTTGACGATCGTGCCCTGCGCCGGTTTCAGAAGCGGATAGGCCTCGCGCGCGGCGATCATCACACCGGTCACGTTCAGGCGGAGCATGGCTTCGAACTCGTCGGTCTTCGTGGTCGCGATGGGCTGGATCGTGTGATAGCCGGCATTGTTCACGAGGCCGGTGATCGGGCCGGTTTCGCCGATTGCAGCAAACAGTGCCTTCACGGCGGCTTCGTCCGTCATGTCGCAGGCCATGCCGGTGCCGACCGGCGCCCTGCCCGAGCGCGACACGCAGATCACGTCATATCCGCGCCGGTCCAGATCCGTCGCAATGGCTTCGCCGATCCCCTGGCTTGCGCCGGTCACGACTATTCGCTTCGAGGTCATGGAGTGTCCTATTCGTCCTTGAATTCGGCTTTTCTTTTCTCTTCGAAGGCGGCCATGCCCTCTTCGGCGTCGTTCAGCCGGTAGGCGAGGGTCGAGGCGTCATTCTCGATTCTCAACGCCTCTTCGAGCGGCGCGCCCGCGGTCCGCCGGATCGCATCGCGCACCAGTTCGAACACGGGCTGGCTGTGCCGCGTGACGCGGCTGGCAAAGGCGACGCCCTGTTCGAGCAGGTCGCCCTCGACCACGGCGTTGATCATGCCGATGCGCTCGGCTTCGGCCGCGTCAACGTTCCGGCCGGTCAGGATGATCTCCATTGCCCGCGCCTCGCCGACCAGCCGGGGAAGTCGGGCGATACCGCCATATCCGGGGGTCAGCCCGAGCTTGATCTCGGGCAGACCGAATATCGCGTTCGCACTCGCCAGCCGGAAGGTCGAGGCCAACGCGATCTCGCATCCGCCCCCGAAGGCATAGCCGTTCACCAGCGCGATCGACGGGATCGGCAGATGATCCAGCTTGGCCATCACCGCCTGCCCGAGTTCGGACCCGCGCTTCTGCGCCATCAGCGTACGATTGCGCAGTTCCTTGATGTCGGCGCCGGCGCAGAAGGCCCGGTCGCCCGCGCCGGTGATGAAAAGGGCGCGCACGCCCTCCATCGCGGCCACGTCGTCGAGCAACCGGCCGATCTCGCGGATGATGTCGAAGGACAAGGCGTTCAGCGCTTCGGGCCGGTTGAGGGTCAGTGTCGCAAAGGCGCCGTCCCGTGTCAGAAGGGGCATCATCGGCTTACACCTTCTGCAGTTCGAACCGCACGGGTTCTGGGTCCAGTTGCCCGGTCTTCACCATCTCCTGCAGTTCGCGTTTCAGGATCTTGCCGCTGGCGGTCAGCGGAAAGCTGTCGACGGTGGTGTACCATTCCGGCATGTCGAACTTGGAAAGCCCCTTGAAGTTCAGGTGTTGCAGCATCTCGGCTGAACTGATGTCGCCGATGACGGCGAGGCAGACCTTTTCGCCCAGCCGGTCGTCGGGAATGCCGAAGGCCGCGACCTTCTCGACGCCGGGGCAGGTCATCGCCAGCGCTTCGATCCGCGAGGGATAGATGTTGTGTCCGCCCCGGATGATGAGGTCCTTGATACGCCCCTCGACCCGCAAATTGCCCTTTGCATCGAGCGAACCGAGGTCGCCGGACAACAGGTAGCCGTGCTTGTTGAAGGACTTTTCCGTAGCCGCCTGGTTTGCGAAATAGCCCAGCATCAGCGCCGCCCCGCGACCGCCGATTTCGCCGGATTCGCCCTGCGGCATCTCGCGGTCGGGGTTTTCCGGGTCCCAGATCCTGATCTGGTAGGCCGGCCCCCCGCGACCGCAAGTCGAAATCCAGGTTTCCTCGTCATCGCTGGGATGCGTGTACTGGTGGGACGAACATTCGGTCATGCCGTAGACGTTCTGCGGCATGATCCCCTGGTCGACGAAGGACTTGGCGACGATCTGGGGAATGGCCGCCCCGGCCAGGTAGAAGGTCTGGACCTGCCCCATCTTCGGAATGCTGCGGCGCTTCTGTTCCGCCAGAATATCCATGGCATGGGTGGGAACGCCCAGAACATAGGTCGCGCCGGTCTCGACGATCCAATCCAACGACGTCAGCCCCTTGGGCGGATCGTTGGTGACCATCCGCCCACCGCACACCAGCCACTGGGCAATGGCCACCCAGGCGACGTGGTGCGACAGCGGGCTGAGCGACAGGATGGTCGATTGCGACGACAGACCCCAGTCGCGCGCAAGGTCCCGGGCATTCGCGAGAAGCGTGTTGCACGAATGCATGACGCACTTGGGCCGCCCCGTGGTCCCCGAGGTGAAGGCGAGGTAGACTACCGCGTCGGGGTTCGCGAAGGGCGCGCCGCCGTTGCCGGTTATATGGAACGGTGCATTTTCGGGCGTATAGACCTTTTTCAGGGTCGGCACGTCCTTGAGCATCGCCATCAGGTCGTGATCCGCGCGGTCCGCGCCCCAGCCGTCCTCTGTCAGCAACGCCTTCGCGCCGAGTTCGTTGAGAAGCTCGATGATTTCGGCGCAAGTGTAGGTCTTGTGCAGCGACGGGTTGCAGGCGATGCCCTCGCGCGAGCAGGCGAGAAAGGCGATGACCGCCTCGACCCTGTTGCCTATCCAGATTGAAACCCGGTCACCGGCCGAAATGCCGATATCGGCCATGTTGTCTGCCATTGCATCGACCCTGGCCTTAAGAGCCATCCAGTCGAGGGTCGCGCTACCGTCCTGAATGGCCGGTGCGTCGGGATTGGCCGCCGCATGCCGGGCCATAAGCGTGTAGAACGTGTCCTTCTGCCAGCAGCCGCTGTCGTAATAGCCGCGTGCCGCGCCCGGATCGTGCAATGTCAGAAAGGGTTTCATCTGGACCTCACTTGCCGAATTTGGTCGGATCGACCTCGCGACGCTCGTTGAAGCTTTGGTTCAGCTCCTTGTGTTCCTCGGTGTCGAGGTATTGGCGCAGCAGCAGATCGTGGGTAACACGCGACAGACCGGCAACGCCGCCGTGCCGTGCGTTGAAGGCTCCCTTGATAGAGGCCAGCGCAAACGCGCCCCGGCTTGCGATCTCGAGCGCGTATTCGCGGGTCTTTTCCGCCAGTTGGTCGTCGGGAACGACGCGGTTGATCAGGCCGATTTCCTTGGCTTCCGCAGCCTTGATCTTGGGATTGGCGTACCACATGTCCTTGGCGCGCTTCTTGCCGACCAGATCTTCGAGATACCACGTACCGTAGCCTGCGTCGAAGGAGCCCATCATCGGGCCGACCTGCCGGAACACCGCGCTTTCCTTGGCGATGGTGACGTCGCAGACCATCTGGAGCACGTTGCCCCCGCCGACGGCAAAGCCGTTCACGCTGGCGATGACGGGCTTTTGCAGCTTGTCGATCGCCTCGTACATTTCGAGGGTCGGAAGGACGCCGGCATAGAGCAGGGTCTTTTCCATACCGTCCTTCTGTCCGCCGATGCAGAAGAACTTGTCGCCCGCGCCGGTCAGGACCACGACGCGTGTGCGGGTTTCGCGGCGGATCGACTCGATGCAGTCCCGGATTTCGTGGCACATGGTTTCGGTGAACATGTTGCCGTTGTCGGGGCGGTTCAGGGTGATCGTGCCGACGGGTCCGTCTTCTTCGTAGAGGATCTCGGAAAAGTTCATCTTCGTACCTTCATTTCCAGTTTTCGGTCTTGCCCGGGGCAGCGTCCGCCCCGGTGTCTTCATCCGGAAGCGAATCCAGGATTTCGCTCGTGTGTTCCCCGAGATAGGGCGGCACGCGGATCGGTGTGCTCGGTCGTCCGTCGATCTGTATGCCAAGTCCCACCTGCGGCACGACATTTCCCGACGGTGATGTTACCGCATAGAACAGGCCGCGCGCGTGAAAATCCCTGTCCGCCGTCACTTCGTCGACCCGGTTGATCGGGCCTGCGGGGATACGGTTTTCGGCAAAGGCGGCAAGCCATTCCTGCCGCGATCGGCCCAACAGCAATTTCTGAATCCGTGCGACGATGGCATTCCGGTGGTCGCGGCGGCTGGAATTGGTCGCGAACTCCGCCCGCGCGCCGTATTCGGGATCGCCCAGGGTCTTCCAGAACCTCTTCCAGATTCCGTCCGAGCCGAGCCCGAGGTTGATCGGCAGGTCGGCGGTCTCGAAGGGCTGATAGATGGCGATCACGCTGTCGGTGCCGCCGGAGCGCCGGGGGACTTCCCCGGAGCCGAGGTAGGAAGAGATCCGGCACGACAAGAAGCGGGTCATGCTCTCCGCGAGGCTGATGTCGATGATACTGCCCCCGCCACCCTTCATCCGGTCGATGAGCGCGGCCAGGGTCGCCATCGCGGCGTCCTGCCCGGCCAGCATGTCGGCGGCAGGCGCGCCGATCTTCTGGGGGGCGCCGTCACCGTCGCCGGTGATGTCCATGATGCCGGAATACCCTTCGGCGATCAGGTCGTACGAGGTCAGGTTCGCCCGCGCTCCGGTCAGCCCGAAGCCGGTGATCGAGACGAACACGATGTCTTCGCGGATTTTGCGGATCGAGTCCGCATCGAGGCCCAGCTTGCGCTGTACATCTGGCGGCTGGTTCGTCACGAAGACATCCGCCGTCCGGATCAACCGGATGAGACGCGCCTTGCCCTCGTCGTCCCCGGCATCGATGACGACGCTCTTCTTGTTGCGGTTGACCGCGCTGAACCAGAGCGCCTGCTCGTCGAGGAACGGCGGCCCCCACTTGCGGGAATCGTCGCCTTCGGGACGTTCGACCTTGATGACTTCGGCCCCGAAATCCGACAGCAGCATGGTGGCATAGGGCCCCGCGATGGAGGTCGTCACGTCGACGATCCGGACACCGGACAACATTCGGAATCCGGCGCCCATTTCGACATGCGGAAGCGCCGCATAGGGAAGGTCGGACCGCGACGGATCGGGAGTGCAGTTTGTCATCGCTCAGCTCTTTTTCTCGTTCACGGCAGGAAGTCGCAATATCCGTGCCAGTTTTGCCTGGTCCTCCCGGTTCCGGATTTGCGGCGGCGTGGCACGGCAGTTGCTGACCGCACGGGCGGGCGCGCCCCGTTTCACGGGCGACGGCACAACCGAAACGCGACCGCATCGCGATCGCGAATTTCCACCGAAAAGACACAAGAGGCACAGAATGGAAGCATTCATCTGCGACGGGGTCCGCACTCCGATTGGACGCTACGGGGGGATGCTGTCCTCGATCCGGGCCGACGACCTGGCCGCCCTCCCGATCGCGGCGTTGATGGCGCGACACCCGTCCACGGACTGGTCCGCGCTGGACGAGGTGATCTTCGGATCTGCCAACCAGGCGGGCGAGGACAACCGGAACGTCGCGCGGATGGCCGCCCTTCTGGCGGGCCTTCCGCACGGCGTGCCGGGGACGACCGTCAACCGGCTCTGCGCCTCGGGGATGGACGCGGTGGGCATGGCGGCGCGTGGCATACGCGCCGGGGACTACGATATGGTCATCGCCGGCGGTGTCGAAAGCATGAGCCGTGCGCCCTTCGTGATGCCCAAGGCCACTTCGGCCTTCAGCCGGGCAAACACGGTCTATGACACGACCATCGGCTGGCGCTTCGAGAACCCGAAGATGAAAGCGCGTTACGGCACGGATTCCATGCCGCAAACGGCGGACAATGTCGCCGGGGACTACAATATTTCCCGCGAAGATCAGGATATGTTCGCGGCACGGTCACAGGCCCGATGGGCCGAAGCGCAAGAGAAGGGTATACTCAAGGACGAGATCGTGCCGGTGTCGATCCCGCAGAAAAAGACCGATCCCATCCTGATGGACACCGACGAACATCCCCGGCCGGGAACCACCGCGGAGTCGCTGTCCCGGCTGCGCGGGGTCAACGGGCCGGATCTGAGCGTGACGGCCGGGAATGCTTCGGGCGTCAATGACGGTGCGGCGGCGCTGATCCTTGCCAACGAGGCCTCGGCCGCCGCGCAGGGTCTGACCCCGATCGCGCGCGTGGTCGCCATGGCCTCTGCCGGGGTGGAACCGCGGGTCATGGGCGTGGGGCCGGTACCGGCCACGCAAAAAGTATTGGCACGCACCGGCCTGTCGATCGGCGACATGGACGTGATCGAACTGAACGAGGCCTTTGCCTCACAGGCGCTGGCGACGCTGCGGGCGCTCGGGGTTCCCGATGACGCCGCGCATGTGAACCCGAACGGCGGTGCCATCGCGTTAGGTCATCCGCTTGGGATGTCCGGCGCGCGGCTCGTCCTGACAGCGGCCAAGCAGCTTCGGCGTACGGGGGGGCGCTATGCTCTGTGCACCATGTGCGTCGGTGTCGGGCAGGGCACCGCAATCATTCTCGAAGCGGTGTGACCTGCGCCGGACAGCCCGTTAGCGATTGAGAGCCCCCGGACCCGTCCGGGGGCTTTTTCGTACGTGGTAGAGTCGGGTGCGGGCACCCGGGTACTGGCACGGCTTTTGCAGCTTGCCTCCGGTCACACTAATGCCGGGCAAACGCTCCGGAGACTGGAGACCATCATGCAAACCGATCCCACGACACGCCGTACCATCCTCGAACCGGATCTGCCGATCATCGACGCACATCATCACCTGCGCGACCGCCTCGACAGTTACTACATGTTCGACGATTACGTGGAGGATGTGCAACGCGGCCACAATATCGTGGCCTCGGTCTATGTCGAATGCATGTCGATGATGCGCAGGGACGGACCCGAGGTCCTGCGCCCCATCGGCGAGATCGAATTCGCGAACGGCGTTGCCGCCGTCAGTGCCGCCGGCAAGTACGGGAAATGCCGGATTGCCGCCGCCATCGTCGGCTATGCGGATCTGCGCTTCGGCGATGCCGTCGGCGAGCTGCTGGACCGGGCGCTGGCAACCGCCCCCGACCGCCTGCGCGGCTTTCGACAGTGCACCCTTGAACATCCCGACCCGGATGTCTGGCGCTATGTCCCCCATCCGCCCGAGGCGGGAATCATGAGCCATCCGAAATTCCGCGACGGTGTCCGTCAGCTTTCGGCGCGTGGTCTCGTCTTCGACATGGCGGTCTTTCATCACCAGATCCCGGACGTGATCCGGCTGGCCGACGATTTCCCGGATCTGACCATCGTGCTCAACCATATCGGGCAGGTTGCGGGGACGGGCATGTCAGACTCCCGGCGCGCCGATGCCTTCGTCGAATGGCGCAGCTATATTGCCGATCTGGCGCAGCGGCCCAACGTGATCTGCAAGGTCGGCGGCATGGGGCAGCCCTATTTCGGCTTCGGCTTCGAGCTGCAGGACCGGCTGCCGACTTATCTCGAGCTCGCCGCCGCATGGCGGCCCTGGACCGAAGCGGTGATCGAAAGTTTCGGCGTCGACCGCTGCATGATGGAAAGCAACTACCCCGCAGACCGGCGCTCCTGCGATTTCGTCTCGTTGTGGAATGCCCTGAAGCATATCACGGTATCGATGACCAAGGACGAGAAGGCCGCGCTGTATCATGACAACGCGGCGCGGGTGTATCGTATCGCGGTCTGACCTGCGGCCGAGGCCGGACAGTTCGAAAGGCGCGGGCACGAGGCCCGCGCCTTGATCTCATCGAGACGGGTCGAGCGCGACCTTGAGCACCCCGTCCAGGCGCTTGTCGAAGAATTCGTAGGCCTCGGGGCCCTTCGTCAGGTCCATGGTGTGGGTGAACATGGCATCGAGCGCGGTACTGCTCATCCGACCGTTGCGCACCTGGCTGATCAGCGTCGGAATTTCGTATTGTGCCGAACAGATGCCGGGATGGATTTCGAGACTCTTCAGGATGCTGTCGCGAATCGGGAAGGGAATTTCGGGCAGTTCGCTGATGCCGACGATTCCGATGCGCCCACCCTTGGCGGCCATGGCAATGGCCAGCTTGGTGGTGACGGGGCCGCCGTTCGCGTCGATGACCACATCGGCACCATGGCCGTTCGTCATCTCGCGCACGGCTTCCACGGGGTCGGGGCCGACAACGGCCTCGGCCCCCAGTTTGACGCCGTGTTCCACGCGATCCGGGAGGAGATCGATTCCGAGAACACGGCTGGCCCCCATGGCGAGGGCACTCATCACGGCCTGGAGCCCGACGGCTCCGAGGCCGATGACGGCAACGATGTCGCCGGGCGCCACGCGCGTGCGCCGCGCGGCCATCCAGGCAGTAGAGAGGGTGTCGGTCAACATGAGTCCGACCTCTTCCGAAATGTCTTCGGGCAGGTGGTACAGGTTGAAATCGGCCATCGGGATCGCGATTCCTTCGGCCTGCGCCCCGGCGATGCCGGGCGTATTGCGGCCGAGGGCCCGGAGTTCGACCGAGTTGGAGCAGAGCTGCACATGCCCGGCGAGGCAATTGCGGCACTTGCCGCAGCCCTGCGCCGCCGGGATCAGCACCCGGTCACCGACCTTGAAATTGCGCACTTCACGGCCGACCTCGGCAATTTCACCGACCGCTTCGTGCCCGATGCAGAAGGCAGGCCGGCCCATGTCGACGTGATAGGGGTGCAGATCGCTGCCGCAGATCGCGCAGAGAGAAATCTTGACGACGGCGCCGGTCTGGTCGGCAATGGTCGCGTCGGGGACATCCTCGCAGGTGATCTTTCCGGGGCCGTGGCAAATCAGGGTTTTCATCGTTCTGTCCTCGTGTTGGTCGCGCCCGGTCCGCTGTCCGAAGCGGGTCTCGCGGACCGGTCATCACAGTGGAGAACCGCAAGAAACGTGCCATCGGACCAGCAGCGCGCGGGCTCAGGAGGCGGATGTGTGCACCGTGACGGCCCTGGCGTAGACGCGCCCGCTGGTCGGGCAGTCGAGCACATGCCGGATGCGGCCGGGATCACCTTGGGAGACGAGCCGCGCCACGTCTCCGGAGCGGCCTTCTCCGGTCAGGGAAACGTGCAACTCGGTGATCGGGGCTGGCGCCGCCCCGGCCCCGCGCGCGACGAGGATATGGGGCATCGCCTCCACCACGCAGGCACAGACCGCGTCGGAGAGGAGGACGCCGAGGTGGTCGAAGGCCGCAGGTCGCAGCACCGACAGGTGGGTGACGGTCCCGTCCGTGCCGATCTCTTCGTCATCTGCGAAGGGCGACGGCGCGGCCTCGGGCGTGTCGACGACGGGCAGGCCCGAAATGTCGTACCCCACCCGATCCAGCGCCACGGCGCAGAGGTTGCCGGTCCGGGCCTGCGACAGCAGATGCACCACATCGTCCCCGCTCCGCAGGCGCGCCGAGCCGATCCTGACCGGCTCGCCCCCGAACATCGGGGCGATGAACCGGAGTCTTCTGTGAACGTGTCTTGCCGCGACCCCGGGTGCGACCGCCTCCCGGAGCGTGTCCGACGCGTGCTGGAAGACGCGCGCGACAAAGCGTGCGTCCCAAATCCCCTCGGAGTTGATTTCCCACTTCGGAATATAGGATCGGTGGGTTTCCAGGCCGTCCGCATCTGCGGTGTCTTTCATCATGGCTGCCCTTTCCCTTCGGCGGCGAAATAGCGTTCCAGACCGGACCGCAGCGTTTCGGGTGGCGGGACGGATCTGCGCAGATTCAGATCGACGAACAGCAGCTTGTGTTCGATGCTCATGACCGGATTTCCGTTGCGCGCCTCCACGACCAGATGGCGGACGGAAAAGCTCTTGCCCTCGACCTCGGAAATCCAGGTGTGCGAGGTGAGCGGGGTGCCCGCGGTGCAGTCCGCGTGGCGGGTCAGCTTCATCTCGACCGCCATCCGGCTGATGCGCGTGCGGGCGATGAACTCGCGGGTAAAGCCGATGGCGTTCATCAGGTTGTGCATCGCGGCGGAGGAACGCGGCACGAAGTTGTCGAGCGGCATGAGCCCATGGTGGTCCATCTCGGCAACCCGCGCCACGCCGGTCGCGCAACACAGGCGCCGCACCGCCCCGTGATCCGGCATCACCGGATCGAGGGGGCCGGCCATCAGCCCGCGCGGCGATACCTTGTCCGTAAGCTCCGGCTCGGACCAGGGCGCCCCGGCGGCAGGGTCGCACCCCTCGTCGATTGCGGTCGCCAGGACGGTGTCGCCCTGCCGCATGACATGGACGATCCGGCCTTCGAGATCCCCGTCGGTCCCGACACCGGAGGTCACCGTGACCGGCGAACCGCTGAACACTTCGCGATGAAAGCGCATGTGACGGTCCCGCACCCAGCGCGCGCCGGGATTGCCGCCGGGGCTCCGGGACAGGAAGACCTCGGTCGCCGCCTGGAAGCTGCGGCCGTAGAACCTGACGTTCCAGTGGTTGTTCTGATCGCTCTCCCACTGGTTGACGGCGGTTCTGAGGGTCAGCATGGCAGGGTCCGCCGATCAGAGAGCGCGCAGGTTGCGCACCTTGGAGGGCACCATGTTGTACTGGCGCCCGCCGTCGACCAGCAGGTCGGCGCCCGAGATGAAGGACCCGGCGGGCGAAGCAAAGAAAGCCACCGCCTCGGCGATGTCTCCCAGTTCGCCGACACGGCCAAGCGCGGTACGCTCGAGTTCCTGTTCGAACCGCTCCGGATTTTCCGCCATCTTGTTGATGCCCCCGGTTCCGCCGATCGGGCCGGGAGCGATGTTGTTGACATGGATATTGTAGCGTCCCCATTCGACCGCGAGAGTATGTGCCATGGAAATCAACCCGGCCTTGGCCGCCGCCGCATTGACCGATCCCGGCCAGCTTTGCCATGCGAAGGGGGACACGATGTTGATGATCCGACCGCCGTCCTGCGCCTGCGACAGCGGCTTGAACGCGGCCTTGCAGCAGGCCCATGCTCCGTTCAGATTGATATCGATCAGCACTTTCCAGCCGTTTTCCGACAGCTCTTCGGCGGGGGCGTGGAACAGACCTGCGGCGCAGTTCACCAGGATGTCGAGCGATCCCATCCGCTCGACCGTCTGGTCCACGGCGGCCTGAACGGCGTCGAAGTCGCGAATGTCGACGGCGACATACATGACGTCGATGCCGTCCGCTTCGAGGTTCTTAGCGGCCTCGATCAGCACGTCTTCCTTGCGGCTGATGATGCAGACCGTCGCGCCGAGCAGCCCGAGCGTCCGGGCGATGCCGAAGCCGATGCCGGTGCCGCCTCCGGTCACGAAGGCGGTCTTGCCGCGCAGCATTCCGGATGCGTAGGTTTCGAGGGGGCTGCGGGGATTTTGCGGAGCGGTGTCGACCATGAACTTGTCCTTGCTGTCTTGTCAGGCGCGTCGGAACTGCGGCAGCACGTTGCCGTCCGCGTCTTCTTCGAAATCGACCGTCACGGCATCGCCGATGGCGACGTCGAGCGCGTCCTCCCCGATCACCCCGGCCATCAGGCGCGGGCCTTCTTCGAGCAGGATCGCGGCGACGGGGTAAGGGACCTTGTCGCGAAAGGCGGCCAGCGGCGCGCGGCGGACGATGGTGTAGCTCTCGACCCTGCCGCGTCCGGAGCACTCGACCATGACCAGGTCGGCTTCCCAGCATTTGATGCAGTGATGACGCGGCGGAAATTGCACGCTGTCACAGCGATTGCATTTCTGGATCAGAAGCTTGTGCTGGCGCGCGCCTTCCCAGAAGGCCTTGTTGTCGCCGTTCACCAGCTTGCCGGAAGTGTCCATTCACCTGTCCTCCTTTTTCGATGGGCGGCGGAAGGCCGCATAGTCGGGGCGGCGCTTTTCGAGAAAGGCGCTCGTGCCCTCGCGTTGCTCGGTCTCGCGATAATCGTCCGGCACGATCCAGCGGCGCAGAAAATCGCCCTGGCCCAGCAGGTCGTTGAATTCCTCGATGAAACTGGCCTTGTAGAGCTTGAGGCAGGTGGGCGCGACGGCAAGAAGCTCGTCGCACCACTTGCGGACCTCCGCGTCCAGATCGGCCAGAGGGACCACCTCGTTGACGAGGCCCCAGTCCTTCATGGTCCGGGCGTCGTATTTGCGACCCATCATCCACATCTCTCTCGCGCGCTTGTGCCCGATAAGTCGCGCGAGGTAACCCAGCGTGGCGCCGCTTTGCGGGAACGCGACGCGCGGCTCGCTCTGGCCGAAAACCGCGTGATCGGCGGCGATGGTGAGGTCGCAGAAATAGGCGAAATGGTTTCCCCCGCCGATGGCATAGCCGTTGACCCGCGCGATGACCGGCTTGGGGCAGCGCAGGAACATCATGTAAGGCGGCGCGAAGACGTCCGGGCCGGTGGTGCCCATCTTGCCCTCGCGCTGCCAGGACACGTCGGCCCCGGTGCAGAACGCCTTGTCGCCCGCGCCGGTCAGCACGACGACGCCGACCTCGGGGTCATTGCCCGCCATGTGCAGTGCGGTCTCGATCTCGCGCAGGGTATCGGCGGTGACGGAGTTGAGCTTGGCCGGACGATTGATCGTGACCGTCGCGACGCTGTCCGTGATGTCATAGAGAATGTCGGAAAAAGCCATCTGGACCCTTGTGCGGTGAGGTCTCGGGTGAAGCCGGGCGGAAGCCGCCATACCTGATGTCAGTGCGAGGCAATGCCCGCAGTCTGTCCGCCGTCGACGGGCAAGGCAACGCCGGTGATGAAACTGGCATCGTCCGAAAGAAGAAACGCGATCGCCGCCGCAACCTCCTCCGGCTGACCTTCGCGCTGGAGCGGATGCGAGGCCCGGATGCGCGCGGCGTTTTCGGGGTCCTCGAACATCACCTTGGTGAACGGCGTGTAGATCATCCCCGGCACCAGGCAGTTGACCCGGATACCGAGCGGCCCGAGTTCGATCGCCATGGTGGTGGTCAGGCCGACGACACCGTATTTCGACGCGGCATAGGGCAGGCGGAAAGGAACGCCCCGTATGCCCGCCGCCGAAGAGATCAGAACGATCGAACCCGGCAGGCCATGCTCCTTGGCCGCGCGGGAGTAGGCCTGCGAGATGTTGAAGCTGCCTTCGAGATTGACCTTGAGCACCTTGTCCCAGACTGCCGGATCGGTGTCGAGAATACCGCCGACCCCCCGGATACCCGCCGTGCAGACCATGCCGTCCACCTTGCCGAAGCGGGCAAAGGCGTCGCCGACGAAGGCGGCGACGGCATCGCGGTCCGTGACGTCGAGCGCGGCGCTGTAGACGCGGGAGCTGTCCCCGAGCGTGGCGATGACCTCGTCGACGCCGTCCTTGCGGGCATCGGCGGCCGCGATGGTCGCGCCCTCTTCGTGGAGCCGGCGCAGCGTCGCCGCTCCGATACCGCTGCC
This sequence comes from Salipiger sp., assembly GCF_048261495.1. GTDB lineage: Bacteria > Pseudomonadota > Alphaproteobacteria > Rhodobacterales > Rhodobacteraceae > Salipiger. Next base: position 105,773 of record NZ_JBLXFX010000010.1, read on the forward strand.
GGCTCCGACGAGAAGGAAGGTCTTGTTGGCAAATCGTGTCATGGTTCTCTCTCAGGACCTTTGTACGGTGTCTTGCTGGTCAGACACGCAAACCACATGCCACGCCGACCTGTCCGGCGGGCGGCGTCGTCAGTTCATGCCGTAGGTTGCGGCATCCACCGTGTCGATGAGGTGGGTCTTGATCATTGCGGTCAACGCGTCTTCGTCGTTGCGGTCCTCGAGCGCGGCCACGATCGGGCGCCACTTGTCGAGGTATTTCCGGAAGGTCGTAAACAGGGCCTCGGGATCGTCGATGCCGTGCGTTTCGCGCGCCACCTTGTCCATTCCGCCGACACCATCGGCCACCCACGCGGCGATCGCTTCGGTGATGGTGCTGTCGGGTTCGGTGATGACGATGCCCCCGGCCTCGGCCATGTCGAGGGCGCGCTGTTGCGGTTCGAGATAGCCGATTTCCATGCGCGCCATGGTGCGGGCCGCGACGTCGAGAAGCGTCTGGCGTTCCTCCGTCGTCAGGCCCTGCCAGAAGTCCGCGTCATAGGCGTGGGCCGGAGAAGCGAAGTTCGGCGCGATGTTCATCAGAAGGACACTTTTGGACACTTCGGCAAGGCTGCCATCCATGTTCAGCCAGGAGGGGTGGATCGTTGCGCAGTCGATCTGCCCGCTTTGCAGGGCCTGGTAGATCTCGGGCGCGGGCACGTTGACCGGCACGACGCCCAGGTGCTCGCCGAGCTGCGACACGAAGCTTCCCGGAAAGCGCACCCGCTTGCCCTTGAGATCCCCGAGCGAGGTCAAGGGCTCCGTGTTGCAGATGAAGACGGAGGGTGCGGTGCCGAAGCCGCCGACCGGAATGATGCCGTTGTGGCGGTAGTCGTTGAAGCCGATCTCCTCGTGCATCAGGAAGTCGGCGAAGGACATGCCGAGGACGATTGGATCGGTTTCGACAAAGGCCATCCCGGTGAGGGCGTTGGACACCGGAAGCTCGGACGGTGTGTAGCCGCTGTAGACAAAGCCCAGTTGCGCCACGCCGTCCGCGATGCCTTGCATCGTGGATTTCGCCGGCAGCAGCGCGCCGCCGGTGAAGACCTCGAAGGAGATGTCGCCGTCGCTGACGCTGCGCACCTCATCGGCGAACCAGATCAGCCCTTCCTTGGTGTGGGTGTCGGACTGCGAGATGAAGGTCGATATCCGGTAGTCCTCGGCGTGCAGGGCAGATGCCCCGATGACCGCGGTAAGAAGTGTGGGAAGGCCGAAATTTGCGAATGCCATGGGCACTCCTTTCTGAGTTCCGAAAATGGCGCAAAAAATTGCATTCACCGATCAAGCGCCCCGCCCCTGGGCCGATCCGAGAGGCCGGGGGGCGGGGGGGCCGTACACCACGGTGCCGGAGGCAGCTCAGCCCAGTCGCATGCAGACAGACTTGGTCTGCGTGAAGGCTTCGATGGATTCCGCTCCCAGTTCTCGCCCGAAGCCCGATTGCTTGTATCCGCCCATCGGCATGACCTGGTCGGCCTCGGCATAGGTGTTGACCCAGACGCGACCGGACTTGAGGCCGCGCGCCACCCGGTGCGCCCGGCTGACATCGGGGGTCCAGACGGCGGCAGCGAGTCCGTAAATGGTATCGTTCCCCTGCCGGATCGCATCCTCCTCGTCCTTGAAGGGGATCACCGACAGGACCGGGCCGAAGATCTCTTCTCGGGCGATGGTCATCTGGTTGGTGACATTGGCGAACACCGTCGGCTGCACGAAATGACCGACATCGCCGATCCGGGCACCGCCTAGTCCGACGCTTGCACCCTCCTTCTTGCCGATGTCGACATAGGACAGCACGGTCTTGAGCTGCCCGGCAGAGATCAGCGGACCCATCCGGGTGTCGGCCTCGAGCGGGCTGCCGACCTTGTAGGCCCCGATCAGGCCCGAGACCCGCTCGGCCACCTCGTCATGCAGGCTTTCGTGAACGAACAGGCGCGTGCCGGAAGAGCAGATTTGCCCCGAGTTGCGGCAGCAGGTCGCCGCTGCGGCTTCAAGCGCTGCATCGAGGTCCGCGTCTTCGAAGACGATGTTCGGGGACTTTCCACCAAGCTCGAGCGTCACCTTTTTGAAGTTGCCGGTCGAGGCGGACAGGATCTGGCGTCCGACCTCGGTGGAGCCGGTGAAGGACAGCTTGTCGATACCGGGATGCTCGGCCATTGCGGCCCCGGCGACGGACCCGCGACCGACGATGATGTTGACGACACCCGGAGGCATGCCGGCCTCTTCCATCAGTTCGGCCAGCCTCAGCGTGCTGAGCGAGGTCATTTCCGCGGGCTTCATGATCAGTGCGTTGCCGCAGGCCAGCGCGGTCGCCATCTTGATTGCGGCGGTCGTGAAAGGAGCGTTCCAGGCGTTGATGAGCCCGCAGACCCCCATCGGCTCGCGCAGTGCAAAGATGAAACGTGCCGGATCGGTGGGGTTCGTGGTGCCGTGGATCTTGGTCGGCCATCCGGCATAGTAGCGGAAGCACTGCACCGCATTGGCGATGGCGCCGGTGGTCGCGCTCAGCGGCGCGCCCATGTCGAGCGTTTCGAGCACCGCGAGTTGGGGCGCGTTCTTCTCGACCAGATCGGCAATCTTCAGCAGCAGGTTGGTGCGCCAGTGCGGCGAGGCATTGAACCACGAGGGATGTTCGAACGCCTTGCGGGCCGCAGCGACGGCGAGGTCGACATCGGCGGCATCGCCGAGGGCAATATCCGCCAGCGGCTTCTCGGTCGCGGGATTGAACGACGTGGTCGTTTTGCCCGAAAGCGATTCGACCCACTTGCCGCCGATGAACAGCTTCTTGGGGCCCGCCTTGAGCCAGGCGATAGCCTCGGAATAGCCCGAGATGGCAAGCAGGTCGGCTTCTGTGTGGGTTGTGATCTGGTTCATGGGACTGACTTCCTGACGTCTGGAGCGGTTGAGGGGTTGTGGCTGCCGGGGCCGGACGGGAGGTCCGGTGCAAATTCCGTGCCAGAGCCGATGCGCCTTGGACCTCGCCGCTGCGGTGGGCTGGCACGGATCTTGCGCCCTGCGGTCGCTGACATGCTCGTCCAACGGCGCGGGCGCACCCCGCCGCAACAGGCCGGGGGAAGACACGGAACAGGCTTTCAAGAGGACGACGAATGACATCTCACACGCGCAAGATCGCCCGGTTCGCGGCAAATCTGAAATTGTCCGACGTACCGGACGAGGTGGTTGCCCGCGCCAAGGCGCTTGTCCTCGACGGGCTCGGCTGCGGGCTGTTCGCCGCCGGGAAGCAATGGACCGAAATTGTCGCGAAGATCGTTCATCAGCTCGAACCCGGCGGCGGCGTGGCGTCGGTCTGGGGGCGGGGCGAGACCGCCTCGGCCGTCCATGCGGCGCTGGTCAACGGGACGATGGTTCAGGGCTACGAGATCGACGATGCCAACCAGGCTTGCTTCCATGCCTGCGCCATCGTGCTTCCGGCGGCCTTTGCCGCTGCCGAACATGTCGGAGCCGACACGGTGAGCGGCGAAACCCTCCTGACCGCGATCATTGCGGGGTTCGAGGTCGGACCCCGCGTCGGTCTGTGCATGAACGGCGACCGGATGATCGTGAAGGGCTGGCACGCGCCGGGGATCTTCGGTCCGTTCTCCGCCGCCTTGTCCGCCGGTATCATCCTGGGGCTGGACGAAGAGCAGCTCTACCACGCCCTCGGGATCGCCGGCACGCAGGCCTCGGGCCTCATGGCGGCTCAGTTCGGTTCGATGGTGAAGCGGATGCAATGTGCCAAGAACGCCCAGAGCGGGCTTTATGCCGCGTTGCTGGCGGCCGAAGGCTTCACCGGCATCGAGGACGTGTTCGAGCAGGAATACGGCGGCTATTGCACCACTTTCACCCAGACCAAGGATGAATTCGACCTGAGCGAACTCAGCAAAGGTCTGGGCACCGCCTGGGAGACGATGCGGATCGACCTGAAGCGCCACGCCTCGCTGGGCACCAACTTTGCCTCGATGGACGCGGTCGAGGCGCTGATGGTCGAGGAGGGGTTGAAGCCGAAGGACGTGGAAGAGATCGTCGTGCACGCCACGCAGGCCACCGTCAGCCATGGCGCGTGGGAATATGTGCCGACGGGGCTGACCTCGGCGCAGATGAACATGGGTTTCGGCATCGCCATGATGCTGATCGAGGGGAGGGCTTTTGTCGACGAGATGGTCGATGCGAATATCGCGCGCCCCGACCTGGTCGAACTGGCGAACCGCGTGCGGGCCGAACGCGACGAGGCGCGCGAGAAGATGGCGCCGCAGTACCACAGGGGAAGCAGGGTGGACGTGACGCTCAAGGACGGCCGGACGCTGCACAAGAACGTGGATTTCTTCGTCGGCAGCCATCACCGCCCGATGACCGAAGAACAGGTGATCGCCAAGTTCCGCAACCTTGCCGAACGCTCTGTCTCCGTTGCGGACATGGACCGGATCGAGGACATCGTCTTCAACCTGGAAAAGCAGTCCGAACTGACGACTCTGAGCGCGATCCTGCGTGGCAAGGGCAGTTCGGCGGTCTGAAACCCGGCGCCGGGGCGGTCTGCCGGACCGCCCGGCGTCCCCTGCAAAAAATGGCTCCCTGCCTGCGCATTCGGACTTGTCCGGAACACGCAGGCAGGGAGCCAGTACAGGGAGAGGTCACATCCGGTCGGAGCGGCCGCCGTCGACGTGGATCGTGTGGCCGGTCACGAAATCGGAATCTTCCGAGCACAGGAACGACACTACGCCCGCCAGTTCCTTGAGGTTTCCGGGGCGCTTGAGCACGGCCATTTCGGTGCGGGCCCTGATGTGGTCGGCCACCTGCTCGGGCGAGCGCGTGGCACCCGTCATCGGGGTCAGGAAGAAGCCCGGAGCGATGCAGTTCACGTTGATATTGTCCGGACCCAGTTCGCGGGCAAGCGTCTTGGTCAGCTGAATGACCCCCGCCTTGGCCGAGGCATAGGCGGCGCTGCCTCCCGGAGAGCCGGCGGTATGGTGCGGCGAGGTCCCGGTGCCTAGGCTGGACGAGATGTTGACGATCTTGCCGCCTTTCTGCGCGACCATGTACCTGGCGACAGCCTGCGAACAGTAGAACACCGCCTTGAGATCCAGGTTGACGACCGGGTCCCAAGCGCTGTCGTCCGCCTCGTAGAAGGGCGTGTAACGGGTGATGCCGGCGTTGTTGATCAGCACGTCGATATGGCCGAATTTCTCGTTCACGGAAGCGGCGAACGCCAGCACCGCGTCGCGCTGCGTGATGTCGAGCCGGTAGCCGGTCGCGTTCTCGCCATCGGCGTTGAACTTGGCCAGCGTCGCGTCGATGTTGGCCTGATTGATGTCCGCTATGACGACATGCATCCCGTTGCGGATCAATCGTTCCGAGATCGCCTGACCGATGCCGGAGCCTCCGCCGGTTACGATTGCGACTTTCTTGTCCATTTTGTCTTCCTCAGGTCAGTCCGTCCGGCGGTTCCGGACGTGCGGGTTGGGCTAAATCTTGTAGAAGGATGCGGCATTGCCCGCGAAGATCGCGGCCAACTCGTCCTGCGACAGGTCGGAAAGCGCTTTCTTGTAGGCATTGACCAGCACCGCGTAGGGCGCGGCGTCCCGGTCCACCGGGAAATTGCTGGCAAAGATCGCGCGGTCGGTGCCAAACAGATCGACGCAGGTCCGCAGGTAGGGCTTCCACAGGGCGGCGAGCCGGTCGGAGAGCGGGGCCTTTCCCGGTTCCGGGTGGGCAAGGCCGGTGCGATGCATGCCGAGGCCGCTCAGCTTGATCCGCACGTTGGGCAGCTCCGCGATCCGGGCCATCTGGTCCGCCCAGGCGGCAAACACCTCGTCGCGCCGCCCGGCATAGGGGCCGACCCCCAGCGGGCCGCCGCAATGGTTCAGCAGGATCGGCACATCCGGGCAGGTGCGCAGGAACGCCACCGCATCTGCAAGCTGGCTGTGGTAGACCCAGAGGTCGATCACCAACCCGGCCTCGGCCACCGCCTTCGCCCCGGCGAGGAAGGCTGGATCGGCCATCACGTTGCCCTGCGCATAGCGCGGGATATTCGGGTAGCCGATCGCCGGGTCGGGATGCCAGGCGATGAAGGACCGGACTCCGCGGAACCGCCCCTCACCGGCCTGCTTGTGCGCGTCGAGCACGGGAGCAAGCCTCTCTCCCAGCCGAAGGTCGCCGAAGCCGACGATTCCGGCGGCAAGATCGTGGTCCCCGGTGTCCGCTGCCCTGATCTGCTCGACGACAAAGGCGGTTTCGCCGACGCAACGGAACTCCGGACGCGGATCGTCCGAATAGGCCATGCCGCATTCGACATGCACGCTTGCAACGACGTTGTGACCCGACCGGAAATCGGCCATCAGCTCCGGCACGAAATAGTCGTAGCCCCGGATGTTCCACAGGTGGACATGCGGGTCGATGATGGGCAGGCCGGGAAGAACGATGGGCTCGGCCAGCGGGGCGGCGTTTTCGGCGCTGCTCATGCGCGGTTTCCCTTGGCGTCCGGTCCCGGGCGCGGGGCGCGGTCACATCCGGTCAAAGCGCCCTCCGTCCACGCAAAGAGTTTGCCCGGTCACGTAGCTGGAATCGTCCGAGGCAAAGAACAGCACCGGCGTCGCGACCTCGTCCAGCGTACCGATGCGCTGAAGCACCAGGGTCTGTTTACGCCGTTCGAGATGCGCGGCCAGTTCCTCGGGGGTGCGGGTCGAGGTCGAGATGGCGGTCGGGAAGGTGCCCGGCGCCACGGCGTTGACGGTGATGCCGTTCGGCCCGAGTTCTCGCGCCAGCGTTTTGGTCAGCATGTTCACCGCGGCCTTGGCGGCGGCATAGGGGGCCGTCGCGCCCGGCGATCCGGCCGAGGCGCCGGGGGTCGAGCCTGTGCCCGCGGCGGAGGAGATATTGACGATGCGTCCGTAATTCTGCTTGCGCATGTAGGGCGCCGCCGCTTGCGCGCAGAAGAACACGCCCTTGAGATCGATGTTCAGCACCATATCCCAGTCCTCGCCGGTGGTGGTGTCGAAGGGGCGGTAGCGGGTGATGCCCGCATTGTTGATCAGGATGTCGATCCGTCCGAATTCCTCGGCGACGGAGGCCATAAGCGCCTTGACCTCGTCCTGGCTGGAGACGTCGACCCGGTAGCCCGCCGCGCGGCCTCCGGCGGCCTTGATCTCGGCAACGGTGCTGTCGATGCGCTCCTGATTCATGGCGACGACCGCGATGATCGCGCCTTCCTCGGCGAAACGGTCGGCAATCGCGCGACCGATGCCGGAGTTCGCTCCGGTCACGACGGCAACTTTGTCTTTCAAACGCATGTGGTCCTCCTCCTGCCGCTCGGTGCCTGACATTCCCTGCTCCGACACCCGCGCGCTTCCGTGATGAAGATACCGCAATCGACGTGCCAGACGCCGGCAGGGCGGCGGCTCATCGTTCCGGGCCCCCGCAGCGCGCGGAAGACACCTGCGGCACGGCATTTGCGAGCGGCCCTCCACCCGCCTCGGGAGAGGGCGGGTTTGTCTGGGAGGACATATGAACATGAATTGTCTGAAAACACTGCTCCTGGCGGGCGGGGTCGGCTTTGCCCTGGCCGGCACGCTTCAAGCCGAAACATACCGAGCGGCAACCTTCATCGGGGATTCCGATGTTCACACCAAAGAGGGGTTCCGCTGGTTCTTCGAAGAGGTGGACCGCGTCACGAACGGCGAGCTGACGTTCGAACTGTTTACCGGTGGTGTGCTGATCCCCGCCAAGACCACCATGCAGGGCGTCGCCGACGGAATTGCGCAGGCCGGGTTCACCTCCTCGGGTTATACCCCGTCCGAGCTTCCGGTCGCCAACGCCCTGTCCTGGGCATCCTTCGTCGAACGGGACCCGCTGGTCACGGGGTTGGCCTGGGCCGATTTCGTCATGCACAATGAGATGCAATACAACGATTTCCGCAAGAACGGCGTCATTCCGGTAGGGGGGTTTGCAACGCCGCCCTACGACTTCATCTGCAACACGCCCAAGCCCCTGACCTCGATCGAGGACGTGAAGGGCATTCGGGTCCGCTCTCCGGGCGGGTTGATCTCGAACCTCGTGAGCGCGCTCGGCATGGTGCCCGTCGCCATCCCCGCGCAGGAAATGTACCAGGCGCTCGAGACCGGGCAGCTTGATTGCGCCGGGATGTATCCGTCCTGGCTCAACATCGACAATTCGCTGGCCGAAGTGTCCAGGAGCGTCACGACCGTGGACATCTATTCCAACATGAATTCGCCCATCCAGCTTTACGATGCGGATTTCTGGCAGGGGCTCAGCACCGAGCATCGCAAGGTGCTGATCGACGTGTCGGCCCGGTCGATGGCCCGGACGCAGATCAACTACGGCTCCAACCAGAAGAAGGCGTTGGAGATGGCGGAGGCCGCCGGTCACGAGATCGTCGCGCCCGATGACTCCCTCCGCGGCGCGATTCAGGCCTGGGTCGACAACGGCATGGGCGACGCCGCGGGCATCGCGCGCAAGGACCTGGGCATTGCCGACCCCGAGGCGCTGTTCGCCGAGTTCATGACCTCCATCGACAAATGGCGGGGTCTGGTCGCCGGGCTGGAGGACCGCTTCGACGAAGAGGAACTCACGGCCCTGATCCGGACCAATCTGACCGACACCGTCGATCCGGCCACCTACGGCATGGATTGATAGGGCTCCCGACCGACCGGGACGTCCCCCATCCGCGGGGGCGTCCCTTTTGCCGGGCACAGGCCGTGGCGGCCGGTGTCCCGGACACGAAACAGAAGCACGAAACAGAGGAATGAAAGTCATGCCCGAGATTGCCGGAGGGAAATTCGTCGTGGTGGGAGGCGCCAGCCAGATCGGCGCGACCATCGCGGAACAGCTTCTGAACGAAGGGGCTGGCGAGGTGGTCCTTGTAGACAACCTCTCCTTCGGACCTGCCGACTCCATGCAGCCAATGATCGGTGACGACCGCTGCAGCTTCGTGCGCGCGGATGTGCGCCAGATCCACGAGTTGTTCGACCCGCTCGCCGGGGCGTCCGGCGTGTTCTACGTGGCGGGGGTGATGTCCAGCACCATCGCGAAGGACCCCTGGCTCAGCCTCGACGTGAACAGCCGGGGCTTTCAGAATGCACTGGAGGTCTGCCGCAGGCAGGGCGTGCAAAAGATCGTCTACAGCTCGTCCATTGGTGTCTACGGCGCCTCGACCGACCTTCCGACGACCGAGGAATCGCCGCTGCGCTGGCAGCAGGCACCGGCCCCGATGGCGCTCTACTTTGCCAGCAAGGTCGCCAGCGAAGCGATGGCAAGATATTATCGCGATGCGCACGGTCTCGACTACGTCGCCCTGCGCTATTCGTCGGTCTATGGCGAACGCCAGCACCAGCGCGCGATGATGGGCGGCGGCATTGCCGAAAACTGCGCGCGTGTGCGCCGCGGAGAGGCTCCGCTCGCCGATGGCGACGGAACCGGAACGCAGGACTACGTCTACGTCGGAGACGTGGCCCGTGCCAACCTGATGGCGATGGAAAGCCCCGCAGGCAGCGAAAGCTTCAACATCGTAGGAGGCGTGGAACTGACCCAGAACCGGGTGCTCGAGGTCATCCTGCGGGCGGCTGGGTCCGATCTGGAGCCGGTCTACCGGGATTACACCGGCACCGCCAAGCTGGCGGCGGCCACGCGCTATGTCTTCGACCGGCAAAAAGCCCGCGACATGCTGGGCTGGGAGCCTCGGGTCGAGATCGAGGAGGGCGTCGCCCGCGTCATGGCGTGGATCGACGCCCGGGCCTGAGCGGGGGGGGCGGGGCAAGACGGCCCCGCCCGATGCCGGGACGGCTCAGTTCATCCCGAAGGTGGTGACGTCGATCTTGTCCATGAGATTGGTCTTGATCAGCGCGGTCAGTTCCTCTTCGTCGAGCCGGTCGTTCAGTCCGGCAACGATGGGCCGCCACTTGTCGAGGTATTCGGAGAAGGTGGCGAACAGAGCATCCGGGTCTTCGATCCCCAGCGTATCGCGGGCATTCGCGGCCATGCCGCCGACGCCGTTGGCGACCCATGCTGCGACCGCATCCTCGATCGTCTGATCGGGGTCGATCACGACGATCCCCTTGTCTTCGGCCATCCTGAGCGAGTCGCCGATCGGGCTGAGGTAGCCGACCTCGAGCCGCGCAAGCTGTCCGGCACCGGCGTCCAGCAGCACCCGACGGTTTTCGGGCGTCAGCCCCTGCCAGAAATCGGCATCGTAGACGACCGTCGGCGAGGCAAAGGCAGGTGACATGTTCATGCGAAGAACGCTTTTCGAGACTTCCTGAAGGCTGCCGTCGATGTTCAGGTGGGAGGGAGAGTTCGCCACGCAGTCCACCTGTCCGCCCTGAAGCGCCTGGTACATCTCCGAGGACGGAATCGCGACCGGGATGGCGCCCAGATCCTGCACCAGTTGCGACACGAGACCACCCGGCACCCGGATCCGCTTGCCCTTCAGCTCGTCCAGGGACGTGATCGGCGCGGTGTTGCAGAGGAAATCCGACGGAGCGCTGCCGATGCCGCCCACGGGAATGACACCGTTGTCGAAGAACTCGGCAAAGCCCGCTTCGTCGTTCATGATGTAGTCGGCATAGGCGAGTGCGAGCACGATCGGATCGGTCTCGACAAAGGCCATCCCGGTGAGCGCATTGGAAATCGGCAGATCGGAGGGCAGATACCCGGTGAAGACGAACCCCATTTGCGCGACGCCGTCCGCGACCCCCTGCATGATCGACTTTGCCGGGATCAGCGCGCCGCCGACAAAAAGTTCGAACGAGATTTCGCCATCGGTGACGGCCTTCAGGTCGTCGGCAAGCCATTGCATGCTCCTGGCGTGGTTTTCCGACGCCGGCGTGAAGGTCGCGGCACGGTAGTCCTCGGCCGCCACGGAGCCTCCGGCGGCGATGCCGACGCTGGCAGACAGCGCGATGGTCCTCCAGAATTTCATGATCTTCTCCTCCAGGTGAAACGTATCTTGTTCTGCTGGGCCTTGAGCGCCGACAGCTCGATGCAGAGTCAAACCAACGCTCGGCCCGACTTCGCCTGCCGCAAGAACCGTGCCATACACACTTGATCATTCGTGCTCTGGAGCCCGGAACATCCTTGGCAGATGTCGCTCATTGAGACTGTCCCTGAACGTCGGCGCGATCGACCTGGATGCAACGGTCACCGGAATGAACGCAGGAGCAACCGTAATCGATGGGGTGTACGCCCCCCCGGCGGCATCGAATGTGCCGGGGTAGTGGGTGTTGAAGCACCGCCATGAAGGAGAGCGTCCATGGGAGAGATCGGTATCATCGGAAAGGACCTGGCCAAGTCCGTGTTCCGGGCACAGGGTCGCGCGGCCGACGGTTCGGTGGTCTTCCGCGGCAAGCTGTCGCCCGGCCGGCTACTGACGTTTCTGGCCGGGCAGCCGCCCTGCGAGGTGGCTATGAAGTAGTGCGCGTGGGCTCATCACTTGGAGCCGGGGATCGGTGGGCTGGGCCATCCGGTCCGTTTGTTTCCACCAGCCTAGGTGAAGCCCTTCGTGAAACAGCAGAAGAACGATATGGCGGATGCGGAAGCAATCGCAGTGGCGGGAGTGGGCAAAACTTGGTGGTCTACGTGGTAGGGTAAGGGTTTCAAAATGAGGCGGGACCCACCATGGATGTAAGTGTTTTTGTCGAGACGACGTTTGACAATGGCGAAACTCGCAGGCGCAATATCGGTCGGCTCCGCCGGGCGCCGGACGAGTTGGGACCCGCGAACCCTGATCTGCTTCTCGGCGAAGGATAGTGCCCCACGGCGTTCTTTAGTCGCCTTGGTCAAGTGCTGATCTCATTTTTGGTCCTTCTGCGTGACGGGCTCTTGGGTTCGCCGACCGCATCGCCATTCGTCCGGCCGACGGCATCGACATGGCGAACGGCCAGGCTCACGGTGCGCAAGCGCGGCGGCCGGGAGCGAGCGCTCGGCACACGGGCCCCGATGCCGATCCCGCAGGGACCGAAGCAGTGCTGGAGCCTCGACTTCGTGTCCGACGCATTGTCCTGCGGGCGTCGGTTCAGGGTGCTGTGCGCCATCGATGACTTCAGCCGGGAATGCCTGGCCGCGGTCGTCGATACCTCGATCTCCGGCGTCCGCGTCGCTCGCGAGGTGGACCGTATCGCCGAGGTCCGCGGCTAGCCATCCTTCCGGGCAATGCCGTCGAGGATGATCTCCACGCCCTCCCTGCCGCCGCAAGAAGAGCAAAGTGGTCGGTTTTTGCTCCGCCGTTGACACGCATCGGAGGATCTGCCGCAGGATTGAGCCGGTCTCAAGGTCCATGAATGTCGTCTCTTCGGAGGGACGACGTCAGATCGTGAGGAAACAACATTCCTGCCAGCAAAACAACTTTTCTGGTTGCAGGTCTCCGGGCGATCGGCTAGAAAACTCGGGCACAGTGAGTAATCGGGCGCGGCGTCGGACTATCGGTCTGGCGTCGTTCTCTTTTCTGGGTCTGGGATGCACAGCCTCCGGTGCAAAAGGATGATCAGGCCCGAGGTGATCCGGGCCGGAAATGGTCAGTAGCGGACTTCTTCGGAGCCGTCGTTTCCGGCGTGGTCACGCCAGTCGACGAAGACCGAGCGATAGAAATAGCTGCCGCAGCCGTTCGGAATCCTCAGCTGCGAGGCAGGCGGGACCTGGGCCGTGCTGGACGGGGTCCAGCGGTAGTCACCCTGCACGCCGTAGGCCGAGCCGCGTCGAGTCGCTGCGATTGCAGTCGCCGTCGCGGTTTTCGTGCTGGCGGTACTGGATGTGATAGACCCGGATGCTGCGCACGAAATCGAAGGCGTCGCCCGAGATGTCGACGTCCGCCCCGTCCGTGGCCTGCACCTCAATCACTGGCGCATCCTCCGGAAAGGACTGCCGGGGCAGAGTGGCCTGGAAGGCGGCATCGAACAGGCGCTCGGCCGGTCCGGGGCTCGATCGGCGAGAACGACGCCCCCATTGGACAGCGCCAGATCTGGAGCGGCGGTTCGATGGGCCAGGGGGTGATCCGGCGGATGAACACCGCGCGGGCATGGGCACATGGCGCCGAGGCCGGCCAGCCGCCCGCGAGGCAGAGCAGGATGGCGCAGTCCACCTGATAGGCGCTCGCCGGGGTCGCCAACGGGACCTGTCCCGAAAGCGTCAATGTCGTGGCCATCGCCAGCCGCAGGATCTTGCGTCGCATGTATCGACTCTCCACAAAACTATGCGGGCGAATACAATACAACACGAATGACGGCAATCGGATTTCTTTGTGACGCTTGATGTCCGAAGCGGAGACCAGCCAGCATGCGGGTCCTCACTCGAGGATCTCGACCAGTCGTCCGTAGTCGCGGCTGACCTCCTGCGCCTCGAGGAAGGCGCGCTGGCGCTCGGCGTCGAGGCAGCGGAAATACTCCTGGATGTCGGCGATGTATCCCTCGAAGTCGGCCCGCAGCAGTTCGGCATACTCGCGCACGTCTTCTGGGTTTTCGGGCAGGAAGGGCCGGTCCGGCGCGATGCAGGCGCTTGCCATCTGACCGCTCAGCACGAAGATTGCCACCAAACCGGGCAGGTTGGTTCGTCCGACACAAAACATGCGCAGGGCAAAACTCCTTTGCCGGTGTGAAACGGTGGATTTGTGTGATAGCGGGCCTAAGTGCGCGAAAGCAGCCAGTCAAGATGAAGAAATCGTCTTGAAGTCGTTTATGTTGTCTTGTATCGCTCGTGTGGAAATGTCCCGCGGGCCGGTACTCATCATGAGGAGGGCCCAAGGGAGGTCATGATAGAAGAAGCACCGAATGTGGTCACCGAAGACGGGTTGCGCGGATTGCTCGGTCAGGGGTACAGGGCCGAGGTCGTCTGCAAGGAAGGCGCCGAGAAACGCCACAACAGCTGGTACGGCACCTGGACCGTGCGGGCCGTCTCTTCCGATGGACGAGACGAGAAACTGCTCGTCACCTCGCGCAGCTATCTCAAGATCCGCGAATTCAAGACGATCGTCGGCCTCGTCAGTTTCCTGGCCGACATGGGCGCAACCGTCGTTTCCATCCCGCTCGAAGAAGGCGGACGGGTTCCCCACGAAGCCCCGGGCAAACCTCTGGCCGCCAAGGCCTGACGTATTTACCGCCCGCCGCGTTCTCGCGGTCCTTGCCCTGCTTGGTACAGGTGTTTGTTCCGCACCCTCGGCCTTGCTGGCACAGACGACGACAGGCGGGTTCATCTTCTCCGTCGGCCAGGATGGCCGGCTGATTGATGTCTCTGCCACGCAGGGTGATCCAGACGCATCGACCGACACGCAGGCGAACGGTGCAACGGGTCCCGGCGACCGGCTCTTTCTCTTCTCCAATCGGTCGCAAGACGAAGCGAACGCAGAAACCGCATCGCGCGCGCCCGTTCCGGCTCCTCCCGACATTCTCGCCGCCATCGAGGCGACCGCCTTCCGCTATGCCGGTCACCCCGGGTTGCGCCGCGCCGGTCTCTCGGTCACCAACTGGGCCGCGCTCTACCGGGCCAATATCGAGATCGAGAGCGCCTATGATCCGCGCGCGCTGAGCGACGCGGGTGCGATCGGGCTCGGACAGCTGATGCCGGACACCGCGCGGGTTCTGGGCGTCGATCCGCATGATCCGCGCCAGAACCTCGATGGATCGGCGCGGTATCTGCTGATGATGCTCGACCGTTTCGGCGACAGCCGCCTGGCGCTCGCCGCCTACAACGCCGGACCCGAGGCGGTCGACCGCCATGGCGGCATCCCCCCTTACCGAGAAACCATGGGCCATGTGGCGAAAGTGACCGCCGCGATGCTGCGCCTGAGAGGAGAGATTTCGTGAGAAGACAAGAGACCCTGACCGCCGTCGCGGCGGCGCTGCTGATCGGTGCTGCCGGACCGGCGCTCGCCCAGAGCATCGACCTCTCGCCGGTGCAGACCCTGTTGCAGGGCATCGTCGATGCGATCACCGGGCCCTTGGGTATCGTGATCGGCACGCTGGCGCTGATCGGCGTGTTCCTGTCCTGGCTCTTCGGCATCCTCGATTTCCGACAGGCGCTCTGGGTCGTGGTGGCGATCGCCGGGATCGCGGCCGCCCCGACCATCGTCGCCGCGATCTGGACCACCTGAGGTCTGATACCATGGCGGACCAGTCGCGCGTCTTCATCGGCCTCCTCAGGCCGCCCAAGCTCATGGGCCTGCCGATCATGTATGCCATGGTTTGGCTCTTCGGCTCCACGCTCCTGTTCCTTTGGGTGCAGAGCTGGGTCGTGGTGCTGATCGCCGGTGTCGCCTGGCCCGCACTCTGGAAGGCCGCCGACTGGGATCCGAACTTCCTCGATGTGCTGGTGATCACGCTCCAGGAGACGCCGCCGACCCGGAACCGCAAGCTTCACGGAGGCGACAGCTATGCCCCGTGACAACGGATATGGCGAGGAACTCGATCTCGGGACGGCAATGCCATCCTGGGTCGCGGGCGAGAAACGTCTCTCGCAGATGCTGCCCTATGTCAGCCTCGTCAGCGACACCACGATCCGCACCCGCGGCAACGAGCTCATGCAATGCATCCGTCTCGAGGGGGTGAACAGCACCACGTGCGAGGATGCACATCTCGACCGCATCGGCGCGCTCATGGCCGGGATCGTGGCGCAGGCCGGGACGGGGTTCTCCTTCTACCTGCACAAGGTCTCGAAAGCGGTCGAGGTGGACCTGCCACCGATCGAGGACACAGGCTTCGCGGGCGAGATCGACCGGCGCTGGCGCGCGCATCTGCGCGCCTCCGGGCTCCGCGACAAGACGCTGACCCTCACGGTCCTGAAGCGCCCCGAGGCGGGCCGCGGCCTGCCGTTCCTGGCGACCGCTTCCCGGGCGCGGCTCGCGCAGGGCACGGTTGGGAGGCTGCGCAAGCTCGACGAGGTGGTGGGGTTCATCCTCTCCACCTTCGACGAGATGAAACCCCGGCTGTTGTCCGCAAATTCCGGCACACTGCTCGGCTTCCTCGGCAGCCTCAACACGGGTTGCGAGCATCCGCTCTTCCCGCGCTCGCGCTTCGGCATCCTCGCCGAGGACGTGGCCAACACGCGGGTGACCTTCGACGGTCCGACGATCCGCCTCTCCGACGGGGCGGCGGGTGAGAAATTCGGCGCGATCTTCGCGGTCAAAAACTACCCGGCCAGGACCGACGCGCTGATGCTCGACGAGCTGAACCTGCCGGTCGACATGGTCGTCGCGCATTCCTTCGTTCCGATCAACTCGAACATCATGGCCGGCCGCATCAAGCGGCAGCTGCGGCTCATGCAGGCTGCCAATGACGGCGCGGTCAGCCTCGCCGAGGAACTGGAACTCGCACAGGACGATCTGGAATCAAAACGCCTGATATTCGGCGAGCATCACATGACGGTCGCGGTCTATGCGAAGACCCGGGCCACCCTCGACGATATCTGCGCCGAAGTGCGCAACATCGCCGCCAGCACCGGCATCAACCTGATATCGGAAGGCTTCGGCGCGCGGGCGCATTACATGGCCCAGCATCCCGGCAATACCGGGGCGCGGAGCCGCAAGGCGGCGATCACCAACCACAATTTCGCGGACCTGGCGACATTGCACCGGACGCCTCTCGGCAAACCGGGGAGCGAGGTGCCCTGGGGCCTGCCGATCACGCTCTTCCCGACGCCCGAACGCGGCGGGTTCCGGTTCAACTTCCACGAACAGGGCGCTCCGGACCGCGAGCCGACCGGCGGCCACACGCTGATCCTCGGCCGTCCCGGCTCCGGCAAGTCCGTGCTCGCCGCCTTCCTCATGGCCATGGCGCGGCGCGCGAATGCCCGGCTCTTCGTCTTCGACTACCGCGCCGGCATGGAGATGGCGGTGCGGGCGCTCGGGGGAAGCTATTCGACCGTGCGGGCCGGGCGGCCCACGGGTCTCAATCCGCTGCAGACCGAGACCGATGCGCGCGGCCAGGCCTGGCTCGCCGACTGGCTTGCGACGCTCCTCGAACGTCGCGATCGCCCGCTCACCCCGGTGCAGGCCAACCGGCTGCAGGAGGTCGTGCGTCAGAACGCCTCGGCCAGTCACGAAGGTCTCCGGAACTGGTCGGATTTTGCCTCGCTGCTGGTGTCGACCGACGACGAGGGCGATCTCTTCGAGCGCATGCAGGAATGGACCGCCGAAGGCCGCTACGGCTGGATTTTCGGCGCCAATGCGCAGGACACGTTCAGCTTGGCAGGCGACATCTCCGGCTTCGATCTGACCGGCATACTCGATTCCGAGAGCGAGCGGGAACGCATGGCAGTGCTCTCCTATCTCTTCCGGCGGGTCGAGCGCGTGATCGAGGACCGCAAGCCGGCCGTCATCCTGATCGACGAGGCCTGGAAGGCGCTCGACAACGCCTACTTTGCGGAACGGCTGTCGAACTGGCTCGTCACCGCCCGGAAACAGAACGCCGTCGTCGTGATGATGACGCAATACGCCAGCCAGCTCGAACGCACCCGCACCGGCAAGACCATCGTCGAGGCGGTGCCGACGCAGATCCTCCTGCCTAACATCCGCGCCAGCGAGGCCGACTACGCCATGCTGGGGCTGTCGGAGAAGGAACTCGATATCCTACTCGGGGTCCGCTCGTCCTCGCGGCTGGCGCTTGTCCGCGACGATCGGGGCTCGGTGGTGATCGATGCCGATCTCTCGAGCCTCGGACCGCTCGTGACCATCCTCGGCGGCATGGAAAAGGGCGAGGAGCTGGTGGGCAGCGACTACCGCGACCGCCCGGACTTCTGGAGAACATGATGACCAAGACGACCACCCTGCGCCTGGGGCTTCTCGCCCTCGGGCTCACCCTGTCGGCCTGCGCCGAATACCGGCCCGCGACGGCCAACTGCTTCAATTTCCGGGCCGAGACCGCGAACGCACCGCGTGTCTCGACCAAGGGTGCCGCGGTCACGCAGGCCGATACCTCCTGCACCTTCACCGCGCTCGGGCTCGCGGACTGATCCATGCTGCGCCGGCTTCCTCCCCTTCTCGCCTTCGCCGCGCTCGCCTGTCCCGCGTCGGGGCAGGGCGTGCCGACCTTCGACGCCCAAGGTTTTGCGCGCACGGCGGCGCTCATCGCGCAGCGTGACCGGGATCTGGCATTGCAGCGCGACCGGCTGACCCGGGAGGAGGAGCTGGCCGAGATCGAACGCCAGCAGCTCGCGGCGCTGAACGATCTCGTCGAGGCGACAAGCTTGGGTCGGACCGATGTCTCTGCTACCATCGCGGGACTGGAGGCGGGCAGGGGCTCCGAGACCTCCGCCGCCGTACTCTACGGGCCTGCGGATGGCAATCCGGCCGCGCCGCGTATGTTCGGCGACGCGCGCGAGGGGATCGAGGAGCTGATCATCCGCGCGGCGCGCGACACCTTCTCCCTCCCTGGGGTGTCGCGCGCCGGACTGTCGCTGGTGCAATGGCGCTGCCTCCTCCAGGCGCTGATCTGGCAGGAGAGCCGGTTCCAGATCGGCGCCCGCTCTCCCGTGGGCGCCTTCGGCCTCACCCAGATCATGCCCGGCACTGCGTCCGATCTCGGCATCTATCCCGCCTATTACGACGATCCCTACCTGCAGGTGACCGGCGGCGCGCGCTACCTCGCGCAGATGCTGAACATGTTCGGCGGCAACATCATCCACGGGCTCGCCGCCTATAACGCGGGTCCCGGCAACGTGCAGGACTACGGCGGCGTGCCGCCGTTCTCGGAAACCCAACACTACGTCGTGGTCATCCCCGAGCAGTACAACCGCTACCTCGCCGCGGTCGGCGGGATCGACGCGCTCGGCACCATCGATCCGGTCCTTCTCGCCAATGCGAGCTTCAGCCTCTCGGCGCATGGCTCCGGGGTCTATGGCGACTATTCGATGGTCTCGGTCCGGGCCGCCGCCCTGCGCGTGCAGGACATCATCGAGCGGATCGGCGAAACGCAAGACCTTCACGAGGCGCTGGCGCTCAACACCTATGCCCGCGCGGAACTGGCGCGCCTCGTCGCCATCCGCACCCGCCTCAAGGCGGCCAGGACCGAGCCGATGAGCGCCGAGCAGATCGCGCTCGCTGCGGCGCAGGCCGCCGAGCGGCAATACATGGATTTCAGTTTGGAGACATTGCGATGAGGATCACCTTCCCACGCGCACGGAGAATTCTGTTCGGGACCGCCGCGGCGGTGGCCGTGACGATGGGCATGGCGCCCGCGCCGGCCATCGCCCAGGGTGTGCCGACCGTCGACACCCAGAACATCGCCCAGGAAATCCGCCAGCTGCAGCAGATGCTGGAGGATTTCGGGATCCAGACCGATCAGCTTGACACGCTCCTGGAACAGCTTGATCTCGTGCAGCAGCAGCTCGACCAGCTGAACCAGATGTATGCCTCGCTCACCGGCGCCAGGGATCGCATCCTGGGCCTCTTCATGGGTGGCGATCTCGACGGGTTGCTCGAGGCGGATTTCTCCGACATCGGCGATCTGATCACCGGCATCCAGCAGGGCGACTGGAGCGCGCTCCTCGGCTCCTCGGCCGGGCCGCTCCGCACCCAGATGGAGACCGCGCTGGCGAGCGCCGGCTTCGACGAAGACAGCCTCGCCGAGATCGCCCGCAGCGGCAGCCCCGGCGCGCAAGGGGTGGCCACCCGCGCCACCACCGGGGCCGTGCTGTCTGCGGCCGCCCAGAACAGTCACGCCGAGGCGGCGCAATCGCTGGAGCGGGTCGAAAAGCTGGTCGAGATGATCCCGGACATGGAGGACCTGAAGGCATCGATGGATCACAATACGCGCGTGACCGCTGAGCTTGCCATCGCGATGACCCGGATGTGGGAGCTCGAGGCGATCCAGACCGTTGGCGCGGGCAATGCGGGTGTGGTCGATGCCGCGACCATCGCCGAGGAACGCCGCTACATGGACTTCACCCTGCCGGAACTCCGGCCATGACGATGGGAACGGGTATCGACGCCATCGTCGAGGAGGAACTGGTCTATGGCGCGCTGCGGCGCGAGGAGACCTGGCGCAAGATCGGCATCGGCGGCGCGGTCTTCGGCGTGATGGGCTGCCTCTCGGCCGCCGCCGTCGCCCTCCTGATCGAGACCCCGCCCCCGGTCGTCGTGCCCTTCGATCCCGCGACCGGCCTCGCCCTGCCGAACGCAGCCGTCCAGACCGTGACGCTCGCCGAGCGCCCCGCGGTGATCGAGGCGCAGATCTACCGCTACATCACCGACCGCGAGACCTACAACCAGCTCGACAATGACCTGCGCGTGCGCCGGGTGCTGGCGCAATCGAAGGGCGCGGCCGAGGCCAGCATGCGCGCGACCTGGACCAGCGGCCAGGAGACTTATCCGCCGACGCGCTACGGGGCAGGGGCCGAGATGGCGGTCGAGATCGCCAGCATCACCCTCATCGGCGAGAACCGCGCGCAGGTGCGCCTGCGCAAGCGCCTGACCGGCCCGCAGGGCGTGCAGGACGGCGCCTTCACCGCCACGCTGATGTTCGAGTTCCACCCCGAGACCCCGCGCGTCCTCGACGAGGTCTGGCAGAACCCCTTCGGCTTCACCGTCACGCAATATGCCATCAGATCGGACCGCGCCGAATGACGACCCGCCTTTCCCTATCCGGCCTCTTCCTCGCCGCGGCGGTTTCTGCCGGACTCCCCGCCTGGGCCGAAACCACGCCCGGTCGGGGTGCCCATGACAGCCGCGTCCGGATCGCGACCTGGGTGGACGGCCAGGTGTTCCGCGTCGTCACCAGCCTCACCCGCGTGACCACGGTCGAGTTCGGCGAGGGCGAGACCATCCGCTCGATCATCGCCGGCGACACCGTCGGCTTCCAGTTCGACGCGGTCCCGGGCGGGCGCGCCTTCGCGATCAAACCCGTGGCCTCGGGCGTTGCCACCAATATCACCGTCTACACCAACCGGCGCTCCTACTACTTCCATGTCGTCGAGGCACGCGAGACCCCGCATTACGTCGTGCAGTTCCGCTACCCCGAAAACCGCAACGCACCCCGGCAGGCGGTGGCGGCCGCCGCGCCCCATGCCAATTACGGCGCGAGCGAGCAGCGCGAGTTCACACCACTCTCGGTCTGGGACGATGGCACCTTCACCTATTTCCGCTTCGCGCGGAACGCACCCGTCCCGGCGATCTTCCGCCACACGCGCGGCGCGGAGCGCTCGGTCAACAGCCAGGCGCAGGCGGATGGCGTGATCCGCGTCTCCGGGGTGAACCCCGAATGGGTGCTGCGCCTCGGCGACGAGGTGGTCTGCATCCGGGACCTTGGCCGTGCGGGAGCCGGCGCATGAGCAACGAACCTGAAGATCTCGCGGCCCGTCTTGCCGCGGTCGAAGGCGCGAACGGGAAAAGGGCGGGGGGCCGGCGTCCGTCCCCGGTCACGGCCCTTGTCGGCGTGCTCGGGATCGCGGGCCTGGGCGGTCTCACCTATGCCGCGTTCCAGCCCAAGGCGTCGGCGCCGATGCCGACCGCCGCGCCGGCCGAGTTCCAGGACCAGGGGTCGGGGTTCGGCGACCTGGTGCCCGCCGTCCTGCCGGTCCGGACCCCGGAGCCTGCACCGGCGGACGCCGGACCGAGCGAGGCCGAGCGCGCCCTGGCCGAGGCGCTGGCGGCCGTCCGGGCCGAACTCGATGCGCT
>NZ_JBLXFX010000011.1:0-125054 GCF_048261495.1 Salipiger sp.
GATACCGGTCTCGAGATCTACTTCTGCGACCCTCAGAGCCCCTGGCAACGCGGCAGCAATGAAAACACCAATGGTCTGCTCCGCCAATACTTCCCAAAGGGTACGGACCTAAGCCAACACGGCGCTGAAGAGCCGAGCGCCGTATCCCATGCCCTGAACACGCGCCCCCGGAAAACGCTGAACTGGCAAACACCGGCAGAGGCTCTCGACCGGCTGCTCAAACAGGATATGTTCCAAGGTGTTGCGACGACCGGTTGAATCCGCCCAGTATCTGTCGATCAAATACACCGAACGACTGGCCGAGGCGAAGATTGCCCCGTCTGTCGGCAGCGTTGGGGACTCCCATGACAACCCTCTGGCGGAAACGATCAACGGCTTGTTCAAAGCGGAAGTCATTCACCGGCGTGGCCCGTGGCGCAGCCTCGACGCCGTTGAAAATGCCACCCTTGAATGGTCGATTGGTTCAACAAGCGTATCCCTCCGGCGGGGGCCGTCTGACGGGGTTTCGGTGTCGGTGTTAGGTCCGACCTTATGGCCGACCATAAGGTCGGACCCGAGATCGAAGTTCTTTCTGCCGCGGCTGTGCCGCGCAGGCGGCCCTGGAGTGATGCGGAGAAGATCCGGATCGTGGAAGAGAGCTTCTTGGAGCTCCGCCAAGTTACGGCCACGGCTCGGCGGCATGGTGTGTCAAGTTCTCCCGCGTGCCGGATCTAATGCCTTGGAATTGGTCCCCGACACCACAAAGGATGGCCGCATGACCCTGATCGCCCGCCTTCGGATCATTCAGAACGACGTCGACCCAATGCCGATGCGCCATATCGAGGTGCCGCTGAAGATCAGGCTCGACCGGCTGCATGACGTGATCCAGGCGGCCATGGGCTGGACGGACACCCATCTCTACGAGTTCCGCGTTGGTGATGCCGGTTGGGGCCTGCCCGACCCGGAACGGTTCTGCGACGGCCCGATGGATGCAAAGAAAATGACCTTGGAGAAGGTGCTCAACCAGACCGGCACCAGGACGATCCAGTATGTCTACGACTTCGGCGATGACTGGGACCACAGCATCCGGATCGAGCGGGTCAACGAGGCCACACCCAGGGTAGCGCAATTGCCGCTTCATCATCGTGGTTGCCGATGATCAGGTGCTTGCGCCCAAGGGGGCTGTGAAACCAGCTTTCGAACTGGGCCATATCCTCGGCGCGTCCGAACGCGAAGTCCCCCGGAATCCACAGGTCATCGTCATGACGGACGAAGGCCTGGAAGCTTGGGATCAACGCGGGGTTCATCTCGGCTGAGCGGCTGAGCGGCCGAGGGCCGAGCCTGCCGTCACCAGGGCCGGGGAGCGGGCTGTTACAATTCGTAGGAATTGGGAAAACTTCACGAAACGATTGACCGCCAGCCTGCCACTGACCCTTAATGGGGCAGGAGTCGCAGCCAAGCGACCGGCCCTCGGACGGGGGCAGGCGTCCGCGGGAGACGGGCGCGAAGGGAGGAACAGCATTGGCTTACATGTCCGAGGGCGCGGAAGGTCTGCGCTCGATTCCGGCTCTGTTGCGACGCAACGCGACCCGTTACGGGGCGCGGATGGCCTACCGCGAGAAGGAATACGGGATCTGGCAGAGCTGGACCTGGGCCGAGGCCGAACGGGAGATCGAGGCCTTTGCGCTGGGGTTGCTGGACCTCGGCGTGGCGCCGGGGGATCACGTGGCGGTGATCGGGCGCAACCGGCCGACGCTCTACTGGTCCATGGTCGCGGCGCAGATGGTCGGGGCGGTGCCGGTGCCGCTCTACCAGGATGCGGTCGCGGAGGAGATGGAATACGTCCTGCAGCATTGCGGCGCGCGTTTCGTCATCGCGGCGGATCAGGAGCAGGTCGACAAGGTGATCGAGGTGCAGGCCGGCCTGCAGCAGTTCGAACACATGATCTATGTCGATCCGCGCGGCATGCGGAAATACGATCACCGCCGCCTGCACGATTTTGCCGCCGTCCAGGAGAAGGGCCGCGCCGCCCGCGACACGCTCCTCGGAGAACTGACCGCGCGGAGCGGGGCGCTGGGATATGACGATACCTGCGTCATGCTCTATACCTCGGGCACGACGGGCAAACCCAAGGGCGTGGTGCTGTCCAACCGCAACATCATCGAGACGGCAAGGAATTCCTCCGGGTTCGACAAGCTCGGACCCGGCGAGGAGGTTCTGGCCTACCTGCCGATGGCCTGGGTCGGGGATTTCATCTTTTCCATCGGGCAGGCCTACTGGACCGGCTTCTGCGTGAACTGCCCCGAGAGCGCCGAGACCATGATGACGGACCTGCGCGAGATCGCGCCGTCCTACTATTTTGCACCGCCCCGGGTGTTCGAGACGCAGCTGACCCAGATCATGATCCGAATGGAGGACGCGAGCGCGCCGAAGCGCCGGATGTTCCGGCATTTCATGGAGGTCGCCCGGCGCGTCGGTCCGAAGATCCTCGACGGAAAGCCCGTGGGGCTGGTGGACCGGCTGCGCTACGCGGCGGGGGAGATGCTGGTCTACGGACCGTTGAAGAACACGCTGGGATTTTCGCGGGTCCGCGTCGGATATACCGCGGGCGAGGCGATCGGGCCCGAGATCTTCGATTTCTACCGGGCGCTGGGGATCAATCTGAAGCAGCTCTACGGGCAGACCGAGGCGTCGGTCTTCATCACGCAGCAGCCGGACAACGAGGTGCGGCCGGACACGGTGGGGGTGCCGTCGCCGGGGGTGGAGATCCGCATCGCCGAAAGCGGCGAGGTGTTCTACCGCTCGCCCGGCGTCTTCGTGCGCTACTACAAGAACGACGAGAGCACGGCCGATACCAAGGATGCGGAGGGCTGGGTTGCCACGGGCGACGCCGGCTTCATCGAGGAGGACACCGGCCACCTGCGGATCATCGACCGGGCGAAGGACGTGGGGAAGATGTCGGACGGGGCGCTGTTCGCGCCGAAATACGTCGAGAACAAGCTGAAGTTCTATCCCAACATCCTCGAAGCCGTGGTCTTCGGCGCGGGCAGGGACCGGTGCACCGCCTTCATCAACATCGACCTCACCGCCGTGGGCAACTGGGCGGAGCGCAACAACATCGCCTATGCCTCCTACCAGGAACTGGCGGGGCATCCGCAGGTGCTGGAGACGATCCGGAACCATGTGGAGGAGGTGAATGCCTCGGTCGCGCAGGACCCGATGCTGTCGGGCTGCCAGATCCACCGCTTCCTCGTGCTGCACAAGGAGCTGGATGCGGATGACGGCGAGCTGACGCGGACTCGGAAGGTGCGGCGCAAGATCATCGCGGAGAAATTCGGGGACCTGGTGACGGCTTTGTACGACGGGTCGGAGAGCGTCTACACCGAAACCGAAGTGACCTACGAGGACGGCCGCAAGGGCAGGATCAAGGCGACGCTGACGCTGATGGATGCCGCGGTGGTGCCGCAGGCGCCGCGCGCGATGGCGGCGGAATGAGCGGGCCGGTGTCCGGCGCTCGGCTTCGCCATCGCCCCGCCCGCCGTCCCGCAGGGCGCCCCCGGATATGCGCCGGTCGCACGGAGGGGGCGGAGATGCGTATTTGGAACAAGAAGAAGATCCGATGAAAGACAGCGAAGGTTACGTCACCGCGGACGGGCGGCAGATCGGCGGAGTGCTGATGGAGCTGCGCAACATCACGCTGAGGTTCGGCGGGGTGGTGGCGATCAAGGACATCTCCTTCGACATCCGCGAGGGCGAGATCCGCGCGATCATCGGGCCGAACGGCGCGGGGAAATCCTCGATGCTGAACATCATTTCGGGCTTCTACACACCCTCCGAGGGGGAGCTCTGGTACAAGGGCAGCAAGCGCCCCGCCATGAAGCCCTGGGAAGTGGCCCGGATGGGCGTGGCGCGGACCTTCCAGAACATCGCGCTGTTCGAGGGGATGACGGTGCTCGACAACGTCATGACCGGGCGGCTGACGCATATGTCGGCCGGGATCGGGGCGCAGGCGCTCTGGTGGGGCCGGGCGCGGGACGAGGAGATCGCCAACCGCGAGAAGGTGGAGCGGGTCATCGACTTTCTCGAGATCCAGGCGATCCGCAAGACGCCGGTGGGGCGGCTGCCCTACGGGCTGAAGAAGCGGGTGGAGCTGGCGCGGGCGCTGGCGGCGGAGCCGTCCGTGCTGCTTCTCGACGAGCCGATGGCGGGGATGAACGTGGAGGAGAAGGAAGACATGAGCCGCTTCATCCTCGATGTGAACGACGAGTTCGGCACCACGATCTGCCTGATCGAGCACGACATGGGGGTGGTCATGGACCTTTCCGACCGGGTGGTGGTGATGGATTACGGCAAGAAGATCGGCGACGGCGCGCCCGACGAGGTGCGCAGCAACCAGGACGTGATCGACGCTTATCTGGGGGTGGCGCATTGAGACGGCCTGTCCCTTCCGGGCCTGACGGGGGCGTGTCGCGCCGTGCCGCGCCGGCCGGGGCGGCGCAAATGCCGGAGCCTGGCCGGCCGCAACGCCGGACCCCGGACCACGTCCGGGGCGGATATATGAAAGGAGTCGCGTCGTGCTGAACGACATCTTCGTGAAGCCCTTTGCCGACATGATCGGGGCGCCGGACTTCCTGCTCCAGGTGCTTTGGGAGGGGCTGGTTTCGGGCATCCTCTACGCGCTGATCGCGCTGGGGTTCGTGCTGATCTTCCGCTCCAGCCGGATCTTCAACTTCGCGCAGGGCATCATGGTGGTCTTTGCCGCGCTGACGCTGGTGGGGCTGCATGCGATGGGGGTGCCGGCCTGGATCAGCGTCGGGCTGACGCTGGTCGTCATGTTCGTCCTGGCGCTGGCGATCGAGCGGGTCGTGCTGCGCCCGCTGGTCGGGCAGCCCGACATCATCCTGTTCATGGCGACCATCGGCATCACGCTGTTCCTGATCGGGCTGGGCGAGATCATCTTCGGCGGCGAGAACAAGGTGATGATCTCGGAAGAGCTCGGCATTCCCACCGGGGACACGGTGCTGGAGCCCTGGGGCGGGCTGTTGATCCTTCAGCATCTCGACATCACGGTGGTGATCGTGGCGACGGTCCTGGTGATCGGGCTGCTGGCGTTTCTCAACTACACGCAGATGGGCCGGGCGATCCGGGCCCTGGGCGACGACCATCAGGCGGCGCTGTCGGTGGGCATCTCGCTTCAGACGATCTGGGTGCTGGTCTGGTTCATCGCCGGCATCATCGCGCTGGTCACCGGCATCGCCTGGGGGGCGCGGGCCGGGGTGAGCTTTGCGCTGGAGGTCATTGCCTACAAGGCGCTGCCGGTGCTGATGCTGGGCGGGCTCGAGAGCATCACCGGGGCGATCATCGGCGGACTGATGATCGGCATGCTGGAGAAGCTGTTCGAGATCTACTGGGGCCAGCCGCTGCTGGGCGGCAACACCGAGACCTGGTTCGCCTTCGTGCTGGCGCTGATCGTGCTGCTGTTCCGGCCGCAGGGGCTGTTCGGAGAGCGCATCATCGAGAGAGTGTGACGCCGCGGCACCCCCGGCCCG
This sequence comes from Salipiger sp., assembly GCF_048261495.1. Classification (GTDB taxonomy): domain Bacteria; phylum Pseudomonadota; class Alphaproteobacteria; order Rhodobacterales; family Rhodobacteraceae; genus Salipiger. Next base: position 5,529 of record NZ_JBLXFX010000011.1, read on the forward strand.
GCGGGGGTGCCGTCGGACGCGCCGGAGCCTCCGGCGGGGATATTTCGGGCCAGAAGAAACACGGGTGCGCGCGGCGGATGCCGCCTCCGGGCGGTCGGGGAGGACGAGATGGCGAAACTGGTGGTGGTGCTGAACGTCGTGGCCTGGTCCGGGTTCTGGGCCTTCGGTTACCTGGTGCTGAGCGGCGGGGACGGCGGCAGCATGGACGTTGCGGCGCTGCTGGCCGCGGTGGGGGCGGGGCTTGGCCTTCGGACGTGGGTCTGGCTGGTGGGGCAGTCCCGGGCGACGGGCCATGCCCCCGCGCCGACGCGGGTCTGTCCGGACGAGGACCTGCGCCGGAACGAAGGCGCGATCTGAACCGTGCGGGAGAGGGAGTTGACAGTGCGCCGGGACGAGGTGGGCAAGGGCCCCGGAGGAGACGGATGGTTGCTTGCGGGCGCGGTTGCCAGCCTCGTCATGGCGGCGGCCGCGGTGCCGTTCGTGATCGGTGCAAGGGTGTGGCCGGCCGCGTCGGGGTCGCTCTTCGGGCCCCGTGTGCCTGCCGGGTTCGGTCCCTGCGGCCACGGGCACCAGCCCTCGGGCATCGGGATCCGGTTGTTCGTGACGCCGGTGCCGCTTCCGGCGCTTGTCGCCATGTACCGGCTGTCCTTTCGGGGACGGCCCATCGAATTGCCCGTCCGCGGGACGGGTCACCCCGCCTGACCGGCGCGGACAAGGGATAAAGGACGAGACAGCATGCTCTACCGCACCGCAGGACAGTTCAAGACCACCTACCAGGCCGATCAGGCGCTGTTTCCCGTGCGCCAGGACGCGGTGCTGCTGGGGCTCATCCTGGTGTTCGCCTGGCTGGTGCTGCCGCTTCTGGCGAGCGAGTTCGCCTTTCAGACCCTGCTGATCCCGGTGCTGATCTATGCGCTGGCGGCGCTCGGGCTCAACATCCTCACCGGATTCGCTGGGCAGCTTTCGCTGGGCACCGCCGCCTTCATGGGGGTCGGGGCCTATGCCTGCTACAAGCTGGTGACGCTATTCCCTTGGATGAACCCGATCGTGGCGATCCTGCTGTCGGGGGTGTTCAGCGCCGGGGTCGGGGTGTTGTTCGGCATTCCGTCCCTGCGGATCAAGGGCTTCTACCTTGCCATCGCCACGCTGGCCGCGCAGTTCTTCCTGGTCTGGCTCTTCGAGAAATGGGGCTGGCTCTACAACTACAACAGCTCCGGCGCGATCCAGGTGCCCAACCTCGAGATGTTCGGGGTCTACATCGCCGGGCCGCAGGCCTCGTCGATCACGCAGTACTACGTCGTGCTGGTGGTGGTGACGCTGATGACCGTTCTTTGCATCAACCTCACGCGCGGCAATCTGGGGCGGACCTGGAAGGCGACGCGGGACATGGACATCGCCGCCGAGCTGATCGGCATCAACCTGATGCGTTCCAAGCTCACCGCCTTTGCCGTGTCCTCCTACGTGGTGGGGGTGGCGGGGGCGCTGTTCGTCTTCATGTGGCGCGGAGCGGCGGAGCCGAACCTCTTCGACATTCCGCTGTCGTTCCGCATCCTGTTCATCGCGATCATCGGCGGGCTGGGGTCGATCCTCGGCAATTATCTGGGTGCGATCCTGATCGTCGGACTGCCGGTGGTGCTGGGCACCGTGCCCGAGGCCCTGGGCATCCCGGTCAGCTCGGCCCTGGTCGAGCATCTCAACATCATGATCGTCGGCAGTCTCATCATCTTCTTCCTGATCATCGAGCCGCACGGCCTTGCCCGTCTCTGGGCGCTGATCCGGGAGAAACTCATCATCTGGCCCTTCCCGCACTGACGGGCGGCCGGAGACGCAGCGAAGCAAAAAACCATCAAAGGGAGGAGAACCAACGATGAAAGGCTTCAAGACACTGGCCGCGGCGGCGGCGCTGGGGGCGCTCATGGGGTCCACCGCGCTGGCCGAGGGGCTTTATGCCCCGAACCTCGCCTATCGCACCGGACCCTTCGCGGCGACCGGGATTCCGCTGATGAACGGGCAGGCGGATTACATGACGATGCTCAACGCCCGCGACGGCGGCATCGGCGGGGTCAAGATCGACTTTGCCGAATGCGAGACCGGCTATTCCACCGAGAAGGGCGTGGAGTGCTACGAGAAGACCAAGGCGCAGGCCATCGTGACGCAGCCCTGGTCCACCGGCATCACGCTTCAGGTCCTGCCGAAGACCAACGTCGATGCGATCCCGATCCTGGCGCCGGGCTACGGCTTTTCGCCGATGGCCGACGGCAAGGTGTTCAAATGGGCCTTCAACACGCCGCTCAGCTACTGGGACGGGGCGTCGATCATCCTGCAATACCTGCAGGGCATGGGAGATCTGAACGGCAAGAAGATCGCCTTCCTGCACCTCGACCACCCCTTCGGCAAGGAGCCGCTGCCCTTCCTCGAAGCCAAGGCGAAAGAGCAGGGGTTCGATCTGGTGCCGATTCCGGTCGGTCTCAAGGAGATGCAGAACCAGTCGGCGCAATGGCTGCAGATCCGCCGCGAGCGCCCGGATTACGTCATCATGTGGGGCTGGGGCGCGATGAACGCCGGGGCGATCACCGAGGCGGTCAAGACCAAGTTCCCGATGGAGAACATGCTGGGCGTCTGGTGGTCCGGACATGATGCCGATCTCAAGATCGTGGGCGAGGGCGGCAAGGGCTACAAGTCCGTCAGCTGGTCCTTCCCCAACCCCGATGCGCCGATCATGGCGGACGTGAAGAAATACGTCGTCGACGAGGGGCTGACCCAGTCCAACCCGGAGGAAATGGAGGGCGTCTTCTACCAGCGCGGGCTGGTGATCTCGATGATTCTGGGCGAAGGCATCCGTGCCGCGCAGGAGCACACCGGCAAGGCCGAGATCGGGCCGGAGGATCTGCGCTGGGGGCTCGAGAACCTCGACATCAGCGAGGCGCGGCTGGAAGAGCTGGGAATGACCGGCATGGTGCCGCCGTTCAAGACCACCTGCGCCAACCACACCGGGCATTCCGGCGGCTGGATCCTCGAATGGGACGGCGAGAAGTTCGTGAAGGCGTCGGACCTCATCATGCCCGAGACCGCCGCCATCTCGCCGCTCGAAGAGGCGAGCGCGAAGGAATACGCCACGGCGAACGCGCCCTGGCCGGAAAACGACGAGTGCCAGATGTGATCTGACACCTTCCGGCGGCGGCGCGCATGTCGCCGCCGCCGGAACCTGCCTATTTCGAACAGGAAGACGATGCGATGCTGGACGCGGCCCCCACCGACACGACGCTTCTCGAGGTCAACAACATCGAGGTGATCTACAACCACGTGATCCTCGTGCTGAAGGGGGTGTCCCTTTCGGTGCCGAAGGGCGGCATCACCGCCCTGCTCGGGGGGAACGGCGCCGGCAAGACCACGACGCTCAAGGCGATCTCGAACCTGCTGCATTCGGAACGGGGCGAGGTCACCAAGGGCTCGATCCTCTACAAGGGCGAGCGGGTGCAGGATCTGGACCCGGCGGCGCTGGTGAAGCGCGGCGTGATCCAGGTGATGGAGGGGCGCCACTGCTTCGCCCATCTCACCATCGAGGAAAACCTGCTGACCGGTGCCTTCACCCGTCGGGACGGCAAGGCCGCGGTGGCGCGGGACCTCGAAATGGTCTACGACTATTTTCCCCGGCTGAGGGAGCGGCGGAAATCCCAGGCGGGCTATACCTCGGGCGGGGAACAGCAGATGTGCGCCATCGGCCGGGCGCTGATGTCGCGGCCCGAGACGGTGCTGCTGGACGAGCCGTCGATGGGTCTCGCGCCGCAGCTGGTGGAGCAGATCTTCGAGATCGTGAAAGCCGTCAACGAGGGCGAGGGCGTGTCCTTCCTGCTGGCGGAACAGAACACCAACGTGGCGCTGCGCTATGCGCATTACGGCTACATCCTCGAGAACGGCCGCGTGGTGATGGACGGTCCCGCCGCCGACCTGCGCGAGAACCCGGACGTCAAGGAATTCTACCTCGGCGTCTCGGACGACGGCCGCAAGAGCTTTCGCGACGTGCGCAGCTACCGCCGCCGCAAGCGGTGGCTGGCGTGATCCGCCGGGAATGGCGCCATGCGCTGCTTTCTCGCCCTGCCTCTGCCGGAGGAGATGATCGGGCCGCTGCTTCACCTTCAGGAGGCGATTCCGGTCGGGCGCGAGGTGCCGGAGGAGAACCTGCACGTGACGATGGCCTTTCTCGGCAATCAGGACCGCGCGACGCTGGAAGAGCTGCACATGGCGCTGGAGATGCGCCGCTTTGCCGCCGCCGCGCTCGCGGTGCGGGGGCTGAGCGTGATCGGCGGGCGGGTGCCGAAGCTGCTGGCTGCGGACCTCGCGCGGACCGCTGCGCTCCGGGCGCTGCGCGATGCGGTCGCCGGCGCGGTGCGGGCGGCGGGGGTCACCCTTCCGCGCGAGCGGTTCCGTCCGCATGTGACGCTGGTGCGCTTCGGGGGCGGCTTGAAGACGGACGACGCGATGCGGCTCGATCGGGCGCTGCGCGGGCTCGCAGGCTTCGTCACGTCGCCGGCAGAGGCCACGGCGCTGCGCCTCGTCGCGTCGCACCTGACGCCGGACGGCGCGATCTACGAGACACTGGCGGAATATCCGCTGGCCCCGCCGCCCGGACAGAGAGCGACGGCAGGGCATTCCTGAGGAGGTTGGGATGAGCACCTATTTCGACGATCTCGAAACCCGCAGCGCCGAGGCGCGCGCCGCCGCGCTGGCCGAGGCGCTGCCCCGGCAGATCGCCCGGGCGCAGGCGCTGCCCGGCTATGCCGAAACGCTGAACGGGGTCGAGGCGGCGGCGGTCATCGACCCGTCGGTGCTGGCGCGCCTGCCGGTCCTGCGCAAGAGCGACCTCGGCAAGGGGCAGGCCGCGCATCCGCCTTTCGGCGGCTACACGGTGCGGCCGGCCAGCGGCTTTGCCCATGTGTTCCAGTCGCCGGGCCCGATCTACGAGCCGGGCGGCGGGGCCGAGGACTGGTGGCGGCTGGGGCGCTTCCTGCATGCCTGCGACATCGGGCAGGGCGATATCGTGCAGAACTGCTTCGGCTACCACCTCACCCCCGCCGGGATGATCTTCGAGAACGGCGCGCGGGCGGTCGGGGCGGCGGTCCTGCCCGCCGGAACCGGTCAGACAGAGCTTCAGGCCCGCGCTGCTCATGACGTCGGTGTCACCGCCTACGCGGGGACGCCGGACTACCTGCGGCTGATCCTCGAGAAGGCCGACGAGATGGGGCTGGAACTGGCCATCACCCGGGCCGCGGTCTCGGGCGGTGCGCTGTTCCCCAGCCTTCGGCAGGGATACGCGGATCGCGGCATCACCTGCCGCCAGTGTTATGCGACGGCGGACCTGGGCCTGATCGCCTATGAAAGCGCGGCGATGGAGGGGATGATCGTCGACGAGCAGATCATCGTCGAGATCGTGACCCCCGGCACCGGCGATCCGGTGCCCGAGGGCGAGGTCGGCGAAGTGGTCGTCACCACCTTCAACCCCGATTACCCGCTGATCCGCTTCGCGACCGGCGACCTTTCGGCGGTGCTGCCGGGCGAAAGCCCCTGCGGGCGGACGAACCTGCGCATCAAGGGGTGGATGGGCCGCGCCGATCAGACCACCAAGATCAAGGGCATGTTCGTGCGCCCCGAGCAGGTGGCCGCCCTCGTCGCCCGTCATTCCGAGATCGGCCGCGCCCGGGTCGTGGCCAGCCGTGACGGCGAGATGGACGTGATGACCGTGCGCATCGAAACCGCGGGCGGGGATGCTTCGGCTTATGAAAAGAGCGTGGCGGAGGTGCTGAAGCTCAAGGGCATCGTGGAACTGGTCGCGCCGGGCGGGTTGCCGCGCGACGGGCTGGTGATCGAGGACACCCGGACCTACGACTGACCGGACGAGCCGGTCCCGTCGCCGTCTGGCTCGCTCTCGCGGGACAGGGCGCGCAGGTCGCCATCGGCCAGCGCCCTCAGCCGCGGCGCGCGGCCGAGCAGGCGCAGTCCCAGCAGCGTCAGCACCGCGGTCAGCGCCCAGAGCGGCAGGCTCTCCAGCGTGCCCGGCGGATGGATCCAGGCACCGCCCAGCAGGGCGGCGGCCGGGATCATGAAGGCGGGGTGCCAGACGTAGATGCCGAGCGATTCCTCGCGCCCGAGGCGGGCCATCCATTCCGGCGCAGTGCGTTTTGCGGTCAGGGCGGTGCCGAACAGGCCGAGCGCGATGACCGGCGTGCTCAGCCCCCATTGCATGTCGCGGTAGCTCTTGCCGAAGAGGTTCAGCGCGACGATCTCGACCACCAGCAGCAGCAGCCCCGCCCGAAGGATCGCGCGGTGACGCGCGGCGGGACGGGCGGCGAACCGGCGGTAGGCCGCTCCGGCGAGGATGCAGGGCACGCCGATGAATTCCCGCGTCAGCACGATGAGATCGTAGCCGGTCGCGGTCAGGGTATAGTTCAGGCTGGCGGCGAAACAGGCGACGACGATCAGAGCCGCCACGCCGATCGCCAGCCGCCGGGAGCCGAGGCCGCGCAGCCCTTCCAGCACCAGCAGCGACACCACCAGCCCGGACAGATACCACAGGTGGAAATGCGTGCCCTCGATCAGCGTGCGCGGGCCGAGCGCCGCAACCCCGGAGCGGGCGATCAGCAGCGGCAGGTAGAGCAGCCATGCGACAGCGAAGACGCTGGCCGGGCGCAGCAGGCGCGTCAGCGTCACGGTGGGGAAGCGCGCGCCCTCCGGCGTAAGGTAATACCCCGTCACCACGTAGAAGAACGGCACGCACCAGCGGAACAGGCCGGTCAGGATGCCGCCCAGATCGCCGGGCAGTTCCGGATAGGTGCCGCTGTGCAGGGCGATCACCCCGAGCGCCGCGACAAGGCGCATGGCGTCGATATTGGCGTTGCGCGCTGCCATCCGGCTCAGACGGTGCGGCGCAGGCGCGGGCCGGGGGCGTCAGTCATCCCCGGTGCCGGACAGCAGGTCGAGCACCCGCTCGGGAGGGCGGCCGATCACCGCGCGCGTCCCGGAAAGGGCCACCGGACGCTCGATGAGTTTCGGCTCTTCCGCCATGGCGCGCAGCAGCGCCTCCTCGGCGGTGTCGCGGGTCAGGCCGCGGTCGCGAAAGGCCGCCTCGGTCGTCCGCATCATCGCGATGGCGGGCAGCCCGAGCGCGGCCTGCGCGGCCTTCAGTTCATCGAGGCTCGGGGCATCGTCGAGATAGCGGCGGATCTGCGGCGACACCCCCCGCGCCTCGAGCAGGGCAAGCGCCTCGCGCGACTTGGAGCAGCGGGGATTGTGCCAGAGGATCATGTCCAGTCCTCGCGCCCGGTGCCGACCGCCTCTGCGACGTTGGAGAACCCGTCGCGGGCCAGCAGCAGGTCCAGCCCTTCGAGGATGTCCTGAACCAGGGACAGGCCGCCGTAGACCAGCGCCGAATAGAGCTGGACGGCCGAGGCCCCGGCGCGGATCTTGTGGTAGGCCTGTTCGGCGGTGCCGACCCCGCCCACGCCGATCAGCGGCAGCGTGCCGCCGGTCAGGATCGAGAGGCGCGCCAGCACCCGGGTGGAACGGTCGAACAGCGGCGCCCCGGACAGCCCGCCGGTTTCCGAGGCATGGGCCGAGCGCAATCCGTCGCGCGACAGCGTCGTGTTGGTCGCGATGATCCCCGAAATCCCGGAGGTCCGGGCGACCTCGGCCACATCCTTCAACCCCTCGGCATCGAGGTCCGGGGCGATCTTGAGGAACACGGGGATGGGCCGGGGCAGGGCATCGCGGGCGGCCATCACCCCGTCGAGCAGCGCCGCCAGCGCGTCCTTGCCCTGCAGGTCGCGCAGACGTTCCGTGTTGGGCGAACTCACGTTGACCGTCGCGAAATCGAGGCGGTCGCCGCAGCGCGCCAGAACCGTGGCGAAATCCTGCGCGCGATCCTCGCTGTCCTTGTTCGCCCCGAGGTTCAGCCCGAGGATCATGTCCTTCGGACGGCGGGCGAGGCGGCCGGCGACGGCCTCCATGCCGTCGTTGTTGAAGCCGAAGCGGTTGATGACCGCGTGATCCTCGGACAGGCGGAACAGCCTGGGACGGGGGTTGCCCGGCTGCGGGCGCGGCGTGGCGGCCCCGACCTCGACAAAGCCGAAGCCGGCGCGGGACAGCCCGCCCAGGGCCTCGGCGTTCTTGTCGAACCCGGCCGCGAGCCCCAGCGGATTGGAAAGCTCCATCCCGGCGAGCGTGCAGGCCAGCCGGTCGGAGGTGATCCTGCCCGGCGCCGCCGCGAACCCGAGGGCCAGCGCGCGCAGCGCGAGGCCGTGCGCCGCCTCCGGGTCCATCCGGTGCAGAAGGCCGAGCCCCGCGCGTTCGATCAGGGTGGTCATGCCATGTCGTCCGGGAACACGTGCCCGCCCATGCCCACCGGCAGCGGGCGCGACCAGCGTACGTCCGCCAGCTTCAGAGGTCCGTAGAGATGCGGGAACAGCGCCCCGCCGCGCGACGGCTCCCACTTCAGCGTCTCGCCCAGGGCATCCGGGTCGAGCGCGAGCACGAAGAGGTCGCGCTCGGTCGCGAAATGCTTGGCCGCCGTCTCGCGCACCTGCTCGGCGGTGGAGAAATGCACGTAGCCGTCGGCCACGTCCACCGGCGCGCCGGGGGTTTCCCCCTCGGACTGTAGCGCCGCCCATTCGTCGGCGCGGAGGATCTTGTAAATCAACATGGGTTTCAATTGCCGGGGATTTCCCCTTCGGTCAATCCCCGGCGCGTTGTCAGAGCCACCGATGACAGTGGCGGTGGATGCGCGGGATTATGATCCAGATCATCGCAACGACGATGATCGGCACCATCACGAGGTTGCGCTGCCAGACCTGCCACCCGGTCGTGAGCGGCCCGAGGGCATAGATCAGCGCCGTGACAAGCGGATAGACGCAGAGGAAGACGAAGAAGGCGAGGTGATGGCGCCGGGGCGGACGGGGAGGGGTCGACATGCTGATGTCCTTAACGAAACGATACGTTCCGTATATATTTTATGGCAATCCCCGATGTAAAGGGCTATTGCGGAGAAAACGCGAAAGGGGCGGCGAACATGAGCGACAAGAGAGTCTCCATCGGCCCGAAACGAAATCCGCAGTCCGAGGCGGCGATCCTCGACGCCGCGACAGAGCTTCTGGCAGAGGCGGGCATCGCCGGGTTGTCGATGGAGGCCGTGGCCCGCAAGGCCCGTGCCGGCAAGGCGACGCTCTACCGCTGGTGGCCGTCGCGCGGGGCGCTGCTGCTGGCGGTCTACCAACGGCAGAAGCGCGCCGATCCGCATGCGGATACCGGCACGCTCGAAGGCGACGTGACGGCCTTCCTGCGGACGCTCCTTGCTCATTGGTCCCGCCCGGAGGGGCAGGTCTTCCGTCACATCCTTGCGGCGGCGCAGGGCGATGCCGACGTGGCCGAGGCGTTGGCCACCTATCGCGCGGCCCGCGCCGGGGCGCTGCGCCCGATGTTCGAGCGGGCGGCGGCGCGCGGCGAACTGGCCCCCGGCGCGCCGCTGGCCGAGATGACCTCCGCCCTCATCGCGCTGGCATGGTACTGCCTGCTGACGGACGACCTCGACACCGACCCGGGGCGTCTTGCGCGGGTGCTCGTGGGGGGCTGGACGGCGCCCGGCACCGGATGACGCGGCGGAAGGGGGCGGTGCGGCTTTGACAGCGCCCCTGCTGCGTTGCAACATCCCTCCATAACAACTCCAACGGAGAGGATTCCCATGACCCTTCGCCTGATGACGAGTGCCGCCGTGCTGGCGCTCTCGGCCGGTGCGGCAAGCGCGGATTATGCGCTGACCGTGCTGCACACCAACGATTTCCATTCCCGCTTCGAGCCGATCAGCAAGTACGATTCGACCTGCTCGGCCGAAGACAACGATGCGGGCGACTGCTTCGGCGGCTCCGCCCGCCTGGTGACGGCACTGACCGATGCCAAGGCGCGCAGCGACAACTACCTGCTCGTCGACGGCGGCGACCAGTTCCAGGGCACGCTGTTCTACACCTACTACAAGGGCAAGCTCGCCGCAGAGATGATGAACAAGATGGGCTACGACGCGATGACCGTGGGCAACCACGAATTCGACGACGGCCCCGAAGTTCTGCGCGGGTTCGTCGATTCGGTGGATTTCCCGGTGCTGATGTCGAACGCCGACCTCTCGGGCGAAAAGCTGCTCTCCGGCGCGATCATGAAATCGACCATCATCGAGAAGAACGGCGAAAAGATCGGCCTGATCGGCCTCACCCCGCAGGATACGGACGAACTTGCCTCGCCGGGGCCCAACGTGATCTTCACCGATCCGGTCGATGCCGTGCAGGGCGAGGTCGACAAGCTGACCGAAGAGGGCGTGAACAAGATCATCGTCCTGTCCCATTCCGGCTACAAGACCGACATCCGCGTGGCCGAGAACACCACCGGCGTCGACGTGATCGTGGGCGGCCACTCCAACACCCTGCTGGGCGAGATGGACGGCGCCGAGGGCCCCTATCCGACCATGGTGGGCGACACCGCGATCGTCTCGGCCTATGCCTACGGCAAGTTCCTGGGCGAGCTGAACGTGACCTTCGACGACGACGGCAAGGTCACCGAAGCCAAGGGCGCGCCGCTCGTGATGGATGCCGCCGTGACCGAGGACGAGGCCACCAAGGCCCGCATCGCCGAAGCCGCCGCACCGCTGGACGAGATCCGCAACAAGGTCGTCGCCGAGGCCGCCGGGATGATCGAAGGCTCGCGCGACGTCTGCCGCGCGACGGAATGCCCGATGGGCAACCTCGTGGCCGATGCCATGCTCGACCGGGTCAAGGATCAGGGCATCGACGTGGCCATCGCCAACGGCGGCGGGCTGCGCGCCTCGATCGACGCAGGCCCCGTGACCATGGGCGAGGTGCTGACGGTCCTGCCGTTCCAGAACACGCTCTCCACCTTCCAGGTCAAGGGTGCCACCCTGGTCGAGGCGCTGGAAAACGGCGTCAGCCAGATCGAGGAGGGCGGCGGCCGCTTCCCGCAGGTCTCGGGCATGTCCTTCACCGTCGATCCCTCGGCCGAGGCCGGCAGCCGCATTTCCGACGTGATGATCGCGGGCGCGCCGGTCGATCCCGAAAAGACCTACGGCGTGGTCTCCAACAACTACGTCCGCAACGGCGGCGACGGCTACAAGATGTTCATCACGGCGGAAAACGCCTATGACTTCGGCCCCGATCTCGCCGACGTGACCGCCGAGTTCATCGCCGCCAATGCGCCCTACACGCCCTATACCGACGGCCGCATCACGGTGAAGTAACCGACTTCCGGCGGGCGCGCCCAACCCGGTGCGCCCGCCATCGACCCCCGGCATCTTCTGGCCGGAAATATCCCGGGGGAGTCCCGCAAGGGACGGGGGCAGAGCCCCCGCTACGGCCGGCCACCGCGGCCCGTGCAGGGCCCGGCCCATTGCAACAGGGTGCCACAATGCGCGATGACTCCCCCCTTTCCGGCCGATGCAGCTGCGGCCTGATCTCGTTCCGGCTGACCGACACCCCCCTTGTCGTGCATTGCTGCCATTGCACATGGTGCCAGCGCGAAACCGGCTCCGCCTTCGTGCTGAACGCGATGATCGAAACCCGCCGCATCGTGACGACCGGCGCCAGTCCCGCGGAAACGCTGCTGCCCTCCGCGTCCGGCAAGGGGCAGGTCGTGCTGCGCTGTCCCGACTGTCACGTCGCGCTCTGGTCGCATTATTCCGGCGCCGGACGGCGCTTCGCCTTCGTGCGGGCGGGGACGCTCGACGGTGCCCGGAACATCGTGCCGGATGTGCATATCTTCACCGGGTCCGCGCTGCCCTGGGTCGCCTTCCCGCCGGGGGCCAAGGTCTTCCCGGAATTCTACCGGCGCAGCGACACCTGGTCGCCCGAGGCGCTGCACCGCCGCGACGTCGAACTGGCGCTGGAGGGCTGACCGGCTTGGATCATCCCCTGATCGACCTCATCAACGCCCGGATCGCCGCCGCCGAACGCGACGGCGCCTTCGACAATCTGCCCGGCGCGGGCAAGCCGCTTCCGGACTGCGACGATCCGCAGAACGCGGTGCTCAACCGCATCCTGAAGGACAACGGCGCGGTGCCCGAGGCCGTCTCGCTCAGCCGGGAACTGGCGCGCCTGCGCGACGAGCTGCGCGACACCGCGGACCGCGCCGAGCGCAGCCGCATCATCAGGGACATGTCCCTCGCCGAGGCGCGGCTCGAACTGGCCCGAAAACGCCGCTGAGGCTTTCCCTCCGCGCCCGCCCGTGCGAGGGTCCGGCCCGGTCGCAACGGGGGCAGGCGCATGGTCACGGTCAAGGAACAGTACGAAACCTATCCCTATCCCGAACGTGACCCCGAAGACGAACGCCGGCGGCTCATCACCGGCTCTCCGTCGCACCCGGTCGAGATGGACCATTTCCTCTGGCAGGGACAGCGCGACTGGTCGCGGACGCTGCGGGTTCTGGTCGCCGGCGGCGGCACCGGCGATGGGCTGATCCAGCTTGCCACGCTGATGGCGCAGGCGAAACGCCCCTGCGAGATCACCTATCTCGACCTTTCCACCGCCTCGCGCCGCATCGCCGAGGCGCGGGCAAAGGTGCGCGGGCTCGACACCATCCGCTTTCACACCGCCAGCCTGCTCGACGCGCCCGAGCACGGTCCGTTCGACTACATCGACTGCTGCGGTGTGCTGCACCACCTGCCGGAGCCCGAGGCCGGCTTTGCCGCCCTGCGCGCGGCGCTCGCCCCCGGGGGCGGGATGGGCTTCATGGTCTATGCGCCCTACGGCAGGTCCGGCGTCTATCCGCTTCAGGAGGCCTTTGCCGCGCTGTTCGAGGGTCTCCCGGCGACGGAGCGACTGGCGCGCGCCCGCGACATCGTCTCGGCACTGCCCGAGGGGCACCCGTTCCGCGCCAATCTCAACCTCGGCGATCACCGCCAGAGCGATGCGGGCTTCTACGATCTGCTGCTTCACGGCCAGGACCGGCCCTACACGGTGGGCGAGCTCGGCGAGGTCATGGACCGCACCGGCTGGGCGCTGACCGGCTTTGCCACCCCGGCGCTCTACGACCTGTCGCTGCTGGCCGAGGTGCCGGCGGGGATGGCGCCGCGGGAGGCGATGGGTCTGGCGGAAAAGCTGCGCGGCACGATCCGGATGCATACCGGCTACGCCGTGGCGCAGGAGGCGCCGGTCGCCCCCGCCTCGGGGCGCAACCGCAGCGCGGTGCCGCATCTGCGCGGGGTGGGGGCGCCGGCGCTCGCGCGGGCGGTCTCGCAGGAAAAGCCGCTGCCGGTCACGCTCGGCACCGTGTCGACGACCATCCGCCTGCCCCGCGCCGCGGCGCCGCTCATCGCGGCGATCGACGGGCGGCGGAGCCTGACGGACCTCGCGCGCGGGACCGGGCTTGACCCGCTGGCCTTCGGGACGCTCTGGGCGCAGGTGGAAACGGCGCTGGCCCCCTGGGGGCTGCTGCTGTTTTCCGGGCTGCTGCGCCGGTCGCCCGCCTCCTGACCGCCCTTGCCCCGGACGGGGCCACCGCCGCCGTGCGGCGGCGACAGGTCAGTGGTTGGTTTCGGCGTTGTTTTCCAGGTCCAGCGGCGGCGGGTTGGTGTAGTCGATCACGCCGATCGCCGTATCGCCGTTGGTAAAGGTCTGGTTCATGCCGTCGGTCACGGTGACCAGGAAGGCCTCGCCGGGATTGACCGGGCCGGTGGTCCAGCTGGCATCGTCGGCGGTGGCCGTCATGATCACGTCCGAGGTGTTCACGAAGCGGACGGTGTCGCCGACGGCGGGATAGACATAGTCGGGGAAATATCCGATGCCGACCATGAGAACATAGTGTTCCTCGGCCTGCACGGGGGCCGCGAGGCACCCGAGGGCGATGGCGAAAAGACCGGACTTGCGCAGCATGGGACGCTCCTTGGCATGCTCATTCGGCCCCCACCTCATGACTAATGAAGCGTTTAAGAGAAAACTGAGGCAAAAATTGGGCGCATTTCTACGAAACATCGCCGCGCGAAAGTAACCATGCCGGGGACGGGGCGCGGCGAAACCGCCCGCCGCGCCGGTCAGTCCGCCGTCCCGTTGCCTGCCGGGCGGCCGCTCCGCTCGACCCCCAGCACGTGCGAGAGCAAGGCGCGCAGTCGGTCCTTCAGCGCCTCGATCACGCTGTAGAGCGAGGGCACGAAGAGCAGCGACAGCAGCGTCGACAGCAGCAGCCCGCCGATCACCGCGATCGCCATGGGCGAGCGGAATTCGCCGCCCTCGCCATGCGCGAGGGCCGAGGGCACCATGCCCGCGGTCATGGCGATGGTGGTCATGATGATCGGGCGGGCCCGCTTGTGTCCGGCGTCGATCATCGCCTCGGCGCGGGTCATGCCGCCCGTCGTCGCCTGCATGGCGAACTCCACCAGCATGATGGCATTCTTCGTGACGATCCCCATCAGCATCAGGAAGCCGATCACCACGGCGAGGCCGATCCCCGCACCCACGAGGTAAAGCGCAAATATCGCGCCCCCCACCGCCAAGGGCAGGGACAACAGGATGGTGATGGGCGTGACGAAGCTGCCGAACAGCAGCACCAGCACCACGTAGACCAGCATCACCCCCGCGATCATCGCGAGGCCGAAGCTTTCGAAGATCTCGTTCATCGTCTCCACATCCCCGGCGGGCTGGATCGCGGCGCCGTCGGGCAGATCCTGCGCGGCCGGAAGGGCGTCGATGGCGGCGGTTGCCTCGCCGAGGAAGGTGCCCGGCGGCAGCGTCGCCCCGACCGTGACGCGGAAGCGGCGGTCGTAGCGCTCGATGGAGGCCGGGCCCGAGGCGAAGGCGACGTCGGCCACGGCCCCCAGCGGCACCAGCGCCCCGGTCGAGGCGGGCAGGCGCATGCCCGCAAGCCGCACGAGGTCGTCGCGCGAAGCCTTGTCGACCCGCACGCGGACCGGGATCTGCTCGGTCCCCGCGTCGAACCGGGCTAGGTTGGCATCGCTCTCGCCGATGGTGGCGATGCGCGCGGTCGCCGCGATGATCGTGGCATCGACGCCGAGTTCGGCCGCCAGCCCGGGGCGCGGGGTGATCTGGATCTCGGGGCGGGCCAGCGAGGAATCGACCGAAACATCGCGCAGCTCCGGCAGCGTCGCCATGCCGGAGGCGAGGGCCCGCGCCGCCTCGCGGGCGGTCGCCTCGTCATCGGCGAGCAGGTTTATCGAGACGTCGCGCTGGCCTTCCTCGCCCAGGACATGGATTCGGATGTCGGGCACGTCGGCCAGCCGGCGACGGATCTCCTCCATCACTTCGGGCCCGTCGCGGTCGCGATCCTCGCGCTTGCCGAAATTGACACGGATCGTCGCGGTGTTGTCGGCGGTGCCCTCGACAAAGACGGTCTCCATCTCGGAAACCTCGGTGAGGAGGCCGGTCAGCCTGCGGCTCGCGGCCTCGGTTTCGTCCATGCTCGCGCCGGGGGGCAGTTCGACCGTCACCGTCGCGCGGCCGCTGTCCGAGGGCGGGATGAACTCCGTCGGCAGAAGCGTCGCGGAAAAGATCGAGGCGGCAAAGATCGCGAGCCCGATGAGAAGGGTCACGGCGCGGTGCGCCAGCGTCCAGCGCAGCACGGACAGGTAGTGCCGCATGAGCCAGCCGTCGGGTTGCTCTGTGTGGTCGGGCTTGCTCTTGAGGAAATGCGCCGCGAACAGCGGCGTGATGAGCCGCGCGACGAGCAGGGAAAACAGCACCGCGACCGCAACGGTCAGCCCGAACTGCTTGAAGAACTGCCCGGCGATCCCGGCCATGAACCCGACCGGGGCGAAGACCGCGACGATGGTCAGCGAGATGGCGATCACGGTCATGCCGATCTCGGTCGCGGCCTCCATCGCCGCCTTGTAGGGTTTGCGCCCCATGTGGATGTGCCGGACGATGTTCTCGATCTCGACGATTGCGTCGTCGACCAGGATCCCCGTCACCAGCGTGACCGCGAGCAGCGAGATGGTGTTGAGGGTAAAGCCCAGCATTTCCATCACGAAGAAGGTCGGGATGATCGACAGCGGCAGGGCGACGAAGGTGACGACGGTCGCGCGCCAGTCGCGCAGGAACAGCAGCACCACGATGATCGCCAGCGCCGCGCCCTCGTAGAGCGTGTCCATCGCGGTGTCGTAATTGCCCTGCGTGTAGGTCGTCGCGTCGTCGATCTCGGTAAAGCGGACGCCGGGATGCTGTTCGGCCAGCGTCGCCAGTGCCGCGCGGGCGCTGGTCGCGGCGGTGAGGTCGCTGCCGCCGGTGGCGCGGAACACGCCGAAGGCCACGACCGGGTGCCCGTCGAGCAGCGCAAAGCTTTCACGGTCCGCCGCCCCGTCCTGGACGCTGGCGATCTGGTCGAGCCGCACGGTCCCCCCCGCCGGAAGGCGGATGCGGGTGGCGGCCAGCGCGTCGATGGAGCCGGCGGAGCCGAGGGCGCGCAGCGCGAATTCCTGCCCCCCGAGCGTGCCCTGACCGCCGCCCGCATCGTAATTGGCCTTCTTGAGCTGGGCGTTGACCTCGGACGCGGTGAGGCCGAGCGCGGTCAGCTGGTCCGGGTGCAGCCCCACCTGCACCTCGCGCGCCGCGCCGCCGATGCGATCGACGGAGCCGACGCCCTCGGCCCCCTGCAGGGCGGGGGCGACGATGTCGTCGACGAAGCCGGAAAGATCCTCGACCGAGCGGCGGATATCCGACACCGCATAGGTCAGGATCGCGCCGCCGGTGATGTCGATGCGCTGCACGACGGGTTCGGTCGCCGCATCCGGCAGGTCGCTCCGGGCCCGCGTCACCGCATCCTTCACGTCATTGAGCGCCCGGTCGGTGTCGATCCCGATCTCGAACTCCGCGGTGATCGAGGCGGTGCCGTCCCCGGCGACCGAGGTGACATGCCGGATGCCCTGCACGTCGACCAGCTCGTCCTCGATGGGTTTGACGATCTGGGAGACGATCTCGGACGGGCCGCTGCCGGCATAGGCGGTCGAGACCTGGATGATCGGCAGGTCGACATTCGGCATCTGGGTGATCGGCAGCCGCTGGAACGAGATCAGCCCCGCGACCAGCAGCACGAGAAAGATCGCGATGGGCGGGACGGGGTTGCGGATCGCCCAGGTCGAGATGTTCATGCGCCTACTCCGTCGCCGCAGGGGCGGTTTCGGGGAGGATGGGGCGGATCGCGTCGCCGGGGGAAAAGAACGCCCCGGCCCGGGCGACCACCACGTCGCCCTCGGTGAGACCGTCCAGAACCTCGCGCTGACCCTGCCAGAGCAGTCCGACCGTCACGTCGCGGCGCGCGATGACATCGTCCTGAACGGTAAAGACGTAGTCGCCCGCATCGTCGTTCAGCACCGCCGAGGCGGGAACGGCGAGGCCGGTGCGCGTTGCCGTGGTGATCCAGCCCCCGGCATAGAGGCCCGGACGCAGGCTGTCGGCGGCGTCCGGTTCGATCACGACGGTGCCGAGCCGGGTGGCGGGGTCGATGGTCGGGTCGATCCGGCGCACCGTGCCGGCAAGCCCCGGCAGCCCCGCGATGTCGAGCTGCGCGGGATCGCCCGGCTTGACCCCGGGCAGGTCGGTTTCGATCACGTCGGCCTCTATGTCGACCTCGCCGTCGCGCAGGATGCGGAACAACGGATCCCCCGCCGAGGACACGATGGCGCCGATCTTCACGTTCCGCTCGGTCACGATGCCGCTCACCGGGGCCTTGATGACCGCACGTTCGAGATCGAGCGCGGCAAGGTCGCGCGTCACCTGTGCCTCGCGCAGCTGCGCCTTGGCGGTGTTCACCGCATCCCGCGAGGCATCCAGCGTCGCCCGTGCCGAGGCCTGGGAGGCGACGGCCTCGTCCAGGGAGGACTGGGTGACGGTGCCGCTTTCGCGCAGGGATTGCTGCCGTTCGAGCGTCGCATCCGCCTGGTCGAGCCGCGCCTCGTTGGCGGCGATCTGGGTCGTGGCGCTCTGGACCTGGGTGCGCGCGCGGGCGAGCGCGGATTCCGCCTGCGCCAGCTTCTGGCTCAGGACGGTGCCGTTGAGGCGGGCCAGAACGTCGCCCTTCGAGATGT
The DNA here is from genome assembly GCF_048261495.1 of Salipiger sp. GTDB lineage: Bacteria > Pseudomonadota > Alphaproteobacteria > Rhodobacterales > Rhodobacteraceae > Salipiger. The sequence continues at coordinate 23,602 of NZ_JBLXFX010000011.1, forward strand.
GGTCGTTCACTTCGGCGGCGATCTTGATGACCGCGTAGCCGGCGACCTCGGAATAGACCAGCACCTCTTCTCGCGCGACCACGGAACCGGAGATCGCCACCCGCTGGTGGAACTCGGCGGGTGTCACGGTGGCGACCGTGACGGCCGGGGCCTGCGGTGCGCCGTCCTGTGCCGGGGCACGCCCGGGCAGAGCGGAGGCGAGCAAAAGCACCAGCACGGCGGCAAGCGCCGCAACCAACCGTGGCGCGCATCGCGGTGCGCGACCGCTGGACGTTCGAGGGGTCATGTCCGGGCCTTCCTGCCGCTGCATCGTGATTTCGTGATGGTAGCATGGCAGAAGTGACAGGCAAAAAAAACGGGGAGCGGTCTTTGCCCCGGCCCGCGTTCGCGTAGTATCCCCGAGTCAGGAGGAGGCGCGCGCGGATCGCAGGTCCCGACGGCGCCCGGCACGATTTCGAAAAGGGAGAGAAGACATGGACGGAAACGATGGCGGTTCGATGGGCGGCTGCCCGATCGCGCACACCACCTTCTCGGCGCGGTCGAACCGCGACTGGTGGCCAGATCAGCTGAACCTCGGGATTCTGCACCAGAACCCCGCCACGGGCGATCCCATGGGGGACGGGTTCGATTACGCCGAGGCGTTCAGGGCGCTCGACCTCGCGGCGGTCAAGGCCGATCTCTACGCGCTGATGACCGACAGCCAGCCGTGGTGGCCGGCGGATTACGGCCATTACGGGCCGTTGTTCATCCGCATGGCCTGGCATTCCGCCGGGACCTATCGCACGGCGGACGGGCGGGGCGGGTCCTCCTCGGGCTCGCAACGCTTTGCGCCGCTCAATTCCTGGCCCGACAACGGCAATCTCGACAAGGCGCGGCGCCTCCTCTGGCCGGTGAAGAAGAAATACGGCCGGGCGCTGTCCTGGGCCGACCTGATGATCCTGGCCGGGAATTGCGCCATCGAATCCATGGGCGGGCGCACCTTCGGCTTCGGCGGCGGGCGCGTGGACATCTGGGAACCCGAGCAGGACATCTACTGGGGGACCGAGGCCGAGTGGCTGGCGACCTCGGACAAGCCCGGCAGCCGCTATTCCGGCGACCGTGTGCTTGAGAACCCGCTGGCCGCCGTGCAGATGGGCCTGATCTACGTGAATCCCGAAGGACCGGACGGCGTGCCCGATCCCGTCGCCTCGGGCCGCGACATCCGCGAGACCTTTGCCCGCATGGCGATGAACGACGAGGAAACCGTCGCGCTGACGGCCGGCGGCCACACCTTCGGCAAGTGCCACGGCGCGGGCGATGCCGCGCTGGTCGGGGCGGAGCCCGAGGCGGGCGAGCTCGAAGCCATGGGTTTCGGCTGGCTCAGCTCCCATGCCACGGGCAAGGGCGGCGACGCGATCACCAGCGGCATCGAAGGCGCCTGGACCCCGAACCCGACCAAGTGGGACACGGGTTATTTCGACATGCTCTTCGGCTACGAATGGGAGCTGACGAAATCTCCCGCCGGGGCGCATCAATGGGTTCCCGTGGGGGCGGATGACGCCCACAAGGCCCCCGCTGCGCATGATGCCTCGAAGAAGGTCACGACCATCATGACCACCGCCGACATGGCGATGCGGATGGATCCGATCTACGAGCCGATCTCGCGGCGCTTCCACAAGGACCCCGAGGCCCTGGCCGAGGCCTTTGCCCGGGCCTGGTTCAAGCTGACCCACCGCGACATGGGGCCGAAGGTGCGCTATCTAGGCGCCGAGGTTCCGGCGGAGGACCTGATCTGGCAGGACCCGGTGCCGGCGGTCGATCATCCGCTGGTCGGCTCCGCCGAGATCGCCGAGCTCAAGGCCAAGATCCATGCCTCGGGCCTCTCCGTGCAGCAGCTCGTGTATACCGCATGGTCCTCTGCCGCGACCTTCCGCGGTTCGGACAAGCGCGGCGGGGCGAACGGCGCCCGCATCCGGCTGGCCCCGCAGAAGGACTGGGAGGTCAACCAGCCCGGCCAGCTTGCCACGGTGCTCGACGTGCTCGACGGCATCCGGACCGCCTTCAACGCCGCGTCCGAGTCGCAGATTTCCTTGGCCGACCTGATCGTGCTCGGCGGCTGTGCCGCGGTCGAGAAGGCGGCGGCGGAAGGCGGGCACGCGGTCGAGGTGCCCTTCACCCCCGGCCGGACCGACGCGACCGAGGCGCAGACCGATGCAGAAAGCTTCGATCCGCTGGAGCCGGAGGCCGACGGCTTCCGCAACTACCTGCGCGGCGCCTACAACGTCCCGGCCGAACAGATGCTCATCGACCGGGCGCAACTGCTGACGCTGACCGCGCCCGAGATGACGGTTCTGGTCGGCGGGATGCGGGCGCTGGGCGCGACCCATGGCGGCGCGGCGCACGGCGTTCTCACCGACCGTCCCGGCGTTCTCGGGAATGATTTCTTCGTCAACCTGGTGGACATGGGCACCGGCTGGGAGAAGGCGGGCGAAGAGGGGCTCTATGTCGGACGCGACGCCACGACCGGCGCGCAGAAATGGACCGCGACGCGGGTCGACCTGGTCTTCGGGTCGAATTCGCAGCTTCGCGCCCTGTCCGAAGCCTATGCCTGCGATGATGCGGGCGAGGTCTTCGTGCAGGATTTCGTCAAGGCCTGGGTCAAGGTGATGAACGCCGACCGTTTCGATCTGGCCTGACCGGGCGGCGCGATCCGTCGCGGAGGAACAGAACCGCGTTGGGGGGCGAGCATCTGCTCGCCCCCGTCGGTTTTCGCCGATGCGTCGTCGCCCCGAGCGGGGTTGCACGCCGCCTCCGAAAGGCTGGTTTCGAGCTTGGCCATGCCGCACGCGCTCCGCGGGGCGGGCTATCCTCGGAGCCGGTGAAGAAGAAGTCGTCGATGCTCATGCGCATTTCCCCGGGACAGGGCCTCGCCGCCTTGTGCGGCGAACCGCGCGGTGAGGTCCATGGTGATGTCCAGCGGCAGTCTGTCGCCGGGCCGAACGCCCGCTTGGGCGTCAAGATCTGCCATCACATGCGCGCCGGCGAAGCCGATCGGCCGCCCGTCGTCGCGCCGCCGCCCTTCGGCCTCGGCCGTGGCGGGGATCATGTTCATACCGGGCGAACCGGGAAATTCCGCCACGAAGCGGTTGCGCGGCCGCTCGAACAACTCCGGCCGGGGGAGGCGAGCCGGGCGAACTCTCCGCCGTTCAGCGATACGTTCCGGTCGGCGAGGGTCATCGCCTCGATCTGATCGCGGGTCACGTAGATGACGGTCTTGCCGATCTGGCGGTGCAGGGTTTTCAGCACTTCCCGCCTGCCGTCGCGCACCTTCTCGAGCGCGGCGCCGAGCGCCGAGGGGTGGACCTGCCGCAGCCCGACGGGCCGACGGGGACGCGCAATTCGGCCTCGGTCACGTGTAGGTCGATGCCCTTTTCCCGCGACCTGCAACCCTGCGGGCTGGTCCGGCGGCGGGGGAGGGGGCTGTGGGACATCCTGCGCGGGACGGTGGCCGGAACCCCGCCCGGCGGGACGAGCCGAGGCCGGATCGGTTCCGGCCCCGGACCGGGATCACTCGGCAACGCAATCCGCGAAATAGCTGACCGTGCCGTCCGGCGCGACATCCTGGACGAGCCCGTGGATATCGGTTTCGAACCCCGGGCATTCGCGGGCGAATTCGCGGTTGAACTTGAGGTATTCCACGATCTTGCGGTTGAACACCTCGCCGGGGATCAGCAGCGGGATTCCGGGCGGGTAGGGAGTGACGAGGCTGGTGGTGATGCGCCCTTCGAGATCGTCGATCGGCACCCGCTGCGTGGTCCGCCGCGCGATGTGGGAAAACGCGTCGCTGGGGTTCATCGCCGGGGTGAGGTCGCTGAGGTACATTTCCGTCGACAGGATCGCCACGTCGTATTTCGCGTAGAGCGAATGCACGTGCTGGCAGAGGTCGGCCAGACCCATGCGTTCGTAGCGCGGCTGCTTGGCGCAGAACTCGGGCATGGCGCGCCAGATCGGCTGGTTCTTCGCGTAGTCGTCCTTGAACTGCTGAAGCGCGGTCAGCAGCGTGTTCCAGCGACCCTTGGTGATGCCGATGGTGAACATGATGAAGAACGAATAGAGCCCGGTCTTTTCCACCACCACGCCATGCTCGGCCAGGTACTTGGTCACGATGGAGGCGGGGATGCCGCTTTCCTCGAACCGTCCGTTGAGGTTCAGGCCCGGCGTGATGATCGTGGCCTTGATCGGGTCCAGCATGTTGAAGCCGGGCGCCATGTCGCCGAAACCGTGCCAGCTGTCTTCGCCGGTGGTCTGCACGCCGTCCGCATCCGTGCGCTTCAGCACCCAGTCCTTGGTGCGCCCGATGCCTTCCTCGGCAAGGTTCTCCGGCCCCCAGACCTGGAACCACCAGTCGTTGCCGAATTCCTCGTCGACCTTGCGCATGGCGCGGCGGAAATCGAGCGCCTCGTTGATGCTTTCCTCGACCAGGGCGGTGCCGCCCGGAGGCTCCATCATCGCCGCCGCGACGTCGCAGGACGCGATGATGCTGTACTGCGGCGAGGTCGAGGTGTGCATGAGGTAGGCTTCGTTGAACAGGTGCCGGTCGAGCTTGGTCTCCTGCGCGTCCTGCACCAGAACGTGGCTGGCCTGCGAGATCCCGGCAAGCAGCTTGTGCACCGACTGCGTGGCATAGGTGACCGACTGGCGGGTCCGTTCGCGCTTGCGCCCCATCGAGTGGAAATGGCCGTAGAACGGGTGGAAGGCGGCGTGGGGCAGCCAGGCCTCGTCGAAATGCAGGTTCTCGACATAGCCGTCGAGCAGCCCCTTGATGGTCTCGGTGTTGTAGAGCACGCCGTCATAGGTCGACTGCGTGAGGGTCATGATGCGCGGCTTGACGCTTTCCGGATCGACGCCTTCGAGCAGCGGATTGGCGCGGATCTTGGCCTTGATCGCCTCGGGTTCGAATTCGGAATGCGGGATCGGGCCGATGATGCCGAAATGGTTGCGCGTCGGCTTGAGAAAGACCGGAACCGCGCCCGTCATGATGATCGAATGCAGGATCGACTTGTGGCAGTTGCGGTCGACGACGACCACGTCGCCGGGCGCGACGGTGTGATGCCAGACCATCTTGTTGCTGGTGCTGGTGCCGTTGGTCACGAAGAAACAGTGATCGGCGTTGAAGATCCGCGCCGCGTTGCGCTCGGACGCGCCGATGGCACCGTTGTGGTCCAGAAGCTGGCCCAGTTCCTCGACCGCGTTGCAGACGTCGGCGCGCAGCATGTTCTCGCCGTAGAACTGGTGGTACATCTGTCCGATGGGCGATTTCAGGAAGGCGACGCCGCCCGAATGGCCCGGACAGTGCCAGGAATAGGAACCGTCCTCGGCGTAATCCAGAAGCTCCTTGAAGAACGGCGGCTGGATGCCTTCGAGATAGGTCTTGGCTTCGCGGATGATGTGGCGGGCGACGAATTCCGGCGTATCCTCGAACATGTGGATGAAGCCGTGCAGCTCGCGCAGGATGTCGTTGGGCAGGTGCCGCGAGGTCTTGGTCTCGCCGTAGATGTAGATCGGCACATCGGCGTTCTTCCAGCGCACTTCCTCGATGAAGTTGCGCAGGTTCAGGACCGCCGGGTCGAGTTCCGGGCCGGGGCTGAATTCCTCGTCGTCGATGGACAGGACGAAGGCGCTGGCGCGGCTCTGCTGCTGGGCGAACTGCGACAGGTCGCCGTAACTGGTGGCCCCCAGCACTTCGAAGCCTTCTTTCTCGATGGCTTCGGCCATGGCGCGGATGCCGAGGCCGGACGAGTTCTCTGAGCGGAAATCTTCGTCGATGATGACGATGGGAAAGCGGAACTTCATGTAACCCTCCTCACGGGGGAGACGCAGTGGGAGCGGGAACGGGCCCGGATGGCACCCGAACGAACACCGGGACCGAAGCGGCCCGGACCTCGGGCCGTTTGTTTCTGCTGCGGTGAGGACAGTCAAGCGTTGCCGCGCGGCCGGGCGGGGCCGCGCCGCGCGGGCGGGATCAGGAGGCGACGTGCAGGTAGCCCTGCGCGGGCGCCTGCGGCACCGGGGCCGGGTCGCGCCGCCCGACGAATCCGCGCACGAATTCGGTGGCGGGGTTGCGGGTGATCTCGGCGGGAGAGCCGACCTGTTCGATCCGGCCCATGGACATCACCGCGACCAGGTCGGCGAGGCTCAGCGCCTCGTCCTGGTCGTGGGTCACGAAGATGGTGGTGAGGCCGGTGGCATCGTGGATCTCGCGCAGGCCTGCGCGCAACTCGCGCCGCACGCTGGCATCGAGCGCGCCGAAGGGTTCGTCGAGCAGCAGCATCCGCGGTTCCGTCGCCAGCGCACGGGCCAGGGCAACGCGCTGACGCTGGCCGCCGGACAGCTGCGTCGGGTAGCGCTTGGCGATCTGCGGCAACTGGATCAGGTCCAGAAGCCGCGAGACCCGGCGGCCGATCTCGGCCTCGGTCGGGCGCGCGGCGCGGGGACGGGCGCGCAGGCCGTAGGCGATGTTCTCGAACACCGTCATGTGGCGGAACAGGGCATAGCTCTGGAACACGAAGCCGGTGCGGCGGGCCTGCACGGTCATGCCGGTGGCGTCCGTCCCGTCGAACAGAATGCGCCCGGAGGTCGGTGCCTCGAGCCCCGCGACGATGCGCAGCAGGGTGGTCTTTCCCGACCCCGAGGGGCCGAGCAGCGAGACCATCGCGCCCGACGGGATGGCGAGGGATACCGGGTGCAGCGCGGTCGTGCCGGCAAAGCTCTTGGCGATGTCTTCGATCTCGATATGCATGGGGGCCTCCTATGGGTCAATGGCGGCGGGTGGCGGCGAGCAGGTCCGCGTGGCGCCATTCGAGCAGGGATTTCAGGGCAAGGGTGAGCAGCGCCAGCGCCGCCAGCAGGGCCGCCATGGAAAAGGCGGCGGTCGAGAGATATTCGTTGTAGAGCATCTCGATCATGATCGGCATGGTCGTGGTCTGGCCCCGGATCTTGCCGGAGACCACGGCCACCGCACCGAATTCGCCCATGGCGCGGGCGTTGCACAGCAGCACGCCGTAAAGCAACGCCCAGCGGACGTTCGGCAGGGTGACGGTCCGCACCATGTGCCAGCCCGAGGCGCCGAGGGTCAGCGCGGCCTCTTCCTCGGCGCGGCCCTGTTCGCTCATCACCGGGATCAGTTCGCGGGCGATGAACGGAAAGGTGATGAACAGCGTGGCAAGCAGGATGCCGGGCACGGCAAAGACGATACGGATCTCGTGCGCCTGAAGCCAGGCGCCGAACAGGCCGTGCGAGCCGTAGAGCAGCACCAGCGCCAGGCCAGCCACCACCGGCGAGACCGAGAACGGCAGGTCGATCAGCGAGATCAGCAGCGCCTTGCCGCGAAAGTCGAACTTGGCGATGGCCCAGGCCGCGGCAAAGCCGACGACCGCGTTCAGCGGGATGGCGATGGCGGCGACCGTCACGGTGAGCGTGATCGCCGAACGGGCCTCGGGCTGCACCAGCGCCGTCAGCGCGGCGCCCGCGCCATCGCGCAGGGCCTCGGCAAAGACCACGGCGAGCGGCGCCAGCAGAAGGACGGCGGTCAGCGCGATCACGACGGTGGTCAGCGCCAGCCGCGCGGCGCGGGGTTCGGTGATGACGCGGGGCGGGGCGAAGGCATGGTCAGCCATGGCTGCGGCCCTCGCGAAACCGGGGCGCCTGCCTCGGGGTCCCGGTTTCCGAAAAGAGCGCCAGCAGAACCGCCGCCGGCATCCCGAGCCAGACCGCCGCCAGCAGCCAGGCGCCGGCGCCGGAGGCGTGCAGGATCAGCATCGCGGCCAGGGCGATGGCGCCGAACAGCGCCGTGACGGCAAGGCCGGAGCCCGGCGGCAGACGGCCTTCGCGGCGATGGAGGGGGGCCTTGTCAGACATGTCCGATCCTTCTGCGGTTCCAGACCTGGGTGGCGTTGATGACGAGCAGCATCGAGAACGAGATGCCCAGCATGGCAAGGCCGATGGCGGCGGCGGCGTCGTAGTGGTATTCCTCCAGCCGGATGACGATCAGCAGGGGTGCGATCTCGGTCCGGTTGGGCAGATTGCCCGCGATGAAGATGACCGAGCCGTATTCCCCGACCGACCGCGCGAGCGCGAGGGCGAAGCCCGTCGTCAGCGCCGGGGCGAGGGTGGGCAGCACCACCCGGCGCAGGGTGCGCAGCCGGGAGGCGCCGAGCGTGGCCGAGGCTTCTTCCCACTCCGGGTCGATCTCGTCGATCACCGGCTGGACGGTGCGCACCACGAAGGGCAGGCCGACAAAGACCAGCGCCAGCCAGATGCCCGCCTCGGTATAGGCGATGCGGATGCCGAGCGGTTCCAGCAGCCCGCCGAACACGCCGCTCGGGGCGTAGAGCGTGGTGAGCGCGATGCCCGCCACGGCGGTCGGCAGGGCGAAGGGCAGGTCGACGGCGGCGTCGATCAGGCGCCGTCCCGGGAACCGGTAGCGGGTCAGCACCCAGGCCAGCGCCAGCCCGAACACCAGATTGAAGGCCGAGGCAACCAGCGCCGCGCGGAACGACAGCGCCAGCGCCGCCCCCACCCGCGACGAGGCGAGGTGACCGGCAAGCTCTGCCGGCCCCATCGCCACGCCGCGCCCGATCAGCGCCCCGAGCGGCAGCAGCACCACGATCCCGAGCGCGGCGAGCAGCACGCCCATGCCAAGGCCGAAGCCCGGCAGCGGAGAGGACGACGGCCGCATCCCGCTCACTCCGAGTAGATCTGGTCGAAGACGCCGCCTTCGCCGAAGAAGGCGGGCTGCGCCTTGGTCCAGCCGCCGAAATCGGCGATCGTGACCAGGTCGAGCGCGGGGAAGCGGTTGATGTCCTCGTCCGTCGCCGCAGAAGTGTCGCGGGCGCGATAATGGTGCCGGAGCGCCAGCGCCTGCGCCTCGGGGCTGTAGAGATGCTCCAGATAGCCCTGCGCCGCGGCGCGCTGTTCCTCATCGCGGATGTTGCCCTCGACCAGGGCGACCGGCGGTTCCGCCAGGATCGAGATCGACGGCACCACGATGTCGAACTTGTCGTCACCCAGTTCGTCGAGGGCGAGGAAGGCCTCGTTTTCCCAGGCGAGGAGGACGTCGCCGACACCGCGCTGGGTGAAGGTCGTGGTGGCCCCCCGCGCCCCGGTGTCGAGCACCGGAACGTGCTTGTAGAGATCGGTGACGAAGGCGCGGGCGCTGTCCTCGGTCCCGCCGGGTTGCTTGAGCGCCCAGCCCCAGGCCGCGAGGAAATTCCACCGCGCCCCGCCCGAGGTCTTGGGGTTGGGGGTGACGACCTGCACGTCTCCGGCGATCAGGTCGCCCCAGTCGGAGATGCCCTTCGGGTTCCCCTCGCGCACCAGGAACACGATGGTCGAGGTATAGGGCGCGGAATTGTGGGCGAGCTTGCCCTCCCAATCCGCGGGGACCGCCTTGCTGTTGGCGGCGATGGCGTCGATGTCCGAGGCCAGCGCCAGCGTGACCACCTGCGCGTCGAGCCCGTCGATCACCGCGCGCGCCTGCGCCCCGGAGCCGCCGTGGCTTTGTTCGATGGTGACCGGCGGGTGCCCCTGTTCCTGCCACCAGGCCGTGAACATCGCATTGTAATCGCGGTAGAATTCCCGGGTCGGGTCATAGGAGACGTTGAGCAGGCGGGTGTCGGCATGAAGCGGACCGGCCAGCGCTCCGCCGACCGCGAGAGCGGCGGCGAGGGTCGTCGCGCGCAGAAAACGGGCATGTGTCATGACAGGTAATCCTCGATGGGAGAGTGGCGTGCCGGGTCGACGGGGACGATCTGGACCCGCCAGCGGGACGGGTCGCGGTTGCGCATCAGGTCGCGGGCGGTCTCGGTCGCGTTGCGGGAGAACACGGTGAGCACCGAGTCGCCGAGCCGCAGCGGCTTGCCGCTGGTGCGGCAGACGACGCGAAGCTGGTTGATACCGGCCTGCGCGGCCATGGACGGGAAGCGGGACATTGCGGACCTCCTTTCGGGCGGGCGGTCGGAAAGATCGCCCATGTCCATAATGTCTACCGAGTTAGTCGTTATTTAAAGAGAATGCTTTTCATCTTGTCGCCCCCGGCCGGAGAAGAATTTTCTCCGCCTCCATGCGGCGACGGCCCCGATCCCGGCGCCGCGCGGACGCGAATTCGTCAACCCTCTGCAATACCGGGCGTTTTGAGAAGATCCGCGAGGGTGAGGGATTCGATCAGCAGCAGGTAGCTGTAGAAGACATCGGCAAAGACCCGGCGCAGTTGGCAGCTTGCCTCGTCTTCGCAGTCGTCGCATTTGCGGTAGGCGCGGCGCGACAGGCAGGGCAGGGGGGCGATGGGTCCGTCGATCTGCCGCAGCATTTCCCCCAGCGAGATCTTGTCGGGATCGCGGATCAGGAAATAGCCGCCCGCGCGCCCGCGCTTGGCGCCGACATATCCGGCGCGGCGCATGTCCAGCAGGATATGTTCGAGGAATCGCTTCGGGGCGCCGGAACGGTTCGCCACGTCTTCGATCGTCAGCGCCGCGCCCTTGTCGGCGGCGCCCAGAGCCATCAACGCCTTGAGGGCGTATTTCGTCTTCTGAGTGATCATTCCCCAGCAGTAATCTTCCGAATATCTCCTGACAAGGTCGTGTTTAGGCTTATCACGATAAAGACAGTAGACATTTTGTGTTTTTAAGGCATTCTCGCCGCGACCCCGTTTCAGCTTCCGGAGGATGGATTGGAACTCGACCGCATCGACCGCAGGATCATCGCGGCCCTCATGGCGGATGCCACGGTGCCCCTGGCGCGGCTTGCCGATCGCGTGGGGCTGTCGCAGACGCCCTGCTGGAAGCGCGTGCGCAAATTGCAGGAGGCCGGGGTGATCCGCGCCCGCGTCGCGCTGGTCGATCCGGAGCATCTGGGCCTGGGGCTGACGGTCTTTGCCGGTGTCTCGGCCCCGGATCAGAGCGCCGACTGGCACAGCCGCTTTGCCGAGGTGACGGCCGCGATTCCCGAGATCATGGACGCCTACCAGCTTGCCGGAAGCTATGACTACGTGCTGCGCATCGTGGTCAGGGACATGGCCGATTTCGAGCGTGTCCGCCAAGGCCTGACCGAGGCGATCCCGGTGCGCAGCCTGACCGCGCAATTCGCGCTGAAGCGGCTCAAATCCGCGACCGCCCTGCCCATCGACGTGCAGTCGCACTGAGGCGCGCTCCGGTCGTCGCCGGCCCCCGCGATGCCGGTGCTGGCAAAGCACCGGTGGTTCGTGGCAGTCAGACAGGGTCCAGCCCGTGCCGGAGGAGCCCGCATGACCGCCTTCATTTCCGAACCCGCGCGGCAGACGCCCGTGATCCACGAAACCGACGTGCTGGTGGTCGGTTCGGGGCCCGGCGGGCTTGCCGCGGCGCTGGCGGCGGCGCGTTGCGGCGTCTCGGTGACCCTGCTGGAGCGGTTCGGCTGTTTCGGCGGCAACATCACGGTGGTCGGCGTCGAAGGCTTTGCCTGGTATCGCCACGAGGCGACGGTGGAGGCCGGTGGCATCGGACTCGAATTCGAGGAACGCGCCAAGGCCATGGGCGCCGCGGTGCCGGAGAGCCAGTCGCTCAGCTACGAACTGGACAGCGAGGGATTCAAGCTGGTCGCCGACCGTCTCGTCGAAGAGGCGGGGATACACCCCATGCTGCACCGCCAGTTCGTCGCGCCGATCATGGACGGCGACGCCATCACCGGCGTGATCGTGGAATCCAAGGCCGGGCGCGAGGCGATCCTTGCGCGGCGGGTGGTGGACGCCACGGGCGATGCCGATGTCGCGCACCGGGCGGGGGCACCGACCCGCACGACGCCGGTCGAACGGATGCAGGCCGCCAGCGTCATGTTCCACCTGGCCGGGATCGACAAGGCGGCGTTCATGGCCGGGGTGCGGGCCGATCCGCAGACCTACCGCGACTGGTCGTCCGGCGAATGGCAGGTCGAGACCGACGGCAAGGAAGACGCGATGTTCTCGCCCTTCCTGCGCAAGCCCTTCGAGCAGGCGGCGCGCGACGGGGTGATTCCGGCGCATCTCGATACCATCGGCGGTACATGGGGCGCGGTGCATGACAGCGGCGAGATGACCTACATGAACCTCGTGCATCTTGCCGGCTGCGACGGCACGGACCCGGACAGCCTGACCCGGTTCGAGATCGAAGGCAGGCGGCAGGCGATGCATGCGATCGCGGCACTGAACCGCTACACGCCGGGCTGCGAAGGGGCGCGGCTGCGCAATTTCGGCATGTCGATCGGCATCCGGGACACCCGCAAGATCGACGCGCTCTACAACATGACCGAAGCGGACGTGCGCGGGCAGGGGCGCTTCGGGGACAGCATCGGCATCTACCCGGAGTTCATCGACGGCTACGGCATCCTGATCCTGCCGACCACCGGGCGGTACATGCAGATCCCCTACCGCTCGCTGCTGCCGGGCGGCGTGCGCAATCTGATCGTCGCCGGGCGCGCGACCGGGGGCGACCGCATCTCCCATGCCGCGACGCGCAACATGGCCTGCTGTGCCGTCACCGGGCAGGGGGCGGGCGTCGCGGCGGCGCTGTCTGTGCAGCGTGGCTGCGACCTGCGGGAGGTCGACATCGGCGAATTGCAGGCCGGGATCCGGGCACAGGGTGTCCGCATCGACTAGCGCTCGGCGCCGCGCGGCAAGCGGTCGGCACATAGGACCCTGCCCTTCCGGGCGGGGGCGGTATAGGATCGATCGGAGGGATTGGAGCGGGCGACGGGAATCGAACCCGTATCATCAGCTTGGAAGGCTGAGGTCTTACCATTACACAACGCCCGCAGGGCAGGGAGATGGGTAGTTCATGGGAAAACCGGGGTCAAGTCGGATGTTGGACATGCCGTCGGGGCGCCCGTGCCCCGGTCCGCAATGGTTCGCCGCCGGTGATGCGCCCGCGCGGCGGGGAGGCTGAGCATGGCGCGCATCCTGGCCCTGTCGAGCTGGGTGGCACATGGCCACGTCGGGCTGTCGGCGGCGGTTCCCGCGCTGCAGGCGCTGGGCCACGAGGTCACACCGTTGCCCATGACCATCCTGTCCAACCATCCGGGCTGGCCGCATGTGGCGGGCGCGCCGCTGCCCTGCGACCAGCTCGGCGCGATGATCGAGGCGCTGGACCGCAACGGCTGGCTTGCGGGCGTCGAGGCGGTGCTGACCGGCTACATGCCGACCCCGGATCACGTCGACCTTGCCGCCGCGCTGATCCGACGCCTCTGCCGCAGCCGGCCGGTGCCCCGGGTGATCGTGGACCCGGTTCTGGGGGACCTCCCGAAGGGGCTCTACGTCCCCGTCGCGGTGGCCGAAGCGGTGCGCGACCGGTTGGTGCCGCTGGCAGACACCCTGACGCCGAACGCCTTCGAACTCGGCTGGCTGACCGGCGAGGCGGTCGGCACGCTCGAGGCGGTGCAGGTGGCGGCGGCGGGGCTGTTCCCCTCGGCGCCCGCCCAGACCGTGCTCGTCACCTCCGCCCCGGCGCCGGAGGGCTGGATCGGCACGCTGTCAGTCTCGCGTCACGCGGCGCTGTCCTGGGCGACGCCGCGCCGCGACGGCGTGCCAAACGGGGTCGGAGACGTGCTCTCGGGGCTGATCGCCGCCGGGCTTCCCGCCGGGGCCGCGCTGGGCCACCTGTCGACGCTGATCGAAGCCAGCCTCGGCGCGCCGCACCTGCGCATCGTCGAGAGCGCATCCGACTGGACCCGCGCCGCGCCGCTGCACCCGCAATCCCTTCCGGAGATCTGATCCATGGCTTTTGACTTCATCCTGATGCTGACGGCGGACGACCGCACCATCCCGGACGCGCGCGCCCGGCTGGAGGAGGCGCTGGAGGGCGGGGCGCGCCACATCGGCTTCAAGGACGTGGGCCTGCCGCTTGCCGAGCTGAAGGGCCTGGCCGACGCGATCCGCAACGCCGGGGGGCGGTCCTATCTCGAAGTGGTGAGCCTCGATGCAGAAAGCGAAATGGCCTCGGCGCGGGCGGCCATCGACCTCGACGTGGATTGCCTGTTGGGCGGCACCCGCGCCGAGGAGGTGACGCGGCTCACCCGCAACCATCCGCTGCGCTACTACCCGTTTCCGGGGCGGATCACCGGCCACCCCTCCGTGCTCGAAGGTCCGGCGGAGGCGATCGTCGCCTCGGCCCGGCACCTTGCGGAGCTGGAGCACGTGCACGGGCTGGACCTGCTGGCCTACCGCTTCGCGGGCGATGTGCCGGGGCTGATGACGCAGGTCTGCGCGGCGGTGGAAAAACCCGTCATCATGGCCGGGAGCATCGACAGCGAAGCCCGCGTGCGCGAGGTGGCCGGCGCCGGGGCTGCGGGGTTCACCGTCGGCACCGCGGCGCTGGCCGGTGCCTTTCCGGCCGATCAGCCGGGATTCGCCGCGCAGGTGCGCGCCATTCTTGCCATGACGACGCGGGGGCGGGCGGTCTCCACCAGCCCGCGGCGGATCGCGCTCGCGGCGCATGACACCCGCAAGGCGCATCTGCGGGCCTGGGTCAGCCGCCATGCCCGCGCGCTGGAGGGGCACCAGCTGATCTGCACCGGCGGCACCGGTCGGATGATCGCCGGGGCGAATCCGGCGCTGACCATCAAGCGGTTGCAGCGGGGCAGCCGGGGCGGCGACCAGCAGCTCGGCGCGCTGATCGCGACCGGGGAACTCGACGCGGTGATCTTCTTTGCCGACCCGACCCTGCCGCATGGCGGGGATTCCGACCTGCAGGCGCTGACCCGGCTGGCGATCCTGCACGACACGCCGCTGGCGCTCGGGCCGTCCTCGGCCGACATGGTGACGGCGGCGCTGCTGGGAGAGACGGGGCGCGCGGGGTACTGAGGCGCCGCAGAGCGCGGCGTTCCGGCCCGTGCGGCAACGCGTGACTTGACCCCTGCGCCCGGCATGGCACAAACGCGCGGCACATGAACAGGAGAGAGCATGGCCCACGGAAACCCGGCAACCGCCGTCGCGGAGGAGCGCGGCAAGTCGCGCCGACTGGGCTCGCTGGCGGACCTCTGGCCGTTCATGGCGCCCTATCGCGGCATGATCGTCCTGGCCACGCTGGCGCTGATGCTCACGGCGGCGGTCTCCCTGACCCTGCCGCTGGCGGTGCGCCGCGTGGTCGACAATTTCAACGCCGAGGACGGTCTGCTCGACCTCTACTTCGGCGCGGCGCTGGCCATCGCGGCGCTGCTGGCCGTCGGCACGGCGCTGCGCTACGCGCTGGTCACGCGGCTGGGCGAACGGGTGGTGGCCGACATCCGCAAGGCGGTGTTCGACCGGGTGATCGGCCTGTCTCCGGTCTTTTACGAGAACGTCATGACCGGCGAGGTGCTGAGCCGCATCACCACCGACACCACGCTGATCCAGTCGGTCATCGGTTCCTCGGTGTCGATCGCGCTGCGCAACGCGCTCATGTTCCTCGGCGGGCTGGTGCTGATGCTGTTCACCTCGGCCAAGCTGACGGGCATGGTGCTGTTGCTGGTGCCGGTGGTGATCGTGCCGATCCTCACGCTGGGGCGGAAGCTGCGCAAGCTCTCGCGCGAGAACCAGGACTGGATCGCCGCCTCCTCGGGCAATGCGGCCGAGGCGCTTTCGGCGGTGCAGACCGTGCAGGCCTACACGCACGAGACGATCTCGCGCGCGGCCTTCGGAGAGGTCACCGAAAAGGCCTTCGACGCCGCGCGGCGCAGGCTCTGGACCCGCGCGCTGATGACCGCAATCGTGATCTTTCTGGTCTTTACCGGGGTGGTCTGCGTGCTCTGGATCGGAGCCTGGGACGTGCGGGCCGGAGAGATGAGCGCCGGGGCGCTGGTGCAGTTCGTGATCTATTCGGTGATGGTGGCGGGGGCCGTCGCCTCGCTGTCCGAAATCTTCGGCGAGCTTCAGCGCGCGGCGGGGGCGACCGAACGGCTGGTGGAACTGCTTCAGGTCGAGGATGCCGTGCAGGACCCGGCAGAGCCTCGGGCCCTGCCCGAGCCGGTGCGCGGCGAGATCGTCTTCGACGGCGTCACCTTCTCCTACCCGTCGCGCCCCGGCGTCCGGGCGCTGGATGCCATCGACCTGGTGATCCGGCCGGGCGAGACCGTGGCGCTGGTCGGCCCGTCGGGCGCGGGCAAGACCACCATCGTGCAGATGATCCAGCGGTTCTACGATCCCGACGGCGGCACCGTGCGCCTTGACGGGCTGGCCCTGACCGGGCTGAGCCGCGATGCCTTCCGCAAGCACATGGCGCTGGTGCCGCAGGACCCGGTGATCTTTGCCGCAACCGCCCGCGACAACATCCGTTTCGGCCGCCCCGATGCCACCGATGCCGAGATCGAGGCGGCGGCGCGCGCGGCCGCGGCCCACGATTTCATCGCGGCGCTGCCGGACGGCTACGGCACCGGGCTGGGCGAGCGCGGGGTGATGCTGTCGGGCGGGCAGAAACAGCGCATCGCCATCGCCCGCGCGATCCTGCGCGATGCGCCCGTGCTGCTGCTGGACGAGGCGACCTCGGCGCTGGACGCGGAAAGCGAACGGGCGGTGCAGCAGGCGGTGGACCGGCTGGCCGAAGGGCGCACCACGATCATCGTCGCGCACCGGCTGGCGACGGTAAAGAAGGCCGACCGCATCGTGGTGATGGAAAACGGGCGCATCGTGGCGCAGGGCGGTCATGACGCGCTGGTGGCCGAGGGCGGCCTCTACGCGCGGCTGGCCCGGCTTCAGTTCACCGACGGCATGGCGGCGGAATAGCGCGGTCGCGCGGCGCGGGCCGGGTCTTTCCCCTTGCCCCGCCGGGCGGCTGCCGTGACACTGGCAGGGCATTGAACGGAGGATGGATGTCATGGGCCTTTTCAACTTCTGGAAGAAATCCGGAAAATCCCTGGTGGGCGGCGGCGATGCGGCGCCCACGGCCGAAGTGCTGAAGAAGGAGGTCGCCGACCTCGGTCTCAAGGCGGATGGCGTGGACATCACCGTCGAGGGCGACAAGGTGACGGTGTCGGGCGGATCGCTGACCCCGGCCGAACGCGAGAAGGTCATCCTTGCGGTCGGCAATGTCGAGGGCGTGGCCGAGGTCGAGGCCGAGGAAGCGTCGGACGCGGTGTTCCACACGGTCGAAAAGGGCGATTCGCTCTGGAAGATCGCGGAGAAGACGCTGGGCAACGGCGCGCGCTACCAGGAGATCTTCGAGGCCAACAAGCCGATGCTGAGCGACCCGGACAAGATCTATCCCGGTCAGGTGCTGCGCATCCCGACCGAGGCCGCGGCCTGAGCCGCGCGTTCCGGAACGTGGCGTCACCGGACCTCTGCCGTCACGTCCACATGGCTTGCGCGGTCCGGCGAAGCTGAACAGACTGCCCCGAGGAGAGGCCCCGCCGAGGGTGGGGAACACGGGATGGGAGGAGATTGGCCGATGAGCTTTGCAAGCGTCGCCGACAGGGATGCCATGGAAGCGGAAATGCCGTGGGCGGACCGGGATGTTCCGGTATCGCTCTACGGGCAACTGTCCCGCACGGCGCTTGATTTTCCGGATCGTCCGGCGGTCAGCTACCAGCTGTTCTCGGACCCCGGGGCCAGTGCCGAGACGCTGAGCTGGCGCCAGCTCAAGGACAAGGTGAGCCAGGCGGCGAACCTGTTCCGGAGCCTCGGTATCGGTCCGAAGGACACCATCGCCTACGTGCTGCCGAACTGCACCGAGACCGTGCTTGCGCTGCTCGGCGGGGCCGTGGCCGGGATCGTCAACCCGATCAACCCCTTGCTGGAGCCCGAACAGATCGCCGCCATCCTGCGCGAAACCAACGCCAAGGTGGTGGTGACGCTCAAGTCCTTTCCCAAGACCGACGTGTCGCAGAAGGTGTCCGAGGCCTGCCGCCACGCGCCGAATGTCGACACGGTGCTCGAGGTCGACCTCAACCGCTACCTGAGTCCGCCGAAATCCTGGCTGGTGCCCTTTTTGCGTCCCAAGACCTCCGGGGTGCCGCATGCGGACGTGAAGTGCTTCAACCGCGAGATGCGCCGGCAACCGACCACGCTGACCTTCGAGGATGCGACGGAGGATCGGGTCGCCGCCTATTTCCACACCGGCGGCACCACCGGGATGCCCAAGGTGGCGCAGCATCTCTACTCCGGGATGCTCTACAACGGCTGGCTCGGCGCGACGCTGCTGTTCCGTCCCGAAGACAACGTGATGTGCCCGCTTCCGCTGTTCCACGTCTTCGCAAGCCACGTCATCCTTATGGCGGCGCTGTGTTCGGGCGCGCACGTGGTCTTTCCGACCCCGGCGGGCTATCGCGGGGAGGGGGTGTTCGACAACTTCTGGAAGCTCTGCGAGCGCTGGAAGATCACCTTCGTCATCACCGTGCCGACCGCCGTTTCGGCGCTGATGCAGCGCAAGGTGGATGCGGACATCTCCAGCATCAAGAACGCCTTTTCCGGGTCCGCGCCGATGCCGCTGGAGCTGTTCAAGCGGTTCGAGGCGGCCTGCGGCGTGTCGATCTGCGAAGGCTACGGCCTGACCGAGGCGACCTGCCTCGTGTCGGTCAACCCGCCGGACGGGGAAAAGCGCGTCGGCTCCATCGGCATTCCCTTTCCCTACACCCACGTGAAGATCGTGCAGGGCACTCCCGACGGCCCGCGTGCCTGCGAGGTCGACGAGGTGGGCGAGATCTGCGTCGCCAGCCCCGGTGTCTACGCGGGCTCGACCTACACCGAAGAGGACAAGAACCGCGAACTGTTCCACGAGGGGATCTACCTGCGCACAGGGGATCTCGGGCGGATGGACGCGGACGGCTATCTCTGGATCACCGGGCGGGCGAAGGATCTCATCATCCGGGGCGGCCACAACATCGACCCTGCCGAGATCGAGGAGGCGCTGCTCTCGCATCCCGCCGTCGCCTTTGCCGGGGCGATCGGCCAGCCGGACGCCCACTCCGGGGAATTGCCCTGCGCCTTCGTCGAACTTGTCTCCGGCGCGAGCGCGACCGAGGAGGAGCTGTTGCAGCACGCGCGGGTGCACATCCACGAACGCGCTGCGATTCCCAAGCACCTGACCATCCTCGACGAGCTTCCCAAGACCGCCGTGGGCAAGGTGTTCAAGCCGGATCTGCGCAAGCAGGCGATCACCCGGGTCTATAACGGCGCGCTCGAGGCGGCGGGCCTTCCGGCGCGGGTCGTCTCGGTCGTCGACGACCGCAAGCGCGGGCTGGTGGCGCAGGTCGCGCGCCACGACGCCGATGCCGGGGCGGTGGGCCGGACGCTGGGCGGGTTCACCCGTCCCTGGGACTGGGCCGAGGGGGACGCGGGCTGAGCCTCAGGCCGCGTCGGCCTTCTTGCGGCGGGCGGCGATGCGTTCGCGGTTCAGGGTGTAGAGACCGGAGGCCACGATGATCGCGCAGCCGAGAAAGGTCCAGGCGTCGGGCAGGTCGGCAAAGACGATGTAGCCGTAGAGCGTGCCCCAGATGATCAGCGAATAGTGCACCGGGGTCACCACCACCGCCTGCGCCACGTCGAGCGCCCGGATGATGAGGGATTCGCCCAGGGCCGCGCCGACGGTCATCCCGAATGCCAGCAGGTAGGTCGAGGCGTGGTCGGGCGTCACCCAGACGAAGGGCAGGGGGATCGAGATCAGCAGGGCCGCGGTGATCGAGGTATAGCTGACCGTGGTCGCGATGGAATCGTCGCCGCTGACCATGCGCGACAGCAACTGCCGGGCGGAAAAGACGAAGGCCGCGAGGACAACGAAGAAGATCGCCGGATGGAACACGCCCGCGCCGGGCCGGATGACGATGAGCATTCCGATGAACCCCGCGCCGACCGCAAGCCAGCGCCGGATGCCGACCGGCTCGCGCAGCAGCACGGCGCCGAGGATGGTCACGATGAACGGCGCGATGAAGGTCACCGCCGTGGCATCCGCCAGCGGGACGTAGCGCAGCGCGAAGATGAACAGGCAGGCCGAGGTCACGGCCGCCGCGCCTCGGGTGATCTGCAGCACCGGATGCGGCGTGCGCAGGACGTGAAAGCCCTTGACCGACAACAGCACCAGCACTCCGGCAAGCAGGCCGAGCTGGCGGAACCAGACGATCTGGAACGGATGCAGCTCCGAGGTCAGCAGCTTGGCCAGCATGTCGGTGACGCCGAAGGCAAAGAAGCCCGCGGCCATCAGGATGATCCCGCGCATGTTGTCGGGAGGTCGTTGCAGCGGCGGGGCGGAATGGATCGGTGCGGCGGAACGCAGGGCCATGAAATCAGTCGTCCGAATCTCGGGATGGTAGCTTACGACCCTACAAGATCAGACTTGTTGACCTAATGCACGTCGATAGTGCCGACAGTTGCCCCGCCCGCCCGGGCGTCGGGGGTGTTTGCGGGGCGGAGGGAAACCGCGCAATGCCCGCGCCGGGGGGATGCGGGGGTTGAATACCGTCGCGCGCTTCCCATCTGGACGGCAGGCGGCGTGCCGCAACGGCCCCCGTCGCCGGGCCCGAAAAAATTCCCCGAAGTATTGTTGACACGACTCGATCATCTGCCTAGCTATGCGCCGTTAGCACTCGACAAGGGTGAGTGATAACCGGCCCCGAGGGCCGCAAGGATAACCTTTGAGCTAGGAGACTCGAAGATGGCATTCAAACCGCTTCATGACCGCGTGCTGGTTCGCCGCATCGAAAGCGACGAAAAGACCAAGGGCGGTCTGATCATCCCCGACAGCGCCAAGGAAAAGCCCGCCGAGGGCCTGATCGTGGCCTGCGGCGAAGGCGCCCGCAAGGACAGCGGCGAGCTGATCGCGATGGCCGTTGCGGCCGGCGACCGCGTCCTGTTCGGCAAGTGGTCCGGCACCGAAGTCACCGTCGATGGTGAAGAGCTGCTGATCATGAAGGAATCGGACATCCTCGGCATCATCGAGGACGACGCGGCGGCCAAGGCCGCCTGATCCGGTCGCGGCCCCCGGGGTCGCGGTTCCTTCCCGAGAGCGCCCGGAGCGCGTGATCCCATGCGCCCGACGTCTCAACAATCCAATGTAATCAGGAGAACTCGCATATGTCCGCAAAAGACGTGAAGTTCAACACCGACGCCCGTTCGCGCATGCTCAAGGGCGTGAACATCCTCGCAGACGCCGTGAAGGTGACGCTCGGCCCGAAAGGCCGCAACGTCGTCCTCGACAAGTCCTTCGGCGCACCGCGCATCACCAAGGACGGTGTTTCGGTCGCCAAGGAAATCGAACTGGAAGACAAGTTCGAGAACATGGGCGCCCAGATGGTGAAGGAAGTCGCTTCCCGCACCAACGACGAAGCCGGTGACGGCACCACCACCGCGACGGTTCTGGCCCAGGCCATCGTCAAGGAAG
This sequence comes from Salipiger sp., assembly GCF_048261495.1. Classification (GTDB taxonomy): domain Bacteria; phylum Pseudomonadota; class Alphaproteobacteria; order Rhodobacterales; family Rhodobacteraceae; genus Salipiger. The sequence continues at coordinate 44,925 of NZ_JBLXFX010000011.1, forward strand.
GCATGAAGTCGGTCGCGGCTGGCATGAACCCGATGGACCTCAAGCGCGGCATCGACCTCGCCACCTCCAAGGTCGTCGAAGCCATCAAGGCAGCCTCGCGCCCGGTGAACGACTCGGCCGAAGTCGCCCAGGTCGGCACCATCTCCGCCAACGGCGAAGCCGAAATCGGTCGTCAGATCGCTGACGCGATGCAGAAGGTCGGCAACGAGGGTGTCATCACCGTCGAAGAGAACAAGGGCCTCGAGACCGAGACCGATGTCGTCGAAGGCATGCAGTTCGACCGCGGCTACCTGTCGCCCTACTTCGTGACCAACGCCGACAAGATGATTGCAGACCTCGAAGACTGCATGATCCTGCTGCACGAGAAGAAGCTCTCCTCGCTCCAGCCGATGGTTCCGCTGCTCGAGCAGGTGATCCAGTCGCAGAAGCCGCTGCTGATCATCGCCGAAGACGTCGAAGGCGAAGCGCTGGCGACCCTCGTGGTCAACAAGCTGCGTGGCGGTCTGAAGATCGCGGCCGTCAAGGCACCGGGCTTCGGTGACCGTCGCAAGGCCATGCTGCAGGACATCGCGATCCTGACCGGCGGCCAGGTGATCTCCGAAGATCTCGGCATGAAGCTCGAGAACGTCGGCATGGACATGCTCGGCAACGCCAAGAAGGTCTCGATCACCAAGGACGAAACCACCATCGTCGACGGTGCTGGCGAGAAGGCCGAGATCGAGGCACGCGTTTCCCAGATCCGTACCCAGATCGAAGAGACCACCTCGGACTACGACCGCGAGAAGCTGCAGGAACGTGTTGCCAAGCTGGCCGGCGGCGTTGCCGTCATCCGCGTCGGCGGCATGACCGAAGTCGAAGTGAAAGAGCGCAAGGACCGCGTCGATGACGCGCTCAACGCGACCCGCGCTGCCGTTCAGGAAGGTATCGTGGTCGGCGGCGGCGTTGCCCTCGTTCAGGGTGCAAAGGCGCTCGACGGTCTGCAGGGTGCGAACTCCGACCAGAACGCCGGCATCACCATCGTCCGCAAGGCGCTGGAAGCTCCGCTGCGTCAGATCGCCGAAAACGCCGGTGTCGACGGTTCCGTGGTCGCGGGCAAGGTGCGTGAATCGACCGACATGAAGTTCGGTTACAACGCCCAGACCGACGAATATGGCGACATGTTCAAGTTCGGCGTCATCGACCCCGCAAAGGTCGTCCGCACCGCGCTGGAAGACGCAGCCTCGATCGCAGGCCTGCTGATCACCACCGAAGCGATGGTCGCCGACAAGCCGCAGAAAGAAGGCGCTGGCGCCGGCGGCGGCATGCCCGACATGGGCGGCATGGGCGGCATGATGTAAGACGCTTCCGACAGGAAGCGCAGCTGCGCAACGTCAAGGCAAAGGGGCCCTCCGGGGCCCCTTCGTCATTCTGCCGACCCCTGCGCGCCGCCGGGGCAGGGCGGTCTACCCCCTTGCGTCACGGGCGCTGGCGGGGTTCTTGACCCCATGAGCGGACCGGATGATTCCTTCGAGACAGAGCACTGGGGCGCGGGGCGCCTCGTCGCCGGCCTTGACGAGGTCGGGCGCGGCCCGCTGGCCGGGCCGGTCGTGGCCGCCGCGGTGATCCTCGATCCCGCCCGCATCCCGGCGGGGCTCAACGATTCAAAGAAACTGTCCGAAAAGGCCCGCGACCGGCTCAGTGCCGCGATACGGGACTGCGCCGAGGTCGCCATCGGCGTCGCCGAGGTCGCCGAGATCGACGAGATCAACATCCTGCAGGCCAGCCTCCTTGCCATGCACCGGGCGCTCTCCGCCTTACCCCGCGCGCCGCATCACGCCCTGGTCGACGGCCGCTTCGTTCCCCCGCAACTGGCTTGCCCCGCAACCCCGCTCATCAAGGGCGACGGGCGCTCCGTGAGCATCGCGGCGGCCTCGATTGTGGCAAAAACATGGCGCGACGCCCTCATGCGGGACTTGGCGCAACACCATCCCGGATACGGCTGGGAGACGAACATGGGTTATGGATCGAAAAGCCACATTTCGGCGCTCCGAAATCTCGGTGCAACCCCACACCATAGGCGTTCGTTCAAGCCGGTGCACAATATCTTGTGGCAAGGCAATTCCACAAGTGACTGATTCAAAAAAGAAATTGACCGCGATTCGGCTTTGAATCATCTTTGTCCTCAACCACAGAGAGCGCAAATGCTCCGGGGACAGAGGCAGAGAATGAACACGATGACCAAAGCAAAGAGCGCCTCCGCGCTCCCTCTCAACACGATTCTGAAGGGCGATTGCATCGAATTGATGCGCTCGCTCCCGGAAGCGTCCGTCGATCTGATCTTCGCCGATCCGCCCTACAATCTCCAGCTGCGGGGCGACCTGCACAGGCCGGACAACAGCCGGGTGGATGCGGTCGACGATCACTGGGACCAGTTCTCGTCCTTTGCCGTCTACGACAAGTTCACCCGTGAATGGCTCGCCGCCGCCAAGCGGCTGCTGAAGCCGAACGGCGCGATCTGGGTCATCGGGTCCTATCACAACATCTTCCGGGTCGGGGCCGCGCTTCAGGATGCCGGGTACTGGATCCTCAACGACGTGGTCTGGCGCAAGTCCAACCCGATGCCGAACTTCCGCGGCAAGCGCTTCACCAATGCGCACGAGACGATGATCTGGGCGTCGAAGTCCGAAGGGGCGAAATACACCTTCAATTACGAGGCGCTGAAATCGCTGAACGAGGGCATCCAGATGCGCTCGGACTGGGTTCTGCCGATCTGCAACGGCGGCGAGCGGCTCAAGGACGAAAACGGCGACAAAGCCCATCCGACGCAGAAGCCGACCTCGCTGCTGCACCGTGTTCTGGTCGGCTCGACCAACCCCGGCGACGTGGTGCTCGACCCGTTCTTCGGCACCGGCACCACCGGCGCCGTGGCCAAGATGCTGGGTCGCGACTGGATCGGGATCGAGCGCGAACCGGCCTATATCGAGGCCGCGACGAAGCGCATCGCCGATGTCCGGGCCTTCGACCGCTCCGCGCTAGAGGTCAGCACGTCCAAGCGCGCCGAACCGCGCGTGCCCTTCGGCCAACTGGTCGAGCGCGGGATGCTGCGCCCGGGCGAAATGCTGGTCTCGCCCTCCGGAAAATCCGCCAAGGTGCGGGCTGACGGAACGCTCGTGGGCGATGACGTGAAGGGCTCGATCCATCAGGTCGGCGCGCATCTCGAAGGCGCCCCCTCCTGCAACGGCTGGACCTACTGGCATTTCCGCAAGGACGGCCAGACCGTGCCGATCGACGTGCTGCGCCAGCAGATCCGCGCCGAAATGGCGTCGCGGCCGCACTAGGGCGCGCCTTTCAGACAACCCAATCCGAACACCGCCAGTGCCCGACTTCACGGGCACTAACTGGCCCCGCCTGCGTGACAGGCGGGGCATTTTTCCGTTCCCCCTTGCACCTGCCGCCACATGTCGACAGTTAGGCGCGGACGGAGGCGCGACATGGACGTAAAAGCAATTCTTCTCGGACTGGCCTTCGCGGTCATGTGGTCGTCGGCCTTCACCTCGGCGCGGATGATCGTCGCGGTCGCCCCGCCGCTCGGCGCGCTGGCGCTGAGGTTCCTGCTGTCGGGCCTTCTGGCCGTGGTCGTGGCGCGGATCATGGGGCAGTCCTGGAAACTGTCCCGGACCCAGTGGCGGGCGACGATCATCTTCGGAATCTGCCAGAACACCCTGTATCTCGGGCTGAATTTCGTCGCCATGCAGACGGTGCAGGCGTCGGTCGCGGCGATCATCGCCTCTTCCATGCCGCTGATGGTGGCGCTGGCAAGCTGGCTCTGGCAGGGCGAAAAGCTGCGCCCCCTCGGCATCGCCGGGCTTCTGGCGGGGATCCTCGGCGTGGTGCTGATCATGGGCGCGCGGCTTCAGGGCGGGCTGGATCCGTTCGGGGTCATGCTCTGCCTGCTCGGGATGCTGTCGCTCAGCGTCGCCACGATGGCGGTGCGCGGCGCGACCTCCGGCGGGAATTTCCTGATGGTGGTCGGGCTGCAGATGCTGGTGGGCAGCGCGCTGCTCTGGCCGCTGTCGCTGGGCCTCGAAACCTACGAGGTCACCTGGTCCTGGCAGCTCGTCGCGGCCTTCGTCTACACCACGCTGGTGCCCGGCCTCGCGGCGACCCTGGTCTGGGTGACGCTGGTGAACCGGATCGGCGCGGTCAAGGCCTCGACCTTCCACTTCCTGAACCCCTTCCTCGGGGTTGCCATCGCCGCGCTGTTCCTCGGGGAGGCCCTGGGGCCGCTCGACATCGTCGGGGTGGCGATCATCACGCTCGGCATCCTTGCCGTGCAGCTCGCGCGTGCCCCGCGCGGGCGGAGTGTCTAAAATACCGGCAAAGGCCAAGGGTTTGTTTACGGCTGGCTGATAGCGGTTCCACGCATCGGGCGATCTGCGCCCGGAGACGCAGGAACAAGGATCAGCACATGGGCCGGTTTTCCATCAAGTATCAGCTTCTCATCCTCGGGTCCGTCTTCGTGCTGCAGACCGTCGCGGTGGCGGTCTTCTCGGGCTGGATGCAGAAGCGACTGACGGTAAACACCCATTTCGGCCATGACATCGCGTTCCAGAACGAGGTGCTGGTGGAAATGTCCTCGGCGATCAACCGCATCGGGTCGGGGCTGCTGGAATTCGAACATTCGCTGTCGGGCAAGATCGATCCCGTCTTCGAGGAGCTTGCCCTGCTGCCCGACATCGTCGCGAGGAGCGAGGTCGCCTTCGTCGAGACGGAGACGGCCGCGGCCCGCCGTCCCGACGTGCCCGAAACGCTCAAAGGCGTGCTGACCTATTCGACCGCGCTCGGCCCGCAGCTCGAATTCCTCGTCGCGCCGGGGGTCACGATCTTCGAAACCGACGCGGTTCTCTCCGATCAGGTCCTGCCGGCGTTGTCGGAAATGCGGAACATCGTGCAGACCGTCCGGCGCGAGAACTCGAGCATCTTCGCCGCGGCGGAGGCAGAGGCGGACCGCATCATGGAGCAGAGTTTCACCTGGCTCCTCATGGTCAACGCGGCGGCGGTCAGCCTCGGCTTGATCTGCGTCCTGATCTTCGGCCGCGTGTTGTCCAAACCGTTCCAGGGCGCGGCAGCGGCGGTGCGCGGCATCGCGGGCGGCGATTACGAGACCGCGATTTCCGGCACCGACCGTGGGGACGAGGCCGGCCAGATTGCCCGCAACCTGGAAGAACTGCGGGACAAGCTGCTGCAGGCGGACGGCGCCGCCAAGCTCGAACGGCAGTCCCACGCCAAGCGTCTGGAGATGTTCGATGTGCTGGGCAACGCGATGAGCGGGCTGGCGCAGGGCGAGGTGAACGAGCGGCTGGATGCGGACAAATGGTCGGACCTTGGGGCGAATTATGTCGCCCTATGCACCAATTTCAACGACCTCTCGGCCAAGATCGGCGACATGATCGGCTCCCTGCGCGACTCCGCCGACATGGTGCAGCGCAATTCCCGCGAACTTTCCTCCATGTCGACGGAAATGTCGCGCCGATCCGAGGTGCAGGCCGCGACGCTCGAGGAATCCGCCGCCGCGCTGGAAGAGCTGTCCTCCAGCGTGAAAGCCGCCGCGGCGCGCGCCGAAGAGGCCGATCAGCGGGTCGGCGAGGGGCGCATCCGCGCCGAGGAAGGCGGCGCGGTGATGGAACGGGCCCTTGCCGCGATGAGCTCCATCGCCGCCTCCTCGGACCAGATCACCCAGATCATCGGGGTGATCGACGACATCGCCTTCCAGACCAATCTGCTCGCCCTCAACGCCGGGGTCGAGGCGGCCCGCGCCGGGGAAAGCGGCAAGGGTTTCTCGGTCGTCGCGTCCGAGGTCCGCTCGCTCGCACAGCGCGCCTCGGAATCCGCGCGGGAGATAAAGGCGCTGGTCTCCAACAGTTCGCAGCAGGTCAAGGATGGCGGTCAGCTTGTCGAGCAGACGGGCGTCGCGCTGTCCGACATCGTGCGCAACGTGACTGAGGTTTCCGGCCTCGTGGCCGAAATCGCGTCAGCCGCGCGGGAACAATCGGCGGGATTGCAGGAGATCAACGTCGGCGTGGCCGAACTGGACAAGGTCACCCAGCAGAATGCCGCCATGGTGGGCGAAACCAGCTCGGCCAGCCAGCAGCTCAACAGCGAGGCGCAGCGCCTGACCGCCCAGCTTGAACGGTTCCTCGGCGACGCGGTGGAGGAGGGCGAGGACGAGGTCACCCCCGTCTCGATCCCGATCGAGGATTTCGACCCGCCCGCGCCCTCCGCTCCGCCCGAAAGCGTGCAGCCCGCACCGGCCCGCGCCGTCGCCAATTCGGATGTCGCCTGGGAGGATTTCTGACCCGCCCCGAAGTCGGATCAGCCCCGAGGCCGGATCAGCCCTGGCCGATCCTGCCCCGGTTGGCGCCGATCTGTCCGCGATGCAGCAGCAGGTGATCCAGCAGAACGCAGGCCATCATCGCCTCGCCCACCGGGACGGCGCGGATGCCGACGCAGGGATCGTGGCGACCCTTGGTGACGATCTCGGTCTCTTCGCCCGACTTGGTGATCGTCCGGCGCGGCGTCAGGATCGACGAGGTCGGCTTCACCGCAAAGCGTACCACGACCTCCTGCCCGGTCGAGATCCCGCCGAGGATGCCGCCAGCATGGTTGGAACTGTAGAGCGGACCGTCATTGCCCATGGTGATTTCGTCGGCATTCTGCGACCCGCGCAATTCGGCGGCCTGCATGCCCTCGCCGATTTCCACGCCCTTGACGGCATTGATCGACATCATCGCGGCGGCAAGGTCGGTGTCGAGCTTGCCGTAGACCGGCGCTCCCAGACCGGCAGGCACGCCGTTCGCAACGACCTCGACGACGGCCCCCACGCTGTCGCCGGACTTGCGCAACTCGCCCAGGTAGTCGGCCCAGGTCCCGGCCGCAACGGGGTCGGGGCACCAGAACGGGTTGTTGTCGATCTCCCCCGCCTCGAAGCGCGCGGGATCGACCGCGTGGCGACCCATGCGGGTCATGTAGCCGCGGATGCTCAGTCCCGGCGCGAGCTCCTGCAGCGCGGCGCGGGCAAGGCCGCCGGCCGCGACCCGCGCCGCGGTTTCGCGTGCCGAACTGCGTCCTCCGCCCCGGTAGTCGCGGATGCCGTATTTCTGCCAGTAGGTGATGTCCGCATGGCCGGGACGGAACTTCTCGGCAATGTCGCCGTAATCCTTCGACCGCTGGTCGGTGTTCTCGATCATCAACTGCACCGGCGTGCCCGTCGTGCGGCCCTCGAAGACGCCGGAGAGGATGCGCACCGCGTCGGCCTCGCGGCGCTGGGTGGTGAACTTGTTCTGCCCCGGCTTGCGCTTGTCCATCCAGACCTGGAGCATCGCCTCGTCCACGGCCACGCCCGGCGGGCAGCCGTCGACCGTCGCGCCGAGCGCGGGCCCGTGGCTTTCGCCCCAGGTGGTGACGCGGAACAGATGACCGAAGGTGTTGAGGCTCATGCGCGGGCTCCTTTTGCGCCCGTTCCTAGGGCAGGGGACAGCCTGCCTCAAGGGATTTCGCTTGAAACCCCGCCCGGCGCGGGCTAGCTCTGGCGCTACCTCGGGGTGCCGTCCCGCCATGTGCGACCGGCTGAGATGCAGCGATGCGAACCCGTTGAACCTGACCCGGTTAACACCGGCGGAGGGAAGGTTTCGGCCCCCACAGGCCCATCTTGCCCTCTCGCCGCAATGATGGAGGATGCCATGAAGGCCATCACCTTTGCAGCGGGATGTCTCGTCGCCAGCTCAGCCCTGGCGCAGGAGAACGTTCTGACCGTCTACGCGGGCGATTACATCGTCTCGGAGTGGGGCCCCGGCCCGAAAATCGAAGAGATGTTCGAGGCGCAGTGCGATTGCGACCTGCAGTTCAAGCCCGGCGACCTGCTGCCGCGCCTGCTGCTCGAGGGCGACCGGACCGATGCCGACATCGTCTTCGGTCTCAACACCGATGTCACGAAGAAGGCGCGCGAAAGCGGGCTGTTCGCCCCGCACAACCTCGATCTGTCGCCGCTGACGCTGCCGATCGCCTGGGACGACCCGATCTTCCTGCCCTACAACTACGGTCATACCGCCTTCATCTACAACGAGGAGCGTCTGCCCGAGCCCCCCGCCAGCTTCGAGGCGCTGCTCGACGCGCCGGACGATCTCAAGATCGTCATCCAGGATCCGCGCAGCTCGATCTCCGGGCTGGCGACGGTGCTCTGGGTCGAGGCTGTGTTCGGTGACCGCGCCGAGGAGGCCTGGACAAAGCTCGCTCCCAAGATCCTGACCGTGACCAAGGGTTGGTCCGAAAGCTACGGCCTGTTCACCGACGGCGAGGCGGACATGGTGATGAGCTACACCACCTCGCCCGCCTACCACATCATCGCCGAGGACGATCGCACCAAGAAGGCGGCGATCTTTCCGGAGGGGCATTACTTCATGGTCGAACTCGCGGCCAAGGTCGCAGGCACCGATCAGCCGGAGCTTGCCGATCAGTTCATGGCCTTCATCCTGAGCGAACCGTTCCAGGAGATGATCGCGACCGGCAACTGGTCCTTCCCCGCCGCCCTGTCTCCGGAAAAGTGGCCCGAGGGGTTCAAGGAACTGCAATTGCCGGAAAAGGTGCTGTTCTACACGGAGGACGAAGCCGCCGAGCTGCGGGACGGGGCCGTCGAGGCCTGGCGTCGCGCCCTGTCGCAATAAGGCGCGGGATCGCCCCCGGGGGCCTCGCGGCGCTGGCCGTGGCGGTCCTGACGCTCGGCCCGGTCGCGGCCGTCCTGGCGCGGTCTGGCGGTTGGGGCGCGCTGGGGCCGGGCGATTTCCAGGCGCTGCGCTTCACGCTGTTGCAGGCCGTGCTGTCGGCGGGGGCCAGCGTAGCTCTGGCCATTCCCGCCGCGCGTGCCCTGGCGCGGCGGCGCTTTCCGGGGCGGGGGGTGCTGGTGGCGTTGCTCGGAGCGCCGTTCATCCTGCCGGTGATCGTCGCGATCCTCGGGCTGGTGGCGGTCTTCGGGCAAAGCGGGCTGGTCAACCGGGCACTCGCGGCACTGGGCGGGCCGCAGTTCAGCATCTACGGGCTGCACGGGGTGGTGCTGGCGCATGTGTTCTTCAACCTGCCGCTCGCGGTGCGCTTGCTGTTGCAGGGCTGGCTTGCCGTCCCGGCCGAGCGGTTCCGGCTGGCGGCATCGCTCGGGCTCGGCCCGCTCGCGATGTTCCGCGCCATCGAGGCGCCGCTGATCCTGCGCATCGCGCCGGGCGCCTTCGCGGTGATCTTCGTCATCTGCCTGTCGAGTTTTGCCGTCGCCCTGACTCTCGGCGGGGGGCCGCGGGCGACGACGGTGGAACTGGCGATCTACCAGGCGGTGCGCTTCGATTTCGACCTCGGGCGGGCGGCGCTGCTGTCGGTCATCCAGCTCGGCCTCGCGGTGATCGCGGGCCTGTTCGCGCTGTGGCTGGGGACGGGGGCGGGCTTCGGCGCCGGACTGGACCGGGTGCCGCAGCGCTGGGACGGGCGCGGCGGCGCGGCGCGGGCCGCGGATGCGCTGTGGATCGCGGTGGTCGCGGTGTTCCTGCTGACCCCGCTCGCCTGCGTGGTCTGGCGCGGGCTGCCGGGGCTGGCGCAGCTCGACTCCGGCACCTGGATCGCGGCCTGGCATTCGGTCAGCGTGGCGCTGGCATCGACCGCGCTCTGCATCGTCTGGGCCCTGGCACTGTCCAGCCGGAGGGGCGAGCTGGTGGGTCTGGCCGGGATCGCGGTGTCGCCGCTGGTGCTGGGAACCGGGCTGTTCCTGATCCTGCGCCCCTACATCAACCCCTTCTCGGTGGCGCTGCCCGTCACGGCGGTGGTCAATGCGTTGGTGTCGCTGCCCTTTGCGCTGCGCATCCTCGCGCCGCAGGCCGAAACGATCCGGACCGACTACGGCCGGCTGGCGCGGGCGCTGGCGCTGACGCCGGGGGCCTGGCTGCGGCTGGTGCTGCTGCCCCGGCTGCGGCGTCCGCTCGGCTTTGCGGCGGGGCTGACCGCGGCCTTGTCGATCGGCGATCTCGGGGTGATCGCGCTGTTTGCCGATCCCGACCGGGTCACGCTGCCGCTGCGGGTCTACAGCCTGATGGGGGCCTACCGGATGGAGGCAGCCGCCGGGGCCGCGCTGGTGCTGCTGGTGGTCAGTTTCGGGACGTTCTGGATTTTCGACAGGGGAGGGCGCGCGGGTGCTGACGCTTGAGGCCGTGACCCTGATCGAGGGCGATTTCACCCTGACGGCGGACTGGTCCGTCGCGCCCGAGCGGCGCGTGGCGATCATCGGGCCGTCGGGTGCGGGCAAGTCGACCCTGCTCGACGTGATCTCGGGCTTTCGCGTGCCGCAATCCGGGCGGGTGGTCTGGCAGGGCCGCGAGATGACGCGGCAACCGCCGGACCGCCGCCCCGTGGCCATGCTGTTCCAGGAAAACAACCTGTTCCCGCATCTGGATCTGACGCGCAATCTCGGCCTTGCCCTGAGGCCGGACGGCCGCGCGCCCCGCGGCGCCGAGGCCGGACGGATCGAAGCGGCGCTGGCCCGTGTCGGGCTGGCCGGCATGGCCGGGCGCCGTCCGTCCGAATTGTCGGGCGGCCAGCAGAGCCGCGCGGCGCTGGCGCGGGTGCTGCTGCAGGACCGCCCCATCATCGCGCTGGACGAGCCGTTCTCGGCGCTCGGTCCCGCGCTCAAGGCCGATATGCTGGCGCTGGTGTCCGAGGTGGCGGCGGAGCTTCGCGCGCTGGTGCTGATGGTGACGCACGACCCCACCGACGCCCGGCGCTTTGCCGAAGAGGTGGTGTTGGTCTCGGGCGGGCGGGCTCATGCGCCGGTTGCGACCGATGCGCTTTTCGCCGATCCGCCCGACGCCCTGCGCGCCTACCTCGGCACCGGCGGCGCGACGCCCTGACCCGGCGCGGCGCGGACGGTACTGCCCGGTCGATGCGCCCGTTCCGCCTGTTTTCCTGCTCCGACGCGCTTCGAGCCGCCCGGTCCATCGCCATTGCGCGGGGGCTCTGATAGCGCCTGTCCGGAGGCTTCGGCATGCCGTCGAAAGTGCCCCGAATTTTGAGACTAGAAATCAATTCCAATTTTGAAAAGCATCCTGTAACGTTTCGGGAGAGGAGAATCAAAGTGACTGTTGCAGCCGTTTCCCGGTGCCTGAACCTGCTGGAAATCCTGGCGGGAGAGAGCGAGCCGGTCGAACTTTCGGAACTTGCCACGCGGCTGGACATTTCCCCCAGCGCGGCGCACCGCCTGATCGTCACGCTGGTCGATCAGGGCTGGGTGATCCAGGACGAGGCGAGCCAGCACTACGCCCTGTCGCTGCGGATGAGCACGCTGGCGTTCCGCAACCTCGACGGGCGAAACGTGCCCGACGTGGTGCAGGCCCAGCTCGACCGGCTGGCGGCGGAAACCCGGGAATACTGCCGCCTCGCGATCCTCGAAGGCCAGGACCTGGTCTGGGTCGCGCGGTCGCAGGGCGCCGTGGCCGGGCTGCGCTACGATCCCGACATGGGACAGGAAATCGTCCTGCACGCCACCGCCAACGGCAAGGCCTGGCTCGCGACCCTCCCAGAGGAGGAGGCCCTCTCCATCGTCTATTCCCGCGGCTTCAAGGCGAACCGCGAACTGGGACCGAACAGCGCCCGGACCGTCGACGAACTGCGCGAGCGCCTGGCGAGGACGCGGGCGCAGGGCTTCGGCACCTCGGTCGAGGAGGCCGAGGCCGGCACTGCCGCGCTTGCGGTGCCGTTCCGCTCCGGTCCCGACGAGGATGCGCCGGTGGCCGGGACCATCTCGATCGCCGGGCCGCTGCTGCGCCTGCCGGAATCGCGCTGGCCCGAACTGGCCGAGGCGCTGCACCGCGCCGCGGCCGAAATCGGCCAGCTCTGGCCGTTGCGGATCCGCCAGCGCAACGTCGCCGATTTCCGGCGCGCCATCCCGATCAGCATGAGGGCTTCCCGATGACGCAAACATCCCTTGTCCGGCGCATCACCGAACCGCTGCTCTGGTTTGCCGGGCTTCTGGTGTTGTGGCAGATCGCGGTGCGGGCCTTCGAGGTGCCGATCTTCGTGCTGCCCGCCCCCACGGATTTCCTGGCCGACATCGTCGAGGAGCGGGCCCGCCTGCTGCACCACGGTCTCATCACCACCAAGCTGATCCTGATCGGCTTCCTCGCCGGCGCGGTGCCGGGGGTGATCCTGGCCTACCTGATCGCCAAGTTCCGCGTGGCCGAGCAGATCCTCTATCCCATCGTGATCTTCATACAGGGCCTGCCCAAGGTCACGCTGGCGCCGCTGATGCTGGTCTGGTTCGGGTTCAGCGATCTGCCCAAGATCCTGCTGACCTCGCTCATCACCTTTTTCCCGGTCCTGGTGGACAGCGTGACGGGGTTCAAATCCATCGACCCGCGGCAGTACTATCTCAGCCGGTCGGTCGGCGCCTCGTGGTGGCAGACCTTCCGCCTGTTCGAACTGCCGTCGGCCGCCCCGAGCATCTTTTCCGGGTTCAGGATCACCATCGTGATCGCGGTGACCGTCGTCATCGTCGTCGAATGGCTGAATTCGCAGAACGGCCTCGGCTACCTCGTCCTGCGGGCGATGGACAGCGCGAACACGCCGCTGATCTTCGCGGTACTCGTGGTCGGCTCGCTGATCGGGGTGGTTCTCAGTTTCGGAATGGCGCTGCTGGAGCGCCTCCTGCTTCCGTGGAGACGCTACTGACTCCGCGCGGCTCAGGTCACGTCCAGCACTACGACAAATGGGAGGAACGGAATGAGTATCTCAGGAAGAATTCTCGGCGCGACCGCGCTGGGGCTGATCGCGGCTGCCGCGGCGACATCGGCGATGGCGGCGGACAAGCTGTCGCTGCAGATGAACTGGACCGCGGATTCGGCCCATCTCGGCTTTGCCGTGGCGCAGGTCGAAGGCGTCTACGAAAAGCATGATCTCGAGGTCGAGCTGGTCGAGGGTCGCGGCTCCGCCGTCGCGGCGCAGCTCGTGGCGACCGGGCAGGTGGACCTGGGCTATGCCGACACCGGCGCGACGCTGAACGTCGCCGCCAAGGGCGCGCCGATCAAGATCATTTCGACGATCTGGAAATCCGGCCAGTTCGGAATCCAGTACCTCGCGGATTCCGGCATTTCCGGGCCCGACGACCTCAAGGGCCGGAAACTTGCCGTTTCGCCGGGGTCCGCCATGATGCCGCTCATTCCCGTCTTCATGAAGGCCAACGGGCTCGGCGAGGATGACGTCGAGATCGTCACCGCGTCGGAATCCGCCTTCCTCGGGTTGCTGAACTCGGGTCAGGTCGATGCCGTGTCACAGACGCCGGAGAACATCGTCGTGCCGCTGGCCGCACAGGGCATCAAGGCGGGCAACATGTATTTCTACGACAACGGCGTGCCCATCGCGAGCCTCAGCCTCGTCGCGCGCGAGGACACCATCGCCGAGAAGGGCGATGTGCTGGCGCGCTTCATCCAGGCCACGGCCGAGGGTTGGAAGATGGCGATGGCGGATCCCGACAAGGCCATCGCGGACCTTCTCGAAGTCTTTCCCGAGACCGAGAATTCCGCCGAGTCGCTGAAGCAGGCGGCGGTGTTCAGCTTTGCCTCGGTCTGCCCGGCCGGCAGCGGCGACACCATCGGGGTGACGCCGCCGGAAACCTGGGAAGAGATGTTCTCGGTCATGACCACGGCGATGGACCTGTCCTCGGATAAGCCGGTGACGACCTATTACACCAACGACCTGGTGCCGGCCGAGCCGGTGACCTGCCCCTGACCCGACCCGGGGGCGCGGCACCGACCGCGCCTCCGACCCGGAGCGACCGACAGACGACAGGACAGACGCATGGCGACATCCCACCAACAGACGGCCGCGACCCTGCGGGCCACGGGCCCCGGCCCCCTGCAGCGCGCGCTGGACGGCCTGCGCGGCTCGATGCTGGGCTCCATCCTGATCGGGGCGGCGGCCATCTCGGCCCTGCTGGGCCTCTGGGAGGCGCTGGCGATCTGGTTCGAGGTGCCCGCATGGCTCGTGCCCAAACCCTCGGATTTCCTCGGACGGCTGATCGAGGACTGGCAGACCATCGGCTTTCACGCCCTCGCCACCTCGTCGACCATCCTGCAGGGCTTTGCGCTCAGCGTGATCGTCGCGGTGCCGCTGGCATTGGCGCTCGTCTCGGTTGCGGCGCTCGAGCGCGGGCTCTACCCGGTGATCGTGTTCCTCAACATCATGCCCAAGACGGTGATCGGCCCGATCCTCATCATCTGGTTCGGCATCGGCCCGCTGGTCGCCGCGCTGATCGTCTTCCTTATGTGCTTCTTCCCGATCCTCGTGGACGCCATGTCGGGGTTCAAGGCGGTCGACCCGCGCCTGTTCTACATCTCGCGGTCGATGGGCGCGTCGCAATGGCAGAGCTTCTGGAAATTCCGCCTGCCCGCCGCCATGCCCGCGATCTTCTCGGGGATGAAGATCGGCATCGTGAAGGCGGTCGAGGGCGTCATCATCGCCGAGTTCATCGCCTCGAACAAAGGTCTCGGTTTCATGATCATGCAGGCGTCGAGCTTCATGGACGTCTCGCTGATGTTCGCGGGGCTGATCGCCGCAGCCATCGTCGCGCTGATCTTCAACGGCGCCATGTCCGTCGCCGAACGCACCCTCATGCCCTGGGCCCGCAGCGGGCATTGATGGCCGCCGCGCCGTGAAAGGAACCCCATGATACAAGACACCACCAAACCCGCCGCCACGCCTTCGACGCCGCTTTCGGGGGCCGGAGACACCCGGATCGGCGCGTCGATCCGCGCCGCGGGGATCACCAAGGTCTACGGCCAGGGCGGGGCCGATCCGTTCCTCGCCCTCGGTCCCATCGACCTCGACATCAAGCCGGGGGAATTCGTCAGCCTGATCGGCCCCTCGGGCTGCGGCAAGAGCACGACGCTGCTGCTGGCCTCCGGTCTGGAGCCTGCCTCCGAGGGCACGATAGAGGTCGACGGCAAGCCGCTGACCAAGCCGATTTCCGAGGTCGGCATCGTCTTTCAGGACCATCTGCTGCTGGATTTCCGCACCGCGATGCAGAACGTCATGCTGCAACAGGAGATCCGGGGCCTCGACGCGAAGGAATTCCGTTCCCGCGCCGAGGTGCTGTTCGAGCGGCTGGGCATCAAGGGGTCCGAAGACAAGTATCCGCGCCAGTTGTCGGGCGGGATGCGGCAGCGGGTGTCCATCGCCCGCGCGCTGGTTCACAACCCGTCGATGCTGCTGATGGACGAACCCTTCGGCGCGCTCGACGCGATCACCCGCACGCAGATCCGGCACGACCTCGAAATGCTGTGGCTGGAGACGCGCAAGACCGTGCTGTTCATCACCCATTCCATCGAGGAGGCGGTCGGCCTGTCGGACCGCGTGCTGGTGATGTCGCAGAGCCCCGGCCAGATCGTCGAGGAGATCCGGATCGACCTGCCGCGCCCGCGCCCTGCGCACCTGGGCGAATATCCCGAATTCGCGAAATATGCCGAACGGATCTACAAGATCTTCGCGAAGCTCGGCGTCTACAAGTTCTGACGGATGGCCGGCATCGTCTTCAACCACGCCACGGTGCGCGAGCGCGCCGACATGCTCGCCTTTCTCGACCTCTGCGCCGGGCGGGGGCTCGACTGCGTGTCGATCTGGGGCAACGAGATCGACAGGGTGGGCGAGGACAGGGCGCTTGCCGCGCTCCGGTCGCACGGCATGACGGTTTCAGGATACAACCGCATCGGTCCCTTCACGCCCGAGGGGCTGGCCGGGGCCGAAGCGGAGCTGAACCGCGCCGCGCGCTTCGGGGCGGATCACGTCTTTCTCTTCACCGGCGGCTTCGTCGACGGCCACACCGACCTGCCCGCCGCCCGCCGTCATGCCGAAGAGGTGACGGCCCGCCTGCTGGAAATCGCCCGGCCGCTGGGTCTGAAACTGGCCATCGAACCGCTGCATCCCATGCTGGTCGGGGACCGCACGGTGATCGCCAGCCTCGGCCACGCCAACGACCTCTGCGACCGGCTGGGGGACGGGGTCGGGGTGGTGATCGACGTGCACCACCTCTGGTGGGACGACCGGCTCGAGGCCGAGGTGATGCGCGCGGGCCGCGCGGGCCGCATCCTGGGCTTCCACGTCAACGACTGGCTGGTTCCGACCCGCCACCTGCTGACCGATCGCGGCATGATGGGCGACGGGGTGATCGACCTGCCGCGGATGGAGCGCCTCGTGCGCCGCGCCGGGTTCTCCGGCCCGGTCGAGGTCGAGATCTTCTCGACCGAGTGGTGGGCCCGCGATCCGGCCGAGGTCATGGACATCGCGCTCGACCGCTGCGCGCGGATCTTCGGGGCGGAGCGGGCGGCATGACCGGCGGCGCGCCCGCCATCGACGGCGCCTCCCGGATCTATGCGGTCTTCGGCGATCCGGTGGCGCAGGTGCAGACACCGCGCCTGATAAACGCGATCTTCGCGGCGGCGGGGCGCAACATCCTGGCCGTCCCGTTCCACGTAACCCCGGCGCAGTTCGGGGCAAGCTGGGATACCTTCGCGGCGCTCGACAATGTTGCCGGGATCGGAGTGACGGTGCCGCACAAGGTCGCCGCCGCACGACGCTGCGCCACGCTGACACCGACCGCAGAGGCGGTGGGTGCGGTGAATTCCGTCCGGCGCGACGCGGACGGGTCGATGCACGGCGCGCTGTTCGACGGGACGGGGTTCGTCCTCGGGCTCGGCGCCGGGCGCGCGCGTCTCGCGGGAGCGCGGGTGCTGCTGGTCGGGGCGGGCGGGGCCGGTCGCGCCATTGCCCATGCGCTGGCGGGCGAAGGCGTCGCGCGGCTCGACCTGCTGGATCTCGACCCCGAGGCGGCGGCCTTCACCGCTGCGATGGTCGATGCCGCCACCGGGCGGCCGACGGCGCGGGCCGTCGCTTCGGCCGCCGTCGACACGGTGGACGTGATCATCAACGCCACCCCCATCGGCATCAAGGGCGACGCCCGCTTCCCCGTCCCGCCCGCGGCGCTGCGCCCGGACATGCTGGTCGCGGACATCGCGGCGCTGGCGGTCGAAACCCCGCTGCTGCGCGCCGCGCGGGCGGCGGGGGCGACGACCTCGGACGGGACCGACATGCTGGCCGCGCAGATCGCGCTGATCGCCGGGTTCGCGGCGGGTCTTCCGGCGGGAGAGGCGCTGGGCCGCTGAACCGCGACCCCGCCGCGCCGGTCAGCCCCGGCGTTCGGCGAGATGCTCCGCGATGGCGGAGACCTGGCCCTCGATCATGCGCATTCCGGAATGCACCGCGACCCCCCGCGCCTCGGCGGCGCGCAGCAGCGCCGTGACCTCGGGCTGCGCGATCACCTCGGCAACGGTCATGCCGGGATGCAGCGCCTCGGGGTCGAGCGGCAGCGCATCGCTCTCCTGCAGGCCGAGCGAGGTCGCATTGATGACAAGCTGGCCGGGCGCGGGCTCGGGTGGGCCCGCGCGCAGCACCGCCCGGCGGAGCGCGGTGTTGACCTTGTCGGCCAGCGCGTCGGCCTTGGCGTTGGTGCGGTTGGCGACGGTGATGTCCGAGGCGCCCGCCTCGGCCAGGGCAAAGGCGATGGCGACCGCCGCGCCGCCCGCGCCGATCATCAGGCAGGACCGTCCCTCGACCGCGATCCCGGCCTGCGTCAGCCCGCGCAGGAACCCCGCGCCGTCGAACTGGTAGCCGCGAAAGCTGCCGTCCGCCTCGCGCCGTACGAGGTTGACCGCGCCGACCCGTTCCGCCAGCGGGTCGAGGCTGTCGCAGAGCGCCAGCGCCGCCTGCTTGTGGGGCAGGGTGATGCCGAATCCGACGAGGTTGGGCATCGCCTTCAGCCCGGCCCAGCAGGTCGCGAGATCGGCGGCGGGCACATGGAGCGGCACGCAGACGATGTCGGCACCCATGGCCGCGAAGATCGGGTTGATCGCGCCGGGGGTTCTTGCCTGCACGATCGGATCGCCGATGACGCCCATCAACCGGGTGGTGCCGCCGATCACGATTCCCACGACAGATCCTCCCGCTTGAGCCAGACGAGACTGCCGTCCTCGACCCCGACGACGAGGTCGAGCGCGCCGCGGTTGTCCCAGTCCACCGCCTCGGGCGAGGCGACGTGCATCGCCATCGCGATGGTCTCGCCCTTGTGCTTCATCGCCACCGGCGCGGCAAAGCGCGGGTGGTCCGGGGTGCCGAGGTTGCGGGCCAGGAACAGGCCCGCCTGCCTGGTGGTATTGCGCGGCGCGCCGGTGGCGGGATCGTCGGGCACGCAGGCCCGGGCATGGGTGCCGAAGATGAGATCGGTGCGCCCCGTCCCCTCCCAGTCGCAGAGGCAGAGCTTGACCCGGCCGCGCCCGCCGCCGACATCCACGGTGAAGCGGATCGGGCGGCCGTCCTCCCAGGTGAGGCTGCGCTTGTCGGTGAGTTCGGTGTCCGAGGCGCGGGTCCAGTCCGACAGCACGCCCTCCTCGTCCAGCGCGACGTAGTGCAGCCGGTCGCCGCCCCAGTCGGTCACGGCGGGACGCACGCGCCAGACGGTCTTCAGCGGCGCGCCCTTGTAGCGCAGCAGCTCTTCCGCCGCGAAGCGTGGCGGGACGAAATCGCCGCCGAGGTTGCGGAACAGGCGGTGATGGCCGGTCACGTCGCTTGCCAGGATGTCGCCCCGGCCGCTCCCGGTCCAGTCGGCGACTGTCGGGCAGCTGTAGCCGAACATCTTTTCCGACGGTCCCTGGATCGACCCCGACAGGCCCGCCGCGATGCGGATCGGGGTGCCGCCGGCGGTCAGCATCAATTCCTTCCCGAGGTGGCGCGGGTCCGTGTCGCCGCGATTCGCGTAGAACAACAGTTCGCCGGTGGAATTGCCGACGACCAGATCCGCCCGCCCGTTGCCGGTGAAGTCATGGGCGGCGGGGCTCGGCAGCACGCCGGCGTGGATCAGCGGCGCGGTGGTCTCCACGCGGCCGACCTTTTCGAAGTGCGGCGTGCCGTCATCGTCGAGCCCGCAGTTGCGCAGGTAGGTGATGTAGCCGTCCTCGGCCCCCACTAGGATGTCGGGCCGCCCGTCGCCGTTCCAGTCGGTGACGCAGGGCAGGTGGATGCACTGGTCGAGTTCCAGCGTCCCGCCGTCGGGAGTGCGCACAAGCTGGCCGGGATCGAAATGCCCGTCCGCGCGCTGGCGCAGGATGTGCAGGATGTTCCAGAATTCGCCCGCGATCAGGCTCTGGCCCCCCTCCGAGAAGGTGCCGAAGGCCGGGGCGAGCTGGCCGTAGACCTCGAGCGGGGTATCCCCCGCCATCAGGGGCCGCCCCTTGTCGAGCACCGGCGCCGCGAGGGTGCCGCGGTTCTTGAACGCGTAGAGAAAGCCGCGCAACGGCCCGCCCAGCCAGCGCCCCGCGGCATCGTAGCCGCGATAGCCGTGGTCGTTCCATTCCAGCCCGTTGGGCCAGTAATCGTCCCAGGAATCGCTGCCGACGATCAGTTCGGGCACACCGTCGTTGTCGATGTCGTGGAAACGGACCATGTGGAAATATTCGTTGCCGACCACCCAGTCCGCGTCGAGGTCGAGCACCACCGGCTCGCCGAAAGCGGGTGCGCCTCTGCTGCCGATGTTCGGGAAGAGGTAGATCTCCCGCCGCATGCGCGAGGCCGAGACGAGGTGAAAGACCTCTCCGTCCGGCACGGCGGTCACGTAGCCGCGCACGCCGTCCACGCATTCCTCGGCGCCGAGGATCGGCGTGCCGTCGTCGCGGGTTCCGATCTGGCGCCGCAGAAAGACCTTGCCGTCGTAGCAGGCGTCCCAGGAGGACAGCAGCAGGTCGCGCGTGCCGGTTCCCGACCAGTCCACCACGTCGACGCAGGTGATGATCCGGCCCGCCACGGCGGCCGATCGCACGTCCGGATGATAGGCCAGTGTCTCCGCGCCGTAATCCGGACCGTGCCAGACGATCGCGTCGTCTTCCCATCTTTTGACGCTCACCCGAGAATCTCCTTGTCCGTACCGTTTGTGGAATGCTATTCTAAAACTGAAAGAGATTACATTTCCATCAGAAAGAGCCCGAGATGCACAAAAAGGCGAACGGCATCGTGCCGGTCATGCTCACGCCCTTCACCGAGGACGACCGGATCGACTGGGACGGGCTCGAACGGCTGGTCGAATGGTATGTCGACAACGGTGCGGATACGCTCTTTGCCGTGTGTCAGTCGAGCGAAATGCAACGGCTGACGCTGGACGAGCGCACCGAACTGGCGCGCCGCACCGTCGCCTTCGCGGCAGGCCGGCTGCCGGTGATCGCCTCGGGTCACATCAGCGACGCGCCCGACGACCAGCGCGAAGAGCTTCGGGCCATGGCGGGGACCGGGATAGATGCGCTGGTGCTCGTCACCAACCACCTCGACCCCGCGCAGGCGGGGACCGAGGCGTTCCGCGCCGGGCTGGACGCGGCGCTGGGCTGGCTGCCCGGGGATCTGCCGCTCGGGCTCTATGAATGCCCCGCACCGTTCCGCCGCCTGCTCAGCGACGACGAATTCAAGCTCTGCCGGGATTCGGGGCGCTTCGTGACGCTCAAGGACGTGTCCTGCGATCTCGGGACCGTCCGCCGCCGCATCGCGATGTCCGGCGACAGCGGCTTTTCCGTGGTGAACGCCAACGCCGCGATCGCGGCCGATGCGATGCGCGCCGGTTCGCTGGGCTTTTCCGGGGTCTTCACCAACTTCCACCCGGATCTCTATGCCTGGCTCTACCGGAACAAGGATCTGGACAGCGACCTGCGCCGCCGTCTCGAAACCTTCCTCGCGCTTGCCGCCATGGCCGAGCCGATGGGCTATCCCGGTCTGGCCAAGCTCTTCCACGTGCGGCGCGGCACCTTCGCGTCGGCGCATTCGCGGGTCATCGACTTCGATATTCCCAAACGGTTCTGGGGGGTGATGGCGCTGCTCGACCATATCGAGACCGGCACCGAGGCGTTCCGCGCCGAGATCGCCGCCGCCGACGGGGCTTCCGCCACGACATGACCATCCTCAACGTCGGATCGGTGAACCGGGACCGGGTCCTGCGCGTGCCGCATTTCCCGCAGCCCGGCGAAACCCTGCAGGCGCTTTCGGCGTCGGTCGGGCTGGGGGGCAAGGGGCTGAACCAGTCGGTCGCGATCCTCCGTGCCGGGGGCTCGGTCCGCCATGTCGGCGCGGTGGGCGAGGGCGATGCCGGCATCCGTGAGGCGCTGCGCGCGCTGGGGCTCGACCTCGGCTTCGTGACCGGGGTGGCGGGGGTCGAGACGGGCAGCGCGACGATCTTCGTCGACCCGGAGGGCGAGAACCTCATCGTGCTGGACCCCGGCGCCAACCTTTGCATCCCCGACGCGCTGGTGGCACGGGCGGTTGCCGACGCCACGCCCGGCGACTGGCTGCTGTTCCAGAACGAGACGAACCAGGCGGCAGGCTGCGCCCGGCTGGCGCGCGCGCGGGGGCTGAAGGTCGCCTGTTCGGCGGCGCCCTTCGTGGCAAGCCGCATCGTGCCGCTGCTGGAGGACGTGGACCTGCTGTCGGTCAACGCGGTGGAACTGGACCAGCTTCTTGCGGCGCTCGGCGGGACCGATCATCTGCCCGCCGGGCTGGCCCTGCTGGTGACGCGCGGCGCCGAGGGGGCGGAGTACCGCCACGGCGACCGGCGGGTCCGGGTCGACTCGCGCCGCGTGCCGGTCGTGGACACCACCGGCGCGGGGGACGTGTTCCTCGGCGTCTTCCTTGCCGAGACGGACCTCGGCAGGCCGGTGGAGGAGGCGATGCGCCGCGCCAATGCCGCCGCGGCGCTGCAGGTCGGACGCAACGGCGCGGTCGAGGTGATCCCTCTCGCGGGCGAAATCGACGGGCTGCTCGACGCCGCGCCCTGACGGCCGGGTCAGGCCGCGCCCGCCTCTCCGGCCAGATCGCGGCAGATCTGCGCGAGCTGGCGCGCGGCGCGGTCGATCTGCTCTCCGGTGAAGGTGGCAAAGCCCAGCACCAGCCTGTCGTCCTCGCGCGGCTCGCGCCCGAAGGCCGAGGTCGCCTGAAGTTCCATCCCCTCGGACCGCGCGGCCTTGGAGATATCGCGCGCGGTGATGCCCCGCCCGGTCAGCCGGGGCGAGACGCGCGCGACCAGTTCGAACCCGGTTTCGCTGCGCTGCGGGATCAGCCAGTCCTGCAGCTCGCGCGCCATGGCGTCGAGCAGCAGCTCCTGGCGGTCGGAATAGAGCTTTCGCATCCGCCGCACGTGCTTGGCGAAATGACCCGCCCGCATGAAATGCGCGACCTGAAGCTGCGGCAGGATCGCGGCGTAGCGGTCGAGCACGGTGCGCGCCGAGACCACGGGTTCGATCAGCCGCTTCGGCAGGATGGCGTAGCCGAGGCGCAGGGCCGGAAAGAGCGACTTGGAGAAGGTGCCGAGGTAGATCACCGACTGCGTGTCGTCGAGGCTGAACAGCGACGGCAGCGCCTTGCCGGCATAGCGGAATTCGCAGTCGTAATCGTCTTCGAGGATCCAGGCGCCGGATTCGCGCACCCAGTCGATCAGTTCGATCCGGCGGCGCAGCGACAGCGTGCAGCCGAGCGGGAACTGCTTGGACGGGCTGCTGTAGATCATCCGCGCGTCCGGCGCGCGCTTGCGGGCCTCGGCGACGATCAGTCCGTGTTCGTCGACCGGCACCGGCACAGGCAGGGCCGACACCGCGACCGCCGAGGCATAGATGCCGTCATAGCCGGGGTCCTCGCAGATCACCTTGTCCGAGGGCATGAGCAGGAGCCGCGAGCAGAGGTCGACCGCCTGCTGCGCCCCGGCGAAGATGACGACCTCGGACGCCGTGCAGACGACGCCGCGGGTGCGGGCGACGTGGATCGCCACCTGTTCGCGCAGCGCGAACAGCCCCTGCGGATCGCCTTCGCCCAGGATATGCGCGGCCTGCTCGCCCTTGAGACGGCGCAGCACCTCGGTGAGGCAGCGCGCCCAGAGTTCGGTCGGAAAGGCGTCTATGGCGGGCAGGTTGGAGCGGAACGGCACCGGGCGGCGCATGTGGCGCAGGGTCGGGGGCACCTGCGCGACCTCGGGGCGCATCTCGGCGGTGCGCCCGATGCCGCCGGCGGCTTCCAGCGCCGGGTTCAGCCGGGAATCGCGGGGTTTCTCGGTCAGCGGCGGCGCTTCGGAGACGAAACTGCCGGCGCCGCTCTGGCCCTCGATCCAGCCCTCGGCGGTGAGCTGTTCGAAGGCCAGCACCACCGTTGTGCGCGAGACGTTGAGTTCCGAGGCGAGCTTGCGGGTCGAGGGCAGCCGGTCGCCCGGCCGGATCACGCCGCGTTCGATGCCGGTGGTGATCGCCTCGTAGACCTGGTGATAGAGCGGCGAGGCCTCCTGTTCCCGGTCTATGGCGATGGCGAGCATGTCCAGCAGCGGCGGAGAGCCGTCGCTGCCGGTCTTCGCCCGGTCGGCCTCGGGGGGCGCCGGGCGAAGCGGTCCTGGAGGGGCGGGATCAGCCAACCGCTCTTTGCCTTTCGGGTCTGTGGCCGAACTTCGCGATGCCGCGGGCCATGGCGAGATACATGGCGATCAGGATCGCGATCACGACGAGATTGACAAGGGTCGCCAGCGCGAAAAGCTCCGGTTTCACGCCGTAGCGCAGCGCGCCCCAGGCCACCGAGGGCAGGGTTGGCGTCGCGCCGAGCAGGTAGAAGCTGATCTCGAGGTTGTTGAAGGACAGGATGAACGAGATCAGGAAGGCCCCCATCAGGCCCGGCCAGATCAGCGGCAGCGTCACCTCGCGGAAGGTCTGCACCGGCGTGGCTCCGAACACGGTCGCGGCCTCGTCCAGCCGCCAGTCGTAGCGGAACAACTGCGTGGCGATGATCAGCAGTGCGTAGCTGAAGCAATGCACCGAGTTGGCGAGGATCGCCGACCCGAGGTTCCCCGGCAACCCCAGGAACAGCCCGGAGAACACCAGCGACGAGATCCCCACGAGCACCTCGGCCACGAACAGCGGCGCGACGAAGAGCACGACGAAGTACCGCGCCCTGCGCCCGGCAAAGCGGATCACGCCGATGGTGGCCATGGTGGTCATCGTCACGGTCACCAGGGCCGAGCCGAACCCGAGCAGGATGCTGTTCCCCAGCGCGCGCTGGTAGAGCTGGTTGCCGAAGAGGTCGGCGAATGCCTTGCCGGTCAGCCGCGGCGGATAGGGGAAGGTGTGGTTCTTGGCGATGGAGCTGAGGCCGATATGCACGATCGGCAGGTAGAGGAAGACATAGACCACCGCCATCACCGCGAGCAGCAGCGCCGCCGTGGCAAGAGCACGGATCGGAAGGGTCCTGCCCCCCTGCGGGGCGTCGGTCGCGGTCATGGCGGGAAGGTCCTGTCGTGCGGATGTGTCGGTCATGGTCAGGCCCTCCCCAGTCCGGAAAAGCCGCTGCGGCGCAGGTCGAGGCGGAACAGCAGCAGCGTGACCGAGATCGACACCACGAACAGCACCACGCCCATTGCCGCCCCCAGCGCCCAGGTGCCGGATTCCGCGAATTGCTGGGCCAGCGCCATGCCGTAGAGCGTGCCGTCCGGACCGCCGAGAAAGCGCGGGACCAGCGTCGTCGACAGGCAGGGAATGAAGCACAGGATGACCGAGATCAGCGTGCCGAAGAGGTTCAGCGGCCAGGTGATCTCGAAGAAGGTGCGCACCGGGCCGGCACCGAAGATGCGGGCGGCATCGGCAAGGCGCGCGTCGAAATTCAGCAGCGACAGGTAGATCACCGTGATCGCGATGGGCAGGTAGAGATAGACCAGCCCGATGGCGCTGGCGATGTTGGAATACATCAGGAACCGCAGCGGCACGGCGCCCATGTGCACGAGCACCGCATTGATGAGCCCCATCGGCCCCAGCAGGCCCTGAAGGGCGATCACCCGCAGCACCTCGCCGGTGAGGAAGGGCACCGCGAGCGCGAGGGTGAACAGCAGCTTGTAGCGTCCGCCGTAGAGCATGATGGCATAGGCCACAGGCCAGGCGATGCCGGTGCAGATCGCCGAAACCGCCACCGCCATGACGACCGAGCGCAGCAGGAAGGTCTGGTAGGCCGGTTCGACCAGCAGGGTGTGGAAATTGCCGAGACCGGCCTCCCGGATGATGTGGTAGTTCTCGGTCCGCCAGAAGGCGAGCACGGTCATCGCGATCAGCGGCACCACGAAGAACACCACGAGGTAGAGGCTCGGCAGGCCGAGAAAGGCGAGGCGGGCAAGTCGGTTGTCCCTCATGCCGCCTGCTCCGCCGGCAGGTCGGTTTCCTGCGGGAACAGGTCGATGTCCTCCGGGCGCCACCTGGCCAGCACGCGGTGACCGCGCGCGAAGGGGGCGGCGTCGCGCGGGCTGCTGACCGACAGTTCGCGGCCCCCAGCGTCGAGCAGGTAGTCGATCTGCGGTCCGCGCAGGATGATGTCGCGCACGGTGCAGAGCATCGCGTTCGGTCCGGGGAGGGGACCGTCGGGGGCGTCGGACAGGCGGATCTTCTCGACCTTCACGAAGGCCTGCGCCGCATGTCCGGGCAGGCCGCGCAGGCCGTCCTCGGGCAGGGCGAGCTGCGGGCCGTTGCCGGTATCGAGCAGGCGGCCGTCCGGGCCGAACTGCCCGTCGAAGCGGTTCGACCGGCCGACGAACTGAGCGATGAAGCTGGTCCGGGGGCGGTCGTAGACGGCGCTGCGCTCGGCGAAATCCTCGATCCGGCCCCTGCGCACCACGGCGATGCGGTCGGACATGCTCAGCGCCTCTTCCTGGTTGTGGGTCACGTAGATGAAGGGGATGCCGAGGGTCGCCTGATGGCGGCGGATCTCGATCTCCATCTCCTGGCGCAGCTCGCGGTCGAGGTTGGCGAGCGGTTCGTCGAGCAGCAGCGCCTTGGGCTTGCCGACAAGGCCGCGCCCCAACGCCACGCGCTGCTGCTGACCGCCGGAGAGCTGGTTGGGATAGCGGTCCTCGAGGCCGTTGAGCGACATCAGGCCGACGATCCAGCGCAGCCGCTCCTCGATGTCGGCGCGGGGCATCTTCATCATGCGCAGCGGAAAGGCGAGGTTCTCGGCCACGGTGCGGTGCGGGAACAGCAGGAATTCCTGGAACACCATGGCCACTCCGCGCCTGTGCGGGGGCAGGGCGGTGACATCCTGCCCGTCGATGATGACGCGGCCGCGGGTCGGACGCTCCAGCCCGGCGATGATGCGCAGAAGGGTGGTCTTGCCCGAACCGGACGGCCCGAGGAGCGAGATGAATTCGTCGCGCCCGATCGACATGGTGGCGCGGTCGATGGCCCGGAAACCCGAGTATTCCTTGGAAATCCCGTCAAGGGTGATGTACATGTGCTTGTTCTTCCGAAGGGGGGAGGGGGACGGCCCCGTCGCCGGGGCCGCGGGGTGCAGGCGTCGGGTCAGGCCGCCTGCATGTTGGACCAGACCCGCTCCCATTTCTCGGTCGAGGACGGCTGGTCGAACATGTACATGTTGGCAAGCTCGCCGGTACGTTCCATCAGGTAGAGGTCGACCTCTTCGGGCGAGGAGATCGCGCGGATGTCGACCGTGGTCGAGGTGCCCGCGCTGAGCGAAATCTTGCGGATCACCTCGGGAGAGCTGACCATGTCGATCCAGGCTGTGGCGAGATCCAGCTTCTCGCCGTCCTCGACCCCGGCCGAAACCAGCCAGGTGTCGACCCAGCCGAGGCCGCCTTCCTTCGGCGTCAGGACATGGTCGAAGGTGGTGTCGATCGCCCCTTCGGCCTTGGCCGTGCGCAGCAGGCGATAGACCTGGGCGAATTCCGGCGCCGCCACGATGGCCTGCCCCATGAGCAGCTGCTGCAGGGTGTTGTTGTCCTGGTAGCGGGTCAGCAACAGGCGCTTCTGTTCGACCAGCAGCGCCTCGACCCCGGCGAGTTCCTCGTCGGTCAGGACATAGGGGTTGAAGGATTTGCCGTCCGGCCGTTCGGCGTCGATGGTGCCCATGCGGGTGGCGACGAGGATCCCGGCAAGGGCGATGTTTTCCTCGAAGCGGGCCGAGGTGGAGAGGCGCCCGGCATGGGCGGGGCTGAACATCATCTCGATGCTCGACGCCTCGTCGCGGGTGACGGCATCGGCGTTGTAGGTGATGCCGTAGCTGCCCCAGCAGAAGGGCGCGCCGAAGATCTCGCCGCTGTCGGCATCCATGAGCAGCTTGAAGGCCTCCGGTTCGAAGACCGGAAAGAAGCCGCCCGCGCTTTTCATCGAGCGGAAGTCGAAGCTGCGGATCAGCCCTTCGCCGTAGTAGAGCCCCGGCCAGTAGCCGTCGGCCTGCACGAGGTCGAAGTCGCGCGTGCCGCCGACGCGCAGCTTGTTGTAGGCTTCGGAATTGCCGTCGAAGAAGGTGGGGGTGAAGCGGATGCCGTGTTCCTCCTCGAAGGCCTGGATGATCTCGGGCACGGCGTAGCCCTCCCACATCAGGGCGCGCAGGGTGTTGGCCTGCGCCTCGGCGGGGCGGATGTACCAGGGCGCGGCAAGGGTGGTGGCCGTGCCCGCGGCCATCAGGTTCAGGGCGCGGCGTCGGCTGATCTTGGTTCCGGGTGTCTGTGTCATGGTCTGGGGTTCCCTGTCGGTTGAAGCTGTCGTCCTCCGGTCCTGTCCGGCCGGGGCAGATCTTTCGGTGCTTCGGAAGCGCCCCGCAGTCGGGCGCCTCCGGTCGGGACCGCCGGCCGGAACCGGCGGCCCGTGCGTTCAGGCGTCGGCCGTCACGGCAAAGGGATTCTCGGCATCGGCGTAGTTGACGGGGGTCATGTTCCACCCGTCCTTGTGCTTCTGCCAATAGAGATCCTTGATTTTCGTGCTGATCGGGCCGGGGCGGTCGTTGCCGTAGATCTTTCCGTCCACGCGCGAGCAGGGCATGACGCCGCCCGCCGTGGTGGCGGTGAAGACCTCGTCCGCGTCCATCAGGTCTTCGTAGGTGATCGGGGCGATCTTTCCCTCGAGACCGAGTTCCGGGCAGATGTCGAGCACCGAGAGACGGGTGATCCCTTCCAGCGCGCCGCGATCCGGGGTGATCACGTCCTTGCCCTTGACGATGAAGACGTTGAACCCCGCGCCTTCGGTCAGATAGCCCTCCTGGTCGAGCAGGATCGCGGTGTCCGCGCCCTTGTCCAGCGCCTCGAACATGCCGCGGGTAAAGTCGCGCCACATGTAGTTCTTGAGCGTCGGGTCCAGCGACAGCGGCGAGATGCGCGGCGTCTCGGACACGATCAGATGCGCGCCGCGGGCCTGCACGTCGGGCTTGATGACATCGACCCAGGGCACCGAGTAGGCGATGAAGGTGTTGTCGCAATCCAGCGGGTTGCGCGAGCCGTAGACGCGCGGAATGCCGCGGGTCGAGATCATCGCGACGAAGGCGTCCTGCAATTCGGAGAGCGCGACGCACTTGCCGAGGATCTGGCGCATCTCCTCGCGGCTGTAGCCGGGGTCCAGCCGGTAGCCCTTGAGCGATTTGGCGAACCGGTCGAGGTGCGTGTCGAGGCGGAAGAAGGCGCCGTCGGTGACATGCACCACGTCATAGGTCACGTCCGAATGCGTGAATCCCCAGTCGCCCACCGGCAGGCGGGCCTCGGAAATCGGGACGAATTTGCCTTCGATGAAAGCCGCGCCGCCTTTGTAGATCGTGTCTGTCATTGGTAGAACCAACCTTGTTTCATTAGTGAACACGACCGATCCTCCGGCCATGTGCCGCACTGCGGAAAGGTCCATTTCCCGGAAATCGTATAAGACCATCCTCACTTCCCCGGGGTGTTGAGGCCGGAAAACCCGAGAAGAGTCAGTGTGTTGCGGCGACGCGGAAAAAGGACCATCGAATTCCGGTCAGCATGGTCCGACGTGCATTTTCCGTGCCCCGGCGTTCGCGGAGTGCCTGCCCGGCAGGCAGTTGCGCGCGCCGGACGGGCAGAGCGCGGCGCGACTCCGGCCAGCTTGCGCTGGACCGTCCCCGTGTCCATGCGCATGGTGATGCGCTAAGCAGGCGGTGAAGTTGGTGGAAGGACAGAGCCATGGCGCAGCGACGCGCGACAGCAGCCCCGGGCGCGCCGGAAACGGTCGAGGACCTGCGCGCGCGCATCGTGGAACTGGAACCCGACCTCCCCCGCAAGCTGCGCGACTGCGCCTCCTTCGTGATGCGCTCGGGCGAGGAGATCGTCTTTCTGACCGCCGCCCAGGTCGCGGAGGCGGCGCAGGTGCAGCCCTCGGCCCTGATCCGGTTCTGCCAGTCCATCGGCCTGTCCGGCTATACCGACCTGCAGCGCATCTTCCGCTCCGCCGGCAGCCGGCGGCCGGACTATCCCAGCCGGGTGCAGTCGCTGCAGGACAGCGGTTCCGGATCGACCGGGCACCTGCTGGGCGATTTCGTCGGGGCGGCGCATCATTCCGTCGACCGCCTGCACGCCAGTCTGGATCACGAGGCGCTCGAAGCGGCGGTCGAGGCCATCGTCGGCGCGCGGCACGTCTACATCGCGGGCTATCGCCGCTCCTTCGCGGTGGCGAGCTATCTCACCTATGTTCTGGGGCAGTTCGGCAAGCGGGTCGAGATGGACACCGGCGCGGGCGCAATGGAGGCGCCGCGCGCCTTTTCCGGCGACGAGGTCGTGCTCATCATCTCCTTCGAACCCTATGCGGAAGAGGCGATCAAGATCGCGACCCGTGCCAGCGGAACGGCGGCGACGGTCATCGTGCTGACCGATACCGCGCTCAGCCCGTTGCGCCGCACCGCCGACATCTGCCTCGAGGTGGTGGAAACCGAAGTCGGCGGCTTCCGCTCCTTCTCGGCGACGTTCTGCCTCGCCTCCGCGCTGGCGGTGGCGGTGGGCGGTCGGTTGTGAACGGAACGGGCGTTCCAGAAATGGAATAAAAGTTTTACAAATGTAAAGATTGGATTATACGTTCCATAACTGAATGGATTCGGACCCCAATGCTTGACCTCATCACCATCGGACGTTCCTCTGTCGACCTCTACGGCATGCAGACCGGCGGCCGCCTCGAAGACATGTCCTCCTTCCGCAAATACGTCGGCGGATCGCCCTGCAACATCGCCATCGGCGCGGCGCGGCTGGGGCTGCGCACGGCGCTGGTGTCGCGGGTCGGGGACGAGGCGATGGGCCGGTTCATCCGCGAACAGCTTGCCCGCGAGGGCTGCGATCTGCGCGGCCTCGTCACCGATCCGGAGCGCCTGACCGCGCTGGTCCTGCTCGGCATCCGGGACGAGACGCGCTTTCCTCTGATCTTCGTGCGCGAGAACTGCGCCGACATGGCGCTCTGCGAAGACGACATCGACCCCGCCTTCATCGCCTCGGCCCGCACGGTCGTGGCCACCGGCACGCATCTGTCCCACCCCCGCACCGAGGCCGCCGTCATCAAGGCGCTGACCATCGCGCGCGAGGCGGGGCGGGCCACCGCGCTCGACATCGACTATCGCCCGAACCTCTGGGGTCTCGGCGGCCACGATACCGGAGAGGAACGCTACCAGGAAAGCCGCGCGGTCACCGCCAAGCTGCAATCGACCCTCGGCCTGTTCGACCTGATCGTCGGCACCGAGGAGGAATTCCACATCGCGGGCGGCTCGACCGACACGCTGGAGGCGCTGCGCCGGGTGCGCGGCCTCTGCGACGCGGTGCTGGTGTGCAAGCGCGGCCCGATGGGCGCGACCGTATTCGAGGGGGAGATTCCCGACAGCCTCGACGCCGGGATTCACGGCAAGGGCTTCAAGGTCGAGGTGTTCAACGTGCTCGGGGCGGGGGACGGCTTCATGGCCGGGCTGCTCAAGGGCTGGATCGAGGGCGAGCCCTGGGAAACCGCGCTGACCCGGGCCAATGCCTGCGGCGCGCTGGCGGTTTCGCGCCACGGTTGCGCGCCGGCCTATCCCAGCCTGCCGGAACTGACGCATTTCCTGTCCACCCCGATCACCAATCCGGCCCTGCGCCATGACCGCGCGCTGGAGCAGATCCACTGGTCGACTCTGCGTCGAAAGCACTGGCCGTCGCTGCGCGCCTTTGCCTTCGACCACCGGGCCCAGATCGAGGAGATCGCCGCGGCGAACGAGGCGCCGGCCGACCGCATCCCCGCCTTCAAGCTGCTCTGCCTGCGCGCCGCCCTGCAGGTGGCGGACGGGCGCGACGGCTTCGGCATCCTCTGCGACGACCGGCTCGGCCGCGCGGCGCTGCATGCCGCCGCCGAGACGCCGCTCTGGATCGGCCGCCCGGTCGAGGTGCCGTCCTCGCGCCCGCTGGAACTGGAGATCGGGCCGGACTACGGCTCGGACCTGATCGACTGGCCGGTGGATCACACCGTCAAGGTGCTCTGCCGCTATCACCCCGACGAACCGCAGGAGATGCGCGACGCGCAGGAGGCCTGCATTCTCCGTCTCGCCGATGCCGCGCGCCGGGCCGGGCTCGACCTGCTTCTGGAGGTCATCCTTCCGGACCCGGATTCGGGTGACGGCGCGCTCACGGCGCGGGCCATCGCGCGGTTCTACGATCTCGGCGTCTGGCCCGACTGGTGGAAGCTGGCCCCGATGCAGTCGGCGGCGGACTGGGAACAGGTTTGCGAGACCATCTCGACCCGCGATCCCCATTGCCGCGGCGTCGTCGTGCTCGGCCTCGGCGAGGAGGAGGCCGTGCTCAGCGCCAGCTTTGCCGCCGCCGCGCGCCAGCCGCTGGTCAAGGGGTTTGCCGTCGGCCGCACGATCTTCGGCGCGGTCGCCGAGCAATGGTTCGCCGGGCGGATCGACGACGCGACGGCCGTCTCGACCATGGCCGGGGGCTTTGCCCGACTGTGCCGCGAGTGGGACGAGGCACGCGGCGTGCTGACCGAAGACCGGAAGGAAACCGCATGAGCCGCGCCACCTCTCCGCTGCTCTGCCGCCCCGAGGGCGCATCGGGCCGTATCCACCGCATCACCCCGGAGCGCGCCGGGTGGGGCCATGTCGGCTTCGACCTCTGGAAGCTCGGCGACGGCGGGCGGGCCAAGGGCCGCGAGGAGGGCCGCGAGACCATCCTCGTGCTGGTCGAGGGCAGGGCCGACATCACCTCCGACACCATGGCCTTCGGGCGGGTCGGGGACCGCGCCCGGGTGTTCGACGGCGGGCTGCCCCATGCGGTCTACCTCCCGCCCGGCGAGGCCTGGGAGGCCCGTGCCGAGGGGCCCTGCGAACTGGCGGTCTGCACCGCGCCGTCGCCCGGCGGGCGCAAGGCGGCGCGCATCGGCCCCGAGGGCATCGCCACGCAGGCCCGCGGCAAGGGCACCAACCTGCGCCACGTGAACCCCATCGCGATGGAGGACCGGGACATTGCCGACAGCCTGCTGGTGACCGAGGTCTTCACCCCGCAGGGGCACTGGTCCTCCTATCCGCCGCACCGCCATGACGAGGACGACTTTCCCCGCATGACCTATCTCGAAGAGACCTATTACCACCGCCTGAACCCGGCGACGGGCTTCGGCGTGCAGCGGGTCTTCACCGATGACGGCTCGCTGGACGAGACGATGGCCGTCGCGGACCGCGACACCGTCCTGGTGCCGCGCGGCCACCATCCCTGCGGCGTGCCCTACGGGTTCGAGATGTACTACCTGAACGTGATGGCGGGCCCGCTGCGCAAATGGCGGTTCGAAAATCATCCGGAATTCGACTGGCTTGCGAAACGCGATGCCGGGGAAGAGGTCTGAGCCGCGCAAGGGAGCGCGGCGAGGGACAAGCGAAGGTGCGCAGGCGGGAAAGGCCCGCCCGCGCAAGCGACCCCGGGGACGGGGAACAAAAAGGAGGAGGACAACATGCGGACATCACTACTTCTGGGCCTGACCTGCGCCGCGGCGCTGCTGGGCTCGATCGCCAGCGCGCAGGACCACGTCATGCGCATCGCGAGCGGCAACCCCGCCGACCCGCTGGCGCTGCCGGCATCGGCATCGCTGACGATCTTCGAACAGAAGGTCGAGGAATACACCAACGGCCGGGTCGACGTTCAGATCTTTCCCGACGGCCAGCTCGGCGACCAGCTTTCCGGTCTCCAGCAGGTGAAATCGGGCGAACTCCAGGGCAGCGAACTGGCGATGGGCGTCATGTCGAACCTGTTCCCCAAGATCACCTTCACCGATCTGCCCTACGTGATCCCGGACATGGCGGTGGCGCAGAAGCTCTACACCCGCCGCAATCCCATGATGAAGGAAATCCTGACCGAGATGGAGGACACCACCGGCGTGGGCATCATGTTCTTCATGCCGCAGGCCTATCGTCAGCTGACCACCAAGGGCAAGCAGGTCAAGACCGTCGCCGACCTGAAGGGCGTCAAGGTGCGCACCATGCAGGTCCGCCCGCATATCGAGATGTTCAACGCCGCCGGGGCGCAGGCGACGCCGGTGCCGTGGCTCGAGGTCTATTCCTCGCTCCAGACCGGGGTGGTCGACGGGCAGGAAAACCCGCTTGCCACGATCCGCGCGATGAACTTCCAGGAGGTTCAGAACTACATCACCCTGACGCGCCACGTGCACCTTGTCGGCGCGGTGACCTACAACGTCGCATGGTTCGAAAGCCTCGAGCCCGAGCTTCAGGTCGCGATCATGAAGGCGGGCGAGGAAGCCTCGGTCGGGGCGATGGCGCTGGCCCCGGTCAAGGACGTGCTGGACGCCAAGTGGCTGACCGAACAGGGGGTCGAGATCTACACCCCCACCGCCGAGGAGATCGAGGGCTTCAAATCCGTCCTCCAGCCCCCGGCCTTCGCCTGGTTCGACGCCAATGTCGAAGGCGGCGCCGAGGTGCTGAAGAAGGTCACCGAGGAAATCGACCGCCTGCAGGGCCAGTTCGGCGAACTCGTCTACTGATGCCGCCGGCGGGGGTGCGCGCGACGCATCCCCGCCATCCCTTCCGACACGCACGTGCTGACGGGTGACACAATGCCCCCCCTTCCTTCCAAGACGGTCGTGGAGCGCCTGCTCGACGGCCTCGACATCGCGCTGCGACTGGTTCTCGCGCTCATGGTCTTCGGGATCTTCGGCGTGCTGTTCGCGCAGGTCCTGTGCCGCTACGTCTTCTCGCTGCCGCTCTACTGGTCCGAGGAGCTGGCCAAGTACCTGATGATCTACGTCACGACCATCGGCGCGGCAGTGGCCTATCGCAATTATGCCCATCCCTACCTGATGATCGTGACCTCCGCGCTCAGCGGGTCGCGGCTCAGGGTCTACGACCTGATCCTGCGGATCCCGGTCTTCATCTTCTTCTGCGTCTTCGCCTACGTCGGCTGGCGCTACGCGGTCTCCAACGAATGGATGACCACGCCGGGGCTTCAGATCTCGTTCTTCTGGCCGTTCTTCGC
Source organism: Salipiger sp. (assembly GCF_048261495.1). GTDB lineage: Bacteria > Pseudomonadota > Alphaproteobacteria > Rhodobacterales > Rhodobacteraceae > Salipiger. Next base: position 79,294 of record NZ_JBLXFX010000011.1, read on the forward strand.
GGTGCCGCTCGGCGCGGTCTGCGTGCTCTGCTACCTGGTGCTCGATACCGCCAACATCCTCGTCTGGGGGCGCAGCTGGCTGATGCCGCCGGACGCCGATCCCCTTCTCGATGCGACGGAGTTCCCTGCATGACCCTCGGGGTATCCCTGATGCTGGCGGCCTTCGGCCTGCTGGCGATCCTCGGCGTGCCGCTGTCCTTCACCACGGGCATTGCCGCGCTGATCTATTTCTTCGTGTCCGACCAGTCGATGAACACGATCGTGCACCAGTTCTTCACCTCCATCGACAGCTTCGTGCTGCTGGCGGTGCCGCTGTTCGTGATGGCGGGGCACGTGATGGCCGAGTGCCGCATCACCGACAACATCATCAACCTCGCCAACGTGCTGGTCGGGCGGATGCGCGGCGGGCTGGCGCAGGTCAACGTGGTCTCGTCGATGATGTTCGGCGGCTGCTCGGGCTCGGCGCTGGCGGATGTGGCGGGGCTCGGCTCCGTGCTGATCCCGGCGATGAAGAAGAACGGCTACGAGGAACCCTTCGCCGCCGCCGTCACCGTCGCCTCTTCGGTGCAAGGACCGATCCTGCCGCCGTCGATCCCGATGGTGATCTTCGCGTCGGTGGCGCAGGTGTCCACCGGCGCGCTGCTGGTCGGCGGGGCGGTGCCGGGCATCCTGCTCGGATTGGCGCAGATGCTGGTGGTCTGGCTGATCGCCCGCCGCCGCAACTACCGCTCGTCCCACGGCGCCTATCGCATGGCCGAGATCCTGCACGTCTGCAAATCCGCCATCCCGGCGCTGCTGATGCCGGTGATCCTGATGGGGGGCATCCTGTCCGGCATCTTCACGCCGACCGAAGCCGCCTCGGTCGCGGTGGGCTACGCGCTGCTGCTGGGCTTCATCGTCTACCGCAACCTGTCGCTCGGGGCGCTGCTGCGCATCGGGGCGCACGTGGCGCGGGATTCCGCCGCGATCTTCTTCCTGATCGGCACGGCGGGGATCTTCGGCTGGATCCTGTCGGTCGCGCAGCTTCCCCAGCACGCGGCGGACTGGATCCGCACGGCCTCGGTCAATCCGCTGGTGGTTCTGCTGCTCATCAACCTGCTGCTGCTGGTCTGGGGCATGTTCATGGACGCCGCCCCGGCGATCCTGATCCTCGGTCCGATCCTGACACCCATCGCGGTCTCGGTCGGCATCGACCCGATCCATTTCGGCGTGGTCATGGTGTTCAACCTGATGATCGGCCTCATGACCCCGCCCTACGGGCTGTGCCTGTTCGCGGGTTCGGCCATCACCTCCCGCGAGACCGGCATCGGCGCCATCTCGCGAGAGATCGCGCCCTTCCTCGGCATCAGCATCGCCGTGCTCGCGCTGATCTCGCTGTTCCCCGAACTGGTGCTGTTCTTCCCGCGCCTCGCCGGCCTGATCTGACCGCGCCCCCAACCAGGACAAGAGACATGACTTCCGACACATCCCTGCTCGACCGCCGCGACACCTCGCTCGACGAGATGGCCAATGCCCTGCGCTTCCTGACCGTGGACGCGGTCGAGGTCGCCCAGTCCGGCCACCCCGGCATGCCGATGGGCATGGCCGACGTCGCGGCCGTGCTGTTCTCGAAGGTGATGAAATACGACGCTGCCGACCCCGAATGGCCCGACCGCGACCGGTTCGTGCTGTCGGTGGGGCATGGCTCCATGCTGCTCTACGGGCTGCTCTGGCTGAGCGGTTATCCCGACATCACGCTGCAGGACCTGCGCAATTTCCGCAAGCTGGGGGTGCGCACGGCAGGCCACCCCGAGTACGAACAACTGCTCGGGGTCGAGGCGACGACCGGGCCGCTGGGGCAGGGGATCGCCAATGCCGTCGGCATGGCGCTGGCCGAGCGGATGCTCAACGCGGAATTCGGCGACGCGCTGGTGGATCACCACACCTGGGTCATGGCCGGCGACGGCTGTCTGATGGAGGGCATCAGCCAGGAGGCGATCACCTTTGCCGCGCACATGAAGCTGGGCAAGCTCGTGGTGCTGTTCGACGACAATGCGGTGACCATCGACGGGCTGACCGATCATGCCACCTCCGAAGATCAGCAGGCCCGCTTTTCGGCGGCGGGCTGGCACGTGCAGGCGGTCGACGGCCACGACACCGCCGCGATCGAGGCCGCGCTGCTGGCCGCCCGGCAGGACCCGCGGCCGTCGATGATCGCCTGCCGGACGGTGATCGGGCGCGGCTCCGTCGCCAAGCAGGGCAAGCCCGCCGCCCATTTCGGAGCCATCGGTGCCGAGGATCGCGCCGCCATGCAGACGCTGCTGAACTGGCCGCACGGCGCCTTCGAGATCCCCGAAAGCGTGGTCGCGGCCTGGCGCAAGGCGGGCCGGCGCGGCGCCACCGCTCGCGCGGCCTGGGACGAGCGGCTCGACCGGGCGCCCGACGGCATCGCGTCGGAATTCCGCCGCCGGATCCGGGGCGAGTTGCCCGCCGGGGCCGCCGGCATCCTGGCGGAGCTGCGCCGCGAGGCGGTGGGCGAGGCGGACGTGGCGACGCGCATGGCCTCGTCCCGGGTGCTGAACGCGCTGTTCGACACCATGCCCGAACTGGTCGGCGGGTCCGCCGACCTAGCCGGGTCGACCCAGACCTGGCCGACCGGGGCCCGCGCCATCACGCCGCAGGATTACGGCGGTCGCTACATTCCCTACGGCGTGCGCGAGCACGGCATGGCGGCCTTCATGACCGGCATCGCGCTGCACGGCGGGTTCATCCCCTTCGGTGGCACCTTCCTGTGCTTCATCGACTATGCCCGCCCCGCCGTGCGCCTTGCCGCGATGATGCACCAGCGCGAGATCTTCGTGATGACTCACGATTGCATCACCGTGGGCGAAGACGGTCCGACCCATCAGCCGGTCGAGCACCTTGCCGGGCTGCGCGCGACGCCGAACCTCAACGTCTTCCGGCCCGGCGACATGGTCGAGGCGCTGGAGTGCTGGGAGCTGGCGCTGAACGACGCCGGGGCGCCGACGGTCCTCTGCCTGTCGCGCAACCCCCTGCCGGTGCTGCGCGAAGAGGCGGAGGAGAACCTCTCGGCGCGCGGCGGCTACGTGCTGCAGGAGGCCTCCGGCCCCCGCCGGGTGACGCTGCTTGCGACCGGGTCGGAACTGGCGCTGGCGGTCCGCGCCCGCGAGACGCTGGAGGCGGAGGGCATCGCCACCGCCGTCGTCTCGATGCCGAACTGGCGGCTGTTCGACAGCCAGCCAAGGGCCTGGCGTGATGCCGTGCTCGGCCCCCGCGACGCGCTGGCCGTTGCGGTCGAGGCGCTCTCCCCCCTCGGCTGGGAACGCTACGTGGGGCGCGACGGGATTGTCCTCGGGGTCGACAGTTTCGGCGCTTCGGCCCCGGCGGCGGACGTGCTGAAGCACTTCGGCTTCACCCCCGAAGCGGTGGTGCAGGCGGTGCGCGGCGGCCTCGCCCGCGCATGACCGGCCCTGAGATCACCGGCCGGACGGCGATCCTGTTCATTCTCGGCGATCCGGTGGTGCAGATCATCGGATCGGCCGAGATGAACCGAGCCTTTGCCGGGTGGGGCCTCGACATCGCGGTGTCGCCGCTGCACGTGCGCCCCGGCGATCTTGCCGATTGCCTGAGCCTTCTGCGCCGGACCGCGAACGTGGCGGGCTTCTCTCTCACCGTGCCGCACAAGATCGCGGTGGTGCCGCTTCTCGACCGGCTGACCGACGCCGCGCGGCTTGCCGGGGCGGTGAATTTCGTGCGCCGGGAGGCGGACGGAAGCCTCACGGGGACCAACATGGACGGGGCGGGCTTTGTTCAGGGGCTGCGCGATCGCGGTGTCGACCCCGCCGGGCAGAGCGTGTTGCAGATCGGCGCGGGCGGGGTTGCCCGTGCCATAGCCTTCGGCCTCGCGGCGGCGGGCGCAGGGCGGATCACCCTGACGAACCGGACCCGTCCGCGCGCCGAGGCGCTGGCCGCCGACATGCGCGCCGCCTTTCCCGATGTGGATGTGACGGTCTGCGACGGCACTCCCGACCTGTCGCGCCATTCGCTCGTGGTCAACACCACCACCGTCGGCATGGGCGATGCGGATGCCTGTCCCGTCGATCCGCAAGGGCTGACGGATTCGACCGTCGTGGCCGACGTGATCCTGACGCCGCCCGTCACGCGCCTGCTGGCGGTGGCGGCCGAAACGGGCTGCCGGACGGTCCCCGGCAAGGCGATGCTGCGCCCTCAGGCGAGGCTGGTCGCGGAATTCCTCGGGATGGCGCCCCGGTAGCCGCGCGGGCGGCGCGGCGCATTCTGAAATTTCTGTCAAGTATCTGAAATTCAGTGACCAATCCCCAATCAATGGGGGATGATTGTATCCGATAGAGATTTCCGATTATCAGTATTTCATTATAAATCAGTATTTTGAAGGAATCATGAGAACGGGTCGATCTGTGGCGCCGGTCGGGACATGATGACGCAAGGAACGGTTGGGGGCAGCCATGAGCTTGGCGCAGATCGCATACGAAGCCTTGCGGGCAAAAATCTGTGACGGTGTCTTCGGCATGGGCGACAAGGTGTCGGAGGCCGTCGTATCCGAATTGACCGGGATGTCGCGCACACCGGTGCGGGCTGCCCTGTCGCGGCTGGAGGGAGAGGGCTTTCTCATCCACGAGCCCAACGTCGGCTTCCGGGTCAAGGTCTTTACCGTCGAGGAGGTGCGCGAGATCTACGGCGTCCGCGCGCTGCTGGAATCCGAGGCGGTCCGCCTCGCCGGGCGGCGCGGCCTGTCGGACCCGGTGAAGACGCGCCTCTGCGCGTTGCGGGATGCGATGGCCGGGATCGTCGCGCATGAAACCGGCAGCAATGCGGAACGGCTGGTCTTTCAGCGCCACAACTACGACTTTCACAACCTGATCTACGATCAGTGCGGCAACCGCTTCCTGCGCAACCGGATCGATGCGGCGATGGAACTGCCGTTGGCCCTTCGCAACTTCTTCAACTTCTCGCCCGAGGAACTGGCCAAGAGCCACGAGGCCCATGTCTCGATCCTCGCCTCGCTGGTCGACGGCGACGCCGAGCGGGCGGCGGCGCACATGCGCGAACATATCTGGGCGGCGCGCGACCGCATGGCGGTCCGCAAGACCCGCACGCGGCGGCAGGGCGGGCGGAGGCCCGAGGTCTCGTCGCGGGGCAAACGCATTCTGACACCTGGCAGGCAGGTCGCCGGCGAGGAGGCCCGCGCAACCTGAAACGACCCGAAGGGGGGAGGACAGATCCGTTGCCCGTGGTCCGGCACCCTGCCGGGCAGAGAGGGCGGACAGGGGCGGGCGCCGGCCCCGGCACCACAAGGCGCATCAAGCGGTTCGTCCCGACACGGGCCGATTTCTGGGAGGAAAACATGAACATCACACTTGCTGCGACATTTGTCGCAACGGCCGCGCTTTGCGGTACGGCCGGCGCTCAGGAAAGCTTCGTGCAAGGGGCATCGGGCTCCGGTCACACGACGTTCCAGATCATGACCGGCTGGGCCGGGGTCATCAATCGCGAGGTTCCGGAGGTTTCGGTGACGGTGCAGGCCTCCGGTGCCAGCGTGCCGACCACGCAGCTTGTCCAGCAGGGACGCATCCAGGCCGGGCCCGCGGGCAATACCGCGCCCTACGAGGCGGTGCGCTCCATCGGGGAATTCGAGGGCCAGCCGGAAGCGGACAAGATCCGGACCTGGATGCCGATCTACGTCTACGGTGCGCAGCTTGTCGTGCCCGCCGACAGCGATATCGAGAACTGGAGCGACCTCGACGGCAAGCGCGTCGGCGTCGGCTCGGTCGGCTCGGTGGGCGAGCAGACGAACCGCGCGATCCTCGAAGCGATCGGCGTTGGCTACGACAGGATCGACGAATACCAGATCCCCCATGCCGAGATGGTCGAGGGCTTCAAGAACGGCACCCTCGACGCGGTGATCGAGACGACGGGCATTCCCACGGCGGGCGTTCTCGAACTGGAATCCTCGCGCGAGGTCCGCATCGTCGGGCTGACCGAGGACCAGATCGCCACAGTCGATGCGTCGAGCGACCTGCTCTCGGGCGGGATCATCCCGGCGGAAAGCTACCAGAGCATCGACGCCGACGTGCCGATCATCGTCGGGTACACCATCAACATCATCAACTCCGACGTCGGCGACGACCTCGTCTACAAGATGACCAAGGCCGTCTGGGAAAACCTCGACGAACTGGCCGATGTGCACCCCTCGCAGAAATACCTCACCCCCGACTGGATCGAGGCCGCGCTGATCCCCATCGCGCCGCTGCATCCGGGCGCGGAGAGATATTACCGCGAACAGGGCTGGCTGAAGTGACGCAGGCGCCGGGGAGCAAGCTCGAGTGGCGATTTCCGACATGACCATGACGACGGCAACCGGATCGGATGCGTGGATCTTCACGCGGCTCGTGCCCGTGCTCGGGGTCGTGGTGACGGGCTACCACCTCGGCGCCAATTACTACGGGTTGCTGCAACCCATGTGGCATACGGCGATGAGCCTGTGCCTCGTGCTGTCCTACGCCTTCCTGCAGACCGCGCGGACGCGGGTCGGGCTGCTATATCACCCGGCGCTGAACCTCTGCCTCGCGGTGCTGGTCGCGCTGGCCTTCGCCAATGTGCTGGTGAACTATTCCGCCATCCAGATGCGGCAGGTGATGCCGACCTTTCTGGACCAGGCGGGCTGCGTCGTCGCGGTTCTGGCGATCCTCGAGATCACCCGGCGCTACTTCGGCATGGCGCTGCCGGTCATCGCGCTGGTGATGCTGACCTATGCCTTTTTCGGCAACGTCCTGCCGCCGGCCTGGCGGCACGTGGGCTGGGACGTGCCCTTCATGACCTTCAGCCTCTACATGCAGAGCGAGGGGCTGTTCGGCGTCGCCCCCAAGACCGCCGCGACGCTGATCTTCGTCTTCGTGGCGCTGGGCGCCTTCCTGTCGCGCATGGGTACGATGGAGCGGGTGCTGGACCTGAGCCAGGCCTTCACACGCGGCTCCTGGGGCGGCTCGGCCAAGGTCGCCGTCTTCTCTTCGGCGCTGATGGGAACGATATCGGGCAGTTCCGTCGCCAATGTCGTCGCCACGGGCCGTTTCACCATCCCGCTGATGAAGAAGGCCGGCTTCAAGCCGCATTTCGCCGGCGCGGTCGAGGCAGTGGCCTCGACCGGCGGGCTCATCATGCCGCCGGTGATGGGGGCGGGGGCCTTCATCATGGCCGAACTGCTGCAGATCCCCTACGGCACCATCGTCCTTGCCGCGATCATCCCGGCGCTGCTCTATTTCTCGGTCGTCTACGGCGCGGTGCATTTCGAGAGCCGCAAGCTGGGCATCCGCGCCCCGCTGGAAGGCGAGGCGCGCGGCGCGGCGCTGAAACGCTGCGCGCCCTACCTGCTGCCGGTGGTCGTGCTGATGGGTTTCATCGCCATCGACATCCCCCCGGTCCGCGCGGCGCTCTATACCATCGCGTTCTGCGTCGCGCTGTCCTGGCTGCTGACGCCGATGGGGCCGCGCGACATTCTCGCCGCGATGACCGACAGCGCCGAACAGGCCGCCGGGGTCATCGCCGCCTGTGCCTGCGCGGGCATCATCATCGGCGCGATGGACGGCACGGGGCTGGCGATCAAGTTCTCGCAGTTCCTGATCTCCTTCGCGGGGGACAGCCCGGCGCTGGCGCTGCTGCTCGGGATGCTGGTGGTGATCGTGCTGGGCATGGGACTGCCCGCAACCGCCGCCTACATCCTTGCCGCCGTCGTGGTCGCGCCGACGCTCATCCGGATGGGGTACGATCCGCTCGCCGTGCATCTGTTCGTCTTCTACTACGCCAACCTGTCGCACATCACGCCGCCGGTGGACCTTGCCACCTATGCGGCGGCGGGGATCGCCGGGGCGAACCCGCTGCGGACCTCGGTCCGGGCGATCACGCTGGGCGCCGTCGCCTTCGTCCTGCCGATGATCTTCATCCATGACCCGGTGTTCCTGCTGCGCGATGCCACCGTGCCGCGCGTGGCCTTCTCGCTCGCCACGGCGCTGGCCGGGTGCACGGTGATCGCGGCGGGGCTGACCGGCTGGCTCGGCGTGCCCGTCACCCGCGGCGCGCGCGTCCTGCTCGTCGCCACCGGGGGGCTGATGCTGGTTCCGGACTGGGCCGCCTCGCTGACCGGGTGCCTCCTTGCCGTTGCGCTCTGGCTGCTGGCCAGCCGCCTCCGCCTTCCCTTCCTTGCCAAGACCGAAAGGACCTGACCCATGGGCGTTCTCGACCCCGAAGCCGATGCACTGCGCATCTTCGACGCGATGATGGCCGGAGGCGTGGCCGTGGTGCCGCTGGACGTGGCCTATGCCGTCTTCGGCACCAACGCCGAGGCCATCCGCACCATCTACACCGCCAAGGGCCGCAGCTTTTCCAAGCCCAACGGCACGCTCGCCAATCTCGACATCTTCCGCGAGGTGCACGACGTCGACAGCCGGGCCCGCGAGGTGGTCGAGGCGATCACCGTCGATTACGACCTGCCGCTGTCCATCGTCGGCAAGCACCGCGAGGGGAACGGGTTCACCGCCGCGCTGGACCCGTTCTGCTACGAACGCTCGACCAAGAACGGCACGATGGACCTTCTGATGAACGCGGGGCCGCTGCACCGCGCGCTGACGGCGCTGTCGCGGGACAGGGGGCAGCCGATCATGGGGTCCTCGGCCAGTGTCTCGCTCGGCGGGTCCAAGTTCCGGCTGGCGGATGTCGAGGCGCCGGTGCGCGACGCGGCGGCGATCTGCGTGGACTACGGTCTGTGCCGCTACAACAACCCGCTCGCGATCTCGTCGACGATCATCGACCTCGGGACCTACGAAGTGCACCGCTTCGGTGTCTGCTACGACCAGATCCGCGACATCCTCGCCCGTCACTTCCGGATCGCCCTGCCGCCGATGCCCGAACGCGGCCTCGTGCGCGGCGCGGCGCTGGGCGAACCGGCGCATGGCTGAGCCCCGCAGCGCCGCCGACGGGGCCCGGAACCACGCCGGGCCGGACCGTCTCCACGGTCAGCGCGGCCCCCGGCAGCGCCCCGGCCCGCGCGCGGCAGAGGGCGGTCCGGAGCGGCCGTCCGTCATCCGGGCCTTTCCTGCCCCCCTTCAACCGACGACGTGAGACCGCCATGAAAGACTGCACCTCTTCGCGACAGGACCTCAAGGGCCGCCTTCAGGCCCCCGGTCTGACCACGATCCCCGGCGTCTACGACATGATCTCGGCCCGGATTGCCGACCGCATGGGATTTGCGGCGATCTACATGACCGGATACGGCACGGTCGCCTCGTCGCTGGGCATTCCCGACGCGGGGCTGGCAAGCTACCGCGAGATGCTGGACCGGGTGGAAACCATCGCGCAGGGCACGGCGACGCCGCTTGTCGCGGATGCGGATACCGGCTTCGGCGGGCTGCTGAACCTCGAACGCACGGTGCGCGGCTACGAACGCGCGGGCGCCGCGGCGATGCAGATCGAGGACCAGGAATTCCCCAAGAAATGCGGTCACATGCTGGGTCGCCGGGTGATTCCGGCCGAAGACATGGTGGCCAAGATCCGCGTCGCGCGCGACACCCGCGACGATCCCAACTTTCTCATCATCGCCCGGACCGATGCCCGCACCTCGCTGGGCCTGGACGAGGCGATGCGGCGCGGCGATCTCTATGCCGAGGCCGGGGCGGATGTCCTGTTCATCGAAAGCCCCGAGAGCGCGGACGAGATGCAGCGCATCTGCGCGGCCTACGACCTGCCCCTGCTGGCCAACATGGTCGAGGGCGGGCGCACGCCGGTGCTGTCGCGGGACGATCTCGAACGGCTCGGCTACAGCGCCGCGATCTTCCCGTCCTTCGGCTTCCTGTCGGCGGGCCACGCGCTGCGCGCCGCCTACGGCCATTTGCGCGACACCGGGTCGAGCGCCGGCAGCGCCGTCCCCCTGCACGATTTCGGAGAGTTCAACACCCTGATGGGCTTTCCGAAAGTCTATGAATTCGAACAACGTTGGGGCGTCGGCGATCCGCGTCCCGAGGAGGAATGACCATGTCCGCACCCGATATCGCCGCAGATGCGGCCCGCGCCTTTTCCGTCCTGCGCTCGGGGGGCAGCGCGATCCTGCCGATGGACGTGGGCTATTCGATCATCGGCGGCTCGACCGGGGCGCTGATCCGCATCTTCGACACCAAGGGCCGCGCGCCGGAAAAGCTGAACGCGATGATCGGCGACAACATCCTGTCCGAAGAGCTGCACCACCTCGATGCGGCGCAGCGCGCGGTGGTCGACGCGCTGACCCGCGACCGGGGCCTGCCGCTGGGCATCATCGCCCAGGCCGACATGGACCATCCGCTGATCCGCGCGCTGGACGACGAGGGGCGGCGGCGGTCGACCCGCGACGGCACGATCTGCATGCTGCTGAACGCTGGCGCCTTCCACGCGGCGATCTCGCGGCTCAGCCACGAGGCCTGTCATCCGCTGTTCGGCTCGTCCGCCAACCGGACGCTTCAGGGCACCAAGTTCAGGGTCGAGGATATCGAACCGGAAATCCGCGCCGTGGCCGATGTGGAGATCGACTACGGTCTGCGGAAGTATCACCTCTACGGCAAGAGCTCGACCCTGCTGGACCTGAGGGACATGTCCGTGGTGCGCGAAGGGTCGTGCTACGAACTGATCCGCGACGCGCTGGACCGCGATTTCGGCATCGCGATCCCGGAACCCCGCCAGGCGCTCGTCGCCGCCTGACGGTTCGCGGGGCGCGGCCACGCGCCGCCCTCCGGCCCTAGCGGGCGGGGAGGGAGGCGTCCATCTCGGCGCGCAGGCGCCAGAGCATGGACTCCGCCGGTGCCTCGACCTTGTCCAGCGTGACGAGGTCGCCCGCGGAGACATCCGCGCGCAGCCGGTGGCCGCTCAGCATGTAGAAGGGCACCGGAGCGGACCCGGTGACCGCCCGAGCCGGGCGCAGCTCTCCGTCGGTTCCGGGGATCTCGTGGTGGTGGCCCTGCGCTTCGAGCAGGGTTCCGGCCTTCAGCGGCACGCGGGCGCGCGCGACCAGATCGACCAGCGGCGCGGTGGTGTCGGTTCCGCTCGTCCGCCGTTCCAGCGCGGCAAGCAGGATCGTCGTGGCCGATTGCACCCCGAGCAGGTGCACCGGGTTGACGATGGTCGCCGCGGTGCCGTCGCGGCTGACGAGGTGGCCCTTTTCGCGCAGCACCTCCCAGGTGTGGCGATCCTCGCAGGCGACGGTGACGAAGACCCCGCCCGCCAGGCTGAATTCATCGGGCCGTCGCAGCAGGTTGACCACGTCGACCGAACCGGGGGCGGAGAGCAGGCCGCCGGGAACCAGAAGGTCGGGAATTTCCCCGGTGCGCGCGATCGGCGCGTGGAAATCCGCGCGGTCGACCCCGAGCCCGAGGGCATTGGCGACGATGCCCATTTCGGTAAGGTCGGCCACGGTGCGCTGCGGCAGCGCCTGCAGCGCCTTGGCGCGGGCGGCGACGACCCCGGCCGGGTCTCGGTCGCCGAACGCCCACAGGGCGCCGAACCCCGGCGCCGGGGCGCTGCGGTTCAGGCAGGTGACGATGTCGGTGGCGGGATCGAAGACGAAATCGTATTCGCTGGATTTTGCCGCGCTCAGGATGGTGAGGCCGCAGGTCCGGGCCCAGAGCGCGAGCTGGATCAGCAGGCTGGGCTGGTCGCCGTCGACAGGGGTATAGACCAGCCCCGCCGCCCGGGCCCGCGCCGCGAAAAGCGGTCCGACCACGGAATCGGCCTCCTTCGAGACCATGACCACGTGCCGGCCCTCGCGCAGCGCCAGATCGGCGTGGCGGGCGGCGGCCTCGGGGTGGCCGGTCGCCTCGACCACCACGTCGAGCGGCAGTCGGGCAACGAGGTCTCCGTCGTCGGTCACCACCACGTCGCCGCGCTGAAGGGCGGCGGTGGCGGCGGGCAGGCCGTCGCAGATCGCGGCGCGATCCGCCGGCAGTCCGGCGGCGATCAGCGCGGCGCGGGCCCGCTGCGGATCCCGGTCGCAGACGGCGACAACCTCGAGCCCCGGCGCGCGCCGGGCCTGGAAGGCGAGGGAGCGTCCGTAATCTCCGAGGCCGATGATGGCGATGCGCACATGCGCCTCCCGGGCCTTTGCGAGAAGGGAACCGTAATGCATGTCTTCTATGTCCTCTGGCGGCCTTCCGGGCCGGTGCGGCAGGCGTGACGCACGAGGGCGCGCCACGCCGGTTTCGGTTGGAAGGGGCGTCAGTCGGCCAGCTTCAGGATCTCGTCGATCATCGCCTGGCCGCCCTCGATCTCGGCATCGAAGGCCTCGTAGACCGGGGCGGAGGCGGCGACGAAGGCGGCTCGGTCGACCTCGTTCACCTCCATCCCCTTTGCGGCAAGCTCGTCGACGAGGGCGCCGTCGGCCTTGTCCACCGTTTCGTAGATCCAGGGGCGGATCTCTTCGGCAGTCTCCTCGATGGCGGTGCGGACCTCTTCGGGCCAGCCGTCCCACTGGCGGGTGGTGGTGATGAGGAACACCGGGCTGTAGACGTGGCTCGACAGCGAGAGGTAGCTCTGCACCTCGTTGAGCTGGTTCGCCGCGATGTGGGTCAGCGGGTTCTCCTGCCCGTCGATCGCGCCGGTCTGGAGTCCGACGAAGACCTCGGAGAACGGCATCGGCGTCGGGTTCGCGCCGAGGGTCTCGAACATGCGCACGCGCCACTGGCTGTTCGGCGTCCGCAGCTTCACCCCGTCGAGATCGGCGGGCGTGACGATCGGGCGCACGTTGTTGGTGATCTGGCGGAAGCCGTTTTCCCAGAAGGCGATGAGCTTGTAGCCCTTGGCCTCGAAGGCGGGCGCGAGGCGTTCGTCCAGCCAGGCGCCGCCGATGGCCTCGACGTGGGCGCGGTCCTTCACGAGGAAGGGCATGTCGAAGATCGCCGTCTCGGGCACGTAGCCCGGCATGACCGAGGACATGTGCGTGAGGTTCACGGCGCCGAGCTTCAGCTTCTGCATCAGATCCTTGTCCGAGCCGAGCTGGTCGGAGTGGTAGTAATCCACATGGGCCACGCCCTCGAGCTTTTCGTTCACCAGGTCGGTGAAGCGCTGGCCGGACTGCTGGCCCATGGCGCCGAGCGGCGTGCTGATGCCGAAGACGATCTCGGTCTGGGCCTCTGCCGCCCCGGCCCCCAGCGATCCCGCTGTCAGTAGTGCTGCAATCAGGTGTTTCATGTCCGGTTTCCTCCCTTTGGACATGGCGGACGGGCCGCCGGTTTGATCGGAATGCCTCAGCCGCCGTAGACCAGGTGCACCAGCGAAAGCGGAACGGCGGGCACGTAGGTCACGAGGATCAGCACCACGAGAAGTACGGCGATGAAGGGCAGGTTGGCCCGGGTCACCGTCATCATGTCGGTCTTGGCGATGGAGCAGGTGGTGGCGAGCACCGAGGCCACCGGCGGCGTCTGCTGGCCGATGGCGAGGTTGAGCGTCAGCATGATGCCGAACTGGATCGGGTCGATTCCCATCTCGCGCACCAGCGGCAGGACGATGGGCACCACGAGGATGATCGCCGCCGCGCCGTGCAGGAACATCCCGATGAGCAGCAGCAGAACGTTCAGCAGGGCCAGCACCACGAAGCGGTTGTCGGTCAGGGCGAGGATCTGCTCGGTCATCTGCTGGGGGATCTTCGCCTGCGTGAGGTAGAGGCCCAGCACCGCCGAGGCGGCGACCAGCATCATCACCACGGCGGTCTGCATGATGCCCTCGCGCAGGGAGTCCACCAGCAGCCGGAGGTCGAGTTCGCGATAGACGCCGAAGCCTATGACCAGCGCGGCCAGCACGGCGAGGGCGGCGCCTTCGGTCGCGGTCACGAAGCCGCCGAAGATGCCGCCGAGGATGATGAGCGGCAGGGTCAGCGCCCAGAACGCCTCGCGGAAGGCCAGCCACAGGCGGCGCAGGCTGAAGGCACCGTCGCGCGGCAGATCGTAGCGCACGGCGGCCCAGTAGCAGACGCCCATCATCATGAACCCGCCCAGCAGGCCCGGCACCACGCCGGCCACGAAAAGCCGCACGATAGAGGTCTCGGCCACCGCGCCGTAGAGGATCATGGTCAGCGACGGCGGGATGATGATGGCAAGCGAGGCCGAGGACGAGGTGACCGCCGCCGCGAAGGCCGCCTTGTAGCCGCGCCGTTTCATTTCGGGGATCAGGATCGAGCCCAGGGCGGCGGAATCCGCCACGGCGGAGCCCGAGATCTCGGCGAAGAACATCGAGGCGACGACGTTGACCATCGCCAGCCCGCCCCGCACGAACCCGACCAGCGCCGAGGTGAAGCCGATGATCCGCCGCGAGATGCCCGAGGTGTTCATCAGCGCCCCCGCGAGGATGAACAGGGGAATGGCGATGAGCGGAAAGCTGACCGCGCCCGAGTAGATCGCCAGCGCGGCGTTGTAGAGCGCGAGGTCGCCGCTTTCGAGCAGCATCCCCACCAGCGCGACGACGGCGATGGACACGGCGATCGGCACGCCGAGGGCGCAGACCAGGAAGATGGCGAGAATGACGATCAGGATGGTCATGACAGCGGCTCGGCATGTTCGGGGTGGTGCCGGCCGACGTTGGCGAGGCTCTCGGGCAGGGTCAGCAGTTCGGCGAGGATGAAGAGGGCGGCGCCGACCGGCAGTGCGGACTGGGTGAGCGCGAGCGGCACCCAGTCGAGGCTGGTCAGGGTCTCGGAGCCGAAGACCCGCAGCAGGTAGGTGCCGGCCCAGGCCATCGCGGCGAAAAAGGCGACGGTGATCGCCTTGGAGAGCAGGAACACCGCCCGCCGGGCACCGGGGGGCAGGGGGCGCAGCAGCGCGTCGAAGTTCAGGTGCGCGGATTTCAGCGCCGCGAGCGCGCTGCCGTAGAAGGTCAGCCAGGCCAGCCCGACCGAGGCGACCTCGTCATACCACGGCAGGGAGTTTCCGAAGGCCCTGGAAAACACCGCCACGATGATGACGAGAAACAGCGCGACCATCAGGACGACGCAGAATGCGAACAGGGCAAGTTCCAGCAAGCGGACCGCCCGCAGGCGCAGGTCCGCCGCCGGGCGACCGGCGGTTGGTGATGGCATGTAATCCTCCCTTTGCGCGACCTGTCCGGGCCTCCCGGCCCCTGGCGGATCGCGTCCTCATCTCCAAAATGCATGCAAAACGGTGTCAGTCAAACCAAAAACTCGGTAATTTCGGAAAAATATGTCAGGATTGCACGCAATAACGGGTATTATTCATTGGAAGCCCGCCGAGAGTTCAGTAGGATGCATGCAATTCCGGAGGAGGGGAGCCGTTGACCGAAACAGCGTTCGAGGAGGAAAACGGCCTGGCCGCCGCTGTCGGCGGTGCCGGTCAGCAGAGCCAGCACAGCCGCGTCGCCAACTGGCTGCGCGACCGCATCATCGAGGGCGAGTTCAAGCCCGGCGACCGGATCCCCGAAGTCGCGACCTGCCGGCGGCTGGGGATTTCGCGCACCCCCCTGCGCGAGGCGTTCAAGGTGCTTGCAGTCGAGAGGATCCTGACTCTTCAGCCGAACCGCGGGGCCATCGTCACCCCGGTCAGCGCCGAGGATGTCGACAATGCGATGATCGTGATGTCCACGCTCGAAGGGCTGGCGGGCGAGCTGCTGTGCCAGCACATCACCGACGAGGAAATCGAGGCGCTGTCGGCCCTCACGCAGGACCTCGGCACGCATCACGCGGCGGGCGACCTGCTGGGCTATTTCAAGGTCAACCAGGAGATCCACCGGCGGATCATGCAGGGAGCACGCAATCCGCTGCTGGCGGAAACCCTGTCGAACCTGATCGACCGCTTCGCCCGTTACCGCTTTGACGGCAACAGGACCCCGGAGCGCTGGGCCCGCGCGGTGCTGGAACATCAGCACATCATGATCGCCATTGCCGAACGCGATGCCAAGCTGCTCGGTGCGCTGCTGCGTTCGCATGTGGGCAACGGCTGGCGGGTCGCGCGGTCCAAGGCCTTTCCGGAGCGCACGAAGGGCTGACGCCGCGCCCCGCGCGGGGCTAGGCGCCGGTATCGCCCGTGGGGCTGTCCCGCGCCACGCCGTGTTCCCCGCAAAGCTGCGCGAGCACGGCGTGCAGGCGCGCGATGATCTCTGCCCTGGGCGAGACGATCCGTTCCACGATGCCGATCTTGCGCGTGACCTGCGGCTGTCCGAAGGGCAGGCGCAGCAGCCGCCGGTCCTCCGGTTCCTGCAGCGCCACATGCGGCACGACCGACACGCCCATGCCCTGCCGCACGCAGGTCACGATGGAGCCGATGGTGTCCATCTCGGCCACGTCGTTGGTGGCGATGCCGAGGCGGGAGATCTCGGTGTCGATGAGGTTGGCCAGCGGAACCGGGCTGCGGAACCGGATGAAGGGGCTGCGGGCCAGAAGTTGCGCGGCGTCGGCCGCATCGGTGCTTTCCGGCGCGATCAGCCAGAGTGGTTCGCGCATGTAGGGGCTCCAGCGCAGGGTCGGCGGAATCGCCACGTGCTCCGCGACGATGGCCGCATCGAGCCGGCCCGAGGCGACATCGGCGATCAGCGTGGCCGAAAGCGACACCCGCAGGTTGGTCTTGAGCAGCGGATAGCTGTCGCGCATCTGCACGATCGCCTTCGGCAGGAGGTTCAGCGCGCTGGAGCGGACCGAGCCGAGCATCAGCGTTCCGGCGATCCGGTCGCCGCGCAGGCTGGTCTTGGTGTCCTCTTCGAGGCGCAGAATACCCTGAGCCATTTCAAGCACCTGCATCCCCTGCGGGGTCAGCTTGGGCGGGCGTGACTTGCGTTCGAAGAGCAGGACGGCCAGCTCCTGTTCCAGCGCCTGAACCTGCTGGCTGACCGCCGACGGCGTGAGGTTCACCACCTCGGCGGCACGGGCGAAAGTGCCATGCGTGGTGATGGCGACAAGGGTCCTGAGTTGGCGGGTGTCCATCATCAAATCCAGTTTTTCTTAATCAGTGAACCAGATTTATTCGTTTTTGTTAAGATGATCTTTGCTCTATCTGCTTCGGGAGAGGAGACGGACCGCGCCTGCCGGGAGGAAACGGGCACGGTCGACCCACCGAAAACCAGACCGACGATCGCCTTGCCCCTCGGGGCAGGAGCCAGGAGACGTATGCATGAAGACCATCCTCGTGACAGGGCCCGACCTTGACCCCGGCGCCGTGAAGCTGATGAAGGATCACGGCTTCGAGGCCGTCCATACTCCGCCCTATGCCGACAGCGCCGTGATCGCGGAGCACCTGGTCCGGAGCCGGGCCGAAGGCATCGTGTCGCGGATGGGGCGCCTCGATGCCTCGGTGATGGACGCCGCACCCTGGTTGCGGGTGATTTCCAAGCATGGCGTCGGCGTCGACAACATCGACGTCGCGGCGGCGTCGCGGCGGGGGATTCCCGTGCTGGTCGCCACCGGCGCCAACGCGGTTTCGGTCGCCGAACATGCGGTCGCGCTGATGCTGGCCACGGTGAAGCGGGTGCTGCCGCTGGATGCCGGGCTGCGGGCGGGACGCTGGGAAAAGCCGGGGTTCCTCGGGCGCGAACTGCTCGGGGCGCGGCTGGGGCTCGTGGGAATGGGCGCCATCGCGCAGGCCACGGGGCGAATCGCCGCCGGGCTGGGGCTGAAGCTTTACGGCCATGACCCCTTCGCGCCCGATGCCGCCTTCGAGGCCATCGGCGCCACGCGTTGCGCCGGCTTCGAGGATCTGCTCGCGCAGTCCGACGTGCTGAGCCTGCATTGCCCGCTCAACGACCAGACCCGCGGCCTTCTGAATGCCGGCGCCATCGCGCGGATGCCCGAGGGCAGCTATGTGGTCAACACGGCGCGCGGCGGGCTGATCGACGAGGATGCGCTGCTTGCCGCCATCGCCTCCGGTCAACTGGCGGGCGCGGGGCTCGACACCTTCGCTGTCGAACCGCCCGCCCCGGATCATCCGTTCTTTGCCGAACCGCGCATCGTGCTGACCCCGCATATCGGCGGGGTGACGCGGCAGGCCGGGGCCCGTGTCGGCGTCGATGCCGTGCGCGGCATCCTCCAGATCCTCGAAGGCCGGCCCGTCGCCCCCGAGCGCATCGTCAACCGCGCCCTGCTCCCCGAGGCAGGCGCCCCCCTCGTCAAGGCAGGAGACTGAGCCATGTCCACCGGATTCCGCATCCTCAACCGCAAGCAGGCCGCGCCGGACGCGCTGGTCGCGGCCTTTGCAAGGCTGCCCGTCGCCAATGTCTCGGATTCGATGCACCGCATGACCGCTGCCGGGCCGACCCTGCGCCCGATGCACGCCTCCGGCGGCATGGCGGGGGTCGCGCTGACCGTCCGCGCGCGGCCCGGCGACAACCTGATGCTGCACAAGGCCATCGACATGGCCCGGCCCGGCGACGTGATTGTCTGCGACGCGGGCGGCGATCTGACCAACGCCCTGATGGGCGAGCTGATGCTGGCCTACGCGGTCAAGCGGGGCGTGGCGGGCTTTGTCCTCAACGGCGCGATCCGCGATGCGGATGCCTTTGTCGCGACCAACCTGCCGACCTTTGCCGCCGGGGTGACCCATCGCGGCCCCTACAAGGACGGCCCCGGCGAGATCAACACGGCGATCAGCCTCGACGGCATGGTGATCGAGCCCGGCGACATCGTCATCGGCGATTCCGACGGGGTGCTCGCCATTCCGCTCGCCGGGGCCGAAGAGATCCTGAGACGGACCGAGACCAAGCAGGCCGCCGAAGCCAGGCAGATGCAGGAGATCGAGGCGGGCACGAACGACCGCGCCTGGGTCGACGCGGCGCTGCGCGCGCGTGGCTGCGCCTTTCCGAACGACTGACCCCAATGCATGAAAAGGAGGAGTAACATGCGCGACACCATCCGGATTCCGGTGCTCATCGGCGCCCTGGTCCTGGCCGCAGGCGCGGCGCGGGCCGAATATCCCGAAAAGCCCGTCGAGGTCATCGTCGGCTTCGACGCCGGTGGCGGCACCGATGTGATGGCCCGCACGGCGGCCCCCTTCATCGAGAAGTATCTTGGTGACGGTGCCAGCCTCGTGGTCAAGAACGTCCCCGGCGCCAGCGGCCAGATCGGCGTGACCGAAACCGCCAACGCATCGCCCGACGGCTATACCATCGGCACCTACAACCTGCCCGGCATGATGGCGCGGACGCTGGACCGCGAGGCGGGCTATTCCGCCGACAGCTTCACCTACCTTGCCAACGTGGTGAACGATCCGAACGTGATCGTCACCGCCCGGGACAGCGGTCTCGACACGCTCGACAAGCTGCTGGAGGCTGCCAGGGCCGAGCCGGGCGCGGTCACCGTCGGCATGTCGAGCCTCGGCGGCGACGACCACTTCCTGCTCACCAAGTTGCAGAACATCACGGGTTCGGAGTTAACCATCGTGCCGTTCAAGGGCTCCGCCCCGGCGCGGACGGCGCTGATGGGCGGTCACGTCGCCATGGGCATCCTGAACGTCTCCGAAGTGGCCGAGTTCCAGGATTCGATCAACATCCTCGGTGTCGCGATGGAAAAGCGGTCGGAATTCGCGCCGGACATCGCGACCTTCAAGGAACAGGGGCTGGAGCTGACCGGCGGTTCCATGCGCGGTTTCGTGGCGCCGGCGGGCCTGCCCGCGGATGTCGAGGCGAGGTTGCTCGAGGCCTTTGCCAGGCTCGGGGAGGACAAGGAGTTCCTCGCCGCCATGGCCGCGACCGCAAACCCGGTCGAGATCAAGGTCGGCCCCGACTTCGAGGCGCTCAACGCCGAGGTGCTCGACCTCGCAAGGACCGTCTGGGAAACCACGCCCTGGAACTGACCGGCATCGGGCGGGGGGAGACCCTCGCCCGGTCCCTCCCCTGACGGAGAAACCGCCATGCCAGACCACCGCAACCACAGTCTTGTCCGGCCCGAGACCCTGACGGCCATCGGCCTGATCGCCGTCTCTGCCGGGCTGCTCATCCCCGCCGCCGGCCTGCGCCCGATTTCCGCGCTGCTGCCGGCTGCCATGCTCGTCGGGCTGTTGATCCTTGCCGCGATCATGCTGGTCAAGGACCAGCGCAAGGCCGCCGCGGGCGAGGCGGCGCAACCGATGATGAAGGCCCCGGGTCGGGTCCTCGGTGCCTTCGGGCTCATCGTGCTCTATGCCGTCGCCGTCGACCTGATCGGCTTCTACCCGAGCACGGCGCTGTCCGTCCCGCTGGTGGCGCGCGTCTTCGGCTACCGCCACCCGCTCGGCCTTGCCATCGCCACGCTCATCGTCCTGGCCTCGATCTGGCTGATCTTCGGCCTCGCCATGTCCCGGGACTTCCCGACCGGCCGTTTCTGGTCGCTGTGAGGACGCCATGTATTCCGAACTCTTCCACGCCCTGCCCGAGGTCCTGAGCCTCACCAATTTCCTTGCCGTGGTCATCGGCGTCGTCGCCGGCATCGTGGTCGGCGCCCTGCCGGGCCTCAGCGCGACCATGGCGATCTCGGTCCTCGTGCCCTTCACCTTCGGGCTGGAGCCGCTGGTCGCGCTCGGCCTGATGGCGGGGATCTACAACGGCGCCATGTACGGCGGTGCCATCCCCGCCGTGCTGCTGCGCATCCCCGGCACGCCCGCCGCCGTCGCCACCAGCTTCGACGGCTACCCGATGGCGCAGAAGGGCGAGGGCGGCTTTGCCCTGCAGGTCGCGGTCGTGTCGTCCTGCATCGGCGGCATCGCCAGCGCCATCGCGCTGATGCTGCTGGCGCCGCCGCTGTCGAAGGTCACGCTGCTCTTCGGCCCCTCCGAAGTGTTCTGGGTCGCGGTCTTCGGCCTCTGCAGCATCATCTTCCTGCTCGGCGGGAACGTGGTCAAAGGCCTCATCAGCGCCTGCTTCGGTGTCTTCGTCTCGGTCGTCGGATCGGACCCGATCTTCGGCACCGACCGCTACACCTTCGGTCAGCTCGAACTGCTGGACGGCATCAGCATCGTCATACTGCTGGTCGGCCTCTACGCCCTGCCGCCGGTCATCGACCTGCTGGAATCGCCTCTCAAGACCGAGGCCGCCAACGAAAGCCTCGGCACCGAACCGATCTGGCGCACGCTGCCGCGCATGGCGCGGTTCCGGAAGACCTGGCTGCGCGGCTCGATCCTCGGGATCTGGATCGGCATCCTGCCCGGCGCCGGCGGTTCGATGGCGGCCTTCATGTCCTACAACGAGGCGCGCCGCACCTCGAAGACCCCCGAGACCTGGGGCAAGGGCGAACCCGAGGGCGTCGCGGCGGCGGAAGTGGCGAACAACGCCGACACCGCTTCGGCCCTGATCCCCGCGCTGACGCTGGGCATTCCCGGCACCGCCGTCGCGGCGGTCATGCTGGGCGGGCTGCTGATCCACGGGCTGCAACCGGGGCCGATGCTGTTCCGTGACAATCCCGACATCGTCTTCGGCTTCATGTGGCAGTTCCTGTTCGGCGCGATCCTGCTGTTCTTCCTCGGCGGCTCGCTTGCCACCAACAGCTTTGCCAAGGTGCTGAAACTGCCCCGCCCGCTGCTCGGCTCGGTCATCATCGTGCTCATGCTGATCGGGGTCTACTCGATCCACGGCAGGATGTTCGACGTCTACCTCATGCTCGGCTTCGGCGCGGTGGGCTACATCATGGACAAGCTCGACTTTCCGCTGCCGCCGGTGGTGCTCGGCCTCATCCTCGGCGCCTTTGCCGAAGAGAACCTGCGCCTTGCCCTGCGGATCGGGCGCGGCGACTGGTCGATCCTGTTCCGGAACCCGACCAGCCTCGTCCTGGTCGCGATGACGCTGGCGGTGGTCTTCGGACCCGGCCTCAAGCGGCGCATCCTCGGGCGCCGCGGCACCGCACGGCAAACCTGACCCCGCATGTCGCCCCGGCACGACCGGGGTGACATTCCCCGACAGATCAACAAAGACTTCAATGGAGGAGAGACCACATGACCCATCCCATCCTGGGCGCTTTCGCCGTCCTGACCGCATCCACCTTGGCCGCCGAGGCGGCGGACTGGACCGGCTACACCTATTCCGCGGTCTCGACGACCGCCGCCGTCAAGGGCATGAACCGGATCGCCGACCGTGTCGCCGAAGAGACCGGCGGCGACCTGACGATCACCGTGCACCTCGGCAAGACGCTGCAGATCGCCTCGTCCGACATCACCCAGGCGGTGGGTGACGGAATCGTCGACTTCGCGGCGGATTTCTTCTTTTCCGGCAACGTGCCGATCGCGCGCATCCTGAACCTGCCGATGCTGATCGAGACCGACGACGAGTGGAACAAGGCCTATGCCGCGATGGAGCCGGTCCTGATCGACGCCTTCGCGCAGCAGGGCGTGGTTCTGCTGGGCGGCTACCGCTACCCCGAGCAGACCATCTTCACCACTTTCGAGATCGACAGCCTCGACGACCTGACCGGGCACAAGATCCGCGTCACCTCGCCCGAGCAGGGCCGCTTCGTCGAGGATTTCGGCGGCGCGGCGATCACGCTCTCGGGCAGCGAGGTTCCGACCTCGCTCGAACGGGGCGTGATCGAGGGCGTGCTGACGGCCAGCGCGGGCGGGGCCAAGAACTGGCATGAATTCCTGCCCTACAACTACCGCTTCGCGGTGAACTACGGCAACTCCATGATCATCGCCAATGCCGACGCCTTCGACGCGCTGAGTGCCGACACGCAGGCCCGGCTGCGCGAGATCGTCAGCGAGGAAGGCGCGGCGATCACCGCGGCATTCCTCGTCGACGAAACCGACCAGATGGCGGCGCAAACCGCGGCCGGCATGACCATCACCGAGGCCGCGGCCGGGGATGCGCCCGTCGCGCGCGAAAAGCTGGCGCCGTTCTGGGAAGCCTGGGCGCAGGAAAACGGCGCCGAATACGAACAGGCGCTGGCGACCGTCCGCGCAGCCATCGGCAAGTGACATGACTCCCGACACCTCAAGGGGACCGGCATCGGCCGGTCCCGCCTTCGACCTTCTGGCGCGCATCACCGGAGTGCTGACCGGCGCCGTCCTCGTGGCGCTGGTCCTGCTGGTCTGCACCGAGGCGATGCTGCGCGGATTCGCCAACGTCTCGCTCGGCTTCGCGGAGGAGCTGACCGGCTATGCCGTGGTGATGCTGACCTTTTTCGGCGCGGCGCTGGCCCTGCGCTCGGGGTCGCTGTTCCAGGTGCATTTCCTGTTCGAACGGTTTGCACCCGCCACCCGCCGCATCGTGCTGCGCCTCTTCGTCGTCACCGCGCTGGTCATCAGCGCGGTGCTGGCGTGGAAGGGCTACGACCTGATGGCAAGCTCGCTGTCGCGGGGCAAGTTCGCGCCCACGGTCCTGCGCACGCCCCTGTGGATCCCGCAGCTTCTGCTGCCGGTGGGTTTCCTGCTCATCGCCACCTTCCTGGTCGAGCAGTTCCTGCTCTGCGGCCGGACGCCGAGGGGGGAAGACTGATGGAAGCGCTTCTCGCCTTCGGGCTTCTCATCGGCCTCATCCTCGGCGGCATGTGGGTGCAGTTCGCCGTCGCGGGCGCGGGCCTGTTCTATGTCTGGCTGCTCAAGGGCTTTGCCGGGTGGAAGGCGCTCGGCATCGTGAGCTGGGGCGCGTCGAACAGCTTTACCCTCGCCGCCATTCCGCTCTTCGTGCTGATGGCCGAGATCCTGCTCGGATCGGGCCTGTCGACGCGGCTCTACAACGGGGTCGCGCCCTTCGTGCGGCGGCTGCCGGGCGGGCTGCTGCACACCAATATCGCGGGCAGCGGCATCTTTGCCGCGATCTCGGGCGGCAGCGCGCCGACGGCGGCGGCCATGTCGACCGTGGCCCTGCCGGAGCTGGGGCGGCGCGGCTACGACCTGCGCCTCGTCTCGGGGTCTCTGGCGGCGGGCGGCACGCTCGGCATCCTGATCCCGCCCTCGATCACCATGATCATCTACGCCACCTTCACCGAAACCTCGATCGCGCGGCTCTTTGCGGCGGGGCTGGTGCCGGGCATCGTGCTGGCGCTGTTCTACATGGGCTTCATCGCCCTGCGCGCCACGCTGAACCCCGCGCTCGCACCGCGCGACACCACGCGGGCGACGCCCCGCGAACTCGGCGCGGCGCTGCTCGACATCCTGCCGTTCCTGCTGCTGATCCTGATCGTCCTCGGCAGCATCTACGGCGGCCTCGCCACCCCGACCGAAGCGGGCGCGGTGGGCGTCGTCGGCGCGATCCTGATCTCGGCCATCTACGGCAAGTTCAGCCTGACCCTGCTGACCGGGGCGCTGGCCCGCACCGCAACGATGAGCGGCAACATCCTGTTCATCGTCTTCACCTCGATGATCTTCGCCTATGCCACGGCGCTGTCGCAGGTGGGCGAACACCTCGTGTCGTTCCTGGACGAGGCGAACGTCTCGCGGCTGACCTTCCTGCTCGTCATCATGGTGACCTTCGCCATTCTCGGCTGTTTCATGGAGGGGCTGGGCATGATCGCGATCATCGTGCCGGTGATCTTCCCGGCGCTGGTGGCGATGCAGGTCGACCCGATCTGGTTCGGCGTCTTCGTGGTGATCCTCGTGGAGCTGGGGCAGCTTACGCCGCCGCTGGGGGTGATCCTCTTCGTGGTGGCGGGGTCCTCGGACAACGTGACGGTCGAGGATGTCATCATGGGCACGCTGCCGTTCTTCGTCATCATCGTGGCCTTCATGCTGCTGCTGATCGCGGTGCCGCAGATCGCGCTGTTCTTTCCTTCCCTGACGCTGGGGTGATCCGATGTCCTATCCCTTTCCCGACCCACTGGTGATCGACGCCGAGGTCTTTGCCGAACTTCCCGCCGCCCTGCGCCGTCCCGGCGTGTCCTCGTACTGGGCCGACCGCAACCGGCGCGGCGCGACGGTGGACAGCTTCGTCGAAGGTCCGTCCTTCGACCGGCAGGGCAACCTCTGGTTCGTCGACATCCCCTTCGGGCGGGTCTTCCGCGCCGATCCGCAGGGCAACGTGGTTCAGGTGGCCGAATACGAGGGCCAGCCGAACGGGCTCAAGATCCATGCCGACGGACGCATCTTCATCGCCGATTTCCAGAACGGGATCATGACGCTCGACCCGACCACGGGCGAGGTGTCGCACGCCCTGAGGGATTGCGACACCGAGGGGTTCAAGGGCTGCAACGACCTGCACTTCGGCCGCGACGGCGCGCTCTACTTCACCGATCAGGGCCAGACCGGCCTTCAGGACCCGACCGGGCGCGTGTACCGCTGGCAGCCGGAGACCGGACAGCTCACCTGCCTGATCGACAAGGTGCCGAGCCCGAACGGCCTCGTGCTCGACCTTGCCGAACATGTGCTCTTCCTCGCGGTCACGCGCGCCAACGCGGTCTGGCGGTTGCCGCTCTCGCCCAGCGGGCGGGTGAACAAGGCCGGGCTGTTCCTGCAGTTTTCGGGCGGGCGCGCGGGGCCGGACGGGCTCGCTCTGACCGCGCAGAACGGCGTGGTGGTCTGCCAGACCGGCATGGGGCTGGTGTGGGTACACGATGCGCTGGGGCGGCCGGTTGCGGTCATCCGCTCGCCGCGCGGCCTCGGCACGACGAACTGCGCCTTCGGAGGGCCGGACCTGCGCACGCTCTTCATCACGGAATCCGACAGCGGAACCATCCTGAGGGCGGAGTTGCCGTCCGATGCGGACCTGTCGGGGCACCCGACCTTTGCGCTGAGCTAGGCACCGCGCAACGGGGGCAGGGGCGCCCGCCGGTGGGCAAGGCAAGGTCAGCCCGCGGTCTTCGCCCGGGCGCGGAAGGCGTCGACCGTGGGCGTTACCCGCTCGAACTGGTCGCGCTGGCGCGCATAGAGGTGTCCGCCGAGGCGCCCGACCGCGTCGATGCCGATCTGGTCGACGTAGAGCGTTTGGGGATCGACCAGCGTTTCCCGCACGAACATGCGCTTCACCTCTCCGAGGACGATGGTGCGGGCGGGGGTGACGGGCACGGTCTGCACCAGATGGCATTCGAACGCAGCCGGGGCGGCGACGATGCGCGGGCTGCGCACCGTTTCGCCCGGTGCGGTTTCGAGGCCCGCCACCTGAAGCTCGTCCACGTCGGCGGGAAACTTGATCGAGCAGATCTCCATCTGGTCGACAAGCGCGTGGTCCGAGATGTGGACGGTGAATTCGCCGGTGGCGATGATGTTGGCGGCGGTGTCCTTGGGCGTGCCGTCGGGTTTGTGTTCTATCCCGACCGCCATGATCGCGGGATCATGGGTCAGGATGTTGAAAAAGCTGAAGGACCCGGCATTCGGCACGCCCTTTTCGGACAGGGTGGTGATGAGCGCGATGGGCCGCGGGATCACCGTGCCGATCAGCAGCTTGTAGCGCTCCTTCGGCGTCAGCTCGGCGAAGTCGAAAGCGAGACTGTTCAAATCGAGATCCTTCATGCGGGCACCCGGCAGGTTTCGAGGGGCGCGTGACGCGGCGGGTTTTCCGAACCGTCCCGCGTCACGACGAACTTGCCGCCGATATTGCAGCCCGCCGGCACGGGCTCAAGCCATTGCGTCCGCATGACGGGGGCCGTGGCCTCGTGCAGCCGGGGAAGGGGGTGTGCCGCGCGGCGGAACGCTTTCTTTCCGCCCGTCCTGCCCGGGAATTGACCACGGGCGAAATCGCGCGGCCCGCCGCGACGACTTGCGGCGATGCAACGCCTAGCCTTCGGCGGGCTTCGTGGCGCTGATGGCGTAGCGGTGCTCGATATTGCGCATCAGGGAGCGGCGCCAGCCGAGTTGGGCGGCCTGGGCGCGGTGAATCCGGCCGAGCCGCCTGTCGATCCGGAGCCCGGCAAACCCCGCCCCCGCCAGCAGGTCGGTCACGAGCTCCGCGCGCGCCCCGCCGGAGAAATGCACCCGCCGCAGGATCTCTTGATGCCGCTGCCGCGAAGGCGCGGGGGCGGGAGCGCGCAGGCCCGCCAGCAGCCGCGTCAGCCAGCTTCCGTTCACGAAATCCCCGTCCACCACGAGGATCCGGCCGCCGGGTACGAGGACGCGGTGCCATTCGGCAAAGGCCGCTTGCGGATCGACCAGCGTCCAGACGAGGTGCCGCGTCACGATCACGTCCATGCAGGCATCGGGCAGCATCGTGCGTTCGGCATCCGCCTGAAGGAAGGTCACGTCGGGCAGCTTTGACCGCGCCCGGTCCAGCATCCGTTCCGACCAGTCTAGCCCGGTGACATGAAACCCGAGGCCGCGGGTCAGGCGTGCGATTTCGCCAGTCCCGGAGGCGAGATCCAGCAGGCGGCGGCCCTCGGCCGGTCCGAGATGACGGCGGAACAGATCCTCCCACGCGGACAGCTCTGCGCCCTCGGCGATCCTGTGGCCGGGGTCCTGATCGAAGGTCGCGGCACGGTCGGACCAGTATTCGCGGATGTCGTCGCGCAGATCGCGGTTGTGGTTCGGAGAGATGTTCATCTTGGCCCCCTGAATGTCGGTGCCCCGTTTTCGTTAGATGACAGAAATTGTCAACTTAGTTCTTGACGAAAAAAGTCGGAATTCATATGCCGGGGCAAATTCCCAACGAGAGGCTTTCGGAATGACCCTTCGAATGGCGCTCGGCGCGTCCGCGCTGACCCTGATCGCGACCGGCATGGCGCTGGCCGACCCCGTCACCCTGACCGACATCGCCGGGCGCGAGGTCACGCTGGACGGGCCGGTCGAGCGTGTCATCCTCGGCGAAGGCCGGCAGATCTTCTTTGCCGCGGTGCTGGATGGCGAGGAACCGTTCAGGCGCATCGTGGGATGGCGCGACGATCTCCGCCAGGCGGCGCCCGAGAGCTACGCGCTCTATGCCGAGAAATTCCCAGACATGGCGGCGATCCCGACCTTCGGCGGGTTCAAGGAAGGCACCTTCGACATCGAGCAGGCGGTGTCGCTGGACCCGGACGTGATGATCATGAACCTCGAGGCCAAGGTTGCCACGGACGAGGCGGGCTACGAGGAAAAGCTCGCCGGCGTCGGCATCCCGATCGTCTATGTGGACTTCCGCGAGAAGCCGTTCGAACACACCGCCCGGTCGATGCAGATCATCGGACAGCTTTTCGGCAAGGAAGAGCGCGCCGCCGAGTTCAACGACTTCTACGCGCAGCAGATCGCGCGGGTCACCGACGTGATCGAGGCGCAGCCCGATCTCGAGCGACCGCTCGTCTTCGTGGAGCGCGCCGGCGGATATTCCGAGGATTGCTGCATGTCCTTCGGCAACGGCAACTTCGGCACCTTCGTCGAGCTGGCGGGTGGCGAGAACATGGCCGCGCCCTTCATTCCCGGCACCTTCGGCACGGTGAATGCCGAGCAGATCATCGCGTCGGACCCGGATCAGATCGTCGTGACCGGCGGCAACTGGGAGGCCTACGTCCCCGGTGGCAAGTGGATCGGCGTCGGCCC
The DNA here is from genome assembly GCF_048261495.1 of Salipiger sp. Classification (GTDB taxonomy): domain Bacteria; phylum Pseudomonadota; class Alphaproteobacteria; order Rhodobacterales; family Rhodobacteraceae; genus Salipiger. Next base: position 107,667 of record NZ_JBLXFX010000011.1, read on the forward strand.
CGGTTCGGACGAGGCCGAGGCCAAGCGGAAGCTGGCGGACCTGATGGAGCGCCCCGGCTTTACCGGCGTCAAGGCGGTCGAAACCGGCCAGGTGCACGCGATCTGGCACCAGTTCTACAACAACCCCTACAGCTTCGTGGCGGTGCAGCGCCTTGCCACCTGGCTGCACCCGGACCTGTTCGCGGATCTCGATCCCGAAGCCACCCTGAAGGAGCTGCACGCGCGCTTCCTGCCGGTCGCCTATCGCCCCGGCTACTGGGTGTCGCTGTCCGAAGCCAACACCAACTGAGCCGAAGGGCGGCCCCGCGGGGCCGTCCTTTCGCCAAGGAGGCATCTTGACCGCTCTCGCCACCAACCCTTCGCACGCCACCAGCTACCGGGCGCTGGTGACCCGGCGCATCGCGATCCTCGCCGGTCTCGCGACGCTTCTGATCCTGTCGCTGGCGGTGGACGTGTCGCTGGGGCCGGCACGCTACCCGCTGGCCGATGTGCTCCGGACGCTCTTCGCGCCGGGCTCGGTCGATCTCCAGATGCGGGTGGTGGTCTGGGACATCCGCATGCCCATGGCGATGCTCGCCGTCACGGTGGGGGCGAGCCTGTCGCTTGCCGGGGCGCAGATGCAGACCATCCTCGCCAATCCGCTGGCCAGCCCGTTCACGCTGGGTCTGTCGGCCGCCGCCAGTTTCGGCGCCGCGCTGGCGATGGTGCTGGGCGTGGCGCTGTTCCCTGGGATGATCTCGCTCATGGTGCCGGTCAACGCCTTTGCCATGGCGATGGCCGCGTCGCTGCTGATCTTCGGCCTCAGCACCCTGCGCGGCGTGACGGTGGAAACCATCGTTCTGCTCGGCATCGCGCTGGTGTTCAGCTTCAACGCGGCGCTTGCCCTCCTGCAGTATTTCGCCTCCGAACAGGCGCTGTCGGCGGTGGTGTTCTGGACCATGGGCAGCCTGACCAAGGCGACCTGGGGCAAGGTGGCGGTGACGGCGGCGATCCTGGCGGTCTGCACGCCGCTCTTTGCCCGCCGGGCCTGGGCCCTGACCGCCATCCGTCTCGGCGAAACCCGCGCCGCCGCGATGGGGGTGCCGGTGAAACGGCTGCGGCTTGAGGCGCTGTTCCTCGTCTCGCTGCTGGCCGCGGTGCCGGTCAGCTTCGTCGGGACGATCGGCTTCATCGGCATCGTCGGCCCGCATGTGGCGCGGTTGCTGCTGGGAGAGGACCAGAGGTTCTTCCTGCCCGGCGCGATGCTCTCGGGGGCGATCATCCTCTCCGCGACCTCGGTCCTGTCAAAAGCGATCCTGCCGGGGGCGGTGCTGCCCATCGGCATCATCACGGCGCTGGTCGGCGTGCCGTTCTTTGCCGCGCTGATCCTCACGAAGGGGCGCAAGTCATGGTAAGTCTCGCCCTAGATCGGGTCGGCGCGCGCTACGGACGGCGCGAGATCCTGACGGATGCAACCGTGCCTGCCATCTGCGGCGGCACCCTGACGGCGCTGGTCGGGGCGAACGCGGCGGGCAAGTCGACGCTGTTCCGGCGCATTGCGGGCCAGCTGCGCGGCGGCGGCCTTGTGCGACTGGTGGGCGCCGAGGAGGGCGACCTGCGCTACATGCCCCAGGACACGGCGATGGGGGCGGCGCTCACGGTCTACGAATCCGTCATCCTTGCGCTGAAGCAGAACGGCGGCGGTTGGCGGCTGTCGGCGTCCGAGCTGGCCTCGGTCGATGACATCCTGAACCGCTTCGGCGTCGCCCATCTGGCCGAGCGCCAGCTGACCGAGCTGTCCGGCGGCCAGCGGCAGGCGGTGTCGATCGCGCAGACGCTGGTCACGCGGCCCAGGGTCGTCCTGATGGACGAGCCGACCTCCGCGCTCGACCTCTATCGCCAGTACGAGGTGCTCGAGTCGCTGCGCGCCTATGCCGAGGACACCGGCGCGGTGATGATCCTCGCGCTGCACGATCTGAACCAGGTCATGCGCGCCTGCACGACGGTGATGGCTCTGGCCGGGGGGCGGATCCTTGCCTCCGGTCCGACGCTGGAGGTGCTGACACCGGCGATGATCCGCGATCTCTACGGCATCGACAGCCGGGTGGAGCGCTGTTCCAGGGGATGTCCCATGATGATCGTGGACGGCCCGACCCGCCGGGCATCGTGAACGCCCGCGCCTCGCGGCGCCATCTGCCGAACGGCATGTCGACGGCCCGAGGCCCGGTCCGACGCGCGTCGCCTGCAAGAGGGGGGGGTAAGTGAGAGGCTGGACAACGACCCAAGCGGGGCTCGTTACGGCTGCTTCCTTCCGGACCTGACCGGGTTGGCGAGGTGCCTGCCCGCGCCAACCTCTCGAGACGTCATCTAGGCGTTACGGAGAGGATTCGCAAGGGGAGGGCTGTCATCGGGTCCCTTGGGGAGGCCGTGGCGATGCATCCGGGAAAGATCCCGGCGAGACCTGTCCCGGCAGCCCGTGCGATCTGCCCGGTGCAACACCTTGCGGCGCGGAACCGGAGGTGGTTCGGTCGGGGTGTTCCCTTCAGCCCGCCGGGCGTTCGGCCCATCCGGCAAAGATCTTTTCCAGCGCGACCACGATGTAGTAGAGAACGATCCCCAGGAAGGCGAGCGCGATGAGGACCGCGAACATCAGCGGGTAATCGGAATTGGTCTTGCCGGAATCGAACAGCGCCCCGAGGCCGCGGCCATGGGGCGAGACGATCTCCATCAGGTTGGTGCCGATGAAGGCGAGGGTGACCGCGACCTTCAGGGCGCCGAAGAACTCGGGCAGGGTCTTGGGCAGGGCGATCTTGCGGAAGATGGTGGTCTGCGATGCCCCGAGCGAGCGCAGGATGTCGCGGTATTCGGGTTCGAGCGTCGAGAGGCCGATGGAGACCGAGACGGCGATCGGGAAGAACGAGATCATGAAGGCGATGAGCACGGTGTTGAAATCGTGCCAGCCGACGAACATCAGCGCCACGATGGGCACGACGGTCGCCTTGGGAACGGCGTTGAAGCCGACGAGCAGCGGGTAGAGCGCGTCGCGCATGGTGCGCGAGAAGCCCATGACCATGCCGAGCGCGGTGCCGAAGACGATGGCGAGGATCAGCCCGGCGACCGTGCGCCAGAGCGTCTGCCAGCCCATGACCAGGAACAGGTTCCAGTAGCGCGCATAGGCGGGGACCAGATCGGAGGGCGAGGCCATCTTGTAGTTCGGCCAGCCCATCAGCCAGACCAGCGCCTCCCAGAAGGCGAGGAAGAGGGCGATGGCGGCGAGCGGGACGGCGATCTTGCGGAAGGACATGGCGGGCATTTCACTCGGATGGATGGGTCGGACCGGGGGCCGGCCCCCGGACCCCCGGGATATTTGCGGCCAGAAGAAGACGGGGCGCGGTGCTTCGGGCCGGCATCAATGCGCCGCGGCCGGGGCGCGGCCCTGGGCGATCTCGATCTGGTGGCGCAGGATGTGCAGCATTTCTGCCGCCTCGGGCGTGTAGAGCGTGTCGATGTCGCGCCTGCCCCGGTGCGGCACGTCGAGGGTGAACTGGGTGCGGGCGGGGCGGCCCGAGAGCACCACCACCTGGTCGGCGAGGAAGATGGATTCGCGCAGGTCGTGGGTGATGAGCACGCCGGTGAAGGGCTCCTTCTCCTTCACCTCGTGCATGATCTGCCAGAGATCCTCGCGGGTGAAGGCATCGAGCGCGCCGAAGGGTTCGTCGAGGATCAGCACGTCGGGGGAGTGGACCAGGGCCCGGCAGAGCGAGGCGCGCTGGCGCATGCCGCCCGAGAGTTCCGAGGGGCGCTTGTCCTCGAAGCCGGCGAGGCCGACGAGGGTCAGCAGGTAGCGGGCGCGGTCCTGCTGTTCGGCCTTCGTCAGCTTGGTGGGCACGATTTCCAGCGGCAGCATGACGTTCTGCAGGATCGTGCGCCATTCCAGCATGACCGGGTTCTGGAAGGCCATGCCGACGGTGGAGCGGGGCGATTTCACCAGTTCGCCGTGCAGGCGGACCTCTCCGGTGTCGGGCTTCAGCAGGCCCGCCACGAGCTTGGTGAGGGTGGATTTGCCGCAGCCGGAGGGGCCGACGACCGCCACGAAGCCGCCTTCGGGCACGCAGAGTTCCAGCCCGTCGAGCACGGGCAGCGGACCGTCGGCGGTCTTGTAGGCGTGGCGGACGCCCTTGATCTCGATGAGGTTCATGTCGCGGCCTTGCAGGTCGGGACCCCCGCCGGTGTCGGGCTGGGGCCGGGGGCGGTGTCACTCCAGCGGGAAGCCGCCTTCGGGCAGGTAGGCGTCGGTGAAGTAGAGTCCGGCATCCGGCGCGTTCGTGAACTCGTAGGTGAGCTTGATCTGCTCGATGGAATTGGCCAGCCGCGCGTCATCGACGTCGCCGAAGCCGTTGGCCTTTGTCCAGTCGGTCACCACGTTGTCGTCGATGGACAGTTGCAGGCGGCGCTGTTCCAGCTCGGCATCGGCGGCGGGATTGCGTTCGACCAGGCTGGCGGTGGCGGCCGCCGGATCGGCGATGGCGTCCTTCCAGCCCGCCGCGACGGCGGCGAGGAAACCCTTCACGAGCTCCGGGTTGGCGGCGGCGAAGTCGGTGTTCACGATGATCGCATTGCCGTAGAGGTCGACGCCGTAATCGGCCATGAGGATGGTCGAGATGTCGTCCTCGGGCACCCCCAGCCGCACGAGGTTGAGGTAGGACGAGAAGGAGAAGCCGGTGATCGAGGCGACCTTGCCCTCGGCCAGCATCGGCTCGCGGGTCGGGAAGCCGACGGGCTCGACGGTGATCGTGGCCATGTCGAGACCGTTCTCGGCGGCGAAGATCGGGAACTGCGCCCAGGCGCCGTCTGGGGGCGGGGCGCCGAGCACCTTGCCGGCGAGATCCGCAGGGGTTTCCACGCCGAGCGACTTGCGTCCGATGACGGCGAAGGGGGGCTTGTCGTAGATCATCATAACCGCGATGACCGGGGCGCCGGGGTTCTGGTCGAGGAATTTCACCAGGCTGTTGATGTCGGCAAAGCCGACCGGAAAGGCGCCGGTCGCGACCTTCGGGATCGCGTCGAGCGACCCCTGGCCCGCGGTGATCTCGACGGCAAGACCCGCGTCGGCGAAATGACCGTTGTCGATGGCGGCGAAGTAGGGCGCCGCAGGGCCTTCGAATTTCCAGTCCAGCGCGAAGGGCATGTCGGTTTCGGCCCGGGCCGCGGTGGCGGCGAGCAGGCCGACGGCGGCGAGAATGGCTCGGTGAAACATCTTGGATCCTCCGTGTCGGATGTGTCCGCGGGACCTGACATCACGGCGACGGAGAACGGGACGGGATTCGAGGCGCGCGCGCGTCCCGGTCGGCCCGGATGCGCAATTCCCGGGCGGAACGGCGGGGATCTGCCGGATTTCCCGGCATTCGGGAAATTCCCTTTGACGGGACGCGCCGACGGCCCCGGCAGGTCCGCCACGACCGGATCGGCCGGGCTGGCGCGTCAGGCCGCCACGGCCGTCGAGCCGGAGGCGCAGGCCGACGGGGAGGCAGACAGTGCGGCGCCCCGCAGGGCGCCGCTCCGCCGGATCAGAGCCGGATGCGGAATTGCGCGAAGCCGTCGTCGGTGTCGCCCGCATCCTCGATGGTCAGGGCGACGTCGCCGAGGTAGTCCCGCGCCTTGGGCCCGGTGGCGAACAGCACCGAGGTGCCCGGCATCGGCGCAAGGGACCAGTTGTCGTCCGCCGCCGGATTGATCGTGCCCTGTTCCACGATGTAGCGGACGATCACGTCGCGGTTGGTGTCGGGGGCCTCGAAGACGATGGTGTCCCCGGTGCCGGGGAAGTTGCCGCCGCCGGAGGCACGGTAGTTGTTCGTGGCGACGATGAACATCGCCTCCGGGTCCACCGGCGCCCCGTCGAAGGTCAGGTTCACGATGCGTTCGGCGTCGGGGTTTTCAAGCTCGCCCTTGGGGCCGAACCGCGACGGCTGCGAGAGGTCGATCCGGTACGCGACCCCGTCGATCACATCGAAATTGTAGCTCGGGAAGTCGGGGTTGAGCAGCACCGCGTCCTCTGCGCCCGGTTCGATCCGGTTGAACATTCCGGCCGAGCGTTCCAGCCAGTCCTTCACCTGCGCGCCGGTCACCCGCACGGCGCGGACGGTGTTGGGGTAGAGGTAGAGATCGGCGACGTTCTTGATCGCGACGTCCCCGGCGGCAACATCGGTGTAGTAGTCCGGACCGCCCCGGCCGCCGGCCTTGAACGGTGCGGCGGCGGAGAGGATCGGCAGCCCCTCGTATTCCGTGCCCTTCATCATCTGCGCGATGTACCAGGACTGGGCGTTCGACACGATCTGCACCGAGGGGTCGTCGGCCACCAGCGCGAAATAGGAATAGAGCGGCGCCGAGGTCTTGCCGACCGCGCGGCGGACATAGGCGAGGGTTTCCTCGTGCTCCTGCCGGACCGCCTCGATCACCTCGGGATCGTCCTCGACCAGCGCCGTGACCGAGCGGTCCTCGTTGCGTTGCGAGATCGGGCGCGCCTCGGTGCTGGAGGACACCACCCGCCAGCGGTCGCCGTCGCGTTCGAGCAGCAGGTCGATCAGACCCATGTGCGAGCCCCAGAATCCGCCCATGACGGCCGGTTTGCCGTGGATCGTCCCGGCCCCGACATCGACGGCCGGGTAGTCGGCATAGGTCGGCGAGGGAAACACCAGGTGGCTGTGCCCGGTCATCACCGCGTCGATGCCCTCGACCCCGGCGAGCGGGATCGAGGCGTTCTCCATCCCATCGGAATGCTCCGCCGCGCCGATGCCGGAGTGGGACAGGGCAACGATGATGTCGGCGCCTTCCTCGACCATCTGCGGCACCCAGGCGCGGGCGGTCTCCACGATGTCGCGGGCCTCGACATTGCCTTCGAGATGCTTGCGGTCCCAATTCATCACCTGCGGCGGTGTGAACCCGATGATGCCGACGCGGATCGGATGCGTCGCGCCGCTGCCGTCCGCCACCTCGCGGTCGAGGATCACGTAGGGCTTGAACAGCGTCTTGTCCTCGCGCGCGGTGGCCCCCTTTTTCGTGGCAAGGTTCGCGAGCACGATGGGAAAGGAGGCCCCGGCGGCGGATTTCATCAGGAAATCCAGACCGTAGTTGAATTCGTGGTTGCCGACGGTCGCGGCGTCGAAGCCGACGGCGTTCATCGCCTTGATGACCGGGTGGAGGTCGCCCTCCTTCATGCCGCGCTCGTAGGCGATGTAGTCGCCCATCGGGTTGCCCTGAAGGAAATCGCCGTTGTCGAGCAGCATGGAGTTCGTCGCCTCGGCGCGGATTCCGCGGATGATCGAGGCGGTGCGCGACAGCCCGACCGTGTCGACCGGCTTGTCCGAATAATAATCGTAGGGGTAGACGTGCACGTGCAGATCGGTGGTTTCCATGATCCGCAGATGCGCCTGGTTGGCGGCAGCATAGGCGGAGTATGGATGCAAAGCGATCAAGGCGGTGCCTGCGGCTGTGCCCGCCAGGAACGAACGGCGGGTTAGTTCGGACTGTCGGAATCGGGTCATCGGATCACTCCCTGCGTGAGTCGTGCAGTGAGCCTAGACCGTTTTTCCGGCAGCTGAATGACACTTACGGCGGAAAATTGCCGATGCACAACCTTGAGGGGAGTTTATTTGCGTGTTTGCGCAGGGGTGAAACCCGTTTGCCACGGGCCGGGGCGCGTGGCAGGACTGTGCGAAATGGTGGGGAGCAGGTGACGATGCGTCATGCGGAAGAGGTGAGTTTCGGTGGGTCCGGCCTTGATCGGGCGGCGGAGATACGCGGCGACATTCCGGCCCTTGCGGCGGCGATGCAGTCCCCCGGCGCGCGCACGGTCGTGCTCTGGCGCGGCAAGCCGCTGGTGCGCGGGGACCGCCCCGACCTGGTGCGGCTGCCGCTCGACCACCCCGTGCTTGCCGAGGCCCGCGCCGAGCCGGTGCTGCTCGGGCGCGAAGCGGGGGAGGCCGTCTTTGCCCACGACATTTCCGCCTGGGTGCCCGCCGGGCTCGACACCGCCGCGCTCGGCAGTTTCCTCGACCAGAGCGAACAGGTGCACCCCGCGCTGGCCGAGGGCGAGCGTTTCGTCGAATTGCGCACCCTGCTGACCCGTCTCGATCCGCGCGACGCGGAACTGGCGGCGACGGCCAAGGCGATCCGCCAGTGGCACGCGACGCACGGCTTCTGCGCCCGTTGCGGCGCGGCGTCGGATGTCTTCATGGCGGGCTGGCAGCGCATCTGTCCGTCCTGCGGCGGGCAGCATTTCCCGCGCACCGACCCGGTGGTCATCATGCTGATCACGCGCGGCAACTCCTGCCTGCTCGGGCGCTCGCACGGCTGGCCGCAGGGGATGTATTCCTGCCTCGCCGGCTTCGTCGAGCCGGGCGAGACGATCGAGGCCGCCGTCCGTCGCGAAGTTGCCGAAGAGGCGGGTATCACCGTCGGGCCGGTGCGCTATCTCGCCAGCCAGCCCTGGCCGTTTCCGGCCTCGCTGATGATCGGCTGCCACGGCGAGGCGCTGAACGAGGAGATCACGCTCGATCCCGCCGAACTGGAAGCCGCGCGCTGGGTCAGCCGCGAGGAGGTCGCCGATGCCTTTGCCGGGCGCAACCCGGAGATGCTTCCTGCCCGCAAGGGGGCGATTGCGCATTTTCTTCTGCGCAACTGGCTTGCGGACCGGCTGGACTAGGGCAACAGTGCCCCCACCGTTCCCACGCCATGCGGAGGCCTGACAGACCGATGGAAATCACCACCCGCGAGGATATCGAGGCGCCGCTGGACCGGGTCTTTGCCGAGGCGACGGATTTCGACCATCTGGAACGGCAGGTGATGCGGCGCGGCATCGAGGTGCGGCGCAACGGCGGCGGGTCCGGCCCGGCCGAGGGCATGGGCTGGCAGACGGTGTTCCGGTTTCGCGGCAAGCCGCGCGAGGCGGACATCACTCTGACGGAATACGATCCGCCGCACACGATGGTGTATCGGACGCTGTCGGGCGGGCTCGAGGCGCTGACCCGCATCGACTTCGTCGCACTGTCGCGCTCGCGCACGCGGGTCGGGATGAAGGTCGAGCTGGCGCCCAAGACCCTGTCGGCCCGGCTTCTCGTGCAGTCGCTGAAGCTGGCCCGCGGCAATATCGAGAAACGGTTCAAGGTCCGCATGGCCGAATATGCCAAGGATCTCGAAGATCGCCTGAAGCGCGGAGCCTGACCGCCGCGCGCGCGGTCGCCGCAGCCCGAAAGGATGCCACATGAAACCGCTCGCCCTGATCGCCTGCCTGCTGGCCGGACCGGCCACGGCCCACGAATTCTGGATCGCCCCGCAGGCCCATGACGTGCCCGCCGGCGGCGAACTGGTGGCCGACCTGCGGGTCGGGGAAAAGTTCGAGGGATCGGCCTTTTCCTACGTACCGCCCAATTTCACCCGCTTCGAGGTGCTGATGGGCGGAACCGCGACCGCGGTGCCGGGACGCGCCGGGGATCGCCCCGCGTTGCGCATGGCGGCTCCGGGAGAGGGGCTGGCCATCGTGGTTCACCAGACCCGCGAATATGCCCTGACCTACGACGACTGGGCCAAGTTCGTGCGCTTTGCAGAGCACAAGGGATTTCCGCAGGTCATCGACCGCCACCTCGCGCGCGGTCTGCCGCAGGAGGCGGTGAAGGAGCGCTACACCCGCTTTGCCAAGAGCCTGATCGCCGTCGGCGACGGCGCCGGGGCGGACCGCGAGGTCGGCCTGCTGACCGAGATCGTGGCCGAGGCCAACCCCTATGCCGATGACCTGGCGGGCGGACTGCCGGTCCGGGTGCTCTACGAGGGCGCGCCGCGCGTCGATGCGCAGGTCGAATTGTTCGAACGCGCTCCGGACGGCAGCGTCAGCGTGACCAGCGCCCGCACCGATGCCGAGGGCCGCGCCATCCTTACCGTTGCGCCGGGGCACAGCTACCTGGCCGATGCCGTGGTCATGCTCGAGAGCGAACCGACCGCAAGGAACCCGGCGGCGTGGCAAAGCCTCTGGGCCTCGCTGACCTTCGCGGTCCCGGACTAGGCACCGCCCTCGGTCAGGGGTTTCAGCGCGGCGTAGAGCGCGCGCCAGCGCTGCAGACGCGCGCCGAGCACCGGGGCGCTCCGCGGTTCGAAGACCTTGCCGGGCACCGGGCGGCGCGCGATGTCGCCGCGCGACAGGTCTCCGGTCGCCAGCGCCGCCAGCTTTGCCGCCCCGATCGACGGACCCGCGGTCGCGCCGCTGGCGCGCCCGATGGCGTGACCGGTGACATCCGCGATGGTGCGCAGCAGGAAATCGCTGCGGGTGCCGCCGCCGATGGCGGGGATGGGGCCGGCAATGCCCGCACCGCCGTCAAGGCTGTCGAAGGCATCGGCAAAGCAGAAGGCCACCGCCTCGACCACCGCGCGCATCATCGCCGCGCGCCCGGTGCCGTCCTCGAGCCCGTAGAAGGCGCCGCGGATGTGCGGATCGCCGTGGGGCGTGCGCTCTCCGGTGAGATAGGGCAGGAACAGGGGCACGCGATCCGGCGGCACGGTCTCGGCCTCGGCGAGCAGGGGGGCGATGTCGCTGCCCGCGACCCCCGCGAACCAGGCCATCGGCCGGGCGCCGTTCAGCATGGCGGCCATCTGATACCAGCGTGCGGGCAGGGTGTGGGCAAAGGCATGCACCAGCCGTTCCGGGTTCGGGCGGTAGCGATCCCCGGCCAGGAACACCTGCCCCGAGGTGCCGAGCGAGAGGAAGGCGGCGCCGTCCTCGATCGCGCCCACCGACACCGCGCCGGTGGCGGTGTCGCCGCCGCCGGTCACCACCGGCAGGCCTTCGGGCAAGCCCAGCCGCCGGGCGACCGTGCCGCTGAGGCCCCCGGCGACCTCGTGACCGTGCCGCAGCGCGGGCAGCCAGGCTGGATCGACACCGGCGGCGGCGCAGAGCGCGTCCGACCAGCACCGCCCCGCCTGATCGAACAGAAGCGTGCCTGCGGCATCGGAGGGGTCGCTCACATGCCCGCCGTGCAGGCGGTGGCCGAGGTAGTCCTTGGGCATCAGCACGTGCCGCACCGCCCCGAGGATGTGCGGTTCGTGCCGGGCGAGCCAGGGAAACTTGGGGGCGGTCAGGCCGGGCAGGGGCGGCACGCCGGCGATCATCCCGATCTCGGGCAGGGCGCGGGTCAGGGCGGCGCATTCCGCATGGGCGCGGCCGTCGTTCCACAGCATCGCCGGGCGCAGCACCCGGCCCGCGTCATTCAGCAGCACCGCGCCGTGCATCTGCCCCGAGAGGCCGATGGCGCGGACTCCGGCCCGGCCGCCGGGGCCGAGCGGGGCAAGCAACTCGTCCAACGCCGACAGCGCCGCCTGCCACCAGTCCTCGGGCTGCTGTTCGGACCAGTAGGGATGGGGCGAGGCGGTCGACAGCGGCCGCATGGCCCGCGCGCGCGGCACGCCGTCCTCGCACAGGACGGCGATGAGCGAGCTGGTGCCGAGATCCAGTCCGATATGCATGATGGTTGCGTCTCCCTCCGTCCCGCGGCCGGAGAATTCCCCGGATCGGCGGCGGCGGCAAGGGGGCTATCCCAGCGCGATCACCGGCCCGCCTGCCGCCTCGGCATCCTGTGCGTCATGGGTCACCAGCAGAACCGGCAGGGCCCTGGCGCGGGCGCGGGCAAAGACCAGGTCGCGGATCTGGCCGCGCAGGGCGGCATCCAGCCGCGAGAAAGGCTCGTCCAGCAGCAGGGCGCAGGGCTCGGCCAGCAGCATCCGCATCAGCGCGACGCGGGCCTTCTGGCCGCCGCTCAGGGTTTCGGGATCGCGGTCGAAGTAGCCCGGCAGGCCGATGTCCTCGAGCGCGGCGTCGATCCGCGCGCGGCGCGCGGCGCGGCCCCTGATCCCCGGCGGCAGCGCGAATGCGAGGTTGCCGCCCACCGAGAGATGCGGGAACAGCAGCTCTTCCTGGAACAGGATGCCGGCATGGCGCGCCTCCGGAGGCAGGCGGGTGATGTCGCGCCCGTCGAGAAGGATGCGCCCGGAGAGCGTGAAGGCCGGATCGAGCGTGCCGATGATCGCCGCGAGCAGCGTGGACTTTCCCGACCCGGAGGGCCCCATCACGGTCAGCACCTCGCCCGGCGGCACATGCGCGTCGAGTGCCAGCAGCGGGCTGCCGTCCCGGCTGATGCGCAGCGTGTCGAGGGTCAGCCCCTCAGCCATGGTGCAGCCCCCTGCGGTTGCGCCAGACCAGCGCCGGGATCAGCAGCGCGGCGGCAAAGGGCAGCAGGGCGGCACCGGTCTGCGCCAGCGCGGTGGCGCCTATGACCCGCCGGTTGCCGCCGGAGGCGAGGGCCACGGCCTCGGTCGTCAGGGTCTGGACGCGACCGCCACCGATCAGCAGGGTCGGCAGGAACTGCCCGACCGACACCGCGCAGCCCACGGCGGCGGCGGTCAGCACCGGGCGCAGCAGCATGGGCAGGCGCAGGCGCCAGAACACCCGCGCCGGTCCCGCGCCGAGCGCATGGCCCACCGCGCCGAGCTGCGGGTCCCAGGCGCGGTAGGGGTCGGCCAGCGACAGAAAGACATAGGGCAGCACGAAGACCACGTGCACCGCCACCACGGCGGGCAGGTTGCCGTCGATGCCGGTCACGATGCCGAGCATCTGCAGCCCCGGCAGAAAGGCGATCTGGGGCACGATCAGCGGCAGGTAGAGCAGCCAGAGCGCGCGGGTCCCGGGGCGCAGGCCGAAACGGTGCTCGGCCTCGAGACAGGCCAGCGTCAGGACCAGCGCGATCCCCGCCGAGGCAAGGGCGATCAGCGCGGTATCGGCAAGCGGATCGCTCAGCGCCATGCCATGACGCATCCAGGTCCTGCCCGACATCTCCTGCGGCAGCAGGTCGGGAAAGCCCCAGAAGCCCGCGACCGACCATACCGCGAGCCCCGCCAGTCCGAGGACCACCGCGCCCCCCGACAGCCCGCCCAGCGTCAGCCCGGCGGCGCGCAGAAGGGGTTGCGCCCGGCCCCGTCCGCCCGCTTCGATCCGGCGCAGCCGGAGGCGCGCAAGGGCGATCTCGGCCAGCCGCCAGCCCGCCAGCGCCAGCACGGTCAGCGCCAGTTGCAGCAAGGCCCCGGCGGCGGCGGTGCCGCGCATCCCGAGGTCGGGATCGTTCATCCACCGCAGCACCTGCACCGACAGCGTCGGCGGGGTCGAGGGACCGAGGATCATCGCGACGTCCACCACCGACATCGAGAACGCCAGCACGGCATAGACCGGCAGACGGATGCGCGGATAGAGCCGGGGCAGCACGACGCGGAACCAGGCCGCGACACGCCCGTATCCCAGCGCCTGCGCGGTGGCGAGGCTTTGCGCGACACGCAGCTGCGGCAGGGCGGCGAGGGTCATCAGCAGCAGGAAGGGCACTTCCTTGACCACCAGCCCGGCGACCAGCGACAGGCCGAGCGGGTCCTGCAGGATCAGCACGTCGGGCGGCGACTGCCATCCCGCAAGCGGCGCGAGGGCGCGGGCGATCCAGCCCGACGGCGCGATCAGGAAGGCCAGGCCGAAGGCGGCGGCGGCATGGGGCACGGAAAGCAGCGGCGACAGCACCCGTTCGAGCGCGGCAAAGGCCCGCGTGCCCTGCCAGCCCGCGCAGACCAGCACGGCAACGGCCAGCGCCAGCGCCGTCGACAGCACCCCGGTGCCGAGCGACAGCAGCGCCGCGCGCGGGAGGCCGGGCCAGTCGACAAGGGCGCGGACATGCTCCAGCCCCGGGTCGAACCCGCCGAGCGCGGGCATGATCCCGAAGGCCGGGCCCAGCGTGCCCAGCAGGCCCGCCGCCACAGGTCCCAGCATCACCAGCAGGGTCAGCAGGGGGGCGTGCCGCAGCGGCGAGGGTCCGCGCGTGCCCGGCGCGGGCGCGGCGGCGTCGGGCATCTACTCGGTCACGCCGAAGCGCCGGGTCCAGTCCTCTTCCAGCTTGACCATCCAGCTCGGGTGAGGCTCCGGCAGGGTCGGGCCCAGCTCCTCCGGGGTGAGGGTCGCCTCGCCCAGTTCGATGGCATCGAAGACGGCGCGGTCTTCGGCACTCAGCCTGTCCATCGCGAGGACGGTGCCCTGACCCCAGACGGCGGGATCGGACATCCGGGCCTGCGCGGCGGGCGACAGCAGAAGGTTGGCGACGACCATGGCCCCGGCCTTGGCATTGGCGTTGTAGGGGATCGCGACAAAGCTGGCATTGCCGACGGTGCCGCCGTCATGCACGTGGCTGCGCACGCTCGGCGGCAACTGGTCGTTGGCGATGGCATTGGCGGCGGCGTTCGGATTGAACTCGAAGGCGATGTCGATCTCGTTGTCGGCCATGAGCTGGATCATCCGCGCGCCGGTCTGCGGATAGGCCCGGCCCTGACGCCACAGCACGGGGGTCAGCGCCTCCATGTAGGCCCAGAGCGGTTCGGTGATCGTGTCGTAATCGGTATCCTCGACCGGCTGGGACAGCGCGTCCATGTCCGGCGTCAGTTCCAGCAGCGCCTGCTTGAGGAAGGTGGAGCCGAGGTAGTCCGGCGGTTGCGGAAAGGTGAACCGGCCGGGGTTCGCCTGCGCCCAGGCCAGCAGCGTCGCCATGCTGCGCGGCGGTTCGGCCAGCCGTGCGCTGTCGTGGAAGAACACCAGCTGCGCCATGCCCCAGGGGCTTTCCATGCCCTCGGTCGGGACGGTGAAATCCGCGGTGAGCGAGGGATTGGCCATCGGGTCGGTCAACTGCCGGTTCGGCAGGTCGTCGGCCCAGGGGCCGAACAGCAGCCCCTGGTCCTTCATCGAGGCAAAGTTCTCGCCGTTGATCCAGATGAGATCGACGGCCCCGCCGTCGTCCTTGCCGGCGGATTTCTCGGCCAGCACGCGGCTGACCGCTTCGGCGGTGTCCGACAGCTTCACCTGTTCCAGCGTGATGCCGTAATCGGCGGCTTCCTCGCCGATCGAGGCGATGAAGCCGTTGACCACGTCCGAGCCGCCCCAGGCGTTCCAGTAGACGGTCTGGCCCCGCGCCTCGGCCAGGACGGCGTCCCAGTCGGTGGGGTCGGGATCGGCGGCTGCGGGCAGTCCGATCAGGGCGACGGCGGTCGCGGTCGCGGCGAGAACGGTTTTCATGCGGAATCCCTCCCGAGGGGGCCCGGGCCGGATGGGCGGGCAAATCTGAATGTTTTCAGGACTATCGCGTGGCGGTCGCCACGCGGTCAAATGACAATAAGGTGGGAAAGGTTTCAACGCGAGCGACGATCGACGCCGCATGCGGCAATTCCGCCGGTCCGGGCACCGGCAGTCGCACCGTCAGTTGCGCGGGGGCCGGACCGCGACCCGATCCAGCGCCGCGCGCAGCCGGTCGGGAAGATTGCCGCGCTCCAGCGAGGGGAGGACGGCGCAGGCGCCGGTGAAATCCTCGCCTTCGGTGTAGAGCGACGGGGTCACGATGACCTCGAGCCCAGCGGCGCGGGCCGAGAGGACGCCGTTGCGGCTGTCCTCCAGCGCCAGCGCCTCGTCGGCTGTCACGCCGAGGCGTGAGAGCGCGAGGGAAAAGACATCCGGCGCGGGTTTCTTGGCCGCGACCTCATCCCCGGCGGCGATGACGTCGAAGACCTCTTCGGCGGGCCGACCCCAGCAGCAGCGGCATAACGCATCGACATTGGGGCGGCTCGTGGTGGTGGCGACGGCAAGGCGCAGCCCGGCGCCGCGCGCCTCGGCGATCAGCGCCCCGACACCGGGCCGCAGGGCAAGCCCGCCGCCGTCGAGAAGGGCGAGATAGCGCGCGGTCTTGCGGGCATGCAGGGCGGCGACGTCGATGCCGCCGGCGGTTTCTCCGATCTCGTCCAGCCAGGCGCGGATGCGCTCCTTGCCGCCGGTGGTCTTCAGCAGGCGCCGGTAGGCGTCGCGGTCCCAGTGCCAGTTCAGCCAGTCGGCGGCGAAGGCCTCGTTGAAGGCCTGGCGGTGGGCTTCCTCGGTTTCGGCGAGAGTGCCGTCGACATCGAAGACCAGCGCCCGCAGGGTCATGCGGTGACGCCCGCGAAATGCCGTTCCACGATACCGGGCAACTGGTCGAAGTGGTCGAAGGCATAGGTGTGACAGAGGTCGGCGACCTCGGTATGGCGATAGCCGGGGGTGTAGAGCGCAAAGGGCACGCCCGCGCGCTCGGCGGTTTCCGCGTCGACCTCGCTGTCGCCGACGTAGAGGCCGGTTCCGGCCCCGAGCGCGGCGAAGACGTGGTGCAGGGGGGCCGGGTCGGGTTTGCGCACGGGCAGCGTCTCAGCGCTGGCGATCGCGGTCAGGAAACGGTCGAAGCCGAAGAAGCGCAGGGCGATGCGGGTCGGCTCCTCGGGTTTGTTGGTGCAGAGCCCCAGCGCCGCGCCGCTCACCTGCAGCCGGGCGAGGGCGTCGATGACCCCGGGGTAGATCACCGTCAGTTCGGGATCGCCTTCGTAATGCTCCATGAACTTCGCGAGCAGGCGGGCGTGTTCGGCGGGGTCGTCCGCCAGCCCGACCGCCTGCATCACGCGCGAGATCAGCACCGGCGCGCCCTTGCCGATGAAGCTGCGGGCCTGCGCGAAGGTGATTTCGGGCAGGCCCTCGTCGCGCAGCACCAGGTTGGCGGCGCGGTGAAGGTCGGGGGCGCTGTCGATCAGCGTTCCGTCGAGGTCGAAGACAATTGCGTTCATGCGGCTTTCCATTTGATCGAGCAGCCCATGGAGGGAACCTGGTCCGCCGGGCCGCGGCCGGTGCCGGCCACCTGTTTCATCGCCTCGAAGAGGTCACGGCGCGTGTCCTCCGGCGCCCTCTGCCTGCCCGAGGCATCGAGACGGCCACGGTATTGCAACCCGAGGGAGGAGTCGAAGCCGAAGAAATCCGGGGTGCAGGCGGCCCCGTAGGCGCGGGCGACCTCCTGGCTCTCGTCGTGGAGATAGGGGAAGGGGAAGGCGCGGTCCTCGGCCAGCGTCTTCATGTTCTCGAAACTGTCCTGCGGATAGGCCGCGGCATCGTTGGCGCAGATCGCCGCCACGCCGATGCCGAGCGCCTGCAGGTCGCGCGCGTCGCGCAGGATGCGGTCGAGCACGGCAAGCACGTAGGGGCAGTGGTTGCAGATGAACATGACGAGCGTTCCGCGCTCGCCCCGGATGTCGTCGAGCGTGCGGGTGCGGTTGTCGGTTCCGGGCAGGGCAAAGGGCGGCGCCCGCCAGCCGACGTCGCAGATGGGTGGAGAAACCGGCATCGGGTGTCCCTCTCGTCAGGCCGCGGCGCGCGCCCCGGCGGCGGCGGCGCGGATCGTTGCGATATTGTGTCCATATGGGGCCGGATCGGCCACCGATCCACCCCTGAACACCGCCGATCCGGCGACGAGGACGTCCGCGCCGGCCTTGACGACGAGCGGGGCGGTG
>NZ_JBLXFX010000012.1:0-102546 GCF_048261495.1 Salipiger sp.
CAGACCCGAACTCACGGCACATCCCGAATATCGAAACCTGCTCCTCGCTCAAATCAAAATCCATCTGACCCTCCCCGCGGCGATACGGGAGGGAGTCTAGCGGAAGGCAGTTTGGTACGCAAGCATATCATACTCAAGATAACCGTATCGGACGGAACCGACCCCGGCCGCCGGACCGCTCAATCTCCGATGAATATCAGCGACTTGCCCTCGTTCCGGCCGTCGTAGAGATCCGCGATCGCGCCGGGGGCATGGTGCAATCCCTCGCGGATGTCGGTGGCGAACTGCAGCTCCCCCCCGGCGAGAAGCGCCGCGAGGGCGGTGCAGGCCTCGTCATAGGCCTCCATGTGGTCGAAGATCACGAAGCCGGACCAGATCAGACGCCGGGTCAGGATCTCGCGTTCGTTGCGCGGCCCGGTGGGCACCGGCGACCAGCTCGACACCGAGGCCGTGCCGCACTGCACGATGCGCCCGCCGACCGCCATCCGCCGCAGCACCGTGTCGAGGATCGTCCCGCCGGTGTTGTCGAAATAGACGTTCACCCCCTCCGGAGCGGCGGCGCCGACCGCGGCCGCGAGGTCGGCGGTCTTGTAGTTGAAGGCGGCGTCGTAGCCGAAGGTGTCGCGGCAGCGCGCCACCTTGTCGTCGCTGCCGGTCAGCCCGATGGTCCGGCACCCGAGGCTGCGGCCGATCTGGCCGACGCAGCTGCCGACCGCCCCGGCGGCGGTGGAGACCAGCAGCGTGTCGCCGGGCGTCGGACGGCCGAGCCGGGTCAGCGCGAGATAGGCCGTGACGCCGGAGATGCCGCAGAGACCGGCAAAGACTTCGAGCGGCAGGTCCTGCGTGCAGCGGTGCAGGATGGCGGACGGCGTCACCACGGCATAATCCTGCCAGCCGAAGAAGCCGTAGAGGAAGGCGCCTTCGGCCACCTCCGGGTGGCGCGAGGCCACCACCACCCCGACCGCCAGCGCCCGCATCGGGGTGCCGAGCGCCACGGGTTCGGAATAGTTCGCCACGTCCGCCGCCCAGCCCCGCTGCGCCGGATCGACCGAGAGGTAGATGTTGCGCACCAGGATCTCGCCCTCGCCCGGTTCCGGCACGGGGGCGGTGTCGATGGTGAAATGCCCGGCTTGGGGAATGCCCTCGGGGCGGGTGCTCAGCAGCACGCGGCGGTTGGCGTCGGGGCGGGAATAGGCGGGAATGTCACGCGGCATGGATGCTCCTTCGGCGGCACGGGATCGGTGTGGCGGGCGCGCTCAACCGAGCACGCCACGGGCGCGCAGCTCCGCGATATCCTCGTCGGAGTGGCCGAGCCATGCAAGCAGCCCGTCGCCGTCCTCGCCGAGCGATGGCGGCGCTGAGCCGACGGCCCGAGCGCGACCGCCGAAGCGGACCGGGTGCGCGATGCCGTTCAGCGTCCCGACCCCCGGCTTGTCGTAGCTCTGCACGATGTCGCCGGCGCGGGTGTGGGGATGGTCCAGCACCTCGGCCAGGGACTGGATCGGAGAGCAGGGCACGCGGACCGCGGCCAGTTCGCGGTCCCAGAAGGCGGCGGGTCGGGCGGCGATCGCCGCGCTTACCAGCGCCAGGGTTTCGGCGCGGTTGGCGACGCGCGCCGCGTTGGTGGCGAATTTCGGATCGTCGCGGACCGCGTCGTCCAGCCCCGCCACGGCGCAGAACCGCCGCCAGAGACTGTCGTTGGCGACGCCGATCATCACCGCGCCGTCCTGCGCCTCGAACGCCTGGTAGGGACAGAGCGATTCATGGCTGGAGCCGCAGCGGTCGGGCTGCACGCCCTTTTCCCAGAAGCTCTGGAAATTGTACCCGAGAAAGGCCATCGCGGTGTCGTAGAGCGAGACCTCGACCGACTCGACCGCCCCCGTCGCCTCGCGCGCGTAGAGCGCCGCGAGGATGCCCGAGAGCGCATGGATGCCGGTGGTCTGGTCGACGGGCGAGATCGGGCTGCGCACGAAGCTGCCGCCCTCTTCGCCGGTCAGCGACATCATCCCGGAGAACGCCTGCAGGATCACGTCGTACCCCGGCGCCTTCGCCAGCGGGCCGGTGCGCCCGAACCCCGAGATGCTGCAATGGATGAGGCGCGGATTGACCGCGCGCAGGGTCTCGCGGTCGATGCCGAGGCGTTCCGCGACCCCGGTGCCGAAGCTTTCGATCGCCACGTCGCAGACGGCGGCCAGCTCGTGCACGATGGCGCGGCCCTCGTCGGTCTTGAGGTCGAGCGCGATGCTGCGCTTGCCGCGGTTGGCGCTGAGAAAGACCGCCCCCAGCCCCGGCGCGCGGAACGGCGGCCAGCCGCGGGTGTCGTCGCCGCTGACCGGCGGTTCGACCTTGATGACCTCGGCGCCCATCTCGGCGAGGTATTGCGCGCAGAGCGGCCCGGCGAGCACCTTGGACAGATCGAGCACGCGGATGCCGTGCAGCGGACCCCTGGTCATGCCGTGCCCTCCCCTGCCGGCACCGGTTCCTTCAGTTCCTTGCGCAGGAGCTTTCCGGCGTTGCTGCGCGGCAGACTGGCGACGAGATGCACCTCGCGCAGTTGCTTGGTCGCGCCGAGGCGCTGCCTGCAGAAGGCGTGGAAGCGGTCGAGGAACGCCTCCTCCGGCCCTTCGCTGCGCGGGCTGCGCACCACGAAGCCCACCGGGCGTTCGCCGAAACGCGCATCCTTGCGCCCCACCACCGCGCATTCGGCGACCTCGGGCATTTCCTCGAGCGCCTTCTCGATCTCCTGCGGATAGAGGTTCACCCCGCCCGAGATGATCATGTCGTCCATGCGGTCGGTGAGATACATGAAGCCGTCGGCGTCGATGCGCCCGATGTCGCCGAAGCTCTGGTAGCCCTGCGGCGAGGTCCGGGTCGCGGTCTTTTCCGGGTCGCCGAAATAGGCGAAGGGGGTGATGCCGCTGAAGTGGATCGCCCCGGTTTCGCCCGGCGGCAGCTCGGTGCCGTCACCGTCGAGCACGTGGCCCACGCCCTTGACCACCCGGCCGACGGAGCCGGGGTGCCGCAGCCAGTCGTGACTGTCGATCAGCGACAGGCCGACGCCTTCGGTGCCGGAGTAGTATTCGATCAGGATCGGCCCCCACCAGTCGATCATCTCGCGCTTCATGGTGGGCGAGATCGGCGCCGCCCCGTGGATCGCGCGCAGGTGATCGGGCGCGGCAAAGGCCGCGCGCTCCGCCTCCGGCAGGTCGAGCAGGCGGCGGAACATGGCGGGCACCCATTGCGAGGCGGTGATCCGGTGACGCACCAGCAGGTCGAGCGCGGCCCCGGCCTCGAACTTGCGCATGACATGGGCGGTGCCGCCCGCCGCCGTGGTGGCGAGGGCAAAGCGCAGCCCGGCCGCGTGGTACAGCGGCTGGGTCGAGAGGTAACGCGTCTCGCGGTGCCAGTCGAAGATGTCGATGAGGTCGGCGGCAAAGGGCGGCGGGGCTTCTGCGATCTCGTCCCGGGTCGGCAGCGGGCGCCAGATGCCCTTGGGCGCGCCGGTGGTGCCGGAGGAATACATCATCAGCGCGCCCGGCGTCTCGTCCGCGATCGGCGTGGCGGGCTGGCGCGCGAGCGCGGCATCGAGATCCTCGAACCGCGGCAGGGCGCCGCCGGTGACGAGGCAGCCGTTCAGCGCCGGAATTCCCGCCGGGATGCCCGCCACGGCCTCGGCGAAACGGTCGTCGGCCAGGAACAGCCGCGCCGTGCAGTTGCGCACCACATGGGCGCATTCGGCGGCGGAAAAGGTGGTGGCGACCGGGGTGAAATAGACCCCCGCGCGGTAGGCGCCCCAGACCGCCGCGATCAGGCGGGGATCGTTGTGCAGCATGGCCGCCACGTGATCCCCCGGTGTCAGCCCGTGCGCGCGGAAGAGCTGCGCGAAGCGGTCGGCCAGCGCGTCCAGCCCGCCGTAGGAGAGGCTCTCCCCGGTGTCGAAGACAAGCGCGGGCTTGTCGGCCTCCTCGCGGGCCCAGTGTCGGGGGTCGAAACGCATGGCGGTCCTTCCTAGTTCAGTTGCGCCGGGAGCCAGAGCGACAGCGCCGGGATCGTCACCAGCAGCGCCAGCACGGCGAGATCCATGACGAAGAACGGCGCGACCCCGGCAAAGATGCGGCCGATGGCGATGCGCGGCTCGGTCACGGAATGGATGACGAAGACATTGAGGCCCACCGGCGGCGTCAGCAGGCCCATTTCGAGCAGCTTGACCACGACCACGGCGAACCAGACGGGGTTCATGCCCTGCGCCTCGATCAGCGGCAGGGTGAAGGGCAGGGTCAGCAGCATGATGCCGAGCGGGTCGAGGAACATGCCGAGCACGACGTAGAGGCAGACGATGCCGAAGATGAGCTGCCCCGGACCCGGGTCGAAGGCCACCACCTGCCCCACCAGCCAGGGCGCCACGTTGGTGAGCGCGACGAAGGTGACGAAGATCTTGGCCGCCCCCGCGATCAGGAAGATCGCCGCGGTCTGGTGCGCCGCCTCGCGCAGGGCGGACAGGAACGCGCACCGCGTGATGCGGCCGGTGACGAAGGCCAGCAGGGTGACGGTGGCAAAGCTGACCGCCGCCGCTTCGGTCGCGGTGAAGATGCCGCCGTAGATGCCGCCGATGATGATGACGAACATCAGGATCGCGATCCAGGCCCGCCCCAGCGCGGAGAGGCGCTGCGCGAGCGTGAACCGCTCGGAGATCGACGGCACGTCCGACCGGCGCAGCGCGGTCCAGGCCAGCACCACCAGCGTGTAGCCCAGCATCGACAGCAGGCCGGGGATGACCGCGGCGATGAACAGCTTGCTGATGGATTGCTCGGCGAAGATGCCGAACAGGATGAACAGCACGCTCGGCGGGATCAGCGCGCCCAGCGTGCCCCCGGCGGCAACCGCCCCGGTGGCCAGCCGGTCGCCGTAGCCGTAGCGCAGCATCTCGGGGACCGCGACCTTGCCCATGGTCGCCGCGCAGGCGACGCTGGAGCCGGAGATGGCCGAGAACCCGCCGCAGCCGACGATGGAGGCGATGGCCAGCCCTCCCGGCACCCGTGCCAGCCAGACCCGCGCCGCGGCGTAGATGTCGGTGGTGACCCCGGCGGCGAAGGCCACGTGGCCGAGCGCGATGAACAGCAGCACCGCCGACAGGTCGTAGGACTGGAACAGCTCGTAGATCGCGCCGCTGGCCAGCGTCAGCGTCGGGCGCACCGCCAGCGCGAACTCCGGCCCCTGCCCGCCCGGGGCGGCAAAGTTTAGATAGATCCCGGCCAGCGCGCAGCCCGCCAGGGCAAAGGCGATGGGCGTGCGCAGGGCGATCAGCACGAAGGTCGCGACCAGCCCGCAGATTCCGATGGCTGTGGCGGTCATCGCGCCGGGCCCTCGCCGGCGGGGCCGTCTTCGGCGGGGCCGTCGAAGGGCGCGCGCGCCCGGGCATCCCGCAGGAACAGCAGGATCAGCCGCAGGTTCATCACCAGCAGCCCGAGAAAGAACGCCGCTTCGGCCGGCCATTCCGGCAGCTTCAGCTTGCCGTACATGTAGGCACCGTCGCCGTAGGACCGCGCCGCCTCTTCCAGCGCGAAGACGCAGAGCGGCCCGAAGGCGATCAGCCCGACCGCCAGCGCGAGAAGGTTGCAGGCCTTGCGCATCGGCGCGGGCAGGTGGCGGTAGAGCAGGTCGATGGCGATATGTCCCCGCGTCGCGGTGGCATGGCCGAGCGCCACGGCGATCGTGCCCACCATGAGCTGCCGGACGATGAGAATATCGTCCGGCAGGCCCGGCAGCGGCGTGCTGCGCGCGGCGATGCCCCAGCACAGGATCGCCGCGATCACGAGGGCTCCGGCGACCGAGATGTGCAGGAACACCGCCTCGATCCGCGCCAGGAGGCGATCAGCCGCGCCCATGATCTCGGTCCCCGTCCCCGGAAGGCTTCGCCGCGCCGCTCATTCCGATTTCGACGAAATCAGCGTCTTGTAGGCGTCGACCACGGCCTGACCGTCAAAGCCGAAATCGGCGGATTCCGCGATCCAGGCGTCGATGTAGGGCTGGCTGGCCGCTTCGATGCGGGCGCGGTCCTCGTCGCTGATCTCGACCACCGTCAGGGACTTGCCGTCGATGCCCTGCGGGAAGGCGGCGATCGCCTCCTGGTTGGCGTCGCGCACCGCCTGCGCATTGCGCTCGGTCATCTCGCGACCGGCGGCGAGCACGGTTTCCCGATCGGCTTGGTCGAGACGCTCGAAGGAGCGGCGGTTCATGAAGATGCCGTTGGACCCGAGGGTGCCGAGATCGAAGACGAGGAACTGGTCCGCGACCTCGATCAGCTTGTAGGACAGGGTGGTGTAGGCATAGGTCTGCGCGCAATCCACCAGCCCGGTGCTCAGCGCCTGGTAGATCTCGGGCGTCGGCAGGGAAATCGTGGTGACGCCCATGTCCTCGAAGATCTTGCCGTATTCGGCGGTATAGCGGACCTTCTTGCCCTTCAGGTCGTCGAAGCTCCGGATGTCGGCCCCGTTGCAGACCATCTGGATCGGTCCGACGGTGTAATTGGCCAGATAGACCACGCCCGCGCGGTCGAACTGTTCCTGCATCGCCTCGTTCGTGGTGGCGAGCTCGTAGAGCGCCATGGTCTGCGCGACCTCGTTTTCGCTGGTGATCGGCAGATCCCCGACGCGGTAGGCGAAAAGATCCTGCGGCGCGTAGACCGCCGTGACCGTCACGATGTCCGCGACCCCCGACTTCAGCCCGTCAAAGCCGTTCTTGGCCCCGAGCAGCGCGCCGCCCCAGTGCTGGTCGATGGTGACGCGGCCCTCGGTTCGGGCCTCGATCTCGGAAAACAGCCATTGCACGGTTTCCGCGCGTGTGCCGCGGTTCGGACCGTAGTCGGCAAAGCGCATCACCGTCTGGGCCCCGGCCGTTCCCGCCCCGAGCCAGACGGCCGCCAGGCCCAGTACCGCCCCCTTGAAGACATTCGCGCGATCCATGAAACCTCTCCCCGCATTTCTGTACGCAAGCGCACTATAATTGCGATATATGATAAGTCAATTCACCGAATGACCAGCCCGACCCGCGGGTGGATGCGGGCAAAACCGACACCCGGCCCGGCGCCGGCGGCCCCGCCCGCCGCGATGACCCCGACCGGGGCAGATCCCGCTTGAAACCACGCCGCGACCCGGGTCAATGAGAGCGGGAAAGACCCGGCCGATCGCCGGTGCGCGCCATGAAATCTTCAGGAAACACGATATGATGACCCCCATGACATCCGAACGCCGCCCGCTGCTGCGCGGCCTGTGCCTGTCCTTCGCGCTGCTGCTGTCCGGTGCCGGGCTCGCCGCTGCGCAGACGCTGTATTTCTCGGCCATTCCGGACGAGGACGAGACGCGGCTGGTCGAGCGGTTCTCGAAGGTTGCCGAGTATCTCGAGGGCGAGCTGGGCGTGGATGTGGAATTCGTGCCGGTCAAGAGCTACGCCGCCTCGGTCACCGCCTTCCGCAACGATCAGATCCAGCTCGCCTGGTTCGGCGGGTTGACCGGCGTTCAGGCGCGGCTCGCCGTGCCCGATGCCCGTGCCATCGCGCAGGGCAAGGAAGACCCGATCTTCGTGAGCTACTTCATCGCCAACACCGACACCGGGCTCGAAGCCTCGGACGCCTTTCCCGAGGCGGCGAAGGGCATGACCTTCACCTTCGGGGCCAAGACCTCGACCTCCGGGCGGCTGATGCCGGAATACTGGATCCGGCAGGAGACCGGCGCGGCGCCCGAAGACTTCTTCTCGCGCGTGGGGTTCTCGGGCGATCACTCGCAGACGCTGCGGCTGGTGGCCTCGGGCGCCTGGCAGATCGGCGCGCTGAACTACGCGGTCTATGACAAGGCCGTCGAGGAAGGCGCCCCCGAGATCGAGACCGCCAAGGTCATCTGGCAGACCCCGCCCTATCCCGACTACAACTGGACGATCCGCGGCGACGTCGATGCGCGCTGGGGCGAAGGCTTTGCCGACAAGGTGCAGGCGGCGCTGATCGGCATGGACGACCCCGACCTGCTGGCCGCCTTCCCGCGCGAAGCCTTCATCGCCGCGAAGAACGAGGACTTCCAGCCGATCGCGGACACCGCGGCAGAGCTCGGCCTCATCGAATGACCCTGACCGTCCTCGACCGGCAAACGCTCGGCTACGGCGGGACGGCGGTTCTGTCGGAGGTGAGCCTCGCGCTCGCCCCCGGCGAACGGGTCGTGCTGCTGGGGCCCAGCGGGTCGGGGAAGACGACGCTGCTCAACGCGATCCACGACCGGCTTGCCGGGGCGCAGCGCGTGGCGCTGGTGCCGCAGGATCACGCTCTGGTGCCGCAGCTTTCGGTGCTGAGGAACGTGCTGATGGGGCGGCTCGACGATCACGGGCCGGTCCGCAACCTCGGCTCGCTGCTGCATGTCCGCCGTGCCGACCGCGAGGGCATCGCGCCGATCCTCGCCGACCTCGGCCTGTCGGACGAGACCGACCGCAGGGTGGGCGAGCTCTCCGGCGGGCAGAAGCAGCGCGTGGCACTGGCGCGGGCCTGGTGGCGCGGCGGCGCGGTGCTGCTGGCGGACGAGCCGGTGTCGGCGGTGGACGAGACCCAGGCGGCGGCGCTGCTCGACCAGGCGCGGGCGCGCTTTGCCACGGCGCTGCTGGCGCTGCACGACGTCGCGCTCGCCCGCCGCTTCGCGACGCGGCTGGTGGGGCTGCGCCGGGGCAGGATCGCCTTCGATGCCGCGCCCGGCGCCTTGGGAGATGCCGACATTGCCGCGCTCTATGCCCGCTGAGGCCCGGGCCCGACGCCGCGTCTCCTCGCGGCCCCTTGCCGCCCCGCGCCGCCGGATGAGCCGCCCGCGGGTGGTGACGCTGTTCGTGGCGCTGGGGCTGATCGCCCTTCCCTTCGCGGATTTCGGGCTTGCCGGGCACGACCCGACCGCCACGCTGATGCGCATGCTCTCGGGCTTCCTGCGCCCGGATTTCGGGGCCGTGGAAAGCATCGGCCGGGCGATCTGGCTGACGCTGGCCTTTGCGGTGGCCGGGGTCGCGGCGGGGGCGGGCACGGGGCTGATCCTTGCGCCCTTCCACCACCTTTGGCCGGTGCGCGCGCTGTGCATCGCCCTGCGCTCGGTCCACGAGCTGTTCTGGGCGCTGATGCTGATGCAGGTGCTCGGCCTGTCTCCCGCCACCGGGGTGCTGGCCATCGCCCTGCCCTACACCGGGATCTTTGCCAAGGTCTTTGCCGAGCAACTGGAAGAGGCCGACCAGCGCCCCTCTCAGGTCCTGCCGCCCGGCACCGACGCGCTGTCGCGGTTCGTCTTTGCCCGGGCGCCGCTGGCGCTGGCCTCGATGCGGCACTACACGCTCTACCGGCTGGAATGCGGGATGCGGGCCAGCGCGGTGCTGGGCTTTGTCGGGCTGCCGACGCTGGGCTTCCAGCTCGACAGTTTCTTCCGCATGGGCGACTACGGCGCGGCCTCGGCCATCATGATCTGCTACATCGCGCTGATCGCCTCGATCCGGCTCTGGATGCGGCCGCGCCTCGTGCCGCTCTGGATCGTCGCGGCCATCGCCACGCTCGCCGTGCTGAAGAGCCCGCCGATGGGCTCGGGCGCGCTGATGCGCTTTCTCGGCCACGACATCGTGCCCGCCCCCCTGCGCGAGGGCGGCGACGCCGCGGCGCTGCTCGAATGGCTGCGCCCGCTCCTGACCTCCGAGATCCTTCCCGGCCTCGTCGCAACGCTGCTGGTGGCGCAGATCGCGCTGGTGCTGACCGGGGCGCTGGCCTTTGCCGGGTTCGGGCTGATCGTGCCGCGCGTCACCGGGCGCGTCGGGCGGGCGGCGGGCCACCTGACGCTGGTCGTGCTGAGAAGCTTTCCCGAATACATGCTCGCCTACCTGTTCCTGCAGGTCTTCGGCCCCTCGATGCTGCCCGCCGTGCTGGCGCTGGCGCTGCACAACGGCGCGATCATCGCGCATCTGCTCGGGCGCGAGGGGGAATCCCTGCTGCCCTCGCTGCGCCGCGACGCGCCCTCGGGCCTGTCGCTCTGGGGGTTCGAACTGGCGCCGCGCCTGTCCGGGCCGTTCATCGCGCTCTGTCTCTACCGCTGGGAGATCATCCTGCGCGAAACCGCGGTCATGGGCCTGCTCGGGGTCGCCACGCTGGGCTTTTACATCGACAGCGCGGTCGCCGAACTGCGGCTCGACCGTGCCGTCGTGCTGCTGATCGCCACCGGCCTCATGACCGCCGCCGTCGACACCCTCTCCCGCGCCCTCCGGCACGGTCTCGGAACCGGGCTCGGTCGGCGCACGAGGGACGACTGCTGCTGAGGGGTCTTGCCACGCCCGGCCGCCGCCCGCAGTCTGGCAGGGGCTGGGCAGGAGGGTCGGCATGACCGATGTCGTTTCCGGGCAGGTGCGGTCCCGCATGATGGCGGGGATCGGCGCGCGCAACACCCGCCCCGAGATCGCGCTGCGCCGCCGGATGCACGTGCTCGGGTTCCGCTTCCGGCTGCACCGCAGGGATCTGCCGGGCACGCCCGACCTCGTCTTTCCGCGCCATCGCGCCGCCGTCTTCGTCCACGGCTGTTTCTGGCATCGCCATGCCGGGTGCCGCAAGGCCTCGACCCCCGCCACGCGGACGACGTTCTGGCAGGAGAAGTTTGCGGCCAATGTCGCGCGGGACCGCCGGGTGCAGGCAGAGCTGATCGCGCGCGGCTGGCGGGTGGCGGTGGTCTGGGAATGCGCGCTGGGACGGGGCGCCGACCGCGCCGCGTCGCAGCTTGCCGGTTGGCTGGTCGCGGGCGCGGAGCGGGTGGAGATCGAAGGCCCGCCCCGGCCGGAGTGATGGCCGGACCGGGGGTTGGACGCGGGTCGCGCCGGCACGGTCCGGCAAGGGGGAACGGTCGGGCACCGCCGACCGCCCCGCCCCGTCAGCGGATGAACTGGTCCACGTAATCCGCGCCGAGCCCGACCGCCTCGTAATGCTTGCGGCACATCTCGATCTTGGTGAAGACGTCCTCGTAGCCCATGGTCTTGCCCCAGGGATCGACGTAGAGCATCACGCCGTTGACCTGGAAATAGGTGATCATCTCGGTCACGTCGTCGGGCACCACGAGGGTGTGCGTCTCGCCGGGGGGTTCGTAGACATAGCCGCCCTCCTCCGCCACCCAATCGTGTTCGAGGTAGTGCCACCGCCCCTTCAGCACGAAGCCGTGCACCGGCGCGGGATGGCGGTGCCGCGACAGCACGCCGGATTTCCGCACCCTCAGGAGGTTCATCCAGTAGCCCTGGCTGCGGTTGAGGCAGAGCGGCCGGAACGACACGTTCTCGGCCTGGGGCACCCAGATCCGTTCGTCCTCGGCAATCGCCTTGGGGATCACGATCTCGTCCTGGGCATCCACCGGAAAGGGTAGCTGGTACGGGGTGCGCGGATCGTGGTCCGGAGTATCCTTCGACATTCGATGTTCCTTCACATGGCGAGGTAGCCGCCGTCGACGGGGTAGACGCTTCCCGTGACGAAGGCCGCTTGTTCGGACAGGAGCCATGCCACCAGCTCCCCGACTTCGACGGGCTTGCCCCAGCGCCCCAGCGGGGTGCGGGCAAGGATGGGACCGTTGCGCACGGGATCGGCGCGCAGGGCCTCGGTCATCTCGGTTTCGATCCAGCCGGGCGCGATGGCGTTGACGCGGATGCCGTCCGCCGCCCAGCGTCCGGCAAGCGCCTTGGTCAACTGCGCCACGCCGCCCTTGGAGGCGGAATAGGCAGGCACCAGCGGGCCGCCGAAATAGCTGAGCATGGAGGCGGTGTTGACGATGGCACCGCCGGTGTCCGCCAGCAGCGGTTGCGCCGCGAGGCAGCAGCGCATGGTGCCGGTGAGGTTGATGTCGATGACGCGCTCGAAGGTCTCGATCTCGTATTCGCCCCCGCGCACGAGGATGCCCGCGCAGTTCACCAGCCCGTCGAGCGGCCCGCGCCCGTCGAAGAAGGCCTGCACCGCGCCGGTATCGCGCACGTCGAGCACGGCCGCCTCGATTCCGGTGGAGGCACGGAAGGCCTCGACCTCGGCCCCGGTGACGCCGGTCACGGTCACCTGCCAGCCCTTGTCCCGCAGGACCCCGGCACATCCCGCGCCGATCCCGCTCGTGCCGCCGATCACGACCGCCTGTTTCATGCTGCACCCTCCCGCCGGGACCGCGCGAACACCTGCCTTGCGGCTGCCTCCGTCCGGGGTCCGTCGGGGCGAAGGTATCCGCTGAACCGGCGGGGTCAATGGGGTGATGTCACGGCATCGGGCAGACGGAGGGCGCGGACGCGCCGATGCAGGCCGGACGCGCGTGCGGGCCGGTCAGCCGGTTCCCCGGTCGGAAGGCAAGGGGATCATCGGCCCCATTGCCCGTCGGAACGGCGGCGGTCTCTGCCCTGCCAGCGCGTCGTTCAGAGGCCCCGGCGGGCGGAATCGCGCATGGCATCGACGCTCCATTTCCCGCCGCCCACCACGGCAAGATAGAGGAAGACGAAGCAGTAGAGGATGGCCGCATCGCCGCCGTTGAGGGTCGGAAAGAGGTTCTGCGGCGCATGGAACATCCAGTAGGCCACCGCCATCATCCCGGAAAGCACGAAGGCCACCGGCCGGGTGAGAAAGCCGACGAGCAGGAGCAGACCACCGACGAATTCGAGCACTCCGCCGACGCCCATCAGGCTCATCAGCGGCGGCTGCTGATCTGTCGCCGGAACGCCGAAGAGCTTCTGCGAGCCGTGCAGCAGGAAGATGAGCGCCGAGACGATGCGGAGCACGCTCAGCATCTCCGAGCCCCATCGGGGTGCGCTGTTGTCGGACATGAACAATCTCCTTCTGGATGTTCCGGCGGTCCTGCCGGACCGGGCGCGGCGCGCGACGGGGTCGATCGCGCCGCAAGTGCTTCATATCATACTACGATCGGCGCGAACCATCTACGCGGACCTGACGCGCAGCCTCGGCACGACCACGCCGAGCAAGGTCGACGTGAGCGCGGAAAAACCGCGCGCCGCGACCAGCCCCAAGGCGATGCCGCCGGCGATGGCCAGCGCGTCGAAGACGGCGTCGGAAACGACCGGTTTCAGGGGCTGCAGCAGAAGCTCCGGCGCAAACCGGTGCAGGAGGTAGATCGGAAAGGCCGCCTGCGCGATGCGCATGATCCCCCTCACCGCAAGGCGCGGCATCGGCACCCTCTCGACGAAAAGCAGCAATCCGCACAGGGCGAGCAGGCTGAGGTACTTGCTCCAGGAGCCGTACCAGTTGCCGCCCAGCCAGGCCGCCAGCGGCAGCATCACCATGGCCAGGGCCAGCACCAGGATGCGCTGCTCGAGGCTTTTCGCGGCGGCGATGCACCAGCCGATGGCAAAGAGGTAGAAGACCCAAGGAACGGAAAACTGTGATCTGCCGGCCGGGAGCGGCCATATCTCGGGCACGGTCAGCCTAAGCACCGCCGCCCCGGCAAACAGCGCGAGGCCGGTGCCGAACAACGACCTCGAAAGCCGGCGGCGCATCCGCCCGGACCGGAAAAGAACGACCAGCAGCAGGCATATCTGCACATATGCTTCGACGAACCAGTAGAGGTAGGGCAGCATCAGGTGGGTTTCGGGCTTCGTGATCGCGAAATTGCCGAGCATCGCCACCGAGACCCAGGGAATTTGCTGCCAGGCCAGGGCATAGCCGAACAGGATGACGAAATAGGGGATCAGCACCCGCCCGAGCGGCGCAAGAAAGGCTCCCGCGTCACCCGCGACCAGGAACTTCGCGCGATGCTCGGCGACGCTCATTCCCAGCAGGATGACCATCGCCGCGGCGCCGCCGTAGACCGGCCAGAGCGTCTGGTGGGCGGTCACCACCGCGAGGATCGCCAGCGCGCGGGCGAGCAGCGGCATGGAGACGTGGCTCGACCGGGGGCGCGTCCCGGCCGCTTCGAGATCCGCGATGCTGCGCTCTTCCCATCCGACCGGAAGACCCCCCAGACGCTCGTCGACCACGAGCGACATCTCGACATGCTGCAGGGAGTCGCCCCCGAGGCTGGCGAAGCTGTCCCTGCGCTGCACCGGGGTCGGGGCAAAGCAGCGCGCATAGGCGGCGAGCAGGTCGTGACGCGCGGGCGCCACCGCCTGCGATTTCAGCGCCTGGTAGTCGATCTTCCCGTTGCCGAGCCGTGGCAGCGCCGCGCAGGGCACGAGGATGACATGATGCTCCCCGATACCCGCAAGCTGCGCGACCCGGGCGCGCAAGGCGTCATCCGCCCCGGCCGCGGCGACCCGGAGATGCGCGTCGTCGCCCCAGATGGCCGCCTCGCGACCCGACAGGCCCAGAGCCTTTTCCAATGCGTCGTGCCCAATCCGGAGACCGGCAATCTTGGACATGCGCGTCTTGCGTCCGGTGATGCGATAGAAGCCGTCGTCGCCGAGCGTCGCAAGATCGCCCGTCGCCAGTTCGTCGAGGTCGGCCCCGCCGACAAGGTCGCTTCCATCGCTCGCATAGCCCATCATCACGTTGGGCCCGCGATAGATCAGCTCGCCTTCGCGGCCCGTGCCCCGTATCGTACGTCCGCCGTCATCCCTCAGCGACAGCGCGCCGCCCGGGATCGCGCGCCCGATCGCATCCGGCGCGTGTTCGGCCATGTCGTGGGGCAGGTAGGAAATCCGCGCGGTCGCCTCGGTTTGTCCGTACATCGCAAAGAACCTGCCGTCCCGCTCGCGGAGCCTCTTCGTCCAGTGCAGGACCTCGGCGCAGGGCATCGCCCCTCCCGCAACGGTGAGGCAGGTCAGGCGGGGCGGCAGATCCGCGCCGGAAAGCGCCGTTTCGAGCATGCGGAAATGGTGCGGCACGCCGGCAAGGCTCGTCGCGCCCGACGCCGCGAGGCCGGGAAGGAAGTCCGGGTCGAGAATGGAGCCTTCGGACAATTAGATGCTCGCGCCGCGCAGCAGGTGGGAGTGGAGCACCGAGAGCCCGTAGGAGTAGTGGAGCGGCAAGACCAGCGCCGCCCGATCCTTCGCGGTGATCTCGAGGTACTCCGCAATCGACCCGGCATTGGCGGAGACCGCGCCCATGCCGAGCCGGACCCCGCGCCCCTGCCCGGTGCTGCCGGACGTCGTCAGCAGCAGGCCCAGATCGGGATGCACTTCGGCCGCGCCGTCGTGATGGTGCATCCGGAACCGCCCCCCGTGCCGCCGCCAGCCGGCCGACGGGCGGAACCTTTTCTCGAGATCCACCGCCAGTTCGGGCTCTCCCGAAGGGAGCGGCATGACCGCATGGCCCGCCTGAAGCGCCCCGAGATAGGCGGCGATGGCGGTCGGGGTGGGGGCGATTTCGATCGCGACCAGCCCCCGCCGCTTCGGGAACCTTTGAGCGAACCGCTCCGCCGCCGCGGCAAGTTCGGCATAGGTCGTGATCCGATTGTCCGACACAAGCGCAGGCATGTCCCCGAATGCGGAGAGGGCGGCAGAGCTGTGGAACATGGAGCCTCGACATGGTTGGGGACAGGCGACAGCCGCGCTCGCTATATTGTCAGAGTAAATCAGTCAAGATAATTGGATCCCCGAGGCCGCATGTCGTGCGCGGCACCCGGCCTTGCCCCTAGGACGGGTGAAAGACCGCTGGTCCGCGCGTGGGTCTTCACGCAGAAATCGGGCCGCCCTCGTCCGCGCGCGTTCGGTGTGACGCCGGAACGCAGGGGCCCTCGCTGCGTCGGCGTGATGGGCTCGCTCAGGCCTTTGCCCCTTGTCCGAACCGTGCCTGCCGCCGGGCACGCGGGGCTTGCCGGAGGATGCCGCAGGGTCGCGACGGGTTCGGGCGGGCCCCACGGTTACCTGGCTGGACGGAGGCCGGTCCGGCGCAGCGTATTGCAGTCCCATCCGCGCAACGCCCGCAACGGCGCAAAGCGGCCTTCGGGTCATCCGCGGCGCAGGCGGAATTCGCCACCATCGGCACCAGCCTGCTGAACGGGGCGTCGTCCGGACATGAAATCGACCCTGTCGACGACAGGTTCCTGACGATCATGATGCCGATACGGGGCCGCATGCAGGTCCGGATGGAACGCCGGACCCGGATGATCCAGGCCGGGACCGCCCTCGCCCTCGGCCCTTCCGAGCGCTGGACGCGGGTGGAACGCGACGATCACCGCGGCTTCCGCGCCCATGTGGCCAAGATCCCGCCGGACGCGGGTCCGGTGCGGCATGCCCTTCCCGGACATCAGGCCGATCCCGTGCTTGCCACCTCGGCTGCGGCGCTCGCCGGGTTCGGGGCGTTGCTGCATTACCTCTTCAGCGATCCGGCCTCACCGGCGCCGACCCTGATCCACTCTCCCGCCTCCGATCTGTTCGCCGCGCTCGTGGTGGAACACCTGCGCCTGATGTTTGCGCTCGACGGGGTCATCGGTTCGGAAGGCCTGCATCTTCTGGCCGGGTCCGGCGCCACGGTCACCGCGATGGCGCTCGACTGCGGATTTTCCCACCTCGGCAGCTTTGCAGAGGCCTATCGCGCCGCCTATGGCGAGGCGCCGTCGGCCAAGCTGTGGCGGGCCGAGGGGGGCACGGGCGCAATCCGGACAGGCGGCCCGCGATCCGGATAGCTGGGGGCACCCGATCCCCCTGGCGTCAACGGCGGGTCGAGTTGGCCCGAGAGGGTGGCGATGGCCGTCATCGGAAGCGGAGCGTGAGGAGGTGGAGCCATGAACGGAGTTGCGCCCGAAGCGACCGCCGCCACTGGCGAAGGCTTCACCGCTTTCGCGCGAAGGGAGCGCGGTCTGCCCCTCCATCGTGGCGAGCCGGTCAGGATCGGACCGGACGGCTGCTACAACGAGCTGGCCGAGGACTTCGTCCAGTTCGCCAGCCCCGACGAGAAGAAACTCTTCGACGCCTAGGAACCGCCGGGCAAATGCCTGACCGAAACCATCGCGGCGGGCACCGACCTTGCCCCCTGCGACACCACGCAAAGCGCGCTGGACGTGCGCGCGGTCATGTCCGCGCCGGGTTATCCCGAATACAACGCCTTCGGCCTCTCCTACGGCACCAAGCCGGGCCAGGAACGGCTGCGGTCCGCGCCCGAGGGTCTGCGCAGCCTGGTGATCGACAGCATCAGCCGGGTCGACAACCCTGCCCATGACACCAACGGCGTTCCGGTCGACCAGGCCCTCGGCTGGATGGTCGACTACTGCAAGGCGGATACGGCCTGCGCCGCCGCCTATCCGGACCTCGAAGAGACGATCCACGCCGCCGGCCGGCGGCTGAGCGAAACCTTCCTCGAAACCCACATCCCCGACACCGAGAAACCCCGCCCGATGGCCCTGCTCTCCGCCATGACGGAAGAGGATGTCGCCGCCTTCTGCATCCGGGCCAAGACGGATTCCGCCGATATCACCTCGCAGGCGCGGATGATGTTCACCCTCGGGATCATCGCCTGCCAGGAGGATTATCCCTTCAACTCCCGCGAGGGCTAGGACGCCGTCGCCGCCTCCTACCGCTTTCCCGAGATAGATCCCGGGGTGCGGGATGGCACGCTGATCCTCTACGATGTCTGCGACCTGTTCGAGAAGCATCCGCGCGACGGCTACCATGACCCCGTGGTCAGCGGGATTCCGGTGCTGGCCATGGCCGGAACCAAGGACACCAGGACCAATCCGGACGCGACCGAAATGGTGCTGCGGACCCTCCCCGACGGGGAGGCCGTGCCGTTCCCCGAAGCCGGGCACGCCGTGATCCAGTTCTCGCAATGCGCCCGCGACGTCGCCATCGGCTTTCTCGAGGACCCCGACGCGCCGGTCAATGCGACCTGCACCGAGGCGCTGAAGCCGGAATTCCACATTGCGCCGACCCGTGACACGACAGGAGACCGACCATGAGCCCTGATCGGTTCCTTGCCCTCATCCTTTCCCTGACCGCAGAGCCCGACCCGGAAGCCCTTGCCCGGCGCAAGGCGGGCGCCGCCGATCCGGCCCACCCGGTCACCGTCACCCCCTGCGCCCGGCCGGTCGCCCCGTGAGAAATCGACGGCGGCAGCATCGTTCCGGGGCTGAAAGCCTCGTTCGTCGCCGGCTGCCTGCTGAGCCTTCGCCCCCGTCCGCGATCATGCCGCCTTTCCGGCATGGCCGGTCACGCGGGCGCTGCCGAAATGGGCCTCGACGGAGCGCGCGACCAGTTCGGCGGTGGCCGCCGAGAGCGTCCAGCCGAGGTGCCCGTGCCCGGTGTTGTAGAAGACGCCGGAGCGGCTGCCGGGACCGACCCTGGGCATCATCGAGGGCATCATCGGACGCAGTCCCGCCCAGGGCACCACCTGCCGGGTGGAGACGCCGGGGAAGCAGCGGTTCACCCACGCCACCAGCGGACGGATGCGGCAGTCCCGGATATCGCGGTTCGTCCCGGCGAATTCGGCGGTGCCGGCGACGCGGAACCGGTCCGGCCCGAGCCGGCTGGTGACGATCTTGGCCGCATCGTCGAGCAGGCTGAGCTGCGGCGCGGCGGCACGCGATGCCTCATCGGTCAGGTTGACGGTGATCGAATAGCCCTTGACCGGGTAGACGTTGAGCCGGTCGCCGAGGCCGCGCGCCAGCGCGCGGCTGCCGACTCCGGCACAGACCACCACGGCGGCATGGGACGACTGCCGGAGCGCGCCACCGGCATCGCGGTAGCGGATCGCGACCCCGTCGCGTCCGGTGCGGCAATCGACGATCTCGCTACCCATGCGGAACGACGCGCCCTGCCGGACGCAGGCCGCCGCAAGGCCGGTGGCAAAGAGATGGATGTCGCCGGTCGCATCGCCCGGTGTGTGGAAGCCGCCGAGGAAATCGCCTTTCAGCCGGGGCTCCAGCCGCCGGACCGCGTCGGCGTCAAGCTCGCTCCGCTCGACCCCTCCCGCGGCGAGCAGGTCCGAGACCCGCCGCGCGTGCGCCATTTCGGAGGCGGAGGCATAGACATGCAGGATGCCCCGGTCGTCGCGGTCGAAGGCGATCCGCTCGGCCTCCGCGATGTCGCGCATCCGCTGCCGGGCCGCCACGGCAAGCCGGGCGGTCTCGATGGTGTTGGTGCGGTAGTTCGGGATATTGCCGATGAACCCGGCCAGCCAGGAATACTTGTGCCAGCTCGGGGCCAGGCTCAGCGACAGCGGCGCGTCGGGCCTGAGCAGCCATTTCAGACCCTTGGCGATGGTGGCGGGGTGGTTCCAGACCTCGGCATTGGAGGCCGAAAGCTGGCCGCCGTTGGCAAAGCTCGTGTCCATGGCGGCATAGCGGTTGCGGTCGTAGACGGTGACGGCAAAGCCGCGTTGCATCAGTTCGTAGGCAGTGGTGACGCCGGTGATCCCGGCGCCGATGACGGCGATTGAGTTCATGTGTGCCTCTCGGGCAATGGGTTCGAACACGCCGGGACCGGCGCATTCCCCCTCTGTCCTTTTGCCTGAGAGCGTCACCGCGGCGTCGCGGCTTCTTCCTTCGGCGGATGCGGCTGCATCTCTCTCCAGAGTGTCGGTTCGGCAGTACCTGGGCCTGAGAGTTTCCGGGGCGTTGCTCCGTCGGCGCGGGCCTTTGCCCGTCTCTCCTGTCCGAACCTTGGTGACTTCGGCGACGCACCCCCGGTCCGGGGAGGCGACAGTGTCA
Organism: Salipiger sp.; assembly: GCF_048261495.1. Lineage (GTDB taxonomy): Bacteria > Pseudomonadota > Alphaproteobacteria > Rhodobacterales > Rhodobacteraceae > Salipiger. Next base: position 19,596 of record NZ_JBLXFX010000012.1, read on the forward strand.
TGGGGTCATGGCGATCCGACGATCAGTTCGTGCCGGCTGGCTGCCCGCCGTCCAGCCGGGCGCGGCGGCCCCGGGTCACGGCGACGCTGGTCAGCAGGGCCAGAACGCCCGCCGCGGTGGTGCCGAACATCTCGGGCAGCGGCGACAGGAAGATCGCCGCTGCGACGGCCAGCCCGGTCAGCCCGAACTTTCGCGGGGCGCTGTTGAAGAACATCACGCAAACCGCGCCGTAGAGCGCCGGAAGGGTGTATTCCTTGACCGCGAGCGCCACGGGGGCGGGCATCACGTCGATCAGCGCGCTGCCGACCAGCACCAGCGCGAGCAGGAACACGAGGTTGACCAGAACCGAGACGGCAATGCCGATCACCGCCGCGACCTCGGCCTTCTTGCTGCCGGTTTCGGCCCCGATGGCGGTCTGGCAGGAGATCACCACCGGCACGCGCATGTTGCCGATGTTGCCCGAAAGGAAGCTCATGTAGCTGCCGCAGACCCCGAGCATCGGGAAGTAGGAGACCGGCTCGATCAACCACATGATGCCGACGAAGGCGGCGATGGACAGGAAGCCGTTCAGGATGGGTCCGAACCCGGGATAGGCGCCCAGCACCAGCGACAGGTACAGCGGCGGCACCAGGCACAGGATCATGGCGACGAGCAGCGTGCCGCGGCCGACCCGGTGGGCAAGGGGCACGAAGCGGGAGGCATAGTAGGTGTCGAGCGAAGTATCTGACATGATTGGGGTCCTCTTGCTCTATGCGGATCAGGCGGTGGCGATGGCGGCGATGTGGCCGGCGGTCATGCCGGCGACGAGGCTGAGGCCGACGCTCCATTCGCGCAGCCAGGACCAGCGGGTGCCGAAGGCGTTCAGCGCGATCATCGCGATGGCGCCGGCGGCGATGGCCGAAAGGTCGTCGACGGCGATGGTGACATCGGACAGCCAGCTCTTGTCGACCGCGGTATTGGCGATCAGCGTGGCGAAGATGGCGACCGGGGTCACGGTGGCCATGGCCTTGATCAGCGCCGGGTTGGTGGCGTTGAGCCTGTCCTGCGCCTTGCCGAGGTTCCTGGTGAGAAAGAAAGTGCTGAGCAGCCAGCCCATGCCGCCGAGCGTCATCACCCAGACCGACGTGGTGAAGGCCTGCAACGTGTAGCTGTCGGTGCCGAGCCGGGCGCCGACGGCCTTGGCCCCGGCATCCGCGGCGACGAATTCGAAGACCGCCGACCCGATCACCCCGACCCGCATCAGCGTGACCGGGCCGCCGACCATGGCGATCAGCGAGACGGCGACGAAGAAGATGGCGATGGCCGGACCGATCGAGTTGATCGCGGCGGTCTTGTAGACCGTGCTGCGCTCGTCCGGGCTCAGGATCGCGAAGCGGTCGGAAAAGGCGAGCGTCATGCGCAGGTAGAGAAAGGCCTGAACGACGACGACCGCGACGATGCAGGTGGCAAAGACCCACATGACGGGCCCGTTGGCAAGGGATAGGACGTCTTCCATGGAGAGCTCCGAAAGCTGGGCGCCCCTCGCACGAGAGGCGCGAGGGGGGTGGCTCAGGCCAGTTCCGTCTCGATCAGGCGGCAGAAGTAGCTGGCGGCGGTGGTCAGGATCTCGTCGTTGAAATCATACTTCGGATGGTGCGGATTCGCACCCGGTCCCGCGCCGACGCAGATGTAGTTGCCGGGCGCGTGCTCGGTCATGTAGGCAAAGTCCTCGCTGCCGGAGAGCGGCGCGAAGTCCGCGTGCACCTTGTCCTCGCCGACCAGCTTGCGCGCGACATCGAGCGCCATGTCGGTCGGTTCCTGCGCGTTGATCATCGGGACGAAGTTGTCGTCGTACTCGATTTCGGCACTGCCGCCGTAGGTCGCCGCCACACCGCGCGCGATCTCCTGCAGGCGGGCCTTCATCTGCTCGCCGACCGCCTTGTCGTAGTAGCGCAGGCAGCCCTTGAGCGTTGCCTTGTCGGGGATGACGTTGTGGCTGTTGGTCCCGGCGTAGACATCGGTGAAGGAGACGACGCCGGTCTCGTTGGGATCGACGTTGCGCGCCACGATGCTCTGCGCGGTCATCACGATGTTGCTGGCGATCTGCGTGGTGTCGATGGTCTTGGAAGGCAGCGCCGCATGGCCGCCCATGCCCTGCACGAGGATGGTGAAGAAGGTGCAGCCCGCCGCCATCGTGCCGTGGCGGGTGTAGATGTGGCCGAGGTCGAAGCCGGGCATGTTGTGGTAGGCATAGACACGGTCGCAGGGAAAGCGGTCGAGCAGCCCGTCCTCGATCATCGCCAGCGCGCCGCCGAGTCCTTCCTCGGCCGGCTGGAAGATGAAATAGACCGTGCCCGCGAAATCCCGGCTGCGCGACAGGTGCCAGGCCGAGGCGAGCAGCGTGGCGGTATGCCCGTCATGACCGCAGGCGTGCATCACGCCGGGGGTCTTCGAGGCATAGGGCTTGCCGGTTTCCTCGGCGATGGGCAGCGCATCCATGTCGGCCCGCAGGCCGATGGCCCGGTTCGACGCGCGCTTGCCCTTCAGCACGCCGACGACACCGGTCCTGCCGATGCCGGTGTGGACCTCGTCAAAGCCGAATTCCGTCAGCTTCTTCTCGACCATATCGGCGGCAAAGCCTTCCTGGAAACCGATGCCGGGGTTCTCGTGCAGCGCGTGGCGCCAGGCCACGAATTCGTGTTTCCGCGCTTCGATGTCTTCAATCATGCCCATGGCAAGTGACCCTCAGTAAGTTGCGTAATAAGATAGTTGCAGCCTGATACCATTGTTGGAAGCGTTTTTTTGTGGTTGAATCGGTCTCATCCGCAGATTATTGCATTCTGCGCCTATTTTTTGTGCTGGAAGAGGTCGACATGGCGCGCGGTTGGTCGAAGGGATTCAGGAAGGGCAACCCGGTCTTCCAGATGCACGCCTTGTCGAACGCAGCGAACGAGGCCGGGCACCAGGGATTCGTGGAAGCCTGCGGTCTGGAGATTCGCGCCGTCCGCGTGCTGCGTCTGATCGACGACGAGCCGGGGATCACCTTTGCCGACATCGTGAAGGCCGCCGGGCTGGAGCGCAGCCATGTCTCGCGCATGATCCAGCAACTGGTGCGCGAGGGCTACGTGGAGCGGCGCAACTCGGAGCACGACGCGCGACGCTTCGAGCTTTACACGCTCGAACGCGGCCGCGAGGCGCGGCGCAAGGCGGATGCCGTATCCGAGCGCGGTCTGGAGGTGCTGTTCGCGCCGCTGGACGAGGCGCAGGTGCAGACCCTGGTCGAGACCCTCAACGTGCTTGCGACCTGGGTCGACAGCGACCGCTTCGACGACCTCACGCGCGAGGCGCTTGCCGGGGCCGCCGCCGCGCCGGACTGACCGGCCCGAGGTCTTTCCCGTCACCGGCCCCGCCAGTCGGTTCTCCAGGTTCGGATTTTCGAAGCGGATGCGTCGCGGACCCTCGGGGACCGGTGGGGTCAGGTGCCCGGACCTCCACCTCCCCTGCAGGCCTCATATGCGGCCAGGATCCGGGTCGCCTTGTTGCGCAGCGTCGCGACGTCATCGCCGGGCCGGTAGAGGCTGGTCGACATGCCGAAAATTCTGGCGTTTCCGGCGTAGTACTGCGGCAGGGTAATGTCGGACACGCCCCCGACCACGCCGACCGGCACGTCCGGCGGAAGGACGGCGCACATCGCGGCGATGCCGTCCGGGCCGGGGACACTTGCCGGAAAGACCTTGAGCGCCGAGGCTCCGGACCGCCAGGCGAGCAACGCCTCGCTCGGGGTGAGGACGCCGGGCATGGTTATCATGCCGCCCCCGACCGAGGCCCGTATCACCTCGGGGTCGGTATTGGGTGTCACGACAAAGCGCGCACCGAGATCGGCAAGCCTGTTGCAATCCGCGGGATCGAGCACGGTCCCCGCGCCGATCAGCGAGTCGGTGCCGAACCGGCGGACAAGGTCGGCGATGGTCGTGAAGGGCTCGGGCGAATTCAACGGGACTTCGACCGCTTCGAACCCGAGCTCGATGAGAGCCGCGACATGCCCCGGCGCATCGTCCGGCGTGATGCCGCGCAGGATGGCGACGAGGTTTCGGCCCAGATCGGGCCAGGGAATGCGCGTTGTCACGAAAGGATCTCCGGATGAAGTGTACGGGCGGCAGCGAGCAGACCCGCCCGCGCCGCGGTTTCGGAATCTTCCGGCGTGACAGCGAGGCCCGCCAGCCGAAGCGCCCGCTCGTAAAGCCCGCTCGTACCGCCCGCCGCCACGAGGGTGACCGGCCCGGTGCCGAAGCGCGCCCGTGCCAGCCCCACCTCTGCGCCGATCAGGAGACCCGAGAGCCTCGTGCGCAATGTGCCGGGCGGGTCGAACCCCAGCAGGCCGGCGGCGCGAAGGCCGAACAGCCGTTCCAGCGCCGCAGCCGGATGGTCCAGCGCGCTCCGCACGGCGTCGTCGAAATCGCCGGTCTGGCCGGGCGCCTCGTTGCCCTGCATGACGGAGGCCAGTGTCGAATGCGCCGTCAGGACCGCGAAGAGCTCGCCGGTCAGAAAGGTCGAGAAATCGACGATGACCCGACCTTTGACCCGGACCCATTTGGAATGGGTTCCGGGCATGACGATGCGCTCGACGCTGTCCGATTTCTGCAGCAGGCCGAGCACCTGCGTCTCCTCTCCGCGCATCACATCCGCCCGGGTCCGCTCCGCGCGCGAGACGCCGGGAAGAACATGGACGGCACGACCGGCAAACGCGACCGGTCGGGCCGCCGTCGCAAGGTCGCGGAGGTCGCGGCCCACCGGCAGATAGGGTGTCTCCACCCAGCCTAGCCGGGCCCCCGCCATGCCCGAGATGACGACCGGCGCGCCCTCGGGCGCATCGGCCCTGTCGAGATGGCGGGCCAGAACGGTCGAAAACCCGTCCCGCGCCGCCGGAACCATCCCGTCCGGGCCGCGGCTTTCGCCGAGGATGCGGCCGGACCCGTCCAGCACCCAAAGGCGGAAACTGGACGTGCCCCAGTCGACCGCGACGAAGGTTCCCGGATTAGCGGGTCGCATAGAAGTTGTTGTGCAGCGGGCTCATCACGATCTGATTCATGCAGACCCGCGCGGGCGCGGAGGCGACGAACGCGACGGCATCCCCGATGTCGGAGGCCTGGAGCATGCGCGCGCGGGCCTCGGCCGAAGGCGGGTTCGGACGGGTGTCCAGAACATCGGTCGCGGCTTCGGCGGGCATGAGGCAGGTCGCGCGGATACCGCGCTGCCCTTCCTCGATGTTGATCGTCTCGCAGAGCGCCGGCAGGGCATGCTTGGTCGCCGAATAGGAGACACCGGCCACCGGCTCCATACGCCACCCGGCCCAGGAGGATATCACGACGACCGTCCCGCTGTTCCTTGCGCGCATTCCCGGCAGAACGGCCTGAACGCAGTACAGCGCGCCGCTCAGGTTGATGGAGACGATCCGCTCCCAGTCGTCGCCGTCCAGCGTTTCCAGAGCGCGGGTCGGCACGTTGGTTCCGGCACTGTAGACGAGGATATCGACGCCGCCGACGGCGCTGGCGGTGGCGGTCACGGCATCGCGGTTCGCCACATCCAGAACCTGGACCTCTGCCGATCCGCCGGCCCGGGCAATGCGGTCCGCGACCGTCTCGAGCGCATCGCGGCGCCGGCCCGACAGGCACACATGCGCGCCACCGGCCGCGAGCGCCTCGGCCGAGGCCGCCCCCAGACCGCTGCCGCCTCCGATGATCCAGGCCGTTTTCCCCTTGAGCGTTTCATGCGCCATGTTCGATCCTTTCCGTGGTTCTGCCCCGATCAGGCCCAGTCGACGAGTTCGGGGACGGCATCGGTGTTGATGCGCAAGCCTATGCCCGGTTCGGTCGGCAGGCACGGTTTGCCGTCGACCACTTCGGGTTCCCCGAGGAAGAGCGGACTGACCCGCTCCGCCAGCCCCCAGTAGGACGGGTTCGTGAGATGTTCGATCCAGGTGCAATTCGGCTGGGACAGTACGCCGTGAAGCGTGGCGGCCGAATAGACATGCGGCGTCACCTCGATACCGGACCCGGAGGCCATCTGCGCCACGCGGCGGAATTCCGTCAGCCCGCCCACGCGGTGCACGTCAGGTTGCAGCACGTCGGCCGCGCCCGCGTCCAGCAGGTGCTGGAAGCCGTGGCGCGAGAACTCGTGTTCGCCGGTCGCGATGGGCACGAAGTGCTGGTCGCGCAGCATGGCATGGCCGGTGACGTCGTCGGGGATGAGGGGTTCCTCGACCCAACGCAGCGAGTACGGACGCAGCTCGCGGATCATCTCGAGCGCGAAGGGGCGGTTCCAGCCCATGTAGGCATCGGTCATCAGGTCGATGCCGTCGCCCAGCTCGTCGCGGATCGCGGCGATGTAGCGGATGTTGGCGGCAAGCCCCGCGCGCCCGTCGGCCGGCCCGTAGGGAAAGTTCGCCTTGATCGCGGTGTAGCCGCGCTCGACATAGTCGCGGGCCATGCGCTTGACCTCGTTCAGGTCATCGTCCGGCTGCACCTTGCTCGCATAGGCGCGGACCTGCTTCTGATGGTGCCCGCCCAGAAGCTTGTAGACCGGGACATTCGCGACCTTGCCGAGCGCGTCCCAGATCGCGATGTCGATGGCGCTGATCGCCAGAAGCGCGGCACCCTTGCGGCCATAGACGATGGACGCGCGGTACATCTGTTCCCAGATCGCCTCGGTCGACCAGGCATCGAGACCCGTGGCGATGCGCGCGAGATGCGCGTTCACCATCAGGGTCGCGACGCCGATACCGTCCTCGGCATAGCCGATGCCGGTGGTGCCGTCCTCCAGCGTGACCCGCACGACGGTGATGCCCTGCGGCCAGGTGTACCAGGACCAGCCATCGCCGCGGCGGGCGAACTCGTTCATCGGGCTCGGGCCGCGGACGCTTTTCTGCTGCTGCCAGAAGTTGCCCCACATGGATTGCGGGACGTGCCGGGCTTCGACTTTCACAATGTTCATGGTGTTGTTCTCCAGATGGCGCCTGCCGTGTTGCAGGGGCCCGTCATGCCGCGGTGAAATCCAAAAGCACTTTGCTGCAGGCCGTCGGATCGGTTTCGAGCAGATCGAATGCCTCCTGCACGCGATGCGCGGCGAAGGTGTGGCTGATGAACTGCGCCGGGTTGATCTGTCCCCTGCGCATCCATTCGATCACTTCGGGGAATTTCAGATTGTTGAGCCGCGAGGCGCAGATCGTCAGCTCCTTGCGGTTCAGGATCTGCTGGGAGACGGCACTCGGGGTGGCGCCGAACCCCATCAGCCCGATCCGCGCCGCCGGGGCCGCGATCCGCATGGCCTGTTCCAGAATGGCGGGATGGCAGGCCGCGTCGATGATGAGGGTCGGTGCCAGCCCGTGCCGCGCAAGCGTTTCGTCCAGCGGGGTGCGGTCGACATTGATGACCATGTCCGCCCCCGCCGAACGCGCCCGGTCGAGGCGGTCGTCGAGCCGGTCGGCAACGATCAGGGGCGCGACGCCGTGAACCCCCTTCAGGGCCTGAACGACCGTCATGCCGATGGGCCCGGCGCCGTAGACGAGCGCGCAGTCGTCGGCGGATACTCCCGTCCGGGACAGCATGTTCGCAGCAATCGAGAACGGCTCGACCGTGGCGGCCGAGCGGTCGTCGACACCGGCGGGCAAGGCGCAGGCAAGGGCCTCGGGCACGCAGCAGTATTCGGCAAATCCGCCTTCGACATGCACCCCGACCACCTTGAGGTTCAGGCAGACGTTGGGCCGGCCCGCCCGGCAGGACGTGCAGTCGCTGCAACTGATGACGGGGGTCACGGCGACGCGCTCGCCGATGCGTGACTGCGGCACCCCGGAGCCGACGGCATCAATGACGCCGGCGAATTCGTGACCGATCACGCGCGGGAATTCCACGTAGGGGTGGTCGCCGTGATAGATGTGCAGGTCCGAGCCGCAAATGCCTGCGAAATGGACCCTGACGCGGACCTGGCCCTGCGTCGGCCGGGGCACGGGCCGCTCGTCGATCCGCATGCTGTGCGGCGCTTCGACCAGCACGCATTTCATCGTTGTGCGGTCAGTCATGGGCCCTGCCTCCGGTTGCGCGATCCGGCAGCGCGGGCGGCATGGAGACGCCGGTGCCCTGCGATGCCAGTTCCATTGCGCGGATCATATGCGGTGCCAGACGCAGGCCGCGGTCCAGTTGCTCCTTGCGGCGGCGCGTCGCGCCCTGCCCCGGAAGGCGCACCGGGGTCGAGCCGTCCGCCGCCCGGGCCGAGACGCAGGCCCCGGTCAGCGCGTCGATTTCCGCGGCAAAGACCGCATCCCCGGCAAAGAACCCCGGGTCGATCACCTGCACGAACACCCCCTCGCCATGGGTGGTGCGCGACCGGGACCGGCCGTATCCGGGCACGGCGAGCGCCAGCGTCTCGACCAGCAGGCCGAGGGCAAAGCCCTTGTGGCCGAACCCGGTCCCGCCAAGCGGCAGAATGGTGCCCGGCGGATCCGCAAAGAGAGCCTCCGGGTCGTCCGTCGTCCGGCCGTCGCTGCCGAGCACATAGGCGCCCGGCAGGGTTTCGCCGGCCTGCCGGGCCTGTGCCGCCGTCCCGTTGCTGATCAGCGAGGTGCAGATGTCGGCCATGATCGGCCGCGCGCCCGGCACCGCGAAGGCCAGCGGATTGGAGGTCAGCACCGGCTCGACGGCACCGAAAGGGGCCACGGAACTTGCGCCGGGATCGGTCGTGAAGATCAGCGCGATGCGGCCCTGCTCGATCACCGGAGGCAGGTAGGTCTGCAGCGCACCGATGTGGAAACAATCCGCTATGGTCGCGGTCACGACCGGATGCACCCTGCTGCGTTCGAGCGCCTCGCGCAGAGCGTGGGTCAGCACATGCGCCCCCGGAAGCCGGTTGCCGGCGATCGCAAAGGCGGCCGGAGCATCCCGCGTGACCTCGAAGGCGCCGTCGCAGGCCATCCCGCCCAGGTCGATCTGTTGCAGGTAAGCCGGAAGCTGCGCGATCCCGTGGGTGTTGTGCCCCATCAGATCGGCTTCGATCAGGATCCCCGCAGTCTGCCCGGCGAGATCCTCGCGCAGGCCTTTCGCATGCAGCGCGTCGCGGGCGAAGGCGCGGCAGGCAGCGGTGTCGACACGCATCATTCCGATGGGCTCCCGTGGTGAAATCGGTTGGGGTTCACTCGAAATCTCCATTTCCGTTCAGTCCAACAGCACCGAAGGCAGCCACAGGGACACCGCCGGGACGTAGGTCACGAGGCAGATCAACAGCAGGAAGGCGATGTAGAAGGGGATTGCCGCCTTCTGGAACGCCACCGTGCTGACATTGGTGATCGAGCAGACGGTGAACATCAGGATGCCGAAGGGTGGCGTGATCGTTCCGAGCAGCAGGTTCGCGCTGACGATGACGCCGAACTGGATCGGATCGACACCGATGGAGGACATCAGCGGCAGGAGCATCGGCACGACGATCAGCAGAACCGCGGTCGTTTCCATGATCATCCCCAGCAGGAGCAGCATCAGATTGACGATGAGCAGAAGCACGATGGGGTTCTCGGAGATGCCGGTCGTGTAGGCCAGGACGCCTTGCGGCACCTGTTCCGCGGACAGGATCCAGCCGAAGGGATAGGACGCGGCGACGATCAGCATGATCGCCGACGAGGTGACGACGGTTTCGTGCAGCGCCTCCCACACCAGCGTTGCGTTCAGCTTGCGAAAGATCACGCCGCCGACGAGGAGCGCATAGACGACCGCGATGGCCGCCGCTTCGGTCGCGGTGAAGATCCCGGCGATGATCCCGCCCAGGACGACCACGGGCATGATGATCGGCCAGAACGCGGCGCGTCCGGTGGTCAGGATCTCGGCAAGGGTGGTGCGCACGGGCGCATCCCCGGTCCGCTTGTTGCGCAGCAGGATCAGGATGGTGATCATCATGAACACGCCGACCAGCAGGCCGGGAATGGCACCGGCGATGAACAGGCGGTTCACCGAGACGCCCGCGAGCCAGCTGAAGATGATGAACATGATGCTCGGCGGGATCAGCGGACCCATTGTCGCGGCAAAGGCGCAGATGACCGACCCGAGCGGCCGCGGATAGCCGTTCTTTTCCATCTCGTCGACCGAGATGCGCGCGAGCGCCGCGGCATCCGCGATCGCGGCGCCCGACGTGCCCGCCATCAGCATTCCGACCACGACGACCACATGGCCGAGCCCGCCCGGAACGCTGCGCAGCGCGGCCGTCGAGAAGCGGAAGAGTCGCTCGGTCATCCCGGTCTTGTTCATGAGATTGCCGGCAAGGATGAACAGCGGAATGGCCAGCAGCGGGAAGGACTGCGTCGCGGCCATGATCCGCGAGGGAATGATCTGGTTGGGGATGTCCGCGAACCAGAAATAGACCAGCGAGACGAGCAACAACGCGAATGCCAGGCGCACACGCAGGACGATCAGGACGATCAGAAGCAGGAGGATCCAACCGAACATCATCAAATTCCATTTTCCGCGGGGTGGTCAGGCTCTGCCCGCGTGAAGGCGAGATAGCCGTGACGCAGCAGGTGAAGTGTCATGAGCGCAAATCCCGCCGGGGCGGCGCTGTTGTAGACGGCGGTGGACAGCCGCAGCATGGCCGTCATCATCGGTGCGGCCTCGACGGTGTAGCGGAACGACACGTAGGTCATGATCGCGCAGACCATCGCGGCCACCAGGCTTGCGCCGGTCTCCATCGCGCGGTGCTGTCCGGTGCCGCGCTCTGGCATGATGATCTCGATGATCACATGGGTGTTCTCCTGGGCACAGATCGCGCCGCCGATGAACAGGAGCCAGGCAAAGGCGATCAGGCTGGCTTCTTCCGCCCAGGCGACGGGAAAGTTCATCACGTAGCGGGTGAAGACTCCGACGACGATCAACACGGAAAACGACGACAGGGCGATCGCTCCCGTGATCAGTTCCAACTTGTAGAGTAATTTCCACATGGCTCCCTCGTAGGTTCCGGCATGCCGCCCGCGCGGCGCCCCTGCGCGCACCCCCTCGAGGGGCCACGCGGCGGCAGGGCGCGGGTGCCGCGGCCGAAGCCGCGACACGGCGGATGGCGTCTCAGTTGTCGGTGACCGCCGCGATGGCGTCCTGCACGCGGTCGTACAGACCCTCGGACCAGGTATCGGCGAGGTCGGAATAGACCGCCTCCGTCGCCTTGCGGAACGACTCGCGGTCCACGTCCTCGACGATCGTGCCGCCCTCTTCCCTGATCTTCGCGACAAGATCGGCTTCGGCCTGCATCTGCATCTCGGTGTTGGCGACACCGGCCTTCCTGATCTCTTCCTCGATGATCGTCCGGTATTCCTCGGGAAGCGACATGAAGAACGCGTCGTTGACGATGATCAGGTTGGTCTGGAGGATGTGGTTCGTCATCGAGATGAACGGGTTCACCTCGTAGAAGCGCTGCGACCAGATCGCCGGGATCGGATTTTCCTCGCCATCCGCGACGCCCTGCTGAAGCGCCGAATAGATCTCCTGGAAATTGATCGCGGTCGGGTTCGCGCCGAGCGCCTCGAACATGCCGACGAACACCGGGATGTTGGGCGAGCGCATCTTCATGCCCTGCATGTCCTCGACGCTGCGGATCGGCTTTTCGGCGGTCATCTGGCGCCAGCCCCAGTACCATTGGGTGTCGAGGACGCGGATGCCCGAGGACTCGCGCAGTTCCTCGTTCAGCGATTGACCGAAGGGACCATCCAGCACCTTTCTGGCGGTGTCCCAGTCCTTCCAGAGGAACGGGCCGTTCAGAATGCCGTAGTCGGGCATGAGGTTGCCGACGGCGCCGGGGCTCATGAAGGCCATCTGGATCCCGCCGATGCGGATACCCTGCATGACTTCCGGCTCTCCGCCGAGCTGCTCGGACGGGTAGACGCTGACTTCGACCGCACCCTCGCTGCGCGCGGCGACCGCATCGGCGAACTGCTGCGCCGCGATGGCCGCAGGCTGATCCGGACCGGGGCCGACCGAAAACCGGATCTTGAAATCGGCAGCGCTCGCCGCGCCGACGCTGATCGAGAGAATGCTCGCCGCGACGGCAGCCGCGCGGGTGATCCTGAACTTCATGATGTGTCTCCTCCTGTGATTGGAACATGGCCCTGCAGCCCGGACGACAGCCCCCGGCAGCATGGCGATGGCGATTGCTCCGGGCGCTCCTCCCGCTCCGGGATGGCAGAATCGCTAACATGTATATGTCCACCATGCAACCGACATATCGGTTGCATGACAAAAGGTCGGTCATTACTGTGCCCTCACTTCGAAAGCGGGAACCAGGAACCAAGATGCGCCCCATTCCGAAAACCAAGGGCGGAGAGGCCTACGCGGCGATCAAGGCGAAAATCATCGAGGGCAGGCTGGAGCCCGGCCGCGACGTTTCCGAAGACTGGCTGGAAAAGGAGCTGGGCCTCGGCCGCACCCCGGTCCGCGAGGCCTGCAAGCGTCTCGCCGAGGAAGGGTTCCTGCAGATCTATCCCAGCAAGGGGATGATCGTCTCGGACATCACCGCCGATCTCATCCGCGACATCTATCAGATGCGCATCCTGAACGAGCCCTTCATCGTCCAACAGGCGTGCCGGCTGGCGGACAACGTGGATTGGCTGCTGGACCTGCGCCGCAAGATCCTCGAGCCGCCGCAATCCCCGGACGAACGCACGCTGCGCCATTACTACATCGCGCTGGACCGCGAACTGCACGATCAGTTCCTGAAGGGCTGCCGCAACAGGTTCCTGCTCGCCTCGATGCAGAACGTGCTCGATCACAACCACCGCATCCGCATCAAGGTCTCGCGGCCCTACGACCCCGCGGACCGATCCATCCGGGAACATCTCGACATCATCGAAGCGTTCCTGAGCCGGGACGAAGAGGCCGTCGGTCGCAGGGTCGCGGAACATGTCGAGGAATCGCGCAAGATCACCTTCGCCTATTTTCTCTGAACGACCGGGTCAGTGGAGCGGCAGCAGAGGCCTGATCGGCAAGCGGGCTGACAGGGTGCGGGTAATGGCCGTACGAGCGGAACGTTTCCCGCCGTCCCGGGCGGGGTGGCGCGAGTTTCCGGCCCTACTCGGCCTCGCGGCATGGGTGGCGCGACGGTCGTGATCCAAACTGACATGCGCGATGGAGAACCGCTCGGCACGAGACATGATGTCGGCCGCGGGACGGGTGTTCTTTGAACGATTCATCCTGACACCGCCCGCCCCGAGCCCGTCATCCCTATCCGCAAGTCGCGACGCCACCCGTTACGACAGGACTGCGGAGAGCTATCCGCGCGTCATCGACATGACAGCGGTCCGTCTGTGGCCACGCCATTTTTCAACATGACCCGGGGACGGTCGCTCCGGCCGCGTTCGCTGGTGCGTGGCGGGGGCTGCGGCGATCAACGCAGTGCCGCCGGCACATCCAGGCCGTTGCGCCGGCAGGCGGCGCGGATGGCGTCCAGACGCCCGGTCTCGACATCGAGCCCGGTTTCCGCCTGCTCGCGTTTCAGACGCAGGGCGCGTTCGCCCGGCAGGCGCACGCCGGAGGACCCTTCGGCGGGCCGGGAGGCATGGCAGGCCTCGACCACGTGCGTCATCTCGGCCTCGAAGGTACCACGCCCGGAAAAAGCCGAAGGGTCGATGAGTTGCACGAAGACGCCCTGCGCCCCACGGGTCTTCGGCGTCGACCGCGCATGGCCGGAGAGCGCGAGGGCGAAGGCTTCGACCATCAGCATGAAGCCCATGCCCTTGTAACCGAAATCGGCGCCCCCGAGGGGCATGATGGTGCCGGGCGGATCGGTCCTGAGAACGGATGGATCGCGCGAGGGGCGCCCCTCGTTGTCGAGAAGCCAGTCGCCCGGAAGCTCCGTCCGGCCCTCGGGGATGGACTGGGCCTGCGCGTTGGAGACGAGCGAGGTGCATTGGTCGATCAGGATGGGATCGCCGCCCGTCGGGATGCCGCAGGCGATGGGGTTCGAGGTCAGCACCGGATCGGCCCCGCCGAAGGGCGCAACCGAGGCGACGCCCGGGTCCGTCACCATCATCAGCGCAAGATAGCCGTTGCGGGCGGGCTCTTCGAGATAGACCTGCAACGAGCCGATATGCGTGCAGTTCGAGACCGTGGCCGTCACCACGGGATGATGGCGCGCCATGTCCTGCAGCCGGCTCATCGCCTGCTGCATGACCCAGGCGCCGGGAAGCCGGTCGGTGTGCCATGCGAAGGTGGATGAGGTTTCATTCAGGGTCTCGATGCTGCCCTCGCTGCGGATCAGCCCCGCGGCGATGCGGTCGAGATAGGTCGGCAGCATCCCGAGACCGTGGGTGCGATGGCCCATCAGGTCGGCGGCGATCAGAACCTCCGCCATCGCGGCGGCCTGCGTGGCGGTCATGCCCGCATCCGCGAGCAGGGTGCGTGCCATGTCGGTGGCGATGGCAACGGAAAGTTTCGGCATGGACGGGTTCCTTCAGAGGTGATGCACCGCTTCGGCCATCCAGTCCGGCAGACCGGAGGCGGCCAGCAGCTCGCGGGTGTAGGGGTGGCCGGGCGCGGCAAAGATCCCGGCGGTTTCGCCGGACTCCACGATGCGCCCTTGATTCATCACGATGATCCTGTCGGCGAGCGACCGGACCACCGGGAGGTCGTGGGTGATGAAGATGTAGGACAGCCCGAGCGACTGCCTGAGGCCGGCGAGAAGTTCGATGATCTGGGCCTGTATCTGCACATCCAGCGCCGAGACGGCCTCGTCGCAGATGATCAGTCGCGGCTCGGAGGCGAGGGCGCGGGCCACGGCGATGCGCTGACGCTGACCGCCGGAAAACTGGCCGGGGCGGCGGGCAAGATGGCCGGTCTGCAGGCCGACCAGGTCGAGCAGCTCGGCCGCCCGATCGCGCCAGGCCCGGCGCGGGAGGATGTCCTTCTGGATCGCCAGCGGCTCGCACAGGATGTCCTCGATGGTCATCCGCGGGTTCAGCGAGCCGAACGGGTCCTGAAATACCATCTGGACCTCGCGGTGAAACCGCCCCCGATCCTGTGGCGACATGTGAAACAGGTCGATGCCGTCATAGTGCACCGCGCCGCCGCTCGGCTGGTCGAGCCCCATCAGAACACGCGCGAGGGTGGACTTTCCCGACCCGGATTCACCGACGACCCCCAGCGTGGTGCCTGCGGCAAGGCTGAAGCTGATGTCGCGCAGGGCCGCGACGGTCCGCCCGGCCCGGAACGGCGCGCCGGGCAGGTAATAGTCCTTCGAAAGCCCCTCGACCCGAAGCAGCACTTTGGCCTCTGCGCCGGAGGGCGCGGCCTGCCGGGCTTGTTCGAGACGCGGTATCGCGCCCAGCAGCGCGCGGGTGTAGGGATGTTCCGGGGCGCGCGCGACCGCGTGCAGATCGCCCGTTTCGACGATGCGACCGTTCTTCATCACCACCACCCGGTCGGCCATGCGCGCGGCGACGGAAAGGTCGTGGGTGATCAGGACGATGGCCATGCCGGTCTCGTCCTGAAGCTCGCGAAGAAGGTCGAGAATCTGCCGCTGCACCGTCACGTCCAGCGCGGTGGTCGGCTCGTCCGCGATCAGCACGTCGGGCTTCATCGCAAGGGCCATGGCGATCATGATGCGCTGGCGTTGTCCGCCCGAAAACTGGTGCGGGTACTGTCCGAAGCGGGTTTCCGGATCGGCGATGCCGACGCGCCCGAGAAGCTCGATCGCGCGGGCGCGCCCGTCGCCGCCCTGATGGACGTTCACCACCTCCGCGATCTGCGTCCCGATGCTGTAAACCGGGTTCAGGCTGGAAAGCGGGTCCTGAAAGATCATCGCGATCCGTGCGCCGTTGATGCCGCGCCGTGTCTTCGACTCCATCCCGAGCAGATCGGTGCCGTTCAGCGTGACGCGCCCGCTGTCGACGGTGCCGGGCGGGCACTCCAGAATGTCCATGAAGACCGAGGCGCTGACCGACTTGCCCGATCCGCTTTCGCCGAGGATCACCAGCGTCTCGCCTCGGGCGACGGAAAAGCCGACCTCCTCGACAGCCGTGACGCTGCCGTTTTCGGTGCGGAAGGACACCTTGAGGCCCTCGACGTTCAGGACGGCTGTATCGCTCATATCGTGCTCCCCTTGGATGCCCTGAAAAACCTCCACGCCTGCGCGGGATCGGTGGCCAGCCGCACCCAGTTCGACAGCACGGCCAGGGAGAGTGTGGTGGCAAGGATCATCGCGCCGGGCAGCGCCGCGAGCCACCACGCCGAGGAGATGTAGCCGCGTCCGGCGGCAACCATCGAGCCCCATGTGAAGTCCGGCGGTTGCACCCCCAGGCCGAGAAAGCTGAGGCCCGACTCGGCGATGATGACGGCGGCGAAATCGACTGCGGCAATGGTGAACAGCGTCGGCAGAACCAGCGGAATGAGGTGCTTTCGCATGATCCACCCCTGCCCTGCCCCCATCGAGCGCGCTGCCGCCACGAAGGGTCGTCGCCGGATCTCCATCACTTCGGCGCGCACCGTGCGCAGGTAGATCGGGATGCGGGTGACCGCGAGAACCAGCACGAGGTTGCCGATTCCGGGACCGAGCAGGTAGAGCACGATCAGCGCGATGAGGAGCGACGGGAAGGCCATGATGATGTCGGTCAGCCGCATGATGACATCGCTCAGCAGCCCGGCCCGGCTGCCCGCGAGCAGGCCGAGCGCGCCGCCGATCGTCAGCGACAGGACGACCGCCCCGGCGGCGATGGAAATGGTCGTGCGCGCGCCGAGCACCAGCCGCCCCAGCACGCTGCGCCCGAGGTTGTCGGCCCCGAGGATATAGGCAAGGCCGTGCTCAAGTTGCGGTGCCGCGTTGCGCAGCGCAAAGTTCGGCTTGGTCGTCGCCTCGCCCACCAGCAGCGGGCCGAAGAGGGCGGAGAAAACGATCACCAGCAGCACGCAGACCGCCAGAAGCGGCGCCGGGTCGCGCAGGAGCAGCCGGACCAGACGGCGCGCATCGGAGCGGCTCGGCGGGACGGTCGGGTTGGAGTCGGTCCGAGACATGGTCTTCCGCCTCCCTCAAGCGGTGCGCAGGCGTGGATCGAGCCAGCCATAGGTGAGGTCGATCACGATGTTCAGGGCGAGGATCGCGATGGCGGTGACGAGAATGGTTGCCTGGATGACGGCAAAATCGCGCTGGAGGATCGCGTTGATCATCACGCCCCCGATGCCGGGCCAGCCAAAGACGGTTTCGACGATGACCGCACCGTTGAGCAGGCTGGCGGTGAGGTCTCCGGCCACGGTGACGACCGGCAGCATGGCATTGCGCAGGGCGTGGACAAAGACCACCCGCCGTTCGGCCACACCCTTGGCCCGGGCGGTCTTGATGAACGGCGCGGAGAGCGCCTGAATCATTGCGCCGCGCACCACCTGGCCCAGAAGTCCGAAGGGGCGCAGGACGAGGACGATGACCGGCAAGACCCAGTATGCGGGTCCGCCGAGCCCGGAGGTCGGCAGCAGGTCGAGCTGCACCGAAAACACCAGCACCAGCATGATGGCGACCCAGAAGTCCGGGGCGCTGGCCCCGGCGAGCGACACCAGGGATATCAGCCGGTCGGCAAGGCCACGGGGGTGCATCGCGGCGAGGCATCCGAACAGCAGCGCACCGGCAAAGGCGATCAAGAGCGACACGCCGATCAGCCTGAGCGTCACCGGAAAGGCCTCCAGCGCAATGTCCATGGCGGGCCTCTGCTGGCGCAGGGATGTGCCGAAATCTCCGCTCAGGATGCTTTTGAGGTAGCTGAAGAACTGAACCGAAACCGGCTGATCGAACCCGTGCGCCTGCGAGAAGGCTTCACGCGCCTCGGCGGAGGCATCGACGGGCAGGAACAGGTAGGACGGATCGCCCGTCACCCGCGACAGGAAGAACACGAGGGCAAACAGCCCGACGAGCGAGAACAGGGTGAGCAGGGTGCGGCGGAACATGGGATCACGGCCTCTCGGATTGTGGAAGGGCCGCGCCGGAAACCCGGCGCGGCCCGGCACTCAGTCAGCCATTCCGACCTGCGACAGGTCGAGTTCGCTGTTGGTCGAGACCGAGGGTTTCCACGTCACCCGGGGGCTGACCCGGGTGTAGCCGACCATGTGATACATGAAGATGTCCGCGACAAGATCGTCATGCAGGCGGGCAAACGCGCCCTGAAACGCCTCGGCCCGCGCGTCGCCCGTGGCCGGTTCGCCCTTCTCGATCAGCGCATCCACCTCGGCATCCGCCAGCGTGGAGTTGACGCCGTCGGAATGGTACTTGTTGAACAGGGTGAAGGTCGCGTCGCCCAGCAGGTTGTCATGCTGGTCGGTATGCACATTCGGCATGTCCGGCTCCGGGAAGGGACGGTTCTGGTAGCGCAGCCAGTTGCCGGTGTCGAAGGTCCGGATCTCGGTGGTCAGGCCGATCTCGGACCACAGGGCCTGCATGGCCTCGAGGATTTCCGTCGAGCCGGGATAGATCCCCTCCCGACCGATGATGGTGATGGTCGTGTCGACCGGCACGCCATCGGCCCGCGCGGCCTCGATCAGCGCGGTCGCCTCGGCGGGGTCGTACCCGAACGGCTGCAGCGCCGTGTTGAAGCCGTTGACGGCGGGGCCGACGAGTTGCGACGCAAGCTGCGCTCCGGACCCGATGATCGGTTTCATCGCCTCGAGGTCGAGCGCGAGGTTCATCGCCCGGCGCACGCGGATATCGTCGAGCGGCGGCACCTGCGTCGAGATCCGCATCCGGGTGGTCTCGCCGTTGGGATAGGCAAAGTCCATCTCCGGGTCGGTGGCGTCGACGCCCGCGATGACCAGCGCGATATCGGCCTCGCCCTTCTGCACCATCGCCGCCCGCACGGCGGATTCCGAGCGCCAGACGAAGGTCGCCTCGCTCACCTCGGGCGCCTCGCCCCAATAATCGTCACGGGCCGCGAGGCTGATGCTTTCGCCCGGTTTCCACGCAACCAGCGTGTAGGGCCCGGTGCCCACCGGCTCGCGGCTCGCGCCCTCCAACGGCATGCCCGGCGCGCTCATCTGCACCACGCTCATCATGGTGGGGAGGATCGGCACAGGTTCGCTGGTCCTGATCTCGACCGTGAGCGCATCCACCGGGGTGACGGTGAGTTCGACGCCGCCAAGGGTCTGTTCCTTGGTGTTGCAGACGATATCGTCGCGCTGAAGCCGGTCGATGGCAGCGGCGACGGCGGTGGAATCAAAGGCTGCGCCATCGGAGAAGGTCACGCCGTCCCGCAGTTTGAAATGCCAGGTCAGTTCGTCGATCTGCTCCCACGCGGTCGCCAGCAGCGGTTCCAGTGCGCCGGTATCAGGGTCGATGACCGTCAGCGACTGCGTGACGTTGCGGATGATGACCCGGCCCACGCTGGAGTGCTTGGATTCGCAGGGTTCGAGCGACGGCGGCTCTTCCGGCAGAACCACGGTGATGGATTGTGCGCCGGCCGCGATGGCGGATGCGGCCAGAATGGCGCCGGCCAATGCGCCCGGTCCGAAGATGGATGTCATTGCAGTGTTCCTCCCTTGTTGATTTCTGTGGCAGTTCGGAAATTGGCCGGATGTCCTGCGGCACGACCATCGCGGGCGGCACGGGTCTCCTCTCCCGGCCGCACGCGGTCGTGCCCGGCCCGGTCAGACCGTCAGAACCTCGCTCTGCACGGTGTTCGCGGCGATCAGGTCCATGTCGTAGGAGACGCCGACGCCCGGGCCCTGCGGCACCGGCAGCCTGCCGTCGGCCGAGATGGCCGCGATGTTGTCGGAGTATCCGCAGGTGTAGATCAGCGGCGACGGGTCATCCATGGCCGGCGATACATTGGCCACCTCGTAGAGCGTTTCGGCCTGCTGGCAGGCGATCAGGTGGCGGTGGACGGGCGACGGCGCGTGCATCTCGGTGCTGACGCCGAGACACTCGCCGAAGCGGATCGTCTTGAGCGAGCCGGTGATGCCGAGGTCATAGTGAACGTCGGCGCGCAGCAGGTCGGTGCCGCCGGCAAGCAGGAAATCCGCCTTGGCCTCGGGCCCGGCGACGTGCTCTGTCTGAAGCACCGGAATGTCGATGGCTTCGCGCAGCTTCTTGTGCTGATAAGCGCCAAGACCGATCGGGCGGAGCGGGTCCTCGATCCAGCGGAACTTCGCCTCGGAACAGGCCCGGCCGACCTGGATGGCGTCGTGCAGGTTGTCGAACACGCAGGCCGGATCGAGCATCAGCTCGACCTCGTCCCCGAGCGCCTTGCGCATGTTCAGCACGTTGGCGATCTCTTCGCGCTGATTGCCCTCGTTCCAGCTATGCATCTTGAAGCCGGTCCAGCCCCGCTCCTTCAGGCCGAGGAAGAAATCGGCCACATCCTCCTTGCTCGACAGGTTGCCGAAGCGGTCGCCGTTGTTGCAGGACGCATAGGATCGGACCGTCTTGCGCCAACCGCCGAGCAGGGCCGAAAGCGAGGCATTCCACGCCTTTCCCGCGAGATCCCAAAGGGCGATGTCGATGAAGGACAGACCGTAGGGATTGCCGGGACGGTTCGCGCGGCGGGCGTTGCGCCAGATGCCCTCACGGTCGCCCCAATCGCGCCCCAGCGCCATTTTCGCGGAGGTCACGGCGCTGTCCCAGCTGCCGCTCGGCGCCCAGTTGGCGTATTCGCCCACCACCCCGTCGGCATCGGTGATCCGGACCATCAGCAGCGGACGTTTCAGGACCGCGCCGTCGCGGTAGGCCATCGTGCCGGCCACGATATCGTCGGTGTAGTCCCGGTCGAAATTGGGAACGTCTGTGGTGAAGCGGGTCAGCTCCACCTTTTCGATGCGTGCCATGGGTGTCTCCTCTTGTGCCGCCCGGTGAGCGGTCCTTCCGTGATCTGCGGCACGCTAGGCCCCCCGACCGATAGCTGTCCAATGCCATGACTGGCGTGATTGATACCTGAATTGGATCGTTTGTTACGGCGCCATCCGATCCAGAAAAGGTATCGTTGGACAGCGACCACGCATTGGACTTTGCAGCCTTGCCGGGCCAAGCCTGACCTGAATTTGCAACAGGAGGACAGACCATGAGCACGGGCCAACGGATCACCGAAAACCTGCACGGCATATCCGGCATCCTGGTGACGCCGTTCGACCGGGATGACCGGCTGGACATGGCGCGCCTTCGGCCCATCGTCGACCGCGCGGTCGGGGCCGGCATCCATATTCTGGTCGCGAACGGCAACACGGGCGAGTTCTATGCCCTGACCACCGCCGAGGCCGAAGCCTACGTGGCCGGGGCCGCCGAATTGCTCGACGGTCGCGCCCCGCTGCTGGCGGGGGTCGGGCGCTCGATCGGGGATGCGGTGGCCTTGGCGAAGGCCAGTGTGCGCGCAGGGGCCGAGGGCCTGATGATCCACCAGCCGCCCGACCCCTTCGTGTCGCCGCGCGGCATTGTCGATTACGTCAGCCGCATCCGCGATGTCTCGAACGGCCTGCCGATGATGCTCTACCTGCGCAACGACACGATCGGCACCGCCAACATCGCCGCGCTCTGCCAGATCGAAGGCGTCGCCGGGGTCAAATGGGCCACGCCGAACCCGTTGAAGCTGGCCGAGGCGATGAAGGCCTGCCCGGAGCACATCGTCTGGGTCGGCGGGCTGGCAGAGGTCTGGGCGCCTGCCTTCTATGCCGTCGGGGCGCGGGGCTTCACCTCCGGTCTCATCAACGTCTGGCCGCAGCGGTCGATGGATATCCACACCGCGCTCGAAGCCGGCGACTATGCCACCGCCCGCGCCCTGATCGGCGAGATGGAAGCCTTCGAGGACGTGCGGGCGCAGGAGATGAACGGCACCAACGTCACCGGCGTCAAAACGGCCCTGCAGATGACCGGGATGGATTGCGGGCCGACCCGCCCGCCATCGGCATGGCCGCTGACGCCAGCGCAGAGCAATGCGCTTGACGGGTTCCTGCGGACACACGGGCTTTTGCAGGCCAAAGCATCGTGACCGCGCGGCATCGACTCCTCGTCGCGCGCCCGGTGCCTTCTGCGGTGGCAGAGGCCGCCGCCGCCCGGTTCGACGCGACCCTGGCCGACCGCAACCTGTCGGGTGAGGAGGTCATCGAGATCTGCCGCTCGCAGAGGATCGGCGGGCTGCTCATGGGCGGCAATCTCAAGCTGGATGCCGCCACCATCGCCGCCCTGCCCCAGACCGTGCGGGTGATCGCCACCACCAGCATCGGCTGGGACCACGTCGATGCCGCCGCCGCCGAAGCGCGCGGCATCACCGTCACCAACGTGCCCGACATCGGCCCCGAATGCGCCGCCGACATCGCCTTCATGCACATCCTGATGTGCTGCCGCCGCGCCGTCGAATACGACCGGCTGATGCGCGACGGCTGGGGGCGGCGGCTGGGGTTCGACGAAATGCTGGGCCGGCGGGTCAGCAAACGCCGGATCGGCATCGTCGGGATGGGACAGATCGGGCGCATGGTGGCGCGCCGGGCGCTGGCCTTCGACATGGAGGTGCATTTCACCGACCTGCGACCGCCTGCCTCGCCCGTGGATGGCACAACATTCCACGCCACGCTCGACGACTTGCTGCCGCTCGCGGAGGTGCTGACCCTGCATCTGCCGGACGTGCCCGCGACGCGCGGACTGATCGGCGCGGCACAACTGGCGCGCCTGCCGAAGGGCGCGATCCTCATCAATGCCGCGCGCGGAACGCTGGTGGACCAGGACGCCCTCATCGCCGCCCTCTCCAGCGGCCATCTCTTCGCCGCGGGGCTCGATACCTTTGCCGACGAACCCCGGGTGGACCCGCGCCTCCGGGCGATGACCAACGTTTCCCTGACACCGCACGCCGGTTCTGCCACGGTGGAAACGCGCGAGGGTATCTGCCTGCGCTGCCTCGACAATATCGACGCGGTGCTGAGCGGACGCCCGGCGATCAACCCGGTCAACCGCCAGCCGATCGTGGCGGGCTGACACGGCCCGCCCTCAGGGGGCGTCGGAGAACTCTGCCAGAAGGAGGTCGCGCACGCGCTCCACGGCGGGATCTTCGACCCCCGCGGGGGTGCAGGCGAGATAATAGGCCGACGTCGCCCTGATCGGCAGTTCGATCGCGCGGAACCGAACGTGCGCGAAGCCCAGGATGCGGGAACTTTCCGGGACCAGCGCCATGCCGCCACCCGCGTTGACCAGCGACAGCATGGTCAAGGTCTGGCCGAAATACTGGACAAAGCGCGGGCGGATCTCATGGGCGGCGAAGATGCCGTTGAAGATATCGTAGCCATACCAGCCGTCGGACGGCGCATACATCAGGAATTCCTGATCGTTGAGGTCCTCCAGCACCAGCGTGTCGCGGGTGCAGAACGGGTGATCCTCATGGATGGCCAGCACGTAGCTTTCCTCGAACAGCGGATACATCAGCATGTTGCGCCGGTCGCGCGGCATTCTCAGCAGGCCAAGGTCGATCTGGCCGCTTTCCAGCGCCTCCATCTGGTTGACCGTCAGCATCTCGCGCAGCGCCACATGCACGCCGGGCAGCTCCGTCTTGAGCAGCGGCACGACGCGCGGCAGCAGTGCAAGGTTGGCGATCGGCACGAAGCCCAGCGTCACCGAGCCGACGGTTCCGCTGACCGTCGCGCGGGTCGCAAGCGCGGCCTCCTCCGCCCGTCGCAACAGATCCTGCGCCTCGACGAGAAAGCGCCTCCCCCCGGCCGTCAGCCGAATGTTGCGCCCCGAGCGGTCGAACAGCTGGACGTCGATGTTGCGCTCGAGCAGCTGGATCTGTCGGCTCAGCGGCGGCTGCGTCATGTTCAGGCGCTCGGCGGCGCGGTGAAAGTTCATCTCGGCTGCGACGGCGACGAAGCATCTGAGTTGGTTGAGTTCGAACATTGGCCTACCCGGTTGGCCCCGCGGCCATGCCTCCGCGCGGAGCTTCGCGGCAGTAGACCGTCCGGGGCCGTCCGTGACAAGGCGCGTCTGCGGGTGCTCGGGAGGGATGCGCCCTGCCACGGCTCAGCGCGCCGGATCGACGGCCGTGGAGCCCGCGCGCCGCCTGCGCTTGAGCAGGGCGCTCGCCACGGTCCAGAGCAGGTAGAGCAGGGCCAGACCCAGGAACACGGCGGTGACCGGGCGTTCGAGGAAGGGCAGGAATTCCCCTCGGGTCGACATCAGGGCGCTGCGCAGGTTCTTCTCGATCATCGGCCCCAGGATGAACCCCAGCACCAATGGCGCGAAGGGAAAGTCGAACCGAAGCATGGCGTATCCGAGCGCGCCGAAGGCGATCAAGGTGTAGACGTCGAACATCCGGTTGTTCGCGGCGAAGGCCCCAAGCACGCACATGACCGTGACGCTGGCCAGCAGGTAGTGCTTGGGCACCGCGAGGATGCGGACGAACAGCCGGATGCCGAAATACTCGACAAGCAGCATGACGAAGGCCGAGAGGACCAGCGCGGTAAAGATCGAATAGACCAGCGGCGCGTTGCTGGTGAACAGCATCGGGCCGGGCTGAATGCCGTGGATCAGGAAGCCGCCCAGCATCAGCGCGGTGGTGGCATCGCCCGGAATCCCGAGCGCGATCAGCGGCACCATGGCTGCGCCGATGCCCGCATTGTTGGCGGATTCCGATGCGATGAGGCCGCGCGGTTCGCCCTTGCCGAAATCCTCCGGCGTCTTGGAGGCGCTGCGCGCGGCCATGTAGGCGAGGAAGTTGGAGGTCCCCGATCCGATGCCCGGCAGCAGCCCGACGCCGACACCGATGGCGCTGGAGCGCAGGAAGGTCGGCAGGTAGGCGCGGAAATCCGGCCAGGTCACGCCGAAGAACCCCTTGAGGCGGAACGGCGGCACGCTCGAGGGCAGGGCGGTCCGTGCCTCGGCGGCGTGTTTCATCACCTCGGAGAGGGCAAAGAGACCCAGCAGCACGGGCAACAGCCCGAGCCCGCCGTCCAGCGCGTTCCAGCCGAAGGTGAAGCGGCGGTAGGCGTCGATCGGCGCCAGTCCGACCATGCCGACGAGCAGCCCGAGCGTGGCCGAGGCCAGCCCCTTCACCATGTTGCCGCCCGACAGGCCGGCAACCAGCGTCAAGGCAAAGACCGAGATCGCGAAATACTCGTAGGTGCCGAACCGCAGCGCCATCCGCGCCAGCGGCGGGGTGAAGAAGAACAGCACCAGCCAGCCGACCACCGTGCCGAGGAAACTGTAGAAGACCGCGAGCCCGAGAGCGCGGCCGCCCTCGCCCTTCAGGGTCATCGGGTAGCCGTCGAAGGTGGTGGCGATGGACGAGGGGGTTCCGGGGATGTTGATCAGGATCGCGGTGATGAGACCGCCCGAGATGCCGCCGACGAAGAGCCCGACCAGCAGGCTGAGGCTGATCACCGGATCGACGCCGAAGGTCAGCGGCAGGCACAGCGCGATTGCCATGGTGGCGGTCAGCCCGGGGATCGAGCCGAAGATGATGCCGACGACGACACCGCCGAAGATCGCCATGAGCGGCAGGAGCTGAAAGACGTCGGCGACGCCGGAAACGATGGAAGACATGCCGCTTCTCCTCAGAACGGGCCGCTGGGCAGGACAACGCCGAACCCGCGGGTGAAAGCCGTGTGGATGGCCAGGGTCATGACCGCCGAGACCGCCGCGAAGGCCAACCAGTTCCGGCCGTCGGCGGGCGCCAGCAAGGCAAGCAGGACGACGAAGAAGACGAGCGTGGCGAGGATGAACCCGGCCAGCGGCAGGGCCACGGCGTAGACGATGAAGCTCGCGAAGACGACGAGGACATTGAGCGTGTCGCCGCTCTCTTCGACATCCTCGGCGGCATCGCTGCGACGGCGCAGGACCGTCCGCACCAGAAGGATGATCGCGAGCGCGCCGAGCAGCACGGCGGCGCGCTCGGGGAAGTAACCGGAGTCCACCCCCATCTTCATCTTGCTGGTGATGCCGATCGACACCCCGAACGTGCCGATGGCCAGCGCCAGAAGCACCGCGCCGGCGATCAGATCCCTGACCGTCTTTGTCATTTCCGATTTCCTCCCCGGTATGCGTCGGCGCCGGAGGCCAGAAGGCCGACCCGGCGCCGATTGTCGATTGTCGATCAGAACTCTACGGCGTTGATCTGTTGCTCGGCAGCTTCCAGCTCCGCGCTCGCCTCGGCGGGTGCGCGGAAATAGGGCTCTTCGAAGTAGGTGGTGCGGATTTCCTCGGCGTATTCCGGGGTTTCGCTGACCACGGCTTCAAGCGCCTCTGCGAACTTGCTCACCACATCCTCGGGCGTGCCCTTGGGGAAGAGGTAGAAGTAGCTGTACTGGAAGGCCACGTCATAGCCCTGTTCGCGGATCGTGGGCACATCGGGAAGCGCTTCGGTGCGGGCTTCGGCCAGGCTGGCCAGACCGCGCAGCTCGCCGCTGTCGATATAGGGCTTCACCTGTCCCAGCGGGTTCTGCGACACGTCGACATTGCCGCCCAGAACCGCGGTCAGACGGTCGGCAGAGCCGCCCACGTCGACGAAGTTGAACGCGGCACCGGCGTTGTTCAGCAGCGCGCCGACGAGATAGGTGGTCGCCCCGGTGTTGGTGGTCAGGTCGATCGAGCCCGGATCGGCCTTGGTCGCTTCGATCAGCTCGCTCAGGTTCTGCCACGGCGCATCCGCCTTGGCGACGAGCACGCCGCCCGGCTCACGGCCCGAGATCCCGGCCAGTTCGAAATCGCGCCACGAAAAGTCGGCCAGCCCGGACGCGGTGTTCACCAGCATCGCGGTGTGGAACAGCAGAACCGTCTGCCCATCCGGCGCGGCGTCCTTGGCCTGACGCGCGCCGATCGACCCGCCCGCCCCGGTGACGTTGATCACGGGCATGGAGACGCCGAGGATCGGTTCGAGATACTTGGCCTGCACCCGGGCGTGAAAATCGGTGTCCCCGCCCGCGCCATAGGGCACGATGACCTGAATCGGACCGTCCGGCCATTGGTCCTGCGCCATGGCCGAGTCGGGGGCCGCAACGGCAATGGCTGCAGCGATACCGGCAATCATGCCGAGAAATTGTTCTTTCATGCGAATGTCCTCCCTTGTCCGCGCGACGGGTGTGCCACGCGGAACCCGTCGCCATTGGTAGTCGGCGTGAACGATACGGTCCAATGTTACAAACGGTTCGACTGATACCTTATTGATATTGATTGGCGCTCCCGTACCGGTGCCTGCCCGCTTTGGCCGAAAACCCTCGGCACAATGATCGACCCAATGTGCTAAAATCGATTTTTTATCCTTTAGTCGTTTTTGCAAGTTTACATCGTTTTGATTCCGGCCCATACAGGGGACAGGAAGGAAACCCGCCATGTCAGCCCTCGACCTGTCCCCGACCACAGCCGGAAAACCCACGCTTGCGGGTCGGATCGAAGCGCAACTGCGCCACGACATCCTGCATGGCGTTCTGGCGCCGGGGGCCAAGCTGAACCTCGACAAGCTGCGCAATTCGATGGGTGTGGGCCTTTCTCCGCTGCGCGAGGCGGTCACGCGGCTCGTGTCCGAGGGGCTGATCGACGTCGCGGCACAGCGCGGATACACCGTGACTCCGATTTCGGTCGCCAATCTCGAAGAGGTCTGCGCGCTGCGACTCGAGCTGGAGCCCTACGCCCTGCGGAAATCCATCGCAAACGGCGGCCTTGACTGGGAAACCGCCGTCATGGGCGCGCTCTACCGCCTGAACAAGACCGACCGCATTCCCGGCGATCCCCGCAGCCTTGCCGGTTGGGAGGCCGCGAACAACACCTTCCACCTGACCCTGATCGAACGCTGCGACATGCCCCTGCTGATCAAGATGTACAGTTCGCTGGTCAGCATGAACGACCGCTACAGGCATATCTACCTCAAGACGGTCGCGATGCAGCGCGACGTGATCGACGAGCACACCGCCATCGCAGAGGCGGCGGTCGAGCGGCGCGCCGACGATGCGGCGGCCTTGCTGACGCGGCATATCGAACGGTCGACCGACAACCTGCGCCGCCTGATCACGGCCGACCTCCCGACGGAAGCTCCGGCGGGGTCCGCGTGATGCGATCGCTCGGCCTCGGACACTTCACCTTTCTCGACCTGCCCCCGGTCGATCTGGTGCGTCTGGCGCGGGGGGCGGGCTTCGACTTCGTCGGCCTGCGGTTCAACCCCGTCGCGGCAGGCGGTCTGACATGGCTTCCCGACGACGCGGGCCTGCGCGAGCTGGCGCGGGTGATGGAGGGCGAAGGAGTCGGCCTCCACGACATCGAAACCATCGTGATCGACGCGGCGCTGGACCCTGACGCGCTGATCCCGGCGCTGGATGCCGCCGCCCGGCTGGGGGGCAAGCGCGTCAATGTGTGCGCCGATGTCTTCCCGGCCCTGGCCGAAACCTTTGCGCGGCTGCACGCGCTGGCACGGGATCGCGGTCTGGCGCTGGATCTGGAATGCATGGCATGGCGGGGGATCGACACGCCGCGCGCCTGCCTCGATCTGATCGACGCCGCCGGGGCCGAGGGCGCGGGCTATCTGGTCGATGCGCTGCATCACTTCCGCTGCGGCGGCACACCGGCCGACATCGCCGCGATGCCGCCGGGGCGCATCGTCTCGGCACAGCTTTGCGACGCGCCGACCAAAGCCCCGCCGGGCGCCGATGCGCGTCTGGCCGAAGCGCGCGGCGGGCGGCTTTTGCCCGGCGAGGGCGGTCTGGACCTTGCCGGGCTCGTCCGCGCCCTGCCCGGCGACACCGTCATTTCGGTCGAACTGCCCTCGACCACCGACACGCGCCCGCCCGCCGAACGCGCCCGCGCCATCCATGACGCAACCCGCTCCCTCTTCACAACGGACATCGCATGAAAACCATCCTGATCCTGAACGGCCCGAACCTGAACCTGCTGGGCAAGCGCCAGCCGCATATCTACGGCCACGAGACGCTCGAAGATGTCGAACGGCTTTGCGCCGCGGCCTGCGACGAGGGCTTCGAGGTCCGGCTCGAACAGTCCAACCACGAGGGCCGGATCATCGACTGGATCCACGAAGCGCGCGAAACCACATGCGGCGTCGTCATCAATCCCGGCGCGTTCACCCATACCTCGGTGGCGATCATGGATGCGCTGAACACCTACGAGCCCCCGGTGATCGAGGTGCACATCAGCCAGGTCCACAAGCGCGAGGCCTTCCGCCACCACTCCTACGTTTCGCTGCGCGCGGACGGCGTGATCGCCGGGTTCGGCCTTGACGGCTACGCCGCCGGGGTGCGCCGGATCTGCCGGCTCGCCTCGGCCTGACCCAACCCGGAGAGGAATTCGCATGACCATTCTCGCGAGCCAGCAAGACGTCACACCCGCCGTGCAGAAGGTCATGGCGCAGACCACCGATCCGCGCCTGCGCGAGATCATGACCAGCCTCGTCACCCATCTGCACGGCTTTGTCCGCGACGTGGGCCTGACCGAAGCCGAATTCCAGCAGGCCACGCGGATCCTCAACACCATGGGCCAGCAGAGCAACGACAGCCACAACGAGTTCGTGCTGATGGCGGGCTCGCTCGGGGTGTCGTCGCTGGTCTGCCTGCTCAACAACGGCGACGGCGGCACGACCGAAACCACGCAATCCCTGCTGGGGCCGTTCTGGCGGATGCACCACCCGATGACCGAGAACGGCGGCTCGATCCTGCGCTCCGACACGCCGGGGCCGCGGCTCTACGGCACCTTCACCTTTCTCGATCAGGCCGGCGATCCGATCGAGGGGCTCGAGGTCGACATCTGGCACGCTTCGCCCGTCGGCCTCTACGAGAACCAGGACGACAGCCAGGCCGAGTTCAACCTGCGGGGCAAGTTCCTGACCGGCACGGATGGCGTGGTGCGCTTCAGATCGGTGAAGCCGATCGGCTACCCGATCCCGACGACGACGACCGTCGGCACCCTGCTGAAGGCGCAGCACCGCCACCCCTACCGCCCGGCGCATGTGCACGTTCTGGCCCACAAGCAGGGGTTCAAGACCCTGATCAATCAGACCTACGTGGACGAGACGGACTACCTTACCTCCGACGTGCAGTTCGGCGTGACCGAGGCGCTGATCGGCAAACTGGAAAGGCAGACCGGCCCGCATCCCGAAGATGGCGAGGTGGGGGAGTGGTACACGCTCGAACACACGCTGACGCTGGAGCCGGGCGAGTCCCGGCTTCCCATTCCTCCGATCAAGTGAGCAGACCATGTTGACAGACCAGCAGCGCCAGGACGCAAGCGACGCGATCCTGCAAGCCGAACGGACCCGCAAGGTCTGCCCCCAGCCGTCGAAGACCTGGCCGGATATGACCCTCGAAGACGCCTATGATGTGCAGCGCCGCTGGGCCGAAGCCCGCATCGCGGGCGGAGCAAAGATCGTCGGCCGCAAGATCGGCCTGACCAGCCGCGCCATGCAGCAGGCGTCGAAGATGACCGAACCGGACTACGGCGTGATCCTCGACGATGCGCTGTTCCATGACGGCGCGCGGATCGGGGCCGGAACCTTCATCAAGCCCCGGCTCGAGGTCGAACTGGCCTTCGTCATGGGCGAGGATCTGTCGGGCGCCGGGTGCCAGGTGCATGACGTGCTGCGCGCGACCGAATTCGTCCAGCCCGCGCTCGAGATCATCGACTACCGCACCGAGGTGCCGCGCCAGATCGTCGACACCATCGCCGACAACGCGGCCTTCGGCGCCATCGTGCTGGGCGGCAGGACGATCCGGCCCTTCGACGTCGACCTGCGCCGGATCGGCGCCACCCTGTCGCAGAACGGCGTGATCGAGGAATCCGGCGTCTCGGCCGCCGTCATGGGGCATCCCGCCGCCGGGCTGGCATGGTTGGTGAACAAGCTCGCCCCGCTGGGCGACGGTCTGAAAAAGGGCGATATCGTGCTCGGCGGATCGTTCACCCGGCCGGTCGACATCGCCTCCGGCGACGTGATCTTTGCCGACTACGGGCCGCTCGGGTCGCTGGGTCTCCGCTTCGAATAGAGCGCCCCCCGCCCTGCCCGTCCCTTCGCACCCGGCCATCGAGGAACCGACCATGGACCTGCCTGCAAACGCCTTCAAAGCCGCCCTGCGCGCGGGACCGCCACAGATCGGGATCTGGAGTTCCCTGTCCGACCCGACCGTGGCCGAGATCCTGGCCGGTTGCGGCTATGACTGGATCATGTGCGACACCGAGCATTCGCCCATCGGCCCGGCGGAGGTCATCAGCTTTCTGCGCACGGTGGCGCCCTATCCGGTCAGCGCCGTGGTGCGCCCGGGCTGGAACAACCCGGTCGAGATCAAGAAGCTGCTGGATGCCGGGGCGCAGACCCTGCTGATCCCCTACGTCCAGTCCGCCGACGAGGCGCGCGCCGCCGTTGCCGCCGTCACCTACCCGCCCGAGGGCATCCGCGGCGTGTCGGGTCTCACCCGCGCGACCCGCTACGGTGTCGTCACCGGCTATGCGACAAGGGCAAACGAGGAAATCTGCCTGCTGGTCCAGGTCGAAACCCGCGCCGCGCTGGCGCAATTGCGGGACATCGCGCAGGTGCCGGGCGTGGACGGCGTGTTCTTCGGGCCGGCCGATCTGGCGGCCAGTTTCGGCCACCCCGGCCAGCCCTCGCACCCCGAGGTCAAGGCGGCGATCCTCGACGGCATCGCGGTGCTGTCCGATCTCGGCGTGCCCGCGGGGATCCTGTCGCTGGACCAGGACTTTCTGCGCGAGGCCAAGGCGGCAGGCGCCCGTTTCATTGCCGTGGACGTGGACAGCGGCCTGCTGCGCCGCGCTGCCGTCGCACGCCGCGCGGATTGGTCGTGACGGCGCGTCGCGGGCGGCATTCGGCCCCCCTGCGCGTGGCGCTGAACATGAACAATGCCGCGCTGGTGCAACGGTCCGGGGACGGGTATGGCGGGCCGGCGATCGCGCTGGCACAGCGCATCGGCGCCGCGACGGGCGCGCGCCTCACCTTCGTCGAACACCCCTCCGCGCGCTCGGTGGTGGAAGCCGCCGGTGACGGCTGGGACATCGCCTTTCTCGCCATCGACCCGTCGCGGGCCGACCGCATCGCCTTCAGCCGGCCCTGGCACGTCATCGACGCAACCCTGCTGGTGCGGGGCGATCAGCCGTCGGGAACCTGCGATGCGTTCCTGAACAGCCGTCACTCCATCCTGAGCGCGCAGGGCGCCGCCTACCACGCGCAGCTCGAAAGGCTGGTGGATCGCGAAAGGCTCCTTGTCGCCTCCTCCCCTTCCGAGGCCCGCGCGCGGTTCCAGCGGGGCGAAGGCGACGCCCTTGCCGGCATCCGCGAACCCCTTGCCCTGATCGACTGCCCGGGCAGCCGCATCCTGCCCGACCGCTTCGCCCGGATCGAACAGGCCGTGGCCCTGCCCAAAGGTGCCGCGGCGGACATGGCGCTGATGAACCGTGTCGTCGAGACCTTCCTGCGCGATCAGGCCGGTGCCGGACCGGGGCCGGAGTGACCGCTTATCGGGCCGCGACACCGCTGCCCGATCTCATGACGCCCGGACACACGGTCAGGGCTTCATCATGTACGGGTGCCGGTCGTCGCGCGGGCCAAGCTCCGCCGGCCTTTTCGCCGAGACGACGCATGCAGCCGCCATCGGGCGACGCTTCACCGAAGGGCTCCGCCCGGCTCAGTCGACGGTGAGGGGGCCGTGCATCCCGGCTTCGTAGTGACCGGGCAGAAGGCAGGCGAATTCGAAGCTGCCGGGAGCGCCGAAGGTCCAGAGGATCTCGGCCTCCTCACCGGGGCCCAGGCGGACGGAATTGGGATCGTCATGCGCCATTTCAGGGGATTTCACCATCATCTCCTTGTGCTCAGCATTGGCCGCGGCGGTATCCATGACGAACTCGTGGACCTCTTCCCCGGCGTTGACGATGTGCAGGCGCACCGTCTCGCCTGCGGCAAAGACGAGTTCCTTCTTGTCGAAGACGTAGACGGAATCCGCGTCGTAATCCTCGTTCATCACGATTTCGACCGTGCGCGTCGGCGCGACGACAGCGGTGGCGCCGATTGCCATGGCCCGGCCATTGGTCCGGCCATGATCGGTGCCGTGACCGCCGGTGTGCTGCCCGGCAGCCGATGCGATCGCGGGCGCGAGCAGCGCCGCGAGGGTGAGCAATGCGGTTTTCATGAGCTTGGGTCCTCCTTTGCTCGCAATGGTCGGCCCTGCCGCACGCCGCCGCGCATGGTGAGCCGCAGTTTCGGAAGTGATGTTCAGGCGCGGGGAGGACGGCGCAGCCCCTCGGGGCTGGCAAGGGGGACAAGCACGGCGGCAAGCGGCTCCATGGTCAGGCGGGTCCCGACAAAGCCTGCCGATGGCGCGGGCCCGCCTGCCGGAAGCGCCAGGACGCAGGCATGGCCCGCACAGTGCCCGGGCCGATGATCCGGCGAAACCGTCTCGGCATGGTGCTGGTCGGTCATTCGGGAACGATCATCCGGATGCGCCTGCGGATGAGCGGAGGCCGCCTGCCCCCCTGCATCGCACGAGAGCATGGCGGCCGCATTTGCCGGGCCGAGGACCATCCCGACCGTGACGAGCATCACGGCGCAGAAGGTCACGATGGCTCGAATCCTTTCCGGCATGTCCCGGAGTTACGCACCCCGGCCTGCCCGCGGCAAGAGCCTTGCTCGGCCGGGTCGGAACACGTTTCCGTCAGGCAGATCCCTGCCAAAGCGAAGGCCTTCCGAGACGGAGGCGCCTCAGCCGCTGCAGCTCCAGAAGCCGCGATAGATCGCCTCGGGTCCGGGGTCGAGGCGGAAGGTCAGCCGGCTGTCGGACCGCAGCGCGTCGACCGGCTCGACCGCCATGGAAAGCCCTTCGGTGCCGTAGGACTGTCCGGCCTCCCCTGCCCTCAGCCGCAGGATGATGCCGTTGAGCTTGGTGACGGCGGCGCTGCCGTCTGCGGCGGCGATCAGAACCGGGTCCTCGGTGCGGGTGCGGCGAAAGGCGCAGGTTTCGCCCCGGGGCAGCACCCCGGCGGCCTCCTCGGCGGTCAGCGGCGCGGGGTCGAGCGTCGACAGAAGCGTGTTGTCCAAGGCATCCTGCAGCGTTCCCGGTCGCGCGGGCGGATCCTCGTAGACCTTCGTCACCACGTTCCCGGCGGAGACATCCGCGATCAGCGCGCGCATCTCGGCAATTTCCTTCTTTTGCGCGGCGATGATGCCATCGGCGAGCTTTCGGACGCGGGCGTCCTCGATCCCGGCCCGTTCCGAGGTCATGATGGCGATGGAATGGTGCGGGATCATCGCGCGCATGTAGCTGGCGCCTGTCACGGTGACCTGGCTGCGCACCAGCCAGAGCGCCCCGGCAAGGACCGCGATGCTGCCCGCGAAGATGGCGAGGTTGATCGCGCGGCTCGGATACATCGCCGCCATGAAGGCCAGCATCACGAAGGCCATGCTCGCCCCCATGACGATCGCCATGTAGAGGCGCGTCTCGCTGAAGAAGACGTGTTCCAAGGCATAGGTGTTGAGATACATCAGCCCGAACATGATCGCCGTCGAGGCGAGGATCATGAGGGCGAAACGGGAATAGGTCATCGTCCCCTCCTTGCTGGTCGCGTCATGACTCAACGGCCTTCCAGCGCTGGAGGGTTCCCCGGAAAGTGACGGCAGGGATCAGTCCGGCGGGGCGGAGATCTCGGCCTGATGTTCGCGAAGCTCCTCGGGCCAGGTCGACTTGATATAGGCCAGCACGGCCTCGATCTGCGCATCGCCGAGCCGGTCGGCGAAACCCGGCATGTTGCTTTCGTATCCGTTGCCGACCACGGCGGCCGTGCCGAGCCTGGTGATGCGCAAGAGCATGTCGTCGGGGTGGTGCCAGGTGTGGCCGCTGGCGTCATGGGGCGGCGCGGGCAGCCTCCCGTCGGGACCGGGACGGCGCCAGTCGGGCTGGCCCTCGAGATCGGCGCCGTGACAGGCGGCGCAGGTCTCGGCATAGAGCGCCCTGCCTTCAAAAATCTGCGCGGAGTCCGCCGGGGCGGTTCCGGTCCCCGCGACGATCAGCCAGCCCGCAAGCCCGACCAACGGCAGCACGGCAAGCGCGGCCCGGCTCACAGCTTCACCCCGCGCAGCCGCAGCGCGTTGCCGATCACCGACACCGACGAGAGGCTCATCGCCGCCGCCGCGACGATCGGCGAAAGCAGGATGCCGAAGAACGGATAGAGGATGCCCGCGGCCAGCGGCACGCCCGCCGCGTTGTAGACGAAGGCGAAGAAGAGGTTCTGGCGGATGTTGCGCATGGTCGCCCCGGCAAGCTGGCGCGCCCGGACGATGCCGCCGAGATCGCCCTTCACCAGCGTGATGCCCGCGCTCTCCATCGCCACGTCGGCGCCGGTGCCCATGGCGATGCCCACGTCGGCGGCGGCCAGCGCCGGGGCGTCGTTCACCCCGTCTCCGGCCATCGCGACCGAATACCCCTCTCTCCGCAGCGTCTCGATCAGCGCGTGCTTGTCCTCGGGGCCGACCTCGGCATGCACCTCGTCGATGTTCAGCGCACGCGCCACCGCCTCGGCGGTGGCCGTCGCATCGCCGGTGGCCATGACGATGCGCAGCCCGGCCTCGTGCAGGGCACGGATCGCCGCGGGGGTGGTGTCCTTCACCCGGTCGGCGACCGCGACCAGCCCGGCGGGCCGCCCGTCCACGGCGACGAACATCGCGGTCCTGCCGTCGCGCTGCAGGTCTCCGGCCCGGTCCATCAGCGCGCCGGGGTCCACGCCTTCGTCCGCCATCAGGGCGGCGTTCCCAAGCGCGACGCGCCGGCCGTCGACGGTACCGGTCACGCCCTTGCCGGTGACCGCTTCGAAGTCCGACGCCGCGCGCTCCGCCGCGCCGGCCTCGCGTGCGCCGGTGGTGATCGCCTCGGCCAGCGGATGCTCGGAGCCGCGCTCCAGCGCGGCGGCGAAGGCAAGCAGCGCGTCCCTCCCGAAGCCTTCCGCAGGCTCTGCATCGGTCAGCGTCGGCCGGCCCTCGGTCAGCGTGCCGGTCTTGTCGACGACCAGCACATCGACCTTCGAGAACCGCTCCAGCGCCTCGGCGTCGCGGATCAGCACCCCGGCCTGTGCACCCCGCCCCGTCGCCACCATGATCGACATCGGCGTGGCGAGCCCGAGCGCGCAGGGACACGCGATGATCAGCACCGAGACCGCCGCGACGAAGGCATGGGAGAGCACCGGGGTCGGCCCGAAGACCGCCCAGGCAAGAAAGGCCAGCGCCGCCGTGCCCACGACCGCGGGAACGAACCAGGCCGCAACCCGGTCGGCCATGGCCTGGATCGGCGCGCGCGACCGCTGCGCCCTGGAGACCATCGCAACGATGCGCGAAAGCGTGGTTTCGGCACCGACGTTCCCGGCCCGCATCAGGAAGCTGCCGGTCCCGTTGAGCGTGCCGCCCGTCACCGGCGCACCCTTCGTCTTTTCGACCGGGACCGGTTCGCCGGTGATCATGCTCTCGTCCACCGACGAGTGCCCTTCGGTCACCTCGCCGTCGACCGGCACGCTCTCGCCGGGGCGGACGCGCAGGATGTCGCCCGAAGCGACAGCATCGAGCGGCACATCCGTCTCGCCCCCGTCCGTCACCCGCCGCGCCGTCCCGGGCGCAAGGTCCAGCAGCGCGCGGATCGCGTCGCCCGTACGCTCGCGGGCGGCCAGTTCCATGACCTGCCCGAGCAGCACCAGAACGAGGATCACCGCCGCCGCCTCGAAATAGACCGGCGTCATGCCCATGTCGTCGCGCATTGCCTCGGGGAACAGCCCCGGCGCCAACAGCGAGACGACGGAAAAGACATAGGCGGCCCCGGTGCCGAGCGCGATCAGCGTCCACATGTTAGGCGAGCGGTTGACGATCGAGGCCCGGCCCCGCTTGAAGAACGGGAGGCAGAGCAGCAGCACCGGCGTCGCCAGCGCGAACTGCAGCCAGCCGAAGAGCGTGTGACCGATCCGGTCGGCGACGGGGATGCCGACATGCGCCCCCATCTCCAGCACGAAGACCAGCGCCGCCAGCGGTGCCGTGATCCTGAGCCGGCGCGTGAAGTCGAGATACTCGGGGTTGGGTCCGCTGTCCGCCGAAGGGGTCATCGGCTCCAGCGCCATGCCGCACTTGGGGCAGTCGCCGGGCGCGTCGCGGATGATCTCGGGGTGCATCGGGCAGGTGTAGGTCGTGCCTTCGGGCATCGGCGCGGGCGCGGGGCGGTCACCGGCATAGGCTTCGGGTTCGGCCTCGAATTTCGTTCGGCAGCGCCCGGAACAGAAATAGACCTTCCCGCCGTCGTGCCGGATCATATGGGCGGCGGTGGCGCGGTCGACCGCCATGCCGCAGACCGGGTCTGTGGCGCTGAGCCAGGCGCCAGGATCGGCGCGGAACCTGTCGCGGCACCCCTCCGAGCAGAAGTGGTAGCGATGGCCGTCGTGATCCAGGAACGGCTTGCCCGCCCCGGGGTCGACGGTCATGCCGCAGACCGGATCGCGGGTGATGTCGCGGGCCGCACCTCGGGATGCGGCCGCCTGTGTATCGTGAGCATGGGTCATGGGAACCTCCCTGCGCGGGTGTCGGTGTCCCATGATGATTTGGGGTTCCAGCAGGGGGAAGGTCAAGACATTCTCATGACCCGCCGATCCCGGCCGCAGATCGCCCTACTCGCGATAATCCGTGTGGCAGGCCTTGCAGGCCCCGCCGAGGTCGCGCAGCGCGGGGCCGAGATCGCCGGGCCGCGTGACCCTCAGCGCGGCGGACCGCTGCGCAAGGGCATCGGCCTTGGCGGTGAAGTCTTCCCAGTTCCGCCAGATCGCGGGACGGGCTTCGGATTTCTCGACCACCACCTCGGCCTCGAACTGCCCGGCGATCTGCGCGGCGCCTTCGGCAATCCGGTCCAGCGCCGCCTGCGCCGCATCGGCATCGAAGGCCTGCTGGCCCTTGGCCATGGCGCCAAGCGTCTTCAGCTCCTGGCCCAGTTCCTTCATCCCCTCCATCCGGGCGAGCACGGTCTCGTTCTCGACACCTTCATGCGCGAGGACGGCCCCGGCGGCCGTCACGGCCACCAGTGCGGCAAATAGTCGGGTCTTCATGCAATCTCCTGCGCGGGCCGGCGGGGCTGCGTGCCGCCGCCTTTTTCATCGAACCGCTGCGGGGCGAACCTGTTCCGCAGCGGGCCTGCACAGACTAACGGCAGGATACCCCGGGAATCCACGCATCGCGGATGATTTTCCGGAGTTTCCGGCCGGGTGTTGCCCCGGTCGGGGGCTTCGGCTGTCGCGCGGCCTTGTTTCGCGCAAAGGGAGGCGCATGCCATGGGCAGGCGCGCGGGCAAAGGGAGCCGGTATCAAATCCGTCCATCAGGGTGCAAAGCCTATTGCCTCTGCCTTCCGTCCCGGTGTCTCGTCGCGGCAGCGCAGCAAGACGGACAGACCCATGTCAGCACCCGACGTTCAGGACAGGAAGCTTCTGTCCCGCCTTCCCGCCGGCATCTGGGCGCTCGGCTTCGTGTCGCTGCTGATGGATGTCTCATCCGAGATGATCCACGCGCTGCTGCCGGTCTACCTGACGGTCGGGCTCGGCGCCTCGGCCCTGGCGCTCGGCGTCATCGAGGGGATCGCCGAGGCCACCGCCGCGATCACCAAGGTCTTTTCCGGCGCGCTTTCGGACCGGATCGGACGGCGCAAGGAACTGGCCGCGTTCGGCTACGGGCTGGCCGCGGTGACCAAGCCGGTGTTCCCGCTTGCCGCCTCGCTCGGCTGGGTGGTCGCGGCGCGGTTCATCGACAGGATCGGCAAGGGCATCCGCGGGGCGCCGCGCGATGCGCTGGTTGCCGACCTCGCGCCCCCGGGGATGCGCGGCGCGGCCTTCGGGCTGCGCCAGTCGCTCGACACGGTCGGCGCCTTCCTCGGCCCGCTCGCGGCGATCGGGCTGATGTGGCTGTTCGCGAACGACTTCCGCAGCGTGTTCTGGGTGGCCGTCATCCCCGCCGTCCTGTCGGTCGCGCTGCTGCTATGGGTGGTGCGCGAACCCGCGCGTCCCGCCGCACGGCGCAAGGTCCGCAACCCGCTGTCGCGCGCCGAGCTGACATCGCTCGGTCCGGTCTACTGGTGGGTCGTCGCGGTCGCGACGCTGTTCACCCTGGCACGCTTCAGCGAGGCCTTCCTCATCCTGCGGGCACAGGGCGCGGGCATCCCGCTGATGCTGGTGCCGCTGGTGCTGGTCGGGATGAACCTCGCCTATGCGCTGTCGGCCTGGCCCGTCGGGGTGTTGTCCGACCGCATCGGCCGGACGGGGCTTCTGCTCAGCGGCCTCGGACTGCTGATCGTGGCCGACCTGGTCCTCGCGCTCGCGCCGGGGCTCGCCGGGATCGCGGTCGGCGTGTTGATCTGGGGGCTGCACATGGGCTTCACGCAGGGGCTTCTGGCGGCGCTCGTCGCCGAATCCGTGCCGGAAGAACTTCGGGGCACCGCCTTCGGCATGTTCAACCTCGTCACCGGGGTGGCGCTGCTGATCGCGAGTCTGCTGGCAGGCGCCCTCTGGGAGGTGTACGGGCCCGGCGCCACCTTCCTTGCGGGGGCGGGCTTTGCCGCCGTTTCGGCCTTCGGCCTGTTGCCCCTGCGGCGCCGGCTCGCCCGGGCGCCCGAGGCCGGTTGAGGCGGCGACCACTCGGGCTCATGAAAGGTATATGCGAACCGCCTGTCCCGTCAGCGGCGGGTGTTGCAGGGCGCCTGCCCCGCATCCAGCGTGGCCCCGCTTGCCGCATCCAGAAACGACCAGCCGAACGCATCCTCCCCGAGGTCGAGGCGCAGCACACCCGGATGCGCGAAGATGGCTCTGGCGGTGGTCCGGGCCACAGGCAGCGCGCCCGAGGTTTCCCCTCCGGTGCCGACGGTAAGGGCGACCGTCCCGTGCTGAATGTCCGGCTCGCCATCCGCGCCGAGCGGCAGGGTGCGTTCGTAGAAATGGTTGTGCCCGTTGAGCACCACGCTCGCCCCGGCATGTTCGAGCTGGCGGAACAGGGCGACGGCGTTTTCGCGCCCGTCCCGCGCCTGCAGCGAATGCGCCGGCCGGTGATAGAACGCGAGGACGCAGGCCTCCGGGGACGCAGCCAGCGTCCCGGCGAGCCATTCGGCCTGAGGAGAGCCCGGCCCGGCCTCCGTTTCGCTGTTCAGGGAAAGGATGAGCCAGTTGGCGTGATGCACGGCATAGAAGCCGCGATCGTCGGGGCCCGCGCGCGTCCCCCAGTATTGGTAGTATCCGAAGGCCTCCGGAGAGTTGTATTCATGATTGCCCGGTGTGGGCAGGGTTCTGCCGCGATTGCCCTTCCAGATCGGATCGAAGCAGTCGGAGAACTCCACCGGCTTGCCCGAACTGTAGACGAGATCGCCAAGCGCCAGGATCGGCGCATCCGGCCATCGCGCGGTGAGCCGCACCGTCGGCACGGCCGGGGCGGTCGCGGGCTCGAAGGCGGAGGCGATGCCGAGCAGGTCGGCGCTGACCGGAAAGGCGGCGGCAAGGCCGGGCGCTTCGTCGCAGTTGGCGATGTCGCCCACCGCCAGCAGCGTCAGCGCATCGCCCGGCCCCGCCGGGGCACGATTGATCACCTCCTGCGGTGTTGCCGCGCCCTCCGTCGCGGAGGCGGTGCCCGTGACCCCGAGCTCGTAGGCGGCATAGGCCGGCCACTGTGATTCGATCGCGGCGATGAAGAGCAGCGGCACGAGGACCGCCGCGAGGATTGCCGAAAGTCTCATGTGCGGGTGCCTCATTGTCTGACGGGGGCCGGAGGGATCTCGACAAGGCGAACCGCCTTGCCGGTCGCATCGACGGCCAGGGTCCGGCCGCCCCGGGCCCCCGCGAGCGACAGCGCCGAGGCTTCGGCCGGGCGCGGTGCGGGTGCGTCCGCGCCCTCGGCCGTCTCGAGCGCCCAGCCCACCACCGGCGCGCCCGTGCCGTCGTGCCCCGCCCCCCACAGCCGCAGGACGGTGTCCCGCGCGGGGCTGTGCAGCGTCGCGTCGGCCGGCCGGGTGTCGAGGAAGGCCGGAAGCACCATGGCAGCGTCCAGCGGCCTGTCCGTGATGCCCTGCCCCAGCGCCGCAAGGCCGGAAACCACGTCGGGCCGCGCCGCCGCGATCCAGCCGCCATCGGCGAGCCTGCCCGCAATCCCGTCGACCCCGAGCCCCGTCGAGACCAGGCTGACCGGGGGCAGCGGGTCGCCCGCAAGGGTCACGACGTCGAGCGGGAAGGCATTGCCGGCGATGGCCCCCGGCAGGTTGGCGAAGACCGCCGTGCTTTTGCCGGCTCCCGGCGCGAGCACCGGATCGGCATGGACCGCGATCATCAGCGCGGCAGCGAAACAGGTGCCGGCGGCGGTCAGGCTCAGGACGGGGTGCCTCCTGCCGTCCCTGCCCGCCCCCTGCCGGACGGTTTCGCTGACCGCAAAGCCGATCACCATCCAGATCGCGCCGACCACCCAGCCGTTCAGAACGTCCGAGAGGAAGTGTTCGACGAGGTAGAGCCGGGTGAACCCCAGCCCCGCCGCCATGACGACGCCCGCGGTGATCGCGACGGTCGGCCCGATGATCCTTTCGCGCCAGAGCATCATGGCGAGCGTGCCGTAGAGCGCCACCGAGATCGCCGCGTGCCCCGAGGGGAAGCTGTTCGAGCTTTCGAGGATATAGGCCAGCGAGGGGCGCGCGCGGCCGAAGGCGAGTTTCAGCAGGGTCACCGTCACGGCGTTGCCCACGACCGCCGTGGCCAGTCCGAAGGCAGCCGCCCTGTTTCCCCGCAGTGCAAGTCCGAGCACCGCCCCGAGCGCGACCAGCGCGGCGACCGGCACATGCCCCGCCTGTGTCGCCCAAGCCGCGAGCGACAGCCCGCCCGGCGTCCAGAAGGCATGCGCAAGGTTGGCGATCCGCTGATCGAGCGCCTCGGTGCCGGGCACGAAGGCAAGGTCGAAGGCCCCGTCGACGAACACCCCGCAGAAGTAGAGCAGCAAGGCGGCGACGGCCGTGGTCAGCAGGCCCCGCTCCGGATCGAGGCGCCGCGCGACGACCGCTGCGGCGCGCGGGTGGCGGGCCGCAAAGCGCAGGACCGGCGGCCAGGTTTCCAGACGTCCGCGGATCGCGCGGCCCCAGGCCCGAAGCGCCGGAAGGCCCCGGCGCAGATGATGGATGACCGCCCAGGTCACCAGCGCGAGGATCGCCACCAGCGCCAGCGGCAGCAGCAGGCGCGGCAGGTAGGGTCCGAGGCGGGCCATGATGTCACCGGCGGCGTAGCCGATCGTGACATGCCCCAATGCGTAGGCCAGCCCGCTGACGATGTTCCACACCACGAACCGCCTGCGCTCCATCCCCGCGAGGGCGGCGGCGAGCGGCACGAAACCGGCAACCGGCCCGAAGAAGCGGCCGATCACCAGCGCGAGCCCGCCCCGCTTGCGGATGAGCTGCTGCGCCCGGGCGAAGGCGGCGGATCGGGGCAGCCGCACCCGGTCCCCGAGCCAGCGCCCGCTGTGCCAGCTCAGTTCCCCGCCGAGGATCGCGCCGATGCCGACGAACCAGGCAAGGTCGATGAAATCCATGTGGCCGAGGCGCACCAGCGCGCCTCCCGCGTCGACCACCAGCGTGCCGGGAACGATGACGGAGGTCAGCCACCAGCCTTCGAGCAGGCTGGACAGCCCGATGATCCAGTACGACCAGAAGCCGAAGGCATCGAGGGTGGGAAGAATTTGGGAGCTGAACGTGCTCATGGGTGTTCCTTGGCGGACAGGGATGCGGCGGGCGATCTGCCGCGATCGCCCGCCCGATTTCGAAATGCGGAGGTCAGCGGCGG
This sequence comes from Salipiger sp., assembly GCF_048261495.1. GTDB lineage: Bacteria > Pseudomonadota > Alphaproteobacteria > Rhodobacterales > Rhodobacteraceae > Salipiger. Next base: position 62,323 of record NZ_JBLXFX010000012.1, read on the forward strand.
CGCAGGCCGAGGCTCATCGCCGCGACGGTGGCGACGATGACGGCGAGAAACCCGAGGCTGGTCATGACGGTGCCGAAGCCGAGGCCGCCGTAGTCCACCGGCTGCGACAGCAGGTCTCCGAAGGATGCGCCGAGCGGCCGGGTCAGGATATAGACGAGCCAGAAGGCCGGGATCCCGTCGAGGCCCAGGGCGAAGTAGCCGAGGGCAAGGCTCGCGATCACCGATCCGAAGAGGATGCCCGAGGCGAGATAGCCGAGCGCGAACTGCTCTGCGACAAGATCCCCCGCAGCGGTGCCGAGAGCGAAGGTGAAGAGGATCGCGACCCAGTAGAAGGCCTCGCGCACGGGATTGTCGACGTCATGGATCGAAAGCGTGCCTTCCTCGCCGTACCAGAGCGCGAAGCAGGCGGCCAGCGCCACGCTGAAGACCGCCGTACAGGTCACGAGACCGACGCCGAGGTTGTCCACGAGGTTGTCGGTGACCAGGGTGCCGACGACGGAAATCAGCACCACGTTCAGCCAGTAGGTCCAGGGCACGTAACGCTCGCGCGAGAACTGCAGCGCGAGGGTTCCGATCAGGATGACCGCCATCATGAGCGAAGTGGTGGTCAACCCCATCCCGAGATTGACGTTCAGGTAGTCCGCGGCGGTCTCGCCCATGGTGACGGCCATCAGCTTGATGAGCCAGAAGGCGGCGGTCACGTCGGGCACCTTGTTGCGGGGGTTGGTCTGGTGGCCGTCGAGAAGCTCGAGGCCTGTGTCGAGAGAGGTCATTTCATCACCTGCGCGGGCGTGAGAAGGGCAAGGGCCCGTGCCGAGAAGGCATCGGCCCGGCGGTCGTCGTCGGCGTTGCAGCGCTCGGTGGCCCTCGACTGCAGGTCGGTGATCTGCGATTCGGCCGCGACCGGCGCGCGACCGGCGGACAGGGCGTCGCGCAGGTCGGACAACATGATCTCGCAGGGCAGCGGATGGCCCGCCGCATCGGTCACGGCGATGCCGTTCAGGCTCCGGGCCGCGCCATCGTCCGCGGCCGTGGCGGAGCGGGCCGGGTCGGCCAGGGTGGCCTGCAGATCGACGAGCGCGGCGTCGACCCGTAGCGGGTCCGGGGATGTCGCGCGCAGCGCCGAAAAGACGGCATCCGCGGCGGCATCGACATTGCCCCAGGCCTCCGGAGCCTTGGCCCGCAGGTCTTTCGCGGCGAGGTCCCAGGCGGTTTCGAGGTCGGTGATCCGCGCCTCGGCGGCGACAAGATCGCCGGTCGCCGCGATCTTCTTCGTGTCGCTCGCGATTGCCGCAAAGGCCGACGTGTCGCCGAGCGACGGCACCGCGCCCTGTTTTGCCGGTGCGGCGGCGGCGGCGATGACGAAATGCTCCACGCCGGAAAAGACCGCCACGGGCGTGGCGATCAGCGCGGTGGCGAGCAGGAGTTGTTTCATGATGAGGTCCTCACCGATATGGTCGATGACGACGGTCTGCGGCCCTGGGTCTGCGCGCGTCTGACGGCAAGATTGGGAAACCGTAATGTTACCGCGTCCGGCATTACGGATTATCAATGCGGCCGTCATGCGCCGCCAAGTGACACCCTCCATCTCTCTGTCACGAGGCACGGCACCCCGCCGGGCCCGCAGAGGAGAAAGACACATGAAACGCTTCACCCCCCTGACCCTGATCCCCGTGGCCCTCGCCGCCGGCGTCGCCGGTGCCGCCTGGGCGGGCACGGACAAGACCGCCGAAATGTCGGACGCCGAGGAAATCCAGGCGGTCAAGGCAAGCGGCATGACCCTGACGCAAGCGGTCGATGCCGCGCAGGGGCAAACCGGCGGCATCGCCATCTCGGCGGGCTGGGAGGACAACGACCAGGGCAGCTGGGGCTACGAGGTCGAGATCGCGGACGCCTCCAGCGCGATGCAGACCTGGTTCGTCGATCCCGCCAGCGGCACCGTGACCAAGGTGACCGAGACCGATGACGACGGCGGGCACGAGCAGGGCGAGGCCGACGATGACGAGGACAACGACTGACAGGCGCGGTCCCGTCCGCTAGAACCGCTCGGGCGGCAGGGGTCCCTGCCGCCCCTATCTTCGGGAGGTCCCATGCATATCCTCGTCATCGAAGACGATCCCACGACCGGCGACTACGTCGCCAGCGGCCTTCGCGCCGAGGGCCATGTGGTCGACCTGCTCGACAACGGCCGCGACGGGCTGATGCAGGCGATGACGGGAAGCTACGACGTGATGGTGCTGGACCGGATGGTGCCGGATGTCGACGGAATGTCGATCCTGCGCACCCTGCGCGCGTCCAGGAACCCGGTGCCGGTGCTGCTGCTGACCGCGCTCGGCGGTGTCGAGGACCGCATCGACGGGCTGAACGCCGGGGCCGACGACTACCTGACCAAGCCCTTCGCCTTCGGCGAGCTCTCCGCCCGCCTCGCGGCGCTGGCCCGCCGTCCCCCGCCCTCGGACGAGCCGACGGTGCTGCGCGCCCGCGATCTCGAGATGAACCTGCTGACCCGCAAGGTCACGCGGGGCGGCCAGGCGATCGACCTGCAACCGCGCGAATTCGCCCTCCTCGAACACCTGCTGCGCCGCAAGGGCCGGGTGCAGACGCGGACCATGCTGCTCGAAGGGGTCTGGGACATCCATTTCGACCCGCAGACCAACGTCGTCGAAAGCCACATGAGCCGGCTCCGGACCAAGGTAGACAAGCCCTTCGAGGTGACGCTGATCGAAACCGTGCGCGGCTCGGGATACCGGATTGCGGAATGAGGCGGTTGCGCTCCACCCCCCTGCGCCTGTCGGTGATGCTGATCGCCGTCTTCACGGTGTTCATCTCCGTCGGGCTCGGCATCGCCTACCTGCTGATGCACCAGGCGCTCGGCGCCGAGATCGCCCGGCGTGCCGACCAGACCATCGAGGAGATCGTGACGATCCCCGAGACCGAAGAACGGCTTGAACGCGCGGCGGAAATCGCCACGGCGGCGGACAGGCGCGCCCTGCTGATCCGGCTCGAACTGGGCGGGGAAACCATCGCCAACATCGCGACGGACCTGCCCGGCGGCATCGTCGGCGACGACGACATCGACCTGCCCGGTCCCGTGGCGGACAGCTATCTCGTGCAGCACGCCGATCTCGGCCCCGGCAGGCTGATGGTGGCGGTCGGGCGGGACAGCATGTCCGAACTGCACGAGACCTTCGTGGCGATCCTCGGCTTTGCCCTGCTGCCCGCTTTGCTGCTGACCTCCGCCATCGGCATCGTCGTGGTGCGCCGGACCACGGCCCGGGTCGACGGGATCCGCAGCACCCTCCACGCGCTGAGCGAGGGCGACCTCGGGGCACGGGTCGGCGCGCCGCATCCAGATACGGACCTCGGCGACATCTCGCGCGACCTCGACCGCATGGCCGAAGCGCAGGAAGCCGCGGTCGGTGCCCTGCGCCAGATCGGCGCCGACATCGCCCATGATCTCAAGACCCCGATCCAGCGCGTCGCCGTGCGTCTGGAACAACTCGGCGAGAGCAACCTGCCGGACCCGGCCCGCGAACACCTCGACCGGGCCAGTGCCGAGACGGCGCAGATCATCGCGACCTTCCAGTCGCTGCTGCAGATCGCGCAGCTCGAGGGCGGCCAGGGGCGCGAGCATTTCACCCATGTGGACCTCGGCGCCCTGCTGGAAGACATGGCCGAGATCTACGCCCCCTCGTCCGAGGATGCCGGCGGGCATCTGACATGCTCGCTGGCGGGGCCGCTGCCGGTGCGCGGCGACCGTCACCTGCTGTCGCGGCTGGTCGCGAACCTCATCGAGAACGCCCTGCGCCATGCGCCGGGCACCGGGATCGAACTCTCGCTGAGCGGCCGCACCCTGATGGTGCGCGACGGCGGCCCCGGCATTCCCGAGGGCCAGCGCGATCACGTCCTGCGCCGCCTCGCGCGGCTCGAGGCCAGCCGCTCCACCCCCGGTTCGGGGCTGGGTCTGGCGCTGGTCAAGGCCATCTCCGACCTTCACGGTGCAGCGCTGACCCTCGACGACGCGCGACCCGGGCTGGTGGTCACCGTCACCTTCCCCGGCTGACGGAAGCTGACGGAAAAAGGCCCGACGGGAGGGACTCCGTCGGGCCGAGGTGGGAGGCCGCGAACAGCGGGACGACCGCGCGGCGCCCCGGCAGGATCAGGCAGGCGAAGCTTCCGCATTGACGGGCCGCGCGGCATCGGCCCTCCGGTCGGCCTCCCGGCGCTCGGCCTCGGCGAGGATCTGCGGACCGGCGAGCCGGACGGCGAGCGTGACGACAAGGCCCGCGATCACCGCGACACCCATCATGACGAGCCCGAGCCCCAGGCCCACGGCAACCGCAAACGCGATCAGCGCCCCGGCCATCCAGGTCTTCATCCGTTCCATACCGAAGTCTCCTTTGCTTCCCGGTCTCCTCATATCTGGGCATGGGAGTATGCCCGCGCATGACCACCGCATTGTGGATCGGTAATCTTCTGACGAGGGAGGCAAGTCTGCGAAAAGCCGCCGTGATCACTCCCGGCGGGAAAGATCATCGCAGATATTTCCCGACCGACGCCGCATCGAGGCAAGGGTTCGCTGATCCTATGCCCCGAGCCACCGGTTCATGGCACCGAACCCTGATCGGCATGCGGCGGAAATCCAGGTGCCCATCGCCGTTCCGAATGGTTGAACCGCACCCGGTATTCCCGTCACGACAGCCTCGGGACAACACCGTCCGGGGAAAGAGCCGGCAAGGTCATCAGTCGATCCGAGCAACAGGGTCATCCCGATGCCGACGTGTCGCGGACGCACGGGTGTCCGTCGCCTCGGCCAACAGCTTCAGGACATCGGGAGGTCCGTCGATCGCACGTGCCGGCTCCGGGACCCTACCCCCCGGGGCCCGAAGGAACAGAACCGGCATCCCTGCCCTTTCGGCGCTGGCGACCCCGGTGGCGCTGTCTTCGACGGCGAGAACCGCGTCCGGGCTCAGCCCCAGCCGGTAACAGGCGAGGCGATAGGGAAAGGGATCGGGCTTGCCTTCGCAGACGTCGTCGAGGCTGATGGTGAACTCCATCAGATCGGCGATTCCGATCGCCTCGAGGTTCGCATCCACCACCCGGCGGTTGGAGTTGGAGACAGCGACCTGTCTCACACCCAGCGCCGCGAGCCGCGCGACGGTTTCGGCGGCACCGGGGATTTCGACCAGACGATCCCGGTTGTTCGAATAGGCGGTCTCGATTTGATGCGACCACTCGGCAAATGTCACGCGGGACGGAAAGCGCGGCGCCAGTTCGCGCCAGACATCGCCGATGTGAACGCCGATGAAATGCGCATCGGAGAGGTCGGAAATATCCACCCCGTGCGCGCCGCAGACGTCCTGAAGGGCAAACAGGTGCAAGGGCTCGCTGTCGACCAGCGTGCCGTCGATGTCCCATGCCACGGCCTTGATCATGTCGACGCTCCCCTTTGCAGGGCATAGGCCGCTCGGAACCTGGCATAGCCCGCGTCATAGCCGTCCTTCCGGTCCGGATCGGGGAGGAACTCCTCCCCGTAGCTGACGCAATTCGCGACTCCGGCCCAGTCGTCCGTCGCCCCGGACCCCATTGCGGCGACCCACGCAGCACCGAGGCACGATCCCGGATGCCCCGTCAGCAGCCGGATCGGCACCTGCAGCGCATCCGCGCAGATCTGCATCCAGAGCCGGGACTTGGACCCGCCGTCGGAGGCGAGGAACCGCGTCGTGGTCAGGCCCATTTCGTTGAAGACCTCGATGTGGTGGCGAAAGGCGTAGGCGTATCCTTCCAGCAACGCCCGCCACAGGTGCCGGATGTCGTGGTTCAGACTGAGGCCGAGGATGGTGCCGCGCGCCTCGGGATCGTGGATCGGCGTTTTCTCTCCCAGAAGATACGGTACGAACAGAACGCCGTCCGCGCCGGGCCCGGTCCCGGATGCAAGCTGATCCAGGTACTGGTGCGGGCTGAGGCCCAGCTCGCCCGCCTTCTCGGCTTCGAACTTGGCGAATTGCGCGATGAACCAGTTCAGGGCCGATCCGCCGGTCGACATGCATCCGTTCGGCATGAAGAGGCCCGGAACAATGTGGTAGTCCAGAAACATGCGGGGATCGGGGCGGGCAGTATCGGTTGCGACCATGATGTCGGCCGCGCCGCCGAACTTGAGCAGAACGTCCCCTGCCCCGAGGACACCCGCAGCATAGGCGGATGCGATATGATCCGCCGCGCCGCCCACGACGGGCGTGCCCTCGGCCAGCCCGGTCTGCCGCGCAGCCTCCGCCGTGATCTTTCCGACGATGTCGGCCGACTTCACCTTGTCCGGGATCATGTCGCGCCGCAGATGCGCCAGCGCGATCAGGTCATCGGCGAGTTCGTCCTTCGTGACGTCGACGAACCCTGCCTCGAGCGCCCAGTTCTGTTCCACCGCCCGTTCCCCGGTGAGACGCCAGTTGATGTAGTCGTAGGAACCGAAGACGGTGGCAATCCGCGCGAAGACCTCCGGCTCGTGTTTTTCGACCCAGCGGATCCGGCTGGCCACGAGCTGCTGGTTGATGCCGTTGCCCGCCCGTTCGATGAAGGCCGACTCGGATATCTCGGCGGCGATTTCCCTGACCTCCGCCCCGGTGCGCCCGTCGCTTTGCTGGATGGACGGGCGCAGGACCGCCCCGCCATCGTCCAGCAGGACCGTCGCCGGCAACATGCCGGTCGTGCCGATGGCCGCTATGGCGGACTTGTCGATGCCGGAGGCCGCCAGAATCTCGGGCACGATCTCGCAGAGGTTGGTCCACCATTGCTCCGGATCTTCCTCGGCCCACCCTTGCCTGGGCGAGCGCAGGGTCACGGGACGGGTGGCCGTGGCCAGAACTTTCGAATTCGAGACATCCAGAACGATGCCGATCGTGGAGGTTGTCCCGATATCGAGACCAATGACGTAGCGCATGGAGGTTCCCGGAGTTTCTGTGGCACACCGCGCAAATATAACATGTTCACGCAAACTTTGTTGCAATATGTTTTATTTTGTGCGAATACGCAAGGGAAAACTTCTTGCCGGAGCGACGGTCTCACAGACCGATCCCGGCGGAAGGCCCTCTGCAAAAGGATCTCTCATGACTGGAACTGTCTTCATCACCGGCGCCGCCAACGGGATCGGCCTCGCATCCGCGCGCTCCTTTGCTGCCGCCGGCTACAACATCGCCATGAGCGACCTCGACGCGGATCGCTGCACGGAGGCCGCAAAGACCGTCGATGCCCCGACCAGTGTGCATCGGGTCGACGTGCGCGACAAGGCAAGCATCGAAGCCGCTTTCGCGCAGGCCTGCGACCGGTTCGGGCCGATCACCCACGTCCACGCGAATGCCGGCGTCTCCAACATGAAGCGCGCCCTCGAACTGACGGAGGCGGACTGGGATTTCAACTTCGACGTCAACGCCAAGGGCGTGTTCTTCACCAACCAGGTGGCCGTCGGGCATTTCCTCGAGCATGGCACGAAGGGCGTGATCGTCAACACCGCATCGCTCGCGGCCAAGGTGGGCGCCCCCCTTCTGGCACATTACTCGGCCTCGAAGTTCGCCGTGATCGGCTGGACGCAGGCGCTTGCCCGCGAACACGCCAAGGACGGCATCCGCGTGAATGCCGTTTGCCCGGGCTTCGTGAAGACCCCGATGCAGGATCGCGAGATTGCCTGGGAAGCCGAGCTTCTGGGCTCCACGCCCGAGGCGGTGTTCCGATCCTATATCGACCAGACGCCGCTGGGCCGGATCGAAACCCCCGAAGACGTGGCGGATGTGGTGGTCTTTCTCGCCTCCGACGGCGCGCGCTTCATGACAGGTCAGGGCATCAACGTGACCGGCGGCGTCTACATGACCTGAGGCGGCAGGCCGGTCGCGCCGCGCGACCGGCCCCCGTTCAGTACATGCCCGTCCGTTCGATCCCGGCGTCGGAGGTGGCCATTACGGCATCTATGTGCTGCTGCATCAGCCGGATCTGCTCTTTTTCAAAGCCCTCCTGCCCCCAGAGCGAGTCGAACTCGCCGGGGTCCGTGGCAAGATCGAAGATCTCGGCCTTGCCCGCATCGTGGTACATGCAGGTCTTGTAACGACCGTCGAAGACCATGGTGCCGTGGCTCTGATACGGCATCCCGGCAAGCGCCTCGTTGAATTCGCAGACGACGTGCGGTTTGTGCGTTGTCGTCTGCCCGGAAAGTATCCCGGCGAGCGATCTGCCCTGCATGTTGCGGGGAATGTCCACCCCGGCGGCATCCAGTATGGTCGGGGCGAGGTCGATCAACTCGACAAGCGCCTCCGTCCGGCTTCCGGGCACGGAAACGCCCGGCCAGCGGATGATCAGCGGCACGTGGACGAGGCCCTCGAAAAAGCGGCACCCCTTGTAGAGCATGCCGTGGTCGCCCATCATCTCGCCGTGGTCGGAGGTGAAGATGACGATGGTGTTTTCGGCCTGCCCGCTGCGTTCGAGCGCGTCCAGAACGGCGCCGATGCGGTCATCGACCATCTCGATCATCGCGTAATAGCAGGCCTTTACCATCCGCGCGTCATAGGTGTCGGGCGGGAAGTCGAAGAGATTGCGCTGCTCCAGCGGGATGCCGGACTGGTCGATGTCCTCCGCCGGATCGTAGCGCCGCACGTCCTGAATTTTCTTCCATTGCTGGTCGATCTCCCGGAACGCCTCCTGCCGCGCGACGTCGCTGTCGCGGTAGAGCGGCAGAGGCATCGACGCGGGATCGTAGCGGTCGAGAAATTCCTTGGGCGGAAAGAACGGCGGGTGCGGGTCGACGGGGTTGAGGTTCAGGAACCACGGGCCGTCGCGATGATCCTCGATGAACCTGCTCGCCCGCTCGGCCCACCAGGTCGATTGCTGAACCTCCATCGGCAGCCCCGGACCATAGTCGCGCGGCGACTTCGACAGAAGCTCGGGATAGAGCGCCAGAGGGTCCTCGACCCCCCGCGTTTCATTCATCCAGACATCGTGATCCCGCCCGATCGGCCAGCAATCCGACAGTTCGGCCACGTCGTAGCCGTCTTCCGGGATCAGTTCGATCCGGTTCTCCGAGCGCGACAGGTGGTGCTTGCCGATCAGGCCGGTGGTGTAGTCCGACCCCGCCTTCAGGATCGCCGGCAGGATCCTTTCCGCCGCGGGCCAGTGATCGTTGCCGTTCCGATGGACGTGGTGCGACGCCGGGTAGCGCCCCGTCATGAACGAGGCGCGACTCGGCGTGCAGATCGGGGCCTGCGTGTAGGTCTGCATGAACGACATGCCACCGGCGGCCAGCCTGTCGAGGTTCGGCGTGTTGATCGCCGGGTTTCCGTGCGCCCCGATGGTGTCGAAGCGCTGTTGGTCGGTCGTGATCCAGAGGATGTTCGGCCTGTCGTTCATGGTCTTGTCGTCCTTCAGCGCAGGCTGTTCACCTTGTCCATGAACCGCTTCACGCGGTCTCCGTCCACGGCGTTCCAGGTGTCGCCGTCGACCTTGAAGTGCGAGCCGATGATGCAGCCGGAGGCGACCGACATGACATCGGTGACGTTGTCGACGTTCACGCCGGTGTTGGCGAAGACGGGCACCAGGTCGCCCACCGCTTCGGCCACCTTGCGCAGGTCCGAGGCATCCGCCGGCTGGCCGGTGATCGGGCCGGAGACGAGGATGGCATCGGCCATCGAGGAAAAGATCGCCGACTTGGCGCGCAGTTCGATGGGCCGCTGGTCGAGCGAATGCGCAAATTCGGCGTTGATGTTGAAGAACAGCTTCAGATCGCGGCGGTCGAGGTCGCGCTTCAGCCGCGCCGGGCGCGCCGCGTCGGGGGCCCAGACTCCCATGTCGGAGGCGAATACGCCGGTAAAGATCTCGCGGACCCACTTGGCCTGCGTAGCCACGGCGATGGCGACCGAGGCGGTCGGGTCCCACAGGTAGTTCACGCCGAAGGGCACCGTGAGCTCGGGTTTGCAGGCCTGCACGATGGCCGTGTAGGCGGCGATCGATTCGGGCGTTGCCTGCAGCAGGTAGGGGCGGTCATTCTCGTTGCCGAACATGATCGCGTCGACGCCGCCGTCCTGCAGCTTGCGGATATCCGACACCGCATCGTCGATCAGCTTGTCGATGCCGCCGTTCGAATCGTACAGCGGCGAACCGGGCAGAGCGCCCATGTGGCACATGGATACGACGGCGCGCTTCTTGTCTCCCAGGAAATCGAAGATCATCGTGTGCTACTCCTTGAGCAAAGAAAGATATCATCGCTCAATATCTAACATAAAATAACAAACACGCAACATTTTTGTTTTAGGTTGTATCTTTTTGTGCTATCTCTTGATCCACAGCAACCAGAATGCGGCCTTGGAGCACAGCATCGAAGGGGAGAAAGCAAAATGACGAAGGTAAAGACATCTCTGAATGACGTGCTCTTGGCGCGCAGGAATTTTCTGAAGGCCCTGGCCGCCGTCGGGGCCGCGGGCGCCGGCATGATGCCCGGCCTGTCCCTTGCACAGGGCGCCTATGCCGACCGGCCGGAATCGGAGGTCGACCAGCTCAACCTCGTCGTCTGGCAGTACGGCAACATCTACGAAGAGATCGCCGCCCGGTTCGAAGCCGACTGGGGCGTGCCGGTGGAGCGGGTGATCGAGCCCAACATCGAGCCGCAGATCGCCAAGCTGACCACCATGTTCGCCGCGGGCGAGGATATCGACGTCTTCGTGTCGATCCTCTCCACCATGGCCAGCTACATCGACCAGGGCGTCGCCGCGCCGCTCGACGGCCTTCCCGGCATCGAGGATTACATCGCAGACATGACCCCGCTGGCGCGCAGCACCGCCACGGTCGACGGCAAGCTCTGGGGCCTGCCCTACCTCTCCATCGCCTGGGCCTTTGCCTATAACGACGAGCTGCTCACCAAGGCCGGTTTCGAGGGCAAGCCCTTTGCCAGCTGGGACGAGCTGACCGAGCAATGCCTGAAGGCCAAGGCCGACGGCGTCTCGAACCATCCGCTGCTCTGGGTCGGCGGCCCCGGGCTCGAAACCCTGCCCGGCACCTGGTTCAGCCAGGTCTGCAACCGCGGCGGCCGGATCTTCGACGAAGACATGAACCCCGAGATGGGTCCCGGTTCGATTGCCCGCGAGACGCTGCAATATTTCCAGGACAGCTTCATCAAGCACGAGATCGCCGACCCGGATTCGCTGAACCTCAAGTTCCTGCCGGCGGTGAAGGTGTTCAACACCGGCAAGCACCTCTATCTCGGCACCTTCCACAACTACTTCATGAACCAGATGAACGACCCGGCGCAGTCGCCGATTGCCGGCAAGGGCAAGATCCACGGGATGCCCGGCGACGGCGCCACGCTGGTGGCCACCTGGTATTACATGATGTCCGACGCGACGCGGAACCGCGAGTGGGCCTGGAAGCTGCTGCAATACCTCGGCGGCCGCACGCAGGACGGCGTCTACACGCAGGCCCTCGGTCTTGCGAAAAGCTCGATGCTGTACCCCGGCTTCACCTCCGTCGCCCAGAGCGACGAGGTCCGCGAAGCCTGGTCCGACCGGGTGGACGTCGACGCGGTCAACCAGATCTTTGCCAGTGGCGTGAACTACGAAAAGGTCGTGCCCGCCGTGACCCAGCCCTGGTACACCACCTGGAACGAGCAGCTCAATCTCGAGCTGACCGCCTGCCTGAAGGGCGAAATCTCGGTGGACCTCGCCTGCGACAACATCACCGCAGCCGCCATGGCCGCGAAGGGCTGAGGGGCTTTCACCCCGCCCGGTGCCGGCGTGACTGCCGGCGCCGGGCCGCTCGCCCAGAGAGACAACCCAGCAACATTGGACAGCTCACATGACAGGACAGTCGGACACCGCACCCGGAGCGGGCATCAGAAAAAAGCGCAGGTGGGGCGAGCTGGCGCCGTCGAGGCTTGCGCTGGGGATGAACCTCCCCACCCTCATCTGCTTCGTCCTCATCCTCGCCTACCCGATCTTCTTTGCGGGCTACCTGTCGTTCCACGAGGTCGGCGTGCGCGAGCTGCGGTCGGGCGAGTACGGTTTCAACGGGCTCGGCAACTACATCGAACTGTTCACCGACCCGGTGTTCTGGAAATCGCTCGGGAACACCGCGCTCTTCGTCGTCATCTCGGTGTCGCTCGAAGTGGTGATCGGACTGGCCATCGCGCTGGTCATCAACGAGCACCGGATCGGGCTGTCGAAGGTGACCAAGTTCCTGATCCTCATTCCCTGGGCGGTGCCGCCGATCGTGAACGGCTTTCTCTGGGCCTTCATCTTCAACACCCAGTTCGGTTATCTCAACCGCCTGCTTTACCAGCTCGGCTTCATCGAGGAGCAGGTGATCTGGCTGGGCAATCCCTCGACGGCCTTCATGGCGATCATCATTGCCTATGTCTGGCGCACCGTGCCCTTCAACATCCTGCTCTATCATGCCGCGCTGCAGGGCATCCCCGATCAGCTTTACGAGGCGGCGGAGCTTGACCGTGCCACCCGCTGGGAAAAGTTCCGTTACATCACCCTGCCGCTGCTGCGCCCGATCCTTGCGGTTACGCTGATCCTGCGGACGACCTTCGCCTTCATGATCTTCGACGAGATCTTCGCGATCACCCAAGGCGGGCCGGGCAACGATACCTGGGTGGCCGCCTGGTACACCTACAAGACCTCGTTCAACCCGCCCTTCAACATCGGCGTGGGCGCCGCCTCTGCCTATGTGCTGGCCATCATCGTCGGCGTCATCGCCATCGCCTATGTCCGCTACGTCTACAAGAAGGTGGAGTACTGATCATGAAGCGAATGTCCCTGCGCTACCGCCTCTTCATGTACGCCGCCAACCTGCTGGTGATCTGCTTCCTGATCCTGCCCCTGGTTCCGGTCGTGCTGGGCGCCCTTCAGTCCGAGCGCACGCTGCACGAGGATGTCTGGGCGCTCCTTCCGGCCGAGTACACGCTCGACAACTTCCGCCTGATCCTCTCGGGCGGCGAGAACAAGGGCACGGCCTTTCAGGGCATCGACTACCTGCCCAACTCGGTGACATGGTTCCGCAATGCCTTCCTCAACTCTGTGATCGTGGCAGGCAGCGTGACCGTGCTCACCCTGCTCCTTGCCACCCTCACCGCGCTCACCGTGACCCGGCTCAAGCTGAGCTGGACCGGCTACCTGATGAACGCGACGGTCATCAGCCGCATGGTGCCGCTGATCGTGCTGATGCTGCCGCTCTTCGTGGTGATGCGCAACCTCGGGCTGCTCAACACCATCCCCGGGATCATCATGACCGAGGTCGGGCTGCTGCTGCCCTATGCGATCATCATCCTCGTGCCCTACTTCCAGGCCTTCCCGAAGGAACTGGAAGAATCCGCCCGGCTCGATGGCTGCACCCGCTTCGGTTCCTATGTCCGCATCGTCGTGCCGCTCTCCACGCCCGCCCTCGCGGCCTGCGGCGTCATCATCTTCATCATCTCCTGGCACGAGCTGCTGATCCCGCTGATCATCGCCTCCAAGCCCGAATTCATGACCCTGCCGGTGATCCTGGCCGGTCTGGTTTCCGACCAGTTCGTGTTCTTCACGGTCATGATGGCGATCTGCCTGATCGGCCTCGCGCCCACCCTGCTGCTGGTGCTCCTCCTGCAGAAATACCTCGTCAAAGGCCTGACGGCCGGCGCCGTGAAAGGATAATCCCATGGCCAATGTCTCCGTACGAAACCTTAAGAAGAACTATGGCACCGTCGAGGTCATCCACGGCATCGACGTCGACATCCGGAACGGCGAATTCGTGGCCCTTGTCGGGCCGTCCGGCTGCGGCAAGTCCACCCTGCTGCGCATGATCGCCGGGCTCGAAGACGTGTCGGGCGGCACCGTGAGCATCGACGAAGAGGTGATCAACGACATCGCCCCGCGCGACCGCGACATCGCGATGGTGTTTCAGTCCTACGCGCTCTACCCGCACATGACCGTGGCCGAGAACATGGGCTTTGCCCTGAAACTGGCCAAGGTGCCCGTCACCGAAATCGACGCACGCATCCGCGAAGCCGCCGCCACGCTCAACCTCACCGACTACCTCGAACGTTTCCCGCGCGAGCTGTCGGGCGGCCAGCGCCAGCGCGTGGCGATGGGCCGCGCCATCGTGCGCAGTCCCAAGGTGTTCCTCTTCGACGAGCCGCTTTCCAACCTCGACGCCAAGCTGCGGGTGCGGATGCGGACCGAGATCAAATCGCTGCACCAGCGGCTCGGGGCCACCTCGGTCTACGTGACCCACGACCAGATCGAGGCGATGACCATGGCCGACCGCATCGTGGTGATGCGCGGCGGGCACATCGAACAGATCGGCGCGCCGCTGGAGCTTTACGACGCGCCTGCCAACGAGTTCGTCGCCACCTTCATCGGTTCGCCCTCGATCAACCTGCTGGAAGGCAAGGTGCAGGGCGGCCGATTCGTGCTGACCGACGGCAGCACCCTGCCCCTCCCCGAAGGTGCGACGGGACTCGAGGATGGCCGCGCCGCCAAATACGGCATACGCCCGGAACACTTCACCATCACCGAGGGCGAAGGCATGGCGATCATGACGGTCGACGTGGTGGAGCCCACCGGCAACGAGACGATCCTGAGCGGCACCATCGGCGGCCAGGAGGTGCAGATCACCCAGCAGCAGCGGCTTGCGCTCTCGCCCGGACAAAAGGTTCCCGTGTCCCTGAGGCTGGAGGCCGTTCACCTGTTCGACGCGCTGACCGGGCAGAGGATCTGACGCGATGACGACCACGCAACTGCACTGGATGGACGCCGCCGAGATCGCCCGGCGCATCCGCGACAAGAGCCTCTCCCCGGTCGAGGTGACGGAGGCCTGCATCGCCCGGATCGAAAAGCTCGACGGCGCGCTCAACGCCTTCTGCCTGCCGATGTTCGACATCGCCCGCAGGAAGGCGCGCGAGGCCGAGGAGGAGCAGATGCGCGGCGACTTCCGCGGCCCGCTGCACGGCGTGCCCTACGCGCTCAAGGATTCGGACGACTACCCCGGCCAGCTCACCACGGTCGGTTCGCTCTCGAACGCCTGCAATGTCGCCACCGGATACTCGCCCATCATCGAGCGGATGGAGAAGGCCGGCGCGATCCCGCTGGGCAAGACCACCACGCCCGACATGGCCTGGATGGGACTCACCTGGTCCAAGATCCACGGCATGACCCACAATCCATGGGACAGGAGCCGCAATCCCGGCGGCAGCTCAGGCGGCTCTGCGGTGGCCGTCGCCACCGGAATGACGCCGCTGGCCACGGGCACCGATGGCGCAGGGTCGATCCGCATCCCCGCCTCGTTCTGCGGCATCTACGGGCTGAAGCCCTCGCACGGCCGCATCCCCCTGCTCCTGCCCAACACCAACCACCACACCCATTACGGCCCGATGACCCGCTCGGTCGAGGATGCGGCGCTGATGATGGAGGTCTGCTCCGGCCCCGACGACCGCGATCTCTATTCGCTCGAAGACCCCGCGCCCCGTTATGTCGAACACCTCGACAAGCCGCTTACCGGCATGCGCATCGGCTGGAGCGCCGACCTCGGCTTCGTCGAGAAGATCGACCCCGAGGTGCTGGCCACCTGCGAGGCGGCGGCCCGGCGCTTCGAGGAGCTTGGCGCCGAACTGGTGCCCGCCGGTCTCGATCTTTCCGGCTCCATGGAGATCGCCAAGCGCAACTGGCAGGCGATCATGGCGGCCATCGTGTTCCACAAGCTCGCCGATCAGGTCGACAACCTCGACCCCGCGCTCGTCGCCTGCGCGCGCGGCGCGCTGGAACAGACCTCGGGCGAGTTTCTCTTCGACAAGGTGAAGGCCTTCCCGATCTACCAGCGCCTCGTGGGCTGGTTCGGCGATCACGACCTGCTCCTGACCCCGACCGTCGCCTGCCTGCCGGTCACCAACGGCCGGCTGCGGCCCGAGGACTACCCCGAGCACGCATGGGACTGGATGGAATGGGCGCCCTTCAGCTCTCCGTTCAACGTGTTTCACAACCCTGCGGCCAGCGTCCCGGCGGGGCTGTCGCGCGACGGCCTGCCCATCGGCCTGCAGATCGTGGGGCCACGCCATGCCGATGCCCTGGTCCTGCAGGCATCCCGCGCCTACGAACGCATCGCGCCGTGGTCCGGGCAGCGGCCACCGGAGTGATACGGCAGAACAATATCGGAAACCATGCGAGAATTCTGTTCGGTTTTGATAGATTTCATGTACACAGGTCACCAAAATCGAGTTGGACAAATGACTAGCAAGCGCATCCCCGCCACCGTCCGCCTGGAGGCCATTCTGGCGGAAGTCGAGCAACACGGCCACGCCTCGGTCAGCGACGTGGCCGAACGGCTCGGCGTGTCCGAAATGACCATCCGGCGCGACATGGACAAGCTGGGCGCCGAAGGCCAGGTCGTGCGCACCCACGGCGGCGCCCATGCCAATGACGATCTGCGCCGCAAGGCCGTCGAGGTGATCGAACCCAGCGTCGAAAGCCGCGCCACGCAGAACCGGCCCGAAAAGAAAAGGATCGCGGCAACCGCCGTCCGCCGCATCGAACCGCGCTCGACCATCGCGATCGACGTCGGAACGACCTGTTTGGAGCTTGCGAGGCTGATCGACGACAACTCCGTTCACATCGTTTGTGCCTCTCTACCGATACAGCAGCTCCTCGCGGGCAACCGGATGCAGATCTATGCGCCCTGCGGACGAATCGCGGGGGCCGATCCGTCCACGGTCGGCGCACAGACCGTCGCCTATCTGCGCGACTTCAGATTCGACATCGCCTTCCTCGCGGTCGCGGGGATCACCCCGGACGGGTTGTTCGATTATTCCTTCGAGGACGCCGAGATCAAGAAGACCCTCGCCGCACAGGCGAAGTCGCGCGTTCTGTTGATCGACAGTTCCAAGATCGGAAAATCCTCGGCCGTCCGAGTGATGGGATTCGAAGACATCGACGTCCTGATCACCGATGCGCCGCTGCCTTCCGAGATGGCGGCGATCGCGACCAGCCACGACATCGAAGTGGTGGTCGCGCGCTAGGCCCCCCGGCAGACAAACAAATTAAAACAAAATTTGTTTGTTTATTGTCGAATTTGTTGCTATTTGTTTTGCAATACGGAACTGCGGGCCCGAGGAGAGGTTCTTCATGCGCATCATCTATATCGACGTCGATTCCCTGCGTCCGGACCACACCTCGCCCTACGGCTATGCGCGGAAGCTCACCCCGAACATCCAGTCCATTGCCGACAAGGGTGTGAGGTTCGACGAATACCACAGCTCCGACACGCCCTGCATGCCGTCCCGCGCCGGAATGACCACCCAGAGGTTCGGCATCACGACCGGGGTGATCGGACACCAGGGCAACGACGGCGATCTCTACCTGACCGAGTCACGCAGCCAGCGCGGCAACGCCCCCTTTCTCGGCTTTCACCTTGCCAATACCGGCGGGTATCTCACCGTGGGCATGACCTGCTTTGCCGAACGGCATCAGGCCTACTGGTTCCACGGCAACTTCATGGAGTTCCTGCGCCCGAGCCTGTCCCTCGGCATCGACGAGGATGCGGCGGACGTGACCGATGTGGCGCTGGATTGGCTGGATCGGCGCGGCAAGGACGACAAGTGGTTCCTGATGCTGAATTTCTGGGATGCCCACCGGGACTACCAGATCGACAAGGCAACGCTCGACCGCGCCGCCGCCAGCGGGCCCGCGCCCGCATGGCCGGATGAAGACACGATCGCACGGCATCAGACCCTGTACGGCGCGGCGACGGCCAAGGATCTTCACGGGGCCTATGGCGACCCCTCGCCCGATCCGGAAATCACACCGCATGCGATCACCGGTCGTGCCGATTTCGAACAGCTGATCAACGGGTACGACGGGGCGATCTCCTATATAGATCACCACATCGGCCGGATTCTCGAAAAGCTCGAGGAATTGGGCATCGACGGAGAGACGGCCATCGTCTTTACCGCGGATCATGGCGAAGCCTTCGGCGAACATGGCATTTACGGTGAACATGCCTATGCCCACCCGGCCACCACGCGGGTGCCGCTGATCGTGCAATGGCCCGGCGTGACGGATCGCCTGCCCGAGGAGAAGCGGTCCCACGGCGGTCTTTTCTATCACCTCGATTTCGGCCCGACGCTCTGCGACATGCTCGGCCTGCCGACGCCCGAAGGCTGGCACGGCAAATCCTTCGCGCCGGTTCTGCGCGGCGAGGATTTCGCCGGGCGCGATCACCTGATCCTCAGCCAGGGGGTTCACACCTTTCAGCGGGCGGTGCGCAAGGGCGACCTGCTCTATATCCGCACCCTGCATCCGGGCACGTACAAGGCCGACCCCGAGGCTCTTTACGACCTCGCCGACGATCCGCACATGACCAGAGACCTCATGCCGGATCGGCCCGAACTCGCGGCACCGCTCAAGGCGGATCTGGCAGACTGGTGGTTCGAATATGCCGGGCGTCCCGGGTCCATGCCCGACAAGATGCAACAGAACCTGACGCGCGGGCCGGTTCTGTATTCCGACCCCGAACGATATCTCGAACGGCTCGAATCCTCGGGTCGCAGGGAGTTGGCCGCCGATTATCGAACGCGGTTGAGCGGCTTCCTGAGAGACCCGCACGCCGTTCCCGCGCATGAAAAGCCGAAACCCACGCCGAACTGAACCGGGGTGCACCTGGCCGGCGGCTCGATCCGATGTCGCATCGGGCCGTGGGCGGCCGCAGGGCCTGCGCGCGGCTCTCATCGCAAGAGCGACGCAGCGAACCCGGCCCCGGGCAGTCGCGGTTCCGCGCCCCACCGCAAGAAATCCGGTCACTCCGATTGCCGTCCATCGGCCGGGTCGGCCCTTGGCGGGGACGAGATGCCCAAGCGACGGCACCCCATCCAACGCCTCGCACACGTCAAGGGAGATAGTCTCCGTGAACATGAACACATCCGACCTGAACCTGCACGCAGCCGGGCCGGTCACGCCCGCCGCCAAAGCGGCCCGTGAGGATTTCACCTCGGCCGAGATGGGTGCGCTGGCGCATCTTTACCGAGGCGAAGTCTACCGCAGCACGATCTGGCGGACCCGACTCGACACCACCACCAACTGGGCAGTCGTCGTGACGGGAGTGTCCTTCTCGGTCACTTTCGGCAGCCCGACAGCGACCGTCCTGCCCCTGGTCCTCGTCGGTTTGCTGGTAGGGGTATTCCTGCTGCAGGAATCGCGACGCTACCGCTATTTCAACGTCTGGCGGGCACGGGCGCGGTTGATGGAGACGGATTTCTACGCGCCGCTGCTGCGCGGGTCCGGCGGCCGTCGCGACGGGTGCTGGGATCAGCTTCTGGCCGACGACTACGAACGACCGCAGTTTCACATCAGTTTCATCCGAGCCGTCGGACGGCGGTTGCGCAAGAACTACGCCTGGGTTTTTGCGATCCAGCTTCTGGCCTACTGCGGAAAACTCTCGATCCATCCGACACCGCTGGTCAGTGCCGAGCAGTTTTTCGAACGGGCCTCGATCGGGCCGGTGCCGGGCCATGTCGTGCTGCTTTGCGGGCTGATGTTCTACGGCACATGGGGCATGATCGCGATCCTGACCTATGCCATCGAATGCGTCGCGCGCCGCGACAAACGGACCCTGATCACCATCGCATGAAAACGCTGCCCGCCCCCCATTCCGGCCCCTGTTGCGGACCGTCATCCGAAAGCGCGCCTTTGCCGCCGGCGGTGGTGATAGAACCACCGGATGCTCCGCGCGCCGATGGCGGCGCGGTGCAGATCCCGGGAGGCAAGGCCCTGGTCGGCACGCGCTGGCCGCACATTCCCGACGACGGCGAAGGCCCGCTGCGGCACAAGCGGGTGGCGCCGTTCCGGATGGGTGCAACCGCCGTCACGAATGCAGACTTCGCCGCCTTCGTCGCGGATACGGGCTTCGAGACCGAGGCCGAGCGCCTGGGCTGGAGCTTCGTCTTTCACACCCAGGTTGCGGGCACCGTGGGGCTGACCGATGGCGTGCCCTCGTTGGAATGGTGGCGGCGGGTGGATGGCGCGCACTGGCGCAACGTCGATGGCGCGGGCGGGGATGCCGTTCAGGACCTCCCCTTTCACCCGGCGGTCCATGTCTCTTGGAATGACGCGCAAGCCTATGCCTGCTGGGCAGGAGGTCGGCTTCCGACCGAAGCGGAATGGGAGCATGCCGCCCGCGGCGGTCTTGGCGACGTGCGCTTTCCCTGGGGCGACAGGGAGCCCGACGACACCGCCCATTTTCCCTGCAACATCTGGCAGGGCCGGTTCCCGCACGACAATCTCGGTCTTGACGGACACCTGTTCACGGCCCCTGCCCGATCCTATGCGCCGAACGGATACGGACTCTTCAACATGGTGGGCAATGTCTGGGAATGGACCGCCGAGCCCTTTGCCGTTCGCTCCCTTCGTCGCGCGGCCCGTGAGAAACACCGCGCGCGCCGGGGTTATCGCCTCCTCAAGGGTGGCTCGCACCTCTGTCACAAGAGCTATTGCTACCGCTATCGCATCGCGGCCCGCAGCGGCAACTCGCCGGACACCACCACCACCCACCAGGGGTTCCGGGTCGTGTGGGATTCCTGAACCGGGCCCGTGCATCCCGTCAAAGATGTTCCGACAGGGCGTGCCGCGTGCATGATCGAACCCGCTGGGTTCAGAGGCCGGGCGCATGTATGGCAGGAGCAATTTCGTATGATTCCATCTTCGAAATCAGATATTGTGCAGAACTGCGACGCCGGGCGCCGGCATCGGGCCGAATGGAAGACAGGACAGGACGACGTGAGCGAGACGATCTTCGTGAAGCATGAAGAAGGGGGCAGCATCGCCGAGAAGGTACTGCGCCGGATCCGCTTCGACATCATCACCAACACGCTGAAGCCGGGGGATCGCCTGCGGCTCGAGCGGCTGCGCGAGACCTACGGCGCCAGCGTCAGCACCCTGCGCGAGATCCTGAACCGGCTTGCGGCCGAGACCTTCGTCGTCGCCGAGGGCAATCGCGGCTTCGGTGTCGCGCAGATCAGCCAGTCCGACCTGCGCGATGTGTGCGAAATGCGCCTGCTGCTGGAGTGCCACGCCCTGAGGCGCTCCATCGCGGTCGGCACGATCGACTGGGAGGCCCGCGTCGTCTCGTGCCATCACAAGCTGCATTCGGTCGAAAGCCGGCTGATCGGGGGCGACGAGGCGCTCGTGATGCAATGGGTGCAGTATGACTGGGACTTCCACCACGCCACGGTGATGGCCTGCGACAGGCCCGTTCTCAACGCCACCCATTCCAACATCTTCGGCCGCTACATGCGCTACCACCTCAACGTGCTCGATTTCCGCGGACGCCCGGCCGCCGATGAACATGCACGGCTGCGCGACCTCGTGGTCGGTCGCGACGCCGACGCCGCGGTTGCCCTTCTGACCTCTCATGTCACGGCCGGAATGGAACACATCATCTCGAGCGGAAAGATCCCCGCCTAAGGGTCAGGCCGCCTGCCCCTCTGCGACCATTTCCAGCAGAAGCCTTACCGCGTGGCCGTAGCCGCGTGGTCCGGTCCCCGCCATGACCGCCGTCGCCACGCCCGAGACCAGCGAGTGATGATACATCTTCTCGCGCCTGTGGATGTTGGTGATGTGAAACTCGATCAGCGGATGCGAATACATCTTCAGCGCGTCCATGATCGCCATCGAATAGAAGGTGAAGGCGGCGGGGTTGATCAGCAGCGCGCAGGAGTCGTCGATCGCCTCGTGGATCCAGTCGATCATCCGCTCTTCCGAGTTGGTCTGGCGAAAGACCACCCCGGTGTCGCCCGCGGCCCTCGCACAGATCTCCTCGACCTCGGCGAGGGTGACGGTCCCGTAGATCTCCGGCTCGCGCTTGCCGAGGCGGTTCAGGTTCGGGCCGTTCAGGACATAGACCGGTTTTGTCATCTTCACTTATCCATTGTATCCGAAGAGGCGCGGCAACCAGAGCGACAGGTCCGGGACCAGCGTGATGAGCGCCAGCGCCACGATAAGCGCCAGGAGGAAGGGCAGGATCTCGCGGATGATCCTGCTCAGGGGGCAGCCCGAGATGGTGGTCATCACGAAGAGCAGCAGACCGTAGGGCGGCGTGATCAGGCCCAGCATGATGTTGACCACGCAGACGATGCCGAAGTGCACGAGGTCGATGCCGAGCGCATTCGCGGTCGGGATGAAGACCGGCACGATGACCAGCAGGATCGTCGTTCCCTCGAGCAGGCAGCCGAGGATCAGCAGGATCACGTTGACCATCAACAGGAACGCGATGGGCGTCAGGTCGAACCCGGCCAGCCAGGCACTGAGCGAGGCGGGAATGTTTTCGACCGTGACCACGTAGTTGAACACCAGCGCCCCGGCAATGAGCATGCCGATCGAAGCCGTCGTGCGGGCGCTCGACAGCACCGAACCGTAGACAGAGGCGACCGAGACGCTGCGATAGAGGATGGCCGAGACCAGCAGCGCATAGAGCGCGGCGACCGCCGCCGCCTCGGTCGGGGTGGTCACGCCCCCGTAGATGCCGCCGAGCAGCACCACGGGCATCATCAGCGCGGGCAGCGCCTCGAGGGTGATGCCGGGCAGCTCCCGCAGGGGCACCGGCCGCTCCACCGGGAAGGCGCGGCGCCGCGCGCTTGCGACGATGATGCCCGCCTGAACCAGTCCCATGAGGATGCCCGGCACCACGCCCGCAAGGAACAGGTAGCCGATGGAGGCATCCGACACGAGCGCGTAGATGACCATGGGGATCGACGGCGGGATGATCGGCCCGATCACCGCGGTCGAGGCGGTCAGCGCCGCGGCGAAGGCCGGGGGATACTTGCCGCCCTCGGTCATCATGCGCTGCATCATCTTCCCCGACCCGGCCGCATCGGCGATGGCAGAGCCGGACATGCCGGCAAAGATGATCGACTGCGCCACGTTGACCAGCGCCAGGCCCCCCGGAAACCGCCCGATGAACGCGTTGCAGAAGGCCAGCAGCCGCAGCGTGATGCTTCCCGAATTCATCAGCTCTGCAGCCAGGATGAACAGCGGCACCGCCAGCAGGATGTAGCTCGAGAACATGCCGTTGAGCAGCTGCTCGGCGGCAATGCCCATGTCCTGCCCGGCGAGCATCAGATAGAGGATCGACGAGGCGATCATGGCATGGCCCACCGGCAGCCCCAGCAGCGCCAGCAGCACGATGGACAGGACGGAGGCGGTGAACGGGTCGATCATGGCTCCCTCTCCCCACCGCCGGTCCGCGCGCCGCCGGCGTCGCGCCCCCGCAGCGTGGCCACCATCAACCAGGCGTAGCGCAGCAGTGTCGCCACCGCGAAGATCACGTAGATCGAGAACACCAGGTCATAACGGATATCGAGATAGGAGGTCTCCTGGATCTTCATGAAGGTCACGAAGTCCCAGACCGCCGGCAGCGAATATCCGTAGAGAAACAGAAGTGCGGCGCAGGCGAGAAGGCTCATGACCCGCCGCACCTTTGGACCGACGCTTGAGATCAGGAAATCGAAGCGGATTTCCTCGCGTTCGGTCAGCACGAAGGAAGCCCCCCAGAGCACCAGCCAGAGCCACATGATGATGGTCAGCTCCGACGCGCCGCCGCCGGGCAGGTTCAGCAGGTAGCGGAACACCACCTGCACGATGAAGGCGACGAACATTACCGCCAGCATCAGGGCCGCAATGTTCTCGGCCCTGCGCCGCAGCCAGAGCCCTGTCCTGATCAGTCTATCCAAGGGTCCCACCTTTCGGGCGCCGCACCCCCCGGGGATGCGGCCATGGAGGATGACAGCCGATCAGAGGCTGTTGATACGCTCGAGCATCCCCTCGGGCCAGTCGGCCGAGAGTTCGGAGTCGAGGTACATCTGTTGCGCGTGGCTGCGGAAGGCATCGACGTCGGGGGTCGAGATCTTCAGGCCCTTCTCCTGGAAGAACTCGGCGAGTTCGGTCTCGCGGGCAAGGTGCTGCTCGGCGCTCCAGGCGATCGCCTCGTCGGCGGCGGCCTGGAAAGCCGCGCGCTGCGCGTCGGTGAATCCGTTCCAGACCTTGGCCGAGATCACCAGAAGGTCATAGCCGACAAGGTGCGAGGTCATGACGATCTGGTCCATGACCTCGTAGAACTTCATGTTCTCGACGTTCGGCAGCGGGTTGTCCTGACCGTCGATCGCGCCGGTCTGCAGGCCGGTGTAGACCTCGGCATAGGCCATCGGGGTCGGGTTCGCGCCAAGCGCCGTGCCGAGGAACTGCCAGGCGTCTCCGCCGGGCATCCGCAGCTTCACGCCGGACATGTCTGCGGGGGTGTTGATTTCCTTGTCGATGCGCAGCCCGACCTGCCGCGTGCCGAAGTAGGTCGGCCCGAGGATGTGGATTCCGAGCCGCTCTTCGGCGAGCGCGACCATCTCTGCGCCCGCGTCACTCGCGAAGAAGGCGTTGAGGTGGTCGACGTCGCGGAACAGGTAGGCCGAGGTCAGGATCGAGAATTCCTTGATCTGCGTCGCGATATCCTGGGGAGCGATATTGCCCATCTCGAGGTTGCCGCGCTGGATCGCGATGATCTCGGTGGTCTGCTTGAACAGGTTGCCGCCGTAGAAAAGTTCGATCTCGGCACTGTCCGACACGGAGGCGGCAAGCTTCTTCATCATCTCGGCGCGGATGTCCTGTTCCGAGAACACGGCCGAAAAACGAAGTTTCGCAGCGTCCTGTGCGACGGCAGGCACGCCTGCGCCCAATGCCAGGCCAGCAGCAGCGATGCCCCCGAGAAATACCCTGCGGTTTGTCATTCAATCCTCCCGTTTGTACCATATGATTCACTGATCATATGATGATAATCCGATCATACGTCGAAAATCGGTCGTCGGTAAACCCTGCTGTTGCCTGGGCGTCGCTCGGGTGCCGAATCTCAATTCGGGACGCAGTTCGCCCCTTCTGCGCATGAACCCTGTCCAGGCGATCGGCCAGGCGGGGACGCGCGAGGCGATCATTGCTGCGAAGCGCAGTCGATGCGCCTGCGGACGAAGATCACCAGACAAATCAGCAGCGCGTTCCCGGGCTGCGGGTCTATTCGTGAACGGCGTGAGCGGGCTGCTACTGTTGTCGGAAGAGCGAATGAGCGTCCCGAAGGAACAATGCCGAAATTGATCTCTCCAACGCTGCTTGCGGTCGTCAAATGGCCCAAACCACTTTGCGACCACCACTGTCGCTCTATCACGCGGCAATGAAGCGTGATGAAGCAGGGAAGGGCGGCATCCCTGGTGGATCCCGGAGCCAGCTACTTCTTCACACGCCCCCTGCCCTACTCTGCCATCGAGTGCCGGCAAATCGTAGCGGCGAAGTTGTTCGGGCAACCGGACGCTGTTTTCGTGAAGTTGCTCGGTCTCGGACGCAATCCTGCACCCTCTCGTTTGCCCGACGTACGGCTCCCCCTTGTGCCCGGCGAACCTGAACTTACTTGGCCCCCTGCCCGTCTGACGTTTGTCCACAGGCTTGGTCTCTGCTGTATTCCCGCAGGTCGTCCGCGTACCGACATGCGCCATGATGGACGGCGGCGGTTTTCAGGCCAAGGCATCCCTTTCTGGTGCCTTGCTTCTCTCTGGAGGTCCTCAGTGACCACGAATTCTATGCGTTGTGCGAGAGGAGACGCGATGTTTCCACTCGGCCTCTCTTGGTCGAAGGAAATTGTCCGCGGACAATTTCCTGTCTGGGTGGGTGACTACATGGGGAACTGGTCGGTCTAGGTTAGCTGCGGTCGCGAGCGGGAAAGGCGTCGCACGAGCAATTCGGGAACGAAGTCCGCGCTGTTCTTTCCCGACGTTATCGAGCGAAAATAGGCGCCGACCTTTCTGATCTTTTCGTGGAATTGCATGACCGCCCAGACAGTCAAGGCCGTCCGTTCGGCGCCCAGACGGTCCTGAGCATCCTGGTAGTTCCTCGTGTCGATGCCGAGCATGGGTGCGAGAGTTCGTGCGTGTGCAACAACGTCGGACATGGTCTTCACCGGTGTGGGTGAAAACTGCGCCGCCTGGGGACATGCGCTCAGGATTTCCATGACGCTCAGGGGTGTGACGGGTTTGTGTGTTGAATGAGCTTTTGGTTCGTCGCGCTCTTCCATATCAATATGTTCTTTATTTGAGTTATGATGGTGCCGGACATTTTGACCGTCGCTGGCGGACATTTTTTCTTCCCCGAGCACGACCATGTCACCGGGTTGTTCGATCGTCATGTCCACCATGTCGAGGCCGTTCAGAAGGGTGCGGCAATCCTCGATAGACAGATTCCTGCGAAGGGCGCGCAGGGCCGAGGTGGCTTTGTCGTCGTCGCACCGCGCATGCAGGATGTCGTTTGCGGCTGCGCGAATCTTGGCCTTGAGGTAGGCAATCTGATCGTTCTCACGAACAGCGCGGGCGGCAAGCTCGGCGAGTTCCGGAAAGCGCCGGAAGAGGGGGGTGAGGTCGAACCCGAAACGAAGAGCCGTGCCGTCGGCTGCACTGTGTCGTGTGAACCTTTTCCGGTTCGAGCTGTCACGACGAACGAGAAGTCCCAGATCCTGCAGGATGGCGGCATGCCGTCTGATCGTGCGGTCGGAGATCCCGTTTCGCCGGAAAGCAAGCGTGGCATTGGATGCGAAGACGGTGTTGTGCTGCCTTTTGGGAGGAAGGCATGACAGCATCGCGTCGAGGGTCGCAATGACGGGCGCTTTCAGGCCCATCAAGGGTGCGGCTTGGCGCAACGTGTCGACTATGATGTGACGTTCTGGGTGTGAGTTGTCCGCGGACGACAGAGCTCCTGGCCGCGCTCCTGCGGAGGCGGATGTCTGAGTAAATGCCATGAATTTTTCACGACAACCGGTCGGGAAAGGCCCGAAGCCCCCGATTTCTGAAGAAAAGGCAACAGATCACCGTTCAACCGATTCGGTTGTTGTTGACTGTCGCGGAGAAGCTGGTAAATCTGAGGGTGCTAAGAACAGATTGGGCTCTCCGGGGATTACCTTGGGGGGCTCTTTCTTTTCTGGCTGTGTCTCGTGCTCCTTTTTGCTGCTCTGCTCGCCTGTATGTCAGCCGGACTGTTGGTCCGACTTCCACGCCTCATAGAGACGCTTCAACTCAACTTCGGCGTTGTCTCGCATCCATTGAGCGAATTCCGGTACGTCGACCTTGGACAGCTTCACCGTCAAAGCTCGGGGGCTATCCTTGATTTCTGCAAGTGTCTTTCCGTCGCCTGAAACGACCATGTGCGCCGCGGCCCTGACGGGGCTCGCAGGCTGGCCGATTTTCGAAACGGCGTCGCTGACCCGCTCGAAGCGGTCGTCCGAAGCGGAGATCCTGTCCAGACCCAAATTCGAGACCACCTGAGCGAGGTCAGCATTGCTGACCTTGGTCTTGTCCGCCAGGTCTTCCCAACGTCGGCGACCGATACCGTGCGCGGAGCCGATCATCTGGATCACGTCCTCGGGTATCGTGCGGGCGACCTTGGTCATTCGCGACAGCATGGGCTTGTCGATGGCAAGTGCGTCGAGGATCACCGGCTGATCGTATCCGTTGTTGCTCAGCTGTGCCGCGAACAACGCCTTTTCGATGAAGCTCGGGTCCAATCGGTGCGAGTTTTCCTGGCCCTGGGCAAGGATTGCCTCCTCGTCCGACAGGGTGCGCACCAGAGCTCTGGCCGACATGCCGATCGATTGCAGGGCCCGCAGGCGCCGCCGCCCGTAGACAATCCTGAAACGACCCGGTTTGTCGGCAAGCGGGCGGACCATGATCGGCACCTGTTGGCCGTGAGCCTTGATGCTTGCCGCAAGGGTGGCGATATCGGCGTCGGAAAAGGAAAGCCGGTCTTTCGGCCCGTCCTCTTCGATGAGATCGACGGCGATTTCCCGCACCGCATTGCTGGAAAGATCCTTCAGGGTCGATTTCACGCCGCTCATGGCCCCGGTATTGGGGAACCGAGGCTTCAGATCGCCGCCAGCCGCTTCATCGGGCGAATCCGGCGGGGGAGGGGGCTGGAACAGGTTTCTGCGTGCCATTACTCGACCTTCCTCCCCCACGACTGCTGGATCGTTCGTTCAAACTCATCCGCGACGCCGTTCACGCTCTCCAGAATCCTGTCCAGGGTCTTCTTGACCACCTGGCTGGGTTCCAGTTCATAGATCGTCTGCTGCGTCATCCCGGCATCCGAAATGGCGGTGGATTTCAGCATGGGCGTGTTGAGAACCTGGTCGAGCAGGATCGACCTGAGAAAACCCGCCATCTGCGATTGCGGGACATCGGTCGGCTCGAACCGGGCGACGAGATATTTGAGGAACGACCAATCGATGGGCCCGGTCGCTTCTTCCAGGGTCCTGACGGTCTCGCCGGCCATCTCGAGGAATTGCGCCATGGAGGCCACGTCCAGCATGCTCGGGACCACGGTGATCAGAAGTCCGGTAGACGCGAGCAGGGCGGTCATCGTCGTGAAGCCCAACTGCGGCGGGCAATCAATGATCACCAGGTCGTAGTTGCTTTCGATCTCGTCGAGTGCAATCGCCAAACGCTGCGTGAACGGGGGGTCGACCTTGTGCTGCAGCGCGTAGGCCGTTTCGGTTTCATATTCCGACAACAGCAATCCGGCGGGTGCGAGATCGAGGTTGTGGAAGTAGGTCTTGCGAACGACCTGGCTCAGCGGCACCGGATCCTCATATTTCAGGGCGTCGTAGACCGTGCCGCTTTCGGCAAACTCGATCTCCGGGCGGTATCCGAACATTGTCGTCAGGCTGGCCTGGGGGTCCATGTCCACGGCGAGCACGCGATACCCTCTGAGGGCGTAGCGCTGCGCAAGGTGGATCGCCGTCGTCGTCTTGCTGGAGCCACCCTTGAAATTCACGATGGAGATGATCTGAAGCGCGTCACCATGCCGACGGCCCGGCAGATACGCGTCGCCGTTGCGCCCGGTCCGCGCCATCACCTGACGGATCTGGTCGATCTCCTCGGCGGAATAGAGACGCCTGCCGCGGGAGTCCGTTTCGACATCGGGAAAGTCACCTTCCTGATGGCGCGTTCTCAGGTTCGACATGCTGATGCCCGTCAACTCGGAGACCTCGGACGGGTGGAACTTGCGCAGTATCTTTCTGCTTTCGGGTTGAAAGCTGTTGCGCATATGGTGGTCGAGGGCATCCGATAGACGCGCGGCGTTCGCGGATATTGACGCTGCAATGGACTTCGCGCCCGGGAAATCTGCCGTGGTGTTCATGCTGCCCTCGTGACCTCTTGGTGGGTCGATTGTGTTTCGTCGCTAAAACGCGGGATTTTCGCTCCCTTGCGACTAGAGCACTCATGACACGCAACTTATCCCCAGACAACAATTTTCTTGCCAGGCCGATGGCGCGGACCCGGACGGGGTTCGGGCCCGGACTTGTTTAATGAGTGTAAATATTTGAAAATATGTATAAATCTCCGGACGTGCCGGCGCGGCAGCCGATATGACCTGGTTTCGCCGCTTACCCCCTGAAATCCTAAGCAGGGTCCTTCCGCGAATCTTCATACCCCATGCTTGGTGCAGCGGGCACCTCGTTGTCGATCAGATGATCCCAAGTCGCGCAGTCCGCTCCAGACGGTCCATCCGCATTCGGACAAGCGTTGCGCCTTTCCCGATCCACAACCGTACGGGCGGGAAACCCTGTCAGGCGCATCACCGTCCGAGCTGTCTCTCTCAAAGCTCTCGACATATTCCAGGTGTTTCCAGTGTTTGCGACCGGGGCAGGGGGGCCACCCGCGCAGCGTACCGTGGCCTTGAAAGTGGGTCATTTGAAGTCCCGATGGCCAACCGACCGCTCGCGCGGGATCAGAGCCCCGCGGCCTTGGTGAGGTTGACGCGAAAGCGGTCGCGGCGACGCTGATAGCGGCGGGTCATTTCGGCGGAGGCGTGGCCGAGATGCTTCTGCACGTGGCGCTCGTCGACCTCGGCAGAGGAAGCGAGACCGGCGCGCAGCGAGTGGCCGGAGTAAAGTGCCAGCCGCTCGGCCTCGGGCAGGTCGGCGCGCAAGCCGGCGCGCAGCACGCAGTCTTTCACCAGCCGGGCCACGTGCCGGTCGTTCAGCCGGGCCTCAAGCGCGCGGCTGCCGTCGCGCGTGGTGCGTACGAAGATCGGGCCGAAGTCGATCCGGGCGAAGTGCAGCCATTGTTCGAGCGCATGCACCGGGCAGGTCTGTTCGGACGAGCCGCGCCCGACCTCGACCTCGCGCCAGCCGGTCTTGGCATTCAGCGTCAGCAGCGCACCCTTGTCGAAGATCTCGACCCAGCCGCCGCTGTCCGGAGTATCGTCCTTGTGCCGGTCGAGGCCGACGATTTCGGACCGCCGCAGCCCGCCGGCATAGCCGAGCAGCAGCATCGCCCGGTCGCGCAGCCCGCGCAGGTCGCGGGGCAGGGTGGCCAGCATGGCGAGGATATCCTCGGGCAGGATCGCCTCCTTGCGGACCGGGGGGCGGGCGTGCTTGCGCCGGATCCCGGCAAGCACGGTGGCGATGTGCCGGTTTCTGCGGTCGAGGGTGAGGCCGCGTTGCGCATAGCCGCGGGCGAGGCCCGAGAGGCGCCGCTCGATCGTGCTGACCGAGAGGCCGCTGGCGCTGTCCCGCGGCGCGGCGAGGTCGGCCAGGTAAAGGCCGATCAGCTCGGGCGAGGGCGGCAGCGGCTCGGCGCCCTTCAGGCGGCACCAGCGGGTGAACTGCGCCCAGTCGGTCGCATAGGCCCGGAGCGTGTTTTCCGAAGCGGATGCGCGGGCGTAGTTGCGGGCGGTGTCCACCAGCCGGTCGAGCGTTCCGGACCCGGCGACATGGGAGGGCAGGGCGATGGGGACGTGGCGCTCGTCTTCCGGATCGGTCACTTCTGCCATCGTCCATGTCTCCCGGTGCTGCCGCCACTCCGGATCGGGGGGCTTGGCTGAGTCTTGCACGAAGGAACCGATAATGCAAACTTATCGGACATGATGGGGACGGGCAGGTGGGGGCGGTTCTTGCGTTTCGATATGGCGGAAAGCGCCGTGGCGTGGCAGGGTGCGGGGATGACCCCGGATCGTGCCGACCCACTCGAGACCACGGAAACCCTAGCCGCCTTTCCGGCCCGGGTCACGCAGGCGCGCGGCGAAACGCTGGAAGATGTGGCCTTTCTGTCGGGCGCGGCGCTGTGCCGTCTGCATGTGGTGTTGGCGCGGGTCGAGACTCCCGGGACCTTGTTGAGGGACAGGCTGGCCCTGCGCGCCGCCGAAGCCTGCGTGGCCTTCTCGGGCCGTCCGGAGCGGGCGGCGGACCTTCGCGACGCGGTGCATCTGCTGCGCCCCGGCGACCTGCCGGGCCCGGCGGGAGAAACCGCGCTGAGCTGGCGCCGGGCGGTGGAGCGACCGGTTTCGGCCGCCGGGATGCACCGGGCTCTGCCGTTGTTGGAGGCGACGCGGCTTGCGGCATGGCTCGACACGGGGTCGGGCGCGCCGGTGAGCCGGGCGACGCGCTCGTGCTTCTGCATCTGATTTTCCCGCCGCGGGCGCTTCAACTCGGCATGCAGATCGTGAACCGTATCCCTCGGCTCAGATCATGTGCTTGGCCAACAATCGCGACAGCGTCGATGCACCCTGCCCGGGTCCTCAGCGATTTCCCGCCTCGTCCGACCGCTGGTTTGCGCCCGCCACACCGCTTCTCGTCGAAACTTAGGCGCCGGTCTCTCCCCGTGTCACATAAGAACACCTCCTGCTTCCTCGGTTGGTGCTCTCCACTTTGCACGAGCAAATTCGGAGGGCCGGAGCCAGTTCTTTGGCGGAGCGGTCGTGCGTCTTCATCGGTTAGCTGCGGCCCTGATCGATCAGGGCCTAGGCTTCGGCCCGCAGGGCCCGGCCCGAGCCGACGATCATCCCGGCAACCGTCAGCAACCCGGCGCTGCAGAAAAAGGTGGCCGAGATCCCGAGATTGTCCAGCAGCGTCCCGCCGATGGTGGCCCCGAGCAGGATGGCGAGCTGTATCGCGCCTACCATCAGACCGCCGGCGGCCTCCGGCGCATCGCCCACCTCCTGCGTGACCCAGCCCATCCAGCTGATCGGCAAGGCGGTGTTGATCGCACCCCAGACCGCGAGCAGGATCGCGACGAGGCTCAGCACATGGCCGAAACCCAGAAGGGCCAGCGTCGCCGCCGCCATGGCCAGCGGAAGGCAGCGCAGCAGGGTCATGACGTGCCCGTTGGTCAGCCGCCCCCCGAGGAAGGTGCCGGCGAACCCGGCACAGCCCAGCACCAGCAGCATCATCGACAACATCTGCACCCCGACCTCCGAGACTGTCTCGAGGAACGGACGCAGGTAGGTGAACATTGCGAAGGCCCCGGAGAAGGTGAAAAGCACCGCGATCAGAGCGCGGGTCATGTAGGGGCGGCGTAGCACCCGCCATATGGAGCGCAGACTCTGGCTTTCCCGCGCGGGTAGCGAGGGCAGCGCGACGGCCTGCCACAGGAGGTTTGCCGCGACGATCGGCACCAGCAGCCAGAACACGCCGCGCCAGCCGATCACCTCGCCGAGGTAGCTACCGACGGGTGCGGCAAAGGCCGCGGCGGTGGCCTGTCCCGCGAACATCATCGCGAGCGCGCCGGATACCCGGTCGGCAGGCACCAACCGCATGATGACGGCCGTCGACAGCGACCAGAAGCCGCCGATGGAAACACCCAGAAGGGCCCGCGCGATCATCAGCACGACGAAGTTCGGCGCCGCCGCGATCATCACCAGCGACACCAGCATCAGAGCGGTCATCGTCAGGAGAACCGATTTGCGGTTCAGCCGTCCGGCGGCGGTCGACACCAGCAGGCTGGCCGCCACCGCGAAGAAGCCGCTGATGGAGACGGCCTGTCCGGTCTGGCCGTCGCTGGCCTGCAGGCTTTCGGCAATCGGGGTCAGCAAGCTCACGGGCATGAACTCCGACGCGATCAGCAACGCGACGCAGAGTGACATGGACAGAACCGCGCCCTGGCCGTTTGTCGGCCGCAGGTCGAGGGTGGAGGAGGTGTTCATGATGGTCCTCTTGATTGGCATGGCACCCCTAGGCTGCCCCTCCTCCCCGGACGGCAGCAAACAGGGCGCGGTCGATTGTCAGGCAGGCAGGCCGGAGACTTTGCCATACCGGCACTCGGGCGCCGCCGCGCTGGTGAAGCAGGTAACCGGAGACCGGCCGCAAACAATATTCGCCACGCGAAGTCTGTCATGAGCGTGATTCACTAGTCAGGCCCGGGGGGCCATATATATTGGGACGACGGGCGTTGCTTGCCCGTGCAATTTGCAAGAGATAACGAAAAATGCTGCGGGACCACATCACCGACCTGATCGCCTTTGCGGCCGTCGCGCGCGAACGCAGCTTCACGCGGGCGGCGGGTCAGCTCGGCGTGTCCCAATCCGCGCTCAGCCACACCATCCGGTCGCTGGAGGAAAAGCTGGGGATGCGGCTGCTCACCCGCACGACTCGGAGCGTGTCCACCACCCCGGCGGGGGAGCGGATGCTCAAGACCCTGGTGCCGAACCTCGAACAGATCGAGGCGGAGCTGCGCGGACTGGCCGAAATGCGGGACACCCCGGCGGGCACCATCCGCCTCACCGCCCCGGATTTCGCCGTCGAGGGCCTGCTCTGGCCCAAGCTGATGCCGGTCGTCCGGGCCTATCCGGATGTGAAGCTCGAGATCATCGTCGATTACAATCTGACCGATATCGCCTCGGAGCAGTTCGACGCCGGGGTGCGCTACGGCGATCGTGTCTCGGAGGGGATGGTCGCCCGGAGGATCGGCCCCGACGTCCGGCTGCTCTGCGTGGCGACGCCCGCCTATTGGGAGGCCCGCGGCCGTCCGCAGGTTCCGCAAGATCTCATGGAGCACAATTGCATCAACGTCCGTCTGCCCTCGCACGGCGGCCTCTATGCCTGGGAATTCGAGAAGGACGGCCGGGAACTGCGCATCCACACCCCCGGCCAGCTCGTTTTCAATGCCATAGGGCCGATGATCGCCGCCACGCTGGATGGCATCGGGCCCTCGTTCATGCCGGATTTCCACGTGGCCGACCATCTGGCATCGGGCCGGCTCGAAGCCGTTCTGGAAGGCTGGTCGCAGCCCTTCGGCGGGCTGCACCTGTTCTATCCGAGCCGGCGGCACGCTTCCCCCGCCTTCAAGCTGCTGATCGAGGCGTTGCGCTACCGCGACTAGGGATCGGCCCACGTTGCGGGCCTCGAAGACATCGCGCGCCATGGGCAGGGCGGAAAAGATATCGGGCCAGGCGGCGCAAATACGGGGTGCTCCCCGAGATGGCGTCGCGCCGCACTTGCGGAATACCGCGCTGCCGATGGCAGTGATGAACATCGCCCATGAATGGCGCCGGGAGGTCATGCGCAGCCCCATCCGCACCGGTCGCTTCGGCGGGTTCGAGCCGCAGGCTGCAAAGGGATTGATGAGCGATGCTCAGCAAAGTCTTCGGAAAATCGCGCATTATCCGGCCGTCCCGTGATGCTTAGCGTTTAGAGCGCGACCCGATCAGAGGAGCTTTCGCCATGCCGACCCGACACGCCCGACCCTGCACGGGCGCCATCAGCCTAACATGCCTCTTTTCCCTCGCCATGGCGGGACAGGCCGGCGCCGGCGAACGCCACCCGATCCTTGCGTCGGATCGGCAGGACTGGACGGTCGAGGTCGTGTCGAACGATCTCGATTACCCGTGGGACATCACGCGGGACGGTGGGACCCTCTACATCACCGAAGCCGCCGGTTCGGTTCTGCGCGTCGTGGAAGGCGATCTGACCCGCATGCCGCTTTCGACGTCCCGACCGATCTATCGCGAAGGCGGCCGCGGCCTGCTGGGCATGGCGCTGTCCCCGACCTTTGCTCAGGACGCAACCGGCTATTTCTACCACAGCGAGGAAGAGGCGGACGGGTCATCCAACCGGGTGATCGCGGCGCGGTTCGACGGCGAAGCCTGGCAGGAAACCCGCGTCCTGATCGACCGGATTCCCGGCCATCGTCTCTACAACGGCGGTCGGCTCGGTTTCGGCCCCGACGGGATGCTCTACATCACGACGGGCTGGACGGAGGACCGCCAGCGGCCGCAGGACCCGGAGAGCCTGGCCGGCAAGATCCTGAGGATCGCGCCGGACGGCGCCATCCCTGCGGACAATCCCCGCGCGGGGTCGCCCGTCTGGTCGCTGGGGCATCGCAATCCGCAGGGGCTCGCCTGGAGCCCGGACGGAGCATTGTATGCCGTTGAACACGGTCAGTCGGCGCATGATGAGATCAATCTGATCATGCCGGGTGGCAACTACGGCTGGCCGATCATTCAAGGCGATGAGCAGCGCGCGGGCATGACAGCCCCATGGGTTCACTCCGGGCGCAGGACATGGGCCCCCTCCGGCGCTGCCTTTTCCGGGCCGGAACTGCTGATCGCAGCCCTGGGCGCGGAGGGCCTCTTTGTCGTGGACGAGGCTGCGGGAACCCTGAAACCCGTGGTGTCGACCGGCGAGCGCTACCGCGATGTCGAAGCCGTGGGCGCCGACCTCTGGGTCATCACGACCAACCGCTCTCCTCGGGGCGAGGGGCCGTCTGCGGACCGGCTCCTGCGCCTGACCCTGGACTGACGGCGAACCCCCGCCCGATGTACGACGCCGCCCCGCCGGACCCGTGGGGCGGAAGCTTTTCCCGATCCTCAAAATGGAGCTTTTCGAAAATGACGGACCTCGAACGAAACCCCAAGTCCGGCGGCATCGACCGCCGTACGGTGCTGCAACTCTCCGGAGCCGGTCTGGCTGCCGCGACATTGGCGGCGACATCTGCCTCGGCCCAGTATACCGGGACCTGGGACAAGGTGTTTCCCCCGAACGACCGCGTGGACCATCGCAAGGTTCGCTATGCCAACCGCCTCGGCATCGAGCTGGTCGCCGACATGTACATGCCGCGGGACCTCGACACGACGCAGCGCCACCCTGCGCTGATTGTCGGGCACCCCTATGGCGGGGTTAAGGAACAGACCGCAGGGCTCTATGCCCAGACCATGGCGGAGCGCGGCTTTGTCACCATCGCGCATGACGCCTCCTTCAACGGTGAAAGCGGCGGGCAGCCACATTTCATCTCCTCCCCGGAAGCCACGGTCGAGGATTTCAGCGCCGGGGTCGATTTCCTGGGGCGGCAGGCCTTTGTCGACCGCGACCGCATCGGTGTCATAGGGGTCTGCGCAAGCGGCGGTTATTCCCTCGCCGCCGCGCAGATCGACACCCGGATCAGGGCCGTCGCCACGGTCAGCATGTATGACATGGGCGGCGCAAAATGGGCCTGGGGCGGCACGCCGATGACCGACGAGGACCGCATCCGCAGCCTGACCGAGATCGGCGCGCAACGCTGGGCCGAGGTCGACGGGGCGCCCGTCCGCTACGGGGCGCTGCCCGATGTCCTCACCGAGGACACCGATCCGATCACGCGGGAGTTCTTCGACTACTACCGGACGGCGCGTGGCGCGCATCCCCGTGCGACGACCGCGATGGCCGTATCCGGAGATCCCTCGTACCTGCATTTCCACCCGTTCGATCACCTCGACCGGATCTCTCCGCGCCCGGTCCTGTTGATAGCGGGAGAAAACGCGCATTCGCTGTTCTTCAGCGAGCAGGCGTTCGAGAGCGCTTCAGAGCCAAAGGAACTGCATGTCGTCGCAGGTGCCGGTCACGTCGATCTCTACGACAAGGTCGACCTGATCCCTTGGGACAAGCTGCAATCGTTCTTCGAACGGCACATGACGGTCTGACCGGGACGTCGCCCGCCACGACGGGGACAGGGACGCTTCCGTGCGTCCCGGCCCCGGATGACCGGGGCCGTGGCGCCCCGGCGTCCGGCCCCATCCGTCACATTTTCCCGATCCGGCCGCTTTTTTGCGGGTTGAGCAGCATGGCACGCTTATTGCACCAATTGCCCCCGATCACGGGAAGAGGAGAAACGTGTCGTGAAACATGACAGCCATTTCAGAAACGCCGTCGTCCTGGGTGTCGCGATAGTCGCGACCACCCTGGGCAGCGCGGGCGCCAGGGCACAGGATGCCGCGAGTTGGCCGGATCACACGGTCGAACTGATTTCCAACAATTCGCCCGGAGGCGCGACAGACATCCTGTTGCGGGAACTGGCCGAAGGCGCCAAGGAGATCACAGGGCAGGAATTCGTCGTGATCAACCGGCCCGGCGGAAACGGCGCCACCCAGATGAGCGCCATCGCCGCGGCCAAACCCGACGGCTACACCCTCGGGGCGGTGACGCTGACCCATCTGACCAACATGATGACCTCGTTGAAGGGAACCTTCGACGAGAGCGACTTTTCCAACATCGTCGGCCTTCAGACGGAATCCCACCTGCTGGTCGTCAATGCCGACAGCCCGTTCCAAACCTTCGAGCAGCTTCACGACGCGGTTGCCGCACGAGGCGAACCGCTGGTCCTGGCCGGGGCGGGGGCGGTCAACTCCGCGGCAAGCATCGGTGCGATCCTGTCGGTAAAGGGCGCCGGGGTTCCGTTCAGCTGGGTCAGCCACCAGACCTCCAGCGAGGCGATGACCGCGGCCCTCGGCGGGCACGCCGAAGCCGCGATCGCCCTGCCGAGTACGGCGCGCGAATTCGTGGACAGCGGTCGGATGCGCGCGCTGGCGGTGATCGGGCCCGAGAGCCTGCCCGCCTATCCCGGTGTGAAAACTGTACAGGACATGGGCTACGATGTGTTCGGAGACTGGCAGATGTATCGCGGCATCTACGGCCCCGCGGGAATTCCGGACGATCTTCGTAACCGCATTGCGGATGTGCTGATCGAAGCCACCGAAAGCGACCGCTACCAGAAATACGTCGAAACACGCGGCTTTACACCGTCCCGTGTACGGCCTGCGGAGTTCGACAAGATGGCGACGGATCTCAAGGGACTTGCCGAGACCGCGATGATAGAGGCCGGCATCCTGCCCGCCAAGTGATACCGGTAAGGGTATCGGTGATCGTGCGGCGTCCCGAGCCATCGGTACGCCGCACGATCCTCGGCCCGTCCTTCTGGTCAAACCCGAAACCAAAGGCTGCAGACATGAGCGATAAAGCCCTGAAACCGGAGGCGCATGCCCCGAGCGGGGAGCCCCGGAACGGCATAACGCTGGAGGTCCGGACAAGGCTTCCCGATCTGGTGGTGGCGGCGGCCATACTGGCCGCCTTCGTCGCCTACACGATTGCGGCGCTGCGGATCCCGGCACCCTACACGAACGACGACGTCGGGCCGGGGGCCTTTCCCCTGATGGTCGCCGTCTTCGGTGTCCTCGGGTCGCTCGGACTGGCGGTCGGCCCGTTGCTGGGGATGATCCGTGGCACGCCTCAGGACACGGTGATCATCAATCGCTATCCGCAGGTCTTTGCGGCGGCGCTGCTGCTGATGCTCGGCGCGGTCCTTTTCGACAGGATCGGCGCCGTCGCCTCGCTCGTGCCGCTCGGCCTCGCGATGCTGTGGCTCGGCGGCGAGCGCCGGGTCATGCAACTCATCATCGTGCCCGTGGCGCTGGCGGCCGGCGTTTACGCCGCTTTCGCCTACGGTCTCGACGTCCCGCTCCCCTGAAGGACTTTTCCCATGGACGCTGTCATCGCCGGATTCGGCTCTTTCGGAACCCTCGGCATCTGGATTGCCTTGGTGATCGGCCTGATCATCGGGTACTTCATCGGCGCGGTGCCCGGCCTCGGGCCGTCTCT
Organism: Salipiger sp.; assembly: GCF_048261495.1. Lineage (GTDB taxonomy): Bacteria > Pseudomonadota > Alphaproteobacteria > Rhodobacterales > Rhodobacteraceae > Salipiger. Next base: position 101,008 of record NZ_JBLXFX010000012.1, read on the forward strand.
CGGGATCGCCCTGCTGATCCCCTTCACCTACGGGATGGACCCCCGGTCCGCGCTGGTGATGCTCATCGCGCTTTACATGGCGGCGGAGTACGGCGGGGCGATCACCGCGATCCTGCTCAATTCGCCCGGCACGGCCGCGGCCGTGCCGACGTCTTGGGACGGCTATGCGTTGACCCGCAAGGGCAAGGCGGAACTGGCGCTGGCCGTGTCCATCATTTCGTCCTTTGCCGGGGTGCTGACCAGCGCGCTGTTGCTGATGCTGACCGCCGTGCCGCTATCCGAGGTGGCGCTCAAGTTCGGTCCGGCGCAATACGCGGCGCTGGCGCTGGCCGGGCTTTGCTTGGTCGCGTTGATCTCGGAAGGCTCGATGGTGAAGGGGCTGGTGGCGATCACCCTTGGCCTCGCCCTCGCGACGGTGGGGATGGATGTGCAGACCGGAGTGCCGCGCTTTTCCCCCAGTCCGGATTTCTTCGAGGGTCTGCCTCTGGTTCCGGTCCTGCTCGGCCTCTATGCGTTGTCCGAAGTGCTGTTCATGATCAGCGAAGGGCCAAGCGGAAAGAAACCGACGGAACACCTTGCCCGGATGCTGACCCTGCCGCTGTCGACCCTGCGCCGGCTGAGCGCGCCGATCCTGCGCAGTTCGCTCATCGGTTACGCGTTGGGGGTCATTCCGGGGGCAGGGACGGTGATAGCCTCCTTCGCCTCCTACGGGATTGCCAAGCGAATCTCGAAAACCCCCGAAGACTTCGGCAACGGTAGCCTCGAAGGCATCGCGTCTTCCGAAGCGGCCAACAATGCCGCGGTGTCGGGCAGCCTCGCGCCGCTGCTGGCGCTCGGGATTCCCGGGTCGGGCACCGGGGCGATCCTGATCGGGGCGTTGATGATCCACGGGCTGCAGCCCGGCCCGCTGCTGTTCACCCGCAATCCCGAGATTCCCTACACCATCATGGCCTCGCTCTTCGTGGGCGCACCGCTGATGTTGCTGGTCGGTCTCGGCGGAGGCGGGCTCTGGGCACGCGTCACCGCGCTGCCGCGGCAAGTCATCGCGACCGCCGTATTCCTGGTCTGCATCGTCGGCGCCTACGCGTCGGAAAACGCGATGTTCCCGGTCTATGTCATGTGCGCCTTCGGCGTGATCGGCTACATCTTCCGGCTGTTGCAGATCCCGCTGGCGCCAGTGGTGCTTTCGCTGATCCTGGGAGAGATGCTCGAGGTGAATTTCCGCCGGGCCTTCGTGCAGGCGCGGGGAGACATGTCGGTCTACCTGACCGATCCCCTGACGATGATCCTGCTGGTCGGCTGCGTGCTGTGCTTCGCGGGACCCGCCTGGTCCTGGCTGCGGTCGGCCTCGGCCCGGCCCCGGGTCCGTCACGATCCCTGAGATCTGCCCCGGAACGAATAAGGCCCGCCATCACTGGCGGGCCTTTGGTGTGCGGGGTGTCGGGGTCAGAGCTTTTTGGTCAGCTCCGGCACCGCTTCGAAGAGGTCGGCGACGAGGCCGAAGTCGGCGACCTGGAAGATCGGGGCCTCTTCGTCCTT
>NZ_JBLXFX010000013.1:0-100307 GCF_048261495.1 Salipiger sp.
CCCTCGGCGACACATCCACCCTCGCCGACCCCTCCGTCGTCGACACCCTCATCGAAAACCGCGCGAACAAGGGGTGAGGGACATGGACGGACAAACCATCACCACCGCGCCCGTGCTCATCCTTCTCGGCCCTCCGGGCGCCGGCAAGGGCACCCAGGCACGCATGCTCGAAGACCGCTTCGGCTTTGTCCAGCTGTCGACCGGAGACCTGCTGCGCGCCGCCGTCGCCAACGGCACCGCGGCGGGCAGGGAGGCCAAGGCCGTCATGGAGGCCGGCGGGCTGGTCAGCGACGACATCGTCATCGCCATCCTGCGCGACCGCCTGGCCGAGCCCGACACGGCGCGCGGCGTCATTCTCGACGGTTTCCCGCGCACCACGGTGCAGGCGCAGGCGCTGGATGCGCTGCTGGCCGAGACCGGCCAGCAGATCGACGCGGCCATCAGCCTCGACGTCGACGACGCGGCAATGGTGACGCGGATTTCCGGCCGCTTCACCTGCGGCGGCTGCGGCGAGGGCTATCACGACAGCTTCAAGCAGCCCGCCGAGGCCGGCGTCTGCGACAAATGCGGCGGCACGGAGATGAAGCGCCGGGCCGACGACACTGCCGAGACGGTGGCCTCCCGTCTGGACGCGTATCACGCCCAGACCGCCCCGCTCATCGACTACTACGAGAAGAAAGGCGCGCTCGCCCGCATCGACGCGATGGGCGCCATCGACGACATCGCCGCCGGGCTCGGCGCGATCGTGACCAAGGCGACGGCCTGAACCGTCAACCGCCCCCCGCATGGGGGGCGGCGCGTTTTTCAAGGAGAGGAGGGAGCCGCCATGGCGGACCATACAACGAACGCGGCACATGCCGCGGACAAGTCGGGCGAGGCCTACTGGAAGGCCAACATCCGGCTCATTCTCATCAGTCTTGTCATCTGGGCCCTGTGCTCGTTCGGATTCGGCATCCTGCTGCGCCCGGCCATTTCGGGCATCGCCGTCGGCGGCACCGATCTCGGGTTCTGGTTCGCCCAGCAGGGCAGCATCCTGGTCTTCCTGGCGCTGATCTTCTTCTACGCCTGGCGGATGAACCGGCTCGACAAAGAATTCGGCGTGGACGAGGAGTAAGACGCCATGGATCAGTTTACCATCAACCTGCTGTTCGTGGGCGCGTCCTTCGCGCTCTACATCGGCATCGCGATCTGGGCCCGCGCCGGTTCCACGTCGGAATTCTACGCCGCAGGCCGCGGCGTCCACCCGGTCACCAACGGCATGGCGACCGCCGCGGACTGGATGTCCGCTGCGTCCTTCCTGTCGATGGCGGGCCTCATCGCCTTCACCGGCTATGACAACTCGGCCTATCTCATGGGCTGGACCGGCGGCTACGTGCTGCTGGCGCTGCTGCTCGCGCCCTACCTGCGCAAGTTCGGCAAATACACCGTGTCCGAGTTCATCGGCGACCGCTTTTATTCGCCGACCGCGCGCCTCGTGGCGGTGATCTGCCTCATCATCGCGTCGACCACCTACGTGATCGGCCAGATGACCGGCGTCGGCGTGGCCTTCGGACGCTTCCTCGAAGTCGATGCCACCACCGGCCTGCTGATCGGTGCCGTCATCGTCTTTGCCTATGCCGTGTTCGGCGGCATGAAGGGCGTCACCTACACCCAGGTCGCGCAATACGTCGTGCTGATCCTGGCCTACACCATTCCGGCGATCTTCATCTCGCTGCAACTGACCGGCAACCCGATCCCCGGGCTGGGTCTGTTCGGCACCGACACCGCTTCGGGCGAGCCGCTTCTGGCCAAGCTCGACCAGATCGTGCGCGAACTGGGCTTCGGCGAATACACCGCCCATAACGGCGATACGCTGAACATGGTGCTGTTCACCCTGTCGCTGATGATCGGGACGGCCGGTCTGCCGCACGTCATCATGCGGTTCTTCACCGTCCCCAAGGTGGCCGATGCACGCTGGTCCGCCGGTTGGGCGCTGGTCTTCATCGCGCTGCTCTACCTCACGGCCCCTGCCGTGGGTGCCATGGCGCGCCTCAACATCACCCAGCAGTTCTGGCCGGAAGGCACCTCGGGCCAGGCAGTGTCGCTGGAGCAGATCGAAAGCGATCCCGCCTACGACTGGATGGCGACCTGGCAGCAGACCGGCCTTCTGGGCTGGGAGGACAAGAACGGCGACGGCCGCATCCAGTACTACAACGAAAAGTCCCCGGCGATGCAGGAAAAGGCCGCCGCGGAAGGCTGGACCGGCAACGAGCTGACCAACTTCAACAACGACATCCTGGTTCTCGCCAACCCGGAAATCGCCAACCTGCCCGGTTGGGTCATCGGCCTGGTGGCCGCCGGCGGTCTGGCCGCCGCGCTCTCCACCGCCGCCGGTCTGCTGCTGGCCATTTCCTCGGCCGTCAGCCATGACCTCATCAAGGGTCAGATCAACCCCGGCATCTCGGAAAAGGGCGAACTGCTCTCGGCACGGATCGCCATGGCGGTCGCCATCGCCGTCGCGACCTGGCTCGGCCTCAATCCCCCGGGATTTGCCGCGCAGACCGTGGCGCTGGCCTTCGGACTGGCCGCGGCCTCGATCTTCCCGGTCCTGATGATGGGCATCTTCACCAAGGTGAACAACAAGGGCGCCGTGGCGGGCATGATCTCGGGTCTGGTGGTGACGCTGGTCTACATCTTCCTGCACAAGGGCTGGATGTTCATTCCCGACACCAACTCCTTCACCGATGCCGACCCGCTGCTCGGAACGGTCAAGTCGACCTCCTTCGGGGCGGTCGGGGCGCTGGTCAACTTCGTGGTGGCCTTCACCGTCTCCGCGATGACCAAACCGATCCCGCGCGAGATCTCGGAGCTGGTCGAAAGCGTCCGCGTGCCCCGCGGCGCGAGTGCGGCGCAGGACCACTGAAACTTCGGGGCGGGCCATCCTCCCGGCCCGCCCCGCCCCCCCGATCCCGCCTCCGCACGTGCCGGGGCGGGATTTTCTTCGAGACACATGCCGGAGTCCGAGATGCCGACAGCGCCTGAAGATCTCCGCCGCTTTCTCACCTCCATGCACCCCTACGACGCGCTCGACGACGAGGCGCTGGACACGCTGGTTCCGCAGTTCGTCGTGCGCACCCTTCCCGCGGGCGCGGCGGTCTACGACATCGGCGCCCCGCTCGAAGGTCTGCATGTCGTGCAATCCGGACAGGTCGAGATCCGCGACGGCAACGGTGTCGTCGTCTCCCTGCTCGGTCCCCGCAACAGCTTCGGCGAACGCGGCCTGACGCGCGACGGTCTCGCGGCCACTTCCGCGCGCACGCTGGAAGAGACCGTCCTCCTCCTGCTGCCCGTCTATGCCTTCGACGCGCTGGTGCGCGATCACGCGGCGGCCGCGCGGTTCTTCGACCGCTCCCGAGCCGCCCGCCCGCAGCGGTCCGACCTGGCACGATCGCGGGTCGAAACCCTGATGACGACCCGCCTGCTGACCCTGAGCGCCGATGCAACCGTGCAGGAGGCCGCGCAGGTCATGGCCGCGCACCGCGTCTCCTCGGTCTGCATCACGGAGGGCGCGGCGCTAAAGGGCATCCTCACCCTGCGCGACGTGTCGGGCAAGGTGGTGGCCGACGGCCTGCCCTACGACACGCCGGTGTCGCGGGTGATGACGGCCGACCCGCTGTCCCTGCCGCCGTCGGCGATCGGATCGGATGTGCTGCACATGATGATGGAGCGCCACATCGGCCACGTTCCCGTCACCGAGGGCGGCAGGCTGGTCGGCATGGTCACGCAGACCGACCTCACCCGCTTCCAGGCCGTGAGCAGCGCGGGGCTCGTCGCGGAAATCGCCGGGGCGGCCACGCCGGCAGAGATGGCCCGCGTCACCGAGCGGATCCCGCAGCTTCTGGTCCAGCTCGTCGCGGGCGGCAACCGGCACGAGGTGGTGACCCGGCTCATCACCGATGTTGCCGACACCGTCACCCGCCGCCTGCTCGCGCTGGCCGAGGCCAGGTTCGGCCCCGCCCCGGTGCCGTGGCTCTGGCTGGCCTGCGGGTCCCAGGGACGGCAGGAACAGACCGGCGTGTCCGATCAGGACAACTGCCTGTTCATCGACAATGCCGCCACCGACGACGACCTCGCCTATTTCGCGCGGCTGGCGAAATACGTCTGTGACGGGCTCGACGAGGCGGGCTATTTCCACTGCCCCGGCGACATGATGGCGACCAATCCGCGCTGGTGCCAGCGCGTCGGCACCTGGCGTCAGTACTTTGCCCGCTGGATCACCCGCCCCGATCCCGAGGCGCAGATGCTCGCCTCGGTGATGTTCGACCTGCGTCCCATCGGCGGCACGGTCTCCCTGTTCGCGGACCTCCAGGCCGAGACGCTCGAGGCCGCCTCGAGGAATTCCATCTTCGTGTCCCACATGATCGCCAATTCGCTCAAGCACACGCCGCCGCTCGGGCTGCTGCGCGGTTTCGCGACGATCCGCACCGGCGAGCACAAGAACAGCCTCGATCTCAAGCACAACGGCGTGGTGCCGGTGGTGGATCTCGCGCGCATTCACGCCTTGCAGGGGCGGTTGCCCGCCGTCAACACGCGCGCGCGCCTCGATGCGGCCATCGCCGCGGGCAGCCTCTCCGGGCGCGGCGGTCAGGATCTGATCGACGCCTACGACCTGATCGCGGAAATCCGGCTCGAGCATCAGGCAAGGCTGGTCAAACGCGGCGACAAGCCCGACAATTATCTTGCCCCGGCCGATCTTTCGGACTTTGAACGAAGTCATCTGCGGGATGCCTTCGTGGTGATCAAGTCGATGCAATCGGCGATGGGCCACGGGCGCGGCATGCCGGGCTGACAGCAACCTTGGGAGGGGGGCACATGTTCTGGGAACTGATCGCGGTCATCGTCGCGGGGGTGGCGGGCGCGGGTGTCGTCATGCTGCTGGCCCGCGCAACCGGCGGGCGGGTGCCGAAATGGCTGATCCCCGTGGGGGCGGGGGCGGCGATGCTGGCGACGTCGATCTCCAACGAATACAGCTGGTACGACGCGACCAGCGGCAACCTGCCCGAAGGCGTGCTGGTGGCCGAAACCCACGAAAGCCGCGCACTGTGGCGGCCCTGGACCTACCTCGTGCCCATGGTGGACCGCTTCGTCGCCGCGGACCTGCCGAGCATGCAGCCCAATGCCGATACCGAGGGCCTCTGGCTGGTGCAGCTCCATTTCTTCCAGCGCTGGCATCCGACCCGGACCGTGCAGGTCATGGTCGATTGCCCCGGCGCGCGCCGCGCCGCGCCGTCCGGTGGTGACGGAGGAGAGCCGCGCTGGATCGACGTCACGGCGGAGGATTCCATCCTTGTCGCGGTCTGCGGGGGCGGTGCATGACACGGCTCGGGCTGCGTCCGAGGATCTTCCTGTTCTTCGCGCTGCTTGCCTGCGGCGGACCGGCCGCGACCTGGCTGGCGCTCTGGGCGGGCTACCGGCGCGCGCTCGACTCCGGCCTCGCGAACGGTTTCGTCCTCGCCGGGATCATCGCGAGCTTTGCCCTGGTGGCCCTTGCCGCCGGGATCTGGCTGCTGTTCGACGAGAACCTCGCGAAGCCGATCGAGGGCCTCGCGTCGGAGCTGCGCGTGCGCGCCCATACCGGGGCGGATCGCGGGGTCGACACCCACGGGGCGCGCTACCTCGGCGACCTGGCCGAGGCCGCCGGTGCGGTGTCGGCGCTGCTCGGCGACAGCACCATGGCCACGGCGCAGCGGGTCGCCGCCGAGACCGAGCGGCTGGCGGCGGATCGCGCCCGGCTGACCGCGCTGCTCACCGAGATTCCGGTGGCGATGATCCTGGTGGGTTCGCGCGGGCAGATCGTCCTCTACGACGGGCAGGCCGCCGAGATCCTGGCGCGGTTGCACCACCCCCGCCTCAACGCCCCGATCGGCGACTATTTCAGCGCCGCGAGCCTCGATCCGGCGGTGGCCAGGATGCACCGTACCGGGCGCGAGGTCGCCTTCACCGCCGATGGCATCGACGGCGCCCGGCGCCATGCCGCGCGGATCCGGCCGATGGACGGCGGCGGCTACCTGATGACCATCGACGCGGGCGAGATTTCCCTGTCGCCCGAGGCCGAGCGCCCGCTGATCTACGATTTCGACCTGCTGCGGAGCGCGCCTCCCGCCTCGGTCGCGGAAACGCCGCTGTCCGAGCTGACCTTCTGCGTCTTCGACACGGAAACCACCGGCCTCCTGCCGCACAAGGACGAGATCGTGCAGATCGGCGCGGTCCGCGTGGTCAACGGTCGCATCGTACCGGGCGAAGTCCTGGACCAACTGGTCGATCCGGGCATCCCTATTCCGCCCGCCTCCACCCGCGTTCACAAGGTTTCGGACCGCATGGTGCGCGGACAGCCCGACATCGCCGAGGCCGGGCGCCGCTTTCACCGCTTCGCCTCGGGCTCGGTCATCGTGGCGCACAATGCGCCCTTCGACATGGCCTTCCTGCGGCGGCAGTCTGCCCGGATGGGCGTGCGCTGGGATCATCCGATCCTCGACACGGTCCTTCTCTCCGCGGTGCTCTTCGGGGCCGGGCGGACCCATACGCTTGATGCGCTCTGCGCGCGGCTCGATGTCACGATACCGCCGGCCCTGCGCCATACCGCACGCGGCGATGCGCAGGCGACGGCCGAGGTGCTGGTCCGTATGCTGCCCATGCTGCAGGCGCGGGGAATGGTCTGCCTCGGTCAGGTTCTCGACGAGACGCGAAAGCACGGCCGCCTTCTGGAAGACCTGAACTGAGATCGTCGAGCGCCGCCTGAAGGGCGTCGCGCGACAGCCGTGCCAGCGGCAGCGCGGACAGGGCCGTCATCCGCGCCTCGAGCGCGCGACAGGCCCCGTGCAGGGCCGCGGCACGGGGAATCACCCGCGTGTCCCCCGGGGGCGCTTCGGGCATCGGCCAGTAGATGCAGACCGGCAGGGGATCGGCAAAGACCGGCAGCGCCTCTGCCGCCGAGGGCGAGAGGGCGATGACCACCTCGGCCCCCGCATGTGCCGAGGTCCCCTCCGGCACCAATGACACCGTGTCGTGATCGCGCGCGCGCAGCATCTCCATCACGAGCGGATCGGCCGTGGATGCCGGGCGCAGCCCCGCCGACGCCACCATGAAACGCCCGCGCGCGACCCGTCGCCCCACCGCCTCGGCCAGAAGCGACAGCCCCGCGTTGTCATCGTCGAGGAACAGCAGGCGCGGCTTGCCGACCGCCCCGCCGGGAATCCCCCCTGCCCGCCCGAGCGCGAGGTCGCGCAGCAGCGCGTCCGCCGCAGATTCGAGCGCGCCGGGAATCGCCGTATACAGCCGGGCAGGCCCGTCCCGACGCAGGGCCAGCAACCCCGCCGAGGTCAGGGCCGACAGATGCGCCGACAGGGTCGACGGCGCCACCTGCAACGCCTCTGCAAGCTCGCCGGCGCCCAGCGGGCGCGGCAGGTTCCGCATCAGCAGACGAAGCACCCCCGCCCGAAGCGGGTGGCCGAGTAGGGAGAGAGAGGGCAGCCCGGGCGCGTCCATACCGCTCCAATAGCGCAGGCTCCGCCAAGACAGGGTTAACGCCAGCCACGGGCGAAAAATCTTTTCCGAAAGATTTTGCGGCCCCGCCGTTGTACGCCCGTCCCGCCGTCGCGCCGCCGTCAGCGGCCCGCCTGGATGGATTCGAGATACTCCAGCAGCGCCACCAGCTTCCGCGGTGTCGGGGTCATCCGACCGTCACCGGTGTCGAGCGGGACAAGATCGCCCTCCAGAAGCTCGCCGAATTCGGGCATTCCCGGTCCCGCCGAGTCCGACCGCGCGTAGCCGTCGATGGTCGACAGGATCTCGGCCCGCGGAAAGCGGTTGCCGTGCCGGACCGAGATCAGCGTGAGGTTCTTCGGCGCTGTCTCCAAGGAGCGCGCCAGCGGCCCGTTGCCCTCGGCAGTCGCGCCGTGACATTCCGCGCAATAGGACAGGAACAGCGCCCGCCCGTCGCGCTGCCCCGGCATCTCCGCCGGCATGCACCCCGACAGGGCCATGGCCGCAAGCCCCCATCCCGCGATCATCCGTTTCCGCATTCCGCCCGCTCCCGTCGTTCATCTGCCCCGCCTGCCGCGCCTGACGCGCCTCCGGGCGATGGGGGGCTCCGCATCACCTGCGGCAGGATCGCCCGGCCGCGCCCTCTCCGCCTTGATCCGGATCAAAGGGGGGATGACATCGCCCGGCGCCGCGGCCATTGTCTGCCCGACGCCACGGAGAGACCGACATGCCCGCACAAGCCCTGATCATGCTCGCCGCCGGTTTCGGGATCCCGATACTCGCCGCCCTGAACGCGCGCCTCGGGGCCTGGATCGGCTCCCCGGCAGCGGCGGCAGCCATCCTGTTCTGCGTCGCGCTCGGCGCCTCGGTGCTCGTGCTCTTCGCGCTCGACCCGCGCCCCGTCGCGCGCGCGGTGACGGCGCCGAAACACCTGTTCCTCGGCGGGCTCTTCGTCGCCTTCTACGTGCTGTCGATCACCTATGTCGCACCGAGCTTCGGCATCGGAAACGCGGTGTTCTTCGTGCTGCTCGGACAACTCGGCAGCGCCGCGCTGATCGACCATTTCGGCCTGTTCGGCGCGCGCGTGAACCCGTTCTCGCTGACCCGCGCGGGAGGCATCGGCCTCATGGCGCTCGGCGTCTGGGTCACCCAGCGCGCCTGACCCTCAGAGCGGCACCAGGCCGCCGTCCCGCATCTCCACCCGGCGGTCCATGCGCGCGGCCAGGTCCAGGTTGTGCGTGGCGATCAGCGCCGAAAGCCCGGTCTCCCGCACCAGCGCCATGAGCGCCCCGAACACCGTGTCCGAGGTGGCGGGATCGAGGTTCCCCGTCGGCTCGTCCGCCAGCAGCAGCTTCGGCCGGTTCGCCATGGCACGGCAGAAGGCGACCCGCTGCTGCTCGCCCCCCGAGAGGGCCGCGGGACGATGCGACGCGCGGTCCCCGAGACCGACGCTCTCCAGCAGGCCCTGTGCCCGCGCGGTGGCTTCGGCCCGCGCCGCGCCGTCGGCGCGTTGCGGAAGCGAGACGTTCTCGATCGCGGTGAATTCGGGCAGCAGATGGTGGAACTGGTAGACGAAGCCGACCTCCTGCCGCCGGATGATGGTGCGGCGCCGGTCCGACTGCCGGCTCATCACCTCGCCCGCGATCGCCACCTCGCCCGCGTCCGGCGTGTCGAGAAGCCCGGCGATGTGCAGCAGCGTCGACTTCCCCGCACCCGAGGGCGCCACCAGCGCCACGACCTCGCCGCGTGCCACCTCCAGATCGGCGCCGCGCAGCACGACCACCTCGTTCGGCTTGCCGGGGTTGTAGGCCTTGCGGATGCCCGACAGGCGCAGGACCGGTTCATTCATAGCGCAGCGCCTCCACGGGGTTCATCCGGGCCGCCCGGCGCGCCGGGAAGATGGTGATGACAAAGGACAGCCCCAGCGACAGCGCCATGGCGCTCAGCACGTCGCCCGCCTGCAGCTTGGCGGGCAGCGCGTAGATGCCGCGCACCGCCGGGTCCCAGACCCCGCCCCCCGAAACGTAATTCACCAGGGAAAAGATCGGGTCGATGTAGATGGCAAAGAGGCAGCCGAGGATCACCCCCATCAGCGTCCCCAGCACGCCGGTGAAGGCACCGCAGATGAAGAAGACGCGCAGCACCGCGCCCTCGGTCAGCCCCATGGTGCGCAGGATGCCGATGTCGCGGCCCTTGTTCTTGACCAGCATGATGAGCCCCGAGACGATGTTCATCGTCGCGATCAGCACCAGGACCGAGAGGATCACGAACATCACGTTGTCCTCGACCTCCAGCGCCCGCAGGAAGGCGCCCGAGGAATCCTGCCAGGTCCAGACCAGCGCGCCTTCTCCGGCTGCCTGCTGGATGGGCACGGCCAGCGCCTCGATCGCCTCGGGATCCTCCACCATCACCTCGAGCTCGTCCGCCTGTCCCTCGCGGTTGAAATAAAGCTGCGCCTCGTCGAAAGGCATGTAGATGCGGGTCCGGTCGATGTCGTAGCGCCCGGCGGTAAAGATCCAGACGACCTCGTAGACCTTCACCCGGGGCGAGACCCCGAAGGCGGTCCTGACCCCGTCGGGCGAGATCAGCTTCACCTCGTCGCCCTCCCCGACGCCCAGTTCGCGTGCCACGCCCGACCCGATGGCGATGCCTTCGCCGAACCGTGCGAGGTCGCCCCGCCCGGTCTCGGGGTCGACGATGCGCGGAATGCCGGCCAGGTCCTCGGGCGCGATGCCGAAGACCTCGATCCCGGCATTGCGCCCGTTGGCGGTGCCCATGACCTGGCCCTTGACCAGCGGCGCCGCGCGCACGACGCCCGGAACCGCGGCCACCCGCGCGGCGCGGTCGCGGAAATCCTCGAAGGTGCGCACGACCCGGCCGAACTCGTCCTCGCGCGAGGCGGCATAGACCGTCGCATGGGCGTTCGATCCCAGGATGGTGTCCACGAACTCTGCCCGGAACCCGGAACGCACCGCCAGTGTGGCGATCAGGGCAAAGACGGCAAGGGTGATGCCGACCAGGCTGATCCAGGTCATCACGCTCACGCCGCCCTCGGCCCGCCGCGCGCGCAGGTAGCGCCAGGCGATGGTCCATTCGAAACCGGCAAAGGGGGTCGGGGTGCTGGCCATTCTCCGGGCGCCTTCCTGCATCTGCTCGCGCGGGACCCTGACCGCTGCGCCCGGCGGGGTCAAGCGCCGCCGCCACGGCAGCCCCGGCGCGAGCGTCTTTCTTCTGGCCGCAAATATCCCGGGGAGTCCCGAAGGGACGGGGCAGCGCCCCCGCGAGGCCGACACGCAGCGCGGCTTGACCGGAGGACCGCCCCCGGCGTAAGGGGCGGACATGACCGGACCCCGCTACCCCCGCCTGATCGAAAGCCTTCCCGCCACCGTGCCCTTCGTCGGCCCGGAAGTGCAGGAGCGCGCCATGGGGCATGCCTTCCGCGCCCGGCTCGGCGCGAACGAGAACGTCTTCGGCCCCTCCCCGAAGGTGCTCGAAGCGATGGCGGCGCAGGGTCAGGAAATCTGGAAATACGCCGATCCGAGCCACCACGACCTGAAGGCCGCGCTTTGCGCAGAACTTGGCTGCACCGCCGACAACATCGTCTTCGGCGAGGGGATCGACGGCTGCCTCGGCTATCTCGTCCGCCTGCTCGTCGCGCCGGGCGATGCGGTGGTGACCTCGGACGGGGCCTATCCGACCTTCAACTACCACGTCGCGGGCTTCGGCGGGACGCTGCACAAGGTGTCCTATCGCGACGACCGCGAGGACCTGCCCGCGCTTCTGGCCAGGGCGGCCGAGGTCGATGCAAAGATCGTCTACCTCGCCAACCCCGACAACCCGATGGGCACCTGGCATGACGGCGCCTCGATCGAGGCGGCGCTGAACGACATTCCCGACGGCACGGTCCTCGCCCTGGACGAGGCCTATGCCGAATTCGCACCCGAAAGCGCCGTGCCCCGGATCGACCCGGAAGATCCCCGCGTCATCCGCTTCCGCACCTTTTCCAAGGCCTACGGCATGGCCGGCGCGCGCGTCGGGCTCGCCCTCGGGGCGACGCCGCTGATCCGCGCCTTCGACAAGATCCGCAATCACTTCGCCATGAACCGCCCCGGTCAGGCGGGCGCGCTGGCCGCGCTCGGGGACCGGGACTGGCTGGCCCATGTGCGCAGCGAAGTCGACAGCGCGCGCCTCCGCATCGCCGCCATCGCGCGGGCGAACGGCCTCGACCCGATCCCTTCGGCAACCAATTTCGTCGCGGTGGACTGCGGCGGCGACGGCGCCCTCGCCCGCGCGGTGCTGCAGGCCCTCGCGGCGCGCGGCGTCTTCGTGAGGATGCCCTTCGTCGCCCCTCAGGACCGCTGCATCCGCATCAGCGCGGGCACGCCCTCCGATCTCGACATCCTCGAACAGGAGCTTCCGGCGGCCCTTCAAGAGGCGCGCGCCGCGCTCTGACGCCGGTCGGGGCGCGGTTCGGCACAGTTCTGCGGAACCACAACGAAATCGAAAGGGTTTCCATCGCAGTGTCGACCACGGCCTGCACCGGGACGGTCCCGGTCAAGGCCCGGTCAAGGATGGAGCCCCGGATGGAGCAGAGAAGCCGCACTCACGCGCCGGATCACACCACGGCAAATCTCGTGCTGATCTTCGTCAACATGATCTGGATATTCCTCGTGGTCTGGGGGGCGTTCGGATTGGGCGCCGTGGCGATCCTCGGCGCCTTCCTCAATCACCTCATCACTCGGCTGGAATTCCGCCTGCGGCAGCACGGTTGAGCAGCACCGGCGTACCGCCGCCGATGATCTCTGCCGCCGCCGCGACCCCGCCCCGCCCGTGCGGCACGTCGAGCGCCTGAAGCCCCGCCTCGACCACGCCCAGCAGGCCGAGGATCATGTGCGCATTGACGTGCCCCATGTGCCCGAAGCGGAAAAAGCCGGTGCCCGAGGGATCGTCGGGTTCCGACATGCCGAGCCCGATGCCCAGCGTCACCCCGGCGGAATTGGCCGTCCATTCCCGCAGCCGCGCCCCGTGCGGCGCGCCGAGCCGCAGCGCCGTCACCGCATGACTGCGGACGGCGGGATCGGCGATGTTCAGCGTCAGCGGTCCGGCCGAGCCCCAGACATCCGCCGCCGCCCAGATCGCGCGGGCAAGGCGGGCATGACGCGACCAGATGGCGTCGAGCCCTTCCTCCCGGATCAAGTCGAGCGCGGCGCGCAGACCGTAGAGGTGATGGGTCGGCGCGGTTCCGCCGAAGAACTGGTAGAAGAATTCCGGCTCGGAGCGCGGCACCCAGTCCCAGTAGCGGCTGACCCGTTTCATCTCGGCCCGCCGCGCCGCCGCGCGGTCGTTGAAAAAAACGAAGCCCAGCCCCGGCGGAACCATCAGCCCCTTCTGCGAACCGGTGACCATCACGTCGACGCCCCAGGCGTCCATGCGGAATTCCTCGCATCCGAGCGAGGCGACGCAATCGGCCATCAGCAGCGCCGGGTGCCCGGTCTCGTCCATCGCCCTGCGCAGCGCGGCGAGGTCGTTGCGCAGCGAGGTGGCGGTATCGACATGGGTCGCCAGGACCGCCTTGATCCGCCGGTCCGTATCGGCCCGCAGAGCCTCGGCCACGCGGTCCGGGTCGAGCGGTGTCTTCAGGCCGAAGTCGATGATCTGCGTCTCGACACCGAGCCCGTTCGCCATGTCGGCCCAGCCGAAGCCGAACCGCCCGGTGGCCGGCACCAGCACGGTGTCACCCTCGCCCACCACATTGGCCAGGGCCGCTTCCCAGGCGCCGTGGCCGTTGCAGATGTAGATCGCCACGCGGCCCTCGGTCTGCGCCACGTACTTCAGGTCCGGCACCATGCCGCGCACCATGTCGACCAGCGCCCCCTCGTAGATATTGGGCGAGGAGCGGTGCATCGCGCGCAGCACCTCCTCGGGCATGACTGAGGGACCGGGAATGGCCAGGTAGGGGCGGCCTTGGGCAAGCGACATGTCGGGAACTCCGGGATCACCCCTTGAAATGGCAGGGGCAACCCCAACCTAACCGCCATGGCGACGAGGTCAACGCCCCGCCGCCGCTTGCCAACGGGGCCCCTGCCCCGTAGACACCGCCCGAGGGCGCGGAATGGACGGAATGCTCAGCACACTCTGGGAACGGATCGAGAAGGCCGAAAGGCGCATCCGCCGCTCGTTCGGCAAGGATATCTCGACTCCGGGCGCGCGGGCGCTGTCGCAGGTCCATTACAACCTGTTCGACCATGCCTGGCTGCGGACCTTCTGGACCAATTTCTGGCAGATCGCGCCGGGGGTCTGGCGGTCGAACCACCCGACCCACCGCCGGTTCGAAAAATACGCCGCCATGGGCATCCGCACCGTCATCACCCTGCGCGGCGAGGAAAAGTATTCGCACTACCTGTTCGAGAAGGAAAGCTGCGAGACCCTCGGCCTGACGCTGGAACACGCCAAGCTCTGGGCCCGCATGGCGCCCGGACGCGAACGCATCCTGCATCTGATCGACACCATGCGCGCCGCCGAAAGGCCGATGATGTTCCATTGCAAGTCCGGCGCCGACCGCGCGGGCTTTGCCGCGGCCGTCTACCTCATGGTGTTCGAGGGCGTCCCCGTCGAACGGGCCCGCAAGCAGCTCGGCCTCAAGTACATCCACCTGGAATTCACCAAGACCGGCATCCAGGGCTACATCCTCGACACCTATGCCGCGCGCAACCGCCGCGCGCCCATCGGGTTCGAGGACTGGATCCGCACCGAATACGACGACAAGGCGCTGCAGGCCGGGTTCGACGCCCGCCGCCCGCCGGAAGATCTGGCATGAGCGAACCCGCCTATACCTCGCGCGGTCTGATAACCTGGCTCTGGTGGACCTACCTCTGGCCCTATCGCGGGCGGCTGGTCCTCGCCGTGTTCTTCATGATGATCGAAGGGTCGATGTTCGGCTTTCTCAGCTACATGATGAAGCCGATGTTCGACCGGGTCTTCGTCGGCGGCGACGGCTCGGCGCTGATCTGGGTCGGGCTGGCGATCTTCGGGATCTTCATGATCCGCGCCGTGTCATCGGTGGTGCAGAAGGTGCTCCTGACCCAGGTGTCGCAGCTGAGCGTGGGCGACATCCGCACCGACATGCTGGCGCACCTCGTGACGCTCGACGGCAGCTATCACCAGGTCAACGGTCCGGGCTACCTCATGCAGCGGGTCGAAGGCGACGTGGAAAGCGTCAACAAGGTCTGGCGCATCATCATCACCGGCGCCGGGCGCGACGTCATCGCGCTGGTGTCGCTTTTCGCCGTCGCGCTGTCGACCGACTGGCAATGGACGCTGGTCGCGCTGATCGGCGCGCCGCTTCTGGTGGCCCCGTCGATCTTCGTGCAGCGCTACGTGCGCGGCAACGCCCGCAAGGCGCGCGACATCGCGGCGCATCTGTCGACCCGGCTCAACGAGGTGTTCCACGGCATCGTGCCGGTCAAGCTGAACCGCCTCGAGGACTACCAGACCGACCGCTACCGCAAGCTGACCCGCCGCCGCGTCAGGACCGAGGTCCGCTCCTCCATGGGGCAGGCCGGGATTCCGGCGCTGATCGACATCATGTCCGGGCTCGGCTTTCTCGGGGTGCTGTTCTACGGCGGGGGCGAGATCCTGACCGGCGAAAAGACCGTGGGCGAGTTCATGGCCTTCTTCACCGCGCTGGGGCTGGCCTTCGAACCGCTGCGCCGCCTCGGGGCGGTCAGCGGGACCTGGCAGATCGCCGCCGCCTCGCTCGAGAGGATCAAGGAAATCCTCGATCACCAGCCGGATCTGCGCGACCCGCCCGATCCCGTCGCCGCGCCGCAGGGCACGCCGCGGATCGTGCTGGAGGACGTGAAACTCGACTACGGCGAAGCCCCGGTGCTGCGCGGCGTGAGCTTCGTCGCCGAAGCGGGCAGGACCACGGCCCTCGTCGGGGCGTCCGGGGCCGGCAAGTCGACGATCTTCAACGTGCTCACGCGGCTGGTCGATCCCGCCTCGGGCAGCGTGACCATCGGCGGCGTGCCCGTCACCGGCATGCGGCTCGGCGATCTGCGGGGCATGTTCTCGGTCGTCAGCCAGGAGGCGCTGCTGTTCGACGAGACCCTGCGCGAGAACATCCTGCTCGGACGCACCGACGTCTCGGACGCGCAGCTCGCCGAGGTGCTGGAGGCCGCGCATGTGGCCGATTTCCTGCCCCGCCTCGAGAACGGGCTCGACAGCCGAGTCGGGCCACGCGGATCGAACCTGTCAGGCGGGCAGCGCCAGCGGGTCGCCATCGCCCGCGCCATCCTGCGCGACACCCCGGTCCTGCTGCTGGACGAGGCGACCTCGGCGCTCGACGTCGCCTCCGAGGCGGTGGTGCAGCAGGCGCTCGACCGGCTGGCCGAGGGGCGCACCACGCTGGTCATCGCGCATCGCCTCTCGACCGTGCGCAACGCCGACAAGATCGTGGTGATGGACCAGGGCCGCGTTGCCGAAGAGGGCACGCACGAAGAGCTGATGGCCCGCAACGGCGCCTATGCCGCGCTGCACACGCTGCAATTCTCCAAGGGCTGAGGGCATCGCCGGACCCGCGGTCGGGCGCCCCCCCTGTCCCTCGCCCGCTGCACGGCCTATATCTGCCCCGAACGCGAAGGGAGATTCCCATGACCGAAGACCGCAGGGTTCTGCGAGTGAGCGGCCCGGACACGCTGCACTTTCTGCAGGGGCTGGTCACCAACGACGTCACCCGCCTGTCGCAAGGCATCCTCTATTCCGCGCTGCTGACCGCACAGGGCAAATACCGCGCCGATTTCTTCCTTGTCCCCGATGGCGAGGATGTGCTGATCGACGTCGCGGCGCCGCTGGCCGACGATCTGCTGCGGGCGCTGACCATGTACAAGCTCCGCTCCAAGGTCGATGTCGCCGACTCGGGTCGCACCGTCTCGCGCGGGCCGGGCAAGGCGGAGCCGGGCGCATTCGACGATCCGCGCGATCCGCGCATGGGCTGGCGCGCCTATGACGGCCGCCCCTCGACAGAGGCCGACTGGGAGGCGCTGCGCGTCGCCGCCTGCGTGCCGGAAAGCGGCGTCGAACTCGGCCCCGAGAGCTATATCCTGGAGATGGGGTTCGAGCGTCTGAACGGCGTCGATTTCCGCAAGGGCTGCTATGTCGGGCAGGAAGTCACCGCGCGGATGAAGCACAAGACCGAGCTGCGCAAGGGCCTCGCCTCGGTCGAGGTGGACGGTGCGGCGCCGGTCGGCACCGACATCCTCGCCGGAGACAAGGTCGCCGGCACCCTGTTCACGCAGTCCGGCGGACAGGCGCTGGCCTACCTGCGCTTCGACCGCGCCGACGGGGACATGCGGGCGGGCGAGGCGACCCTGCGCTACATCCCGTGACGCCCGAGACCGTCTCGAAGGCGATCGGGGCGCCGGTCCGCGGGCTGACGCGCCTGCAGGGCGGCGACCTGTCCGAGGTCTTTCGCGTCGACATGGCCGATGGCCGGAGGATGGCGCTGAAGCACGGGGCCCACGTGGCGACCGAGGCGCGCATGCTGAATGCCATGACATTGGCAGGCGCCCCGGTGCCCGAGGTGCTCCACCAGACCGGGCGGATGCTGTTCCTCGAATGGCTCGACGAGGCGCCCGCCTCGGACGCGGGGTGGCGCGCGCTCGGCGAGGGGTTGCGCCTGCTGCATGACACGACCGGCCCGGACTACGGCTGGCCCGAGGCCCATGCCTTCGGGCCGCTCCCCCTGCGCAACGACCCGGCCGACCGCTGGCCCGAATTCTGGGCCGGGGCGCGGCTGCGCCCCTTCGTGCCGTTGTTGTCCGGTGCCCTGCCCTCGCGGATCGAGGCGCTGGCCGCCGCCCTGCCGGAGCGTCTGCCGACGCATCCCGCCCCTGCCCTCCTGCACGGCGATCTCTGGAGCGGCAACGCCCTGTTCGGTGCGCTGCGGACCTGGATGATCGACCCCGCCTGCTACCACGGCGATGCCGAGGTCGACCTTGCCATGCTGGAACTCTTCACCGCGCCCCCCGCCGCCTTCCGGCAAGGCTACGGCGCCACCGCCCCCGACCGCATCTCGCGGCGGGCGATCTACCAGCTGTTTCCCGCGCTGGTGCATCTGCATCTCTTCGGCGGCGGCTACGCCGGGCTGGTCGACCGGCTGCTGACCGAGACCGGGCACTGACGCCCGGCTCAGAACCGGCGCACGGCCATGACCACCGCCGGATCTGCCCCCGCCCCGCGCATCAGTGCCTCGGAAGCCGCGTTGAAGACGTGCCAGGTGACGACCCACTCGCGCGCGCCCTCGGCCCGCGCCATGGTCTCGAACCGCGCCACCAGCCGCCGGGCGATGCCGCGCCTGCGCCAGGTCGGGGCGACAAAGACATGTTCCAGCACGCCGAGGCTGCGCCGGTGTTCGAGCGCGGAGGCCGGGACATCCCGCATCCGCCACAGCAGGTAGCCACGCAGCACCCCGCCAGCGCGGTATCCCAGCACGCGGGCGCCCCGCTCCAGCTCGGCCCCGAGATGGGCACGCAGCGCCTCGTCTCCGGCCTCTGCGTGGAACCGGGTCGGGACATGCGCCGCATGCAACGCATTCAGCCCGCGCAGCAGCGGGGCGAGTTGCGGCAGGTCCCGGGATGTGCAGGTGTCGATCATGAAAAAGGCCTCCTGGCATGTGCCGGAGGCCTTTTCGATCCAATGATGTCGCACCCCCGGTTGGTTACGGGGTATGTGCGCGCGGGCCCCGAGGTCAGGCGCGCTCGGAATATTCCATGGTCTCGGTGTTGACGATGATATCCTCGTCCTGCCCGACGAAGGGCGGCACCATGACCTTGATACCATTGTCGAGAACGGCGGGCTTGAAGCTGTTCGCGGCGGTCTGGCCTTTGACGACCGGCTCGGTCTCGACGATCTTGCAGGTGACCTTTTGCGGCAGCGTGGCGTTCAGCGCCTCGCTCTCGTGGAATTCCACGACGATGGTCATGCCGTCCTGAAGGAAGGGGCGGCGCTCGCCGAAGAGGTCGGCGGGCAGTTCGACCTGGTCGTAGGTCTCGGTGTCCATGAAGGTCAGCATGCCGTCGGTCTCGAACAGGAACTGCATGTCCTTCTGTTCCAGGCGGACGCGCTCGACCTTGTCGGCGGAGCGGAAGCGTTCGTTGAGCTTCGAGCCGTTGCGAAGGTTCTTGAGTTCGACCTGCGCAAAGGCGCCGCCCTTGCCGGGCTTCACATGGTCGACTTTCACGGCGGCCCACAGGCCACCATTGTGTTCCAGAACGGCGCCGGGGCGGATCTCGTTCCCGTTGATCTTGGGCATTTGGCAAAACCTTGGCATAAGGTTGACTGAATTCTGGCGCCCCCTATATCTCGCGTAGCCGCCCCGCGCAAGACAACGGATGTCGTGCTGCTCGTGCAGCAAGCTATGCTTACAATGCAACTTAGCTATGCGTGAATGAGGTATCCGAATCGGATGGAATAGTCCATAACGCCCCTCACGCCGAGAAAGACAAGAGCAAAAAACAAAGGTCGAAACATGAAAGATTTCGTGGACAGCACAGCCTTCAATGCCGAACAAGGCAACCGCGCGCGCAAGCTCTTTGCCGCCGTGGTTCTGGCTGCGCTCGACGACGCCATCGCCGACGACAAGAAATACGGCAATGGTCCTGAGCAGATCGCCCGGTGGGCGCGTTCGCGTGACGGTCGCGAGGTGCTTTCCTGCGCCGGCATCGACCCGAATGAACGTGTCGTCTCCGGTCTGATGGAGTTCGTCTCCAAAGGCGTGCGTACCTCTGTCGCGCTGTCGCGTGAAGAGAGCGAGCGCCGCAATGCTGCGGCAGCCGATCAGGCCGAAGCCGCCTGATCCAGATACCCTGACATCGCTGCCAAGACTCGCGAAGGCGCGCTCCCTGCTCGGAGCGCGCCTTCGGGTTTTACGGGATGAACTTGCACGGCAATCGAGACAAAGGCCGCGGGCCTACTCGAATTCCTGGCTCATCAGGATGCGGTGAATCTCGCGACGGACCAGCTTGCGGACGTTGCGGGTGATGCGTTCGCCCAGCGCGCCCTGAAGCTCCTGACGGACGATTTCCGCAACGAGGTCGCGCAGCATGTCCTCGTCGATGAGGGGCGATTCCTCGGCAAGGGTGGCGATGGCATCCGCCTCGTCCTCGTATTCATCCGCATGGTGCATCGCGGGGCGCGGTATCCGGCGCGGGACCGGCGCGGGCTCCTCGCGGGGGGCAGGCTTTGCGGGGGACCGGACAAATGCCGCAGGCTCCTCGTCCGCGTCTTCCACGGGGGCGTTGCGCGAAATGAGCGTCTCCAGCGCGGCGATCTTGCGTTCGAGCGCGGTGTCGCCGGACGGCGCGGGCTGTTCGACGGGTTCGGGCGCGGCGACGGCTTCGACCGGCGCCTCGAGGATATGGATCACACCCTCCTCGGGTTCCCCGGCCTCGTCGGCAACATCCTGATCTTGTTCGTCATCTCCGGAAACCTCGGCCTCCGGCACCGCCTGCTCCGCGACCTCGGCCTCTTCCGGATCGGTCGCGTCATCATCGTCACCGAATTCGGAGTCGAGAACGCGCGCCACCTCTTCGCCGATGAGACGGCTCAGCACCGTGTCGCCGGATGCCGAACTGCCCTCTTCCGCGGCTTCTGCGTCAGGCGCGTCTTCGGCGCTGGCGCTCTCCGGCACGGCCGGGGTGGCGAGGATCAGGGGCGCGGGCGTGCTGTCCTCGGCGGCCTCCAACTCGTCATCGACGGCATCCTCCGGCACCCGTTGCGCGGGTGTCAGCACCAGCCGCTCCGGCGCGGCGCGCTTGGGCGGCACGGCCTTCGGCCGGCTGTCTTCGGAAACGAGACGCCTGATGGATGACAGGACATCCTCGATTTCCACATTGGTCACGGGATCAGACATTTCAATACCACTCCGGCCTCGGCCGGAAGTGTAGCCCGAGGCGCGATTCCAGACAACAGACGCGGAAAATCCTACTTTTTTCCGAGGGCGCGGAGGACACGGTCCAGATCCTCGCCCTGTTTCGACAGCGTCGGCGCCGATTTGACCAGGTTGTAATATTCCTCGGGGTCATAGCGCGGCACGTTCAGCGCAAGTGCATCCGCCGTGAGCTGACCGACCGAGGACAACACGCCATAGGCCGCGATCATCTCGTCGACCTCTGCCGAGATCAGCGCCGCCTGCGCGTCCAGAAGCTCCTGTTCGGCGTCGAGCACGTCCAGCGTGGTCCGGGCGCCGAGCGTGGCCTCCTCGCGGATACCGTTGAAGGCGACGCGCGCCGCGCGGACCTGCTGGCCGCTGGCGTCGCGCGAGGCCTGGAACACGCGAAGCTGGGCAAAGGACGAGGCGACGCCCTGCTCGACAGCACGCACCAACTCGTGAAGCTGGGCCCTGCCCTCGTCGCGGTTGGCCATCGCCTGCCGCACCAGCGACGACAATTCGCCGCCGCGGTAGATCGGGCCGCCGGCCTCGATGCTGATGGTGCCGCCGCGTGAGCCGGCCCTGCTGCCGAAGTTTTCGGTGACACCGTAGGTCGACCGCAGCGACACCGTCGGCTTCATCGTCGCTTCTGTGATCTTGATCGCCAGTTCCAGCGCGGCGACCAGATGCTGCACGCGCAGGATATCGGGATGCTGGCGCACGGCCTGGGCCTTGGCCGCCTCGACGCTGGCGGGCAGTCGCGGCAGGCCGGAGGGATTGGTCAGCGCGCCGGGATAGGCGCCGATGGCGGCCTTGTATTCCTCGCGGTTGATGGCGAGCTGGCCTTCGGCCGCGGCAAGCGCGCTGCGCGACGCCGCCAGTCGCGCCTCGGCGGCGGCGACGTCGGTGCGGGTCACTTCGCCGACCTCGAAGCGGTCGCGCGCGGCTCTCAGTTCCTCGCCGATGACGCGTACGTTGTTCCGGCGCAGGGCAACGGTTTCCGTCGCGCGGCGCACCTCCATGAAGGCCTCGACCCCGCGCAGCAGCACCTCCTGCTCGACCGAGATCAGCTCGAAACGGGCCGCGAGGATCGATTCGCGGGCGGCGTCGAGCTTCAGCAGCCTGCTGCCGCCGGTGTAGAGATCCATCTGACCGAGGATGCCGATGGTGGCGCTGTTGGAGGCCTCGCCGCTCCAGTCCGAAGTCACCGGGTTGCGGGCTTCCCCGAAATTGCGCGTGACGTCGCCGGACCAGGAAAAGACCGGCCGCAGCGCCGCGACGGCCTGGGCGAGATCCTCGTCCGCCGCCCGCAGCACCGCCCGGTTCTGATCGAGAAGACCGCTCGTCCGGTAGGCACCGACCAGCGCCCCCGCCAATGTCTCGGCGCCCGCGGGCGCCACCGATACCGCAGCCAGGGTGGCGCCTGCCAGCAGTCCGATCACCTTTTTCCGCAGCATTGCCTGCTCCCTCAGCCGTTTGTTTCTTGACGCCGGTTCATGCCCTAGAGGGCAAAGGCGCGTTTCTTCCCGAAGCCCGCAAGCACCGGGGCCGTCGCATTGAAGGCAAAGCGCCAGGTCAGCGCCCCGTCGATCTTCCAGCCGATGCGCACCACGCCCAGTTCGCCCTCCATGAAGAGGCAGGCGATGCGTCCGCCGTCCTTGAGCTGATCCGCGATGGCGGAGGGCAGTTCCTCGATCCCGCCTTCGATGATGATGGCGTCGTAGGGGCCATGCTCGGCCGCGCCCTCGGCCAGCGGGCCGGTGTGCAGCACCACATTGTCCACATGCTCGGCAAGCAGCGATGCCGCATCGGCGGCGCGCGCCTCGTCATCCTCGACCGCGACGACGGCCTCGGCGATCCGGGCGATCACCGCCGAGGAATAGCCGAGCCCCGCGCCGATATCGAGCACGAGATCGTCATGATCTATGTTGATCGCATCGAGCATCTTGGCAAAGGTCCGCGCCTCGAGAAGGACGCGGCCATCCCCGAAACGGATGTTGCGGCCGACATAAGCCGCCTCTTTTTTCTCCGTCGGAACAAAGACTTCGCGCGGGATGCGCAACATGGCTTCGATAATGGGAAACTTGGTCACGTCAGACGGCCGCACCTGAGTGTCTACCATCATGCGGCGGCGGGTCGCGAAGTCGGTCATCCGCTAAACTCTTCCGTTCAGATTGTCCTGAAACGGTTGTGCCACACTTGCCGCGCCGGGGCAATGTCCAGCCGGGCACAAATGGAAATACCCGGCGCCGAGAGGCGTCCGGGGTCGTTCCCGAGGCATCGGGGGCCGGTGTCAGGAATCCTTGCGCATCGCCTGGCCGGCGGCCCGACCGGCAAGAAAGGCCTCGATCAGCGAACCGGTCGAGGGGGCGGCGGCGGTGCGCGCGGGCAGCCGCGGCCGCACCGGAAGGTAGAGGAAGAGCAGCCCCACCACCAGATAGGCCCCGCCGATCATGGCGGCCGAAAGTGCCGCGCCGAACGCCGGTTCGAGCCCGATCCAGGCGGCGATGGTGAAGAAGGCGGCGGCGACGATCAGACAGATCGCGCCAAGAACATTGCGCGCGGCCCTGGTGAGACCCGCGCGCAGACGTGCTTCGAAAACAGTGAACACTGTCGATTATCTCCGGGAGCCAAGGTATCCGATCAGGAACCCCACTCCGGCAGCAATCCCGATGGATTGCAAGGGGTTTGCGCGGATGCTGTCGCGCGCCCCGGCTTCGAGTTCGGAGACCTTCGCACCGGCCTGGCGCAGGGCGTCCTCACCGGCGTTGCGGGCTTCCTGCACCTTTTCCTCGGCGCGGTCGCGCACCTCGCGGCCCTTGCGGGTGCCGATGTCGCCGATCAGCTCGGCAAGGTGCGACACGTCCGAGCGCAGCGTCGCGATCTGTTCGGACAGCGCATCGACGTCGCGGGTTTCGGTCTTGGGGGAAATATCGGTCGGGATCTTGGACGCGGCTTGTGCCATGGTCGCTCTCCTGGGTTGAACTGCTTGTCGATAGCCGAACGCGGGGCGCGCGGAAAAGGTTCCTGACCCCGTCGCCATTTCGCCCCATCCGCGCCGTGACGCGGCTCAGACCGGGGGCAGGACCTTGCCGGGATTGAACAGGTCCTGCGGATCGACAGCGCGTTTCAGAAGCCGCATCAGCGCCAGCGCGGGATCGCCGAATTCCTCTCGCATGAACTTTGCCTTGCCGTAGCCGACGCCGTGCTCGCCGGTACAGGTTCCGTCCAGCGCGATCGCCCGGCGGGCAATCTTTTCCGACAGCGCCTCGGCCAGTGCCAGTTCCTCCGCGCTTGCCGGGTCGATGAGGTAGGCGGTGTGGAAATTGCCGTCGCCCACGTGGCCGATGGCGGCGGTCGGGAACGGGACACCGGCGGCAATCTCCTCGGCGAAGAGAATGCAGTCGGTCAGCGCCGAGATCGGCACGCAGACATCGGTGCCCCAGATCCTGGCCCCCGGCCGCTGCGCCATCAGGGCGTAGTGGAATTCGTGCCGGGCGTGCCAGAGCCGGGTGCGCTCTTCGGGCGAGTCGGCCCAGCGGAAATCGGCGCCGCCGTTGGCCGCCGCGAGATCCCCCGTCAGGTCCGCCTGTTCGCGCACCGCCGCGGCGGAGCCGGTGAATTCGAAGAACAGCGTCGGGCTTTCGGCATGGTCGAACCCGCCGAAGGCATTGACCGCCGCCAGCGCCGAAGTGTTCACGAATTCCATCCGCGCCACCGCGATGCCGCACTGGATCACCTCGGACGCCGTGGTGACGGCAGAGCGCACGTCGGGAAAGGCGCAGACCGCGGCGAGGGTCGCTTCGGGAATGCCCTGCAGGCGCAGCGTCACCTCGGTGATGATCCCGAGCGTGCCCTCCGAGCCGACGAACATCCGGGTGAGATCGTAGCCCGCGGCGGATTTGCGCGCGCGGCTGGCCGTCCTGACGATGCTGCCGTCGGGCAGGACCACGGTCAGCGACAGGACGTTTTCCCGCATCGTCCCGTAGCGCACCGCGCTCGTGCCCGAGGCGCGGGTTGCGGCCATCCCGCCGAGGGTGGCATCGGCCCCCGGATCGACGGGAAAGAACAACCCGGTGTCGCGCAGGTGGGTGTTGAGCTGCTTGCGCGTGACCCCCGCTTCGACCGTGCAATCCATGTCTTCGGCGCGGACCGAGCGGATGCGGTCCATCCGCGACAGGTCGATGCACAGCCCGCCCCGGATCGCCGCCGTGTGCCCTTCGAGCGAGGTGCCCGCACCGAAGGCCACCACCGCGACCCCTGCCCCGGCGGCCAGCCTGACCAGGGCCGAGACCTCGGCCGTGGTGTCGGCGAAGGCGATCACGTCGGGCGGCATCGAGGGGTGCCAGTTCTCGCCCCGCCCGTGCTGGTCGAGATCGGCCGGTTTCAGCGAAAGCCTGTCGCCCATGAGGGCGCGCAGGTCGTCGAGGAAGCCCGCGGGGAGCGGAAGTCTGGTCCGGGTCGGGAGCGCCATGAATCAATCCAGTCCGAAGAGACGGGGCAGGAACAGCACCGTCTCCGGCACGTAGGTGATGAGCAGCAGGACGGCGATGGCGGCGGCCATGAACGGCCACATCGCCCGCACGATCTTTTCCAGCGGAACCCCGGTGACGATGGAGCCGGTGAACAGCGCCGCACCGTAGGGCGGCGTGATGAGGCCGATCACCAGGTTGAACACCACGACCACGCCGAAATGGATCGGATCGACGCCCAGCTTCACCATGGCGGGCATCAGCATCGGCACGATGATGAAGATCGCCGGAAGCATGTCCATCACCATGCCCCAGAGCAGCAGGAAGATGTTGATGATGAGCAGGATGACATATCTGTTGTCGGTGACGCTGAACAGCAGGCCGGCCACCATGTCGGGCACCCGTTCGGTCGCCAGCACCCAGCTGAACACCGCCGAGGAGCCCGAGAGCAGCAGCACCACGCCGGCAAGCGCGCCGCTGCGGGCCAGCACCCGGCCCAGTTCGCCCCATTTCACGTTGCGCCCCTGCCGCGCGAGCACCAGCAGGAAACCGTAGCCCACCGCCGCCGCCGAGGCTTCGGTCGGGGTGAAGACGCCGGACAGGATGCCGCCGAGGATGATGAAGGGCATCGCCAGGAACGGCAGGGAGCCGAGCGTGACCCGTGCCATCTCGCGCAGGCCCAGCCGGCCCTCGCGCTGCGGAGCCATGCCCCGCGAGGTCAGGAAGACCACGACCGACATGGCGATCGCGACCAGCACGCCGGGCACCGCGCCGCCGATCAGCATGCCGCCGATCGAGGTGCCGGTGATCGCACCGACCAGCACCATCGGGATCGACGGCGGAATGATCGCGCCCTTGATCGAAGAGGACACCGCCAGCGCCGTACCGAAGGCGCGGGGAAAGCCGCCCTTTTCCATCATGCGCACCTGCATCCGCCCGAGTCCCGCGATCTCCGAGATTGCCGAGCCCGAGCAGCCCCCGAACAGCATGGAGGACACCACCGTCACGTAGCCGACCCCGCCCCGGAACCGTCCGACGACGGCATTGGAGAACGTCAGCATCTTTTCGGCGGTGCCGGAAACGACCATCAGGTCTCCCGCCAGCATGAAGAAGGGGATGGCGAGCAGGGTGAAACTGTCGATGCCGATGTAGAACTGCTGCACCACGAGGTAGAGAGGCTGCCCCTCGTAGAGGAAATACAGCACGGTCGACGTCAGCATCGCGAAGGACAGCGGCAGACCGATGATCATGCCGAAGGCGAAGACCGCCAGGAGAAGGGTGAGCGCGCTCATTCGATGGCCTCGATGTCATCGCCGTCAAAGGCATGGGGATTGATGTTGCGGCCCACCATTTGCAGCAGCGCCAGTCCGGCGCCGAGCGGGTAGCCGAGATAGACCCAGAAATACGAGACGCGCAGCGACGGCGTCTTCATGATCGCCTCTTCCAGCGCCAGGTCGAGCCCCTGGAAGAACAGCACGCAGAGCGTCCCGAGGACGACCGCGTCGATGACGAATTCGAGACCCCGCGCCGCGCGCTGCGGCAGCGCCTGCAGCAGCATGGTGAGCCGCGGATGCTGGTTGCGGCGCAGCGCGACGGCCGAGCCGATCAGCACGAGGTAGAACATCATCAGGCGGGCCATTTCCTCGCCCCAGAAGATCGGCGCGTTGAAGCCGTAGCGCGCGATGACCAGCGTCACCACGAGCACCGACATTGCCAGCAGGACGACGCCGGTCAGAAAGGCGGTGAGCCGCGAGACGGCCAGGTCCGCGCGGATGCAGACCTCGTGAAATCGGGACATTTCGTTTCCTCGGACAAGGGGGACGTGGGGCGGTGCCGCGCGACCCGCCGGGCCGCGCGGCGACCCTGTCAGTCGGCCTCGTCGAGATGGGCGAAGAAGCCGTCGACGAAGTCCTTGCCGTATTCGCCTTCGGCCCATTCCCGGACCGGGGCGACCGTGGCGTCGCGGAAGGCGTCGAGCTCTTCGCCGCTCGGGGCGTAGATCTCCATCCCCTCCTCGCGCAGTTGGTCCAGCGCCAGCACATCCTGCACCGCGCCGATCCCGGCATAGGCGAGCGAGGCTTCCTCGTGCGCCGCGACCACGGCGGCGCGCAGATCCTCGGGCAGCTCGGCGAACCAGTCCTCGTTCACGAAGATCCCGGCGACCGTCATCAGGTGGCCCGACAGGGTCAGGTTCTTCTGCACCTGCGAGAACTTCTGCTGCTGGATCGTGGCAAGCGGGTTTTCCTCGCCGTCGACCACCCCGGTCTGAAGGGCCGAGTAGAGTTCCATGAACGGGATCGGCGTGGGCGAGGCGCCGAGCGCGACCATCATCTTCTGGTGCGGTACGATCTCCTGCGTGCGCATCTTGAGACCGGCCATGTCGGCCGGGCTGCGGATCGCGGTCGAGGCGGTGGTGAAATTGCGGAAACCGTAGGGTTCGAAACCCAGGATGCGCACGCCGGTCGCCTCGGCGATCTCGTCCAGCATGCCCGAGATATAGGGCGTCTTCGGGTCCAGCACCTTCACCATCTCGGCGCGGGTGGTGAACAGGAACGGCAGGTCGAAGATGCCGAGCTGCGGATAATAGGCCGAGGCGAAGACCCCGGAGGAAAAGCTCGCCACGTCGATCGTGCCGCGCCGGATCTGCTGGGCCATCGACTTGGCATCGCCGAGCTGACCGTTGGGATAGATCTCGACCTCCATGCGGCCGCCGGTCAGGCGCTCCAGCGTCGACTTGAACACATAGGCATGGGCGGCCGCCGCGTTGGTCGCGGGGGAATCGACATCCGCGAAACTGTACTTGAGCGTGTAGTCCTGCGCGGCAACGGCCCCGGCGAACAGGCCGGCCGCGGCCAGCACCGCCCCGGCGGTGAGATGTTTGAACATGGTAGTCCTCCCTGTGAAATGGTCGCCGGAATGGCGGGTCGAATGGGGTCGGGCGATGTCTGGCGGCCCGCTTCCTCCGGCGGGCGGCAGACCTCAGCCGGGCGTGGCCGCAAGCGCGGTCATCCAGATCGCGACGGCGGCGGCCCCGCCGTCCGGAGCGCCGACGGCGCGCGCGCCGAGATAGCTGGCCCGGCCGAGCTTCGGCGTCATCTGCGCCGTGGCCTCCGCCCCGGCCGTGGCCGCGGTCGCGGCGGCGGCAAGCGCCTCGGCGGGTGTCGCGCCGGTGTCGCGGGCCTGCTGCCAGGCGTCGAGCGCGGGCACGAGCGCGTCGACCATGGTGCGGTCGTCGGGCTTTGCCCCGCCGATGTCGCCCACCGCGCGGACCCCGGCGGCAAAGGCGCGATCCCAGGCTTCGGGCGCGGGTGCGGCGGAACCGTCGAGTTCATGCGCGGCCCGCAGCAGGGCCGTGGCATAGAACGGACCCGAGCTACCGGCGATGGCGCGGCGCAGGCTGTCGCCCATCTGCGTCATCAGCGTTGCGGGGTCGTTGTATGCGGCCTCCGGCAGGGCGCGCAGCGCCTCGGCGGCGCGGAACATGCTGGCCCCGAGGTCGCCGTCCCCGGCCCGGCTGTCGAGATCGGTGAGATGCGGCTCGGCCTCGGCAAGCGCCCTCGCGACCCGCTCGGTGCCTGCGCGCAGGGCGTCGGTCAGCGGCCCCGCCGCGACGGTCGGGACGGTGTCCGGCCTTGCGGGCAGGTGCACGACCCGTGCCCCGCCGATCCGCGCGGAGCACGGCCAGGCCCGGACCGCGCACGGCGCTTCGAGCAGCGCGCGCCGTTCGGGGTCGAGCGGCAGCAGGCTGATCGAACAGCCCGGCATTTCGAGCGCCGTCATGAAATTGCCGACCCAGATCAGATCGACCTCCGCCCCGCGCGCCTTCAGCGCCGCCAGCGCATCGCCCGCGACGATGGAGAGTTCCAGCGGCGGCGTCGCCCCGAGCCCGTTCACCATCAGCCCGAGCGGCCCCCGCAACCGGTCGCCCAGCTCGGCCTCGAGCGTGTCGAGGATGCGCGCGACGATCTCGGCCGAAGGCGCCATCGGGCCCCGCTCAACGCCCTTCTCGCCATGAATTCCGAGACCGAATTCCACCTCGTCGGCGCCGAGTTCGAACCCCGGTTCCCCGGCGGTCGGGACGATGCAGGCACCAAGGCCGACCCCCATGGTGACCACGGCCTCGGCCGCCTCGCGGGCGACGCGCGCGACCTCTGCCAGCGGACGGCCCTCGGCCGCCGCCGCACCGGCGAGCTTGTGAACCAGCACCGTACCCGCCAGTCCGCGCCGCCGGTCGCGGGCGACCATGTCGCGCAGCGCCGCGTCATCGGCGACAAAGACGATTTCGCAGGGGATGCCCTCGGCCCGCGCCAGTTCCGCCGCGAGCGAAAAGTTCAGGCGGTCGCCGGTGTAGTTCTTGACGATCAGCAACGCCCCGGCGGGACCGGCGCTGGCCTCGATCGCGGCGCGCACCGCATCGACGCTGGGCGAGGTGAAGACATCGCCTGCGACGGCCGCGCTCAGCATTCCGGGGCCGACATAGCCCGCGTGGGCCGGTTCGTGCCCGCTGCCCCCGCCCGAGATCAGCGCGACGGGGCGCTCTGCCGCAGAGGCGGGAATGTCGCTGCGCAGGACGACGGCCTCGCCCTCCAGCAGGGCAAGCGACGGATCCGCCGCGACCATGGCCGTCAGGAGCTCGCGGACCACGATCCGCGGGTTGTTGATCAGTTTCTTCAAGGCTTCCTCCACTCTCTTATTCCGAATATCGGATCAAGAGGTAATTTTGTTGATCTTGTTTCACATAAAATTACTAAGCGTCAACAGATTTCCCGACATCGCTCAAATTTCTCTGCCGAAGAGGTTCGGCAGCGATTGATCTGTATTGTGGAAAATGGGAGGTAGGGTGAGACAGAAGACGGGTGACCAATGACCGATCACGTGCCGAGTGCGGTAGAAGACGAGGATTTCGGCGACGCGGGCGCGAAGTCGTTTTACAAGATGGCCCGCGTGCTGGACTGCTTCAGCCGCACCAACGGCAGCCTCTCGCTGACCCAGCTTGTCGAAGGCACCGGCCTGCCCCGCACGACGATTCACCGGATCGTCGCATCGCTGCGCGAAATCGGCATGATCGACCAGGACGGGCGGCGCGGCGATTATCGGCTCGGCCTGCGCATGTTCTACTACGGCAGCGTCGTGCTCGCCAATCTGGACCTCAACCGGCATGCCCACCCGCATGTGGTCTCTCTCCACCAGGTTACCGGAGAAATCGTTCACCTTCATATGTTTGACGGCAGCCAGATGGTCTGCATCGAGCGCGAGGAGATGGGCGACGCCCGCAACACCACCCTCACCACGATAGAGGCGGCGCCGATCCACTGCACCAGCGTCGGCAAGGCGTTCCTCGCCTTTCAGGACGAACGGCTGGTGCGCAAGATCGTCGAGGAGGAAGGCCTGGAGGCGAGGACCGTGAACACGCTCGCCAGCTTCGACGCCCTGTCCGAGAACCTCGCGCTGATCCGCGAGCGCGGCTACGCCACCGACGAGGAAGAGAACGAGATCGGCATACAATGCGTCGGCGCGCCGCTCAGGGATTCGCGCGGGCGGGTCTTTGCCTCGATCAGCGTATCCGGCCCCACGGCGAGGATGCCGCTGGCGCGGCTGTCGGGCCTGTCCCATGCGGTGATCCAGACCGCCAACGCCATTTCCACGGAACTCGGCTGGGACCCTTCCAAAAAACGGCGCTAGGCTTTCACGAAGCCTCCATTTTCCGAATACCGGATTGACGGACGCATGATGTCTTCGTAAACCCACATAGGGGAGGAGACTGACATGCACGATCTGATGACGGCCGCTTTCGGCGCGGCTTTGCTCGGGGGATGCCCCGGATGAAGATCCACGACGCCCTGCTCGGCCTGATCTTCGTAGCGCTCGGCGCGACGGTGATCGCCTTTTCCTATTCCTTTCCGACACCGCGGCACCTGTCCTACGGACCGGGGCTGTTCCCGCGCCTGACCGGCGGCGGGCTGGCGCTGAGCGGTGCGGCGCTGATCCTGATGAGCCTGCGGCACCGCGCGGCGCTGGTCGAATGGCCGGCCTGGCTGTCGGACAGGCGGCTGACGCGCAACGTCCTGCTGATACCCGGCGCCTGCCTGTTCTACTTCCTCGTCGCAGACACGCTGGGCTTCCAGATCACCGCCACGCTGCTGCTGCTCGCGCTGCTTCTGTCGGGCGGCGTGGCGCCGCTGCGGGCGCTGCTGGTCTCGGCCGCGGTGATCGCGGTCACCACGCTGCTTTTCGTTTCCATCCTGCATGTGCCGCTGCCCTGGGGTGTGCTGGCGCCGATCTCGGGGCTGTTCATATGGTGATCGTCGACGTCTTCTCGCAGCTTGCGGACCCGGTCCTACTGCTGACCATCTTCATCGCGGCCTTTTACGGGCTGGTGATCGGCGCGATCCCCGGCCTGACCGCGCTGATGGCAACGGCGCTGCTGGTGCCCTTCGTCATCTTCATGGACCCGATCCCCGCCGTTGCCGCGATCGTCACCGCCTCGGCCATGGCGATCTTTGCCGGGGACATTCCCGGCGCCCTGCTGCGGATGCCCGGCACCCCGGCCTCGGCCGC
The DNA here is from genome assembly GCF_048261495.1 of Salipiger sp. Taxonomy (GTDB): domain Bacteria; phylum Pseudomonadota; class Alphaproteobacteria; order Rhodobacterales; family Rhodobacteraceae; genus Salipiger. The sequence continues at coordinate 31,480 of NZ_JBLXFX010000013.1, forward strand.
CTATACCGACGACGCGCACGGGCTCGTGCTCAAGGGTCAGGCGGCGGTGTCACTCGGGGCGGGGGTCATCGCCTCGGCCTTCGGCGGCCTGTTCAGCGCGACGGTTCTGACGCTGGCGGCGCCCTCTCTCGCCAAGATCGCGCTGACCTTCAGTTCGGTGGAATACTTCTGGCTCGGCCTGATGGGGTTGAGCTGCGCAACCCTCGTGTCCAGCGAGTCGCTCCTCAAGGGGCTGCTGTCGCTGTTCCTCGGCCTGACCCTGGCCACCGTCGGCATGGACCCGGTCAGCGGCATTCCCCGATTCACCTTCGATTCCGTCAACCTGCTGAGCGGATTCGGCCTGATCCCGGTGCTGATCGGCTTCTTCGCCATGGGCGAACTGATGCGCAATGCCGGTGTTCCGGTCGAGGAACGCCCCAAGCTGCCGCCGGTCGGCCCGATGTTCGGGCCCAGCCTGCGCGGCCTTGCCACGCACAAGGCGGGCGCGGTGCGCGGCGGGCTGATCGGGACGGTGGTCGGCGCCCTGCCCGGCGCGGGATCGGACATCGCGGCCTGGATCTCCTACGCGATTTCCCGGCGCGGCACGCGGCGCGGTCGGGCACAAAGCGACGACGGCGCGGTCGAACGCATCACCGCCGCCAGCGCCGCCAACAACGCCAGCCTCGGCGGCGCCTACATCCCGGCGACGGTCTTCGGCATTCCCGGCGACGCGATCACCGCCATCGTCATTTCGGTGATGTTCATCAAGGGCATCAACCCCGGCCCGACGCTGTTCCTGAACCAGCCCGAGATGATCTACACCATCTTTGCGATCTTCTTCCTGGCCAACCTGCTGATGATCCCGCTGGGCATTGCCATGGTCCGCGCCTTCGGGGCCGTGTTGCGGCTGCCCCCGGTCTATATCTCTCCGGTCATCCTGCTGTTCTGCATCCTCGGGGCGTTCTCGGTCGAAAACACGATGTTCGCGGTCGGGCTGATCGTCGCCTTCGGGGTGCTGGGCTACATGCTGGAGGCCAACGGCATTCCGCTTGCTCCCGCCATCCTAGGGCTGATCCTCGGGCCGCTGATCGAGCAGAACTTCATGACCACCATGCTCAAGAGCCGCGGCGATCTCGGGATCTTCTTCGACCGCGAGATCGGCTCCTGGCTCGGCTATGCGACGATCGTGATCTGGGTGCTCGTCCTGGGCGCGCGACTGGTCACCTCGCTGCGGAGTCCGTCAGAAGTCGATGTTAATTCCGAAATATGGAATAACGACAAAAATCAGAGCACAAATACCATTTTATGATTGACGGCGCGTCGGTTTCGCTCAATTCTCCCATTCGGGATGAGATGCGGGGAAACCCATCTCAATTCCCGAATCAGGAATATCCGGGAGGAGAAAGACGATGAAAATGATCCGCTACAGTGGGGCGACGGCGCTTGCCCTGATCCTGGCCGGCTCCATGGCGACGGCAGCCCAGACCGATGCCTGGCCGACCAAGCCCACCACCCTCATCGTGATCGCCGGTGCCGGCGGCGGCAGCGACTACACCATGCGCCTGCTGGCGCGCGAACTCGAGGCGAATTCGGACCAGCCGATCAGCGTCGTGAACCAGGCACAGGGCGCGGGCGTGGTGGGCATGACCACCTACGTGAACGCCGCGCCGGACGGCACGACCGTCGGTCAGATGTCGCCCTTTGCCCAGTACCGGATGCTGGGACAGGCGGACTTCACCTCCGACAGCTTCACGCCCATCGCGATGATCAACATGGACCCGGCGAGCGTCTCCGTGGCCGCGGATTCCGAGTTGGGTTCGATCAACGACATCATCGCCGCGCTCAAGGAAGATCCCTCCAGCCTCAGCATCTCCTGCGGCGGCGGCTGCAATGCCAGCTGGGACATTCCCTTCGTGTCGCTGATGCTCGACGAGGGCATCGACGTGGCCAGGCTGAACCTGATCCCCGCCCAGGGCTCGGCGGCCGGTCTGCAGGAGCTGACCTCGGGCGGCATGGACATCGTGCTCTGCTCGCTGCCCGAAACCGACGCGCTGCGCGATGCGGGGCTGGTGAAGAACGTCGCCGTGTTCTCGGGCGAGCGGCTGGAGCGTTACCCCGAAGTGCCGACCGTGGAAGAGGAAACCGGCAAATCCGCGACCGGCGGCACCTGGCGCGGCATCGCGGGCGCGGCGGGCATGGACTCCGAACTCGTCGGCCAGATCGAGGCGTCCATCAAGGCGGCCTATGACAGCGACGGCTTTCAGACCGGCATGAAGGAACGCGGCTTCGGCACGGTCTGGATGGATGCCGAAGAGCTTGGCGCCTTCATGCGGGAGCATGAGGCACAGACCGAACGCGTCATCGACGCGCTCAACCCCTGATCCGGGGCGGGCGCCCGCAGCGGCGCCCGCGATCCGGACCACGATTCAAGACGACCGTTCAACAAGAAGGAAACGGCATGAAACACGACCTGAAAGGGATCATTCCCCCGCTGGTGACCCCGTTCACCGCGGACGAGACCATCGACGAAGCGGCGCTTCGCGCCAATGTGCGCTTCATGATGCGCAAGGGCGTCCACGGGATCTGCCTCGGCGGTTCGACCGGCGAAGGCCACACCCTGTCCACCGAAGAGCTGGCGCGCTCGATCGAGATCGCCTGCGAAGAGGTCGACGGCTCCATTCCCGTGGTGGCCGGCATCATCGCGAACTCCACCCGCAAGGCCATCGAGATGGCGACGGCGGTGTCGAAGTTCGACGTCGCGGCGCTTCAGGTGACGCCGGTGCATTACGTGTTCAAGCCCGATGACGATGCCACCTATGCGCATTTCAAGCGGATGACCGAAGCGGTCGACCTGCCCGTACTGATCTACAACGTCGTGCCGTGGAACTACCTGTCGCCCAAGCTGCTCGTGCGGCTGATGGAAGGGCTGCCGGGCATCATCGGCGTGAAACAGTCGGCGGGCGACCTCAAGCTGATGGCGGATCTGATGATCTCCATCCCCGAAGGCAAGCTGGTCTTCACCGCCGTCGACGCCCTGCTCTACGCTTCCTTCGCCATGGGCGCGCATGGCACCATCGCGGCCAACCCGGCGGCCGTCCCCGGTGTCTGCGTGACGCTCTGGAACGCCGTGCAGGCGGGCGATCACGCCAAGGCGCAGGAAATCCACCGTGCGCTGCTGCGGTTCTGGAACACGATCTTCGCCGACAACCTTCCGGCGAACGTGAAATACGTGCTGTCCAAGCAGGGCGTGCCCTCGGGTCTGCCCCGCATGCCCATGCCGGTCACCAGCGCCGAGCAGGCCGCCCGGATCGACGTGGAACTGGCCGCGGTTCTCAAGTACGACGAGACCGAAGCGACCCCGATGCAGAAAGCGGGCTGAGGCCCGACGCGGCGGCGCCAAGGGTGCCGCCGCACCCGCCCGGGGAGACGGGCGGACCAGAAGCGGGCGGTGCGCCGTCCGCGATGATCTCAGGGAGGAGATACCATGCTGAAATACATTGCTGCGGCGGTGTTCGCGGTCGCGGCCGGATCGGTCGCCGCGGAAGCCACCTTCGATCGCCCGTTGACCATCGTCGTGCCGGCCGGCGCGGGTGGCGGCGGCGACACCACCACACGGCTTCTGGCGCGGGAACTCGAAGGCGCGCTGGGACAGCCGATCACCATCGTGAACCAGGGTCAGGGCGGCGGCGTCGTCGGGTTGACCACCATGAAGAACGCCGCGCCGGACGGGCTGACCGTCGGCCTGCTGTTTCCCTATGCCGGCTACAAGATGACCGGACAGGCGGATTTCGAGGGCTCGGATTTCTCGCCCATCGCGGTGTTCAACGGCGACAGCTCGGCGCTTCTGGTCGGCGCCTCCTCGCCCTTCGAGGATCTGAAATCCGCGCTCGACGCGATCAAGGCCGACCCGGCCGCCTTTACCGTCCATTGCAGCGGCGGTTGCGGCAGCGTCTGGGACGTGCCGGTCGCGGGGATGATGCTCGACTACGGCATCGACGTCGCCAGCGTGGTCTGGGTGCCCGGCCAGGGCGCGGCCAGCGGCCTGACCGAACTCGCCTCGGGCGGGGTCGATTTCCAGACCGCCTCGCTGCCCGAAGCCTCGGCGCTGATTTCCGCCGGGGCTGTGCGCCCCCTCGCCGTGCTGAGCCCGGACCCCGTGCCCGGCTTCGAGGATGTTCCGCTCGCCGGAGACGTGATCGGCGCGCCGCTCGACGGTGGCACCTGGCGGGCGCTCGGAGGACCGGCGGGCATGTCGCCGGAGCACGTCGCCGCCTGGGAGGCCGCCGCAAAGGAGGCCTATGAGTCCGAGCGGTTCCAGACCTCGATGAAAGAGGCGGGCTTTGGTCTGCGCTGGCTGGATTCGGCAGGTCTGACCGACCTCATGGCCCGTCACGAGGCCGACACGCAGCGCATCATGCAGGCGCTCGGCTACGCCAAGACCAACTGACCCCGGACGGGGCCCGCTCCCGCCCCGCACCGATGGTCTACGGGACCGGCCCTCCCTCGGGGCCGGTCTTCTTGCGTCTGCCGACCGGATTTCGGCTTGAGGCGGCGACCTGACGAGAGCACCCACTGCTGTCCATTGGCGGCTCTGCTTGAGGATCGCCCCCCGGAGGGTTGTCGATGAAACCGACGCGGGCCAGCGAAGCATGGGGCAACGGCCCATTGACCGAAAGCCCCCGGGCACGGGGTTCATCGTGCAGTGTCGCCTCCGGCGCGGCTTGGTAAATTCTTGATTGCAAAATCGGCGTGGCAGACCCACGCGAGAATGAAAACCGGGCAACCCGTCGTGGGCAATGAGGGGTCGTGCAGGAAACCGCCCCGGGAAATGCCGGGCACTCGTCATGCTCCGCCCTTCGGCGAAACCGTCGTCACCTTTGTCGGGAACCGGGCAGGATCTCTCGAATCCGGGGCCCGACGCGGCCGAGATTACGCCGGTTCATCCGCCTGACAAGAGGGATTCCGACCCGCCCGCACGGGTGGCCGCGATGCCGGAACCGTCCCGCAGCCCCCGTACCGTCCGGTCATTCGAGGAAGTAGCGCGCGACGATCGGCTGATAGCCCGCACCCAGCGCGCAGGCCATCATGCCCAGTTGCCCGGCCTGGACGTCGGGCGGGTCGATGCCGCGGGTGTCGATCCCCTCCAGCGCCGCGCGCATCCGTTCGACCAGCCGCTCGCGGATCTCTGCGGGAAAGCTGCCGTCCACCACCACCGTCGGCAGGTCCAGCACCGCGACCATCGCCACGGCGGCCAGCGCCACGTGGCGCGCGGTCTTGTCGATCCAGGCATCGCGCAGATCGTCGAAGCCGCGCCAGTGCACGCTTTGCAGCAGCCGCTGGCCCGATCCGGGATAACGCGCGTCGACCTGCCGTTCGAGATCGTAGACCGACGCCAGTTCGAGCAGTTGCGCCGCCGTCCCGTCCCCGCGCGGCACCGGGATCGAGGCGATAGCCCCGGCATTGCCGCGCTGTCCGAGGTAGAGCCGGTTGCCCGTGACGATGCCGCCGCCGACAAAGGCGCCGATGTAGATGTAGGCGAAATCGCTGTGCCCCGCCGCAGCACCGAACAGGTGCTCTCCGTGACAGGCAAGCGAGCTGTCGTTGCCCAGGAACACCGGCAGTTCCGTCACCTTGCGGAAGGCCCGGTGCGGGGAAAAGCTGCGCCAGGCGTCCATTTCCTCGGCCGGGGCGCCGATGTTCTCCAGCCAGCTCCAGAGATCGAAGGGCATGCCGACGCCGATCCCCGCAAGCCGGCGGCGCTGTCCGGGGGTAAGGCCTTCGTGAAACTGTTCCAGCCCGGTTTCGAGGAAGCCGGTGATCTGGTCCGGCAACGGATAGGCATAGCGCAGCGAGACATGGCCGCGCACCTCGCCGGTGAGGTCGAGCAGCACGAGGTCCGAACTTCGCCGCCCGATCCGCAGCCCGACCGAGAACGCGCCGTTCGGGTCCAGCCGGATCGGCACCGAAGGCTTGCCGACCTTGCCCTTCACCGGGTTGCCGCGCAGCAGCAGCCCGTCCTTTTCCAGGTTGCGCGTGATGACCGAGGCGGATTGCGCCGAGAGCCCGGTCTGGCGGGCGATCTCGGCCGAGGGGGTCGGCCCGGCCAGCCGCAGCAGGTCGAGGATCGCACGTTCGTTCGCGCTGCGTCCCGCGACCGCCGCCGCGCCGCGCGGCACCACTCCCGAATCCATCACCGTCAACGTCATGGCGCAACTCCCCTGCCTCCATTACCCTCACAGCGCCTTTAATAAATCAAGTTTATTTATTTATTGACCCAATCGGAGAATCGGCTCAGACAAGGGGTGTCCGCAGAACGGCGGGCCGAAACATACCGGCGGCACGACGCCCCGGGCGCATGACTTTCTGGGAGGAGACGATCATGAAAAAGCTGATGGCCATTTCGGCACTCGCACTGGCAGCCGCATCCGGTGCCGCATCCGCGCAGGATGTGACCGCCTGCCTTATCACCAAGACCGACACCAACCCGTTCTTCGTCAAGATGCGCGAAGGCGCCTCCGCCAAGGCCGAAGAGCTCGGCATCAAGCTGATGACCTTCGCCGGCAAGTATGACGGCGACCACGAAACCCAGGCGCAGGCCATCGAATCCTGCATCGCCTCGGGCGCCAAGGGCATCCTTCTGACCGCCTCCGACACCTCGTCCATCGTGTCCTCGGTCAAGCAGGCGCAGGAGGCCGGTGCGCTGGTCATCGCGCTCGACACGCCGCTCGACCCGGCGGATGCGGCCGATGCGACCTTTGCCACCGACAATTTCAAGGCCGGCGTGCTGATCGGCGAATGGGCCAAGGGCAAGCTCGGCGATGCCGCGGCGGATGCCAAGATCGCCTTCCTGGATCTCAACGTCAGCCAGCCCACCGTCGGCGTTCTGCGCGACCAGGGCTTCATGCAGGGCTTCGGCATAGATATCGGCGACGCCTCGCGCTACGGCGACGAGACCGACGCCCGCATCGTCGGCCATGACGTCACCCAGGGCAACGAGGAAGGCGGCCGCACGGCCATGGAGAACCTTCTTGCCAAGGACCCGATGGTCAACGTGGTCTACACGATCAACGAACCCGCCGCCGCGGGCGCCTACGAGGCGCTGAAGTCGCTCGGCCGCGAAAAGGACGTGCTGATCGTCTCCGTCGACGGCGGCTGCCCCGGCGTGCAGAACGTCGCGGACGGCGTGATCGGCGCGACCTCGCAGCAGTACCCGCTGGACATGGCCGGTCTCGGGATCGAGGCCATCGCCCAGTTCGCCAAGGACGGCACCCGGCCCGTCGCCACCGAGGGCAAGGATTTCTACGACACCGGCGTGAAACTGGTCACCGACCAGCCCGTCGACGGCGTGGAGTCGATCTCGGTCGCCGAGGGCAAGGATCTCTGCTGGGGCTGAGCCCCCGCAAACGACGCAATCATGCTACCATGAGACGGGGCGGCCCCATGCCGCCCCGCATCCGAAGCCTTTCGGGAGGGGGCCCCGCGATGAGCCAGAGCGATTCCTTCGAAGATGTCGTGAAGGGCAAACGAGAAGACAAGTTTGCCGAATTCGAGGACAGCCGCAAAGGCCTCCTCCACAAGTTCCACCACGCGCTGCACGTCACGCCGGCCCTTGTGCCGCTGATCGTGCTGGTGATCTCGATCCTGGTGTTCGGCGCGCTGCTCGGGTCGAAATTCTTTTCGCCCTTCGCGCTGACGCTGATCCTTCAGCAGGTGCAGATCGTCGGCATCGTCGCGGCGGCGCAGTCGCTGATCATCCTCACGGCGGGCATCGACCTGTCGGTCGGGGCGATCACGGTGTTCTCGTCGGTGGTGATGGGTCAGATGGTGTTCCGCTACGGCGTGCCGCCCTTCATCGCGGTGATGGCCGGGCTGCTGTTCGGAACGCTCTGCGGCGCGCTGAACGGGCTGCTGGTCAGCCGGATGAAACTGCCGCCCTTCATCGTGACGCTGGGCACCTGGCAGGTGATCCTTGCCACCAACTACCTCTATTCCCGGAACGAGACGATCCGCGCGCAGGATATCGAGGCGCAGGCCCCCCTGCTCCAGTTCATGGGCAACAAGATCAACATCGGCGGGGCCGTGTTCACCTTCGGCGTGATCTTCATGATCCTGCTGGTGCTGGCGCTGGGATGGGTGCTGAAGAACACCGCCTGGGGCCGCCACGTCTATGCCGTGGGCGACGATCCCGAAGCGGCGCAACTGTCGGGCGTCAACGTCAAGGCGACGCTGATGTCGGTCTACATGCTGGGCGGGCTGATCTGCGCCTTCGCCGGCTGGGCGCTGATCGGGCGGCTCGGCTCGGTGTCGCCGACCTCGGCCTACGAGGCCAATATCGAAAGCATCACTGCCGTGGTGATCGGGGGCATCTCGCTCTTCGGCGGGAGGGGTTCGATCATCGGCTCGCTGTTCGGGGCACTCATCGTCGGGGTGTTCACGCTGGGGCTGCGCCTGCTCGGCGCGGATGCACAATGGACCTACTTCTTCATCGGTGTGCTGATCATCGCCGCCGTGGCTGTCGACCAGTGGATTAGAAAGGTGTCTGCCTGATGGAACCGATCCTGACCGGAAAGAACCTCGTGAAGCGCTACGGCCGGGTGACCGCGCTCGACCATTGCGACTTCGAACTCTACCCCGGAGAGATCCTCGCCGTGATCGGCGACAACGGGGCGGGCAAGTCGACCCTCATCAAGGCCCTGTCGGGCGCCGTCATCCCGGACGAGGGCGACGTCCACCTCGAAGGGCGCAAGGTCAACTTCTCCTCGCCCAACGATGCCCGCGGCGCCGGGATCGAGACGGTCTACCAGACGCTTGCCATGTCCCCCGCCCTGTCGATCACCGACAACATGTTCATGGGCCGCGAGATCCGCAAGACGGGGCCGATGGGGTCGATCTTCCGCCAGCTCGACCGCCGCGCGATGGAGGATTTCGCCCGCAAGAAGCTGGCCGAACTGGGGCTGATGACCATTCAGAACATCAACCAGACGGTCGAAACGCTGTCCGGCGGCCAGCGCCAGGGCGTCGCGGTGGCCCGCGCGGCGGCCTTCGGGTCCAAGGTCATCATCCTCGACGAACCGACCGCGGCGCTCGGCGTCAAGGAAAGCCGCAAGGTGCTGGAGCTGATCCAGGACGTGAAATCCCGCGGCATTCCGATCATCCTGATCTCGCACAACATGCCGCATGTCTTCGAACTGGCCGACCGCATCCACGTGCACCGGCTCGGCAAGCGCCTCTGCGTCATCAAGCCGGGCGACTACACCATGTCCGATGCGGTGGCCTTCATGACCGGCGCCAAGATGCCCGAGGCCGAAGCCGCCTGAACCAACGCGGCCCCCGCCCTAGGGCGCGGGGCCGCGAATGGCCTCGATGGTGGCGCGGACCATGGCCAGCGCCGCCTCCGGCGTTTCGACGAAGCGCTGCGCCACCAGGTCGCCATCCGCCGTCCCCGCCACGATCATCGACCCGCCGTCCGGCATCGCCGCCACGTCGAGCGCGTTGATCGTTTCGGAAAAGCCCGGCAGGTCGAGCAGCGGCTTGCCCCGCGCCACATCCCAGACAAAGACATGCTCGTCGAGCGACGCGGTGGCCAGGTGATCGCCCTCCGGCAGGAAGACGACATCGGTCAGGTTCGATCCGTGGCCGCGGAACTGGGGCACCTCCTCGGACGCAAAGGTCCAGTACCGCCCGGTCCAGTCGGCGGAGCCCGAGAACAGCGCCGTGCCGTCGGGCGAGAAATCGGCGGCGACGATGTTGCCCACGTGCTTGCGCATGATGCCGAGCGGCGCGCCGTCCCCCGCGACCGCGTAGCGGCGCAGGTTGCAATCGGTGCTGCCGATCGCCAGTTGCGTGCCGTCCGCCGACAGGGCGATCGACAACAGGCCCGGCGTGTTGTTGCATTGGGTGTCCCGCGTCCGCGGCACCTCGTTCACCGGGGCAAAGGGGATCAGCGCCACGTGCTCGCCCGGTCCGCTGCCGCAGACCTCGGCGTCGATCTCGCAGATAAGCACGGACATGGTGTCATCCGCGCCCAGCACGTTCACCGCGAGGCGGCTGCCGTCGGCCGAGACCGCGAGCTGGCGGCGGGTCAGCGGCTGCATCGCTGCCGCCCCCGTCAGCGGCAGGTCGCGGCGGGCCCACCCGCCCGCATCGGTGCGCGAAAAGATCATCAGCGCGGCATTGCTGCGCGCGGCGACGAAGAGGTCGCGGTTGCGCGGGGCGGCGAGGCCGGTCAGGAAGCCGAACGGCGCAACGATGTTGTCGGGCGGATAAAGCTGGCGCAGCGCCGCGCCCGGCTCCTTCAGCCAGACCGCGTCGCGGTTGCTGGCGACGATCCAGGCCGCTTCCGGCCCCACCGCGACCGAGGCGAGGTCGCGGCTGCTCACCGCAGCGGGGAGCCGGTCGCTGAGCGCGAGGTCGGCGGCGCGGGTGACGAAGGGCGTCCAGAGCCGCGCGGTGTGGTCGATTGAGGCGGTCAGCAGCGTCTGCCCCTCCGGGCCGAACCGCACGCTGCGCAGGGTGCGTCCGTGCCCGCGCAGCACCCGGCGGGGGCGCCAGCCCTCGGTGTCGTAGACATGGGTAGAGCCGTCCCAGATCGCCACGGCAAGGAACGCCCCGTCCGGGCTGAAGCTGGCATCCCACACGTCGTAGTCGTGCCACAGCATCGCCGGCGACAGGTCGAGCCGCAACTCTCCGTCCGCCCCCGCCGGGTCGACATCCCACAGACGGATGCGGTCGTCGTTGCCACCCGACACAAGCGTGCGGCCGTCGGGCGAAAAGCGTACGGTCTTGACCTCTTCGTCATGGCCGTCCGGATCGCAGCGCACGTCGTCCCCGGTCAGGCCGAACAGGCAGACGGTGCCGTTCTCGAGCCCGATGGCCACGCGCCGACCGTCCGGTGCGACGTCGACCGACCAGACGCTGAATTCGCGCCCCTCGTTGGCGACCTGCGTCACGAACTGCAGCGGCACCCCGGATTGCCGCGCCACGAGGTTGCGCGCCGACAGGATGCGGTCGTTCTGCCAGTCCCCCGCCGGGGACATGCGCCAGATATGCACGTGGTTCGACAGCGTCCCGGCGACCAGCACCGTGCCGTCCGCCGAAAACGACAGCCGCGAAACCGTGTCCCGCCCCCAGGGCTCCGGCCCCGGAAAGAGCGAGACGAACTCCGGCAGGCCCGCGCCGTCCGGCCCCAGCCCCGAGATCAGCAGGACCTCTCCGCGCTGGCTGCCGACCGCGATGGTGCCGTCCGGCGCCACGTCCATGCTGCGCCCCTTGCCCCCCAGGGTGTAGTCGCCGTGCACCAGCGCGTCGCTCAGCGGGATCACCCGCTCGGGCGTTTCGATGTCGTCGCGCCCCCAGATCGTGAGGGTCATCGCCTCGTTCAGAGTGACGATGCGGTCGCCCGAGGGCAGGTAGGCGGCGCTGAAGATCTGCTGATCGGCCCCCGTGCCGTGGTAGTAGCGGCGGTATTCGTAGACGAAGCCGATGGATTTCATCGCCTTGTCGTAGGCCAGCATCCGGCCGTCCTCATCCAGTTCGGCATTCAGCGCGCGTTCCAGCGCATCTGCCGCCGTCACCGCGATTTCCAGCGGTTCCTGCGCGCGGCCGCTGGGATTGACCGCGATGATGCCCTGCAGGACGCTGGCGCGGGCCAGTTCGCTGGCGGCCTTTTCCTCGGCCTCGAGCCGTTCCGCCTCGGTCTTGAGGAGGGAGGCCTCGGCCTCGGCGGCGCGCTTGTCCGAGCGGGCGGCAAGGACCATGGCAGTGATGTTGATCGCCGCAAAGGCCAGCACCAGCGCCAGCCCCGCCGCGATCATCAGGCGTTCGTACTTGGCAAAGCTGCGCGAGGCGCGAAAGAACCCCTCGACCCGGTGAAAGATCTGCGCCGCCGGCAATCTCCCCCGCGGGCCCGGCCACTCCATCCCGTCGAGAAACCGCGCCGCCCAGGCCGCGTTCGGCCTGCGCCGCGACCACCAGCCGGAATAGCGCCGCAGCGCCTGCCCGCCCAGAAGCCCCCGCCCCAGCAGCCGGTCGAGCCACCCCCCGCGCGAGGTTTCCTCGCGCTCGCGCGCGAGACGGGCGAGAAAGCGGATGTTCTCGGCCGAGGTCGTCTCGTCCGGGAGCCAGTTCTGCTGCAACGGCCGCCACAGGCGCAGCACGCATTCGTGGGTCACGTCCACCACGTCATCGGCATCGACGCCGTCGTGATCCCCGGCGATGCGCAGGTAGCTTTCCGACCCGTCCCGAAAGCGCGACACGACCCTGAGCAGGCTTTCCAACGGGCAGGCCAGCGTTTCGGCCGCAGCCCCGAGCCGGATCGGCCGGCGGATGTCCCGTCCGCGGCTGTCGATGGTTGTCAGAGCGCAGAACAGGCCGCGCGCGATGTCCTGGTCGCGCGGATCGAGACCGGCATAGATGGTTTCCAGCCGGTGCGAGAGCGAGGTCCGCAGCGCCCGGTGGCTTTCGGATTTCGCGTGACCGGGGAAATCCTCGATCCCGAAGACTTCGTAGAAATCCGGCAGGCGGATGGTGATGGGACCCTCGGGCTGCTTGCGGCGGGCATCTAGGTAAAGCAGCCGGAGCGCGTGCTGCATCAGCGGCAGCTTGTCCAGCTGTTCTTCCAGCCCGTTCAGCATCCAGACCGAAAGCTGCGGGTCGATGGTCCCGCCGAACAGGGTGATCGGCCCCTCGATCGCTTCCTGCATCTGGAAGCGGTCCAGCGTCGGGGTCAGGAACTGGCTGTGGTTGATGGCATTGGTCAGCCCGGCGTAGCGTGCGCATTTCTCCAGCTCGTCGGTGCGGATGGTGATGACCACGTAGATGTCGCCCCGAACCGCCGCCGTCTTGAGCAGCACGTCGACAAAGCGCGAGGCGGCATAGGGGTCGTCCTGCCCGTAGCGGAAGATCTCCTCGAACTGGTCGACGAGGATGACGATGGGGCGCCCCTCGACCGCCGTCACCCGCTCCACCGCCGGGGTGAGATCGCTGCCGCGCGCCTCGATGTGGTTCAGGAACAGGCCGTGCAGCTCGGTGATCTGGGCGAGCTGTTCCTCGTCCGGATCGGGCGAGCCGCGCCCGCTTTCGCCCAGCACGATGGCCTTGCCCAGCGCCGCGCAGAGCCGGTCCAGCGGGTCGGTTTCGGGGTAGAGGTCGCAAAAGATCCAGTCCGAGCCGCGCCCCTTGAGGAACCCGGCCTCGAGCGCGTTGAACAGCCCCGTGCGCGCCAGCGAGGATTTCCCGCAGCCCGAGGGGCCGGTGACGCAGAGGAACCGCTCCTCGGCCAGCTTGTCGAGCATGCTCGACACATGGTCGTCGCGTCCGAAGAAGATGTCGAACTCCGCCCGCAGAAACGAGCGCAGCCCCGGATAGGGCGTCTGGCTGAAGACGAATTCTCCGCTCGAGTCGCTCACGGGCGGGACTCTTCCGCCGCGACCATGCGCAGGGACTCGAGGAAGGCGGTCATCGACACCGGATCGACATCGTCATCGACCCGGATCACGTGGATGTCGGGGCCGCTCGGACAGGGCACGCCGCCGGCGGGAGAGGCGTCGCCGAAGGCGATCTCCATGCGCTGCTTCTGCTCGTCCCAGACGGTCCGGCGCAACCGGCGGAAATAGCGGAACCGCGCCTTGGCGCGTTTCTGCCCCTCGGGGCGCGCGCCGTAGACCAGCACGATGGCATCGTTGTCCTGTACCGCCTCGTGCAGCGTTTCCATTTCGGTCTCGTAGTGGATGCAGTCGACATAGACGTGCTTTTCCAGCGCATCCTTGATGCGGTCGCGCAGGTCGGCATCGACCTCGGCCGCGTCGATGGAAACCAGCGGCACGTCGCCGCCCGCGAAATTGCGCACCCGGCTGCGCCGGTCGCTGGCGTCGCGCAGGCTCTGGCGGTCCTTGACGAGGCGCAGGGTGTAGGTTTCGAAATCCTCGAAGCTGGTGCGGTGGGTCACGACACGCCCGAGGAAGGCGGCGTATTCCTCGCCGCATTCGGCCATGTCGAAATCCGCCGCGACCCAGGTCGAAACCTCGATCCCCGCATCGACGGCGATGTCATGCTGGGCGATGACCACGGGTCGGTCGCCCAGCGCCTCGGAGCGGCGGCCGGGAAAGGCGCCGAGCACCTGCACGAAGACATCGCCCAGCGCGATGCACCTTTTCGCGGCTTCGGGGTCGCGGTCGGCCTCCGTCCGGTCGAGGCGCAGCACCTTGACCCCGGCGGCCACGTAGGCCCTTTCGAGCCGGTCGGCCACGGCCTTCACGTCGCTGGTGGGCGCGGCCATGACGACGTTGACCGGCGCATCCGGCGCGCTGCCCGCCGGCTCGGGGCGCCCGGCCGCCTGCGCTTCGCGGCCGCGCGCGGCCTCGATCTCGCGGCGGGCATGGTAGAGCGCATCGACGATGCGCCGCTCCGCCTCGAGATATTCCGACATGAATTCCGAGTACTTCACATTGGGCAGCGGGTCGCCGTAGCGCCGCGACAGCCCGTCATGGGTGCCCCAGACCATCACCCGCAGATCCCCCGAGAGCCGGTCGCGCAGGGCGTCGTACTCGGGGTAGTCGGCGGTGGTCCAGGCTTCTTCCAGTTCCACCAGGATGACCCGCTTGCCCTTTTCCAGCAGGCGCTGCAGTTCGAAGCGGCAGTTCTCGGACCGGCAGTAGCCGCGCGACAGGAACACCAATCCGACATCCGCCGCGTCGATGGCGGCCGAGACCGTCGCGTCGATGTCGTCGCCCGCGGTCAGCGTGCCTTCGGCATCGCGCAGGATGCGGAACGGGCTGCGTCCGTCGTGGATGCCGAGATCATGCTTGATGTCGCTCATCAGCACGCCGAGGCGGCTCATGTCGACGATGGAGCGCGGACGGGTATCGGCGTGAGAATAACTCACGAAGACCGAGATCTTGTCCTGGGACTTGTCGGGCATGCCCCGCCTCCAAACGCGCACCGGAAGAATCGGGCTAATAGACTTGTCGTAAAACCACTTGGGGTTGCAGCGTAACGAATGGTTCCCGGTCGATCAACCATGCTGCTCCCACGGGCCCTCCATGCGAAAGGGCGCACCGAAGTGCGCCCTTTGCCCCGTCTTCTGCTCGAATACGGTTCCTCAGTCTGCGGTGGAGCCCTCTTCGTCCCGGCGGGCGTGCATCCGCGCGCGGACGACCTTGCCGAGGAAGATCGGCAGGATGAACCCGATGATCGCGATCGCCCAGAGGGTGAGCGACAGCGGGCTGTCGACCAGCGTCCACCAGTCTCCGTTGTCGATGGTGACGGCGCGGCGCAGGTTGTTCTCCATCGTGTTGCCGAGCAGCGTTCCGAGGATCACCGGCACCAGCGGCACGTCGAGTTTCCGAAGCACCCAGCCGCCGACGCCGAAGGCGATCATCACCAGCAGGTCGAAGCTCGACCCCGAGATGCCGTAGATGCCCACGAAGCTGACCATCGCCACCACCGGCATGAGGATGCGCGGCGGCACCATCAGCACGCGGGTGAAGATGCCGACCATCGGGATGTTCATGGCCAGCAGCATGAAGTTGGCGATGAACAGCGCCGCGATCAGGCCCCAGACCACATCGGGGTTGTTCTGGAACAGCAGCGGCCCCGGGGTGATGTTGAGGCTCAGCAGCACGGCCAGCAGCACGGCGGTCGTGCCCGATCCCGGCACGCCCAGCGCCAGCATCGGCACCAGCGCACCACCGGCGGCGGCGTTGTTGCCGGCCTCGGGGGCGGCCACGCCGCGCGGATCGCCGGTGCCGAAGGTGCCGTGCTTGTCGACCAGCTTCTTCTCCATCGAATAGGACAGGAAGGAGCCGAGCGACGCCCCTGCCCCCGGCAGAACCCCGGCGACAAAGCCCAGCACGGAGGACCGCAGCATGGTCGGCGTGCATTGCTTCAGCATCGACATCGGCGGGCTCAGGCGGCCGACCTCGATCTTCTTGCCCTCGGCATCCGCCGAACCGTGGCGGTGTTCGAGAAAGATGAACACTTCGGACAGGGCGAACAGGCCGACGATGGCGACGAGGAAGTCGAGGCCGTCGTAGAGATGCACCTCGCCGAAGGTCAGACGCGGCACGCCGGTCTGGGTGTCGACGCCGATCATGGCAAGGCCGAGGCCCAGCATCGCGGCAAAGGCGGACTTGGCCTGGTTGGTCGAGCTGACGCCGCCCAGCGTGGCGAAGGCCAGCGCGAAGAGGGCGAAATATTCCGCCGGTCCGAACAGCAGCGCCAGTTTCACGAGCTGCGGCGCGAGGAAGATCAACCCCCAGGTGGCAAAGAACGCCCCGACGAAGGACGCGATGCCCGAGAGCGACAGCGCCTCGCCGGCAAGGCCCTTCTGCGCCATGGGATAGCCGTCGAGGCAGGTCATCATGGCCGGTTCGTCACCGGGAATGTTGAGCAGGATCGAACTGATCCGTCCGCCGTACATCGCGCCGTAGTAGACCGAGGTCAGCAGGATCAGCGAGGCCGTCGGCCCCAGGCCCAGCGTGAAGGCGAGCGGGATCAGGATGGCGACGCCGTTCGACGGGCCGAGGCCCGGAAGCGCGCCCATGATGGTGCCGAGAAAGCAGCCAAGAAGCGCGAGGGCGATGTTCTGCCAGGTCAGCGCGATGGCGAACCCGTCCGCGAGAGAGGAAAGCGTGTCCATGGGGTCTCCTCAGAAGCCGAAGGGGCCGCGGGCGAGCGACAGCCCCAGCGCCAGGTGGAAGATCACGTAGATGCCGACCGAGGTCAGCACCCCGACGAGCAGCGATTGCAGCGGCTTGGTGCCCAGCCGCCAGGTCAGGTAGGCCGAGGCGACGGCGGTCGCGGTGACGAAGCCGGCTTCGGGCAGGAATTGCGCATAGAGGATCATCACCACCACGGCGGCGGCGATCTCGGCCAGGCGGGCGAGCGACGGCCAGACCGGCTCGGGATCGGGTTTCAGCGCGATGATGGCCGACGAGATCCCCAGGATGGTCGCGATGATCAGCGGAAAGGCCTTGGGACCGACCGCGTCGGAGAGGAAGCTCTCCTCGATCTGCAAGGTTGCCCAGGCGTAGAAAAGAGCAAGAAAAAGGCCGACGGCCCCGAAGATGCGGTCGCTCATGGAACTCCCCCCAAAACGATCCGGCGGCGAGGGCTGAAAAATGCCCCCGCCGCGCGGTTCCGTGAGTGATTACTTGATGATCCCGATCTCGCGCGAGATCGACTGGATCTGTGCCACCGAGTCGGCGACGAACTGCTGGAAATCTGCACCCTGCAGGTCGAGCGGGGCAAGACCGTTGGTCTCCATGATGGCTTTCCACTCGTCCGATGCGTAGAGATCGCCGATCTTGGACACCCAGCCCTCATAGGCCGCGTCCGACATGTTGCCGGGCGCATAGAAGCCGCGCCAGTTGGCGCCGATGGCATCCACGCCCTGCTCGCGGGCGGTCGGGAAGTCGGCGAATTCGCCGTCCAGACGCTCGGGCGAGAGAACCGCGATCACCTTGATGTCGCCCGATTCGACAAAGCCCTTGGCTTCGGAGAGATCGCCCGTGAAGGCCTGGACCGATCCGGCCAGAAGCTGGGTCACGGCCTCGCCGCCGCCGTCGAAGGCGATGTACTTGACCTTGCGCACGTCCTCGACGCCATAGGCGTTGGCCGCGATCAGGACCTTGAGGTGATCCCAGCCGCCCACCGCGGAGCCGCCGGCGACGGAAATCGAGGTCGGGTCGTTCTTGATCATGTCGAGCAGCGCGGGAAGGGTGTCGATCTCGCTGTCGGCGGCCACGGCGATCACGCCGTAGTCGGCCCCGATGGAGGCGACCCAGCGCACCTGGTCCATGGTGTTGCCGGGGAAGGCGCCCTGCGCCAGCCGGGTCGCGGTGGCCGAGGAGGCCGCGACGATGAGATCGTCGTCATCGGCTCGCTTGTTCACGACTTCCGCATAGGCCACGCCACCGCCGCCACCGGCGAGGTTGACGACCTGCATGGTCTTGGAGATCAGGCCTTCGTCCTGAAGGGTCTTGCCGACCTGGCGGCAGGTGAAGTCCCAGCCGCCGCCGGGGTTGGCGGGAGCGATGCATTCGGGGTTCTCGGGCATGAAGCCGTGGCTTTCGGCCATCGCGCCGGTTGCTGCAACGCTGAGTCCCGCCACGGCCAGTGCCGTGCGCATGAATTGAAGTGCCATCTTGTCTCCTCCGGTTGGTCTTTGCCGGGTCCGGGTGGCATCCGGTCCGGCTCGTGGGCGCGGTTATAGGGCTTGAACCTGTCACCAACCTGTCAGACCCTGCGGCCCTGCGAGAGGGGACCGGATGCGCGTATTGCTGGTGGAGGATGCCGAGGATCTGGCCGAGGCCACGCAGGGCCGGCTGGCCCGCGCCGGGATCGCCTGCGACCTGGCGATGACCCTGGCCGAGGCGCGCGCCTGCATCGACGTGCAGAAGTACGACGCGCTGGTGCTCGACATCAACCTGCCCGACGGATCCGGCACCGCGCTGCTGCGCGAGCTGCGCAATGCCGGCCGCCGCGAGCCGGTGCTGATGCTGACGGCGCAGTTCTCGGTCGATGACAAGCTGTCGGCGTTTTCGCTCGGGGCCGACGACTACCTCGTGAAACCCTTCGACCACCGCGAGCTCGAAGCGCGGCTGCACGCCATGTCCCGCCGCCGCGCGGGCGACGGCGGCGGCGAGGTGAGCATCGGCGCACTGGTCTACAATCCCATCGGGGCGACGGCCGTGGTGAACGGCGACAAGATCGACCTCACCCGCCGGGAATTCGCCCTGCTCGGAATGCTGATCCGCCAGAAGGGCCAGGTCCTGAGCAAGGAACGCCTGCTCGAAGGGCTCTATTCCTTCGATGACGCGGTCGTCGGGGTGAACGCCATCGAGCTTTACGTTGCCCGCCTGCGCAAGAAGCTGGCCGGGTCGGGCGTGGTGATCCGCACGCTGCGCGGCCTCGGCTACGCGCTGGACGAGGGCGATGGCTGACCGCCCCTTCGCCACGCTGTCGCTGACCGCGCGCATGGCGGCGGGACTGGTGGCGCTGCTGCTGGTCGCGGGGCTGGTGCTGGCGCTGGCCTCCTTCGCCTATGGCCGCGCGGCGGCGCAGGATGCCTTCGACCGGCTGCTGATCGGCGCGGCGAACGACATCGCCGCCTCGGTCTCGGTCATCGACGGCGCGCCGGTGGTGGATCTGCCGCTCTCGGCCTTCGAACTGCTCGCGCTCGCCCCCGAGGACCGGATCGCCTACCAGGTGCGCGGGGTGGACGGCGCGATCCTGACCGGCCATGCCGACCTGCCCGCCGCGCCGCGCCCGGCCCGCGGGGCCGACGACACGCTGTTCTTCGACGCGGATTTCACCGCCGAGCCGGCCCGCTTCATCCGCGTCACCCGCCGCTTTGCCGAACGCAGCCTCTCCGGCACGGTCGAGATCGTGGTCGGCCAGACCCTGCGCGCCCGCCGCGAGCTGGCCTATGACATCACCCGTCGCGCGCTGGTGGCGCTGGCCGGCGGCGGTGTCGCCCTGCTGGCGCTGACGGTGCTTGTGGTACGCTCGGCGCTGCGCCCGCTCGACCGGCTGGCCGAGGCGCTGGCGGCGCGCGATCCGCAGGACCTGACGCCCATCGCCACCGGCGCCCCGCGCGAGCTGGCGGTGATGGTCTCGGCGATGAACGGCTTCATGGACCGGCTGGAACGGCAGTTCGGGGCGATGCGGGGGCTGATCTCGGACACCGCGCACCAGTTGCGCACGCCGGTCGCGGCGCTGCGCGCGCAGGCCGATCTGGCCGCCAGCGAGCCCGACCCGGAACGGCGCGACCGGCTGGTCGCGCGCATCCACCGCCGCTCGGTCAGCCTCGGGAGGCTGCTCGACCAGATGCTGAGCCGGGCGCTGGTGGTGCACCGGCTGGATTCGGCCCGGCGCGAACGGCTGGACCTGCGCGACGTCACGCTCGACATCGTGGAAAGCGGAGATCACCAGCTGCTTGCCCCCGGCGTCGAGATACGGCTGGACATCGGCGACGAGCCGGTGATGGTGCGCGCCGATGCGCTGTCGCTCGGCGAGGCGGCGAAGAACCTGCTCGGCAACGCCCTGCTGCACGGGCGCGGTCCCGTCAGCGTCGGCGCCGAGATCCGCGATGACGGTGCCCGTCTCTTCGTGCAGGACGCGGGCCCCGGCCCCGCGCCAGAGCTGCGCGCCCGCCTCGGCGACCGCTTCGTGCACAGCGCGGCGGCCAGCGGCCAGAGCTCGGGCCTCGGGCTGTCCATCGCGCGGTCCGTTGCCGAGGCCTATGGCGGGCATCTGCGGATGGAAGACCGCCCGGACGGCTTCCGCATCTCCATCGTGCTCGACGCCGACCCGGGAGAGACGCCGTGACCCGCCTGCGCGCCCTGCTCTGCCTCCTCCTGACCTGTGCCGCCCTGCCCGGCGCCGCGCAGGAGGCGGTGCGCCGCTTCGGTCCCGAGGATGCGCCGACCCTGCTGGTCCTTCGCACCACCACGGACATCGCCAGCTTTGCCCCGACGGTCGAGGCCTTCCTCGCCACCCGACCGGACATCGCGCTGCGCTATGAACAATGGGGCTCCAACGACCTCTACGCCCTCACCGCCGCCGACTGCGCGGCGGATCGCCCCGGCGCCGACGTCGTCATCAGCTCGGGGGTGCATCAGATGGTGGACCTCGTGAACGACCACTGCGCCGCGCCGCGCATCTCGCCCGAGACCACCGCCCTGCCCGACCTCCTGCGCTGGCGCGACGAGATCTGGGGCATCTCGCGCGAACCGGCGGTCATGGTCTACAACCGCCGCCTCGTCCCCCCCGGCGACGTGCCGCGCACCCGGTTCGACCTGCTCGACCTGCTGCGCAACCGCGAAGACATCTACGGCGGCAAGGTCGCGACCTACGACATCGAGGAATCCGGCCTCGGGTTTCTGTTCGCCTTCATGGACAGCCAGGAGGCTTCGACCTTCGGCGCGCTGATGGAGGCCTTTGCCCGCTCCGGCGCGGTGGCGACCTGCTGCTCTGCCGAGATCATCGACGGCGTGGCGCGGGGCGACTACCTGATCGCCTACAACGTGCTCGGCTCCTACGCGCAGCAACAGGCCGACCGCAATTCCGACCTCGGCATCGCCGCGCCGGAGGATTACACGCTGGTGCTGTCGCGCGCCGCGATCCTGCCGGGGCGCGCGCCCTCGGCGGCGGCGGGCGCCTTTCTCGATTTCATCCTGTCGCCGCAGGGCCAGCTGGCGATGACCGCCAGTCATCTGAACATCTCGGCCTCGGCCCTGACGCGCAATGCCGAGACCGGCAGCGAGGACAGCCGAAGCCGCCTCATCCCGCTGAAACCGCCGCTGCTGGTCGCCATGGACCGGATGAAGGCCGCCCGCTTCGTGGCGCGCTGGCGCGATGCCTTCGGCAACTGAGGGCGCGCGCGCGTCGGCACTGGTCAACCCCCTGCGCTGCCTGTAATCCTCCTGCCTCGATGATACCGCCCGATCCCATACGTCCGCGCAAGCTTTCCGAAGATGTGCAGGACCGCCTGCTGGCCCTGATCCGTGACGACGGGCTCAAGCCCGGCGACACCTTGCCGTCGGAACGCGAGCTGATGGCGCAATACGGCGTCGGGCGCCCCGCCATCCGCGAGGCGATGCAGTCGCTCCAGCAGGCCGGCATCGTCGAGATCCGCCACGGCGGCCGCCCCCGCATCGCGGCGCCCTCGCTCGAACTGCTGATGGGGCAGACGGCGCTGGCGATGCAGCACCTGCTGACCCATTCCACCGCCACGCTGGCGCATCTCAAGGAGGCCCGCGCCACGCTGGAGGCCGAGCTGGCCCGCCTTGCCGCCGAACGGCGCACCGAGGACGACATCGTCGCGCTGCGCGCCATCCTCGACCGGCAGGCCGCCAGCCGCGACAACTCCGGCGCGTTTCTCGAACAGGACGGGCTGTTCCACAAGCGCATCGCCGCCATCTCGCGCAACCCGCTGTTCGAAACGGTCGGGCACGGGCTGTTCCAGTGGCTCAGCGTGTTCCACAAGGAATTCGTGCGCAGTCCCGGCCTCGAAGCGCTGACGCTGGCCGAGCACGAGGCGATCCTCGCGGCGATCGCCGGCGGTGACGGCCCCAGAGCCGCGCAGGCGATGCGCGATCACCTCGAACGCGCCAACACGCTCTACCACCAGGACCACCTGTCGCCCCCCCCTGCCGGCTGATCGCCGGCCCGCCGGTCGCGGGGGCCGCTCGACCCCGCCAACACGCGGAATTATCACGTCATTTTCGACCCTGCCATAGGCGCGCGCGACGGAGGTGATACCGCTTGCCATGCGCCGGGGCCAGGGTCCTGCGGCCAACCAAACAGGGGCCCGGGGCGCGGCAAGGCGCCGTGGACAACATGGGAATGCCTGAAAACCGGGCAGCCGCACTCAACCTTTGCGTGAAAATTCCATGAAAAGGTTAGGGGATTTTCGCAACCCGGGTCAGACTGGAGGCCACTTTTCCAACGGACCGAACCGGGAGGCTGCCATGGGCGCTGCACTGAGAGACGAAAGCGGAAAGCTGTCGCTGACCACGAAAATCATGTTGGGCATGGGGGGCGGGCTGGTGCTCGGCGTGATCCTAAACCTGATGCAGATCGAGTTCGTCAACACCCATGTCGTCGGCGGTTTCTTCGGCATGGTCGGACGGATGTTCGTGAACGCCCTGCAGATGCTGGTGGTGCCGCTGGTGTTCTTTTCCCTGATCTGCGGCGTTGCCGGAATCGGCGACATCCGCATCCTCGGCCGTGTCGGCGGCAAGAGCTTCGGCCTCTACCTCGCGACCACGGCCACCGCCATCGCCGTCGCCATCCTGATCGCGCTGCTGGTCGGGCCGGGTCAGGGCTTTGTCATGGACGGGGTCGACACCACGGGCGTCACCGGCAAGGAGGCGCCCTCGGTCTGGGACACCTTCGCCGCCATCGTGCCGCGCAACCCGGTCGCCGCCTTCTCGGGCGGCGAGATGCTGCAGATCATCTTCTACACCATCATCCTCGGCGTCGCGGCGCTGATGCTGGGCGAACGCTCCAAGCCCTTCGTGGAAGCCTGCGAGTTCATGAACGAACTGATGATGAAGGTCGTGCAGATCGTCATGGCCTTTGCCCCCATCGGGGTGTTCTGCCTGATCACCAAGACCTTCACCGAACAGGGGATCGGACTGTTCCTGCCGGTGATGACCTATGTCCTCGTCCTGGTCGGAGCGCTGTTCCTGCACCTCTTCGTGACGCTGATGATCTTTCTCAAGGTCTTTTCCGGCCTCGACCCCTTCGTGTTCATGAAGAAGATCCGCCCGGCGCAGATCTTTGCCTTCTCGACCGCCTCGTCGAACGCCACCATCCCCGTCACGCTGCGCTGCGTGACCGAACGGATGGGCGTGAGCAACGCGGTCGGCTCGTTCACCGTGCCCTTCGGCGCGACGATCAACATGGACGGCACGGCGATCATGCAGGGCGTGGCGACGGTGTTCCTCGCCAATGTCTACGGCATCGACCTCGGCATCGGCGGCTATGTCACGGTGATCGCCATGGCGGTGCTGGCCTCCATCGGGACGGCGGGCGTGCCGGGGGTCGGCCTCGTCATGCTGACCATGGTGCTGAACCAGGTCGGCCTGCCGATCGAGGGCATCGCGCTGATCCTCGGCGTCGACCGCCTGATGGACATGATCCGCACCGCCGTGAACATCACAGGCGACGCCGTGGTGACCACCATCGTCGCCAGGACCGAAGGCCAGATGGACATGGACACCTTTGCCGATCCGACCGCCGGAGAACTGATCGGGGACAACCTCGGCATCGACGAAAAGGCCGAAGGCGTGCTGGCCGGCGCAGCCCACGCCCGTCCGGCGGAATAACCGCCGCCGACGGACACCCGCGACGGGGCCCGGAGCACATGCTCCGGGCCCCTTTCGTTCGGCCAAGGCGCTCAGGGTTTGCGGAAAAGCCGCGTGAGTTCGAACAGCGAATCCAGCCGCTCGAACCGCTCGCGCGCATCGGGCCAGCGGTTCTCCTGCGCGGCGGCGATCAGCGCCTCCAGCAGCGATAGCGTGGCGATGTTGCTGTCCCAGGCCGAGGGGATCTCGACCCAGCAATTGAAGGTGATCTCGGCCACGCCGGCGACGGGGCTGGCCCACTGGTCGGTGATGAGGATCACCCGCACGCCGCGCTCCGCGGCGATGTCGGCCAGCCGCAGCAGGTTGTCCTCGTAGCGCCGCACGTCGAAGATCAGCAGCGTGTCGCCCGGCTTCATGTCGAGCACGTAATGCGGCCACGTCGCGGAGGAGGAGGTGAGGTGCGTCACCCCCTCGCGGATCGCCTGGAAATGGGTGAAGGCATATTCGGCCAGCGACCGGGTGATGCGCCCGCCCACCACGAACAGGCGCGATTCGCCCGCCAGAAGCCGGGCAGCGGCATCGAACTGGCCGGTGTCGACATTGGCAAAGGTCTGCCGGAGATTCTGCGTCACCGACTCGGCAAAGCGGTTGAGCAGATGCGATTCCGGCGCTTCGGACGCCCAGACCTCGCGCCGGGCCGTGGGGCCCGAGACCTTGGCCTGCAATTCCTGCAGCAGCGCCTGGTGGAATTGCGGATAGCCCTTGAACCCCAGCTTCTGCACCATGCGCGCCACCACCGGCGCCGAAACCCCCGCCCCCGCCGCCGCCACGGTGATCGAGGCGAGGCCCGCCCCCGGGTAATCCTCGACCAGGGCATTGGCGAACTTGCGTTCCGACAGCGTAAGCTGCGGGTAATGCTCGCGGATAAGCTGGCGCACGGTCGCGGTGGCGGAGGATCTGGAATCTGTCACGGGTCTGGGGGACCTCCCGGCTGCTTTTTTGGGCAGTCTCCCGCCCGATCCCCGACATTCGGTCTTCACGTCGCGGGATGTTGGAAAAATATTGACGCAAAATTTTGCGCGTGGAAAGGTTTTTCCAGAATGCGGGGGAACGGTGTGCAGGACACGAGCCGACAGGCCTATGAAGTGATCAATGCCGGGGGGCGCGGCCCCGCGGTCATCGTCTGCGAACATGCCTCGGCCCATATCCCCGAGCGTTATGCCGGGCTCGGGCTCGACGACGGGGCGCGGCAGAGCCATGCCGCCTGGGACCCCGGAGCCGAGGCGCTGGCCCGCCTGCTCTCCGAAGCGCTGGATGCGCCGCTGATCGCGGGTCGGGTGTCGCGGCTGGTCTATGACTGCAACCGTCCGCCGGACGCGCCGAGCGCCATGCCCGCGCAAAGCGAGACGGTGATGATTCCCGGCAATGCCGATCTGGACGAAGCCGCGCGCGAGACCCGCATCCGCGAGGTCTACGAACCCTTTTCGGAAGCGCTGACATCCCTGATCGCCGCCCGCCGGGAGTCGGGGGACGAGATCGCCCTCGTCACCGTGCACAGTTTCACGCCGACCTGGTTCGGCGTCCCCCGCGCGGTCGAGATCGGCATCGTGCATGACGAGGACCGCCGCCTCTCCGATGCCATGCTGATCGAGGCGCATCGCTTTCCGCATCGCCGCATCGCGCGCAACCTGCCCTACGGCCCTGCCGAGGGCGTGACCCACACCCTGCAACGGCACGGAGTGGCGGAGGGGCTGTTCAACGTGATGATCGAAGTGCGCAACGATCTTCTGACAACCCCGGATGACATCGAGGCCATCGCCGAAGAGCTGATGGGCCTGCTCGGCCCCGCGCTGAGCCATGTCGGGCTTTGGGAGGGATCGGATGCCTAGGACCGTCGTCGCCTATGTCCACGGGATCGACGCGATGAACCGCTTCATCGGCCGCGTCGCCATGTACGGGATCTTTGCACTGATCGGCGTTCTGCTGTGGTCGTCGGTTTCCAAGACCTTCTTCACGCCGACGCTCTGGACGCTCGAAACCGCGCAATTCGTGATGGTGGCCTATTACGTGCTGGGCGGACCCTATTCGATCCAGCTCGGTTCGAACGTGCGGATGGACCTGTTCTACAGCGAATGGTCCCCGAAGAAGAAGGCGGCGGTGGATGCCTTCACCATCTTCTTCCTGATCTTCTACCTCTGCGTCCTGTTCTACGGCGCGGTCAGTTCGACCGCCTATTCGCTGGGATACTTCGGGACCGAGCCGTTTTCCTTCTTCGGGCAGCTGTTCCTGGCCTTCGTCACCGGCGGCCCGAGCGGCGCGACCGAGGTCATGGGCCACCTTGAAACCAGCCCGAGCGCCTGGAGACCCCATGTCTGGCCGGTCAAGGTGATCCTCTGTTTCGGGGTCACGCTGATGCTGCTGCAATGCACCGCCGAATTCTGCCGCGATATCGCGCGGCTTCGTGGAGAGGAGCTCTGATGTCGCAGGACATGATCGCAATCGTCATGTTCTCCGGCATGATGGGGCTGCTGCTGACGGGCCAGCGCGTCTTCGGCGCCATCGGCTTTGTCGCGGTGCTGGCGGCGCTGTTTCTCTGGGGCGACCGGGGCGGGTTCGACCTGGGTTTCTCGGCGGCGATGAAGCTGATGAAATGGTATCCGCTGCTGACCCTGCCGATGTTCATCTTCATGGGCTACGTGCTGTCCGAAAGCCGCATCGCGGACGATCTCTACAAGATGTTCCACGTCTGGACCGGCGGCCTGCCCGGCGGGCTGGCGGTGGGCACCATCGGCCTGATGGTGCTGATTTCCGCCATGAACGGCCTCTCCGTCGCCGGCATGGCCATCGGCGCGACCATCGCCCTGCCCGAACTGCTGAAGCGGGGATACGACAAACGCATGGTCACGGGGGTGATCCAGGCGGGCTCCAGTCTGGGAATCCTCGTGCCGCCCTCGGTCGTGCTGGTGCTCTACGCGATGATCGCGCGCCAGCCGGTCGGACAGCTCTGGCTTGCCGGGGTGGTGCCGGGGCTGCTGATGGCCGCGGCCTTCATCGTCTACATCGTCATCCGCTGCCGCCTCAATCCCGACCTCGGCCCCGTCCTGCCCAAGGCGGACCGCGACATTCCCATGGCCGAAAAGCTCAAGCTGCTGAGCGCGGGCCTGCTGCCGCTGGGCATCTTCTTCGTGATGATGGTCCCCTTCGTGAACGGCTGGACCTCGCTGGTGGAAAGCTCGGCGATCGGGGCGATGGCGGCCTTTCTCGCCGCCGTGGTCAAGGGGCGCATGACCCGCGAGGTGTTCGAGAACTCGGTCCGCAACACGCTGGGCGTCTCCTGCATGTTCATGTGGATCATCCTCGCCGCCCTCGCCTTCGGCGCGGTGTTCGACGGGCTCGGCGCGGTCAACGCCATCGAGGCGCTGTTCACCGAGAAACTCGGCCTCGGGCCCTGGGCGATCCTGATCCTGATGCAGCTCAGCTTCATCCTCATGGGCACCTTTCTCGACGATACCGCGATGCTGGTGATCGTGGCGCCGCTCTACGTGCCGCTGGTCGGGCACCTGGGCTTCGACCTGGTGTGGTACGGCGTGCTCTACACCATCACCTGCCAGATCGCGTACATGACCCCGCCCTTCGGCTACAATCTCTTCCTGATGCGCGCCATGGCGCCGCCCCAGATCGGGATGCGCGACATCTACACCTCCATCGTGCCCTTCGTGCTGGTCATGGCGGTGGTGCTGGCGATCATCATGATCTTCCCCGGCATCGCGCTCTGGTTGCCGAACACGATCTACGGAAACTGAGACGACAAGACCCCCGCACAAGGGGGCGGACGACCCCGAAACCCAAGAACAGGAGAGACAGAAGATGACCCTTTCACGACGCAAGATCCTGGCCGGGGCGGCGCTTGCCGGACCCGCCGCGCTCGCGGCGCCCGGCATCGCCCGCGCGCAGGAACCGATCAAGTGGCGCTTCCAGACCTATGCCGGCGCGGCACTGGGCGAACATGTGACCAAGCCCATCGTCGACGCCATCAACGCCGCCGCGCAGGGCGAGCTCGAGATCGAGCTCTACTACGCCGACCAGATCGTCCCCACGGGCGAGCTGTTCCAGGCGCTCCAGCGCGGCACCATCGACGCCGTGCACTCGGACGACGATTCCATGGCCTCGCCCACGCCGCTGCGCCAGTTCGGCGGTTACTTTCCCTTCGCCACCAAGCACATCCTCGACGTGCCGGTGCTGTTCGAACAATACGGCCTCGCCGAGATCTGGAAGACGGAATACGAAAAGGTCGGCGTGACCTGGCTGTCCTCCGCCGGTCAGGACCCGTGCAACTTCAACACCAAGAAGGAAATCACCACCCTCGCCGATCTCGACGGGCTGAAGCTCTACACCTTCCCCACCGCCGGGCGCTTCCTCGCGCAGTTCGGCGTGGTGCCGGTGAACATCCCCTACGAGGATGCAGAGGTTGCCGTGCAGACCGGCGAGCTTGACGGCATGGCCTGGTCGGGCATCACCGAAGACTACACGGTGGGCTGGGCCAACGTCACCGACTACTTCCTGACCAACAACATCTCGGGCGCCTGGATCGGGTCGATCTTCGTCAACCAGCAGCGTTGGGCCGATCTGCCCGAGCACCTCAAGGCCATCGTCATGGCGGCGATCAAATCCGCCGACACCTACCGCAACCAGTGGTACTGGGGCGGCGAGGCCAAGCTGCGCGCCACCGGCGACAAGCTGGAACTGCGCTCGGTTCCGCCGGCCGAATGGGCCGAGGTCGAAAACGCCGCCAAGGCATTCTGGAAGGAGATCGCGCAGGAAGGCGAAGTGCACGCCAAGATCGTGTCGATCTTCGAAGAGTACAACGGCGTCATCAACCAGGCAGGACCGCCCTACACCTTCTGATCGCGCCATGCGATGACAGACCCGGCCCCCGCGCACCCCGCGCGGGGGCTGCCCCGTTGCCGGATTCCGCCCGAGACTGCCTGAAAGGACCCCAGACATGGCCGCCCTCACCCTCGATGACCTGAAAGCCAAGGCCGCAAGCGGCGAGATCGACACCGTGCTGGCCTGCGCGGTGGATATGCAGGGCCGTTTGATGGGCAAGCGCTTTCACGTTTCCAACTTTCTCGAGAGCGGATGGGAGGAAACCCACTGCTGCAATTATCTTCTTGCAACAGATCTCGAAATGCAGACGCCCGACGGCTATGCCACGACGAGCTGGGAAAAGGGCTATGGCGATTACGTCATGAAACCCGATCTCGCCACCATCCGCCTGGTGCCCTGGCTCGACGGCACGGCGATGGTGCTCTGCGATCACCTCGATCACCACGACCACCGGCCGGTGCCGCAATCGCCGCGCCAGATCCTCAAGGCGCAGATCGCCCGGGCCGAGGCCATGGGCTTTACCCCGATGATGGCGACCGAGCTCGAGTTCTTCCTCTTCGCCCGCAGCTTCGACGAGATCCGCGCCGGCGGCTATCGCGATCTCGAAACGCTGGTGAAGTACAACCAGGATTACTCGATCCAGTTCACCAGCCGCGACGAATACATCATGCGCCCGATCCGCAACGCGCTGTTCGCCATGGGCATCCCGGTCGAAAACACCAAGGGCGAAGCCGAGGTCGGCCAGCAGGAACTGAACATCCGCTACGGCGACGCGCTGATGGCCGCCGACCAGCACACCATCGCCAAACACGCGGTAAAGGAAATCGCCGAACAGAAGGGCCATGCCGCGACCTTCCTGTCGAAGTGGCGTGCCGACCGGGTGGGGAGCGCGGCGCATATCCACCAGTCGCTGTTCTCGGACAAGGGCAACGTGTTCCACGACGCCGAGGGTGCCCATTGCATGTCGAAAACCATGGGCCATTATGTTGCTGGGCTGCTGAAATACGCGCCCGACTGCATGCTTCTGATGGCGCCCTATATCAACAGCTACAAGCGTTTCGTGCCCGGCACCTTTGCCCCGACAAAATCGGCCTGGTCCGTCGACAACCGCACCGCCGCCTTCCGCCTCGTCGGCGAGAACACCAAGGGCGTGCGGATCGAATGCCGCATCCCCGGTTCGGACATGAACCCCTATCTCGCCTGCGCGGGACAGCTTGCGGCTGGCCTTGCCGGGATCGCGGAGGAACTGCCGCTTCCCCCCGCCGTGACCGGCGACCTCTACGCCCGCGACGGCATCCCCGAGGTGCCCTACACCCTCGCCGCCGCCACGCAGGTGTTCCGCAACTCGGCCATGCTGCGCGCCGCGCTCGGTGACGAGGTGGTCGACCACTACACCCGTGCCGCCGAGGTCGAACAGGAAGATTTCGACCGCGCCGTCACCGATTACGAAATCCAGCGCGGGTTCGAACGCGCCTGATCCCCGAGGACACCATGACCACCCTTCAATGCCTCTCGCCGATCGACGGATCGGTCTTTGCCACCCGCGAAACCCTGCCGCTGGACCAGGCCCGCGCCGCCGTCGCGGCCACCCGCGCCGCGCAGGCCGACTGGGCCGCGCGCCCGCTTCAGGAGCGTATCGACCTCGTGCTGGCCGGTGTCGCCGCCGTCGGTGACATGAATGACGAGATCGTGCCCGAACTCGCCCGCATGATGGGCCGCCCCACCCGCTACGGCGGCGAATTCGGCGGCTTCCGCGAACGCTCCGAATACATGGCCGGGATCGCCGCCGAAACGCTGGCGGATATCGAGGTGGCGGACGACGCGCAGTTTCGACGCTTCATCCGTCGCGTGCCGCATGGCGTGGTCTTTGTCGTCGCGCCCTGGAACTACCCCTACATGACGGCGATCAACACCATCGCCCCGGCCCTGATGGCGGGCAACACGGTGGTGCTGAAACACGCCACGCAGACCCTGCTGGTGGGCGAACGCATGGCGCGGGCCTTCCACGCGGCGGGCGTGCCCGAAGACGTGTTCCGCAATGTCTTTCTCGATCACGACACCACCTCGGCGCTGATCGCCGAGGGCGCGTTCGATTTCGTCAACTTCACCGGCTCCGTCGGCGGTGGCCGCGCGATGGAGCAGGCGGCGGCGGGCACCTTCACCGGGCTCGGCCTCGAACTCGGCGGCAAGGATCCGGGCTACGTGATGGAGGATGCGGATGTCGATGCGGCCGTCGCGACGCTGATGGACGCGGCGATGTTCAACTCCGGCCAGTGCTGCTGCGGGATCGAACGGATCTACGTCCATGAAAGCCTCTTCGACACCTTCGTCGAGAAATCCGTGGCGCTGGTAAGGGGCTATGTCCTCGGCAGCCCGCTGGACCCCGAAACCACCATCGGACCGATGGCCAACGTCCGCTTTGCCGACACCGTGCGCGCCCAGATCGCCGAGGCCGTCGACGCCGGGGCCGTGACCCACATCGACCCCATGCCCGCCGATGACGGCGCGGCCTATCTCACCCCGCAGATCCTGACGAACGTCAGCCACGACATGCGCGTGATGCGCGAGGAAAGCTTCGGCCCCGTGGTCGGCATCATGCCGGTCAGCGGCGATGACGAGGCGCTGGCCCTGATGAACGACAGCCCCTACGGGCTGACCGCCTCGCTCTGGACGCAGGACGCGGACCGCGCGGCGGCGCTGGGAGACAGGCTCGACTTCGGCACCATCTTCCTGAACCGCGCCGATTACCTCGACCCGGCGCTGTGCTGGACCGGTTGCAAGGAAACCGGGCGCGGCGGCGCGCTGTCGGTCATCGGCTTCCACAATCTCACCCGCCCGAAATCCTTTCATCTGAAGAAGGTGACGAAATGAGCCTCACCGCCAACTGGTCCTACCCCACCACCATCAAGTTCGGCGCGGGCCGCATCGCGGAACTGCCTGCCGCCTGCGCGCAGGCCGGGATCAAAAGGCCGCTTCTGGTCACCGACCGGGGCCTTGCCACCCTGCCGATCACCGCGCAGGCGCTGGACATCCTCAAGGCCGCCGGGCTCGAGGCCGATCTGTTCGCCGATGTCGACACCAACCCGAACGAGCGCAACCTCGGGCTCGGCGTGATGGCCTACAATCAGGGGCGTCACGACGGGGTCGTGGCCTTCGGCGGCGGCTCGGGCCTCGATCTGGGCAAGTGCATCGCCTTCATGGCGGGGCAGAAGCGCCCGGTCTGGGATTTCGAGGATGTCGGCGACTGGTGGACCCGCGCCGACGCCTCCGTGATTGCCCCCGTCGTGGCCGTGCCGACCACCGCAGGGACGGGCTCCGAAGTGGGCCGCGCCGGGGTGCTGACCAATTCCGAAACCCATGAGAAGAAGATCATCTTCCACCCCCGGATGCTGCCCGCCGTGGTGATCTGCGATCCGGAACTGACCGTGGGAATGCCGAAGGCGATCACCGCGGGCACCGGTCTCGATGCCTTTGCCCATTGTGTCGAGGCCTTTTCCTCGCCCTTCTATCACCCGATGAGCCAGGGCATCGCTCTGGAAGGCATGCGGCTGGTGATCGACTACCTGCCCCGCGCCTATGCCGACGGCACCGATATCGAGGCCCGCGCCCAGATGATGAGCGCGGCGGCGATGGGCGCGACGGCCTTCCAGAAGGGCCTCGGCGCGATCCATGCCATGTCGCATCCCGTCGGCGCCCATTTCGGCACGCATCACGGCACCACCAACGCCGTCTGCATGCCCGCCGTGCTGGCCTTCAACGCCCCCGCGATCAAGGACCGCTTCGACCGCGCGGCGGGCTACCTGGGGATCGACGGCGGCTTTGACGGCTTCCGCGCCTTCGTGGACCGCTTCAACGACAGCCTCGGCGTGCCGGTGGGGCTCAAGGCGCTCGGCGTGACCGAGGAAGCGATTCCCGAGTTGGTCAAGGGCGCCATCAAGGACCCGTCCTGCGGCGGCAACCCCATCGCGCTGACCGAGGAGAACCTCGAAGGCCTGTTCAGGGCGGCGCTGTAGGCGTCCGGCGCCGGGCGCAAGCCGCGCGATGGCCGGTCCGCGGGTTGGCGATCCGACACTCGGGCTGCGCGCTTTATGCCGGCCATATCCGGGCGACCTCGAAGCTCCGGGCAGGTGTCACCAGATCGCCAGCCCGGGGGGCGGGCCGGCGATCGCGCGGCGGCCTTCGGCCTTGATTCCGCGCGGGGCAGGCCGGTTCAGACCTTGCCGCGCGAGATCGCTCCGGCGAACCCGGCGACGAACTCCGCCAGCTTCTCCCGCGTCCGCGCGTCGGTCAGCGCGCCGTTGTCGTCAAAGACCTCGCGGGCGCGCGACACCATGAGCCGCCCCTCGAACCAGGGCGACATGCCCAGCGTCCGCAGGACCGGCAGCCAATTGGTCTGCGCCTGCGTGGTTCCGAACGGCCCCGGAGACGCGCCGATCAGCGCCACCGGCTTGCCCTTGAACAGCGCCGCCGCCGGGCCGGAACTCATCCAGTCGATGGCGTTCTTGAACACGCCCGGCATGCTGTTGTTGTATTCGGGCGTGACCAGCAGCAGGCCGTCCGCCGCTTCAAGCCCGTCGCGCAAGGCCGCCACCGCCTCGGGAATTCCCGCGCGCTCCACGTCCGCATCGTAGAGCGGGACGCCGT
This sequence comes from Salipiger sp., assembly GCF_048261495.1. Lineage (GTDB taxonomy): Bacteria > Pseudomonadota > Alphaproteobacteria > Rhodobacterales > Rhodobacteraceae > Salipiger. Next base: position 64,803 of record NZ_JBLXFX010000013.1, read on the forward strand.
GAATGGTGCGGGCGTCGATCTCCACCCCCTCCGGTGCCAGCACGGCGGCGGCGTTGAGGAGGGATGTGTTGAAGGATTCCCGGCGCAGGCTGCCGGAAATACCCAGAATGCGTGTCATGCGGGTCTCCCGTTCGGTTTGCCCCATCATGACGCGATCGGGGGCGTCGGCAAGGGGTATCCCCCGCCGACGCCCGCCGCTTCAGCCCTGCTGGTTGCAGATATCCTCGACCGACTGCTTCACCGCATCGAGCGAAAAGATCTGGTCCAGCCAGTCATCCTTGAAGATCACCGACTTGGCCTTGTCGATGGCCAGCAGCGCGCCGTCCGAGAACTTGCCCTCCGGGAAGATTCCGAAGGCAATCGCCAGCTCGATCTTGAGATGGCCCAGCACGAAATCATGCGCGGCGGCTTCGGGCACGCCCATGGAGACCGCCCGGTCGGTTGCCTCGCGCAGCGCCAGCGATAGGGTCGCCGCCACGGTCTCGGACAGGGCGGGCTCCAGCACCGCGATGTTCTCCAGCGTGCAGCGGTGCGAGCGGATGACCGGCTGGTAGATCAGCTTGGCCACTTCCTCGCAGAGCGCGTAATGCTCCTCCGGGCCCTGGATCAGCGCGCAGACGATGCCCTGCGGCGCGGCGATCCCGCCGAAATAGTCGGCCTGCGCCTCCTTGGTGTCCTGCACTTCGAGGATGTGCGGATGGCAGGGGTGGGTGCAGAAATAGGTGACGTCGTCGCGCTCGGGCATCTCGCCCGCATAGGGGGCCGCCGCGTCCAGAACGATGACCGCCGCGCCGGGCTTCAGCTTGTCGATGAACCCGTGCGCGATCTTGCCGATCAGCCGGTCCGGGACCGCCATCAGCACCACGTCGGCCTCGGCCAGAGCGTTGTCGGCGGGCACGGCATCCACGCCGACCTCGTCCTTCAGGCGCTTGCGGCCCTCTTCGGACACCTCGACGTGATCCACCTCGAACCGTGATCCGGCGAGGTTCTTCGACAGGCGGACGCCCATTTTCCCGCCCGCGCCCAGCAATGCCACCTTGGTCATGATCTTCTCCCTTTCATGCGGCACCACCGCCGCGTTTGATCCATCCGAAATAATCCGCGCTGCCCATCTGGCCGCCCTTCAGCGCCAATTGCAGCCCGTCGAAAGCCTTGTCCTCGGAATGCGCCTGAAGGAGCGCCGCTCCGGGGATCGTGGGGGCCAGCGCCGTGAAGGCATAAAGCCCGAGTTGCCGCGAGGCGTGGCCGGAGGTGTCCCCCCCGGAGATCACCGCCCTGCGGATGCCCGTCTCGCGCAGCAGCCGGGCGAGCACCCGGCCCAGCGCCGCGCCGATCCGCGCGTTGGCTTCGTCCGGGACGACGCCGGCCGCCTGGACCGCCGCGCGCAGCCGCTCCACCGCCGGATCGTCCGGCCCCCGCGCCGTGTGGATCAGCGGGTCGCGCCCCTGCCCCAGAGCGGCCAGCGCCGCCGCGATCGCCGCGTCTTCGGCCCTGCCGTCCCCGCAGGCCACGGCGGCGGCATCGAGGTCGATGGGCGCAAAGCCGTTCGCCTCGGCCCAGTCGATCTGGCTGGCCGTGGTGGGCGATACGGAGCCCGAGACCGCCAGCATCCGCCGCACCGGGCCGACGCCCTCGGTCAGGTCCTCGGCCTCCAGCAATCCCGCCGCGCGCCAATGCGCGATCAGCGCGTATTCGACCCCCTGCGAACCGATGGCAAAGATGCGCTCGTCGCCGTTCCAGATCAGGCCGCCGTTGATCTCCATGTGCCGCGCGGTCATCGCGTCCAGCGTGACGATCCCGGCCCCCTCCCCGATCAGCGCGGCAAGCGCCGCCTGCGGGTCGCCCTCCAGCGCCTCGATATCGAGACAGGCGGTCCGCCGGTCCGTCTGCCTTGCCAGGTGCCGGGCGAGATCGGCCTCGTCCATCGGGGTCACCGGGTGGCGTGCCATCACCGGATGCCGGTCCAGCCGGAAGGTGCCCTGCGGCGCCCCGGCAAACAGATTGCCGAAAGCCTGGTAGCGCCGCATGTTCGGCGCGGCGACGAGGCAGGGAATCCAGTTGCCGCCGATCATCGGCGCGCCGATCTCCGCCGCCTTGCCGATGGAGCCCACATGCGGGGCGGAATCGAAGGTCGAGCAGACCTTGTAATGCACCACCTTCGCGCCGGTGCCGACAAGCCACTCGAAGGGCGCGGGCAGATGCTCCTCCATCCACTCCGGCCCGTGCGAGCGGGCGGTTGTGGCGATGCCGATGCCGCGCGCCTCGGGGAAATGCGCAAGCTGGCCGGGGGTCGGCACGTCGAGGAACAGCACCGCCGGAACACCGGCAAAGGCGAGCGCCTCCATCACCGCGGCGGAGCCGGTGAAATCGTCCCCCAGCCAGGCGACCAGCGGGCCGTCGGGCAAGGTCATTTCGCGTAGGCCCGAAGTGCCGCGCCAAGCGCCGGGTGATCCGCCGCATAGGTCTGCGCCGGGATGCCCGCGATGGCCGCGTCCCAGGCGTCGCGCAGCGACTGCACGCCCGCCGCGGGGCCGTCCGGATGCGCCATGATCCCGCCCCCGGCGGCGTAGATGCAATCGGCGCGGCCGAGTTGGCGATAGGTTTCGGGCGGCTGAACCGCGGACTGGCCCGAAGAAAACACCGGCATCGGGATGCAGGGCTTGTCGGCGAACATCGGTTCCAGCAGCGATCTGGCCGAGCGCATGACGCTTTCGTCAGACTCCGAGAACTTGTTGCCCAGTCCGTTCACATGCATGTGGTCGGCCCCGGCGAGGCGCCAGAATTTCGACCAGGCCGGGTAATCCCAGCCCAGCATCGCGGCGCGCGACAGGTAGCCCCAGCCGTTGCGATGGGCATGGATCGGCAATTCGGAATGCCGCGAAAGGCCGAGGAACCCGGACAGACCCACGGAGTTCAGCGAGACCATGACGCAGGTCCCCCCGAGATCGCGCACCAGATCGTGACGGCGGCGCATCTCGTCGACCTCTCCGGTCAGGTTGAAGGCGTACATCACCTTCTTGCCGGTCCGGTTGGCATGTTCGTCGAGGACCTTCATCACCGCGCGGGCGCGGTCGTCGAAGGGACAGTTGGGCCCGTTCGCCTGCAACTCGTCATCCTTGATGAAATCGATCCCAGCCGCCGCCAGATCCGCCGCAACGGCGGCCGTCTGGTCCGCGTCGAAGCCGATGGAGGGCTTGACGATGGTGCCGATGATCGGGCCCTCGGCCACCCCCGCCATGTCGCGGGTCCCGGAAATACCGAACTTCGGCCCCGGGTAGGCGGCGGAAAACGCCTGCGGCAGGCGGATGTCCTGCAGGCGCAGCCCCGCGACCTGCTTCAGTTCGAAGAGGTTGCCCGCCACCGTCGCCATCAGGTTCGGAAGATCCGGCCCGGTATTGCCCAGCGGCCAGGACAGGGTGATGCGGGCCTGCGTGCAGCGCGTGCCCGGCGCGTGGCGTCCGGGGAGCGAGGGCGTGTCGACCTCGCCGAGGGTTTCGACCCGCTCGACCCGCGCAGCGGAGCGTTCGCGCAATTCCGGCGTTTCGCCCGGAACGGCCACGAAGGTGCCCGAGGATTGCTCCCCCGCCATCGCCTCGGCCGTCGCTTCCGGCGCGCCCGGCGTTTCGAGCAGATAATCGGCCTCGATACGGTCTGACATGTCCCCCCCCCACGAATCTGGTAAACTCATCATACCAGTTGATAGACGAGAACGCCGCCCATGGCCAGCCCCAATCTCCGGCACGGGCGAGGCGTGGCCGAAAGCCGCCGGATCAGATCCCGCGCACCCCGCCGAGCGCAAAGTCGGTGACCAGCCGCGCATAGGTTTCGCGCGCGCCCGCGCCCGCGTTCGGCTTCCACATGGCGTACCAGTTCAGCATCCCGAAGACCGACATGGTCACCGCCCGCAGCTTGGCCCGGTCGGTGCCGAGTGATTCGGGCGCGAGGTCGCGCAGGACGGCCGACACCTGGTCCACCACCTCGCGCTGCAACTGGCGCAGGGCCTTCTGTTCCTCGGCCCCGATCAGGGCGAGGCCGGTCAGCAGGATCTTGTGCTCGTCCTCTCCGCCCTGCTGGGCCAGCAGGATCTCCCTCAGGATCAGGTGCAGCCGTTCCTCCGGTTCGAGACCGGCCAGCGGCACCGCCGCGACGCGGTCGCGCAGGGCGGTGAGATGGCCCTGCAACAGGTCGAGCAGCAGCGCATCCTTGCTGTCGTAATAATGGTAGATGTTGGCCTTGGAGACGCCGCATTCCTGCGCGACATGGTTCATCGAGGCGCGGTCATAGCCCTGCTCGGCAAAGACCCGCGCCGCCGTGCGCAGGATGTGTTGCCGCTTTTCGCCGTGATCCCGTGCGATGGTCCTGACCATGTGCCCGCCCTTCCTGTCCGCCCTTGTCTCTCAAAAGCGTGAAGCTCCGGTGAAAATCAAGACAGATCCGACCGGCCGGTCGGCACTTGTGGACATCGGGCCTCAGCCCGACAGGCCCGAGCGCAGGGCATGGCTGCGCGCCATGATCGCCGTCTCCCGGAGCGCGGCGGCGGCAAGACGGCGGATCCTTTCGGGCCGGGGGTGGGAGCCGGCGGCATCGGCCATGCGGGTCCAGACCACGGACAACAGCGCCTGCCGGGCGATCTGCACCAGATCGTGGGCAAGGTCCGCGGCATCCGCCCGCGCCGCGACGGAGCTGCGCGCCGCCTCCCAGACCGCGCGGGGCGCGACGATCCCCGCGCCCGGCTCCGCGGCGAGAAAGGCCGAAAAGGCCGCGCCGGGGGCACCGCCGAGCAGGCGCGTCGCAAGCGCGCGTTCGTGGATGCCGTTGGTCCCCTCGTAGATCGCCGTGACCCGCACGTCCCGACAGGTCTGCTCCAGCCGGTATTCCCTGAGATACCCGTAGCCGCCCAGCACCTGCATCCCGAGGCCCGCGGCCTCGATCCCGGCTTCGGTGCAATGGACCTTGGCTAGCGGGGTGAGGAAATCGACCAGCGCGGCGGCCTCTCCGCGCTCCATCGTCACGAAGGCAAGATGCGCGATCCCGCGCGCGCCCATCGCCAGCGCGTCGGCGCAGTCGATCATGCGGCGCACGTCGCCATGAGTGTCGAGCGACGCCTCCGCCCCGTCCGGGCCGCGCCCCTGCCGGCGCTCCGCCGCGTAGCGCCGCGCCACGTCGGCGGCGCGCGCGGCATGGGCGACCCCCTGCAGCGCCACGTCGAGCCGGGCGTGGTTCATCATGGTGAACATCGCCCGCAACCCGTCACCCTCGGGGCCGATCAGCTCGGCCGGGGCGCCGGAAAAGCGCATCTGGCAGGTGGGCGAGGCATGAAGGCCCATCTTGTCCTCGATCCGGGGGACGGCGATGCCCTCGCGCCCGGTGCAGGCAAAGAGCGACAGCCCCTTCACACCCGCATCCGAGGTGCGGGCAAGGACGAGATGCAGGATGCCCTCGCTCAGGTCCTGATCGCCGCCGGAGATGAAGATCTTTTCCCCCTCGATGCGCCAGCCGTCACCCTCCCTCACCGCGCGCGTGCGGATCCGCGACAGGTCCGATCCGGCCTCCGGCTCGGTCAGGCACATGGTCGACAGCCAGGCCCCCGAAACCAGCGGCGGGATCAGACGGGCCTGCTGCTCGGCGCTGCCGAAGGCCAGCAGGGTCCGCACCGCGCCGGGCACCAGCCCGGTGATCATCTGCAGCGACTGGTTCGCGCCCGAGAAGATCTCGGAGGTGAGGGCGCCGACCAGCGGCCCCGCGCCCTGCCCGCCGAGGGCTTCGGGCGCGGTCAGCCCCTGCCAGCCCTGACCGGCGAGCGCCCGGTACACCGTGGCGAAGCCGTCGGGCATGCGCACCCGTCCGTCGACCAGACGCGCGCCCTGACGGTCGCCCGGCGCGTCGAGCGGCGCGATCTCGCCCTCGGCGAAGCTGGCGAAATGGCGGGCAATCTCGGTGGCGAGGCTGCCGTCCCAGCCCGGAAGCCCCCCGGGCCGGCCGACCGCCTCCAGGCAGAACAGCATGTCGTCGAGCGGGGCGGCAAAGGGGGTCATCGTCTCAGGCCAGCCCGAGCAGCCGCGCGGCGTTGTTCTTGAGGATGTCCTGGCGCAGTTCGTCCTTGATGGCGATGCCCTCGAAATCCGACAGCCAGCGCTCCGGGGTGATCATCGGCCAGTCGGAGCCGAAGAGCACCTTCTTGCGCAGGATCGAGTTGCAGTAGCGCACGAGGATTTCGGGGAAATACTTCGGCGACCATCCCGAGAGGTCGATGTAGACGTTGGGCTTGTGCTGCGCGACGGCCAGCGCCTCCTCCTGCCAGGGAAAGGAGGGATGGGCGAGGATGATCTTCATCTCGGGAAAGTCGACGGCCACGTCGTCCATGTACATCGGGTTGGAATACTTCAGCCGCATGCCGTTCCCGCCGGGCATGCCCGAACCGACGCCGGTCTGGCCGGTGTGGAACAGCGCGATGCCCCCCTCTTCGGCGATGGCCTCGTAGAGCGGATAGGCCATGCGGTCGTTGGGGTAGAAGCCCTGCATGGTGGGGTGGAACTTGAACCCCTTGATGCCGAAGTCGCGGATCAGGCGGCGGGCCTCGCGGACGCCCATCTTGCCCTTCCAGGGGTCGATGGAGGCGAAGGGGATCAGGACATCGTCATTCTCGGCGGCAAGTTGCGCCACCTCCTCGTTGCGGTAGCGGCGGTAGCCGGTCTCGCGTTCGCTGTCGACGGGGAAGATCACGGCGGCGATGTTCTGTTCGCGGTAGTGGGCGGCGGTTTCCGGGATGGTGGGGGGATGGCTCCACGGGGCGCGGAAATACTTTGCCATGGTGCTTTGCAGATCGTCGTAGCCGTCGTCGGGATGGCAGCCGCAGGGCTCTTCGGCATGGGTGTGGATGTCGATGGCGCGGACTTTGGAGAGATCGACCATGTTCGGTCCTTTCGGGGTCTGGCAGGTGGCACCCTCGGGGCGGGCGCGTATCTTTGTCGAGAATGCGTGGTCCGGGCGGCGGGCTCAGACCCGGATCACGCAGGGGTCGCCCTCGCCATGCAACCGGGCGAGCAGGTCGGCGCGGCGGTCGAGCACCCGGCGCACGTTGAGATTTCCCTTCGCGGTCATCTCCCCGTCCGGCATCGAGGGCGGCGCGGCGCAGAGGATCGCGCGCTCCACGCGGGTGGAACTGCCCGACGCGGCACGCGCGCGCTCGGCCAGGCGGCGGCGGAGCTCCTCGACGAGGCGCGGGCAGGACAATGCACCGCCGTCCTCCTCAGCCGAATACCCCGCGCGTTCGAGCGCGCCGCGGTCGGGAAAGATCATCACGCCGATCCCATCGCGGTCGGCGCCGGTGACGACCAGGTCCGCGGCGAGCGGCGCGAGACAGGCCAGCATGTCCATCCGCAACTGCCCGGCCCGGACCCAGGTGCCGGTGAGCAGCTTGAAATCCTCCGAGATCCGCCCGTCGAACCGCAACCCGCGCGACGGGTCCGCCGGATCGACGAACACCATCGCGTCTCCGGTGACGAGGTAGCCCTCTGCGTCGAATGCGGCGGCGGTGCGTTCCGGGTCGTTCAGGTAGCCGGGCATGACGTTGGGTCCGCGCACCCGCACCTCGCAGCGCCCGTCGGCATCGGGGATCAGCTTGGCCGTCACCCCCGGCACCGGCACGCCGACCACGCCGGAGCGGTCGGTCGGCTCCTGCTGGAGGATGCAGGCCGGGGCGGTTTCGGTCAGCCCCCAGGACGAGGTCATCAGCGGCACTTCGCCCTTGACCTCCATCGCCATCGCCTCGAACCCCTGCCAGATCTCCTGCGGCAGCGAGGCGCCGGCGTAGAACACCAGGTCCAGTTCCTCGAAGAACCGCCGGCGCAGCGCGGCATCCTCGCGCAGCGCGGCGTGCAGCATGGCGAACCCGACCGGCACGTTGAAACACAACGTCCCCGTGACCATCCCGAGGTTTTCCAGCGTGCGCGAGAACAGCCCCTTCACCGGCTTTCCGTCGTCGATGTAGAGCGAGCCGCCGTTCGCGAGCATCATGTTGAAATTGTGCGATCCGCCGAAGACGTGGTTCCAGGGAAGCCAGTCGACGAGGCGCGGCGGCCGTACCGTCAGGAACGGCAGCGTCGCGGCGAGCTGGGCCTGGTTCACGCACATCATCCGCTGCGTGGTCAGCACCCCCTTCGGCTCCGAGGTCGAGCCGGAGGTCATCAGAATCTTGCCCACGGTATCTGGTCCGACGAGGGCGCGGGCGGCCTCGACATCGGCCGCGCCGTCCCCCTTCAGCAGATCCGCAAAGGCGGTAAGGTCGCTGCGTCCGCCGGTGCGGCTGGCAACGATCTCGATCCCCGCCATCGCGGGCAGGGCCAGCGCCTCGGCATAGAGTTCCGCATCGACGGTGTAGACCATCGCGGGGCGGATGAGTTCGACCGCATGGACCAGCCGGTTGTGGGCGCCGTGGATCAGGGCATATTGCTCGGCCACGGGCACGATCGGCACACCGACGTATTGCGCGGCCAGCGCCAGAAGACCGTGATCGACGCCGTTGCCGCTGATCACCATGATCGGCGTCTGCGCCCCCATCCCGCGCGACAGCAGCGCCGACGCGATGGCGCGCACCTGCTCCAGCACCGCGGCATAGCTTTCCTCGCGCCAGCCGGCGCCGTGGCGTTCGGCGAGAAAGACCCTCTCCGGTGCCTCGGCCGCCCAGCGGTGCAGCCAGTCGCCCGTGCGATCGGCCACCGGCCCCAGCCCGTGCGCCGACCGCAAGAGGATGGTCCCGTCGGCGCGATCCTCGCGGATCACCTCGTGCGGCAGGTACTGCGTCGTGCGTTTCATTCGTCCCCTCCCCGGCGATTGCCGATGATCCGCGCCAGGGCCGCGACCAGAACGGCCTGCGTCCCGTCCTCCACCCCCGCGAGCATCCTGACTTCATGCGCCTTCACGGCCTCCAGCGCCTCGGCGCAGAGCGTTTCCCCGGCCGGCGTGGTGTTCAGCGCATAGGTGCGCCGGTCGGTCGGCACCCGCTCTCGGGTGATGAGGTCGCGGTTCTCGAGCTCGTCCACGATCACCACGAGGTTCGGACGCTCGACATCCATCGCGGCCGCCAGCCGGGATTGGGACAGCCCGGCGTTGTCCCGGATCAGGACCAGCGCGGTGAAGGTGATCATCCGCAACTCGAACGGCTTCAGGGTCTCGGACAGATCCCCCTGGATGGCGTTCGATGCCCGCCGCAACCGGTAGCCCACGAGCCCGGCCAGCGTGTCGTCGGCGATGTGATGAGGCTGGATGTCGTCGGTCATGGCCGGCACCTTCGTGTTGTCAGCGGAAGCGCGGCGCGCGTTTTTCGAGAAAGGCGGCAAGCCCCTCGACCGCGTCCGGGCTGGTCTGGGTCAGCGCGGCGCAGAGGCTCTCGGTGAACAGGCCGTCGGCCTTGGACATGTCCTCGATCCGTGCCAGCGCCTGGATCATGATGTAGTTCGACAGCGGCGCGTTGCGGGCGATCTTGCCCGCCAGGTCCAGCGCCATGGACAGCGCCTCGCCCTCGCCCGCCGCGTAGTGGGTCAGGCCCAGCGCCAGCCCCTCTTCCGCGGAGTACTTGCGCCCGGTCAGCATCATCTCGATCATGCGGTCTGCCCCGAGGATGCGCCCCACCCGGACCGAGGCGCCGCCGCCGACGAAGATCCCCCGCCGCCCCTCCGGCAGTTGGAAGATGGTCGAGGGTTCGGCGATGCGCACATGCGTCGCGCAGGCAAGTTCCAGCCCGCCCCCGATCACCGCGCCGTACATGGCCGACACCACCGGCAGCCCGCCGAACTGGATGCGGTCCATCACCTGGTGCCAGCCGCGCGAGTGGCGCATCGTGCCCTCGGCGTCCCGCGCCTTGTGTTCCGACAGGTCGAGGCCCGAACAGTAGTGCCCCGCCGTCCCGGTCAGCACGGCGACCTTCACCCCCTCGGGCGGAGCCGAGAAGAAGGCGTCGATCTCGTCGAGCAACTGGTCGCACATGGCATTGCGCTTGTCCGGACGGGTCATGGCGAGGATCGCGATGTCGTCATGGCGGTCGATCCGGAGCATGTCGGAGTCGGTCATGGTTATATCCCATATCTATTCAGTCGTGCCCCGGTCCCGCCCGGGCGGCTGCGGCCCTAGTAGAGCAGGAACAGCGTGATCGGCGGGAACAGGACGAGGAGGATGACGCGGACGATGTCCGACGAGACGAACCACATGACCGCCTTGTAGGTCTCGGTCATGGGGGTTTCGCGGTCCATCGCGTTGATGATGAACAGGTTCATGCCCACCGGCGGCGTGATGAGGCCGACCTCGACCACGATCAGCACGAGGATGCCGAACCAGATGGCGACGTATTCGGTCTCGATCCGGTCGGCCATGGCGCCGGTGACACGGATGCCGAGCGCCTGCATCTGGTCGCGGCCGAGTTCGGCCCCCCCGGCGATGGCCTGTCTTATGCCTTCGAGCATTTCGGCCCCCATGCCCTCCGGCACCCCGAGGGCAAGGACGGCCTGCGCGGCATCGGCCTGCATGGCGGCAAGGTTGACCATGCCGAAATCCATCACCGAGATCACCGGGTAGAAGATCGGGATCGTGAGCAGGATCATCGACAGGCTGTCCATGAGGCAGCCGAAGATCAGGTAGAAGACCAGGATCAGCGCCAGCACCGTCCAGGGGCTGTAGCCCTGCCCGACGACCCAGGACGACAGCTCCTGCGGCACCTGGGTGAGCGCGAGGAAGGAATTGTAGAGCCCGGCCCCCAGCACGATGAAGAAGATCATCGCGGTCGACAGGGCGGTCGCGACGATGCTTTCCTTGAACACCGCCCAGCTCATGTTGCCCGACAGCAGCGCCAGCAGCCCGGTGCCCGCCGCGCCGACCGCGGCGCCCTCGGTCGGGGTGAACCAGCCGAGGTAGATGCCCCCGACCACCAGTCCGAAGACCAGCAGCACCGGCCAGACATTGACGAGGGCCTGAAGCCGTTCCGCATAGGGCACCGGCTCGCGGGTGCCCGCCGCCGCCGGGTTCCGGCGCACGTAGAGCGAAATGGTGACGATGTAGCCCACGGCGGCGAGGATGCCGGGGATGAAGGCGGCGAGGAACAGTTTGGCGATGTTCTGTTCGGTCAGGATGGCGTAGATCACCAGGATCACCGACGGCGGGATCAGGATGCCCAGCGTCCCCCCGGCGGCCAGGGTGGCGGTGGAGAAGCCCCCCGAGTAGCCGTAGCGGCGCAGTTCCGGCAGCGCGACGCGCGACATCGTGGCGGCCGTCGCCAGCGAGCTTCCGCAGATCGCGCCGAACCCCGCGCAGGCGCCGACCGCCGCCATGGCGACCCCGCCCTTGCGATGCCCCAGCCAGCTTTCCGCCGCCTTGAACAGCGCTGCCGACATGCCCGAGAGCGTGGCGAACTGCCCCATCAGCAGGAACATCGGGATGATGCTCAGGGAATAGCTGCCGAAGGTCGTGTAGGTTTCCGATTTCAGCTTGGCGAGAAAGATGTCCGGCGTTCCCGTCACCGCCCAGAGCCCGCCGATCCCCGCGAGGAACATGGCAAGGCCGATCGGCGCCCGCAGGAAGATCATCACCAGCAGGACCGGGAAGGACCAGAATCCGAGTTCGAGCGGGCTCAATGGTTCGCTCCTTCCGATCCGGGCAGCCAGGCGCGCCCGGTCAGGGGCTCCATCACCCGCCCGACGGCGCAGTAGACCGACACCAGCGCCGCGACGAGAGCGGCGACCGAAGACAGCCCATAGGCCCACCAGACGGGGAATTGCAGAAGAAAGGTCGTCTGGCCGCGCGATTGCATGGTCAGCGCGCCGTCGATCAGGCGCCAGGCGATGACGATCACCACCACGGCCAGCACCACCTCCCAGAAGGCGATGAGCCAGGCGTTCGCGCGCGCCGGCAGCAGGCTGGTGAAGACGTCGACCGTGGCGTGGGCGGCCAGAAGCTGGCAGATCGGCAGGAAGGCGAAGATGGCAAAGGCGATCCCGGCCTCGACGATCTCGTAATCGCCCCTGACCGGACCGAACCCCGTCAGCGCGGCCGCGACGCCGGGCGCAAACCCGGACACGAGGTCGCTGTGACCGAGCGTGTTCATGCCCCGCCCCAGCACGCTGACGCAGGTCAGCACGACAAGCGCGGTCAGTACGACACCGCCGAGCAGCGCCATCAGGCGTGCAGTTCTCGTGACGAGGGAAAGCATATCTTCCTCGGCCCCTTGCGTCCTGGTGCGGAAATCGGGCCGGGACTGTCCCGGCCCGACCGGCAATCACATGGCGGAATGCTTTTCGATCAGGGCCTTGGCCTTGTCGATCAGCGCCTGGCCGTCGATGTCCTTGGCGGCCATCTCCTCGATCCAGCTGTCGACCGTCGGGGCGGCGGCGGCCTGCCATTCGGCGGCCTGCTCCTCGGTCAGCTCGATGATGTTGTTGCCGAGGTCGACCGCGATCTCGCGCGGGCCCGCATCGTCGCGCTGCATCTGCGCACCGGCGAATTCCGAGAAGGCCGCGCCGGAGTTGCGGTCGATGATCTCCTTCAGGTCGTCGGGCAGGCTGTCCCACTTGTCCTTGTTCATCGCAAAGACGAAGGTGGCGGCATAAAGCGCCGGGCCGGGGAATTCGGTGTGGTTGTGCACCAGTTCCGCGACCTTGAGTGCGCCCGTCACTTCCCACGGGATCACCGTGGCATCGACCACGCCCTTGGACAGCGCCTCGGGGATGCCGGGGACCGGCAGGCCGATGGGCGTGGCGCCGAGCGTCTCGAACATCTTGTTGGTGACGCGGGTCGGGGCGCGCAGCTTGACGCCGTTCAGATCCGCGACGGTCTCGATCGGCTCCTTGGAATGGATGACGCCCGGACCGTGCACCCAGGTGCCGAGCACCTTCACGTCCTTGAAATCGTCGTCGAACATGATCTCCTGCGCCAGTTCGTAATAGGCGGCGGACATCGCGCCCGCATCGGTCATCATGAAGGGAAGCTCGAAGACCTCGGTATGCGGGAAGCGGCCCGGCGTGTAGCCCGGCAGGGTCCAGACGATGTCCGCGACGCCGTCGATCACCTGGTCGATCAGCTCGGGCGGGGTGCCGCCGAGCTGCATCGCCGGGTAGTGCTGGATCTCGATCCGACCGTCGGATTCTTCCATGATCTTCTCGGCCCAGGGCATCAGGATGTTCTTGGGCACGTTGGCCTGCGCGGGCAGGAACTGGTGCATGCGAAGGGTCACCTCGGCCGCCTGGGCCGCGCCCGTCGCCAGCAGGGTCGCGAGGGCGGTTCCCCCCAGAGCCTTCATCAGTGTACGTTTGCTGATCATGTCATCCTCCCGTTGATCAGTATGCCGCCCCGGTCGTGTCATTGCCGGAACTGTGCGGAACAGTGGTCTTCGAATTCCCCCAACGGGTCAATCTTTACGATGATCCCGCGCCCCGTCCCACCACCCCGCGCGATGGCAAGGGCAGTCCTGCGGGGCAAAATGTCCGAAAACGCCACCCTCCTCCATGCCGCCCGGCGCGCGCCTCTCCCGTGGCGCGGAACCGGATCGGATATATAGTTACACGATATAACTGTTTTTGTCCATCACTTGTTCGTGCGCGGCACGCGCCCGAACCGGGCGGATCAGAGACGCGGCCCGATGGTGGTGGCGAGCGTGCCCAGACCCTCGATCGTGACCTCGCAGAGATCGCCCGGCACCAGTGCGCCGACCCCGGCCGGAGTGCCGGTCATGATGAGATCCCCGGGCGCAAGCGCCACGCTTCCCGACAGGATCGAGATCACCTCGGGGATCGACCAGATCAGCTCGTTCAGGTTGCCGTCCTGCCGGAGCGTGCCGTTGACAGCGAGACGGATCGCCCCCTCCGAGAGGTGCCCGACCCCGGCCACCGGATGCACCGCGCCGATCACGGCGGAGCGGTCGAACCCCTTGGCCCAGTCCCAGGGGCGCCCCATGTCCTTGGCCACGGCCTGAAGATCGCGGCGGGTCAGATCGTTGCCGACGGCATAGCCCCAGACGTGGGACAGGGCCTCGGCCTCCGGGATGTCGCGGCCGCCGGTGCCGATGGCGACGACCAGCTCGGCCTCGTAGTGCAGGTTCTCGGTCAGCGGCGGGTAGGCGATGATCTCGCCGTCGCCGGCCACCGCATCGGCGGGCTTGGTGAAGAAGAACGGCGGTTCGCGGTCCGGGTCCTTGCCCATCTCGCGGGCATGGGCGGCATAGTTGCGCCCGACGCAGAAGATGCGGCGCACGGGGAAGCGGTCGTCGCTGCCTGCCACGGGGATGGACGGGGTTTCCATCGGGGGAAATACGAATGCCATGTGCTGTCCTTTCCGGCGGATCGGGCCCGGTCTCGACCGGGCCAGTTGCGGAATCAGTACCGGATTTCCGCAGGATTGCACCAGCGCGGCGCCGCTTTTCTCAGAATCTCGGGTCGTCGAGCTCCGGCTCGAACCGGCGCGGCAGAAGCGCCGCCTGGAACCACGTCAGGTAGGAATAGATCGAGAAGACCGGCAGCCCGGTCGCGCGGCGCAGATCGCGGGCATAGGGCACCATGTTGGTGCACTCCAGCACGATCGCCCCGAGGTCCGGCGCCTCGGCCCTCAGCGCCTCGGCGGCGTCCAGAACGTCCCGGCGCGCGCGGGCAAAGTCGATCTCGGGCGAATCGTGCAGGATCTTGTCCGCGAATTCACCTTTCGGATCGGTTCCGACCACGGGCGTATCCGGGTCCATCCCCGCCGCCGCGAAATGCACCGGGCCCAGCGTCGCGGCCGACACCGTCACCACCCCGACCCTCCGGCCCGGCGGCAGCATGCGCTGCACGAAGGGCACCTGCATCAGCGAGGAACTGGCCACCGGCACGCCCAGCGCCGCCGACAGCCGGTCTTGGAACGGCACGAGGAAGCCGCAGTTCGTCGCCACCCCGTCGCAGCCGGAATCCACCAGTTCCCGCCCGGCGGCGAGAAAGGCATCGGCCAGCGGCTCGGGATCGCCGAGCACGACCTTCTCGGGCGTCGCGGCCTTCGCGATGCGGAACTGCACCGGAAAGGGCCAGGTCAGCGCATTGCCGATGTCGCCGTGAATTCGCGGAAAGCGCGTCTCGAGCATCACGATGCCCAGGGTCGCGCCGTAGATCGTCTTGCCGCCGTATTCCGTCATCGCACCTGCCCGTCGACTCGGCAGATCGCCCTGCCCGGCTGCGCTCAGCTGGACATGGCATTGCGTCACGCGCAAGCCTGTGCAAGCGTCGGCCCATCACGTTAGCATACGAATGAGGGCGACATGAGCAACCATCTGAGCGGCGCGGATGCGATGGTGCGGATGCTTCAGGCCCACGGGGTCACGCATGTCTTCGGCCTGTGCGGCGACACCTCCCTTCCGATGTACGACAGCCTGCTGAAGCTCGACCACGGGATCACCCACGTGCTGACCCGCGACGAACGCTCGGCCACCTACATGGCCGATGCCTATGCCCGGGTTTCCGGCCGCCCCGGCGTCTGCGAGGGGCCGTCGGGCGGCGGCGCGACCTACATCCTGCCGGGGATCATCGAGGCGAACGAAAGCTCCTATGCGCTGCTGGCGATCACCTCGGACATTTCCGTCGGCTCCTACGGCAAGTACCCCCTGACCGAGGTCGATCAGGAAGCGATCATGCGCCCGCTGACCAAGTGGAACACCGTCATCAAGCGCGCCGACCACATCCCCCGCATGGTGCGCGCCGCCTTTCGCGCCATGACCACGGGCCGCCCCGGTGCCGCCCACCTCGGGCTGCCCTACGACATCCAGTATGACGAGGTTGAGGAGTCCGAAATCTGGGCCGACCCCGGCCACCAGACCTTTCCCGCCTATCCGACCGGCCCCGAACAGTCGCAGGTCGAAGCGGCGGTCGAGGCGATCCTTTCGGCCGACAAGCCGCTGATCGTCTGCGGCGGCGGCGTGGTGATCGCCGGCGCGATGGAGGCGCTGGACCATCTCGCGCGCCGCCTCGACATTCCGGTGGCGACCTCGATCTCGGGACAGGGCGCGCTGGCCGAGACCCACCCCAACTGCCTCGGGGTCGTCGGCTCGAACGGCGGCACGGACGAGACCTGGGAGGCGATGGAGGAAGCCGACCTGGTGATCTTCATGGGCTGCCGCGCCGGATCGACCACCACCGCCCGCTGGGAGGCGCCCAAGCCCGGAGCCCGCATCGTGCATTTCGATGTGGAACCGCAGGTGATCGGCGCCAACTACCCGACCGAGGTGGCCGTCACGGGCGACCTGAAACTGTCGCTCGACGCGGTGAACAAGGTGCTGGATCAGCATCGCGGGGAATTGCCCGGCTTCGACGGTGCCGAGGCGGTGGCCGAGCGCAAGGCCCGCAAGTTCGCCGCCTTCCGGGCGCTGGCCGAAAGCACCGAAGTGCCGATGCGCCCCGAGCGCCTGATCGCCACCCTGCAACGGGTGCTGCCCGAAGAAGCGGTGATCCTCTCCGATCCCGGCACCTCCTGCCCCTACCTGTCCGCCTATTACGAACTGCCCCGGCCCGGCCGCCAGTTCATCACCAACCGCGCCCACGGGGCGTTGGGCTATGCCCTGCCCGCCTCGCTCGGCGCGTGGTACGGGCGGCCCTGGGCCAAGGTGGTGGCGCTGATGGGGGACGGCTCGTTCGGCTTTTCCTGCGGAGAACTCGAAACCGTCTGCCGCGCCGGGGCCGATATCACCTTCATCGTCCTGTCCAACGCCACCTTCGGCTGGATCAAGGCCAGCCAGAAGGCCGACAAGGGCGCGCGCTATTACAACGTCGATTTCCGCCGCACCGACCACGCCGCCATCGCCGCCGCCTTCGGGCTGAAAAGCTGGCGGGTCGAGGACCCGGACGAGCTCGAGGCGGTGCTGCGCGAGGCGGTCGAACACGATGGCCCGACGCTGATCGACGTGGTGGTGCAACCGCTGGAAGAGGCCGCCGCCCCGGTGCGCCGCTGGATGGGCTGACCGCCCGACCCCGCCGCCCTGTCTTCCCCCGCTCCCGTTCCCGACCGGCTGACCGCATGACCGACCTCACCCAGACCATAACCGGCTTCGACCTCTGGCACCTTGCCCTGCCGGTGACGGCGCGGCGCGATCACGGGATCGGCTCGGTCGAGGGCTCGGTCGAGATCATCGTCCTGCGCCTGACGGCCGAGGACGGCACGCAGGGCTGGGGCGAGGCCAGCCCATGGGTGGTCTTCACCGGCTCGCCCGAGGCCAGCTTCGCGGCGCTCGACCGCTATTTCCGCCCGCTGGTCCTGGGGAAGGCGGTCGCCGATCGTGCCGCGATCATGGCCACCGCGCAAAAGGCCGTCGCCCATTGCACCGAGGCAAAGGCGGCGCTGGAAACCGCGCTGCTCGACCTCGAGGCGCGGCTCGCCGGGGTGCCGGTCTGGGCGTTGCTCGGCGGGCGCTGCCGCGACCGCATCCCGCTGTCCTGCTCCATCGCCGACCCGGATTTCGACAAGGATCTGCGCCTGCTCGACCGGCTGAGCGCCGACGGCGTGGGCATCGTCAAGCTCAAGACCGGGTTCAAGGGCCATGCCTTCGACCTCATGCGGCTGGAACGCATCCGCCGCGATCATCCGGCCATGCGCATCCGCGTGGACTACAACCAGGGCCTCTCTCCCGAGGCCGCGCCGATGGCCGTGCGCGAGGTGGCGGGCTTTGCCCCCGACTTCATCGAACAGCCCGTCGCCGCGCACCATCGGGAGGTGATGAAACGCCTGCGCGATCTGACCGATGTGCCGCTGCTGGCGGATGAAAGCGTCTTCGGCCCCGAGGACATGGCACGCGCCATCCGCGAGGGGCTGGCCGACGGCGTGTCGGTCAAGATCATGAAGGCGGGCGGGCCGACGCGCGCGCAGACCGTCGCCCGCATGGCCGGGGCGGCAGGCCTTGCGGCCTACGGCGGGGACATGTTCGAAAGCGGGCTCGCCCATCTTGCCGGAACCCACATGATCGCCGCGACGCCCGAGATCACGCTGGGCTGCGAGTTCTACCAGGCGGGCTATTTCCTTGCCGAGGACATTCTCGAAACGCCCTTCGCCGTCGAAAACGGCGCGGTGGTGGTGCCGGACGGGCCGGGACTGGGCGCACGCCCGGCGACGGACCGTCTCGAAAGATACGCCGTGAGGCGGGTGGTGGCATGAGCCGACCGGAACAGGGGACGGGACGATGAGCAGAACGGTGGCGGTGATCGGCGCGGGGATCGTGGGCGTATCCACCGCCATCTGGCTGCAACGCGCGGGCCACGAGGTCGTGCTGATCGACCGCAAGGGCCCGGCCGAGGGCGCAAGCCACGGCAATGCCGGGGTCCTCGCCTCGTGCTCGGTGGTGCCGGTGCCGGGTCCGGGGCTGTGGACCAAGGCGCCGCGGATGCTGCTCGATCCCGACCAGCCGCTGTTCATGAAGTGGGGCTATTTCCCGAGGGTCCTGCCCTGGCTGCTGAAATACATGCGCCACGCCAATGCCGAGGCAGTGCGCACCCGCGCCCGCGCCGCCGCGCCGATCATCGGCGACAGCCTGGCCGATCACCAGGCCCTGTCGGCCGGAACCGGGGCCGAACGCTGGGTGGTGCCGGGGGATTACGTCTTTGCCTACCGCGACCGCGCCGCCTACGAGGCCGACGCCTTCGGCTACTCGGTCCGGCGCGAACACGGCTTCGTCTGCGAGGAACTCGAAGGCGCGGCCCTGCGTGCCTACGAACCCGCGCTCGGCGAACAGGTCGGCCTTGCCGCGCGGTTCGGCAACCACGGCCGCATCACCGATCCCGGCGCCTACGTGAAGGCGCTGGCCGCCCATGCCGTCGCGAACGGCGCCCGCCTCGTCATCGCCGAGGTCGACGACCTCGTCCGCGGCAACGGCGCGGTGACGGGCGTGCGCGCCGGGGGCGAGACGATCCCCTGCGACGCCGCCGTCCTCACCACCGGCGCCTATTCCGGCCCGCTGGCGAAAAAGCTGGGCCTGACCGTGCCACTGGAAACCGAACGCGGCTACCACCTCGAACTCTGGGAACCATCGGCCATGCCCCGCAACCCGATCATGATCGCGGCGGGAAAATTCGTGGCCACCCCGATGGAGGGGCGCCTGCGCCTTGCCGGGATCGTCGAACTCGGCGGGCTCGAGGCGCCGCCCTCGCGCGCGCCCTTCGCGCTGCTCGAACGCAGCATCCGCGCGGCCATGCCGGGCCTGACCTGGAAACACCGGGTCGAGTGGATGGGCCACCGCCCCGCCGTGGCCGATTCCCTGCCGCTCATCGGCGAAGTGCCGGGTCTGAAAGGCGCCTTTGCCGGTTTCGGTCACGATCATGTCGGTCTGACGGGCGGACCGAAGACCGGACGGATCCTTTCTCAGCTCATATCGGGCCAATCCCCCAACATCGACCTTGCGCCCTATGCCCCTTCGCGCTTTCAATGAGATCACAGGCAAAGAAAAACATTTGCACACCAATAACTCAGGGAGAACGACCATGACGATGAAGATCCTTCTCGGCGCCACCGCGCTCTGCGCGGCGGCCGGCGCAGCCAGCGCGGAGAAATGGGACATGCCGATGGCCTATGCGGCCTCCAACTTCCACTCCGAAGTCGGCACCGCCTTCGGCGCCTGCGTGACCGAGGGCACCGGCGGCGAGCTCGAGATCGTGACCCACCCCTCGGGGTCGCTGTTCGGCGGGGCCGAGATCAAGCGCGCGGTGATGACCGGGCAGGCCAACATCGGCGAACGCCTCCTGTCGGCCCACGAGAACGAGAACCCGCTCTACGGCGTGGATTCCATTCCCTTCCTCGTGTCCTCCTTCGACGAGCACGAAAAACTCTGGTCCATCGCCGAACCCTACGTGGAAAAGGCGCTGGAAGGCGACAACCTGCACTACCTCTACTCGGTGCCGTGGCCGCCGCAGGGGCTCTACATGAACAAGACGCTCGACGACATCGAGGGCATGAAGGGCGTGAAGTTCCGCTCCTACTCGGCCGCGACCGCCAAGATGGCGGAACTGACCGGCGCGCTGCCGGTACAGGTCGAAGCTGCCGAACTCAGCCAGGCGCTGGCGACCGGCGTGGCGGAATCCTTCATCTCGTCCGGGGCGACCGGCTACGACCGCAAGGTCTGGGAGCATCTGAGCAACTTCTACGAGGTCGACGCATGGCTGCCGCGCAACGCGGTGTTCGTGAACCTCGACGCCTGGAACGGCCTTTCGGACGAGGCCAAGGCGGTGATGGAGGAATGCGCCGCGACCGCCGCCGCCGACGGCCTGGAGAAGTCCAAGGCCTACACCCAGTTCACCCTCGACGGGCTGAAGGAGAACGGCATGACGGTCGAGCGGGCCTCGGATCACCTGATGGACCAGCTCAAGGCCATGGGCGAGACCATGACCGAGGAATGGCTGGCCAAGGCCGGGGATGACGGCAAGGCCATCGTCGACGCCTACAAGGGTCAGTGACCCGGCGCGGGAGGCGGACCTGCGCCGCCTCCCCACCCCGCCCGTCCGCCGGACAGGGCGCACAGGACGGCCGTAGAGCGACCGCTCGCTCCGGCACGGGACCTGGCCGGGGCACCGGACCAGCTCAGGACATGGGGAACGGACAATGGCAGCGGCTCGCGCGCTACGGCGCACACTCGACACGGCGTATCTGATCGGGGGGATCATCGCGTCGGTCTTCCTGGTCTCCATCCTCGCATTGATCGTGCTCCAGATGCTGGCGCGCTGGACGGGGCAGGTGTTCCCCGGCGCGACCGATTACGCGGGCTACTGCATGGCCGGGGCCTCGTTCTTCGCCTTTGCCTACGCGCTGAACCACGGCGCGCATATCCGGGTGTCGCTGCTGCTCTCGGCGATGGGGCGGTTCCGCTGGTGGGGCGAGGTCTGGTGCTTCGGCATCGGCACGCTGATCTCCACCTGGTTCGCCTGGTACGCCGTCAAGGGCACGCATATCTCGTGGCGCTGGAAGGAGCTGTCCCAGGGGCTCGACGCCACGCCGATGTGGATTCCGCAACTGTCCATGTCGGCAGGCACGATCCTGCTGGCGGTCGCCTTCTGGGACCACTTCCTGCGGCTGCTTCTGACCGGTGCGCACGGCATCACCACCGACCTCGTCGACCAGAGCCAGGGAGAGTGAGATGGAGCAACTGATCCCGATCGGCATCTTCCTCTTCGTCCTGTTCCTGCTCTTGGGGTCCGGCGTCTGGGTCGGCCTCGCGCTGATGGGCGTCGCCTACGTGGGCATGGACCTGTTCACCACCCGCCCGGCGGGCGATGCGATGATCACAAAGGTCTGGTCCTCGTCGTCGAGCTGGACGCTGACCGCCCTGCCCCTGTTCATCTGGATGGGCGAGATTCTCTACCGAACCCGCTTGTCCGAAGACATGTTCCGCGGCCTGTCGCCCTGGATGGCCCGCCTGCCGGGCGGCCTCGTGCATACCAACATCGTCGGCTGCACGGTCTTCGCGGCGGTGTCGGGATCCTCGGCGGCCACGCTGACCACGGTCGGCAAGATGTCGATCCCCGAACTCCGCAAGCGCGGCTACCCCGAACACATGGTGATCGGCACCCTCGCCGGGGCCGCGACGCTGGGCCTGATGATCCCGCCGTCTCTGACCCTCATCGTCTACGGCGTGACCATCAACGAATCCGTCACCAAGCTGTTCATGGCCGGGGTCTTTCCCGGCCTCGTGCTGGCGCTGATGTTCATGGGCTACGTGGCGGTGATGTCCTTCGTGTCGAAGGATTTCAACCCGACGCCCGAACCGCACATGAGCTTCCTCGAAAAGGTCCGCAACTCGCGGTTCCTGATCCCGGTGATCTGCCTCATCCTCGTGGTGATCGGGTCGATGTACATGGGCTATGCCACCGCGACCGAGGCCGCGGCCTTCGGCGTCATCGGCTCGATGGTGCTCGCGGCGGCACAGGGCTCGCTGAGCTGGAGCACCTTCTCGGAAAGCCTGATGGGCGCGGTGCGCACCTCGGCGATGATCGCGCTGATCCTCGCGGGGGCGTCGTTCCTGTCGCTGTCGATGGGCTTTACCGGCATTCCGCGCGGCCTGGCCGACCTGATCGCGAGCTGGGAGCTGACGCGCTTCCAGCTCATCATGGCGCTGCTGGTCTTCTACATCGTTCTGGGCTGCTTTCTCGACGGGATCAGCTCGGTCGTGCTGACGATGGCGGTGGTCGAACCGATGATCCGTGCCCAGGGTATCGATATCATCTGGTTCGGCATCTTCATCGTGGTGGTGGTCGAGATGGCGCAGATCACGCCGCCGATCGGGTTCAACCTGTTCGTGTTGCAGGGCATGACCAACCATGAGATGACCTTCATCGCGCGGGCCGCGATTCCGATGTTCCTCATCATGGTGGTCATGGTCTTCGTGCTGATCTTCTTCCCGGAACTGGCAACCTGGCTGCCCGACAACATCCGGCAACGACCCGGCGGCTGACCCATGCACGACGCACTTGCCCATTTCGCGGCCCACCCCTGGCTGGCCGCCATCGCTCTTGTCGTGGTCTTTGCCGGGGCGGTCGTGCAATTCTCGCTCGGGATGGGGTTCGGGCTGACCGTCGCGCCGGTCCTGGCGGTGATCGACCCGGTGCTGGTGCCGGTCCCGACCCTGCTGATGAGCCTCGCCGTCTCCGCGCTCGGCGCCTTCCGCGAACGCGGCGCCATCGTCTGGCCCGAAGCCCTGACGGCGGCGGGCGGACGGCTGACCGGCGCGCTGATCGCGGCGGTGATCCTCGGCGGGCTTGTCGCCTCGCGCGACGGGTTCAGCTTGGTCTTCGGCAGCCTGATCCTCGTGGCTGTGGTGCTGTCGGTGGCGGGGCTGAAGCTCGCCTTCACGCGGACCAACATCTACGGCATGGGCGTGGTGTCGGGGATCATGGCGACGATCACCTCGGTCGGAGCGCCGCCGCTCGCCATCGTCTACCAGGGCCAGCCGGCCCGTCAGGCGCGCCCGACGCTGGCGGCGACCTTCACCTTCGGCACGATCTTTTCGGTCTCCGGCCTGATCCTGAGCGGCTGGGCCGGGTGGAGCGACGTCTGGTTCGCGCTGCTGCTCGCCCCCGGCACGGTCGCCGGCTACTACGCCGCGCGCGCCCTCGGCCCGGCGATGGATGCGCGGTATCGGGCCTTCCTGCTGGCGATCAGCGGCATGGCGGGGGTGGTGCTGGTCCTTCGGGGCCTGACGTGATCCTGCTGGAGTTCTGTGCCCGCCATGCCCGCTGGCTGCTGGTCGCCGGGCTGGTGGCGGGCGTTGTCCTGCCGCAGGCCGCCGACCGGATGCGCGGCACCCTGCCGGGGCTGGTCGCGCTGCTGCTGTTCCTTGCCGCGCTGCGGATCGGGCCGCGGCTGGCGCTCGGCGCGGTCGCGGATCTGCGCGCGACGGCGCTGGTGGTCGCGCTGTGGCAGGTCGTCCTGCCGCTCGGCCTGCTCGGCGGCTTCGCCCTGTTGGGAGCGCTCGGGAGCCCGGCGGCGCTGGCGCTCGGGCTGATGCTGGCGGCGCCGCCGCTGGCGGGCAGCCCCAACCTCACCATGCTGGTGGGCGGAGACCCCGCTCCGACGCTGCGGCTGCTGGTGCTGGGCACGGCGCTGCTGCCGCTGACCGCGCTGCCGGTGTTCCACATGCTCCCGGCGCTGGGCGATCCGGCGGTGGTGACGGCCTCGGTCCTGCGGCTGCTGGTGACCATCGCGCTGGCGACGGCGGCGGCCTTCGCCCTGCGCCTGAGCCTGCTGAAGGCCCCGGGCCAGACGGCAATGCGGCGCATCGACGGATGTTCGGCGCTGGTCATGACGGTGATGGTGCTGGGCCTGATGTCCGAGGTCGGGCCGGCCCTGACGCAGGACCCGGCGCGGCTGGCGGTCTGGCTGGCGCTGGCCTGCGCCGCCAATCTCGGGCCGCAACTGGCGGTCGCCCTGAGCCTGCGCCGCGCGCCGGACCGCAGCGCCCTGCCGGCGCTGGCGATCACCTCGGGCAACCGCAACATCGCGCTGTTCCTCGTGGCGCTCCCGCCCGAGATCACCGCCCCGCTGCTGCTGTTCATCGGCTGCTACCAGGTGCCGATGTACCTGACGCCGCTGCTGATGACGCCGCTCTACCGGGCGCTACGCTGAACCGGGGCCCCGATCCTTAGACGATACGTCTTGCCCCCGCCCCGGCGGCCAGGCGGGAAGAAAGCCGTCCTTCTCGGCGGCGATGAAGGCCAGCACCGTGCGCCCCGCCCCTGACAGCACCGTGTCGGATCGGTGCAACAGGAACCAGTGCCGCAGGATCGGCAGGCCCGGCAGGTCGAGCGCGACCAGCCGCCCGCTCCGCAACTCCTCGACCACGGTGTGATACGAGATCAGCGCGATCCCCAGCCCCGCGATCACCGCCTGCTTGATGGTCTCGTTCGTGCCCATTTCGGTCCGCTCGTAGGTCTTGCCCTCGCCCAGCCGGTCGAGAAACCGCGTCGCTAGGATGCGCGTGCCCGAGCCCTGCTCGCGCATGAGGATGGTTTCGGCCAGCACCTCGTCCGCCGTAAGATCGCCCCGGCCCGCCAGCGGGTGATCCGGCCCGGCGATCAGGACGTGGGGATGATCGCCGATCGACAGCGCCTCGAGCGGCGGCTCGCGCGGCGGCCGCCCCATGATCGCCAGGTCGAAGGCGCCGTCCTGCACCCCGGCGATGATCCGGTCGCGATTGCCGATCTGCAGCAGGATCTCGATCTCGGGATAGGCGCGGCGCAGGCGGGCCACGATTCCCGGCGCGAAATACTTGCCCGTCGAGACCACGCCCAGCACCACCGTCCCCGCCATGCCCTTCTGCAGCGAGTCGATTCGCCGCAGCGCCAGCCGGAACCCGGCATCCGCCCGCAGATGCGCGTCGAGCAGAGCCCGCCCCTCGGCCGTCACGCGGAATTTTCCCGACCCCGCCCGCGACAGCATGGCGCATCCGAAAGTCTCGTCCAGCGCCTTGAGCTGGCTGTGAACCGCCGGCGCCGAGAGGCCCAGCTCCTCCGATGCGCGGGCAATTGATCCAGTTCTTTCAACGGCTTCCAGCGCGCGAAGCTGTTTGAAGGTGAGCGAGGCCAATCTGCGCATTCAATTTCTCCGACTCCTGGATCAGATTTATTAAATTTTCTAAACGCCGGGGATCGTCAAGATCAAGCAACAGTCACCGTCGAGGAAAGGGAGGCCTTGATGACCGACATCAATCCGTATTCCGCAGATGCGCCGATCCCGGCACGCCTGCGCCCCGCCATGGAAGCCCTGGGACGGGTCGCCCGCGACCTGGCAGGGCGCATCGCCTGCGGCCCGCTCGACGGCCAGTTGCATGCCCATGTGGGCGACAATTCCGACGGCGACCGGCAGAAGGCGCTCGACGTCATCGCGGACGAAGCCTTTGCCGCCGAGCTGAAGGGGACCGGCATCCGCTGGTATGCCTCCGAGGAGCAGGACAGCGTCGTCGAACTCGACCCCGCCGGCACCCTGGCGCTGGCCATCGACCCGCTGGACGGCTCGTCCAACATCGAGACCAACGTCTCCATCGGCACGATCTTTTCCCTCCGCGAACCGCGGGACACGGGCGATGCGACCTTCCTGCGCCCGGGGCACGAGCAGATCGCGGCGGGCTACGTGATCTACGGGCCGCAGACCATGATGATGGTGACCTTCGGCGACGGCGTTCAGGATTACATCCTCGATCCCCGGACCCGCCGCTTCACGCTGCTGAACAGCCGTCCGACGATCTCCGGGGACAGCACGGAATTCGCCATCAACGCCTCCAACTACCGGCACTGGACCACGCCGGTCCGCGGCTACATCGACGATTGCCTCAAGGGCGCCGACGGCCCCAAGGCGCGCAATTTCAACATGCGCTGGATCGCGTCGCTGGTCGCCGAGACCCATCGCATCCTGATGCGCGGCGGGCTGTTCCTCTACCCCTCCGACGCCCGGCCGGGCTATGAATACGGCCGGCTGCGCATGGTCTACGAATGTGCCCCCATCGCCATGCTGATCGAGCAGGCCGGCGGCCGCGCCACCGACGGCACCACCCGCATTCTCGACCGGACCCCCGAGGGCCTGCACGCCCGCACGCCCTTCGTCTTCGGCTCGGCCCTCAAGGTCGACCGGGTCGCGGCCTATCACGACCTGCCGTCGCAGGAAGTCTCCGCCCTCTTCGGCACCCGCGGCCTGTTCCGCGTCTGAGCCATCCCGGAAAGTACCATGAGCAAGAAGCATCCCATCATCTCCGTCACCGGCTCGTCCGGTGCGGGCACAACGACGGTCAAGACGACCTTCGACCAGATCTTCCGCCGCGAGGGGATCCGGGCCGTCAGCATCGAGGGCGACGCCTTTCACCGCTTCAACCGTGCCGACATGAAGGCCGAGCTCGAGGCGCGCAAATCCGCCGGAGACGAGACGTTCTCGCATTTCTCCTACGACGCCAACGAATTGGGAGAGCTGGAAAGCATCTTCCGCACCTATGGCGAAACCGGCCGTGGCCGGACCCGTCACTACATCCACGACGACAAGGAGGCCGAGCGTCACGGCACGCCGCCGGGCCATTTCACCGACTGGACACCGTTCGAGGACGACAGCGACCTGCTGTTCTACGAGGGGCTGCACGGCGCGGTGGTCAACGAGGAGGTGAACCTGGCCTCCCGCGCCGATCTCAAGATCGGGGTGGTGCCGGTCATCAACCTCGAATGGATCCAGAAGATCCACCGCGACAAGGCCTCGCGCGGCTACACCACCGAGGCCGTGACAGACACGATCCTGCGCCGGATGCACGCCTACGTGCACTGCATCTGCCCGCAATTCGTGGAGACGGACGTGAATTTCCAGCGCGTGCCCGTGGTCGACACCTCGGACCCGTTCATCGCCCGCTGGATCCCCACCGCGGATGAAAGCCTCGTGGTGATCCGGTTCAAGAGCCCGCGGGGGATCGATTTCCCCTATCTCACCTCGATGATCCAGAACTCCTGGATGAGCCGCGCCAATTCCATCGTGATCCCGGGCGGCAAGATGGACCTCGCCATGCAGCTGATCTTCACGCCGATGGTCCAACGCCTCGTCCACGAATCCAAGCGCGCCTGAGGGAGGATGCGATGACCATTCAGACCCCCGTCACCCGGACCACCGAAGACCTCATGGCCAACGCCATCCGCGCCCTTGCCATGGATGCGGTGCAAAAGGCCAACTCCGGTCATCCCGGCGCGCCGATGGGCATGGCCGACGTGGCGACCGTGCTGTTCAACCGCTTCGTTTCGGTCGACCCGAAGGACGACAGGTGGCCCGACCGCGACCGCTTCGTGATGAGCGCGGGGCACGGTTCCATGCTGGTCTATGCGATCAACCACCTGCTCGGCTACGACGACATGCCGATGAGCCAGCTTCAGGCCTTTCGCCAGCTCGGCGCCCGCACGGCGGGGCACCCGGAATACGGCCATGCCAAGGGGATCGAGACCACGACCGGCCCGCTTGGTCAGGGCATCAGCACCGCCGTCGGCATGGCGCTGGCCGAACGCATGCTGAACGCCCGCTTCGGGTCCGACCTGATGGACCATTACACCTATGTCATCGCCGGCGACGGCTGCCTGATGGAGGGGATTTCCCATGAGGCCATGGACCTTGCGGGCCATCTGAAACTCGGCCGGATGATCGTGCTCTGGGATGACAACGGCATCACCATCGACGGCGGCACCGAGCTTTCGACCTCGACCGACCAGAAGGCCCGCTTCGCCGCCTCCGGCTGGCATGTGCAGGCGGTTGACGGCCATGACAAGGAGGCGATCGCGCAGGCCATCGAGGCGGCGCGCGCCGATCCCCGCCCCTCGATGATCGCCTGCAGGACGGTGATCGGCTACGGCGCGCCCAACAAGCAGGGCTCGCACGACGTGCACGGCGCGCCGCTGGGCGAGGACGAGATCGCCGCGACCCGCGAGGCGCTGAACTGGCCGCATCCGCCGTTCCACATCCCCCCCGAGGTCACCGAGGCATGGCGCGCCATCGCCCGCCGGGGGGCCGAGGACCGCGAGGCCTGGGCGCGGCGCCTGTCGCAAAGCCCGCTGGCGGACCGCTTCCGCGCCGCCTTCGGCCCCGTCGACACCAAGGCGCTTGATGCCGCGATCTGCGCCTACAAGCATCGCCTGTCGCAGGATGCGCCCAAAGTCGCCACCCGCAAGGCGAGTGAAATGGCGCTGGAGGTGGTGAACGGCACCCTGCCCGACATGGTCGGCGGCTCTGCCGACCTGACCGGGTCGAACCTGACCCGGACCAAGGGGCAGACCCCGGTCGGACCCGGCGACTACGCGGGCAATTACATCCACTACGGCATCCGCGAACACGGCATGGCCGCCGCGATGAACGGCATCGCCCTGCACGGCGGCCTGCGCCCCTATGGCGGCACCTTCCTCGCCTTTGCCGACTATGCGCGCGGCGCGATGCGGCTCTCGGCGCTGATGGGGGTGCCCGTCGCCTACGTGATGACCCACGACAGCATCGGCCTCGGCGAAGACGGTCCCACCCACCAGCCGGTGGAAACCATCGCCTCGCTTCGCGCCATGCCCGACATGCTGGTGTTCCGCCCGGCCGATGCGGTGGAAACCGCCGAAGCCTGGCAGATTGCCATGGAGCAGACCCGCACGCCCTCTGTCCTCGCCCTCTCCCGGCAGACCCTCCCGACCGTGCGGCGGCGTCACACCGACGCCAACTGCTCCGCCCGTGGCGCCTATGTGCTGCGCGACGCGCCCCGACGCGACGTGACGCTCATCGCCACGGGCTCCGAAATCGAGATTGCGCTGGCCGCATGCGACACGCTCACGGCAGAGGGCATCGCCGCCGCCGTGGTCTCGGCCCCCTGCTTCGAACTCTTCGCACAGCAGGACGCGGCCTATCGCACCGCCACCCTGGGCGCGGCCCCGCGCATCGGGATAGAGGCCGCGATCCGCATGGGCTGGGATCTGTTCCTGCGCCCCGAAGACGGCTTCATCGGCATGACCGGGTTCGGGGCCTCCGCCCCGGCGGCCGACCTCTACCGCCATTTCGGCATCACGGCAGAGGCGGTCGCCGGCCTCGCCAAACGACTGATATAAAAGAAAGAGGGACACGGATGACTGTCAAGGTTGCCATAAACGGCTTCGGCCGTATCGGGAGAAATGTGCTTCGCGCCATCGCGGAGTCGGGGCGCAACGACATCGAGGTCGTGGCCATCAACGACCTCGGCCCGGTCGAGACGAATGCCCATCTGCTGCGCTACGACTCGGTGCACGGGCGCTTTCCCGGCACCGTCACGGTGAAGGGCGCGACCATCGACCTCGGGCGCGGGCCGATCGAGGTGACGGCACTGCGCAATCCCGCCGAACTGCCCTGGGACGGCGTCGACATCGCGATGGAATGCACCGGCATCTTCACCGACCGCGCCAAGGCCGCGACGCATCTGGAGAACGGATCGAAGCGCGTCCTCGTCTCCGCCCCCGCGACGGGTGCCGACAAGACGGTGGTGTTCGGCGTGAACCACCGCGATCTGCGGGCCGAGCATGTGGTCGTCTCCAACGCCTCCTGCACCACCAATTGCCTGTCGCCCGTCGCCAAGGCGCTGAACGACGCCATCGGCATCGAAAAGGGCTTCATGACCACGATCCACAGCTACACCGGCGACCAGCCGACGCTGGACACCATGCACGGCGACCTCTACCGCGCCCGCGCCGCGGCGCTGTCGATGATCCCGACCTCGACCGGCGCGGCCAAGGCCGTGGGGCTGGTGCTGCCGGAACTCGACGGCAAGCTCGACGGCGTGGCGATCCGGGTGCCGACGCCCAATGTCTCGGTCGTCGACCTGACCTTCGAGGCCTCCCGCGACACCACCGTCGACGAGGTCAACGCCGCCATCCGCGCCGCCGCCGACGGGCCGCTGAACGGGGTGCTGGGATATACGGACGAGCCCAACGTCTCGACCGATTTCAACCACGACCCGCACTCCTCGATCTTCCACATGGACCAGACCCGGGCCATGGGCGGGCGGATGGTGCGTATCCTGAGCTGGTACGACAACGAATGGGGCTTTTCGAACCGCATGGCCGACACCGCCGTCGCGATGGGGAGGTTGATCTGATGGTCACTCCGATCACCTCCATCGACGTGAAGGGCAAACGCCTGCTGGTGCGCGCGGATCTGAACGTGCCCGTGGACAAGGGCCGCGTGACCGATGCAACCCGGATCGACCGTTTCGCGCGCGGCATGAAACCCCTGCTGGAACAGGGCGCGCGTCTCGTGATCCTCACCCACTACGGGCGCCCTAGGCCGAACGAACTGGACCCCGGGTTTTCCGTCGACAAGCTGCGCCCCGCCCTGTCCGACGCGCTCGGCGTGCCGGTCCGCTTCTCGGACACCTGCGCCACCAATGCCGCCGTGATCCTGTCCGAAAGCCTGCACGACGGCCAGGCACTGCTGTGCGAGAACCTGCGGTACAACCCCGGCGAGGCGGCGAACGATCCGGCCTTTGCCGCCGCGCTGGCGCTGCTCGGCGATGTCTACGTCAACGATGCCTTTTCCTGCGCCCACCGCGCCCATGCCTCGACCGAAGCCATCGCGCGGCTGCTGCCCGCCTATGCCGGCCCCCTCCTGATCGAGGAGATGGAGGCGCTGACCAACGCGCTTGAGCGGCCCGAGAAGCCGGCGGTCGCCATCGTCGGCGGGGCCAAGGTCTCGTCCAAGATCGCGGTGCTGAAGAACCTCGTCGGCAAGCTCGACGCGGTGATCGTCGGCGGCGGCATGGCCAACACCTTTCTCTTTGCCCGCGGCTGCCCGATGGGCAAGTCGCTGCACGAGGCGGACCAGGTCGGGACCGTGCGCGAGATCGAGGCGCTGGCGGCGAAATCGGGCTGCGAGATCCTGCTGCCCACCGACATCGTCTGCGCCACCGCCTTTGCCGAGGATGCACCCGCCGTCACCGTCCCCGCCGACCAGTGTCCGGACGGCACGATGATCCTCGACGCGGGCCCCGAAAGTATCGCTGCCTTCAACGCAAGGCTCAACCACGCCCATACGATCCTGTGGAACGGCCCCCTTGGTGCCTTCGAGATCAAGCCCTTCGATCAGGCCACCATGCAGGTCGCCCGCAGGGCGGCATCCCTCAGCCACGAGGGCCGCGCCGTCACCGTCGCGGGCGGAGGCGACACCGTCGCGGCGCTGAACGCTGCCGGGGTCACGGGCGACTTCACCTATGTCTCCACCGCCGGTGGGGCATTCCTGGAATGGCTGGAAGGCAAGACGCTGCCCGGCATCGCGGCCCTCATGCCGCCCAAACAAGCCGCCTGACGGGAGGATATCATGGCGCTCATCACACTCAGGCAACTGCTGGACCACGCCGCAGAACAGACCTACGGCGTCCCGGCCTTCAACATCAACAACATGGAGCAGGGTCTGGCGATCATGCGCGCGGCGCAGGCCTGCGACGCGCCGGTGATCCTGCAGGCCTCGCGCGGGGCGCGCAGCTATGCGGGTGACGTGATGCTGCGGCACATGGTCGAGGCGCTGGCCGAGATGTTCCCGCGCAACCCCATCGTGCTGCATCAGGACCACGGCAACAACGACGCCACCTGCCTCTCGGCGATCCGTCACGGCTTTACCTCGGTGATGATGGACGGCTCGCTGGAGGAGGACATGAAGACCCCCGCCTCCTACGACTACAACGTCGAGATCACCGCCCGCGTGACCCGCGCCGCCCATGCGGTCGGGGCAAGCGTGGAGGGCGAACTGGGCGTACTCGGCTCGCTGGAGACCGGCGAGGCGGCAGCCGAGGACGGCTCGGGCGCCGAGGGCAAGCTGGACCATTCGCAGCTTCTCACCGACCCCGACCAGTCGGTCGACTTCGTGATGCGGACCAAGTGCGACGCGCTCGCCATCGCCTGCGGCACCTCGCACGGGGCCTACAAGTTCACCCGCGAGCCCGACGGCGAGATCCTGTCGATGGAGACCATCGCCGCGATCCACGAAAAGCTGCCGAACACGCACCTCGTCATGCACGGCTCCTCTTCGGTGCCGCAGCACCTTCAGAACCTCATCAACCAGAGCGGCGGCCACATGCCCCAGACCTGGGGCGTGCCGGTCGAGGAGATCGAAAAGGGCATCCGCATGGGCGTCCGCAAGGTCAACATCGACACCGACTGCCGCATGGCGATGACCGGCCAGTTCCGCAGGATCGCGATGGAGGAGCCGGCGGAATTCGACCCGCGCAAGTTCATGATCCCGGCGATGAAGGAGCTGGAAGCGCTCTGCCGCGACCGTTTCGAACGCTTCGGCACCGCCGGACAGGCCGGAAAGATCACCCCCGTCAGCCTTGACGACATGGCCCGCCGCTACGCCAGCGGCGCGCTCGACCCCCGGATTGCGGCCGCCCGCGCCGCCTGACCCCTCAGAGGAGGAGAAGACCCATGAACGACATGTCCACCGTCACCGACGCCAAGAAGCGCTATTCCGCAGGCGTGATGAAATATGCCCAGATGGGCTACTGGGAACCGGATTACACGCCCAAGGACACCGACGTGATCGCGCTGTTCCGGATCACCCCGCAGGACGGAGTCGACCCGGTCGAAGCCGCCGCCGCCGTGGCGGGCGAAAGCTCCACCGCCACCTGGACCGTGGTCTGGACCGACCGTCTGACCGCCTGCGACAAGTACCGCGCCAAGGCCTATCGCGTCGACAAGGTGCCGAACTCCGACAGCGAATACTTCGCCTACATCGCCTATGACCTCGATCTGTTCGAGCCGGGCTCCATCGCCAACCTCACCGCCTCGATCATCGGCAACGTCTTCGGCTTCAAGCCGCTGAAGGCCCTGCGGCTCGAGGACATGCGCCTGCCAGTGGCCTATGTGAAGACCTTCCAGGGCCCCGCCACCGGCATCGTGGTGGAGCGCGAGCGCCTGAACGCCTACGGCCGCCCGCTGCTGGGCGCGACCGTCAAGCCGAAGCTCGGGCTCTCGGGCCGCAACTACGGCCGCGTGGTCTACGAGGCGCTGAAGGGCGGGCTCGACTTCACCAAGGATGACGAGAACATCAACTCGCAGCCCTTCATGCACTGGCGCGACCGCTTCCTCTACTGCATGGAAGCCGTCAATCGCGCCTCGGCCGCCACGGGCGAGGTGAAGGGCACTTATCTGAACGTCACCGCCGGTACGATGGAAGAGATGTACGCCCGCGCGGAATTTGCCAAGTCGCTCGGCTCGGTCATCATCATGATCGACCTCGTGATCGGCTACACCGCGATCCAGTCCATGGCGAAATGGGCGCGCGACAACGACATGATCCTGCACCTGCACCGCGCGGGGCACTCGACCTACACCCGCCAGCGCAGCCACGGCGTCAGCTTCCGCGTCATCGCAAAGTGGATGCGCCTCGCCGGGGTCGACCACCTGCACGCGGGCACCGTCGTCGGCAAGCTCGAAGGCGATCCGGCCACCACCAAGGGCTACTACGACATCTTCCGCGAGGAACGGAACCCGATGGCGCTGGAGAACGGCATCTTCTTCGACCAGGACTGGGCCTCGCTCAACAAGATGATGCCGGTGGCGAGCGGAGGCATCCACGCCGGACAGATGCACCAGCTTCTCACCTATCTGGGCGAGGACGTGGTGCTCCAGTTCGGCGGCGGCACCATCGGCCACCCGCACGGGATCGAGGCGGGCGCAACCGCCAACCGCGTGGCGCTGGAGGCGATGGTCTTCGCCCGCAACGCCGGGCGCGACATCTGGAACGAGGGCCCGGACATCCTGCGCGACGCGGCCCGCACCTGCACCCCCCTCAAACAGGCGCTCGACGTCTGGAAGGACGTGAGCTTCAACTACGCCTCCACCGACGCCCCCGATTTCGCGCCGACCCCCGAAGTCTCCATGTGATCCGGCTGCGGCGGGCCCGGCCCGCCGCCCGCAACCCCCAATCCACGAAAGGAAAATCCCATGCGCCTGCGTCAGGGCCAGTTCAGCTTCCTCCCCGACCTCACCGATTCCGACATCCACGCCCAGGCCCAGTATGCCATCGACAACGGCTGGGCGGTCTCGGTCGAGTATTCCGACGACCCGCACCCCCGCAACACCTACTGGGAGATGTGGAGCCACCCGATGTTCGACAATCCGGACGCCGCCGCGGTGGTCTTCGAGGTCAACGAATGCCGCAAGGAACACGGCGGCAAGTACATCCGCGTCATCGCCTTCGACAGCACAGCCGGGTGGGAATCCATCCGCATGAGCTTCATCGTCAACCGCCCGGCCGACGAACCCGGCTTCCGCGTCGTCCGCCAGGAAGGCGAGGGCCGCAGCGTCCGCTACACCATCGAAAGCTACGCGATGCGCGAGCCCGAAGGCCGCCGCTACGCCTGATCCCTTCGCGGCGCCCCCGGTCCTCCACCGGGGCCCGCGACCAGGGGCGCCCATCCCCTCGGGCGCCCCGCCCTGCCCACGATGCCGCTCACGGAGCACCCAGATGACCGACACACCGTTACCGCAGACCGAGCGCACGACCTCCGTCGATCTCGCCGCCTCCTACGAGGACAGCGGCGTGCGCGAGGTGCTGGCCGAACTCGACGAGACCATGATCGGCCTCGCGCCGGTGAAATCCCGCATCCGCGAGACCGCCGCCCTGCTGCTGGTCGACAAGGCCCGCCGCGCCATGGGCCTCGCCACCGGCACGCCGACCCTGCACATGAGCTTCACCGGCAACCCCGGCACCGGCAAGACCACGGTGGCGCTCAAGATGGCAAGCCTGCTGCACCGCCTCGGCTATGTCCGCAAGGGCCATCTGGTAACGGTCACCCGCGACGACCTCGTCGGCCAGTACATCGGCCACACCGCCCCCAAGACCAAGGAAGTGCTGAAGAAGGCGATGGGCGGCGTGCTCTTCATCGACGAGGCCTATTACCTCTACCGCCCCGAGAACGAACGCGACTACGGCCAGGAGGCGATCGAGATCCTGCTGCAGGTGATGGAGAACAACCGCGACGACCTCGTGGTGATCCTCGCCGGCTACGCCGACCGCATGGACCGCTTCTTCGAAAGCAACCCCGGCTTCCGCTCGCGCATCGCACATCACGTCGAGTTTCCCGACTACAGCGACGACGAACTGCTGCGGATCTCCGACATCATGCTGGGCGAACAGAGCTACATCTTCGACGACGCCGCCCGCGCCGCCATGGCCGACTACATCGCCGCCCGCCGCACCCAGCCGCATTTCGCCAATGCCCGCTCGATCCGCAACGCCCTCGACCGCGCCCGGCTGCGCCAGGCCAACCGCCTCTTCAACGAGGCGAAGGGCCCGCTCGGCGCGAAGGAACTCTCGACCATCCGTGAGACCGACCTGCGCGCCTCCCGTGTCTTCCGCGGCGGGCTGGACGTCGAGCGCCGGATGCGGCAGGCCGCCGAATAACCCCTTCTTCTGGCTCGAAATATCCCGGGGGGATCGCCGCAGGCGATGGGGGCAGCGCCCCCTCCCCGCTCACCACAGGGAACCACGCCCATGACCATCGACCGCTCCGTCAAGATCGCCCCCTCCATC
>NZ_JBLXFX010000014.1:0-89183 GCF_048261495.1 Salipiger sp.
CCCCGCTCCCGTCCGCTTTCACGCGAACCTTCACGTTGTAGTCGATCACGCGCTTCACGGGTACGAGTACCTTCATCGGATGCAACCTCCTTTGTTGTTCCATGGCGACCGGCGCCGTTTCGTCAGTGCGCCCCTGCGTCGCGCGCGAGCAGGGCGCGCAGCTCCTCCGTGACCCGCTCCGGGGTCTCGATGGGCGTCATGTGCCCGCTGCCGCGCAGCAGCACGAAGCGCGACCTCGGGATATCCGCCGCCATGCTGCGCATCAGGGCGGGCGGGGTGATGCTGTCGTGTTCGCCGCAGAGCACGAGCACCGGGCAGTCGAGCGTGCCGAGCAGCGCGCGGTTGTCCGGCCGTGCGACGCGGCTCTGGCGGACAAAGACCTCGGGGCCCAGCCGCGCCGTCATGCTGCGGATGCGCCCGGCGATGGCAGGCTTCACGACGTTCTGCGGCGCGAGATAGCCCAGAAGCACCTTCTCGCCGAAGCCGTGAAAGCTGCCCGGCGTTTGCGCCAGCGCCACCAGTCGCGCCCGCTCGGCCGCGCGGTCGGCATCGTCGGGCAGCATCGTCGTGTCGAGCAGCGCGAGGTGGCTCACCCGATCCGCGGCGCGGCGCATCACCTCGAGCGCGACGATTCCGCCGAGCGAAAACCCTGCCAGCGCGAAGCGTGGCCCGGCCACCGCCAGCACGGCCTCGGCCATCTCGTCCAGGGTCGCGCCGCGGGTGATGTCGGCGACGACCGGGCGCGCGACATCGCGCAGCCCGTCGAGCTGATCGCGCCAGAGCTCCGCATCGTTGAGCAGACCCGGGACCAGGACCAGCCGCGGCAGGCTCATGCCGCCTGCCCCGCGTCGGCAAGGATGGCCCGGGCGCGCAGGCGCACGGGTTCGTCCACCATCGCGCCGTCCACCGACACGGCGCCGTCGCCCGAGGCCAGCACGCGGCGCGCCCAGCCGATTTCGGCCTCGGACGGCAGGAAGGCCTGCAGCACCCCGGCGGTCTGTTTCGGGTGGATGCAGAGCTTTCCGCCCATGCCGAGGTCGCGGGCGTGGCGCGCGTCATCGGCGGTCACGGCAGGATCGTCGAGCTGTACCGTCACCCCGTCTAGGGGCGCCGCCTTGCCCGCAAGGCGCGAGGCCAGCACAAGTTCGGTGCGCGCCGGAAGCAGGCCTTCGCGCAGGTGCGCACAGCCGAGGTCGGCACAATAGTCGACCGAGCCGAAGACCAGCCGCGCCACGCCCGGCAGCGCCGCGATGCCGCGGGCATTCGCGAGGCCCAGCGCGGATTCCACCAGCGCCAGCACGGGCGCATGGCCCGCCAGCGCCCGGCAGACCGTCGCGACCGAGACCGGGCCCTCGGCCTTGGGAAGCATCACGCCCGCCACCGGCAGCGCGCGCACCGCGGCGAGGTCGGCCTCGTGCCAGGGCGTGCCGGTGGCGTTGATCCGCACGATCACCGGCAGATCGGTGAAGGAACAGCTCAGCGCGGCGCGGGCGCGGTCCTTGGCCTCGGCGGCGACGGCATCCTCGAGGTCGAGGATCACCGCGTCGGCCCCCGAGGCCGCGGCCTTGGAGAAGCGCTCCGGCCGGTCGGCGGGAACGAAGAGCGGGGCGCGGATGCGGCTCACCATTCGGCCCGTGCCTCCATCGCCTTCGGTCCGCCGGTTCCGGCGGTCCAGAGGGTCAGCGCCGCGCCGTCATCGCCGGCGTTGAGCGTGAAGTCCGCGGTGTCGAAGATCGGCGAGAGACTGCGGAAGGTGAAGCGCGCCGGTGCCGCGCCGCGCAGGTCTGCGGCATATTGCGCCAGCATGGTTGCCTGGATCGGGCCGTGAATGATGAGGCCGGGATAGCCCTCTTCGCCCGTCACATAGGGCTGATCGTAGTGGATGCGGTGACCGTTGAACGTCAGCGCCGAGTAGCGGAACAGCAGAACCGGGGTGGCGGCGATCTCCTTGCTGCTTGCGCCGGCCGGTGCGGGCTCCGGCGTCTTTTTCGGAGCGCCGGGCGCGTCGGCGTTGCGATAGACGATGTCCTGGCGTTCGGTGATCAGCGCGCGGTCGCCCGCCGAGACGTGGTGCGTGACGGTCACGAAACAGAGCGTGCCGGTGCGGCCCTCCTTCATGGTCACGTCCTCGATGACCGAGCGGCGGGTGATCGTCTCGCCGATGCGGGGCGCGGCGTGGAACTCGAAGGCGCCGCCCGCCCACATCCGCCGGGGCAGCGGCACCGGCGGCAGAAAGCCGCCGCGTGCCGGGTGCCCGTCCGTGCCGAGCGCGGCGGTGGGCGCCGCGGGTTGGCAGAGGCAGAGGTGGATGAGCAGCGGCGCTTCGGCCCCTTCCTCCAGCGGACCTTCGCGGTCGAAGGTGGCGTTGAAGCGCTGCACCAGCGCCGGAGTCAGCAGTTCGGACTGAGTTTCCTCCCGGCCGATCCAGCCGCGCAGATGATCCAGATCCATGATTCAGGCCTCCAGGGGGTTGAGGGACGGCACCGCCCCGTAGCTGCGGGGCGCGTCGTCCCAGAGCGGGGCGGGCGCCGGATAGGACACCGGCCCGGCATCCGTGTCGACGGTGATGCGGCGCAGATGCGGATGCTCCGCGAGCCCGGCCATGTCGGTGACCCGGGCAAGGGCGACGTCGGCGCGCAGCAGGGCGTCGATGGCCTCGGCTCCGGTGAGGCGGGCAAAGCCCTCGGCGATCGCCGCATCGGTCGCGGGACGATGGGTCACGCGGGCGACATTGGTGGCAAAGCGCGGATCCTCGCCCAGCTCCGGTTGCCCGAGGAAGACCTCGCAGAGCTTGCGCCATTCCCGGTCGCTCTGGACCGAGATCAGCACCTGCGCCCCGTCCTTCGCGGTGAAGACCCCGTAGGGCGCGATGGAGGGATGCGCCATGCCGAGCCGCTTCGGCGGCTTGCCGCCCTCGTGGTTCAGCAGCGGCACGGTCAGCCAGTCGGCCATGACGTCGAACATGGAGACCGAGATATTGGCCCCCTGCCCCGTCACCCCGCGCCGGATCAGCGCTTCGAGGATGGCGGAATGCGCCGTCGCCCCGGTGGCGATGTCGACGATGGAAATGCCCACCCGCGCCGGTTCCGACGGCCCGCCGGTGATCGAGCACAGCCCGGATTCCGCCTGGATCAGCAGGTCATAGGCCTTGCGGTCGGCCATCGGCCCGGTCTCGCCGTAGCCGGTGATCGAGCAGGTGATCAGGCCCGGAAAGTCCTCCGCCAGCCGCTCGAAGGAAAACCCGAGCCGGGCCAGCGCGCCGCGCTTGAGGTTCTGCACCAGCACATCCGCCTCGCCCAGCAGGCGGGCCAGTTCGGCCTTGCCGGCTTCGGACCCGAGGTCGAGCGTGACCGAGGTCTTGGCCCGGTTCAGCCAGACGAAATAGCTCGACTGCCCCGCGGCCACGTCGTCGTAGCCGCGCGCGAAATCGCCCTCGGGGCGTTCGATCTTGATCACCTCGGCACCCGCATCGGCAAGCCGCGAGGTGCAGAAGGGTGCGGCCACCGCCTGTTCGATGGCCACCACCTTGAGACCCGCCAGCGGCAGCATCAGAACGACCTCGGCAGGCCGAGCACGTGTTCGGCGACGAAGGAGAGGATCAGGTTGGTCGAGATCGGCGCCACCTGGTAGAGCCGCGTTTCGCGGAACTTGCGCTCCACGTCGTATTCGCAGGCAAAGCCGAAACCGCCGTGGAACTGCAGGCAGGCATTGGCCGCCTCCCAGCTTGCCTTGGCCGCGAGGTACTTGGCCATGTTGGCCTCGGCGCCGCAGGGCTGGCCCGCGTCGTAGAGCTCGCAGGCCCGGAAGCGCATCAGGTCGGCGGCGCGCACCTCGATGTAGCTTTCGGCGATGGGGAACTGCACGCCCTGGTTCTGGCCGATGGGACGGCCGAAGACCGTGCGCTCGGAGACGTACTTCGTCACCCGATCGGTGAACCAGTAGCCGTCGCCGATGCATTCCGCCGCGATCAGCGTGCGTTCGGCGTTGAGGCCGGTGAGGATGTACTTGAAGCCCTTGCCCTCCTCGCCGATCAGGTTCTCCTCGGGGATCTCGAGGTTGTCGAAGAACAGCTCGTTGGTTTCGTGGTTGACCATGTTGGGGATCGGACGGACGGTCATGCCGGATTTCATCGCCTCGTGGATGTCGACGAGGAAGATCGACAGGCCGTCGGACTTCTTCTTCACCTCGGACAGCGGCGTGGTGCGGGCGAGCAGGATCATCAGGTCGGAGTGCTGCACCCGGCTGATCCAGACCTTCTGGCCGTTGATCACCCAGCGGTCGCCCTTTTTCACCGCGGTGGTCTTGAGCTGCGTCGTGTCGGTGCCGGTGGTGGGCTCGGTCACGCCCATGGACTGCAGGCGCAGCTCGCCGCTTGCCAGTTTGGGCAGGATGCGCTGGCGCTGTTCCTCGGAGCCGTGCCGCACCAGCGTGTTCATGTTGTACATCTGGCCGTGGCAGGCGCCGGAATTGCCGCCCGCGCGGTTGATCTCTTCCATGATGACCGAGGCTTCGGTCAGCCCGAGGCCCGAACCGCCGTATTCCTCGGGGATCAGCGCCGCCATCCAGCCTTCGCGGGTCAGCGCATCGACGAAATCCTCCGGGTAGCCGCGCGCCTCGTCGACCTTGCGGTGGTATTCGTCCGGGAACTGCGCGCACAGGGCGCGGATACCGTCGCGGATGTCCTGGTAGGCATCGGGCAGGTCTTTCATGGCGGCTCTCCTTCTGGCACGGTTGCAGCGATCTAGCATCCCGGCAAGTCATCACTCAAATATATGTTCGCGATGATGGGCATATCCTCAGAATATGCTCCGGTGCCGGTGGCCGCGATCG
Organism: Salipiger sp.; assembly: GCF_048261495.1. Classification (GTDB taxonomy): domain Bacteria; phylum Pseudomonadota; class Alphaproteobacteria; order Rhodobacterales; family Rhodobacteraceae; genus Salipiger. The sequence goes on from NZ_JBLXFX010000014.1 coordinate 4,831, forward strand.
CGCCCCGGACGGGGTTCAGCAGTGGCTGCGGAACCGCTCCACGATGGTGTCGAGCACTTCGCCCGGGGGGCGGCGCCACCAGGTCTCGGCGGAAAAGATCTCGACCTCGCAGGGGCCGTCGTAGCCGGCCGCCTCGACCGCGCGGCGCAATCCGCGCAGATCGGCCACCCCGTCGCCCATCATCCCCCGGTCGAGCAGCACGTCCCGCGTTTCCGCCAGCCAGTCGCACAGGTGGAAGCCGAGGATGCGGCCCCGGCCCCGTTCGGCCAGCACGGCGGGCAGGGTGCTGTCCCACCAGGTGTGATAGACGTCGACCGCCACCCCGAGGCCCGGCGCGCCGACCGCGTCGCAGATGTCGAGCGCATCGGCCACGGTCATGATGCAGGTCCGGTCGCCGCCGTAGACCGGGTGAAGCGGTTCGAGCGCGAGGCGCACGCCGCAGGCCGCGGCATGGGGCGCGGCGCGGGCGATCCGGTCGGCGAGCCGCTTGCGGCTTTCCCCGGTGCCCCGCGTGCCCGGCTCGATACCGCCGGTGACGATGGTCAGCACCGGCGCGCCGAGGGCCGCGGCCATGTCGATCGAGGCGCGGAAATCGGCCATGATCGCGGCATCGTCGCCGCAGACCAGCGGGCCGGTCAGGAAGGGCGTGCGGCAGAGCCCGGCGACGGCCAGCCCGGCGGCGCGGGCGCGCTCGCCGATCCGCACCGCCCGTTCGCCGATCTCGCGCCGCCAGAAGACGATGCCGCCGTAGCCCCGTTCGGCGCAGGCGTCGATCACCTGCTCGGGCGACCAGCCCGCGCCGTGACCCTCGACATTGTGGCCGAGCGTCGCCGTGTTCAGCGCCAGCGCCGAGTGATCGCGGCTGAAATCGCGCATCACGCCACCCCGTAGAGCGCCAGCAGCCGCTTCATCCGCGCGACGGCCATGTCGGGATCGCGCAGCAGGCCGCAGGAATCGGCCAGCCGGAAGATCTCGGTGAAATAGGGCAGCGGACGCATCGTCTGCGCGCCGTTCAGCATGGTGAAGTGGCTCTGGAAGCCGTTCAGCCAGGCCAGGAACACCACGCCCGTCTTGTAATACTGCGTCGGCGCGCGGAAGATCAGCCGCGCCAGCGGCACCGTCGGGTCGAGCACGGCCCGGAACCCCGCCGCATCGCCCCGCCCCAGCAGATCGACCGCATGGGCGGCGGCCGGGGCCAGCGGGTCGAAGATGCCGAGCAGCGCATGGGAAAAGCCCTGCGCATCGCCTTCGATCAGTTCGGGATAGTTGAAATCATCGCCGGTATACATCCGCACCCCCTCGGGCAGGCGGCGGCGCAGGGCGATCTCCTTGTCCTTGTCGAGAAGCGAGATCTTGATGCCGTCGACCCGGGAGGCGTTGGCTTCGATGATCTCGATCACCGTGTCGAGCGCGTCGTCGAAACCCGCGGCGCCCCAGTACCCCGCGAGGGCGGGGTCGAACATCTCGCCCAGCCAGTGCAGGATCACCGGATGGTCCGCGGCCGACAGCAGCTCTCCGTACAGGCGGATGTAGTCCTGCGGCCCGGTGGCGACGCGCGCCAGCGCCCGGCTCGCCATCAGGATCACCCGCGCGTCGAGCGCCTGCACCGCGTCGAGCTGCTCCATGTAGGCGCGCTTCACCTCGTCGAGGCTGCCCGCCCCGGCGGGATCGAGGTGATCGGTCCCGACACCGTTCGCCACCAGCGCGTCGGGCAGTTCGGCGCGGGTGCGGCGGATCAGCTCCAGCGCCCCCGCCCAGTCGAGCCCCATGCCGCGCTGCGCGGTGTCCATCGCCTCGGCGATGCCCAGGCCCAGCCCGTGCAGGTGGTGTCGGAATGCCATGGTCTGCGCCCAGTCGACGGTCGCGGGACCGGAGGGATCGTTGGCGGTGAAGGGATCGGCGACCACGTGCGCGGCGGAATAGACCACCCGCGCGGCATCTGCCGGCAGGCGCGCTTCCGGCAGCGGCGTGCCGGTCAGTACGTGGTCGGACAGCCGTCCGGAGGCATCGGGAAGGGCGATCTTCATGGCGGGTCTCCTCAGAAACGGGGAACGAGCATCCCGGCATCCGCCGAGATCGCCTGTCCGGTCGTGTAGGGCAGCTTGCCCGAGGCAAGCGCGGCGATGATGCGGCCCATCTCCTCGGGCTGGCCGACGCGGGGGATCAGGGTCAGCCCGTCGCGGGCGCGCTCTTCGTATTGCGCGATGACGGGGGCGGTCATGTCGGTCGCGATCAGGCCCGGCTGCACGTCGTAGACGGCGATGTTCTCGGGGCCGAGGCGCACGGCGAAGGCCTTGGAGACCATGGCCGCCCCGGCCTTGGACACGCAGTATTCCGAGCGCGGCACCGCCACGGCGACGGCATTGGACGAGGTGACGTTGACGATGGCGTGAAACAGCGCCGGGTCGCGGTCGCGCGCCAAAAGGCGCCGGGCGAAGGACTGGCAGAGAAAGAACATCGCCCTGGTGTTGACCGCGATGCAACGGTCGAAGCTGTCCTCGGCAACGTCCAGCGGATCACCGCGCCGCATCACCCCCACGCCCGCGTTGTTGACCAGCGTCGTGAGCGGACCGAGCGCCGCCTCGGCCCGGGCGAGCGCGGCCTCCCCGGCCGCGCGGTCGGTGACGTCGAAGGCGACCCCGGCGACCTGCCCGCCCTCGGCGCGCAGCTGCGCGACGGCCCGGGCGAGTTCGGCATCCTCGGCAGGCCCGTTCAGCGCCACCGCGAAGCCCTCCTGCACCAGCGCCCGCGCGGCGGCAAAGCCGATGCCGCGGCCCGATCCGGTGACCAGCGCGACCTGCCCGCTCATGCCGCCGCCCCCTTGGTCAGCAGTTCCCGCGCGATGATCATGCGCTGGATCTGGTTGGTGCCTTCGTAGATCTGGCAGATCTTGGCATCGCGATAGAGGCGTTCCACCTCGAACCCCCTGATATAGCCCGAGCCGCCGAAGACCTGCACCGCGTCCGCCGTGCGCGCCACCGCCGTATCGCCGGCAAAGCACTTGGCCATGGAACAGTAGCGGGTCGCATCCGCGCCGCTGTCGATCTTCGACGCCGCCTGGTGGACCAGCAGCCGCGCCGCCTCCACGTCCTTGGCGATGTCGGCCAGCAGCCACTGCACGCCCTGGAAATCCGAGATTGCCTTGCCGAACTGCTTGCGCTGCCGGGCATAGTCCACCGCCGCCTCGAGCCCCGCCTGCGCGATGCCCACCGCCAGCGCGCCGATGCCGACGCGCCCCTTGTCGAGCACGCTCATCATGATGTGAAAGCCGCGACCCTCGGCCCCGAGCAGGGAGTCGGCGGGCAGGCGCACGTCGTCGAAGGTCACCGGGCCGACCTGGCTCGCGCGCTGGCCCATCTTGTGTTCCTTGACCCCGCGCGTGACCCCGGCGGCGTGGAAATCGACGATGAAGATCGACATGCCGCGATGCCCCGCCGCCTTGTCGGTGCGCGCGAGGACAAAGCCGAGGTCGGCCACCGGGGCGTTGTGGATCCAGATCTTTCCGCCGTTCAGCACCCAGCCGTCGCCGTCGCGCACCGCCTCGGTGCGGATGCCCGACACGTCGGTGCCCGCCTCCGGCTCGGTGATGCAATAGGCGACGCGGGTCTTCGCGGCGAGAATGTCGCCGAGGTAGCGGTCGCGCTGCGCCGCCGTGCCGTGGCGGCACAGCAGGGTCGAGATGAGTTCGACCAGACCGCACTGATCCGCGATCGAGGCATAGCCCCGCGACAGTTCCTCCATGACCAGCGCATAGGTCAGGGTGTCGAAACCCGGGCCGCCCATCTCTTCGGGCACGCTGATGCCGAACAGGCCCAGTTCGGCCATCTGGGCGTAGATTTCGGCGGGGAACCGTTCCTCGCGGTCCAGCTCCTCGGCGACGGGTCGAATCACGGAATCCGCAAAGTGCCGCGTCATGTCGCGCACCTGCGCATGGGTTTCGGTGATGTACATCCGGCTCCTCCACAGTAACCATCTAGTTACTTATATGATCGTCGATCACCCTGGTCAAGCCGAGTCGCAAGCCTCTTGAAATACGTCACGATCCGGCTGTATATAACCAATTAGTTACATACGGGAGGAACAGATGAACCCTGACGCAAAGGTCAAATTCGGCCGCGCCGACCTGGAGGTGACGGCCTTCGGATTCGGCACCGCCCCCATCGGCAACATCTTTCGCGAGATCGACGAGCAGACCTCGGAGGCGATGATCGAAACCGCCTGGGATGCGGGCATCCGGTATTTCGACACCGCGCCGATGTACGGGCACGGGCTGGCCGAACTGCGCACCGGCCACGGCCTGCGCTGGAAGGAGCGCGACGATTTCGTGCTGTCCTCCAAGGTCGGGCGGCTGCTGAAACCGGCGCGCAAGGCCGACATCGACTATGCGCCCTGGACCAATGCCGGGCGCTTCACGATGGAGTTCGACTACACCTATGACGGCACCATGCGCTCGATCGAGGACAGCCTGCAGCGGCTGAACCTGGAGCGGCTGGACATCTGTTTCATCCACGACATCGACGTCTTCACCCGCGGCGCCGAACAGCCCGAGGTGTTCCGGCAGGCGATGGACGGGGCCTGGAAGGCGCTGTCGCAACTGCGCGACGAAGGCGTGCTGAAAGCCATCGGCGTCGGCGTCAACGAATGGCAGGTCTGCCAGACCGCGCTGGAACAGCGGGATTTCGACTGTTTCCTGCTGGCCGGGCGCTACACGCTGCTCGAGCAGGAATCGCTCGATACCTTCCTGCCGCTCTGCGAGGCGCGCGGCGCGGCGGTGGTCGTGGGTGGCGGCTTCAACTCCGGCATTCTCGCCACCGGGGCCCGGGAGGGCGCCAAGTACAACTATGCCCCCGCCCCGGCGGAGATCATGGAGCGTGTCCGCCGGATCGAGGCGGTCTGCGCCGACTACGCCGTGCCCCTGCCCGCCGCCGCGCTGCAATTCGTCGTCGCGCATCCGGCGATCCCGACCTTCATGGCGGGCACCCGGACGGTCGCGCAGCTGCAGCAGAACCTCGAGTGGTTCTCGGCCCCGATCCCGGCCGAGTTCTGGGCCGAGCTGAAGCGCCTCGGATTGCTGCGCGACGACGCGCCGGTTCCGGCGTGACGGCGGGACGTCTCCTCGAGCCGGGGCGGTATCGCCTGTCCCGGCTCAGCCCCGGCGACCGGATCGAGACCGCCGCCGAACGCATCTCCACCGCGCGCATCGACGCCTTTGCCGATATGACCGGCGACCGCTTCGAGATCCACATGGACCGCGACGCCGCGCGCCGCCACGGCTTTGCCGACCGCGTGGCGCACGGGCTGCTGGTGCTGTCGGTGGTGGACGGGCTCAAGAACCGCACCCCCGCGCAGTTCGAGGCGCTCGCCTCGCTCGGCTGGGACTGGCAGTTCCGGGCGCCGGTGCTGGCGGGGGACACGATCCGCGCGACGATCACCGTGCAGGAGCTGCGCGAAACGTCGAACCCGGAGCGCGGCATCGTCACGCTGGCCTTCGACGTGACGAACCAGCGCGGCGACACCGTGCAGCGCGGGATCAACCGGCTGATGGTCTATCGCTAGGCGGTCACGCCGGTCCGCAGGGCAACAGCCCCGGACCGGCGTCTTTGCGGGAGCAATGTCAGAGGGCGATATCGCAGACCATGACGCCCGCATCGCCCCCGTCCAGCGCCGCGACGATATCGGCACCGATCGCCAGATGCTCGGCATCGGCAAGATAGGCGTCCCGCGCCGCGAGATCGGCGAAGTCGATCCAGAACATGTCGACGAAGCCGCGGACAAGGTGCGTTTCCGCCGCGATGTTGGGGCGGCTTTCCAGCCCCAGGAACCCGTCGAGCCGCGACGAAAGCCCGCGCAGCCGGTCGTACAGCGCCTGTTTTTCGGCCCCCGAGACATCCTCGCGGAACCGCAGATGAACAAGATGACGGATCATCCCCTACTCCTCCTCTGGTGAAACCTTTTCCTTTGATGAAACCTCTCCCGGTGCGACGCTCCGGAACCGGGGCACGCGCTTGTCGCGAAAGGCGGAAAGCCCCTCCTGCAACTGCACCGAACCGGCGGCGAGCCTGCCGGCGATGGCCTCGATCGCGCGCCCGCCCTCTTCGCCCTCTGCGGTGTTGATCAGCATCTTGACCAGTTCCGTCGCAAGCGGCCCGCGTCCCTGCAGGCGCTGCGCCAATGCCCCGGCGGCGGCAAGCCCGTCGCCGGTTTCGGCCAGCGCATCGACCAGCCCCAGCGCGCGCGCCTCCTCCGCCCCGAAAATCTCGCCGAAGAGGGCCATGCGCCGCACCACCTGCGCGCCGAAGCGGCGCACCGTGCGCTGCGTTCCGGACCACCCCGGGATGATGCCGAGCCCGGCCTCGGGCAGGCCGATCTTCACATGCGCTTCGGCGATCCGGTAGTCGGCGCAGGCGGCCAGCTCCAGCCCGCCGCCAAGCGCGTGGCCGTTCAGTACCGCGATGACCGGCTGCCGCAGCCGCGCCAGCGCGTCGAAGGCATCGTGCCCGTTGCGCAGCCAGTGGCGCGCGAAATCCTCCGGGCGCTGAGTGCTCCAGGCGTCGATATCGCCCCCCGCGCAAAAGGTGCGGCCGGTGCCTGTCAGGATCACCACGTCGATGGCCTCGTCCCGCTCGATCCGGCGGCAGAGCGCGAACAGCTCCTCCGTCATCGCGGCGTCGAGCGCGTTGCGCTTTTCCGCCCGCTCGATCCGCAGCAGCCCGACGCCCCCCGCGACGCCCAGCGAGAACCCGGCGCTCATGCCGGGCCGGCCAGCGTCAGGCCCATCGGCGCCTCGCGGAACAGGTTCTCGTCCATGCTGCGCAGGTCGTTCGCCACATCGAGCGGCGTGGCCGCCTGGTCGAGCACGTCGCGCTTCAGGTCGAGCCCCGGCGCCAGTTCTGTGACCACCAGCCGCCCGCCGCGCAGGCGCAGCACGCAGCGTTCGGTGACATAGGTCACGTCCTGCCCCAGCTCCACCGCCCGTTCCCCCGAGAACGAGACCTGGTCGACCGCGTCGACGAACTTGGCGATCCGTCCCTCGCGGTCGATGACCAGCTTGCCGTCCTCGAGGTGCATCTTGGCACCGGCGTTGAAATTCCCCGAAAAGACGATGCGTTTCGCCCGCGTGGTGATGTCGACGAAGCCGCCCGCCCCGGCGGTCCGGTGCGGCGTGGCGGCCAGCCGCGAGACGTTGACCGACCCGTCGCGCCCGACCTCGAGGAACGACAGGAGCGAGGCGTCGAACCCGCCCGCCTGGAAATAGGTGAACTGTTGGGGCGAGGCGACGAAGGCCTCGGCATTGGCGGCGCATCCGAACTTGAAATCGAGCAGCGGAATGCCCCCGACGGCCCCCTGTTCGATCATCCAGGTCACATCGCCGTGGCAGCCTTCCTCGAGCAGGATGCGCGGCACGTTGGCCGAGATCCCGAACCCGATGTTCACCGCCCAGCCCTGTCGCAGCTCCTGCGCGACGCGGCGCGCGATCACCTTGCCGACGTTGAACTCCGGCGTGGTGAAGGTATCGAGCGGCCTTATCAACTCTCCCGAGATGGCCGGGTCGTGATCGGTCGCGGTCGTCTGCAACTGCTCCGGGGCCTCGACGATCACGTCGACGAGGATGCCCGGCACCCGCACGTCATGGGGCCGGATGGAGCCGTTCATCGCCACCCGGCGCACCTGCGCGATGACGGTTCCGCCGCTGTTGCGCGCGGCCAGCGCCAGTTCCATCGCCCCGAGATAGGCCCCCTCCTGCTCGAAGCTGAGGTTGCCGCGTTCGTCGGCGGTGCTGGCGCGGATGATCGCCACATCGGGCGAGATCGCTGGAAAATACAGCCAGTCCTCGCCGTCGAAGCGGCGGCGCTGCACCAGCGGTTCGGCCCGCGCGGCGGCATTCATCGCGCCGCCTTCCAGGTCCGGATCGACGAAGGTCTTCATCCCGACCTTGGTCAGCACGCCCGGACGCCGGGCGGCGCCTTCGTGCAGCATGTCGAAGATCACGCCCGACGGCAGGTTGTAGGCCCGGAGGTCGTCGGCAAGGATGCGCTGCCAGATCAGAGGCGGCTCTGCCGCGCTCGGACCCGACGGGTAGGACCCGCCGATGATGCACCGGATCATGCCCGGATGCGCGATGTGATCGACCCCCTTGGTGCCGAACATGTCGCCCGCCGCGATGGGATGGATCGCCGTCAGGTCGCGCGGCGCGCCGTCGCGTTCGAACCTCTGTCCGAGCGCGGCCAGCACCGCGTCCGGGCAGCACAGCCCGCTCGACGAATTGACCGCGAGCACGTCTCCGTCCTTCACCAGCCGGACGGCCTCCTCCGCCGTTCTGACCTTCGACATCTTGCCTCCGCCCTTTCTGTCCGCAGTTTGTAACTAACCAGTTACTGATAGGTATGCATGGAAAGCTATCGCGCTTCAAGTGGCTTTATTTGCTTCCCATTTAAGTAACCATATGGTTACAATAATTCCGCAAGGAGGACCCGCAATGAGCATCTATTTCGAGAAAACCAACCAGCGCGGCTTCGGCACGTTTCCCCTGAAGGGCGACGATCTGAGGCAGGCGATTCGCACCGCGGCCGAGGTCGGCTACCGTGCCTTCGACACCGCGCAGATGTACGGCAACGAGGCCGAAACCGGCGAGGCGCTGGCCGCGACCGGCATCCCCCGCGAGGAGCTGTGCATCACCACCAAGGTCGGCGTCGAGAACTTCGGACCCGACGCGTTCCTGCCCTCGGTCGAGGAGAGCCTGCGCAGGCTGAAGCTCGACCGGGTCGACGTCCTGCTGCTGCACTGGCCGCCCGCGGACGGCCCCATCGCGCCGGTGCTGGAGCGGCTGGAACAGGCCCGCGAGGCGGGTCTTGCCGCACATGTGGGGGTGTCGAATTTCACCGCCGCGATGATGCGCGAGGCGGTGCGCGCCGTCTCCTGCCCGCTGGTCACGAACCAGGTGGAATTCCACCCCCTGCTCGACCAGGGAACCCTGCTGGCGGCGGCGGCGGAAACCGGCATTCCGCTCTCCTCATACTGCTCGGTGGCGCGGGGGAAGGTGTTCGGCTACCCGCTGTTTGCCGAGATCGGCAGCGCCTTCGGCAAGAGCGCGGCGCAGGTCGTGCTGCGCTGGATTCTGCAGAAGGGCGTGTCGATCAACACCATGTCGACGAAGCCGGCCAACATCGCGGCGAATTTCGACGTGATGGATTTCACCCTGTCCTCGGTCGACATGGCGCGGATCGACGCGATGACCGCGACCGGCTACCGGATCGTGGACCGCACGCTGGTGCCCTACGCGCCGGTGTTCGACTGATGCGAAAGGGCCCGGACCCCGCGGTCCGGGCCCTGCCCCCGTCTCATGCCGGATGCGGCGCTAACGATTGCCCCGGATCAGGTCCGAGGCCTTTTCGGCGATCATGATCGTCGCGGCGTTGGTGTTGGAGCCGATCAGGCTCGGCATCACCGAACTGTCGCAGATCCGCAAGCCGTCGACCCCGCGCACGCGAAGCTGCGGATCGACCACCGCCATCGCGTCGATGCCCATCTTGCAGGTGCAGGTCGGGTGATACGAGGTCCGCCCGTACCTGCGCGCGTAGGCCTCGTAATCCGCCTCGGACCGGACCGAGGCATCGGGGAAATGCACCTTGCGGATGACCTTGCCCAGGCTGTGCCGGGAAAAGATCTCGCGGCTGATCTTCACCCCGTCGATCGAGGTCTTGAGATCGTCCGGATGGCCGAGGAAATTCGGATCGACCACCGGCAGATCCCCGGCATCGCCGGAGCGGAGCCGCACCGTTCCCCGGCTCCTCGGGCGCAGCGTGTAGCTGTTGAGCGTGATGCCCGAACTGCCCTCGGGCACGCTCGGCACCCCGGCCTCGGCGCCAGCCCCGGCGAGGAAATGGAATTGCAGGTCGGGATGCGGGGCGGCGGGATCGCTGTACCAGAAGGCCCCGCCCTCGACCACGTTCGAGGTGACGGGCCCGGTGCCGAACAGCAGGTATTGCAGCCCGGCCCAGAGCATCCGGTGCGGCTTGTTGTACTTGTCGAGGCTGTAATGCCCGGTCAGCTCGGCCACGATGTCGATGCCGAAATGATCCTGCAGGTTCTCGCCCACCCCCGGCAGGTCGCGCTGCACCTCGATCCCGTGCTCGCGCAGATGCGCGGCAGGTCCGAGGCCCGACAGCATCATCAGCTTGGGCGAGCCGATGGCGCCGGAGGTGACGACCACCTCCTGCGCGGCGCGCACGCTGCGCTCCTTCCCGGCCTGCGCATACTCGACGCCGGTGGCGCGGCCGTTCTCGATCACAACGCGGCGCACGAGGCAGCCGGTTTCCACCGTCAGGTTCGGCCGCGACAGCACGGGGCGCAGATAGCCCACGGCGGCGGAACAGCGACGGCCGTTCCGGGTGGTGGTCTGGTAGACGCCCGCCCCCGCCTGCACCGCGCCGTTGAAATCCGGGTTGTAGGGCATCCCGTATTCCTGGCAGCTCTGCACGAAGGCGCGGGTCATCGGCTGCGGATCGGGCAGGTTCGACACGCCGAGCGGGCCGTCGGTTCCGTGCAACTCGCCCGACAGGATGGTGTTGCCCTCGGAGCGCAGGAAATAGCGCTTCACCTCGTCCCAGTGCCAGCCCTCGGCGCCCTCCTCTCCGGCCCAGCGGTCGAAGTCGGCGGGCACCCCGCGGGTATAGACCTCGGCATTGATCGAACTGCCGCCGCCGAGGACGCGCGCCTGCACGTAGGGAATCTCGCGGTTGAAGAGGTGCTTCTGCGGCGCGGTGGTCAGGCCCCAGGTGTGCGGCCCCGAGGTCATCTTGGCGAAGCCCACCGGCATGTGGATCAGCGGGTGGCTGTCCTTGCCCCCCGCCTCCAGCAGCAGGACGCGGGCACTGTCATCCTCGCTCAGCCGGTTGGCGAGCACGCAGCCCGCCGCCCCGCCGCCGACGATGACGTAATCGTATCCCTGCGCCGCCATCATGCCCCCCAATGCCGGCGCTTGCCGATCTCGACATGCACCGATTTGACCTGCGTGTATTCCTCGACCCCGTACATCCCGGCCTCGCGCCCCCAGCCGGATTGCTTGAATCCGCCGAGCGGCAGCTCCGGCCCGCCCGCCAGCGTCGTGTTGACCCAAAAGCGCCCCGCCCGCACCCGCCGGGTCACGGTCAGCGCCTTGTCGATATCCTGCGACCACACGCTTGCCGCGAGACCGTAGATCGTATCATTGGCGATCTCGACCGCCTCGTCGAGCGTGTCGAAGGGCAGGATCGTCAGAACCGGGCCGAAGATCTCGTCCCGCACGATCGACATGTCGCGGGTCACGTCGGTGAAGATCGCCGGCCCGATGAAACGCCCCGCCCCGAGGTCCGCTACCGTGCCGCCGCAGAGCAGGCGCGCGCCCTCTTCCTGCCCCTTGCGCAGGTAGCCGAGGATGGTGGCGTTCTGCGCCTCGGTGGTGATGGCGCCGACCTGGGTGGATTCGTCCAGCGGATCGCCGATGCGCACCCTCTCCAGCTTGGCCTGCACCATCGCGGCGAAACGGTCGGCCACCGATCGCTCGACGATCAGCCGCGAGCCGGAGACGCAGCACTGCCCGGTGTTGAAGGCGATCCCGAAGGCCACGCCGTCGGCCGCATCCTCCAGATCCGCATCGGCAAAGACGATCTGCGGGTTCTTGCCGCCCAGCTCCAGCCCCAGCTTCTTGAAATTGCTCCGGGCGGCCGCCTCGACGCAGCGCCGCCCGACCCCGGTGGAGCCGGTGAAGGACAGCATGTCGATGTCCATGTGTTCGATCATGCCCTGACCGATGCTGCTGCCGGGACCGGTGACCACGTTCATGCAGCCGTCCGGCAGACCCGCCTCGGTCAGGATGCCGGCCAGCAGCAGGGTCGAGGCGCTGGTGACTTCCGAGGGCTTGGCAACGATGGTGCAGCCCGAGGCGAGGATGTAGGGCACCCGTTCGCACAGGATGAGGAAGGGGAAGTTCCACGGCGTGATGAGGCCGACGACCCCCACCGGCTCGCGGGTGACGATGCCGAACATCCCGTCCCCGAGATTGTTGAAACTGTCGCCGTGCAGGCTGCGGGCAAGGCCGCTGGCATACTCGAACATGTCGGCGCAGCCCGCCACCTCGCCCCGCGCCTGCGCGATGGGCTTGCCGTTCTCCAGCGTCTCGAAATAGGCGATCTCCTCGGCGCGCTCGCGGATCAGCGCCCCGGCCTTCAGCAGCACCCCGGCACGGGCGGCGCCCGAAAGGCCCGACCAGCGCCGGTCGTCGAAGGCGCGGCGGGCGGCGGCCACGGCCGCGTCGAGATCGTCCTGCGTGCAATGGGGAATGCGCGTCACCGGCACGTCATGGGCCGGCGAGCGGCGCTCGATGAGGCTGCGCTCCCCGGCCGGAACGGCCCTGCCGTCGAGGAAGAAACCGAACTCGCGCGGTTCCGCCGGGGGGGAAAGTCTGGTCAGGGGCTTGTTCATCTGTCTCTCTCCGTAATCTGTGCCCGCCGGGGCGTCAGGCGACGACGATCTGCGTCTTGAGGTCGTCCGGGCGGTCGGGAATGCTGTCGAAGGCCTGCTGGATCTGCTCCAGGGGAAAGCTCGCGCGGGTGAAGGCGGCGGTGTCGATGCGGCCGTGCACCAGCAGGGTCAGGGCGTCGTGCATGTCCTGCCCCATGCCCGCGACCGATCCCTTGACCGAATTTTCGTGCAGGATGGTATCGAGGATGTTGAGCGGCAGCTCCGCCTCGGGGCCGGTCAGCCCGAAGGCGGCGAGGTGCCCGCCCCTGCGCATGAGCCGCATCGCCTCGGCATAGAGCGCGGGCTGCCCGACGCTTTCGACCACCACGTCGGTGCCGCGCCCCTCGGTGGCCGCCATGACCGCGTGGCGCAGTTGCGCCGGGTCGCTCACCCCGATGTCGGCACCCGCCGCCACCGCCATCGCCACCCGGTCCGCGGAGCGGTCGGTGACGATGATCGGCGCCGCGCCGATGGTGCGCAGCAATTGCACGTGAAGGTTGCCGATGGGCCCGGCCCCGATCACCAGCGCCGACTGGCCGAAGGTGACCTGCGCCTTGCGCGCCGCGCGCACCACGCAGGACAGCGGTTCGGTCAGGGCGAGCACCGCATCGGGCACCGCATCGGGCGCCGGTATGACCAGCCGCGCAGGCACCACCATGTAGTCGGCAAAGGCGCCGTCCATGGTGATCCCCATCTGCCGCATGTGGGGGCAGTTCAGGATCTCGTTCCGGCGGCACCAGTAGCAGGCGCCGCAGCCGATGTTCATGTCGACCACCGCCTTGGCGCCGGGGGTCAGCCCCCCGACCCCCGCGCCCAGTGCCCGGATCGTGCCGGTGAACTCGTGTCCCGGCACCATCGGCAGGCTGTCGGCGGCGTAGTTGCCGTGAAAGATGTGCAGGTCCGTGCCGCAGATCCCGACCCGCGTGATGCGGATCAGCACCTCTCCCGGACCGGGGGTCGGGATCGGGCGGGAGCGGATCTCGAACCGTCCCGGTTCGGTCAGGACGGCGGCTCTCATCATGTCGGTCATCCCCGCCTCCTCATTTCACGATGCGCATCTTGCTGCGGTCGATGGTCGAGGCGATGGCCACGATCAGGATGATGCCGAAAACCATCTGCTGCATGGTGGCGTCGACCTCGAAGTAGAGCATCGAGGTGCGGATCACCGCGACGATCAGCGTGCCGATCAGGGTGTTGACCACCCCGCCCACGCCCCCGGTAAGAGGGGTGCCACCCACCAGCACCGCCACGATGGCGGGCAGCAGGAAACCGTTTGCCAGCGTCGGCGAACCGCCCGACAACTTGACCGAGAACAGCAGCCCCGCGACGGCGGCCAGCATCGCCGACAGGGCGAAGGCCGCGATCTTGATCCGCCCGACATGCAGCCCCGAGGCCGCCGCCGCCAGTTCGCCCGCACCCACCGCCTTGAGCGCCCGGCCGAAGACGGTGCGGCTTTGCAGGAACCAGGTGAGCAGCAGCAGCACGCCGCCGACGAAGATCTCGTGCGGGATGCCGAAGCTCTGCCCGATCATCCAGCCGAAGGAGGCGTCGCGCAGTCCCGCGTCCATGTAGAGCGCGCGCTGCCCGGACAGGTATTGCGCCAGCGAATAGGCCACCCCGCCGACCGCGAGGGTCGAGACGAAGGACGGCACCAGAAGCCGCGTGGTGACGAAACCCGAGATCGCCCCGAAGAGCAGCCCCGCCAGCACGCACACGAGCGCCGCGCCGAGCCCGAGGCCCGGCAGGGCGACGGTGGCGATGACCGTGGTCATGTTGGCCACCGACTGCGCCGACAGGTCGATGCCGCCGATGTAGATGGCAAAGGTCATGCCCAGCGCCATGATGAACAGCGGCATGATGTCGGCCACCATCGACACGAGGTTCGCGGGCTTCAGGAAGTTGGGATGCGACACCCCCACGATGGCCACCAGCACGAGCAGGGTGATCCACGGGAGATGCGGTTTGATGTCGTGAAAGCTCATCTGCTCTGCCTCAGGTCATGTGGTGGACAAGGTCGAAGGGCGACGGCTTGTTGCCGGGCTCTCCGCGGAACAGTTGCTGCGCCTCCCCGTCCTTCAGCACGAGGATGGTGTGGGACAGGCCGATGGCCTCTTCCAGCGTGTCGGCCACCAGCAGGATGCCGGCGCCGGCGTCGCACATCTCGCGCACCATGTCGTAGACGTCTTCCTTGGCCCCGATATCGAGCCCCCGCGTCGGGTGATCGAGCAGGATGATGTCGGACCCGCCCGAGCGCCACTTGGCCAGCACCACCTTCTGCTGGTTGCCCCCCGACAACCCGCCGCAATCCTTGAAGACGTCCGGGGTCTTGATGCCGAGCCGCGCGATCCATTCGCGGGCCAGGGCCTTTTCCTCGCCGATCCGCAGGATGCCGGCGGTCGCGTAGTTGCGCATCTGGCTGAGGGTCATGTTCTCGTAGACGTTCATGCCGTTCACGATGCCCTCGACCTTGCGTTCGCGCGGGACGTAGCCGACCCCGGCCTCGACGGCCGCGCGGGCGTCGTGGCGGCGGCGCGGGCGGTCCTTGATCGTCACGGTGCCGGAGGTCGGCCGTTCCAGCCCGAAGATGGTGCGCAGGATCGCCTCGCGCCCCGACCCCTCGGTGCCGACGAGGCACAGCACCTCGCCCGCGTGCAGGTCGAACGAGATGTCGCTGTAGCGCCCGGCGACCGACACCCCGTCGAAGCGCACCAGCACCCTCCCGGGATCGTGGGGGCGTTGCTTCTGCTCGCGGTAATACTCCTTGTCGATGTCGCGCCCGACCATCTTGCGCTGGATCGTGTCGACGCAGGCCTCGGCGCGGGCGACCACGTCGACCACCTCGCCGTCCTTCATCACGTAGACCCGGTCGCTGAGTTCCAGCACCTCGTCCATGCGGTGCGACACGAAGATGAACGACGCCCGCGAGGTCAGCTCGCGCACGAGGCGGAACAGCAGCTCCACCTCCTCGCGCGACAGGACCGAGGTCGGCTCGTCCAGCAGGATGACGAGGTCGCCGTCCACCCGCTCCTCGAGCGTCAGCACCTTGGCCAGCTCGACGAGCTGGCGCTGCGCAAAGGACAGCCGGGCGGTGACGGTGGCCGGGTCGATGTCGAGCCGGACCTTGGCAAGCTGGTGGCGCGCGGCCTCGGCCATCGCCTTCCAGTTCATCACCCCGAAGGACACGAACTGCTTCTCGAAGCCGAGAAAGATGTTCTCCATCACCGTCAGGTTGGTGATGAGCGACTGCTCCTGGAACACCATGCCGATGCCGTGGTCCATCGCCTGGCGCGGCGTCTGGAACCGCACCGCGCGGCCATCCTTGGTGATGGTGCCGCCGTCCGCCTGGTAGGCGCCGTAGATCACCTTCATCAGGGTGGATTTGCCGGCGCCGTTCTCGCCGACGAGGCCGACGATCTCGCCCCGTCCGATCCGGAAATCCACAGCCTTCAGCGCGTGGACGCCGGGAAACACCTTGTCGACCTTGCTGAGTTCATACATGTTCCGCCCCCCTCATTTCACGACGCTGACGGCGCTGCGATCGGTGGACAGGACCACCGCGACGATGACGAGCAGTCCGAGGACCCCGTCCTGCACGTAGCCGGGCAGCCCGATCACCACCATGCCGTTGCCGATGACGTTGACGATCAGCACGCCCACCAGCGTGTTCCACACGCCCCCGGTCCCGCCCCAGAGCGCGGTGCCCCCGACGACCACCGACGTGATCGAGGTGAACATGAACCCGGTGCCGGTCGCGGTTTCCGCGATGCCGATGCGGGCGACGGCCATCAGCGCGCCCACGGCATAGAAGACCCCCGCCAGCATGAAGCCCATGATCCGCACCCGCGCGACATCGAGCCCCGAGCCGTGGGCCAGATCCTCGCCGCCGCCCACCGCGTAGAAGTTGCGGCCGAGCGCGGTGCGCGACTGGATGAACCAGCCCAGCAGCAGGAACAGCCCTGCGACATAGATCATCACGGGGAAGTTGAACCAGCGCGTGGTGAGCAGCGCGCGAAAGGTCTCGTCCTCGATGCGGATGCGGTCGCCGCCGGTCATCAGCATGGCAAGCCCGGTGCCGACGAAGCCCAGCGCCAGCGAGGCCATGAAGGACGGAATCCTGAGCCGGACGTGGATGGCGCCGTTCACCAGCCCCATCACCGCGCCGACGACCAGCGTCAGCGGCAGCGCCAGCCAGCCCCAGCCGCCCAGCGACCCGCCGAGCCACAGGAAGACGAAGGCGAAGACCACGGCGCAGACCGAAACCGCGCCCTCCATGGACAGGTCGATGGAGCCCATCAGGATGATGAAGGTCACGCCGACCGCCACCATCAGCGCGGGCGCGGCGGAAATTGCGATGCGGGCAAAGTTCCGCACCGAGAAGAAGCGCGGCTCCAGCACGGTGAAGAACAGCATCAGCAATAGAAGAACGATCAGCGGGGCCCATTTGAGAAGGGCGTCCCGGTTCAGGACTCCGGTCACGGGATCCTCCTGGCAATGTCGGTGAAGGCTGTGGCGCCACGGCGCGCGGTCATCGGCGCGCCGTGGCGGAAACGGTCCGTCAGTAGGTGATCCCGCCGTTGGTCGGGCCCCAGAAATCGGTCCAGTCGTAATCCGGCGCGCTGTCGAGATAGGTTGCCTTGAACTCCGCCGCGTCCTCGGGTGTCACGAGGATCGACGGCCCGTAGAATTCGCGGTGTTCGTCCGGCTCCTCGGACGGCTTGAACGCGCCGGTGGCGGCGTAATAGGCCAGCGCCGCCGAGATGCCCCCGCCCCAGTAGGGATTGGTGAACACGGTGGCGAGGATCTTCTTCTCGGCCACGAGCTGCACCGCCTGCGGGTTGCCGTCGTAGGACACGATGGGCATGTCCTCGATCCCCTCGGCGCGCAGCGCCTCGAGCACGCCGTAGGCGATGGTGTCGTTGGCGCAATGCACGCCGGTGATCTCGTCCCCGAAGCGGGTGAGGAAGGCGCTCATCACCTGGTTGGCCTTCTGGGTGTCCCAGTCGGCCGGTTCCGCCGCCAGCAGCTCCACGTCCGGGTAGTCCACCAGCGCGTTCCTGAGGCCCTGCAGCCGCTCGATCGCCGGGTTGTTCGACGCGATGCCGCCCAGGTGGACGACGCCGCCCTTGCCGCCCATCGCCTCGAGCAGGATGCGCGCGGTCTCCTCGGCGGGCTTCAGATCGGACCAGGTCATGTGACTGACGTAGTTGTCGCCGAAATCCCGGGGATGCAGGTCGTCGGTCTTGTTCCAGATCGTCGATACATAGCCCCCCGCCGCCGCGACCGCCTCGACCACCGGGCGGCAGTTCGGCGCATCGTTGGTGTCGATGGCCAACGCGAGGTTGCCGCCGGTCTTGGCCAGCAGCGCCTTGACGTCGGCGAGGCTCTTTTCCGACGACCCCTCGTTGATGAGATGGGTCATCGCATCCGCCGGCATCCCGAGGCTTTGAACAAAGGCCTCGCCCCCGGAGACGATCTCGTTCCAGTAGGGGTTGGTGCGGTTGCGGTAGCTCCAGGCGATGGTCGGGTCGGTCAGCGCCGCCCGCGCCATGCCGGGGCCGAACATGCCCCCCGCCGCCAGGCCGCCGAGACCCGCCGCAGACGCGAACAGGAAATTGCGCCGGTCGAGCGTTGCGCGCTCGATGTGATCCTTGATGAAACTCATGTCGTCCTCCCTGAAATCATGTCGCGTCCCGGCCCGCGACCGGCCATGCCCCGCCCTCTCCGGGCGTCTCCCGCGGACCGGGGAACGGGTCGTCTTCCGCCCCCTTAACGCACCATCTAGTTACTTCATTAATTTCGAGTTCGTCAACCCCCCACGCAACTTGCCGGAACGGGGCGAATGCCGGGACGCGCTACGCAGGCTTTGACCCCGGGCCCGGAAGTCGGCTATCAGGGGGGATCAGGCAGCAACCGTCGACAGGAACATCATGGCGCCCAGGGAAGTCACCAAGCAGCGGGACGCGGAGGCGACGAAGGGCAGGATCCTGGCCGCCGCGAAAACGGAATTCGCCAGGAACGGCTTCGGCGGGGCGCGCGTGGACGAGATCGCGGATCGCGCCAAGGCCAACAAGCGCATGATCTACCACTATTTCGGCAACAAGGACGACCTGTTCCAGGCCGTGCTCGAGGCCGCCTATGTCGATATCCGCACCGCCGAGCAGAAGCTCGAGCTCGACCATCTCCCCCCGCGCGAGGCGCTGGAAAAGCTGGTGAGCTTCACCTGGGACTACTACCTGCGCAATCCCGAGTTCATCACCCTCGTGAACAGCGAAAACCTGCACAAGGCGCGCCACCTGAAGAAGTCCAAGGTGATCGAGGCGATCAGCCAGAAATTCGTCACCATGGTCGGCGACCTGCTGAAGCGCGGCGCGGCGGACGGCGTGTTCCGGCCGGGAATCGATGCGGTGCAGCTCAACATCACCATCGCCGCCATCGGCTATTACTACCTGACCAACCGTTTCACCGGCAAGGTGACCTTCGGCATGGACTACATGACGCCCGAAGCGCTGGAGGCGCGGCTGCGGTTCAACATGGATACCATCGTGCGGCTGGTCTGCCTCCCCGACTGACGACCGGCCGGCGGAGGGACGCCGCATGACTGACCCAGATTACCGGTCGGCCGCGGACCGCGCTCCGCCTGCCGGGCGCCGGATCGCGGAACTCGACATCGCGCGCAGCCTTGCCCTGCTCGCCATGGCGGTGTTTCACCTCGCCTGGGATCTCACCAGTTTCGGCTTCCTGCCGCGCGACACCATGCAGGCCCCGGAATGGCGCGCCTTCGCGCGGCTGATCGCGGGCAGTTTCCTGTTCCTGTCCGGCATCAGCCTGTGGCTGGCCCACGGCTCGGGTCTCCGGACGGCGGCCTTCCTGCGCCGGCTCTGGATGCTGGCGGCCATGGCGGCGCTGGTGTCCGTCGCGACGCGGATCGCCCTGCCCCAGGCCTGGATCCGCTTCGGCATCCTGCACGCGCTCGTCGTGTCGAGCTGCCTCGGACTCGCGGCCATGCACCTGCCCCGGCCCCTCCTCGCCCTGGCGGCGGTCGGTGCGCTTGCCCTCGGAGCCGTCGAGCTTCCCGGCGCCGGCGCGGCATGGCTCTGGCTCGGGATTGCGGCGCATCGCCCGCCGATGCTCGACTACGTGCCGATCTTCCCCTGGTCCGGCGTCTTCCTCGCCGGAATCCTGGCGGCGCGCTGCCTTGCCGGACGCATCCCCGCCCCGCTCGACCCCGCCACCCGCGCGGTCCGCCTCGCAGCCTGGCCGGGACGGCACAGCCTGATGCTCTACCTCGCACACCAACCGATCCTCTACGGCGCGGTCTACCTCGCCCGCCAAATCGCAGGCTGAGTCGCCAAGCCGCATCGCGGCATCGAGCCAGCCTCGGGAACCAACCAGATCCACCGCGAACCACGGCATTTCAGCGGTTCATCTCAGCCGCAAACAGGTTTCGAGAAGCTGGCGGCGTCGACCTGAACATGTCGAGGGGCCATAATTGGCGGAAGCGGTGGGATTCGAACCCACGAACGAGTCACCCCGTTGCTGGTTTTCAAGACCAGTGCCTTCAACCGCTCGGCCACGCTTCCGACCTTTGCGCCCCGCGGCCCGGGCCGGGCGGGGGTGCGTTTCGTTCTGCTACAATCAAGTGAGGCGCGGCACAAGGCCGCCGAATGCGGTCCCGGACCATCCCGGACCCCGACGCGGCAACGGGAAAATCCGCGCATCCTCAGCCGGAGCCTTTTCACCGCGCGCCGGAGCGGGTAGTCTTGCGCAATACGGACGCCTTCGGGCGTCTCTACGGGGCATGGAAACGCCATGATAAGGCCGGGACAACCGGTTCTGGACGTGAAACGCATCGGACATCGGACGTGCGGCTGGCAGGCTGAGGGGCGGACAATGAGCAGAGGAATGGCAGCGGGGCGACGCAACCTGCTGAAAGGCAGCGTGTTGATGGCGGTTCTGGCAACGCTGGCCGCATGCGAAAACGCGGATCTTCCGGGTTTTCTTCAACCACGCGACAAGGCCGCGGCAGCCGACGGCGCGCCGGTGACCCGCGCGAAACGCGGCGAAGCCGTGGAGCGCGACATCGAGGCGCCGGAGATCTTCCAGGCCACCGAGGCCGGTCTCTGGGACGGCCGGCCCTCGCTCGGCGGGGTCTGGGTCGCGCACCCGGACGTCAAGGAACCCGAACGCGTCATCATCCGCAGCGAATCCAACGGCAAGTTCGTCATCGGCGCGCTGTTCCGCCGCGAACGCCAGTCGCCGGGCCCGAGGCTTCAGGTCTCGTCCGACGCGGCCTCCGCGCTCGGGATGCTGGCCGGCTCTCCGACCAATCTCAACGTCGTGGCCCTGAAGCGCGAGGAAGTCGCGCCGCCCGCCGAGGAGGCCGCGGCCGAGGCCCCCGTCCTTGCCACCGAGGTGCCCGCGGCGCCGTCGGTCGAGGAAGGCACGCTCGATCCCGTGGCAACCGGCGCCGCCGCCGCGCTGGACGCCCCCGGGGCCCCCGGCGCCGCCCCTGCCCCGGCCATGGCCAAGCCGCTTCCGCCCGCCGCGGCACCGGCGCCGAAGCCCGCGCCCAAACCCGCGGCGAAACCGGCCTCCGGCCTGCGCAAGCCCTATATCCAGATCGGCATCTTCAGCGTCGAGCAGAACGCCGAGAACACCGCGACCGCCATGCGGCAGTCCGGCATGGTTCCCACGGTCAAGAAGCAGAGCGCTTCGGGCAAGACCTTCTGGCGGGTGCTGGTGGGACCCGCACAGACGCAGTCGGATCTCGACACGCTGCTGAAGAAGATCAAGGCGGAAGGCTTCACCGACGCCTACGCCGTAAGCAACTGACCCCGCCGCGCGCGGGCCCAACCAAGGACAGGAGCTGCCCCATGATCCTTTCCCTCCGCACCCTGATGGCCGGGGCCGCCGCAGCCGCGCTGCTGACCGGCCCCGCCAGTGCCTTCGACACCAAGGCCCGCGCCGCCTACGTGCTGGATTACACCACCGGCACCGTGCTGATGGCCAAGAATGCCGACGAATCGCTGCCGCCTGCCTCCATGTCGAAGCTGATGACGCTCTACATGGCGTTCGAGGCTGTCCGCGACGGCCGCCTGCAGCTCGACGAGCGTCTGCCGGTCTCCCAGCACGCAATGTCCTACGGCGGCTCGACCATGTTCCTGAACACACAGGACCGGGTCGAGGTCGAGGACCTGCTGCGCGGCATCATCGTGCTGTCGGGCAACGACGCCTGCGCCGTCATCGCCGAGGCGCTGAGCCCGGACGGCACCGAGGCGGGCTTTGCCAATCTGATGACCCGCCGGGCGCAGCAGCTCGGCATGACCAATTCCGCCTTTGCCAATGCCAGCGGATGGCCCGCCCCCGGGCACCGCATGTCGATGCGCGACCTGTCGCTGCTGGCCAGCCGGATCATCGAGGATTTCCCGGAATTCTACCCGATGTTCGCGGAAAAGACCTTTGCCTTCGACGGCCGCGCGCCCTCGAACATCAACAACCGCAATCCTCTGCTGAAGCTGAACATCGGGGCGGACGGTCTCAAGACCGGCCACACGACCGAGGCGGGCTACGGGCTCGTCGGGTCTGCCAAGCAGGGCGACCGGCGGGTGATCTTCTCGATGGTCGGGCTCGGCTCGGAACGCGAGCGGGCCGAGGAAAGCGAAAGCATCGTCAACTGGGCCTTCCGGCAGTTCGCCGAACGCAAGCTGGTCCGGAAGGATACCGAGATCGCCCGCGCCGATGTCTGGCTCGGGGACGAGACGAGCGTCGGCCTCGTGGCGCAGAAGGACGTGACGCTGCTTGTCCCGGTCACCCCCGGCACGCGGCTGGAGGCGGAGGTGGTCTATACCGGCCCGCTGCGCGCGCCCATCGTCGAAGGTCAGAAGCTCGCCGAACTGGTGATCCGCCCCGAGGGTCTGCCCGAACACCGCCTGCCGCTCTTCGCGGCCGAAGCGGTGGGCAGCGGCGGTTTTGCCAAGCGCATGATGGTGGTCAGCCGCACGCTGCTGGCACGGCTTCAGGCTCCGTCCGAGGAGGCGATGTGACCACGGGCGGGCTCTTCGTCAGTTTCGAAGGCATCGACGGATCGGGAAAGTCCACGCAGGCGCGGCTGCTGCGCGATCACCTCCGGGGCGCCGGCCATGAAACCCTCCTGACGCGGGAGCCGGGAGGCTCTCCCGGCGCCGAGGAAATCCGCGCGCTGGTGCTGCAGGGCGACCCCGACCGCTGGTCGGCGGAAACCGAACTGCTGTTGTTCACCGCCGCGCGGCGCGATCACCTGGAACGGACGATCCGCCCGGCGCTGGCGCGCGGCGCCATCGTGATCTGCGACCGCTTTGCCGATTCCAGCCGCGCCTATCAGGGCCGGGGCGACCGCCGCGGCATGGTCGACAGCCTGCACGCGCTGATGATCGGCGTGGAGCCGGACCTGACCATCCTGATCGACATGGACCCCGAGGCCGCCCTGTCGCGCGCCAAGGCCCGCGCCACCGCCGAGGAACGGTTCGAGGATTTCGGCATCGCGCTGCAACAGGGGATGCGGGCGGCCTTCCTCGCGCTGGCCGAGGAATTCGCGCCGCGCTTTGCGGTGATCGACGGCAACCGCGCGCCGGAGACCGTGGCCCGCGACGTGGCCGCAACGGTCGGGGCGCGGCTGTGAGCGCGGATGCCGATATCCCCGAGGCCGACCGGGTCGACGGCGCCCCCCACCCGCGCGAAACCCTGCAGTTGTTCGGTCAGGCGCGGGCCGAGGCGGATTTCCTGGCGGCCCATACCACGGGACGGCTGCACCACGGCTGGCTGCTGACCGGACCGCGGGGGCTCGGGAAGGCAACCCTCGCCTGGCGGATCGCCCGGTTTCTGCTGGCCACACCCGCCGCGCCGGAGGACGACGGGCTGTTCGGCGCCCCGCCGCCGCCCGAAACGCTCGGGATTCCGGCGGATCATCCTGTGGCCCGCCGCTCGCGCGCACTGTCCGAACCCGGCCTGTTCCTGCTGCGGCGACCCTGGGACGACAAGGCGAAACGGCTGAAATCCGTCATCACGGTCGACGAGGTGCGGGCGCTGAAGGGCTTTTTCACCCTCAGCGCCACCGATGGCGGTCGGCGGGTGGTGATCGTGGATTCCGCCGACGAGATGAACCCGAACGCCGCGAACGCCCTTCTCAAGCTGCTCGAAGAGCCCCCGGCGCGCACGACTCTCCTGCTGGTCAGCCATCAGCCCTCGCGGCTGCTGCCGACGATCCGGTCGCGCTGCCGGGAATTGCGCCTGACGCCGCTCGGGGCATCGGACATGGAAGAGGCGATCCGCCAGGCCGGGGCCGACATCGCCCCGGCAGAGGCGGCGGCTCTGGCGGAATTGTCGGCAGGCTCGGTCGGCGCGGCGATGCGGCTGCTCACGCAGAACGGGCTGGGCCTTTACGGCGACCTCGTGCGGCTGGTCGGCACCCTGCCGATGCTGGACCGCCCCGCGGCCATCGCGCTGGGCGAAAGCGCGGCGGGCCGGGGCCAGGAAGCGCGGCTCGACCTCGTGCTGACGCTGACGGACGTGCTGCTGTCCCGCCTCGCCCGGACCGGCGTGACCGGCGCCCCCCCCGCCGTGCAGGCGGCGCCGGGCGAAGCGGCGATGCTGTCGCGGCTGGCGCCGGATGCCGCCTCGGGGCGGGCCTGGGCGCAACTGGCACAGGATGCGGGCGACCGCGCGCGCCATGCCCGCGGGGTCAACGTCGATCCGGCGGCGCTGGTTCTCGACCTCGTGCTTCAGATGCGCAAGGTCGCCTGACGGGCGCGACCGTCCCGTCGCGCCCGGTCTTTCGACGAAGAATCGCCGCCCTGCTCAGACCACGCCACCCTTGATGAGGCCCTCGGCCAGTTGCCGGTAGGCCAGCGCCATGGCGCTTTCTCCCAGCGCGACGGGACGCCCGTCATCCCCGGCCAGCCGGGTGTCGAGGTCGATCGGCAGTTGCGCCAGCAGCGGCACGCCGATGCGGGCGGCCTCGGCCGCCGCCCCGCCGTGACCGAAGATATGCGCCTCGTGGCCGCATTCGGGGCAGACGAAGAGCGACATGTTCTCGATCAGCCCGAGGACCGGCACCTTGAGCGTGTCGAAGGCATCCAGCGCCTTGCGAGCGTCGATCAGCGCCACGTCCTGCGGGGTCGAGACCACGATGGCCCCGGCCAGCTCGGATTTCTGCCCGAGCGAGAGCTGCACGTCGCCGGTCCCCGGCGGCAGGTCGATGAGCAGCACGTCCAGCTCGCCCCATGCCACCTGCATCAGCATCTGCTGCAGCGCCCCCATCAGCATCGGGCCGCGCCAGACCACCGCCTTTTCCTCGGGCAGCATGAAGCCGATGGACATGAGCGTCACGCCATGCGCCTCGAGCGGAATGATGGTCTTGCCGTCCGGGCTGGCCGGGCGTTGCGAGATGCCGAACATGCGGGGCTGCGACGGGCCGTGGATATCGGCATCCAGAAGGCCGACCTTCTTCCCGGCCCGCGCCAGCGCCACGGCGAGGTTGGACGACACCGTGCTCTTGCCGACGCCGCCCTTGCCCGAGCCGATGGCGATCATGCGCCTGACGCCGGGAGGGTTCATCGCCTCCTGCTGCGGCTTGGCATGGCCGCCGATCTTGAGCGGCGGCGGCTTCGGCGCCGAATGCGCCGTCAGCGCGACGCTGACCGAGGCGATTCCGGGAACCGAGGCGACGGCCCGCTCGGCGGCGGCGCGCAGCGGTTCCATGTGCCGGGCCATCTCGGGGCTCGGCGCCTCGATCACGAATCTCGCCAAACCGCCTTCAATACTGAGGGCTCGAATCATGTTTCGCGAAATCAGGTTGCCGCCATCGGGCAGGTCGAGCCCCGCCAGCACCGATTTCACCTCGTCGACCAGATCGGTCATGTCCTGTCCTTTCCGCTGTGTGCAAGCCGACGTGGGGTCACCTTGCACCAGGCGCAATGCGCAAACGTCCTTCGCACAATCATTACGCTTAACGCATTGCAAACGCTTGTCGAACTACCTTTCGCAATATGCGCCGACTGCATACCGGCAATGTATCTTCGCTGTATTGTGCAGTTGCAGCATTTGCCCCATGTTAACGGCAACAACGATGTAACGCCCTACAGGCAAGAGATGACAATGGCATACGCAACGGAAACTGGTACTCGCGCTCAAAGCGGTTTGACCGCACGGCTCTTCGCCCTGGTCGAAGGCCTCAAGGCGAACGCGGCGCGCCGCCGGGTCTTCAAGCAGACCTACTCGGAGCTGGCCTCCCTCAGCAACCGCGAACTGAGCGACCTCGGGCTGAACCGCTCGATGATCCGCCGGATCGCATGGCAGGCCGCCTACGAGGCCTGAAACGACATTCCGATTTCGCCGGGCTCTCTCCTCCTCCCTGAGCCTGACGGATCCGGCGGCGACCTCTCTCCTCCTCCCTGAGGTCGCCGCCACCCTGAACAACGAACCGCAAGGTTCACGGCATCGGGCGCCCACTCCTCCTCCCGGGCGTTTCGTGTCAGCGGCGGCACCTCTCCTCCTCCCTGGTGCCGCCGCACCTCATACCGGGCCCTTCGGCCCACAGTTTCGGAGCGCCTCTCCTCCTCCCTGGCGCCTTCGATACGCGGCGGCACCTCTCCTCCTCCCTGGTGTCGCCGCACCTCATGACGGGCTGCGGCCCGAACCGGATCGGATCTCTCTCTCCTCCTCCCTGAGAGATTCGTGAATTGAACGGCGGCGCCTCTCCTCCTCCCTGGCGCCGCCGTTTTTTTGTTGCCGGTGCAGAGGGCGCTGCCCTCTCTTGGCCTGCGGCCAATTCACTCCCGGGATATTTCGGGCCAGAAGATGCCGACGGGGATTTGACCCTTCCGAGCCTTTCCCTTTGCATGCGGTTTCGCTAGAGCATGCGGAACACGCAAGGACAGGTACGGGGGCCGGACCCATGGCTATGGAAAAGACATTCGACGCGGCCGAGGCCGAGGCGCGCATCCATGACGCCTGGGAGCGTTCCGGGGCCTTTGCCGCCGGGGCGAACGCCTCGCGGGAGGAGACCTTCTGCATCATGATCCCGCCGCCGAACGTGACGGGATCGCTGCACATGGGGCATGCGTTCAACAACACGCTTCAGGACATTCTTGTCCGCTGGCACCGCATGCGGGGGTTCGACACGCTCTGGCAGCCGGGGCAGGATCATGCCGGCATCGCCACGCAGATGGTGGTGGAGCGGGAACTGGCCAAGGCCGGGGCGCCGGGTCGGCGCGAGCTCGGGCGCGAGGCCTTCACCGCGAAGATCTGGGAGTGGAAGGCGCAATCCGGCGGCACCATCGTCAACCAGCTGAAGCGCCTCGGCGCCTCCTGCGACTGGTCGCGCAATGCCTTCACCATGTCCGGGGCCGAGGGCGCGCCGACCGGGGAGAGCGGCAATTTCCACGATGCGGTCATCAAGGTCTTTGTCGACATGTACGACAAGGGGCTGATCTATCGCGGCAAGCGGCTGGTGAACTGGGACCCGCATTTCGAGACGGCGATTTCCGACCTGGAGGTCGAGAACGTCGAGGTCGCGGGTCACATGTGGCACTTCAGATACCCGCTCGCGGGGGGCGCGACCTATACCTACGTGGAGAAGGACGCGGAGGGGAATGTGGTGCTCGAGGAGGAGCGCGATTACATCGCGATCGCCACGACCCGGCCCGAGACGATGCTGGGCGACGGTGCGGTCGCGGTGCATCCCTCGGACGAGCGCTATGCGCCGATCGTCGGCACGCTCTGCGAGATCCCGGTGGGACCGAAGGAGCACCGCCGCCTGATCCCGATCATCAGCGACGAATACCCCGATCCGACCTTCGGCTCGGGCGCG
This sequence comes from Salipiger sp., assembly GCF_048261495.1. Classification (GTDB taxonomy): domain Bacteria; phylum Pseudomonadota; class Alphaproteobacteria; order Rhodobacterales; family Rhodobacteraceae; genus Salipiger. Next base: position 32,174 of record NZ_JBLXFX010000014.1, read on the forward strand.
GTGAAGATCACCGGCGCGCATGATTTCAACGACTACCAGGTGGCCCGGCGCGGCGGCATCCCGATGTACCGCCTGATGGACACCCGCGCGCAGATGCGCGAGGACGGGCTGCCCTATGCCGAGGCCGCCGCCGTCGCGCAGGCGGTGGCGCAGGGCGCGCGCAGCCTGACCGAGGCCGAAGCCGATGCGTTGAACCTCGTGCCCGACCACCTTCGCGGGCTCGACCGCTACGAGGCGCGCAAGCGGGTCGTGCAGGAGATCACCGATGACGGCCTCGCGGTCATGGTGCCGGTGCCGCCCGAGGCGTCCGAGGGCGAGGTCTGTCTCGACGGCGGGATGATGCCGCTGGTCGAGAACAAGCCGATCATGCAGCCCTTCGGCGACCGCTCGAAGGTGGTCATCGAGCCGATGCTGACCGACCAGTGGTTCGTCGACACCGCGCGCATCGTCGGGCCCGCGCTCGACGCGGTGCGCGACGGCACGGTGAAGATCCTGCCGGAATCGGGCGAGAAGACCTATTACCACTGGCTGGAGAACATCGAGCCCTGGTGCATTTCCCGCCAGCTCTGGTGGGGGCACCAGATCCCGGTCTGGCACACGCCCGGCTTCGGGGACGAATGGCGGTCCTTCTGCGCCGCGACCGAAGAGGAGGCTCTGCGCAAGATGCATGACTTCTTCGGCGAGGAGGCCGAGTTCCTCATGGTCGAGGATGCCGCCGCCGCGGAGGACATGCTCGCCGACCTGCTGCAGAACGGCACGGATTACACCGGGGTCGATCAGCGGCACCGCGCGCAGGCGATCCCGGTCTTCCGCGACCCGGACGTTCTGGACACCTGGTTCTCGTCCGGTCTCTGGCCGATCGGAACCCTGGGCTGGCCGGAGAAGACCCCGGAATTGCAGAAGTACTTCCCGACGGACGTGCTGGTGACGGGCCAGGACATCCTGTTCTTCTGGGTTGCGCGCATGATGATGATGCAGCTTGCTGTGGTGGAGGAAGTTCCGTTCCACACGGTCTACCTGCACGGGCTCGTGCGCGACGCCAAGGGCAAGAAGATGTCCAAGTCGCTCGGCAACGTGGTCGATCCGCTGGAGATCATCGACGAATACGGCGCCGATGCGCTGCGGTTCACCAATGCGGCGATGGCCTCGCTGGGCGGGGTGCTGAAGCTTGATATGCAGCGGATCGCCGGATATCGCAATTTCGGCACGAAGCTCTGGAACGCCTGCCGGTTCGCCGAGATGAACGAGGCCGCCGGGCGCGATCTTTCGTCCGGGGATCGTCCCGCCCCCGCGGTCACGCTGAACCGCTGGATCCTGGGCGAGACCGCGCGGGTGCGCGAGACCGTCGATGCGGCGCTTGCGGAGTATCGCTTCAACGACGCGGCGAATGCGCTCTATGCCTTTGTCTGGGGCAAGGTCTGCGACTGGTACGTGGAATTCTCCAAGCCCCTGTTCGCCTCCGAGGATGCGGCCGTGGCGGAGGAGACGCGGGACACCATGTCCTGGGTGATCGACCAGTGCCTGCTCATGCTGCACCCCTTCATGCCGTTCATCACGGAAGAGCTCTGGGGCACGCTCGGCTCACGCGACAAGATGCTCGTGCATGGCGACTGGCCGGACTACGGCACCGCCGAACTGCTGGACCCGGCGGCCGATGCGGAGATGACCTGGGTGATCGCGCTGATCGAGGGCATCCGCTCGGCCCGGGCGCAGATGCACGTGCCCGCCGGGCTGCATGTCCCCGTCCTCGTGACCGAGTTCGACGCGGCCGCCCGCGCCGCCTGGGCCGCGAACGAGACGCTGATCATGCGGCTGGCGCGGCTGGAGGGGCTGAGCGAGGTTCCGAGCTTTCCCAAGGGCTGCGTGACGGTTCCGGTGGGTGGCGCGACCTTCGGCCTGCCGCTGGCCGACATCATCGACGTCGACGCGGAGCGCGATCGCCTGGAAAAGGCACTGGCCAAGCTCGGCAAGGAACTGGGCGGTCTGCGCGGGCGGCTGAAGAACCCGAAGTTCGTGGAGAGCGCCCCCGAGGAGGTCGTCGAGGAGACCCGCGACAACCTCGCGGCCCGCGAGGAGGAAGAGGCCAAGCTGAAGGAGGCATTGGCGCGCCTGATCGAGCTCGGCTGAGACTGAGCGACTGCCCCGACCGTGCCATGCGCGGCACGGTCGGGACTCCCCTGCCCGCTGAATTCCGCGGGAACGCCCGGTACCGTCAGCCGCGCCAGAAGCGCAGCGTGAAAAGGGTAAAGACGGCCATCACTTCGAGACGGCCCACCAGCATGGCAAAGGCCAGCATCCATTTCGCCGCATCGTTGAGACCCGCGAAATTGCCCGCCGGGCCGATCTGATCCCCGAGGCCGGGCCCGATGTTGCCGAGCGCGGTGGCCGCGCCGGAAACCGAGGTCACGAAGTCAAGGCCGGTCATGCCGAGCCCGACCGACAGCACCCCCAGCGACACCGTGAAGAAGACGAAGAAGCCCATCACCGAGCTCAGCACGTCATCGGAGACCGGGCGCCCCTCGAAACGCGGCGTGAAGATGCCGTGCGGTGCGCGGATGCGCCTCAGCTGCACGCGGATCGAGGCGAACAGAAGCTGGTAGCGGAAGATCTTGACCGAGCAGGCGGTGGATCCGGCGCAGCCCCCGATCAGGCCGATGAAGAAGAACAGCGTGATCAGGAAGGTGCCCCAGCCCATGTAGTCGACCGAGGCATAGCCGGTTCCCGAGATGATCGAGGTGATGTTGAACAGCGCCTCTCGGACCGCCTGTTCGGGGTGGTGCGGAAAGATCCAGAGCAGCGTCACCGAGACCACCAGCACCAGCGTCCCGATCGTATAGAGGAAGGCGCGGACCTGGCTGTCCTTGAGGATGGCGGTCTGGTGGCCGTTCAGGATCTGCACGTAGCGCACGAAGGGCAGCGCCGCGAGAATCATGAAGACCGAGGCCACGTATTCCGCCGGGCCCGAGAAGGTCCCGAAACTGGCGTCGTAATTCGAAAACCCGCCGGTCGAGACCGTGGTCAGCGCATGCACCGTCGCGTCGAAGACATTCATCCCGCAGATCATGTAGGCGGCGGTGCAGGCCAGGGTGAGGCCGACATAGATCGCCGAGATGGAGGAGGCGATCTCCGCCGCGCGGGGCAGGATCTTGCCCATGGTCTCGAAGGCTTCGGACCGGAAGATCTGCATCCCGCCGACGCGCAGTTCGGGCAGGAAGACCATGGCGACCACGATGATCCCGATGCCGCCCAGCCATTGCAGCATGCCGCGCCAGAGAAGCAGGCCCTTGGGCAGGGAATCGAGGCCCGCGAAGACGGTGGAGCCGGTGGTCGTCATGCCGGACATGGCTTCGAAGAAGGCGTCGGTGAAACTGGCCCCGGTGGCGCCGAACATGAAGGGAATGCCGCCGAACAGCGGCAGGGCGACCCAGACCGTGACGGTGAGCAGGAAGGTCTGCTGGAGGGTGAGCCCTTCCTTGACGCCATTGGCGCAGGCGAGGGCCACGAGCCCGCCGCTCAACATGGTGACGAGCGAGGATTCCAGGAAGACATGCCATTCCCCCCGCCCTTCGGCGATGTCCACGAGCATGGGCAACAGCATGGTAGCGCCGAGCGTCGTGACCAGCAGGCCGATGACATAGGCGACGGGGCGGATGTCGAACATGCGCAGAGCGTTGGCCTGCCACCGCGCGGGTGTCAAGCGCGCCCAAATTCCTTTCAAGGAATTTGCAAAAGTCTTGAAAGACTTTTGGGCGCCCGGCTCAGCCGGTGAGAAGATCCCGGAACACGTGGCCGACGATATCCTCGCGCGCGAGGCCCATGTGGGCAAGGTCGCTGTCCGATTTCGATTCGAGCGCGATGATGTCGCGCATCCTTGCCCGGCGCAGGGCATAGGGGTTCACCCCGAGCCCCACCGTGACGAAGTACATGTCGATCTTCTGCCGCAGGGATCCGCGCCCCATGCCGATCTGTACGTTGCTCATGGTCATTCGGAAACCTCCGGTCAGCTTCGGTTTCCTCCCGACTGGAAGTCTAGCGCAAAAGGTGAAGATTTCATGGAGGTGCCGATCACGTTTTGCTGCATTGCAGCAAAACGGTCGGAGAGGCGCCGCCCCTTGGGGCAGTGCCTCCGATCCGGGCAGCTGGGGGGGTGTCAGCCGACGTGGAACAGGCTGGCAAACAGCCGGGGGTCGAGCGAATCCGCGGCAAATGTGGTGCCTTCGGTCAGAACCGACACCGCATCGTGCGAATGCAGGCTTTCCTGGTGGCTCGCCACGACGCGGAAATCTCCGACGCGGGAATCCGCTTGCATCTGCTCCGCGAACAGACGGGCCGCATCTTCGACGAATATCGGATTGGCGGCGTTCAGCTCGGCAAAGGCCTGCTCGTCCTCACGTTTCACCATGACCTGCGTTTCGGTCGGCACGGCGCGGCGGCACATCTCGACCAGGTCTTCGAACCAGAGGCAGTCGCCGCACAGAACCTCGACCGAGATCCGCGCCACGGAGCGCTGCGAATGCGGCGTCGCGAGCTGGCCGCGGGTACGGCGCGCGTGTTCGGACAGCTCCAGCGAACACGGGCAGGTCGAGGAATAGACGTAGTCGAGATGCATGATCTTGCGGCGCACGCCGTCCTTCTCGACCAGTTCGAGCGCGATGTCGTAATACTGGTAGCCCGACAGGCCCGAGCGCAGGCTGCGCACTTTCATCGGAAAGCTGAGGCGCATCTGGATGCGCGCATCGAAGCTGTCGAGGTCGGACTTGTAGTCGTCCAGCGCCGCTTCGATCACCTCGAAGGAAAAGGTCTCCTCAGCATGCGCATAGAAGCTGCGCATGATGCGGGACATGTTGATGCCCTTCTTGTCCGCCTCGAGGCTCACCGTGCCGGTGACCGAAGTTTCCAGCAGCAGATCGCCGTTGTCGCGCGTGTGGAAGCGCACCGGCAGGCGGAAGTTCGAAATGCCGACGTGCTGGATCGCCCGCCGCTCGCCGCGGATCAGCGAGGACGGCCCGTTCTGCAGATCCGGCAGCGTGGCGCGGTAGGTCTCGCCCGCGCGGAAGTCGGCCGGATAGTCGCGCGACAGGTCCGGGTAGGGATCGGCCCCCGGCACGAAGGCCGACAGGGCCGGGTCGAGGGCCGCAATCTCGGCATCCTGCGCCTTGTCCGTCCAGCGGCGCAGGAGGGCGAGCGCGGCTTCGGCCTCTTCGCGGCTCGGCTGGCGGTCGACGTCGGGTGTGTGCACGTTCATGATCTCGGCCCTCCTTCGGGCGGCTTCCTGCCTTAGATAGGGTCATTGCCCCCGGACTTCCACAAGTTCCGGGGGGTATACGCCCGAGCGGCGGGAACGGATCACCCGTGGCGCATCACGCCCGGTCGAGCGCCTGCAGGATGTCGCCCACGAGGTCGGCGGTATCCTCGATCCCCACGGAGAGGCGGATCAGCCCGTCCCCGATGCCGAGCGAGACACGCTGCTCCGGTGCAAGGCGCTGGTGCGTCGTGGTTGCCGGATGGGTCGCGATCGACTTGGCATCGCCGAGGTTGTTGGAGATCAGGATGATCTCGAGCGCGTTGCAGAAGGCAAAGGCCGCCTCCTTGCCGCCGGCGATCTCGAAGGACACCACCGTGCCGCCCTTGCCGCCCAGTTGGCGCTGCGCCAGCTCGTGCTGGCGGTGCGAGGGCAGACCGGGATAGCTGACCGAGGTCACCTTCGGGTGATCGGAGACCGCCCTGGCGATCTCCTCGGCAGAGGCGGCCTGCGCGCGCACCCGCAGGTCGATGGTTTCGAGGCCCTTCAGCATGATCCAGGCCGTGAACGGGCTCATGGCGGCGCCGGTGTGCTTGAGATAGGGTTCGACGGTCTTGCGGATGAACTCCCGCGTGCCGAGGATCACCCCGCCGAGCGCCCGCCCCTGCCCGTCGATATGCTTTGTCGCCGAATAGATCACCACATCCGCGCCCTGCGCGATGGCGCGGCTGAACACCGGGGTCGAGAAGACGTTGTCGACCACCACCAGCGCGCCGGCCTCGTGGGCGATCTTCGCAACGCCCTCGATGTCGACCAGCTCCAGCGTCGGGTTGGCCATGCTTTCGAAGAACACCGCCCGCGTGCCGGGCGTCACCGCCGCGCGCCAGGCGTCGAGATCGGCGCCGTCGACCAGCACCACCTCCACGCCGAAGCGCGGCAGGATCTCTTCGAGGATGTAGAGACAGGAGCCGAACAGCGCCTTGGCCGCGACGACCCGGTCGCCCGCCTTGAGCATCGCGGTCAGCGCCCCGTTGACCGCCGCCATGCCGGAGGCGGTGGCAAAGGCGTCCTCGGCCCCTTCGAGCAGCGCGATGCGTTCCTCGAACATGGCGACCGTCGGGTTGCCGTAGCGGGCGTAGATGTATTCGTCCTCGCCCGCCTTGATGAACCGCGCTTCGGCCTGTTCGGCGCTGTCATAGGCAAAGCCCTGCGTGAGGAAGATCGCCTCGCTCAGCTCGCCCCACTGGCTGCGTTTGGTTCCGCCGTGCACGAGGTCCGTGCGCTTGCCTCTGTTCGTCATATCCGTCCCTCCGGGCGCCCTCTGCAGGCCCCAATGAAAAAGCCCCGTTCGCGGTCAAAGCGAAAGGGGCCCCCTCGTCTGACCTCTTTAGCGGAATGTTTAACGTGGCCCGCAATCCGGTAACAAAGCGCCACGCAGGCCCAATACGCCCGTTGCGTTTTCCGGTCAAGACCGTGACGGGCCCGTAACCGGGACTTCACGCGGCGGGCGTAGCGCTCTGAGAGGAGCAGACCGCAAGATGTGGTGGAGGCACGGATGCCCCTGATCCAGGTAGACGCCCGCGATACCTTTCCGGCGCTGCATGCCAGCCCGGCCCCGCTGCTGCCCGCCCTGCGCCATGTGCTGAACGGACCGGCCTGCGGCTCGGGCGCGGTGACGATCATGGTTCACGGCTTCTCCTACCAGCCCGGCCTGCCCGGCCATTGCCCGCATGACAGCCTGCTGAGCCTTGCGCCCCGCCGCACCGGCCCCCGGCTGGCAAGCTGGCCGCAGCACCTGGGGTTCGGGCGCGGCGCGCGGAACGAGGGGCTGGCCATCGGCTTCGGCTGGCAGGCACGGGGGTCGATCTGGCAGGCCCACGCGGAATGCACCCGCGCGGGGCATCAGCTTGCCCGACTGGCGGAATCGGTGAAACGGCTCGCGCCCGACCGGCCGCTGCACGTGGTGGGGCATTCGCTCGGCGCGCGGGTGGCGCTCTGCGCGCTGGCCGGGGCGGAGGCGGGCAGTTTCGACCGGCTGATCCTGATGACCCCGGCGGACCATGCCGCCAATGCCGCCGCCGCGCTCGCCTCGCCCGCAGGCCGCGGGGTCGAGGTTCTGCACGTGGCCAGCGGCGAGAACCTGGTCTTCGACCAGCTCCTGCAACGGCTGGTGCCGCCGCCCGTGCCCGGCGACCGGATCATGGGCCTCGACCCCGATCCGCTGCCGAACCTCGCGCGGCTGCGGATCGACTGCGCCGAGACGCTCGCCGCCCTGCGCCATGCGGGCTTTCCCGTCGCCCCGCCGCTGCGGCGCATCTGCCACCGTTCGCCCTACCTGCGGCCCGGCCTGTTCCCGCTTTACCGCGCCTTTCTGGCCGGGGCGCCCGACCTTGCCGCGCTGCGCCGGATGCTCGCCCCCCGCGCCCGCACCCGCCGGGCAGCCGGGCGCGGCCCCCACCCGCAGGCGGCCACCCTCCCCGCCTGAGAGCCGCGACTGCCGTAACGGCAAGGCTTCACCCCAGCTCTCGGAAAATTGGGGGAATTTTGCCGATTACGCCCCGCATTCCGGTTGTCATTCCCGAAGCGCTCGGACCATCATGGGAGGAACGCAAACAGACGGGACAATGATGGAAAGCTTCCTCTTCCAGGCTTCGGTCTACCTGGGCGCCGCCGTCATCGCGGTGCCGATCGCAGCGCGGCTGGGCCTTGGTTCGGTATTGGGATACCTTCTTGCCGGGATCATCATCGGCCCGGTGTTCCACCTCGTCGCGGCGACGGACGACCTGCGCCATTTCGCCGAATTCGGCGTGGTGATGATGCTGTTCCTGATCGGGCTGGAGCTGGAGCCCCGCGCGCTCTGGGACATGCGGCACCGGCTGGTGGGGCTGGGCGGGTCACAGGTCGTGCTGACCATGCTGGCGGTGATGGCCGCGGCGATGACGCTGGGGGTCGGCTGGGCCCCGGCGCTGGCCTGCGGCATGGTCTTTGCGCTGTCCTCGACCGCCATCGTGCTCCAGACCCTGAGCGAGAAGGGACTGATGCAGACCAACGGCGGGCGCGCCGCCTTCTCGGTGCTGCTCACGCAGGACATCGCCGTCATTCCCATGCTGATCGTCCTGCCCCTGCTCGGCACCACGATCACCGCGACGCTGGCGCCGGACGGCTCGATCCATCGCCCCGCCCCGCCGATCGACGACCATGCGCTGTCGCTGGTCGACGGGCTGCCCGGCTGGGGCGTGACGCTGGTCACGCTTTCCGCCATCGCGCTCATCATCCTGGCGGGGGTCTACGGCGCGCGGCCGCTGTTCCGCCATATCAACTCCTCGCGCCTTCCCGAGATGTTCACCGCCGTCGCGCTGCTGATCGTCTGCGGCATCGCCATGCTGATGGAGCTGGTCGGCCTGTCGCCCGCCCTCGGCACCTTCCTCGCGGGGGTCGTGCTGGCCAACTCGGAATTCCGCCACCAGCTCGAATCCGACATCGAACCCTTCAAGGGCCTGCTGCTGGGGCTGTTCTTCATCACCGTGGGCGCGGGCATCGACCTCGGGGACTTCCTGCGCGAACCCTTCCTGATCCTCGGCCTCGCGCTCGGGCTGATCCTGCTCAAGGGGGTGATCCTCCACGTCCTCGCGCGGGTGTTCAAGCTGCGGGTCCGCAGCCGGATGCTGTTCACCCTGTCGCTGGCGCAGGCCGGGGAATTCGGCTTCGTGCTGATTTCCTTCGCGCTGCAGCTCAACGTCTTCACCGAGGAGCTCGGCCAGCGCCTGCTGCTCGTTGTGGCGCTGTCCATGCTCATCACGCCGCTGCTCTTCATCCTCTACGACTGGATGGCGACCAAGCTGGAAGAGGCGCGCGACGCCCCGCCGCCCGACGACAAGATCGACGAACAGCAGCCCATCATCATCGCCGGGATCGGGCGCTTCGGGCAGATCGTCAACCGGCTGGTGCAATCCTCGGGGTTCAAGACCGTGGTCATCGACCACGACATGCAGACCATCGAACTCATGCGCCGTTTCGGGTTCAAGGGGTTCTTCGGCGATCCCACCCGCCCGGAACTGCTGCACGCCGCCGGCATCCGCAAGGCCAAGGTCATCGTCGCCGCGCTGGACGATCCCAAGGCCAACACCAAGCTGGTGCGCTTTGCCCGCCGCCTGCGCGAGGATGTCTACATCGTCGCCCGCGCCCGCGACCGGACCCATGTCTACGAGCTCTACCAGGCCGGGGCGAACAAGATCGTGCGCGAGATGTTCGACAGCTCGCTGCGCGCCGGGCGCTACGTGCTGGAAGAGGTCGGCATGACCGAATACGAAGCCGCCGTCGCGCAGGAGACCTTCTACCACCACGACCGCGAGACCGTTCAGGAACTGGCCGAACTCTGGGATCCCAACATCCCGCCGTCCGAAAACCAGGCCTATATCAAGCGCGCGCAGGAGCTGGAGAAGGAACTGGAAACAGCCCTGTTCACGGCCATTGCCGCGCGCAAGGACGATGCGGCCTGACCGGCAAGGCAGGGTTCGCCGGGCACAAAAAAACGCGCCGTTGTGACGGCGCGTTTTTCATTGGCCAGAGCGGCGACGGCGATCAGGCCGCGCGCAGCCCCAGAACCTCGTCCACCTGGCGGGCGGCGGCGGTTTCGTCCCCGCCGGACACGGCAGCCACTTCGCGGGTCAGACGCTCGAGCGCGGCTTCGTAAAGCTGACGCTCGGAATAGCTCTGTTCCCGCTGGTCGTCGGCGCGGTGCAGGTCGCGCACCACCTCGGCGATGGCGATCAGGTCGCCGGAATTGATCTTCTGCTCGTACTCCTGGGCACGGCGCGACCACATGGCGCGCTTGACCTTGGCCTTGCCGCGCAGCGTCTTCATCGCCGCGCTCACCACGTCGGGCGAGGACAGCGAACGCATGCCGATTTCGGTCGCCTTGTGCGTGGGCACCCGGAGAGTCATCTTGTCCTTCTCGAAAGAGATCACAAACAGTTCCAGCTTCATGCCGGCGACTTCCTGCTCTTCGATCGACATGATCTGACCCACGCCATGGGCGGGGTAGACGACGTAATCGTTCGGGCGGAATTCGTTCTTTTTGGTCTTGGTCATTACAACAGGGTCCTCAGCAGCCAAACCGCACACACAGGCGACAACAAAGACGGACGGAACTGCGTTGCATCCCGTTCGCCTTGATCTACGCGTCTCAGATTATGCCCCCGGGTACAGACAGGCCCGGCTGTGTGTGCATGGTTTTGTCATGTGTGCCAACAACTATAGCACAAAAGGAATGCCTTTCCTAGGAGCTTCCCTCCACGGATCAACACGAATGATTACAATGCGTTAGAGCGGAAAAACCGGAAAAATCGGGGGATTCGGCGGTCCAGCGCCGAATCGCCGGTCAGCCGCCCTCGCCCGGTGCCTCGGAGAAGTACTTGTCGACCTTGCCGGTTTCGCCGTCGCGGTCCTCGGCCTCGGGAAGCGGGTCCTTCTTCGAGATGATGACGGGCCACATCTCGGAGTATTTCCGGTTGAATTCCACCCACTTCTCCATGTCCGGCTCGGTGTCCGGACGGATCGCGTCGGCGGGGCATTCGGGTTCGCAGACGCCGCAGTCGATGCATTCGTCGGGGTGAATCACCAGCATGTTCTCGCCCTCGTAGAAGCAGTCCACCGGGCAGACTTCGACGCAGTCGGTGTATTTGCAGGCGATGCAGTTGTCGATGACGACATAGGTCATGTGTTCACCATTCAGTCCGTGGCGCGGGATTTGTGCCTAGCTAGACCAGTGCGCCGGATCATTCAAGCACATCCCTGTGCCGGTCCAGCGCCCGCCGGTCGCGCTTGGTGGGGCGGCCGCCGCCGTCATATCGCGGGGCCTGCGGTTCCGGCGCGCGCGGGGCCGGAGGGTCGAGATCGACGTAGAGCGTCCGCGCCTCGGGCGCGGGGCCGCGACGCTCTCCCGGGGCCGCGATGCGGATGACCCTGACGGTCCGTCCCTGCGAAAAGGTCAGCACATCGCCCGGCCCGACCATATGGGCGGGCTTGGCCACGCTCAGCCCGTTGACCCGCAGGCCCGAGGCAACCGCCTTGGCGGCCAGGCTGCGGGTCTTGAAGAAGCGGGCATGCCAGAGCCACTTGTCGATGCGCAGTCTGGCAGCCTGTTCACCCATTCACGACTTGCCCTTGAACCCCATGAGCGCGGCGGCGAAGGGGTTGTCGGGATCGATGCGATCCTTCTTCTGCGGGCGGGATTCGAAGACCTTCGGCCCCTTGTCCTGCTCGCGACGCGGCTTGCCCTTGGCGCCGCCCTTGCCTTTCGGACCGCCCCGGCCCTGGCCGTCGCCCTTGGGCCCGCGGCCACCCTCGCGGTTGCCCTGCGGCTTGCCGCCGGGGGCACCGTCGCCGCCCTTGGCGCGCTGCGCACGGCCACCGCCGCCCTCGCGGCGCGGCGACCGGGCGCGGGCCCCGCCGCCCCAGGTGAAGGTGTAGAACACCTCGACCTCGGGACCGGCCAGCGCCTCGTCCGGCGCGGTGCCGGGCAGCAGCTCCTCTTCGGGGGTTTCGGCGATGTGGTCGTCGACCTGCACCGCCTCGGGGTCCTCGTCGATCGGCGCGATGCCGGCATCGTCGATGCTCTCGCTTCCGGCGACGATATCCGCAGCCTCCGGCGTGGCCGAGGGATCGGCCATGGCGGCGGGGGTCGCCTCCTCCTCGCGGGCGGCATCGAAGACCGGCTCGCCCTCGCCCGGTTCGGCGGAGGGTTCGGAGGTCTCGGTCACCACCTGATCGGCGGCCTTGACCTTGGTCCGCTCACCCTTCTCGGCGCGATAGCCGAGACCCGTCATCAGGTCCGAGAACTGTTCCAGCGTCATGCCCGTGATCGACAGCATGTCGGCCTTGGCCTCGAAACCGCCGCGGCTGTCCTCGCCGCGGATCATGTCGGCCAGACGTTCCAGCATGTCGATGCGGATCGCCCGCTCACCGGCCGGGCGGTAGCCCGACAGGGTGTAATGGGCGAGCGGCACGTCGCGGATGTTGGGCACCGTCACCAGCCCCGGCGGCGGCGCCTCGGGGAAGGTGTCGAGATCGGTGAACAGCGACCACAGCACCAGCCGCAACCGGGTCGGCGCGGGCTTCAGCAGCAGCGGCAGGAAGATCGTATACTGGCCGAAGCGCACGCCATGCTTGCGCAGGGCGCCCCGCGCCTCCTGGTCGAGCTGCTTCACCTCGTCGGCGATCTGGCCGCGCGGGATGATCCCCAGCGATTCCACCAGCCGGAAGGCAAAGCCGCGCGCGAGGCCCGACAGCGCCTCGTCGCGCTGGAGCGCCAGCAGCGGCTCGAACAGCGCGGCGATCTTGCGGTCGATGAAATGCTGAAGGCGGCGTTCGACCTTCTGGATCACATCGGCACCGGCGGTGTCGTCCACGAAGGCCACGACCCGCGGCTTCAGCGCATCGTCGCCCTTGACCAACTTGCCGACCGCCTGGTCGCCCCACATGAGGCCGCCCTGCTCGGTATAGTCGATCTCGGTATCCGGCGCGTTGTAGAACCGGTCCGCCCGCAAATGGAAATGCGGCGCCAGCGCCTGCAGCGACGCCTGTTTCAGCGTCTTTGCCTCCTGCCCGGCCGCGCTTGCGTCCTGGCGGAAACGGAACCCTTCCAGCCGACCGACGAATTCGCCCTCGACGGTCACTTCACCCTTGTCGTTCACCTCGGCCAAGAGGGCCTCCTTCTGTTTCAACCGGCGAAGCAGAACACTGGTCCGCCGGTCTACAAATCTCTGCGTCAGACGGGCGTGGAGCGCGTCGGACAGTGCGTCTTCTACAGCGCGGGTCGCCTCGCGCCAATGGCTTTCGTCATCGACCCAGCCCTTGCGCTGCGCCACGTAAGTCCAAGTGCGGATAAAGGCCAGACGTTTCGACAAGGTGTCGATATCGCCGTCGGTCCGGTCGATCCGCGTCACCTGCCGCGCCATGAAGGCTTCGGGGATCGTTCCCCGCTCGTGCAGATGCTGAAAGATAACTTGCGAAAGGCCCGCATGTTCCGCGTGAGAGATGCCGCGGAAGTCGGGGATGCGGCAGACGTCCCACAGAAGCTGGACCGAAGCCGGGTCCGAGGCCCGCGCCAGCACCTCGGCATCGCCGCCCAGGGTCCTGAGCGTCATCAGATCGTCGGCCTCGCGCGCCTTCATCAGCCAGGGGTCGTCGGGCGCCTTTTCCAGCGACTCGATCAGCCGCGTGACGGAGCCGAAACTCAGCGCCGCGTTGCGCCAGTTGAGCTTCCGGAGCGGCGTGAAGGAATGCGAGGTGATCGCCTCGACCCATTCGTCGGGAATCTGGCCGGCATCCCCCGTCGTGCCGAAGGTGCCGTTCGACATGCCGCGCCCGGCCCGACCCGCGATCTGCGCAAGCTCGTTGGGCTGGAGCGGGCGCATCCGCCTGCCGTCGAACTTGGTCAGCGAGGAAAACGCCACGTGGTCGATATCGAGGTTCAGGCCCATCCCGATGGCATCGGTCGCGACGAGATAATCGACCTCGCCGTTCTGGTAGAGTTCGACCTGGGCGTTGCGGGTGCGCGGCGAAAGCGCCCCCATCACCACGGCCGCACCGCCCTTGGTGCGGCGGATCAGTTCGGCGATGGCATAGACATTATCGACAGAAAAGCCGACGATGGCCGCTCTGGGCGGCATCCGGCTTATCTTTTTCGAACCAGTATAGCTCAGTTGGCTCATCCGCTCCCGGCGCATGAACTCGCAGCCCGGCACCAGTGCGGAAATCGGCCCGCGCATGGTGTCCGATCCGAGGAACAGCGTCTCGTGAAGTCCGCGCATCCGCAGCAGGCGGTCGGTGAAGACATGGCCGCGCTCGGGATCGGCGCAGAGCTGGATTTCGTCCACCGCGACGAAATCGCAACCCATGCCCTCGGGCATCGCCTCGACCGTGCAGACCCAGTACTGCGCGCGCGGCGGCACGATGCGCTCCTCGCCCGTGACCAGCGCCACGACCGAGGGGCCGCGGGCCGCGACGACCTTGTCGTAGACCTCGCGCGCGAGCAGGCGCAGCGGCAGGCCGATCATGCCCGTCCGATGGCCGAGCATCCGCTCGATGGCATAGTGTGTCTTGCCGGTGTTGGTCGGACCGAGAACGGCCGCGATCCTTGCGCGCGAAACCATGCGGCCGCCTGTCCTGCTGCTTATACGATCAGAGGGTCACGCCCTGCACTTCGGGCGCCAGCCGCTTCAGCGCCTCGGTCACATTCTCGTCGAACGGCCTCAGCTCCTGTACCCGTGAATAGGCCTGGTAGGCAAGCACCGGCCGGCCGATCTGTTCCTGGATCGCCGCCACGCCCCGCAGCGCCCCGAAATGGCGCGGGTTCAGCGCCAGCACGTGTTCGAGCGCATCCATCGCCGGACCGAAGGCATCGTCCTGGTAATAGGCCAGCGCCAGCACATGCCAGCCCTCGGCGAAATCCGGCGCATGGTCGGTGAGCGCGGTCAGGTGTTCGAGCGCGACATCGACCTCTCCGACCTCGAGCGCATCGCGCCCCCGCTTGAGAAGCAGGTCCATCGCGGCGGAGCCGGATTTCGACCACTCGCGGAACAGGTTTCGCTCGAGTCGCGCCGCGACCTCGTCAGAGGAGGCGGTCGAAAGCTCTTCGAGAAGCGCCTCGATCCGCTGTTCGGTCGGCAGGTCCGGGCTCGCCTCGGGTTCGAGCGGCGCGGGCACCGGCGCCATCTGCCAATCCGGTCCACGCTCCTCCTGGGCGGAGGCGGACAGGGGTATGGAAAACATGACTAGGGCACAAAGTGCCGTGACGGTAGATTTGTAATCGAACGGACGCGTGCTCATACATCCGAATGTAACTCAGACGTGCTGGATTGCCAGCACAGGATTTCGTGAAAGGGATGACATGAGCGAAACGATCGACGCGGCCGTTACGGCACTGAACGAAAAGCTTGACGGCAAGGGGTTCGACGGCGTGGCAAAGTTTCGGATCGAGGACGAGGGCGCCATCATCGTGGATGAGGGCGGCGCACGCGCGGGCGACGATGCCGCCGACGTGACGCTCTCCGCCGATCTCGACACCTTCCGCGCGATGATCGACGGCGATCTGAACCCCACCTCCGCCTTCATGTCCGGCCGCCTCTCGGTCGACGGCGACATGGGTGCCGCCATGCGCCTTGCCGCGGTCCTGGCCTGACATGCTGAGCGCAGCCCCCTTCCACGCCGAACTGGCCGACGGGACCGACGGCGCGCGCGCGTGGTGGGTGCGCACGGCGGACGGGCTGCGCATCCGCGTGGCCCACTACCCCGGCCCGGCCGAGGCGACCGGCACGGTGCTGCTGTTCCCCGGCCGGACGGAATACGTGGAAAAATACGGCCGCGTGGCGCGCGATTTCGCCGAACGCGGCTTTCACACCCTGACCATCGACTGGCGCGGTCAGGGGCTTGCCGACCGGATGCTCGGCGATCCGCGCACCGGCCACGTTCACCTGTTCCACGACTACCAGCACGACGTCGCCGCGATGATGGATGCCGCTGCGGAACTGGGGCTTCCCGGTCCCTACTTCCTCGAA
Organism: Salipiger sp.; assembly: GCF_048261495.1. Lineage (GTDB taxonomy): Bacteria > Pseudomonadota > Alphaproteobacteria > Rhodobacterales > Rhodobacteraceae > Salipiger. The sequence goes on from NZ_JBLXFX010000014.1 coordinate 47,975, forward strand.
GGGCATTCCATGGGCGGCTGCATCGGTCTGCGCGCGCTGGCCGAGGGGCTGCCGGTCTCGGCCTGCGCCTTCACCGGGCCGATGTGGGGCATCCGCATCGCCGCGCCGGTGCGCCCCGCGGCCTGGGCGCTGGGATGGTCCACCGCCCGCATGGGGCTGGATCACCACTATGCGCCCTCCACCGGGCCGGACAGCTACACCGCCACCGGCGCCTTCGAAGGCAACCTTCTCACCACCAGCCGCGAGGGCTGGGATTACATGAACCGCCAGGTGATCGAGGTGCCCGAGCTTCAGCTCGGCGGCCCGTCGCTGCGCTGGCTGCACCAGGCGCTCGGCGAATGCCTGGCGCTGGCGCGGCTGCCCTCGCCGCGCATCCCCTGCATTTCCTTTGTCGGCAGTAACGAGCGCATCGTCGATGTCGCGCGCGTGCAGGCGCGCATGGCCGACTGGCCCGGCGGGAAGCTGGAAGTCGTGCCCGGCGGCGAACACGAGGTGCTGATGGAGGACGCGGTGACCCGCGGCCGCATCGTCAGCCAGATGGCCGACCTCTTCGAAACCGCCGCCCGGACCGAGGCGCAGGCGCTCAGCGCCTGATCGCTCTGGCCGCCGGGTCCCGGAACGCTAGCTCTGGGCGATGACCGGCGTACTCACCTTCACGGATCGGGGAATCTACTGCCCCGCGGGCGATTTCCACATCGACCCGTGGCGCCCCGTCGACCGCGCGCTCATCACCCACGGCCATTCCGACCATGCCCGCCCCGGCCACGCGCGCTACCTCGCGACCGAGGCGGCAGCCCCGGTGATCCGGCACCGGCTGGGCGACATCACGCTCGAGACCATCCCCTGGGCGACCCCGCGCCGGATCGGCGGCGCCTCGGTCAGCTTCCACCCGGCAGGTCACATCCCCGGCTCGGCACAGATCCGCGTCGAGGTCGCGGGCGAGGTCTGGGTGGTCTCCGGCGACTACAAGCTGGCGCCCGACGCGCTGTCCGAACCCTTCGAGCCGTTGCGCTGCCATGCCTTCGTGACCGAATGCACCTTCGGCCTGCCGGTGTTCAAATGGACCTCCGACACGGTGATCCGCGACGAGATCAACGCCTGGTGGGCCGCCAATGCCGCCGAGGGCCGCGCCTCGATCCTCGGGGCCTATTCGCTGGGCAAGGCGCAGCGGGTGCTGTCCATGCTCGACCCCGGCATCGGCCCGATCCTGACCCACGGCGCGGTGGAGGCCACCAACGAGGTGCTGCGCGCACAGGGCATCGCCCTGCCGGACACGCTGCGGGTGACGCCCGACCTCGACCGCAAGGCCCATCCCGGCGCGCTGGTGGTCGCGCCGCCCTCGGCGCTGGGGTCGGCCTGGGCACGGCGCTTCGGCCCGGCCTCGACCGGCTTCGCCTCGGGGTGGATGCGGCTGCGGGGGGTGCGGCGGCGGCGCGCGGCGGATCGCGGCTTCGTGCTGTCCGATCATGCCGATTGGGACGACCTGAACCGCGCCATCCGGGAAGCCGGCGCGGAAAAGGTTTTTGTCACGCATGGTTACACGGATATCTTCGCGCGATGGCTGAACGATCGCGGCCTTGACGCCAGCGTGGTCCCGACCGAGTTCGGCCAGGAGGAAGACGCGACGGAGGAGGCCGAATGAAGGACTTCGCCCGTCTCTTTGCCGCCGTGGACCAGTCCACCCGCACCACGGTCAAGACCGAGGCCCTCGCCGCCTTCTTCCGCACCGCCTCGGAGAGCGACAGGCTCTGGACCGTGGCGCTGTTCTCGGGGCGCCGCCCCAAGCGCGCGGTCACCACCACCCAGCTTCGGGAGTGGGCGGCCGAGCGCGCGGGCATCCCGCTCTGGCTGTTCGAGGAAAGCTATCCCATCGTCGGCGATCTGGCGGAGACCATCACCCTCGTCCTGCCCCCGCCCGAGCGCGAGGACGACCTGCCCTTGTCGCACTGGATCGAAAGCCTGAAGGCCATGTCCCGCCTCGACATCGAAGCGCGCAAGACGCAGATCCTCGCCGCCTGGGACCGGCTCGGCACGACCGAACGCTTCCTGTTCAACAAGCTCATCACCGGCGGCTTCCGCATCGGGGTCAGCCGCAAGATCATGACCCGCGCGCTGGCCCGCGCGACCGGTCGGGACGAGGCCGCGCTTGCCCTCAGGCTGATGGGCGGCTGGCAGCCCGAAACCACCACCTGGCACGATCTGGTCGAGGCCGAGGACCCCGAGGCCGACGCCAGCCGCCCCTATCCGTTCTACCTCGCCTACCAGCTCGAAGCGGAGCCCGAAGCGCTTGGGGCGCCGGAGGACTGGGCGGCGGAATGGAAATGGGACGGCATTCGCGGACAGCTGATCCTGCGCGGCGGGGCGCATCACGTCTGGTCGCGCGGCGAGGAACTGATGACGGACCGCTTCCCGGAACTCGCGCGTGCGGTGGATTTCCTGCCGCAGGGCACGGTTATGGATGGTGAAATCGTCACCTGGGCGGGCGATCAGCCGATGCCCTTCGCCACCCTGCAACAGCGCATCGGGCGCAAGACCGTGCCCAAGACCCTGCTGCGCGACGCGCCGGTGATCCTGCTGGCCTATGACCTGCTCGAAAACGGGGGCAAGGACATCCGCCAGCAACCCTACTGCGCGCGCCGCGCCGCGCTGGATGCCCTGCTGGCCGACCTGCCCGCCGATGCCCCGGTGCGAAGATCGCCCCTCATCCCCTTCGAATCGTGGGAGGATCTGGCCACGATCCGGGCCGACGCGCGCGACAGCCGCGCCGAGGGGCTGATGCTGAAACGGCACGGCTCGCCCTATCTCGACGGGCGCAGGAAAGGCGACTGGTGGAAGTGGAAGCTGGACCCGCTGACCGTGGACGCGGTGATGATCTACGCCCAGCAGGGCCACGGGCGGCGGGCCAACCTGTTCACCGATTTCACCTTTGCCGCCTGGAACGGCAACGAACTGGTGCCCTTCACCAAGGCCTATTCCGGCCTCACCGACGAGGAATTCCGCAAGATCACCAACTGGGTGCGCAAGAACACGCTCCAGCGTTTCGGCCCGGTGCGGCAGGTGCGCCCGGAACTGGTGTTCGAGATCGCCTTCGAGGGCATCCAGGAAAGCCCGCGCCACAAGTCCGGCCTCGCGCTCAGGTTTCCCCGCATGGCGCGCTGGCGGCAGGACAAGCCCGCGCAGGAGGCCGATACGCTCGACTCCCTGCGCGAGATGCTGCGCCTCTACGGCTGAGGGATCAGCCGCAGCTTCCCTCGAGACCGACCATGCCGCCGCCGACGCCGGTGACGGAGACGGTGCAGGTCTTGTCGCCCGAGGTGACCTCGACGCTTTCGCCCGAGGCGACGACCTGCGTGCTCACGCCGTTGACCGCGATGCGCGCCGCCGTTCCGTCCTCGGCCAGACCCGAGACGAACACCCGGAGCGCGCCGTCGCCCAGCATAGCGACCTGGCCGGGGCGGAAGCCGTCCTCGGGGGCCGGCGGCGGGCTGTCCGCATCGCCCCCGGCGCGCGCCATCTCGCTCGTCGGGGTGGCGGCATCGCAATCGGAGCCGAGCGTCGCGCCGTCCGACAGGCCCATGACGACGATCGAGCACGCCTTGTCGTCGAAGGACACCGGCGCCGACCCGCCCGCGCCGAGCGCGACGGACTTGCCGTTCACCATCAGCCGCACCGATCCGCCCTGCGGGTCGAGCCGCGAGACGAAGGCGCGCACCTTGCCCTCTGCAAAGACCGCCGTCTGACCGACCTGCAACGGCTCGCTCACCGAGACGCCGCCGGCATCGGCCTCCTTCCCCGTCGCCGCCGAGGCCACCGCCGCCGCGGCCGCCTGCGCGCTCTGTTCGAGGCCGGAGGAAATCCGCGTCATCGCCTCGTCCAGGGCGGCCTTCTGGTCTTCGGCCCCCTTCGAGATCGCCGCCGACAGATCGCTGCCGAGCCCTGCCAGCCGCTCGTCCACCGCGCCCGAGATCTGCTCGGACAGCGCGGCGGCGTCGGGCATGGCGGCTTCGAGCGCGGTCAGCCGTTCGCTCAGCGCGGCGAGGCTTTCCTGCTGGCTCGACGCGGCCTGCTCGGCCGCGCTCTGTCCCGGCGCCATGGCGCGCGACAGGGCGTCGTTGATCTTGCTCTCGCTGGTGGCGCCGCCGACGGCGATCCCGCCGATGAAGCCCAGGATGATCCCCCCGGCGCCGTACAGAAACGGTTTTTGTGACATGATCGAAAATCCTCCCCTCGACAAATTCTCGTGTTCGACCGTCTCCTCCGGACGGCTGCCCTACGACCTTAGACCAAAAGCCGGGCCGATCTACGGAATTTCCCCAAGCACCGGCGATACATAGGTCGCAACAATGGCACAGTCCGCGGCCCAAATCGCCCAAGCTCTACACAAGTGCCGGAAAGCCGGGCAGAATATCCCGGATTCCTCCCATCAGGAGCGCCCCATGCGCGTGATCGCGGTTCTTTGCAGCCTTCTGTGCCCGTGGCCCGGCGCCCTGCTTGCCGATGGCTCCGGCTCCGGCCTCTCGCTGTCCGGAACCGTCACCGGCGGGTTTTCGTCGGAGATCGACGGCACCGGCATCGGGCGCTTCGATCTGACGCTGGGCGTGACCTCCCGGCACGCTATCGGGCTGGAGGTCGGGCTCTATTCCTTCCTGCGCAACGGCAGCCATCCGCACGAGACCTACGGCGCCCTGACCCTGGGCGAGCATCTGCGCGTCGGCGTCGTGCGCCCGGCCCATGACTCGGTGCTGACCTCGCCCTTTGCGCTGGTGGCCCCGGCGGTGGAGGATGCGACCCTGCCTGCCAGCCGCGCCTATGCCACCGAAAAGGCCATGCAGCGCACCGCGGTGCCGGTCGGGCTGTCCTGGACCGGCGAAACCGCCGGAACCCGGTGGAGCGCCTCGGCCCACGACGCCCGCAAGGGCGGTTTTCGCGCCCTGTCCCTGGCCGCCGAACGGAGCTTCGATGCCTGGACCCTTGCCGCGGCGGTCGAGACCGTGACGACCCGCGACGGCGGCGACCGGATCGGGACCAACGCCAAGCTCGGGCTCGGCCTTCATACCGAACGGCTGGACGCCGGGCTGACGCTGCTGGCCCCGCGCGCCAACCGCGTTCCCGACGCTGTCGAGATGGACGTGACGGTGCCGGTGACCCCCGCGCTCCGCCTCGGGGCGCTGGCCCACCTGGAACACCGGCGCTCCGGCAGCCATGTCGCCCTCAGCGCGGAATACGGGCTCGGCCGGTCGGATACGCTGGCCGTCACGGTCGGGGATCGCGGCGCGGTCCATGCCGGGCTGACCCACCGGTTCTGACAAAGCGGCGCGCTTTCCGGCGCAGGGTGGTTGCCATCGCGGGCCCCGCGCCCCTATGTCATGGGAAACCGATACGAGGATCCCATGCTGAACGCCCCTTTCCGCCCCCTGTTCGACGTCAATGCCAGCGCGGGAGGCCGCGACCTGGGCGATCTTCCGGAGTGGGATCTCACCGATCTCTACGCCGCGCCCGATGCGCCCGAGCTCAAGCGCGACCTCGACTGGCTGGAAGAGGCCTGCGCCAGCTTCGCCGCCGATTACGAGAACAGGCTGGGCGACCTCGACAGCGCCGGGTTCCTCGACATGGTCAAGCGCCACGAGCGGATCGAGACCATCGCCGGGCGCATCATGTCCTTCGCGGGACTGCGCTACTACCAGCTGACCACCGATGCCAACCGCGCCAAGTTCCTGTCGGACACGCAGGAAAAGATCACCATCTACACCACGCCGCTGGTGTTCTTCTCGCTCGAACTGAACCGGCTGGAGGATGATTTCCTCGACGGGCTCTTTGCCGCCGACCCCGAACTCGGCCGCTACAAGCCCGCCTTCGACCGCATCCGCGCGATGAAGCCCTACCAGCTGTCCGACGAGCTGGAAAAATTCCTGCACGACATGGGCGTGGTGGGCGATGCCTGGATGAAGCTCTTCGACGAGACCATCGCCGGGCTGACCTTCGAGATCGACGGCGAGGAACTGGGGATCGAATCCACCCTCACCCTGCTGACCGAACAGGAGCGCGACAAGCGCGAGGCGGCGGCGCGCGAACTGGCCCGCGTCTTCGGCGAGAACATCAAGACCTTCGCCCGCGTCCACAACACGCAGGCCAAGGAAAAGGAGGTCATGGACCGCTGGCGGGGCATGCCCTCGGCCCAGATGGGCCGCCACCTGTCCAACGATGTCGAACCCGAGGTGGTCGAGGCGCTGCGCAACGCCGTGGTCGCGGCCTACCCGCGCCTGTCGCACCGCTACTATGCGCTCAAGGCCAGGTGGCTCGGGCTCGACACCATGCAGGTCTGGGACCGCAACGCCCCGCTGCCGATGGAAAGCACCCGCATCGTCGGCTGGGACGAGGCCCGCGAGACGGTGATGAACGCCTACAACGCCTTCGATCCCCGCATGGGCGAGATCGCGGAACCCTTCTTCACCAAGGGCTGGATCGACGCGGCGGTGAAGCCCGGCAAGGCCCCCGGCGCCTTTGCCCACCCCACGGTGACCGAGGTCCATCCCTACGTGATGCTGAACTACCTCGGCAAACCGCGCGACGTGATGACCCTCGCGCATGAACTCGGCCACGGCGTCCACCAGGTGCTGGCGGCGGGCCAGGGCGAGATGCTCGCCTCCACCCCGCTGACCCTGGCCGAGACCGCCAGCGTCTTCGGCGAGATGCTGACCTTCCGCCGGATGCTCGAAGGCGCAAAGGACAAGGCCGAGCGCAAGGTCATGCTCGCCTCCAAGGTCGAGGACATGATCAACACGGTCGTGCGCCAGATCGCCTTCTACGATTTCGAGTGCAAGCTGCACGAGGCGCGCCGCGGCGGCGAACTGACGCCGGAGGACATCAACGCGCTCTGGATGTCGGTGCAGGCCGAAAGCCTCGGGCCGGTGTTCGACTACATGCCGGGATACGAGACCTTCTGGGCCTATATCCCGCATTTCGTGCACTCGCCCTTCTACGTCTACGCCTATGCCTTCGGCGACGGGCTGGTGAACGCGCTCTATGCCGTCTACGAGGAGAACCCCGAGGGCTTCCAGGACAAGTATTTCGACATGCTGAAGGCCGGCGGCTCCAAGCACCACAAGGCGCTGCTGGCGCCCTTCGGCCTCGATGCCACCGACCCGGCCTTCTGGGACAAGGGGTTGAGCATGATCGAGGGCTTCATCGACGAGCTGGAAGCGATGGAATAGGCCCCGGCCGTCATACGGATACAACAGGGCCGGGCAACTTCCCGGCCCTGTTCGTCTGCGGCGTTGACCGGGAACGGGTTCGCTTTCAGACTGTCGGCACTGTTCGGTAGACAAGGATCCGGTCGTGCCCAAGTTCGAAGTCCCGATGCCCCGCGCATCCTCCATCGTCGCGCTGGCGGCAGCCGCGATCCTGTCCATGGGCCTTTCCGCCCGGCAGGCCGACGCGGCCAGCATCAGCGTCGTGTCGGACGTGAACACCGTGCAGAACGGCTCCGGCAACTACCCGATCTTTTCCAACATCCTCGGCACCTCGGACAGCGTGCTGTTCTCGCGCAACGTCGGCCAGTTCGCGGACCTGTCGAGCTATTACGCGACGACCCACGGCGCGACGGTCACCTCCTCGTCGGCGGCCCTGACGGGGCTGTTCCTCTCCGGCTACGACCTTCTGGTGCTGACCGCGAACTTCGGCTCGGCCTTTACCTACACGGCGTCGGAACTGCTTGCGATCGCTGACTTTTCCACCGCAGGCGGCGACATCCTGATGATCGCCGAGGCCAACACCTCGGACACCGCGTCGCTCGACAGCTACAACAGCGTGCTGAGCGCCGTCGGCAGCAGCATCCGGTTCTCGGACCGCATCGCCGCCAGCGCGAACGACACCGCGCTCGCGGCCTCGGACATCTCCGCGATCTCGGACAGTTTCTCCGCCGTCTACTACAACAACCTGACCGGCGGACGGAGCATCGCGCGCGACGGCAACGGCAACACCTTCCTCGCCTACGAGCGTCTCTCCCCCGTTCCGCTGCCGGCCGGGCTGCCGCTGCTTGCGGCGGCGCTTGCCTCGGCCGTGGTGATCCGGCGCCGCCGGGCGGCCTGAGCGCCGCCGCCACGCGGTGTTGATCGTGCGCCCCTTGTGCGCGCCCGTCGTCTGCGTCACTGAGGCCGTGCGATTCCGCCTCCCGACATGAAAGTCCCCTCCGATGGTGCGTGTTCCGGCCGCCCTGTGCCTCGCCCTGACTCTGTCTGCCTGCTCCGGCAGCGCCCTCGTCGGGGGCCCGAAGATGAGCGATGCGATCCCCGATGCGGTGACCGTCACCGCCGCCCCCGTGGTCTTTTTCCGCCAGGGCGTGCGCGGGGCCTTCCAGCAGGCGCCCGCGCTGATGACGGCGAGCTTCGTCATGGCCTGCAGCCCGGAGTTCGACGGACGGAGCCTGCAGGCCCGCGCCGATGCCTCCGCCGGCTATTCGGACGTTGCCCGGCGGCACGTGGCGGCATGGCTGGTGAATCCGCGCATCAAGAACGAGATGATGCAGGAGATCTTTCCGCGCAGCCGACGGGAGCAGGGCTGCGCGCCGCAGGACATCCGGTTCGCGACAAAGACCGACGACCAGATCGAGGTGGCGGAATTCGTGATCCTCAACAACCTGATGCCGGCCATCGCGACGCTGCCGCAATAACCCTATTTCAGCTGTGAATCCTTGGAGCCGCGCCGGTTGATGCCGCCGCGCGCCTGTCGGATGCCGTCGCGTTCCTGCTGGCAGTCGATGCAGAGCTTCACGCCGGGGATCGCCACGCGGCGCGGCTCGGGGATCGGCTCCTCGCATTCGGCGCAATGGGTCAGGCTTTCGCCCGCCGGGCCGCGCCGCGCCTTCATGCGCGCCAGTTCGTCGGAAATCGACGCCTCGATCTGTTCGTTCACCGCCCCGTCGCGGCTCCAGCCTCCGGCCATGTCGGGCACCTCCTGATCCGATCAAGATATTCCTGCGTAATCTCCTTGCAAGGGCCGCGTTGACCGCCGCCCCCGCCGCTCTATCCTCCGTGAAAGGAGTTCGCCCATGCTTCGCATCTTTGCCCTCGCCTTCGCCGTTCTGGCGGCCCTGCCCGCCCTCGCGGCGCAATCGTTCAGCTTTGCCTCCATCGACGGCGGCAACCTGTCCCTGGACGACTGGAAGGGTCGGCCGGTGCTGGTGGTCAACACCGCCTCGCGCTGCGGCTTCACCCCGCAATACGACGGCCTGCAGGCGCTATACGAGCGTTACCGGGATCGCGGGCTGGTGGTGCTCGCCGTGCCGTCCGACGATTTCCGCCAGGAGCTCGGCAACGATGCCGCGGTCAAGGACTTTTGCGAGGTGAACTTCGACCTCGACATGCCGATGACCACGATCACGCATGTGAAGGGCCCCGAAGCGCACCCGCTCTACAAGTGGCTGGCGACGCAGGGCTTCACGCCGGGCTGGAATTTCAACAAGGCCCTGATCGGCCCCGATGGCACCCTGGTCGAAAGCTGGGGAAGCACGACCCGCCCGCTGTCGGCCCCGATCCTGACCCGGATCGAGGCCCTTCTCGACTGAGCCGCCTCGGACGGTCAGCATCGCATGACTGAGGCGCCTCAGGCGGTCAGCATCGCATGGAGCCGGTCCTTGAGGGCGGCGCGCTGCTTGCGGAGATCCTCTTCGGCCAGCGCCTCCATCGGGGCGATGCGCGTTTCGGCCCGGTGGACCTGCCGGTTCAGGCGATGGTAGGCCTCGGCCAGCTCGGCAAAATGCCGGTCCGCCCCTTTCAGTTCCGACATGCGTTCGGCAAGTTCCGGAAATTCCTCGGCAAGTTCGTGCGGGACATGGGACATCGGTCGTCTCCTCCTGTGGGCTGTGCGACGCCCGGAGGATGCCACGCATGGGACCGTCCCGACCTTGACCCGGATCAAACCCGGCCGGATCGGCGCAACATTCAGCGCCGCGCCTTGCGCCACCCCGCCGCCTCGGCTTCGGCTTCGGAACAGAACCAGCGCTCGCCCTTTTCGGGCGAGATCCGGGTGCGGTCGTAATCCGCCTGTCCCGGCATGTGAAAGATCTGCCCGGCCTTGCTGATATTGCCCTTGATCGCGCAGCCCTCCGGCGCGTCCGTCAGAAAGATCGCGGCCTTGGCGCGCTGTCTGGTGCGGCGGAACCTTTCGGGGATCTGCCCGCCCTCGCCGTGAATGCCGAGGCCCCGCACCGCCGCGCGCTTTTCCTCGATATCGTAATCCATCGAGTAACGGCGATAGGCAAAGGCCAGCCCCTCCGCCACCAGCGCGCGGCCGATATCCTCGCCGTCGACCGTGCAGCGGGCGACCACGCGCTGATACTTGCCGTCGAAATCCGTCTGCTCGCAGACCGCCATGCGCCCTTCGTAGCGGGCACGGACGGTATCGCTCACCCAGGCGCCGCAGGGCCAGGCGGGCGTGCCGTTGCCGCCGCAGAACTGGTCCTTTTCGAAGGTGTCGATCCCGTGCAGGCGCACCCGCTCATCCGCGACGATCAGGGTGTCGCCATCGACCACGTGGACGGGCCCGGACAGATCCGCCGCCGCGCCCTGCGCGATCAGAGACAGCAATAATGCAAAACGAAACGAGAACATTTCGTTAATATCACGGCAATCTCGCGAGAAATCAACCGGAACCGTTTACCAGTGTTAACGGATGATCCCGCCGCTAGCGCTGGCGGGTCTGCCAGTCGGGATGCATCCAGGGCTCGGCATTGTCGGCGGGCAGACTGCGCCCGAGCAGGTGGTCCGAGACCTTTTCCCCCACCATGATCGACGGCGCGTTGAGATTGCCGTTGGTGATGCGCGGAAAGATCGAACTGTCCGCCACACGCAGGGCTTCGACCCCGATCACCCGCGCCTCGGGATCGACCACCGCCATCGGGTCGTCGACCCGTCCCATCCGGCAGGTGCCGCAGGGGTGATAGGCGCTTTCGGCATGCTCGCGGATGAAATCGTCCAGCGCCGCATCGCTCTGCGCCGCCGCGCCGGGCTGGATCTCGGCCCCCGCGAAGGGGGCAAAGGCGGGCTGGGCAAAGATCTCGCGGGTGAGACGGATCGCCTGGCGGAAATCGGCCCAGTCCTCGGGGTGGGACATGTAGTTGAACCGGATGCGCGGAGCCTCGGCCGGATCGGCCGAACGCAGCGTGACCGCCCCGCGCGAGGGGGATCGCATCGGCCCGACATGGGCCTGGAAACCGTGCCCCTCGGCGGCGGCCTTGCCGTCGTAGCGCACCGCGAGCGGCAGGAAATGGAACTGCAGGTCGGGATAGTCGATGCCGGCGCGCGACCGGATGAACCCGGTGCTTTCGAACTGGTTCGACGCCCCCGGCCCGGTTCGCGTCAGCAGCCAGCGCGCCCCGACATAGGCCTTGCCCGGCAGGTTCCAGTAGGAATAGAGGCTCACCGGCCGCGTCGCCGCCATCTGGAGGTAGATCTCCAGGTGATCCTGCAGGTTCTGTCCGACGCCGGGCCGGTCCGCGACCGGCGCGATGCCGTGTTCGGCCAGATGCGCGGCGGGACCGATGCCCGACAGCATGAGCAGCTTCGGCGAATTGATCGACGAGGCGGCAAGGATCACCTCCCGCGTGGCGCGGACGATCGCGATGCCCGAGCGGGTCGCGATCTCGACCCCCGTGGCGCGGCCGTTCTCGATCACCACCCGCCGGGCAAGACCGCGCACCACCCGCGCGCCCATCCGCCGCGCCGGCCGGAGATAGGCATTCGCCGCCGACCAGCGCCGCCCCTTCCAGACGGTCATGTCGAAGGCGCCGAACCCTTCCTGCTGGCGGCCGTTGTAATCGCCGGTGACAGGATAGCCCGCCTGTTCCCCGGCCTCGACGAAGGCGCGCACCAGCGGGTTCTTCCGCCCGCCGCGCGTCACGTGGAGCGGGCCGGACGCGCCGCGCCAGGCCGGATCGCCGCCGTGTCCGCCGTCGTGCCAGTGCTCCATCCGCTTGAAATAGGGCAGCACGTCGGCATAGCCCCAGCCGGTCGCGCCGCCATCGCGCCAGACGTCGAAATCCCTTGCATGGCCACGAACGTAGACCATGCCGTTGATCGAGGACGACCCGCCGATCACCTTGCCGCGCGGCGTCGCCAGAACGCGCCCGCCGAGGTGCGGTTCGGGCTCCGACCGGAAGCCCCAGTCGTAGCGCGCCATGTTCATCGGGTAGGACAACGCCCCCGGCATCTGGATGAAGGGCCCGGCATCGGTGCCGCCGAACTCCACCACGATGACCGAGCGCCCGGCCTCCGCCAGCCGATAGGCCATGGCGCATCCCGCGGACCCGGCGCCGACGATGACATGATCCGCCTGCATCACGCCCCCGGCCTCCCGGCGCCGCACGGGCGGTCAGGGCGGAAAGTGCGTATTTGAAACAAGAAGAAGGGATGGAACTGCGCGATTCCTCCGATCTTCTTCTTGTCGGAAATACGCAAATGCGACCGTGACGGCCCGCGCATGTTTCCGGGGGGAGGTAGCGCCATCGCCATCAGTAGGGTGCCTCGACCGCGCCCATCCGCACGAAGACCGATTTCAGCTGCGAATAATGGTCGATGGCGGCGCGGGCATTCTCGCGCCCGACCCCGGACATCTTCATTCCGCCGAAAGGCATCTCGACCGGCGCGTCGTTGTAGGAATTGATGAAGCAGGTCCCCGCATGCAGGTTTCCGATCACCCTGTGGGCGCGGGCGAGATCGCGGGTGAAGACCCCGGCGGACAGTCCGAACTCCGTGGCATTGGCACGCCGGACGACCTCGTCCTCGTGTTCGAAATCCAGCACCGCCATCACCGGGCCGAAGATCTCGTCCCGCGCGATCACCATGCCGTCGGTCACGTCGGCGAAGACCGTGGGCTGCACGAAATAGCCCCCGCCCGGCACCGCCTCGCCGCCGCAGACCAGCCGCGCGCCCTCGCCGAGTCCGGTGCGGATGTAGCCCATGACCTTGTCGCGCTGCGCCGCGCTGACGAGGGGGCCGAAATTCACCGCCTCGTCCATCGGGTCGCCCATCACCACGCCCTCCAGCCGCTCCGCGAGCCGCCGCAGGAAGCGATCCCGCAGCCCCTTCTGGACAAAGACCCGGGTGCCGTTGGAACAGATCTGGCCCGAGGAATAGAAATTCCCCAGGATCGCGCCGCCGACCGCATCCTCCACATCCGCATCCTCGAAGACGATCAGCGGCGACTTGCCGCCAAGCTCCATCGTCACCGACTTGATGCCCGCGGCGGCGGCGGCGTAGACCCTGCGCCCGGTCGGAACCGAGCCGGTGAGCGACACCTTGGCCACCCGCGGGTCCGTCACCAGCGCGCTGCCGACCTCCGCCCGCCCCTGCACCACGTTGAACAACCCGGCGGGGGCGCCCGCCTCGACCAGGATCTCGGCCACCTTCAGCGCGCAGAGCGGGGTGGACTCGGAGGGTTTGAAGATCATCGCATTGCCGCAGGCCAGCGCCGGCGCCGCCTTCCAGCAGGCGATCTGGGTCGGGTAGTTCCACGCCCCGATCCCGACGCACAGCCCCAGCGGCTCGCGCCGCGTGTAGGCCCAGTTCCCGCCCAGCTGGATGTGCTCGCCGGTCAGCGTCCCGGCCAGCCCGCCGAAATATTCCAGCGCATCGGCGCCCGAGGCGGCATCCGCGACCAGCGTCTCCTGCAGCGGCTTGCCGGTGTCCATCGTCTCGAGCTCGGACAGCGCGCGGTTGCGCTCGCGGATCAGGTCGGCGGCCCGGCGCAGCACGCGGCCGCGCTCCGCCCCGGTCATCGCCGCCCAGACCTCCTGCGCTTCCAGGGCCGAGACCATGGCCAGTTCGACGATCCGGTCGGTGGCCTCGTGCAGCCGGGCGATGACCGCGCCGGTCGCCGGATGGATCACCTCGATCTCCGCCCCGGCGGTGTCCTCGACATACCCTCCGGCCACGAAATGGCTGGCGGCCGGCTGCGTGTCATAGCTCATCTGTCATCTCCTTGCCTCGCCCGAGCGCTTTCCGGCGCGGGGTGGGCGGGTGGGAGCGCCGGAAAGCGCGCGTCACTCGCCCCTGGGAAAGCGCTGGCGGTCTTCCAGCACGTTCAGGTCCATGTGGTTGCGCATGTAGCGCTCCGACGCCGCCCGCAGCGGCTGATGGTCCCAGGGATAGTAACCGCCCTGCCGCAGGGCCTCGTAGACTACCCAGCGCTGTGCCTGGCTCGCGCGGACCTCCGCATCGAAGCGCGCCGGATCCCAGCGCGCCGCCGCCTCGGCCCGGAAACCTTCGACTTCGGGACCGTATTCGGGATCGTCGGCGAGGTTCACCAGCTCCTGCGGATCGGAGTCGAGGTCGAAGAGTTGCTCGGGATCGAGCGCGCAGGCGGTGTACTTCCACCGTCCCTGCCGCAGGCAGACCAGCGGCGCCTCGGAGGCTTCGGCGGCATATTCGATCGCGACCGGCGACACCCGCGCCCCGCCCTGCCCCAGCGGGACCAGGCTTTCGCCCTGAACCCAGGGCGCCACGTCCGACATGTCGACCCCGGCCAGGTCGCAGAGCGTCGGGCAGAGGTCGATGGTCGAGACCGGCGCCTCCACCGTTCCCGCTTCCATGCCCGGCGCCGAGATCATCAGCGGCACCCGTGCCGAGCCCTCGTAGAAGCACATCTTGAACCACAGGCCGCGCTCCCCCAGCATGTCGCCGTGGTCCGAACAGAAGACCACGATGGCCTCCTGCCGCGTGTCCTCGAGCACCGACAGCAGCTCGCCGATCTTGTCGTCGAGATAGGAGATATTGGCGAAATAGGCGCGCCGCGACCGGCGGATGTCCTCTTCCGTGATGTCGAAACTGCGCCAGTCGTTGGCGTCGAAGATCCGCTGCGCATGCGGGTCGTGATCCTCGTAGGCCATGGCCGGAACTTCCGGCAGCAGATGCGCGCAATCCTCGTAGAGATCCCAGTATTTCCGCCGCGCCACGTAGGGGTCGTGCGGATGGGTGAAGCTGACCGTCATGCACCAGGGCCGCGCGTCCTTGCCGCGCGCGAGGTCGTAGAGCTTCATCCGGGCGAAATGCGCCACCTCGTCGTCGTATTCGAGCTGGTTGGTGATCTCGGCCACACCGGCCCCGGTGACCGATCCCATGTTGTGATACCACCAGTCGATGCGCTCCCCCGGCTTGCGGTAATCCGGCGTCCAGCCGAAATCCGCCGGGTAGATGTCGGTCGTCAGCCTCTCCTCGAAGCCGTGCAGCTGATCCGGGCCGACGAAATGCATCTTCCCGGACAGCACCGTATGATAGCCCGCCCGCCGCAGGTGATGCGCATAGGTGGGAATGGCCGAGGAAAACTCCGCCGCATTGTCATAGACGCCCGTCCGCGACGGCAGTTGCCCGGACATGAAACTCGCCCGCCCCGGCGCGCAGAGAGGGGACCCGGTGTAGCCGTTGCGGAAGCGGGTGGAGCGCGCGGCAAGCGCCTTCAGGTTCGGCGCATGCAGCCAGTCGGCCGGGCCGTCCGGAAACAGCGTCCCGTTCAGCTGATCGACCATGAGAATGAGGATGTTGGGACTCATGCGCCCTCTCCGACCAGCGCCCGCGCGGCGCAGAGAACCTCTTGCGCCCCGAGCGACACCTCGCCCCCGTCCAGCGCCGCCCGCAGATAGACCCCGTCGATCAGCGCCCCGAGCATGCGCGCCGCGGCCTGCGGATCGCCCGCGCGCCCGCGCAGCGCATGGACGAGGTTGGAATGAAGCCGCCGCTGGTAGATCCGCAGCAGCCGCGCCGCATCCGCGTCGCGCCGGGCCAGCACGTAGAAATTGAGCCAGGCCGCCACGGTCTCGGGCCGAAAGCAGCTTTCCGCGAAATTCGCGGTGATCAGCGCCTCGAGACGGCCGCCCTCGGGCGCCGCCCGCAGGGCCGCCCGCACCTCGTCCGAATATTCGGTCAGGATATGGCGCATGGCCGCGAGAAAGATCTGCGCCTTGCCGCCGAAGTAATGATGCGCCAGCGCCGGGGACATGCCCGCGCGCCGCGCGATCTGTCCGACCGTCACGTCCAGCGACCCGCGCGCGCCCACTTCCGCCACGGTCGCCGCCACGAGCGCCGCCCGGCGCTTCGGCTCCTGTCCCAATCTCGGCATGTCCGTCTCCGTTTGCCCGAAGACGCTGGCCATTTTTTATTGACTAGTCAATCAACAAAAACACACCTCGGGAAAACGCGCGGTGGACTGCCGCCCGGCCGACCCGGCGTCCCGCCCTCTGCCGACGCGTCCGATGCCTCCGGCGGGGATATTTCGGGCCAGAAGAAACCCTGCGGTCGGAGGCTTCTTCTGGCCTCCAAATATCCCGGAGTGAATGCCGCGCCCCGCGCGGCAGAGAGGCGGAGCCTCTGACTGCGTGAACGCAGGACCCATCTGCGCGCCGAAGGCGCACCACCGGATGACGCGGGCTCAGAGGCTGAGCGTGCCGAGCACCCGGTTCTGCGGCAGGCGGGCGACTTCGACGCCACCGTCGGTGCGGCGCAGGTTGTAGCCGTAGCCGCGCATGCGGAACCGCCATTCCGTTTCCGACAGCACCTTCCCGCGTTCGGTCAGCAGAAAGTCGCGGATTTCATCCATGTTCTCGATCAACTTGTTCTCGGCAAACATCGTACTCTCCGATTTCAACATCTTTGCTGAATCGAGAGTGCGGGCCGATTGCGGCGGAAATGCGCTGCGAATCGGGATTTTTCGCGATCCGGAAACAGAGCGTTTCCGCCGATCCGGGGATCAGAGTTTCGTTTCGGGGCTGTCCGGCGTCACCCGTTTCTTGAGCCGCGCCTCGCGCAGGGTGATGAAGAGGACCGAGCCCATGATGATCACCCCGCCCGCCACGACCCAGAGGTCCACGGGCTCGTTGAAGAAGACCGCGCCGAGCGTCACCGACCAGACCAGCTGCAGGAAGGTCACCGGCTGCGTGATGGTGACCGGCGCCGCCGCAAAGGCCAGCGTCATCGCGTAGTGCCCGCCGGTGGCAAAGCAGGCGACCCCGAACAGCACCGCGAGGTCGTACCAGCCCGGCGTCACCCAGACGGCCGCGGCGAAGGGCGCAAGCCCGATGGTCACGGTGATCGACAGCATCGCCACCACCAGCGCGGGGCTCATTTCCCCAGAGAGTATCTTGGCGGCGAGATAGGAGATAGAGAACAGCGCCGCGGTGCCCAGCATGGCGAAATGCCCCGGGTCGAGTTCCCGGAACCCCGGTCGCAGGATCAGCAGCGCCCCGCCCAGCGCCACGACGATGGCGAGCACGCGCCGGATCGCCAGGCGTTCGCCCAGCACGAATACGGCGAGGATGGTGACGTAGATCGGTGTGAGATAGTTCATTGCCGTGACCTCGGCCAGCGGGATGCGGGTCATGGCGAAGAACCAGCACAGCACCCCCAGCGTCTGGGTCACGCCGCGCACCCCGACCAGCCCCCATTGCCGCCGGCTCAGCGACAGGCTGCGCAGGCTGCGCCAGGCGGGCAGCAGAAAGACCAGCCCGAGAACATATCTCAGGAAGGCCGATTCAGCCGCCGGCACCCGGCCGCCGAGCAGTTTCACAAGGGCCGTCACCATCACGAAGCAGAGTCCGGTGACGACCATCCAGAAGATCCCGGCAGCGGGACGGGCTTGGACTGTTTCCATGAAATCGTTCGTAGACCATCTTTCGGCGGAGGCAAGGGGCACCGGCCGCTCTCAGCCGAGAAGCAGGCTCGCCGCGATGGCCCACATGGTGAGGCCGATGAGCAGGTCCAGCGCCCGCCAGGCCACGGGCCGGGCAAAGACCGGCGCCAGCGCCCGCGCGCCGTAGCCGAGCGTGGTGAAGAAGGCGAAGGAGGCGGTCATCGCGCCCAGCGCAAAGGCGGTCCGGTCGGCATATTGCGCCGACACCGCGCCGAGCAGCACCACCGTATCCAGGTAGACATGCGGGTTGAGCCAGGTGAAGGCGAGGCAGGTCAGCACGACCTTGCGCAGCGAACCGGTGCCTTCGGCCGGCTCCAGCCGCTCGCCGCCGCGCCAGGCCGACAGCAGGGTGCGCGCGCCGTAGAAGGCGAGGAAGGCCGCGCCGAGCAGGCGCATGACGGTCTCGAGCCCCGGCACCGCCCGGGTCAGCGCGCCGAAGCCCGCAACCCCGGCGAGGATCAACGCGGCATCGGAAAGGGCGCAGATCGCCACGACCGCGCCGACATGCTCGCGGCGGATGCCCTGGCGCAGCACGAAGGCGTTCTGCGCTCCGATCGCGAGGATCAGCGATAGCCCGAGGGCGAATCCCGCAAGTGCCGCCTGCATCTGCCCGGATCTCCCTTGGTCCCGACTGCCGTTCCGCGGGGCCGTAGCATCGCGCGCCGGAAAACCCAAGACCCCGGGGGCGCGGATCAGCCCCGTTCGACTTCGTCGAGGCGCAGGGCCAGCAGGGCGCCGACGAGGGAGAGCGCCGCGAAGCCCGCAAGCGCCGCCACCGGCCCGAAGGCTGCGAGCGCCCCTCCGAAGGCGCCGGTGAGCAGCAGCAGCCCCCCGATCAGCGTATTGGCCAGCGCGGCGTAGCGCGCGCGGGCGGTTTCGGGCGCCATGTCCACCAGGTAGGTCGAGCGCCCTTCGCGCACGCCGTGATAGGCGACCATCAGGATGAAGAGGATGACCGGCGCGACCCACGGCGTGGCGGCCAGGCCGAACATCCCGGCGGCGGCGGCCAGCGCCATGGCGATCCCGCCGCACAGCCCCGAGAGCACCAGCACCCGGCGGGAGGAGCGGTCCGCCATCCGCCCCCAGACGTAGGAGGAGGCGAAGGAGGCCGCCGCCGAGGCCAGCACCAGCGCCCCCAGCGCCTGCAACGCTCCGCCGCTGTCGTCGAGCATCACGATATGGGGCGGGGCCAGCGCCGTCGCGGTGAGCGCGCCGCGCGCCAGCACGAAGCGGCGGAACTGCGCATCCTCGCGCAGGGGGGAAAGGTCGATCAGCGCCGTCGCGGGGGCCGGGGTGCTTTCGGGCTCCTCCAGCGTCGCAAACAGCAGGCCGGCACAGATCCAGAGACCGGCGGCGATGGCCACGGCGACGGTCACCGGCGCCACATCCTGCAACAGCCCCGACATGAGAAGCAGCGCGAACAGGATCACCCCGGTGGCGCTCAGCGACCCCGCGGTGCCCGTCACGGTGCCGCGACGGGTCTTGGCCACGGTCTTGCCCAGCACGTCCTTGTAGCTGACCGAGGCCGCGGAGCGCGCGAGGGCGAGCAGCGCGAGCAGCAGGCACAACGCGACGCCCGCCGCGAGACCGTCGAGCGTCAGCGCCACCACCACCATCCCCGCCGCGGCGGCGCCCTGCCCCAGCGATCCGGCAACCCAGGCCCATTTGCGCCGGCGCATCGCCTCGATCCGCCGGGCCAGCAGAAGCTGCGGCAGCAACGCTCCGGCTTCGCGGATCGGCACCAGCAGGCCGATCAGCACCGCCGGCGCGCCGAGCGCCTGGGCGAGCCAGGTCAGCACCAGCTTGGGATTGAGAAGACCGTCCGAGAGCTTGGTCATCGACAGCGCCGCGACGTGGCGCAGCCCGTTGCGCGATTCCTGCGGCGACAGGGTGTCCTCGGCGCCGGTGAGGGTGGCGAACACGGCCTCTTCGTCAGGTTTCATCATCGCGGTCTGCCTCTTGCGGGAAAGGTCCGGGCGCCGGGATCTCCGGTCGCCCCCGGGGTCAGCCGATGCTGCGCGCGAGCACGCGGCTGATGGTGGTGAAGGGCAACCCGCTTTCGGCGGCCCAGCGGTCGAAGGCCGCCTGGACCGGCAGCATGGCGCGGCGGCTGGCCGGGGGCTTGTCGATCACGCCCTCCTCGATCAGGCGGGCCACCACATCGCGGCCGAGCACGAACCCGTCCCGGCCCATCCGGCGCAGGACATGGGCGCCGGTTCCGCCGCCGAGGCGCGCGCCTTCGGTCTTGAGCCAGTCGAGCAGGCCGATGAAATCCCCGGCCGGCCAGTCGGCGATCCGGCGGCCGAAGCTGCCGGAGGCGGCGGAAACCTCGCGGATGAAGGCGGCATTGTCGCGGATGGCGGCGATCTTGGGGGCGGAGCGGATCACCCTGGGGTCGCGCAGCAGGTCGTCGAAGGCCTCGTCGGACATCATCGAGAGGCGGCCGGGGTCGAAGCCGCCGAAGGCCGCCTCGATCTCGGGCCACTTGGTTTCGACCACCTGCCAGGAGATGCCGGCCTGGAAGATGCTGCGCGCCATGGCCGAGAGCCAGCCATCGTCCCGCGTCGCGCCGAGTTCGGCGCCGGAGAGCGGCACGGGGATCCCGGCGAGCGCGGCCTCGGGGCCACCGTGGCGCCGGGCGGCGATGTCGAGGATCTCGGCAAAACTGCGCATGGCCGGGCGTCCCTTGCTCTGCGGTTGCGGGAAGTCTGCCCGAGGCCGCGGAGAATGGGAAGCTCCGTCGGGCCGAGCGACGCTGCGCGGCGCATGGGGGCGCTGCCCCCGTCCCTGCGGGACTCCCCCGGGATATTTCCGGCCAGAAGAAACCGCGACGCGCGCCTGCGTCGCCGGCTTGACAGGGGGCGGGTGCGGCGGCACAAGGCGGGCACGACATAACCCGCAACCGGGCGTTCCGTGGGCGCCAGACCGACGAGGAGATCAGGCCGATGAGCCAGATTACCCTGACCTTTCCCGATGGCAATTCCCGTAGCTACGACAGGGGCGTGACCCCTGCCGAGGTGGCCGGGTCGATCTCGAAGAGCCTTTCCAAGAAGGCGATTTCGGCGCAGGTCGACGGCGCGCACTGGGATCTGCAATGGCCGATCGAGGCCGATGCCGCCATCGCCATCAACACCATGCAGGATGCCGACCCGGCGCTGGAGCTGATCCGTCACGATCTGGCGCACGTGATGGCGCGCGCCGTCCAGGACATCTGGCCCGGCACCAAGGTGACCATCGGGCCGGTGACCGAACACGGCTGGTTCTACGATTTCGACCGGGAGGCGCCGTTCACGCCGGAGGATCTGGGCACGATCGAGGCGCGGATGAAGGAGATCATCAACGCCCGCGAACCCGTGCGCACCGAGATCTGGGAGCGTGACCGCGCCCGCGCCTTCTACGAGGAGAGCGGCGAGGGCTACAAGGTGGAGCTGGTGGACCGCATCCCCGAGGGGGCGCCGATCCGCATGTACTGGCACGGCGACTGGCAGGATCTGTGCCGGGGCCCGCATCTTCAGAACACCGGACAGCTTCCGGCGGATTCCTTCAAGCTGATGGGCGTCTCGGGTGCCTACTGGTTCGGCGACACCAGCCGCCCCATGCTGCAGCGCATTTCCGGCGTCGCCTTCCGCAACCGCGACGATCTCAAGGCCTATCTCACCTTCCTCGAGGAGGCGGCGAAGCGCGACCACCGCAAGCTCGGCCGCGAGATGGACCTGTTCCACCTGCAGCCCGAGGCGCCCGGGCAGGTGTTCTGGCATCCGAACGGCTGGACGATCTACACCGCGCTGCAGGATTACATGCGCCGCGCGCAGCGTCGTGGCGGCTATGTCGAGGTGAACACGCCGCAGGTGGTCGACCGCAAGCTGTGGGAGGCCTCGGGCCACTGGGAGAAGTACCAGGAGCACATGTTCATCGTCGAGGTCGACGAGGAGCACGCCCGCGAGAAGGCGGTCAACGCGCTGAAGCCGATGAACTGCCCCTGCCACGTCGAGATCTTCAAGGTCGGGCTGAAATCCTACCGCGATCTGCCGCTGCGCATGGCCGAGTTCGGCTCCTGCGCCCGTTACGAGCCGTCGGGGGCGCTGCACGGCATCATGCGGGTGCGCGGATTCACCCAGGACGACGCGCATATCTTTGCCACCGAGGAGCAGATCGCCAGCGAGTGCAAGAAGTTCATCGACTTCCTGTCGGCGGTCTACAAGGACCTCGGTTTCGAGGAGTTCCGGGTGCTGTTCTCGGACCGGCCGGATACCCGCGCCGGCTCGGATGCCGTATGGGACAAGGCCGAAAGCGCGCTGCTCGATGCCACGCGCGCGGCGGGTGTCGAGCCCGAGATGAACCCCGGCGAGGGCGCCTTCTACGGCCCGAAACTGGAATTCAGTCTCACCGACGCCATCGGCCGGGTCTGGCAATGCGGCACCTTCCAGGTGGATTTCGTTCTGCCCGAGCGGCTGGACGCCAGCTATGTCGGCGCCGATGGCGAAAAGCACCGCCCGGTCATGCTGCACCGCGCCTGCCTCGGCTCGTTCGAGCGCTTCATCGGCATCCTGATCGAGGAACACTCGGGCAGGCTGCCGTTCTGGATCGCGCCGCGCCAGGTTGTCGTGGCCGCGATCACCTCGGAGGCGGATGACTACGTGCAGGAGGTCGTCGCCGCGCTGAAGAAGGCGGGTGTGCGGGCCGAGGCCGACGTGCGCAACGAAAAGATCAACTACAAGGTCCGCGAGCATTCCGTCGGCAAGGTGCCGGTGATCCTTGCCGTGGGGCATCGCGAGGTCGAGGAGCGGACCGTGACCGTGCGGCGGCTCGGGGAAAAGCAGACCTCGGTGCTGCCGCTGGACGAGGCGCTGGCCGCCTTCGCGCTGGATGCGACGCCGCCCGACCTGCGCTGACGGGCGATCCCGAGAAACGGACGGGGCCGGACATGTGTCCGGCCCCGTTTGCGTTCGCGCCATCCGTTCCCGCGCCTACCAGGCGAGCAGCCTGCGCCCCGCAAGCGCGCCCGCCAGCGCGGCGAGGGTGATGCCCAGCGCGTACCAGACGGCATAGAACAGCGGCGAATCCTCGGTGCAGAAGGTCGAGTAGACCGTGGCGGCGAGGCCCCCGGCCGCCAGCCCCGCAAGGGCACCGGCCAAGGCCGGCCGCACCGGAGCGCCGCGTTTCAGCGCCGACAGCAGGCCCGCGAGCACCGGCAGGGACAGGATCACGATGGCCGGCAGGCAGACCGGAATGGAATGCCCGAGGAACAGCGCCATGCGCGTGCCGGGTGCTGCCGTGGCAAAGGCGAAGAGAAAGAGCCCGGCCGCCGCGACCGGCACGACCGCGATCGCCCGTCCCGGCGCCCCGGCAGCCCGGCCGGGCCGCACCGCGCGCAGCGCCAGCGCCAGCGCCAGCAGGCCCAGCACCAGCGGCAGCACGGATTTCGCCAGCACCAGCGGATCGGCCCAGGCCTGCCAGAGGCCGGGGCGCGGCCCGAGCGCCGTAACGAAGAGCGCGAGCGTGAGGATCAGGCCGCCGACCGTCCCGAGCAGCGCCCGCACATCGACGGAGAGCCCGGCCGGGGTGGCCGGCTCGGCCGCGAGGGTTCTGATGAGGTCATCCGTCTTCATTCCGTTCCGTCCATCTCTGCCAGCTGCTTCAGCCGGGTCATCGCGCGGTGATAGGCCACCCGCACCGCGCCTTCGCTCATTCCCAGACGGGCCCCCACGTCGCCCGCGCTTTCTCCGTCCAGTCCGACCGCGCGCACGATCCGGGCCGAGCGCGCGTCGATCCCGCCGAGCAGCCGCTCGAGGTCGCGCGGCGCGGTGATGTCGCCGGCGCCGTCCTCGGGGAGGATCTCGGCGAAATCCTCGATCGGCAGGGTCGCCCGCCACTTGCGGCGCCGGAAGGCATCCGTCGTCTTGTAGCGCGTGATGGCCCAGAGCCAGGGCGAGACCGGCTCCCCCCGGCGCCATGTATGGCGCTTGGTGTGGACCGCAAGCAGCACCTCCTGGACGATGTCCTCGATATCCTCCGCCCCGCCCGGACTCCGGGCCCGGACGACGCGGCGGATGACCTCGGAGGTCTCCGTCAGGAAGGTCGCGTAGGCCACCCCGTCACCGGCGAGCGCCCGGGACAGAAGATCGCCCCAGCGGGCATTGCGATCGCTCATCTACCTCTCCCTTCGCGTCGCGCGCCGAAACGTTACAGCCGTTCGCGAAAATCGCGCAATGCGTCACGGCTGCGTGATGGCTGTAACGAACCGGGGCTGCGTTGCGAAAGGCACATCATGGACGCCACGACGGCGCCCCCAACCCCGGAGGAAAGACATGACCCCCAACAAGAACGCCCTGCTCGCAACCGCCCTCGCCACCGCCCTGACCGGCACGCTCGCCGTGACCCCGGCCCATGCCGCGGGACAGGAGAAGTGCTTCGGCGTGGCGATGGCCGGCCAGAACGATTGCGCGGCAGGCCCCGGCACCACCTGCGCCGGCACCTCCAAGGTCGACTACCAGGGCAATGCCTGGAAACTCGTCGACGAGGGCACCTGCATGAAGGTCGAACTGCCGGCGATGATGGACGGCACGGCGCGCATGGGCTCGCTCGAGGCGCTGGAGCGGGATCTGCCCAGCACCTGATCCGATCGAGCGACGGGGCGGCAGCGGCCGCCCCGATCCGCGCCCCTTTCCAGATCCGTTCCGGCCGAGGAGACCGCCATGCCCCCGATCACCCCCCTGCCCGCCGCGCCGGGCGTCGGATACAAGCCGCAGCATTACACGCCGATCCTGGCGGATGCCGCGCCGGTGCAATGGCTTGAGATCCACGCCGAGAACTACATGGGCGACGGCGGCCGACCGCTGGCCCAGCTGCGCGCCCTGTCCGAACGCTTTGCCATCTCGGTGCACGGCGTCGGCCTGTCCATCGGCGGCGAGGGTGCGCTGGACCGCGACCACCTCGCCCGCCTGAAACATCTCGTGGAATGGCTGAACCCGGCGAGCTTTTCCGAACATCTCGCCTGGTCGACCCATGACAGCCACTTTCTGAACGACCTGCTGCCCCTGCCCTATACCGATGCCACCCTCGCGCGGATCTGCGACCACGTCGACGAGGTGCAGGAGGTGCTGGGCCGCCGGATGCTGCTGGAAAATCCCTCCTCCTACCTCGCCTTCGCCCAAAGCACGCGGGACGAGCCGGGGTTCCTGGCCGAGATCGCGCAGCGCACCGGTTGCGGGCTGCTGCTCGACGTCAACAACGTCTTCGTTTCGGCCACCAACCTCGGCTACACCCCGCAGGGCTACATCGACGCCTTTCCGCTCGACCGCGTGGGCGAGATCCATGTCGGCGGCCATGACGAGGACGAGGACGACCACGGCGCGCCGCTGCTGATCGACAGCCACGGCCGCGAGGTGGCCGACCCGGTCTGGGCGCTGCTCGACCACACGCTTGCCCGCTCCGGTCCCCTACCCGTGCTGGTGGAATGGGACACGGACGTGCCCGACTGGCCGGTGCTGGCCGCCGAAGCGCGCCGCGCCCGGGCGGCGCTGGCCCGGACACTGGTGCCGGCATGATCCCCCGCGCCTTCCATGCCGCGCTGCTCGACCCCGCGCGCCCGGTACCCGAGGGGCTGACCGACGGCGCCGGGGCCCCGGCCGGGCGGCGCTTTGCGGTCTATCGCAACAATGTCGCCGTCTCCCTGACCGAGGCGCTGGAAACCGGCTTTCCCGTGGTCCGCGCCCTGCTCGGAGAGGGGAATTTCGCCCGCGTGGCCGGGCTGTTCCTGCGCCGCCATCCGCCGGAATCGCCGCTGATGATGCGGTACGGCGCGGCCTTTCCCGCCTTCCTCGCCGGGCTCGAGGCGCTGGAAGGCATGGGCTACCTGCCCGATTGCGGCCGGCTCGACCTGGCCATGCGGCGCTCCTATCACGCGGCGGATGCCCGGCCGGTCGATGCGGCGGAGCTGATGACGCCGGACGGCACCGCGCTGGCGGGACTGCGCATCGCGCTGGCCCCGGCCGCGATCCTGCTGCGCTCGCCCTGGCCGATCCACGCCCTGCGGCGCCTGGCGCTGGAGCCGGGCGCGCCGCCGCCACCCGCCGAGGCGCAGGACGTGCTGATCCTGCGGCCGGACTACGACCCCGCGCCCCACCTGCTCCCGCCCGGCGGCGGCGCCTTCGTCGCGGCGCTGCGGGACGGCAAGGATTTCGGCACCGCGCTCGACCGCGCGGGGGACGGGTTCGATCCCGCCGCCTGCCTGTCCCTGCTTCTCGCGGGGCGGGCCATCACCGCCCTCATCCCGAAGGACCGCTGACATGGACATGCTCATCCGCCTGCATCACCGCCTCTTTGCCGCCATCGAACGGCTCGCTCCCGAAGGGCTGCCCCTGCTGGCCCGCGTGACCTTTGCCGCGACGCTGCTGGGATATTTCTGGGCCTCGGCGGCGACCAAGCTCGGCGACGGGGTGTTCGGCATCCTCAGCCCCTCGACCGGCGCCTATGCGCAGATCTTTCCGCGCCAGTTCGAAGCGACGGGCTACGATTCCTCGCAGCTCGGCGTGTTTCACTGGCTGGTCACGGTCGCCGGAACCTGGGCGGAATTCCTGCTGCCCCTGCTCATCGTCGCGGGGCTGTTCACCCGGCTTGCCTCGCTCGCGATGATCGGCTTCGTCGCGGTGCAGACGCTCACCGACCTCTACGGCCACGGCGCGCTCGGCCAGCCCGAAACCCTGGGCGCCTGGTTCGACAGGGTGCCCGACGCGCCGATCCTCGACCAGCGGCTGCTGTGGCTCGCGCTGCTCGTGCCGCTGGTGATGCTCGGGGCCGGGGCGCTGTCGCTCGACCGGGTGCTGGCGCGGCGCGCGGCCCCGGCCGGAACCCCGGCCTAGCCCGACGCGCCGAGCGCGGTCCGCACCCCGGCATCCCAGCCGAGGTACATCCGGTCCCCCGCGACGATCAACGGCCGCTTCATCAACGTCGGGTGAGCGGCCAGAAGATCGCGCGGCGCGCCCTCCCGCTCGGCGGGATCGAGCCCGCGCCAGGTCGTCGACCGGGTATTGAGCAGCCGCTCCCCGAAGGTCTGCAACGCCGCCTCCAGCACCTCCGCAGGCACTCCCGTCCCGCGCACGTCGACGAACTCCGCCTCCGGCAGCGCCTTCAGCGCCTTCCGGCAGGTGTCACATGTTTTCAGACCGTAAAGCCGCATGGGGCGCCCCTTCCTTGACCGTTCCGGAACAATTTATTGCCGATTGCCGCGCCTGCGAAGCCTTTCTCTTGATTTTTACATCGCCCGTGTAACCCTCGATGCGTGACCTTCGACGATCAGCCGCGGACCCCCGTCGCCGAACGGGCTCTCCCCCTGAAAATCGGATGTGACAGGGCGTCCGCCGGACCGGCGGGCATGTACAAGGGAAGACTGGAAGGAGCACGGGGAAACATGCCAAGCGGCACCGTGAAATGGTTCAATACCACCAAAGGCTACGGCTTCATTGCACCCGAAGAAGGCGGCAAGGACGTCTTCGTTCATATTTCAGCCGTCGAACGGTCGGGACTTACCGGCCTCGCCGATAATCAGAAAGTCAGTTTCGAACTCAAGGAAGGCCGCGACGGGCGCATGATGGCATCCGACATCAAGTCCGTGTGACCGCGTCCCGGTCGCGATCCGGCGGCACCGGCGACCCGGCATCGGTCCCGGGCGGGGGTGCGTCCGTCCCCTACTGCGTCTGAAGGCGGCGGGCTTCCTGTCCCGCGAGGCGGATCAGGTCGCGCATGTAGGGCTTGTCGAGATCGTCGTTCCGCGTGGCGGCATAGAGGCCGCGCGTGATCCCCGTTTTCGTCAGGGGCCGGGTGACGTAGTCGGAATTGTACTTCACCTCGCGCACGACCCAGTCGGGCAGCACCGCAACCCCTCGGTTCGAGGCGACCAGCAGCAGAATCATCGCCGTCAGTTCCACCTGCCGGATCGCGGCCGGTTCGACCTTGGCGGGCGTCAGAAGCTGCGAGAAGATGTCGAGCCGCGACCGCTCCACCGGGTAGGTGATCAGCGTCTGGTCGCGGAAATCCTCGGCCTCGACATATGGCCGCGCGGCCAGCGGATGCGACGAGGCCGCGACAAAGACCGGATTGTAGTCGAATAGTTCGTTGAAGGTGACGCCGGCCAGCGCCTCCGGATCCGAGGAGACGACGAGGTCCACGTCCTCCTTCAGCAGCGCCGGCAGGGCATCGAAGGCAAGGCCGGGGCGGATGTCGACATCGACGTCGGGCCAGCTCTTGCGGAAGGTCTCCAGGACCGGAAAAAGCCATTCGAAACAGGCATGACACTCGATCGCGATGTGCAGCCGCCCCGACGAGCCGTTGCGAAGGCCGTCGAATTCCGCCAGCGCCGCCTCGACCTGCGGCAGGATGTGGTCGGCCAGCCGCAACAGCCGCATTCCCGCCGCCGAAAGGGTCATCGGCTTGGAGCGGCGCACGAAAAGCTCCACCCCGGCCTGATCTTCCAGCCCCTTGATCTGGTGCGACAGCGCGGATTGCGTTATGTTCAGCTGATCCGCCGCCCGGGCCAGCCCGCCCGCTTCGTGAATGGCCTTGATCGTCCGAAGATGTCGGAACTCGATATGCATACCCGCGTCCGGCTCATGTTGTTCTTGAGATTTATGAGTTTGTCTCACAACCGCTGTCATGCGACAAGGGCCACGTCAACAGAAGGACCACGGTCATGAACCGCCCCGAGATCAGCTTCGAATTCTTCCCGCCGCGCAACATCGAGGCGACCTTCCGCCTTTGGGACACGGTACAGTCGCTGGCCCCGCTGGCCCCCCGGTTCGTGTCGGTCACCTACGGCGCGGGCGGCACCACCCGCGAGCTGACCCGCGACGTGGTGGCGACGCTGCACAAGCATTCCGGCCTGAAGGTCGCGGCGCATCTGACCTGCGTCGACGCCACCCGCGAAGAGACCCTGAACATCGCGCGCCAGTTCCGCGAGGCCGGCGTGAACGACATCGTCGCGCTGCGCGGCGACCCGCCCAAGGGCGCCTCGGGCTTCACCGCCCATGCCGACGGCTTCGGGTCGTCCGTCGAGCTGATCGAGGCGCTGCGCGAGAGCGGCGATTTCACCATCCGCGTCGGGGCCTATCCCGACAAGCACCCCGAGGCGCCCACCGCCACCGCCGACGTGGAGTATCTCAAGCGCAAGTTCGACGCCGGTGCCACCGAGGCGCTGACCCAGTTCTTCTTCGAGGCGGAAAGCTTCTTCCGCTTCCGCGACGCCTGCGAGAAGGCGGGCATCGACAAGCCGATCGTGCCCGGCATCCTGCCGATCGAGAACTGGAAGGGAGCGCGCCGCTTTGCCGAGGCCACCGGCACCAAGATCCCCGCCTGGGTGATCGAGGCCTTCGAGGCCGCCGAACGCGACGGCCGCCAGGACCTGCTGGCGACCGCGCTCTGCACCGAGCTGTGCACCGAGCTTCTGGAAGGCGGCGTCGACAAGCTGCATTTCTACACGCTGAACCGTCCGGAACTGACGCGCGACGTGTGCTATGCGCTCGGCGTCACGCCCGAGGCGAAATTCGAGAACGTCGCCTGAGCGCGTGACGGGACCGGCGGGAGGTCCGAGGGTCGGCTACGACGTGCCAGCCCTGCCCGGCATGGGTCTGGACGAGGTGGTCACGCCCTGCCTGGTCCTCGATCTGAATGCGCTCGAACGCAACATCGACCGCATGGCCGCCCTGGCGCGGGCGCGGGGCGTGAACCTGCGGCCCCATGGCAAGATGCACAAGTCCGTCGACGTGGCGCGGCTGCAGATCGCCGCCGGGGCGGTGGGGCTGTGCTGCCAGAAGGTGTCGGAGGCCGAAGCCTTCGTGCGGGCGGGCATCTCCGATGTGCTGGTATCCAACGAGGTGCGCGATCCGCGCATGCTGATCCGGCTTGCGCGGCTGCCGCTGCTGGGCGCGCGGGTGGCGGTCTGCACCGACGATGCCGACAACGTGGCCGAGCTCTCCGCCGCGGTTCAGGCGCAGGGCACGGCGCTGGATGTTATGGTGGAGTTCGACAGCGGCGCGGGACGCTGCGGTGTCCCCTCCGCCGACGAGGCCGTGACCATCGCGCGCGCCATCGCCGCCGCGCCGGGGCTGCGCTTTCGCGGCCTTCAGGCCTATCACGGCGCGCTCCAGCATATCGAAACCTTCGAGGATCGCCGCGAGGTGGCCGAGGCCGCCATTGCCCGAACGCGCACCGTGGTCGAGGCGCTGGCCGCGGCGGGTCTGCCCTGCGACACCGTGACCGGCGGCGGCACCGGCAGCGCCGACTTCGAAGCCGCGTCGGGGCTGTATACCGAGCTGCAGTGCGGCTCCTACGCCTTCATGGATGCGGATTACGGACGGATCCTCGACCGGTCCGGCGCCCGGCTGGACGCGACCTTCGACAACGCGCTGTTCCTGCTGACCCGCGTCATGTCGCGCACCCGGCCGGGGCAGGCGGTGGTGGATGCGGGGCTGAAATCGCAATCGCTCGACAGCGGCCTGCCGCTGATCCACGGGCGCGCCGACCTGCGCTATGCCGCCTGCTCGGACGAGCACGGCACCGTGACCGACCCGGAGGACACGCTGGCCATCGGCGATGCGCTGCACCTCGTCCCCGGTCACTGCGACCCGACCTGCAACCTGCACGACTGGTACGTCGGCATGCGCGGCGATACGGTGGAATGCCTCTGGCCGGTGACCGCGCGCGGCAAATCCTGGTAGCCCCGCTCGGCCATTAACCGCCGGTTAACCACATTCCACATTCTTGCCCTTTACCGGCCTACAAGCCGTCATGACGCGGCGCGATATCCCTCCCCACACACCGATGAGGAGGACCTCCATGCGCCGCATGCTTGCGACCTGTTACCTGACCCTGCTGCGACTGACCGGGATCTACGGAGCCTTCGCCGTTCTGGCGTTCTTCGTGGCGGTGCCCGGCATGATGGCGCGCGGTCAGTTCGCTGCCCTGCCCGCGGTCATCGCGGTGGTCGGAATGCTGGTGGCGGTGACGCTGGCCCGCCCGCCGCTGATGCCGGCATGGTTCGCCCGCCCGTCGCGCAGGCGGCACCTTCTGCCGGTGCTGCTGGGCACCGGGCTGCTGCCGCTGCTCTTCGTGCTGCCGGCGATGGGCGCGGTGATCGCCATGCAGATCGAGGAACCGCTGTCCCGGTCGCTGTCCGTCATGGCCGCCGCCCCGCCCTTCCTGCTGCTGGGCCTGTGCTTCTGGATGGGGCTCGCACTTTGCGTCTGGCCGGATCGCACCGGGGGCACGCCCGCCCCGGTCCCGGTATCGCCGCGCCGCCCCGCCATGCCCGTGCTGCGCCCGGAGGAACTGGCCGACCTGCGCCGGCAGCGCGGAGCCTGACCGCCCCCGCGCGCGCCGGGCCTTTCTAAAGCCCGGCCGAAGGGGTAGTTTAGCAGGGCTTCAACCAGGGGCCCTGCCGTGTCACGAGACCAGAACCTCAACGCCTTTCTCTATTTCGAAGCGGTGGCCCGGCGCGGCAGCCTGACCCGCGCCGCCGAGGAACTCTCGGTTTCGCCCTCCGCCGTCTCCCAGCAGGTCAAGCAGCTCGAACAGCAACTGGGCGTGAAGCTGTTCCGCCGCAACGGGCGCGCGCTCAGCCTGACGCTCGAGGGGGAACAGCTGTTCCAGGCCAGTACCGCCGCCATTTCCATGCTGCGCGAGGCGCATCGCAACCTCGGCCGGGCGCGCGAAAGCCGCCGTCTGAACCTGCGCGTCTCGCCCAGCTTCGGGGTACGCTGGCTGGGGCCGCGCCTTCACCGCTTCGTGGAACGGCACCCGACCTGGGATCTGCGGGTCGACGCGGCGCCGGACCCGACCGATTTCGAACGCGAGATCATGGACCTCGACATCCGCTACGGGCTCGGCACCTGGCCTGGGTTCCACGTCTCGCCCATGGTGCGCGACCACATGCTGCCGCTGTGCAGCCCGGACTACCTTGCCGGGCTCGACACCGAAGCCGATCCCCGCTCGCGTTTCGAAAAGGCGCGGCTGATCGACAGCGCCCGCAACCTCTGCCAGTGGGATGTCTGGCTGCGGCGGAACGAGCTGTCGGCCCGCAACACCAAGGCGATCCTGATCGACCGATCCTCGATGGCGCTGCAACTGGCCGCGGATGGCGCGGGCGTGGTGCTGGAATCGCTGGTCATGGCCTCGGCCGAGGTCGCCGAAGGGCGGCTGGTGCCCTTCACCCCGTCCCTTCCGGTGCTGGTCTACATCGCCCATTGGGCCACCTGCCCCACGCGCTACCTGAACCGGCGCGCGGTGCGGCTGTTCATGGACTGGATCACCGAGGAATCCGCGCTCCACGAGGCGCAGACCGCCGCGCTCCTGGCGCGGCTCGGGCTGCGGACGGAAGAGATCGACGCCGAACGCGAACTGATGTCCGGCGCCGCCCCCCAACGGGTCAGCGGTTGAGGGCCACCGACCCCTAGCCCGTCAGTGAATCAGCGATCCGCCGTTCACGTCGACTTCGGACCCGGTCACGTAGGCCGCAAGGTCCGAGGCCAGGAACAGGCAGCAGCCCGCCACGTCCGACGCTTCGCCGGCGCGGCCCATGGGAATGCCCGAAAGGATCTGGGTCATCATGTCGGGCGTCAGCTTGCCGCCGGTGATGTCGGTCGCGATGAACCCCGGGCAGACCGCGTTGGCGCGGATGCCGTCGGGGGCACATTCGCGGGCAAAGGCCTTGGTCAGGCCGAGCACCCCGGCCTTGGCCGCGGAATAGTGCGGGCCGCCGAAGATGCCGCCGCCGCGCTGCGCGCTGACCGAGGAGATGTTGACGACCGAGCCCTGCTTGCGCGCGCGCATCCCGGGCAGCACGGCCTGACTCATGTAGAGCGTCCCGCGCAGGTTCACGTCGAGCACCGCGTCGTAGTTCTCCGGCGCGATGTCGAGGAACTTGAGCGGCTGGGTGATGCCCGCGTTGTTCACCAGCACGTCGATCTTGCCGAGCCGCGCGATGACCTCGGCCACGGCGGCGTCGCAGCCCGCCTTGTCGGTCACGTTGCAGGCCAGGCCGATGTGACCCTCGCCGAGATCCGCCGCCGCGGCCTCTGCCTGCGCTGCGTCGAGGTCGAGGATGGCGATGGTCGCGCCGTGCTCCGCAAAGAGTTTCGCGGTCGCCTTGCCGAGGCCGCGGGGGCTGGCGCCGCCGGTGATGACGGCCACTTTGCCTTCGAGAAGTTTCATAGTCGTTTCCTTGCGTTAGAGCCAGCTTTTCACGCGCTGCGTGATCGCGCCGACGGAAAGTCCGTATTGGTCGTGAAGCGTGGGCAGCGCCCCCGCGTCGAGGAATTCGTCCGGCAGCGCCACCTGGCGGAACGGTACGTGTATACCCCGCCGCATCAGCGCCCCGGCCACCGCTTCGCCCAGCCCGCCGGTGATCGAGTGATTCTCGGCGGTGACGACGAGGCGGCCGCCCCTGGCCGCT
Organism: Salipiger sp.; assembly: GCF_048261495.1. GTDB lineage: Bacteria > Pseudomonadota > Alphaproteobacteria > Rhodobacterales > Rhodobacteraceae > Salipiger. Next base: position 81,090 of record NZ_JBLXFX010000014.1, read on the forward strand.
TCGCGGGCGATGGTGGCCTCGTCCAGCGGCTTGATCGTCGGGCTGTGCAGCACCGCGCAGGAGATGCCGTCGCGGGCCAGCGCGGTGGCGGCGTCGAGGGTACGCATGGTCATGAAGCCCGACGAAACGAAGAGCACGTCGGTGCCGTCGCGGATGACCTTGGCCTTGCCGATCTCGAATTCGTAGCCGTATTCGCCCAGAACCTCCGGCACCTTGCCGCGCAGCAGCCGCATGTAGGCCGGGCCGGGATGATCCGCGATGGCATGGGTCGCCTGCGCGGTTTCCACCGCGTCGCAGGGGTCGATCACCGTGAGGTTGGGCATCCCGCGCATGATGGCGAGATCCTCGGTCGCCTGGTGGCTGGGGCCGTAGCCCGTGGTGAGACCGGGCAGCGCGCAGACGATCTTGACGGGGAGGTTCTCCTCGGCGATCGCCATGCAGATGAAGTCATAGGCCCGGCGCGAGGCGAAGACCGCGTAGGTGGTTGCGAAGGGGGTGAAGCCTTCGCGCGCCATGCCGGCGGCGGCGGACATCAGCAACTGCTCGGCCATGCCCATCTGGTAGAAGCGGTCGGGGTGGGCATTGGCAAAGACGTGCATGTCGGTGTATTTCGACAGGTCCGCGCTGAGGCCGACGATGTCCTCGCGGGTTTTCGCCAGTTCGATCAGGGCCTGCCCGAAGGGGGCGGCAACGGTGTCGCGGCCTTCGGAATCGAGCGAGGCGATCATCGCGGAGGTGCGTGCCCCGCCCGCGCCGGGGGCGCTGCGGGGGTCGTACTTGGATTTGCGGCGGGAATTCGGTCCGATCATGGGTGCGGCCCTCCTTGTGGCCGGGGGTGTCGGGGGGCGCTGCCCCCGTCCGCTTTCGCGGACTCCCCCGGGATATTTCGAAACCAGAGAAGATGCGGGGTCAGGCGGGGCGGTTGGTGTCGTGCAGCGCCAGTGCCTTTTGCCATTCGTCGGCATCGACGCGGACGAAGTGGGTGATCTCGCGCTCTTCGAGGAAGGGGATGCCCTTGCACATCCTGGTGTGGCAGATGATGACGCGCGGTTTCGGCTCGGCCAGGGAGCGGGCGGTGTCGAAGGCCTGCACCAGCGCGGGGATGTCGTTGCCGTCGACCTCGACCGCGTGCCAGCCGAAGGCCCGCCATTTGGCCGCCTCGGTGCCGGGACCGGTGGCGAGGGCTTTCATGCTCGGTCCGTCCGCCTGCTGGTTGTTGAAGTCGACGATTGCGATGAGGTTGTCGAGCTTCCACTGAACGGCGGACATCACCGCCTCCCAGGTGGAGCCTTCGCCGAGTTCGCCGTCCGACAGCATGTTGTAGACGAAGGCGGGGTTGTTCTTGCGTTTCAGGCCCAGGGCCGCGCCCACCGCGATGCCGAGACCGTGGCCGAGCGAACCGCCGGTGATCTCCATCCCCGGCGTATAGGCGGCCATGCCGGACATCGGCATGCGTGAATCGTCCATGCCGTAGGTGGCGATCTCGTCCTCGGGCAGCACGCCGGCCTCGATCAGGGCGGCGTAGAGGGCGATGGCATAGTGCCCGATCGACAGGTAGAAGCGGTCGCGCCCTTCCCATTCGGGGTCTTCGGCGCGCAGGGTCATGGCGTGGAAGTAGCTGACCGCGAGCAGGTCGGCGGCGCCGAGCGCCTGGCCGATGTAGCCCTGGCCCTGCACCTCGCCCATCAGCAGCGCGTTGCGCCGGATGGCCCAGGCGCGCTGGTCGAGGCTGGTGTTGGAGCCGTCGCGAGCGGGTGTTGCGGTCATGGTGTCCTCCCTTGTCTTCCGGGGAGGGTTATGCGGCCGGAGGGCGCGCTCAACAATCATCAATTCTTAAAGGACACTTAAGAACAGCTTCATTCAATCGGGTCGGATGCGCCCGGACCGGGCGCCGTGCCGCGCTGCGGCGATCCGTTGTTTCCTATGCCCGGACAAGCGATTAGGCTGGTGGCGAATCCTAGGACGCCGGGGGATCCGCGTGCGGCTTGTTGTATTTACCGACCTGGATGGCACGCTGCTGGACCATGCGTCCTACAGCCATGCCGCCGCCGCCCCGGCGCTGGCGGCGCTGGCGCGGCTCGCGGTGCCGCTGGTGCTGGCAAGCTCGAAGACCGTGGCCGAGATTGCCCCTCTGCAGGCCGAGCTGAACCTGCGCGGAACCCCCGTGATCGCCGAGAACGGCGCGGCGCGCTGTCCGCCCGGAGAAACGGGCGGCAGCGCCGCCACCTATGCCCGGCTGCGTGCGGCGCTTGCCGCCCTGCCGCAGCCGCTGCGCGCGCCCTTCACCGGCTTCGGCGACATGAGCGACCGCGAGGTGGCCGAGGCGACCGGCCTGCCCCCCGCCGGCGCGGCGCTGGCGCGTCAGCGGCAGTTCACCGAACCGGGGCTGTGGGGCGGAACCGCGGCGGGCGAGGCGGCGTTTGTCGCGGCGCTTGCCTCGCAGGGGATCGCGGCGCGGCGCGGCGGGCGGTTCCTGACCCTGTCCTTCGGCGGCACCAAGGCCGGGCAGATGGCGGGCATCGCGCGCGATCTCGGGGCCGAGGTGACGCTGGCCCTGGGGGATGCCCCGAACGACCGCGAGATGATCGAGGCCGCCGACCACGGCGTCGTCATCCGCAACGACCACGGCACCGGCCTGCCCCCCCTTCCGGGCGAGGCGACGGGCCGCATCCGACGCACCACGGCGCCCGGCCCGGAGGGCTGGAACCGCGCCGTACTGGACATACTTGACGAGCTTGGATTCATGACGGGAGCAGAGTGAATGGCCGACTTTCAGCAGAACGGCAACATTGCCCAGTTCCACAACCTGCGCGCCCGCCCGCAGGAAGAGCTGATCTACGAACTCGAGACCTTTTCCCAGAGCCGCAAGATCTCGCTGGTGCTGCCGTCGCTGTTCTCGGAGCTGGAAGGCGACGCGCTGCCCGGCATCCTGCGGGAGCTGGCCAAGGTCAGCTACCTGCACCGCATCATCATCGGTCTCGACCGCGCGGACGAGGCGCAGTACCGCCACGCGCGGCAGTTCTTTTCGGTGCTTCCGCAGCAGACCACGGTGATCTGGAACGACAGCCCGCGGATGCTCGGGATCATGGGCCGGCTCGAGGCGCTGGGGCTGGCCCCGCAGGAGCCGGGCAAGGGCAAGAACGTCTGGGGCTGCATGGGCTACCTGATCTCCTGCGCCGATTCCGCGGTGATGGCGATCCACGATTGCGACATCGTCACCTACAAGCGCGAGATGCTCGACCGGCTGGTCTATCCGGTGGCGCACCCGAGCTTTTCCTACCAGCTTTCCAAGGGCTACTACCCCCGCGTCGGGCAGGGAAAGCTGAACGGCCGGGTGACGCGGCTGCTGGTGTCGCCGCTGCTGATCGCGATGAAGCGCACCATCGGGGACCGGGATTACATCGACTACCTGCGGGCGTTCCGCTACCCGCTGTCCGGCGAGATGGCGCTGCGCACGGGCCTGCTGCCCGACCTGCGCATTCCCTCGGACTGGGGTCTGGAGATCGGCGTGCTCTCCGAGGCCTGGCGCAATCTCGGGCCGCGACAGGTCTGCCAGGTCGAGATCGCGGACGAGTACGACCACAAGCACCAGGAGCTGTCGCCGGAGGATGCCTCGAAGGGGCTGTCGCGCATGTCGGTGGACATCTGCAAGGCGATCTTCCGCAAGCTGGCGGCGGACGGGACGATCTTTACCCCCCATGTCTTCCGCACGCTCAAGGCGACCTACTACCGCTCGGCGCTGGACCTGCTCGAAGCCTACTGGGCCGATGCCAAGATGAACGGACTGGCCATCGACCGCCACGCCGAGGAACGCTCGATCGAGATGTTCGGCGAGAACATCGTCCGCGCGGGCCAGATGTTCATCGAGAACCCGCAGGAGACGCCGTTCATCCCCACCTGGAACCGCGTGCATTCCGCCGACCCGACCCTTCTGGCGGATTTCCGGGCGGCGGTGGCGGCTGACGAGGAGGAGTTCGGGTGACGCCCGAGGCCGCCGCGGCTCGGCTCTGCGGGCCCTGTTCCGGGCCGGGCGAAGGCGACGGAACCTGCCTGACCGGAATTGGCACCGGGGGAGCGGCCGATCCGTGCTAGGCTTTGCTCGCGTGACGAGACCCGGCACATGCCGGGTCCGGGCGCGCGGGGGACATCGGCACATGGGCGGAACGCAAACGGGGACGTGCTTTTGCGGCGCGGTCGAAATCGAAGTGACCGGAGATCCTGTCGCGATGGGCTATTGCCATTGCGCCTCCTGCCGGTCGTGGTCCGCTGGGCCGGTCAACGCCTTCACCCTCTTCAACACGGGGAACGTCAGGATCACCGCTGGCGAGGACCACGTCGGACATTACCGCAAGACCGAGCGGAGCGACCGGCAGTTCTGCACGAAATGCGGCGGTCACCTGATGACCCACCACCCGCACTGGGATCTGATGGACGTCTACGCGGCGACCATTCCGACGCAGCCCTTCGCGCCCGGCGTTCACGTCAACTATGCCGAAACCGTGCTGCCGATGCGGGACGGCCTTCCCAAGATGAAGGATTTCCCGTCCGACCTCGGCGGCAGCGGCGAGAGCATTCCGGAATAACCCTGCGCGGCGGGACCTGCGGGCCCCATCGGTCGAAGCTCGTGCCACGGGCTGCGGTCGCCGCCGAGGTGCCGAACTGCCCAATGGCGCGGCGCAGACGGCGGGCGCTGCCGCTTATTCGTGCGGCCGCTTCGGCCGATTGCTGTGTTCACCAGCCGCCCCCGGTGCTATTCCCCTGACCTTGCCCGGACCGAAGGACCATCCGATGCAGACACTCACAGACGACGGCCAGCGGATCGTGGCCGAGATCGCCGCGCGCCATGGCATCAGCGAAGACGCCGCGACCCACATGCTCATGGCGGTGGCTGCAGGCGGCGGTACGCAGGCGCAGTTCAACCATCCCGAGCTGGGCGGCATGGGTCAGTGGTCGCAGGGCGGCATGACCATGGTCGGCGACATGTTCAACAACGGGCTGAAGGCCAGGGTGGACGCGCTTTGCAACGACCTCGCCGGGGTGGTGCGCAGCCACGGGCTGTTCGCGGCGCCCGTGTCGTCGCAGTCGCAATCGCAGGGCGGCAGCTTTCAGGGCAACAGCCTCTCCGGCAGCAGCCTCTTCGTGCCGCAAGCCGGCGGCTGGCCGGAGGAACTGGGTCAGCCCGCCTCGGTCGGCAGCCAGAACGACATGCGCTACGCGTATTTCCCGCAGACACGGCGGCTGGCGCTGGACATCGGCGGACGGGTCCGGGTCTTCGACACCGGCGATCACGCGATCTCGGGCTTCGGGCAGGCACAGAGCGGCGGGCAGAGCCTGACCTTCACCAGCCAGCACGGGCTGGTCCGGGTGGCCGACCTTCGCGAGATCACGGAAGCCGCCGCACCGTCGCCCGCATCCGGGGACACCCGCGCAGAGGCATCCGGGGCGGCTCCGGCGCCCTCCGCCCCCGAAGACACCCTGCCCGCCGGTGCGACACCGCTGATCCCTGAGCCGCCGTTGTCGCCTGCCCCCGCCCCCGCGCCGCAGCCCGGCACGCCGCCGCAGACCCCGGCGATGAGCGACGACCAGATCTTCAGCCGGATCGAGAAACTCGCGGCGCTGCATGACAAGGGCATTCTCAGCGATGCCGAATACGAGTCCAAGAAGGCCGAGCTTCTGGCCCGCCTCTGAGGCGCCTCAGACCTCGTTGGTGATCCAGCGGCACTGGTAGGGCGCCATGGTGACGCTTCCCGTGATCTCCTCGCCCGACAGCAGGTCGACCCAGGTCTCGTCCGCGATGAGGTTCAGGTCGCCTTCGGCGATCTCGACCGTCTCGTCGCTGACGTTGTGCAGGGCAAAGATCGACTGCGCCCGGTCCAGCGATTGCCGCCACAGCCCGAACAGCCGCCGGTCGAGGTTCAGCGTGAACTGCGTCGCGTTGGGGTGGAAGGCCTCCTGCCCGGAACGCAGTTGCAGCCGTTCCGACACCGCCTTCAGCACCTGCGCGTGGATCGTCTCCGGATCGTCGAGCCGTTCCAGGAGCGCCGGGTAATCCCAGCGGTGGCGGTTGATCGCCCGGTTCATGCCGCGCCGCTCCACCGCCTCCAGGTCGTTGGGGGTGGCCAGCATGGAATGGATGTAGAAGGCAGGGATGCCTTCGAGCGACATGACGATGGTCTGGCAGCACAGGAACCGGGCAAGGTGGTGCCCATCCTCGCCCTTGAAGGTGCGTCCCATGGCGGCGAAATAGCCGCAGTTCAGTTCGTAGGGCGCCTCGCCCCCGCCCGGCAGGGTGCGCATGGAGACCAGCCCGCCGATCTCGCGGATGGTGTCGATGATCCTGCCGATCTCGGGCGGCGGCAGCAGCCCCTCGGCGGGGCGCATCCCGATGCCGTCATGCGAGGCGGTGAAGTTCAGATAGGCGCAGCCCAGCGGCGCGGGCGGCATGGTGCGCTGCCAGTCCACGAGATAGCGCGCCGTCCCCGACATCATCGCGTGCAGGATCAGCGGCGGCAGCGGAAAGTTGTAGACCACATGCGCCTCGTTCCGGTGGCCGAAATAGCTGAGGTTCTCGGCCTTGGGCACGTTGGTTTCGGTCAGCAGGATGACCGACTCGGTCGCGTAATCCATCAGCAGGCGCAGCATCCGGATCACCGCATGGGTCTGCGGCAGGTGGATGCAGTTGGTCCCGATCTCCTTCCACAGGAAGGCCACCGCATCGAGCCGGATGATGCGCACCCCCATGTCGATGTGCAGCCGGATGATGCGCACGATCTCCAGCAGCACCTCGGGATTGCGGAAATCGAGGTCGATCTGGTCGTGGCTGAAGGTGCACCAGACATGGCGCGTGCCCATCGCCGTCTCGACCTCCTGCAGCAGCGGCGTGGTGCGGGGGCGGACGACCATCGACAGGTCGTCCTCGGGCGAGGCTTCGAAAAAGAAGCCGTCATAGGGTTTCTGCCCCTGCCGGTAGGCGTTGAACCACACCCCCTGCGACGAGACATGGTTCAGCACCAGATCCGACATCAGATGGAATTCCGCGCCGATCCGCGTGATGTCGGCCCATTCGCCCAATTGCGGGTTCACCTTGCGGTAATCGGTGACCGCGAACCCGTCATCCGAGGTGTAGGGGAAGAACGGCAGGATATGCACCCCGTTCACCACCCCCTTCATCCGGTTCAGCAGGAAGTCGTTCATCAGGTCCAGCGGCTTGTGCGACCCGTCGATCAGCGAATCGCCGTAAGTGATGAGCACCGCGTCGTTCTGCGTCCACAGGTTGTTGCCGGGCTTTCGCGGTTTCTTCCGCCTGTGCTTGTCCTCGGGCCAGAAGGCGTCGATCACCTGGCTCGCCAGCATGGGGCCGTCGATGTCGGGATAGACGAATGACAGCAGGTCGGTCAAACGGGTCGCGAAGGAGGTTTCGGCCATGAAGGATCGAAGTCCTTTCCGTGGTTGCTTCGTCGGTCCGCCAAGGGCGCCGCATCCCTTCCCCGGTCCGGGCCTGCACCGCCCCCGGGGGTGGCGCCGCACCGGGCAAGGTCCAAAGCGCTTGCACAAGGCTCGGGCAGCATAAACACGTTCCCGCGCAGGGGGAAAGGCTCGGGGGCCGTTCATGTCGCTGGCCGGGTCAAAGTGGTCGCCACCGGGCGCACGGATAGGCAAAGCTTGCGGAATATGGGCCCAGACTTCCGCCCGCGCGGGCTTGACGCCCTGCCGCAAACCCGGCAGCGAGGGTCCGACCGTCGCGCCATCCACAGGATCCGCCCAGCATGAGCTCCTACGCCCTCACCGTCAAATGCCCCTCGACCCGCGGCATCGTCGCTGCCATCGCCACCTTCCTGGCGGAGCAGGGCTGCAACATCACCGACAGCGCCCAGTTCGACGATCTCGAGACCGGCAACTTCTTCATGCGCGTGAGCTTCAAGAGCGAACGGGGCGCGACGCTGGAGGATGTCGGCGCCGCCTTCGGCCCGGTCGCGGAGCCCTTCGGGATGGAATGGCAGTTCCACGACGAGGCCGAGAAGATGAAGGTCGTCATCATGGTCTCGCGCTTCGGGCATTGCCTCAACGATCTGCTCTACCGCTGGCGCATCGGGG
>NZ_JBLXFX010000015.1:0-88631 GCF_048261495.1 Salipiger sp.
CGACCGCGCATACATCTCGTCATACCGCGCCGCATCGACATGCGCACCAGACGTGAACGACGGCGACGGCGGGTAGGTCCCTGCGTGGGGTTGTTCGTCTTTCATGAGTTCCTCCCTCATTCTGTGTGACGCCACGGCAAGTGACGATGTCCATCCCGCTTCGAAGCATAGCGCATTCCGAAAAGATTGAAATAAGCCGGTGTAAATCAACAATTTATTTGTAAAGTATTTTCGTTACCGCCGGACAATCTGTAAATTATTTTGCCCGGCGTTTCAAAATCCCAGTGGATTCAACGCTCTCGCGACGGGCCACCGGGGTGCCGCAAGGGAACTACCGCAAAAGTTGTAAACCCCGAGGCGCCCCGACCGGATGGGTTGGGGTGTGACAAAAGGATGCAGTATCCCGCGGTATACCAAATTTGCGGCGGCAAGGGCATTTCGGGCCGACTCGGGCTTCGGGGTTGCGCGATGGGTCCGAATGGCTAACCTCGACGCCCAAGGCGGCAAGAACCGCCGGACAACGGGAGGAACACCATGAAACACCTGACCACCACGCTTACCGTGGCGGCGATCACCGCTGCGTTTGCCACCGAAGCGGCCGCCACCGAATGGAACGTATCCGTCTGGGGCAAGCGTCGTGCCTTCACCGAGCACATTCACAAGCTGGCCGACCTCGTCGCCGAGAAGACCAACGGCGAATTCACCATGAACATCTCGTACGGCGGTCTCAGCAAGAACACCGAGAACCTCGACGGGATCTCGATCGGGGCCTTCGAGATGGCGCAGTTCTGCGCCGGCTATCATCCCGACAAGAACCGCGCGATCACCGTGCTGGAACTGCCGTTCCTCGGGGTGAACACGCTGAAGGAAGAGGTGGCGGTCAGCCATGCCGTCTATGCCACCCCCGCCGTCGCCGACGAGATGGCGCAGTGGAACGCGCGGATGCTGATGACCAGCCCGATGCCGCAGTACAACCTTGTCGGCACCGGCGAGCCGCGCCGGACGCTGGCCAGTTTCGACGGCATGCGGGTCCGCGCCACGGGCGGCCTGGGCGAGGCGTTCTCGGCCGTCGGCGGCGTGCCGACCTCGGTGACCTCTTCCGAAGCCTACCAGGCGATGGAATCCGGCGTGGTCGATACGGTGGCCTTTGCCCAGCACGCGCATCTCAGCTTCGGGACGATCAACGAGGCCGACTGGTGGACCGCGAACCTCAACCCCGGCACGGTGAACTGCCCCGTCGTGGTCAACATCGACGCCTATGACGCGCTGAGCGACGAGGAGCGGGCGGCGCTGGACGGCTCCGTCGACGAGGCCATCGCCTACTATCTCGAAACCTACGGCAAGCTGCTTGCGAAGTGGGACGAGGTGCTGGCCGAGAAGGATGTCGAGAAGGTGGTGATCGCCGATGACCAGCTTGCCGAGTTCAAGACCGTCGCCATGCCCATCCATCAGGCCTGGATCGAGGAGATGACCGCGCAGGGCATTCCGGGGCAGGAACTCTATGACCTCGTGAACGAAACGCTGGACGCACAGCGCGCCTCCAACTGATGCAAACGGGCCCCGGCGCGATGCCGGGGCCCTCCTTTTTCCGAAAGGATCGGCATGGCTGGTGCATCCGCCGTGCTGAGCGACGACTCGTCCCTCAGCAGACTGGACCGCGGGCTTCTCAAGCTCGAAACGACCTTCGCCTTCATCTCGGGCCTCGGCGCCTTCGGGCTGATGTTCCTGGCCGTCGTCTCCGTCGTGGGGCGCAACGGCTTCAACGAACCGCTGCGCGGCTATGTCGACTGGATCGAGACAGCGATGCCGCTGATCGCGATTCTCGGCATTTCCTACGTCCAGCGGCAGGGCGGGCACATCCGCATGGATATCGTCGTCGGCCAGTTGCGGGGCCGCGCGCTCTGGGCGGCCGAGATGATCACCACCTTCGGCATCCTGCTGCTGATGGCCGCGCTGGTCTGGGGAAGCTGGGCGCATTTCCTGCGCAGCTTCGACATGACCAAGCCGCTCTGGTCGCGCGACAGCACCATCGACATCGGCCTGCCGCTCTGGCCGGCCAAGCTGATCGTGCCGGTGGCCTTTGCCATCATGTGCCTGCGGCTGGTCCTGCAGCTCTGGGGATACGGGCGGGCCTTCGTCAGGGGGCTGGAGCATCCGGTCGCCGTGCCGCTGGTACAGAGCGTGGCGGACCAGGCCGCCGAAGAGGTCGCGCATATCCAGGGACATGACTCATGAGCAGCATCGACATCGGGCTCTGGGTCACGGGCGGATTGCTGGTCATGGTGGTGCTCGGCATGCGGGTCGCCTTCGCGGCGGGGCTTGCGGGGCTGGTCGGGCTGATCTGGATCTTCTGGGCCAAGCGCAGCTACGATCCCGAGATGCTGGGCTGGGCGATCGAGGTCGGCATCAAGACCGCGGGGCAGGTGCCCCATGGCAAGGTCGCCAACCAGGCGCTGAGCCTGATCCCCACCTTCATCCTGATCGGCTATCTCGCCTATTACGCGGGCCTGACAAAGGCGCTGTTCGAGGCCTGCAAGCGCTGGTTCGCCTGGGTGCCCGGCGGGCTGGCGGTGTCCACGGTCTTTGCGACGGCGGGGTTCGCGGCGGTGTCCGGCGCCTCGGTCGCGACGGCGGCGGTCTTTGCCCGCATCGCCATCCCCGAGATGCTCAAGATCGGCTATGACAAGCGGTTCGCGGCGGGCGTCGTCGCGGCGGGCGGAACGCTCGCCTCGTTGATCCCGCCGTCGGCGATCCTCGTCATCTACGCGATCATCGTGGAGCAGGACGTCGGCAAGCTGCTGCTCGCCGGGTTCCTGCCGGGGGTGTTCTCGGCCATCGTCTACGCGATCCTCATCATCGGCATGGCGCTGACCATCCCCGGTTTCGGCCCTCCGGTGCGCGGGTTCACCTGGCGGCAGCGCTTCGCCTCCCTGCCGCCGGCGCTGCCCATCGTCGCGGTGGTCGTCATCATCATCTTCTTCGTCTACAACCCCTTCGGCGATGCCTGGGGCACGCCGACCGAAGGCGGGGCCATCGGCGCATTCATCATCTTCTGCATGGCGCTGCTGCACGGGATGCGGGGCCCCGAGCTGAAGGATGCGCTGATCGAGACGGCCAAGCTGTCGATCATGATCTTCACGATCATCTGGGGCGTGCTGGTCTACGTGCGCTTCCTCGGTTTCGCGGACCTGCCCGGAGCCTTTGCCGACTGGATCACCTCGCTGCATTTCCCGCCGCTGGGAATCCTCGTCTGCATCCTGCTGGCCTATGCCGTGCTCGGCATGTTCGTCGATGCCATCGGCATGCTGCTGCTGACCCTGCCGGTGGTCTACCCGGCGGTCATGGCGCTGAACGGCGGCGAAACCGTCAGCGCGGCCGAGAGCGCCTTCGGCATGAACGGAACCATGTGCGCGATCTGGTTCGGCATCCTGGTGGTGAAGATGGCGGAGTTCTGTCTCATCACGCCGCCGATCGGGCTCAACTGCTTCGTCGTCGCGGGGGTGAGGCCCGAGCTAAGCGTGCAGGACGTGTTCCGCGGGGTGACGCCGTTCTTCGTGGCGGATGCGATCACCATCGCGCTGCTGGTGCTGTTTCCGCAGATCGTGCTCTGGCTGCCGTCCTTCGCCTGAAGCCGAACGACCGCGCCCGTCCGGCCGGCCCCCGAACCGGGCCCGCCGGGCGGCGCTGAATTCCGCAGTCCGGCGCGGAACCTTTTTCGAGATCGCGGCGTTTGACGAACACAAGCCGATGGGGAGGACCACCGGCGAAATCAAGGGATGACGGAGCGTACGGCAGCGACCGTAGGCCGGTGGTGAATCCACCGGGCTGGCCACGCCGTCCGGGCCGTCGACGCAAAGGAGCTTTGCACATGGAATTTGCCGGTATCGGGGGCTTTATCGTCCTTCTTCTCGACATCTGGGCGATCGTGTCCGTGATCGGATCGCGCGCCAGTACCGGAGCAAAGGTGCTCTGGACGCTTCTCATCATCGTACTGCCCATCTTGGGCTTCATCATCTGGCTGATCGCCGGGCCGCGTGCCTCGCGCAGCCTCGCCTGATAAAAGATCGGAGGAAATCAAATGCTTTACTGGGCTGTTCTGTTCTTCATCGTCGCCATCGTGGCTGCCGTCTTCGGCTTCGGGGGAATTGCCTCCGCCTCGGCAGGCATCGCACAGGTACTGTTCTTCATCTTCCTCGTGCTGTTCGTGGTGACGCTGATCATGCGCCTCGTCCGCCGGGTCTGAACCGGTACGATAGGATGAGCGGAAGGGGCGTCACGGGATCGTGGCGCCCCTTTCATTTCGACCGCCCGCCTGTTCGACCGTCGCGGGACAACGGAAAAACCCCTCTCCCGCGGGGGAGAGGGGCCTTGGCCGTCGAACCGAGGGAAGGTCGAGCGGTGCCTTACGCCTTGAGCGTTTCGGTCGAAGAGAAGAACATCGCCTGGCTCACGGCCGAGCGGACCTGCTCTTCGGAATAGGGTTTGGAGATGAGGAAGGCCGGTTCCGGGCGTTCGCCGGTCAGCAGACGCTCGGGGAAGGCGGTGATGAAGATCACCGGACGATGGCCGAGTTCGCGCAGGATGTCGTTGACCGCGTCGATCCCGGAGGAATTGTCCGCGAGCTGGATATCGGCAAGGACCAGATCCGGCGTCTCGCGCGAGGCAAGGTCGACGGCGCCGGTGCGGGTGCGTGCGACACCGACCACCTGGTGCCCGAGATCGGCGACGATGCTTTCGAGATCCATCGCGATGATCGCCTCGTCCTCGATGATGAGCACGCGACCCGATACCGCATCGGCCATTTCCTGGCGGGCGAGACCCACGAGATGTTCGGCTTCGCTGGTTTCGATCTGCATGATCTCACCGACCTGCGCGAGGGTGAAATCCTCGATCGTGTGCAGGAGGAGCGCTTCGCGGCTGTTGGTCGTCAACGCGTTGAGACGGGCCTGCGCCTTGGCGCGGGGCCCGTTGTCATCCTCCACCACCGGCGCACCGGTGGAAATCCAGATGCCGTGGAATACCTTGAACAGGCCGACCTTGGGATCGGACGCGGTGGCAATCTCGTCACGGCTGGCAAGGATGGCCTCCAGCGTTGCGGCGGCATAGTTGTCGCCGGTTGTCTGGCTGCCCGTCAACGCGCGCGCATACCGCCGGAGGAACGGCAGGGCTGCTCCGATCGTCTGGCTCAAATCAGCCTTTGTCATTCGGAAGGTCCTTTTTTTCGATCTTTTCGGGAACCAAACGCCGGTTCCCCGCATTGGTTCCCAGAATTTCCAGATTATCGTGCAGGCGCGCAAGAAAGAAGTAAGGGACACCATGGGTCACGAACGCAGAAAGACGGCGGAGTCGGAGGTCATCGACGAGAACCTTCGCCGGGTTTACGAAGACATGCTCGAAGACAAGGTCCCGGATCGCTTCCTCGACCTCATTGCCCAGTTGCGTTCTCAGGACGGCGACTCCGGCAGCGGAGAAAATGCATGAGCGGCGATCCGAGAGACGAGATCGTCGGGCACCTTCCCGCGCTTCGGGCCTTTGCCCTGTCGCTGACCCGAAACGGCGCCCTTGCCGATGACATGGTCCAGGACACGCTGGTCAAGGCGTGGTCCAAGATCAGCACCTTCCAGGAAGGGACCAACATGCGCGCATGGCTGTTCACCATCCTGCGCAACACCTATTACTCCAACCGTCGCAAGGCCGGTCGCGAAGTGTCCGACGCCGACGGCATCTTCACCGAAAGCCTGTCCGAGAAGCCCGCCCATGACGGCCGCCTCCAGCTTGCCGACTTCCGCCGCGCCTTCATCCAGCTTTCGGACGAACAGCGCGAAGCATTGATCCTTGTCGGCGCGCAGGGCTTCTCTTACGAAGAGGCGGCAGAGACGTGCGGCGTTGCCGTGGGCACGATCAAGAGCCGGGTGAACCGGGCGCGTGCCCGGCTGACCGAACTGCTCAAGATCGACGACGAGGATGAACTTGAAATGACGGATCACGCGACCCTGGCCGTTGTCGTCGGACAACGCTCCGCCGGGATGCGTTGATCGGATGGAACGCCCCGGTTCGCCGGTGCGCTCCACGACTGGAGTAGAGCAAGAAGTCATGTCAAACGCTGGAGGGGTGCGCATGCGCCCCACGGGTCTCGCAGCGCGCATCATCCTGTTCCTGTCGCTCGCGCTCGTCCCGATCGGCCTGGTTGCCTATTACCAGACGGCAAAGCTCCAGCAGGAAACGCGGTTGCGCTCGCAACTCAGTCTCGTCGCCCTGACCGAGGCGGCCGCGCTCGGCGAGCGCGAGACGATCCTGCGCGCGCAGGGCGGGGCGCAGGCGATCGGGGCGACGCTGGGGCAGGATGTCGATGCGGCGGAGTGCGCTCAGAAGCTGCGCCAGTACATCTCCGCCTCTCCGGGTTACACCTTTGCTGCCTTTCTGACGGTGGACGGGCGCGTGCCCTGCGCCACGCCCGAAACGCCGGTCCGGGTCGAGGGAAATTCGCGGCTCGAGCGGCTCGTCGGCTCGCCCGGCGCGACGGCGTGGTTCAACCCCGATGCGCCGTTCAGCAAACGCCCGGTCATCGTCGTCGCCCAGCCGTTCTTTCAGGACGGCAACCTGGTCGGCCACGTGATCCTGTCGGTCCCCTCCGTGCTGCTGCCCAGCGGCGACAGCGGTGACATGCCGCCGCATTTCATCGACATCGTGACCCTCAACGAATACGGCGAGATTCTCTCGGCCCGCGGCGGCATGCAGGGCGTGGAGCAGCGCCTACCGGCGGATCTCGACCTGCGCAGCCTGATCGGCGCACGCGCCCAGAGCTTTGCCGCCCGCAGCGGCGACGAACGCACCCGGGTCTATGCCTCGACCACCCTCGTGCCCGGCATGATCCATGCCCTCGGGATCTGGGGAGAGGACAGCGACGAGGCGCGCGCCATCGCCGTCGGCGGCTTCGCGCGTTCGCTGCCGTTCCTGATGTGGGCCGCCTCGGTGATCGTCGCCTTTCTGGCCGTCAACCGGCTGGTGATCCGTCATATCCAGCGGCTATCCCGGCGGATGCGCTCCTTTGCGCGGACCCGGCGCATTCCCTACGGCACCAATGCCACGCCGATGCCGGCGGAACTGGCCGACATGGAGGCCGACTTCCTCGACATGGCCGATGCGATCCTGCGCGACGAGGCGCAGCAGGAAAATGCCCTGCGTGAGAAGACCATCCTGCTGAAGGAGGTGCATCACCGGGTGAAGAACAACCTGCAGCTCATCTCCTCGATCATGAACATGCAGATCCGCCAGTCCCGAAGCGCCGAAACCCGGGCCATCCTGCAGCGGCTTCAGGACCGGGTCCGCAGCCTGGCGACGATCCACCGCAACCTCTACCAGACCGAGGATCTCGGCCATGTCGATGCCGGGCGTCTGCTCAAGGACATGGTCGAACAACTGCGCCACATGACCGAGGTCGCCGGCGTCCGCACGGAGCTCGAGACCGAGGTCGAATCCGTCGAGGCAGTCCCCGACCAGGCCGTGCCGCTGTCGCTGCTCGCGGCCGAGGCGCTGACCAACGCGCTGAAATACGGCGCGGCGGGCAAGGACCGGACCGCCAAGGTTTCGCTGCGGTTCCGCCGCGAGGGGCTGCAGAAGGCGGTGCTCGAGATCGAGAACCGCCTGCCGCAACCCGGAGAGGCGACCGCCGGGTCGGCCGGCGACGAACCCTCGGGTCTCGGCTCGCGCCTGATACGGGCCTTCGCGACGCAGCTCGGCGGCACCCTGGAGCAGGGCGAGGTCGACGGCGTCTATCGGGTGCGCGTGGAATTCGCCGTCACCGATTTCACCCCGGACGAAACGACACCGAACACGATGCCGAATGTCCCTGACTTCTGAAACCGCCCCCCTGTCGCTCCCCCGGCCCGAAACCTCCGGGGGACAGCCGCGGCGCGTCGGCGTGGAACTCGAATTCTCCGGCATCACCGAGCAGAAGGTGATCGACACCGTGCGCACCGCCTTTGGCGGCACCGCCCGCGAAACCGGCTCCGGGCGTTGGGAGCTTTCCGACAGCGAGCTGGGCGGCTTCACCTGCTTTCTGGACAGCCGGCCGCTCGAAAAGCTCGACCGCGAGGGGCTCGGCCGCCAGTTGAGGGATCTCGCGCGCACCGTCGTGCCGGTGGAGCTGGTCACGGACCCTCTGCAGGTTGCCGACATCGCCCGTCTCGACGCGGTGCTCGACACCCTGCGCCGCGCCGGGGCGACCGGGACCCGCGCCGGGGTGCTGCTCGGCTTCGGTCTGCATTTCAATCCCGAGGTCGTCGCGCCGACGCTGGACGGCGTGCTGCCGACCATGACGGCCTATGCGCTGATCGAGGATCACATCCGCCAGATCGCCGATATCGACGTGTCGCGGCGGGTGTTGCCCTGGGTCGATCCCTGGCCCCGGGCGCTGCTCGATCGCCTCGCGGACCCCGACCACCCCGTCACCGACCTGAAGGGGCTGATCGACATCTACCTGCGCCTTGCCCCGTCGCGGAATCACGGGCTCGACATGCTGCCGTTCTTTGCCCATGCCGACCGCACCCGCGTCGCGCGGGTGATGGACATGGAGCAGATCGGCGCGCGCCCGACCTACCATTGGCGCCTTCCCGATTGCCGCATCGACGAACCGGGCTGGACCATCGCCGGGGAATGGAATCGCTGGGTGCTGGTGGAACGGGTCGCGGGCGACGCGGCGCTTCTCGACCGTCTCAAGGCCGCCTGGCGCGATCACCGCGCCTCGTTCACCTCCATGCGGGCCGACTGGGCGTCGAGATCGGGGCGGATGCTGCGCGAGGCGGGCTTGTGAGGCCACTCATCGGCGTCACGGTCTCGCGCCGCTCGGGCTGGCGCATCTTTCCCCTGATGGCGCTGTCGATCTGGCTGGGTGGCGGGCGCGCGACACGCTGGCAGGCCGGTGACGACGATGTCGATCTGGACAGCGTCGACGGCGTGGTGATCGGCGGCGGCGACGATATCGCCCCCGCGCTCTACGGCGGAGAGCTGCGCCTCGACGTGCGCCTGGACCCGGATCGCGACACGCTCGAACAGGAGGTGCTGCGTGGGGCCTTCGACCGGCGGCTTCCGGTGCTTGGGATCTGCCGGGGGTCCCAGATGCTGAATGTCGTGCTGGGCGGGACGCTGCACCAGGATGCCTACCGCGTCTACCAGTCCCGGCATTACCGCACCGTGCTGCCCCGCAAGCGGGTCGAGATCGGAGAGGACACCCTGCTCGCGCGCTCTGCACGGGCGCGCTGCCTCTATGTCAACGCGCTGCATTCCCAGGCGGTCGATGCGCTGGGCGAGGGTTTGCGCGTCGCGGCGCGGGACGATGGCGGCATGATCCAGGCGATCGAAAGGTCGAGCGATCCCTTCGCGTTGGGGGTGCAATGGCATCCCGAACACCTCTTTTACCGCCGCGCCCACCGCCGCATCTTTCATTCCCTCGTCGCGGCGGCCAAGGCGCGACAGGCCGACGCGGCTCAGGTCGCAGCTGCGGAACGCGAGGCCGCCGCTGCAACCGGGCCGCTCTGAGCGCGGCCCGTCGCACGGGGCGGATCAGTCGCCGAGTTCCATATCCGCGACCTGCGGCGCCCGCTCCACCTCTGCCTGCGACATCGTCAGAACCACATGGCCGCCGGTCTCTTCCGGGGCACGGTGGCTGATCGCGGAAAATGGCACGACACGGCGGCGGTGATGAAAGAAGCGGTCGTTGTCCACCACCAGCCAATCCAGCCGGTTGTCGTCGAACGCATGCAGCAGGTCGGCGACGATGCCGACCTCGCCGTCGCTGGCAAAGACCGGCTTGCCGAGCCACGAACTCAACCGTTCGAACCGCTCGCGCGCGGCCTCCGCGCGGGGATCCTCCTGCGGCGCATCGCTCGTGTCCTTTGCCATCGCCGCCATGGCGAGCGGGGCATAGGTGCCTCCGAACGGCCCGACGACGAGCGGCGGCATCGCCAGAAGCATCGCGTCCAACTCCGACTGGTCGCCCTCCCAGCGCGGTGCGCGGGCAAGGTCCTCATCGCCGAGATCCATGGTCAGGGTGCCGTTCGCCGGATCCGGGTCCCGCAGCATCGACGCCGCCACAAGGGCATCCGCCGACTTGCTGCCGCACAGCCCCACCGTCGCGTAGACGACGCGCCGCGTTTCGAGATCGAACAGCAGGTCGCTGATCGCATGGGGCCGGTCGTTCCGCGCCGTCCATCCGCGCAATTCCGAAAGACTGATGAGCATGAGACCGCTCCCTCCGATGTGTCACGTTTCAGCCACTAAACCGTGATCCCCCCGCATCGGTTCCGGAACCCGGGTCCGGACCGCGCGTTGGACCCTCGAACCAACGAAGGATCAACCGATGACCACGGATGTTTTCATCGCAGGTCTTCTCGGTCTCATCGTTATCGCAGTGCTGATCCTGGCGCTGACCGAAAAAAGCGAACGCGACAAGGACAGGCGCTGACGTGACCCGAGACGACCTTTGCGACCCACATCGCCCGCCACCGGGGCTTGAAGCCGGATCTTGGCGGGTACACATGATGACTGCATGAGGGACACGCCCGCTCCGGACCGTGTCCCTCATGCTTTTTCGCGAACTTGCGGGAAGTCGCCTTGACGCCCCCGGCGCGATTGCTGGTATACCATTCGCGAATCCTGTCATACAAGTTGACGGGCCCGTTTTCTTCGAAAGGCGCCGCCGCCGACCCCGGCGCGGTGCCGCAACAAAGGACCCAACCATGCTCGACAAATCCGTCTTCACCCCCCACGGCAAGCACCTGATTGCAGGCGAGTGGGTCGGGGGCGAGACCACCTTCACCTCGGAACCGGCGCATGGTCCCGCGCATGAGTATTCGGTCGGCACCCCGGCGCTGGTCGTGGCGCACCGCGGCCGAAGAGGCGTTCTGGACCTACGGCTACACCACGCGCGAGCAGCGCGCGCGTTCCTGAACGCCATCGCGGACGAGATCGAGGCCCGCGCCGAGGCGATCACCGAGATCGGCACGCAGGAGACCGGCCTCCCCGAGCGCGCCTCAACGGCGAGCGCGGCCGCACCACCGGCCAGCTGCGGCTCTTCGCGAGCCATATCCTCGACGGCGGCTATCTCGACCGCCGCCACGACGCCGCGCTGCCCGACCGCCAGCGCGTGCCGCGCCGGACCTGAAGATGGTCCAGCGCCCCATCGGCCCGGTCGCCGTCTTCGGCGCCTCGAACTTCCCGCTGGCCTTCTCGACCGCGGGCGGCGACACCGCCGCGGCCCTCGCCGCCGGCTGCCCGGTGGTGGTCAAGGGCCACTCCGCCCATCCCGGCACCGGCGAGATCGTCGCCGAGGCCATCCACGCCGCCATCGCCGCCACCGGCATGCCGGCCGGGGTCTTTCCTCATCCAGGGCGGCAAGCGCGACGTCGGCACCGCGCTCGTCCAGCATCCGCTGATCAAGGCCGTCGGCTTCACCGGCTCGCTCGGCGGTGGCCGCGCGCTCTTCGACCTCTGCGCGCAGCGTCCCGAACCGATCCCTTCTTCGGCGAACTCGGCTCCGTCAACCCGATGTTCTGCCTGCCCGAGGCCATCAAGGCGCGCGGCGAAGCCATCGGCACCGGCTGGGCCGGGTCGCTCACCATGGGGGCGGGCCAGTTCTGCACCAACCCCGGCATCGCCGTGGTCGCCAGCGGTCCCGAGGGCGATGCCTTCGTCAAGGCCGCCGCCGAGGCGCTGAAAGGCGTGTCCGGCCAATGCATGCTCACCGATGGTATCGCCAAGGCGTATACGGACGGTAAATCCCGCTTCGACGGGCGCAATGCGGTGAAGCCGGTGCTGGTGACCGACAGCGAAGGCCGCAGCGCCAGCCCCAATCTCTACGAGACGGACGCGGCAAATTACCTGCAGGATCATGCACTTGGCGAAGAGGTCTTCGGCCCGCTCGGCCTCGTGGTCCGGGTTTCGGACGCGGAGGAGATGATGACCCTCGCCAAGGGCTTCGAAGGCCAGCTGACCTGCACCATCCACATGGATCCGGGCGACACGGCGCAGGCCCGCGGGCTGATGCCGATTCCGAACGCAAGGCGGACGGGTGCTGATCAACGGCTTCCCGACCGGGGTCGAGGTCGCCGACACCATGGTCCACGGCGGCCCGTACCCGGCCTCGACCAACTTCGGCGCGACCTCCGTCGGCACCATGGCCATCCGCCGCTTCCTGCGCCCGGTCTGCTACCAGAACGTCCCCGACGACCTGCTCCCCGCCGATCTCGGCTGAGCCACGCACGGGCGGCGCCGGACAAGGGTGCCGCCCGTCCTCCTTCTTCGGTTCGAAAAATATCCCGGGGGAGTCCGCCGCAGGCGGACGGGGGCAGCGCCCCCCTTCGCTCGCCGGTCCCGCGCGCTACTCCGCGCCCTCCGGCAGCGCCCCGGCCGCATATCCCAGCATCTGCCCGCCGAGGTCGCGGAACGCCCGCTGACGGCAACTCAGTACGAGAATCTGCAGATCCCCGGCCTGCCGGTGCAGCGCATCGAACATCCGTTCGATCCGTGCATCGTCGGTGTAGACCAGCGCGTCGTCGAGGATCACCGGGGCCTGCCGTCCCGACCGGGCGAGCAGACGGGCAAAGGCCAGCCGCACCAGCAGCGCGATCTGTTCGCGGGTGCCGCCCGACAACTGCCCGATCTCCTCCTCGATCCCGTCGCGCAGCAGGCGCATCGGCAGCACCGTGTCCTCGTCGAAGACCAGTTCCGCGTCGGGCCAGAGCAGGCGCATCAGCGGCGCCAGTTCGCGCGTCACCGGTTCGAAATAGTGTTCGCGCGCCTCCGAGCGGGCAAGGTCCAGGACCTCCTTCAGCAACAGCAGCGCATCGCGTTCCGAGACAAGGCGCGCGAGGCGTTCGCGCGCCCGGTCCAGCGCCTCGGTCGTGGCTGACAGATCCTCTTCCACACCTTCCCCGGCGCGCAACTCGATCTCCGCATCCAGCCGGGCGCGTTGTTCCGTCAGGACCTGGATGCGCTCGTCGCTGCGGCGCACCACGTCCCGCGCGCGGGCAAGCGCGGCGCTTGCCGCGTCGAGGTCGGGCGCGGTGGCGTCCAGTGCCGTCCTCTCCGCGTGCAGCAACTCGGCCGCTTCGGCCGCGCGTTCGCAATCCGTCAGCAGCGTCGCTTCGGCGGCGTCGGGCTCGGCGGGAACGGCGGCGCGGGCCTCGTCCAGCCGACGCTCCGCATCCTCCAGCCGCCCGGCGGCGCGGGCCTCGGTCAGGCGCGCGGCTTCGACCCGCGTCCGGGCGGCCTCGGCGCGCGGTTCGCTCTCAGCGAGCGCCTTGCGTGCCGCGGCAACGGCGGCTTCCGCCGCCTCCGGCGCGGGCGCGTCGATCACCTCGGCGGTCGGGGGCGGGGGGAGGGCGTCCAGCGCGGTTTCCAGCGCCACGATGCCGTCCGGGGCGATGGCCTTCAGCGCCGCCAGCGCCTCCTTGCGGGCCGCCGTCGCGGCGATCCGGTCCCGCGCGGCCTCGCGCGCGGCGGCGAGCGACGGTTGCCCGCAGGTGGCCAGCGCCGCCGCAAGCGCCGAGCGCGCGGAGGCGAGCGCCGCATCCTCGGCGGCCGCTGCGCCCGGTGTGATCGTCAGCACCCCGAGACCGGGCAGATCGAGTGCGGTCTGCCGGTCCAGCGGTTGCTCGACGCCATCCGCCAGCGGGCGACCGGCGTGGTCGATCGGGTCCGCGCCGGGGGCATAGTCCATGCGCAGGCGGGGGGCGGCGCGGCTCAGCAGATCACGCTGCAGGCGTTCCTCGCGGGCGAGTCCCTCCAGCCTGTCCAGCGTGGCGGCATCCGGCCCGGTCGCCGCGGCCGTCGCGAGGCGCTGCGCCTCCGCGGCGTGGCGGCGGGCCTCGTCGAGGCGGGCGCCGATCTCCTTGCGGCGGGCCTCGGCGTCGCGGGCGCGCGCGGCCTGCTGCGCCGTCACCCGCGCCGTTTCCGCCGCGACCAGTGCGGCGCGATCCGCGTCGAGCTGCGCGCGGTGCCCGGCCATCTCGGCCTCGGCCTGCCGGCGCGCCTCCATCGCTTCGTCGGCGGCCCGTGCCAGTTCCGCCCGGGCGCGATCCGCTTCGGCCAGCGCCTTGCGGGCGGTCCGGAGCGTGGCCAGCCGTTCCTGCGCGCCGTCCCGGCGCAACTCCGCAGCGTGCAGTCGCTCGGTCGCCTGATCGCGGGTCAGGGCAAAGGCGCGGGCCTCCCCGGCGGCGGCCTCGGCGGCGGCGAGGCGCTCCTCCCTCGCCGCAACCGCCTCCGGCTCCTGCAGTTCGGCAAGCTCGGTGCGCAGCGCGCGGCGGCGTTCCATGGCGCCGTGCAGGTCGTCGGAAATGCGGCGCAGTTCTGCCAGACGGCTCTGCAGCGTCTCGGTCTCGTCCTCGGCGGCCTTGAGGGGGCCGCCCGCCTTCGACTTGCCCGAGGCGGTCACAAGCGCGCCGAGTTCCGCTTCGCAGGCCGCGAGGGCACGGTCCATGCGCCGTCCGCCGGTCAGCGCCTCGACTTCGCCTGCGACGGAGGACAACAGGTCGCGCCGGGCGCGGTGCGCCGCGTCGATCTCCTTCTTCTCGCCCTCGTCGAGCGACACCAGCCCCTGCCGTACCCAGAGCAGCCCCGCCGGGCCGCCCGTCTCCGGCGGCTCGGTGAGCGCGGCGATCCAGGCTTCGGCCTCGTCGGACTTGGCAACCAGGCGCCCGGCGGCGCGCACCTCCGCCAGCGGGCGCGACAGCCAGCGCTTGGTGACCGTGTAGACCGTGCCGCCGGTTTCCACCTCGACCGACACCAGGGGCGCGCCGCCGGCATGGGGCCGCAGGGCCATGATCTCTTTCGGCTTGCCGCGATGTTTCTGGAAGAACAGCGCGTGCAGCGCATCGAACAGCGTGGATTTGCCTTCCTCGTTCGGGGCCGACAGGACGTTGAGACCGGGCGCGATGTTGGAGATGGTGACCGGCGCGGTAAAGCGGCGCACATCCGAGAGGGTGACGGACAGAAGCCTCATGCGTCCTCTCCCGACAGCAGCCCGAACAGGCGGTTGAGCGCGGTCGAGGCGATTTCGCGGTCGCGCTCCGTCGCTTCGGGATCGCGGGCCCTGGCGGCAAGCCGTTCGGCGGCGACCCGCAGCGCCCCGCCGCGGTCGATGAGGTCGAGGTCGGTCGCCTCGACCTCGGTCGCAAGCCCCCCGGTGTCGAGCGCGAAATAGCCGAATTCGTGCGAGACCGCCTCGGCCGCGCGGTCGAGATCGGCACGCGCGGACAGCGTCGCGCGGCCCTGCGCCGCGATCCTGAGCAGCATGTCGCGCCGCGCCTGTCCGGTGGCGGGAAGGGCCCCGGCAAGCGCCGCCGCGCCATCCTCTCCGGGAAGCAGCGGGAGCGCTACGTCCTGCCAGTCGAAGCTGCCGGTCTCGACAGGCGTCACCTCGGGAGGGTGGCCGCGCCCGGCGAGGGTGATGGCCAGACAGGCGCCCCGGCCGCCGTGCCGGAACCCGTCCCGTTCCGGTGTCCCGGAGTACCAGCAGCGCGCATCGATGCGCATCTGCCCGTGCCAATCCCCGAGCCCGAGATAGTCGAGCCCCGCCGTCGCGGCCCGGTCGGGGGGGATGACCTCGTCCGCGCGCAGGGCCTCTTCCTCGAAGCTGCGGATCGCCCCGTGGGCGAGGCCGATGCGCAGCGTGCCCTCGGCGGTCGCCGCGTCCGTCATCCAGCGGGTCAGGTCGCGCCCGGGATAGCGCCGGGGCAGGGGGGCGGGCAGCAGGGTGACGCCGGGCGCGATCTCCTGCGGGGCGCTGTCGGTCAGCAGCCGCAGGTTTTCGGGCCCGCGCCGGGCGATCGCCGACCAGAGTTCCTCTTCGGCGAGGCTGTCGTGGTTGCCCGGCAGCATCCACCAGGTCAGGGCGGGGTCGGCGGCGATGGCGGCAAGCGCCTGCGCCAGCACCCGTGCAGACGGCGTGCCGCTGTCGAAACTGTCCCCGGCCAGCAGGATGTGCCCTGCGCCGTGATCCCGTGCCGCCTGCGCGAGTCGGCCGAGCGCGGCATGCCGCGCCTCGACCAGCCGGTGGCGGATATCCTCGGGGAGGGCGGCGAACCGGCGGCCGAGATGAAGATCGGACGCGTGAACAAGGCGGATGTCGGACATGGGCGCTCCTTCACGGCGGAGGATTGCCCGGGAATCGGGCGGAACACAACCGGAACCCTTGCCGGAATGGCGCCGGATGAAAGGCGAGTGAAATAGTCAGGTTGACAATTCCGATTCTTTTGCTCAGTTATGGGGGCATCCAGCCACCCCACGCCTCTGGCAGGGAAGCCCGATCCAGTGATGCGACCACATGGAGGCTGACGATGACCGGACAGGACCCGCGCACCGAGGTGCGCCCGATGCGAGACGAGTTGAGCGAGACGATGGCGATGATGCGGAGCGGCCTTTGGCCGGATGCGGCGGGGCTGGAACTCCTGCTGGACCGCATCGAACTGCGGAGGGCAGACAGATGATGGAAGCAAGGTTGAACCGGGAAACCGCGACGCCGGTCGTTGCCCGTCACGATGCCCGCTCCCTGACCGAAGGGGGCAATATCGCCGAGATCGACCTGGACGGTCAGATCTACACCCTGCGGATCACCAAGGCCGGCAAGCTGATCCTGACCAAATGAGCGCGCTTCGCCAGCCAAGACAAGAATGACAAGCCAACGAGGAACGACCCCATGAAATGCCTACTGACTTCGGGCCTTGCCCTGCTGATCGCCGCCCCCGCGCTGGCGGCGGACGACAAGGCGGCGGTGCTCGACACCTATGCCGACATCGCCCTGGCGGGCTACGAGGACAGCCTGACCACCGCCGAAGCCCTGAAGGCGGCCGTCGACGCGCTGGTGGCCGACCCGTCCGAAGCGACGCTGACCGCTGCCCGCGAGGCCTGGCGCGCCGCGCGCCCGTCCTATCAGCAGACCGAGGTGTTCCGGTTCGGCAACCCGATCGTGGACGACTGGGAGGGCAAGGTGAACGCCTGGCCGCTCGACGAAGGCCTGATCGACTACGTGGATGCCGGGTACGGCGGCGCGACCGATGAGAACCCGCTCGCGGCGGTCAATATCGTCGCCTCGCCGACCCTGACCATCGCCGGCGAGGAGGTCGACGCGACCGAGATCACCCCCGCGCTGATCGCCGACACCCTGAACGAGGCCGACGGCGTCGAGACCAATGTCGCGCGCGGGTATCACGCCATCGAATTCCTGCTCTGGGGGCAGGATCTGAACGGCACCGGGCCGGGCGCGGGCGACCGTCCCTTCACCGACTACGCGCAGGGCGATGCCTGCACCAACGGCCATTGCGACCGCCGTGCCGCCTATCTCGAAGCGGCGACCGCGCTGCTGGTCGAGGATCTGGAGACCATGGTCGGCAACTGGACCGAGGACGGGAAGGCGCGCGCAGCGCTGATGGAAAACCCCGATGCGGGCGTGGCCGCGATGCTGACCGGCATGGGCTCTCTTTCCTATGGCGAGCTTGCGGGCGAGCGGGTGCGCCTCGGCCTGATGCTGAACGACCCCGAGGAAGAGCACGATTGCTTCTCCGACAACACCCACATGAGCCACTATTACGACGGCGTGGGAATCCAGAACGTCTATCTCGGTTCCTACACCCGCGTGGACGGCTCCAAGGTCGAAGGGCCGTCGCTGTCGGAACTCGTCGCCGCCAAGGACCCCGCGCTCGATACCGAGGTCAAGACCAAGCTCGACGCGACCATGTCCGCGCTGACCGCGCTGCGCGATGCGGCCGAAGGCGGTTTTGCCTATGACCAGATGCTCGAAGCGGGCAACGAAAAGGGCGAGACGCTCATCATGGGTGTCGTCGACGGGCTCGTCGACCAGACCCGCAGCATCGAACGCGTGGTGAGCGCGCTCGACCTCGACCAGATCGAATTCGAAGGCTCCGACAGCCTCGACAACCCGGCCTCTGTCTTCCAGTAAACCGGAGGAACCACGATGATCGTCTGCAGCTGCCAGAACATCTCGGACCGCGACATCAACGCCGCCATCGACTGGATGCGCACGGCGGATCCGCAGACGATCATCACCCCCGGAAAGATCTACCACGCGCTCGGCAAGAAGGCGGATTGCGGCGGATGCATGCCGCTTTTCCTTTCAACCATGCGTGGAAACGATAATCTGGAAGTACCCATGCACCTCCGCGGCCTGCGTCAGCGCCGCGGACCAACACAGGGAGAGAGGCATGAAGGGCGACGAGAAGGCCATCGACTATCTCAACAGGGCACTTCGCTCTGAACTGACCGCGGTCAGCCAGTACTGGCTGCATTTCCGCCTTCAGGAAGACTGGGGCCTCGGCCGCATGGCCAAGAAGAGCCGCGAGGAAAGCATCGAGGAGATGCACCACGCGGACAAGCTGATCGCGCGGATCCTGTTCCTCGGCGGGCACCCCAACCTGCAGAAGCTCGACCCGCTGCGAATCGGCCAGACTCCGAAGGAGACGCTCGAGGCCGATCTGGCCGCGGAGCAGGAGGCACGTGCGCTCTACGCCGAGGCGCGCAAATACTGCAACGAGATCGGGGACTTCATTTCCATGAAGCTCTTCGAGGAACTGATGGCGGACGAGGAAGGTCACATCGACTTTCTCGAAACCCAGCTCGATCTCTTCGAAACGCTTGGAGCGGAGAAATATGCGCTTCTCAACGCCTCGCCGATGGACGAGGCCGAGTAAGGCCGTTCTTGCCGCCGCCCTTTGTCTGGGCGGTGGCCTTTCCGCCGCGACGACCCTGCCCGACCCAGGCGACCCCCACCTGACCGTCATCCCCCGGACTGCCGAGGAAGCGGCGCGCATCGCCGCCGTGCTTGCACCCGTGACGGATTTCTCCGCCCCCGAACCGTTCGAGGCCCGCCCCGCCGGGGCCGCGACCGTGCGTGCGCGCCGCGATGCGGAGGCGTTCTCGCAGCCCTCCGCCAACCTCGAAGCGGGGCGCGCCGCCGATTTCACGCTCGGCAGGGGGCTGTTCCGCAAGCTCTGGGTGTCGTCGCCCTCCTCGACGCTGGCCTCCGACGGGCTGGGTCCGCTCTACAACGCGCGCGCCTGCCGGAGCTGCCACGTGAAGGACGGGCGCGGCCACGCGCCGGACGGGCCCGGGGATTCCGCCGTGTCCATGGTGCTGCGCGTTTCCGTCCCCTCGGACGAGGTCCCGACCGACATTCCCGACTGGATCGCCACCGCCCCCGATCCGGTCTATGGCGCGCAGCTTCAGGATTTCGCCACCCCCGGCCACGCCGCCGAATTCCGGCTCGGCGTGCGGTACGAAGAGATCGCCGTCGCCCTCTCGGGTGGAGAGACCGCCAGCCTGCGCAAACCCTCCTATGATGTCGAAAGCCCCGGCTACGGCCCGCTGGCGCCGGGGGCGATGCTGTCGCCCCGCGTCGCGCCCCAGATGATCGGCCTCGGCCTGCTGGAGGCGATACCGGCCGCGGATATCCTCGCCCACGAAGACCCGGAGGATGCCGACGGAGACGGCATTTCCGGACGCGCGGCGATCGTACGCTCGGTGGCCTTCGACCGCTCCGTGCTGGGCCGCTTCGGCTGGAAGGCCGGGGTGCCGACGGTCTCCGAGCAGACCGCCTTTGCCTTTGCCGGGGACATGGGCATCTCCAGCCCGCTGCATCCGGCGATCTGGGGCGATTGCACCGCCAACCAGATGGCCTGCCGCGGCGCGCCGGGCGGGGCGGGGGATGCGCGCGGGTTCGAGATCGACCGCCCGGCGCTGGACGTCGTGACCTTCTACAGCCGCAACCTCGCCGTGCCCGCCCGGCGCGGCGAAGGCGAGCCCGAGGTGCTGCACGGCAAGCGGGTCTTTCACGAAACCGGCTGCGCCGCCTGCCACGTGCCGAAATTCGTCACCGCGCGACTGGCGGACCGGCCCGCGCAGAGCTTTCAGCTGATCTGGCCCTACAGCGACCTGCTGTTGCACGACATGGGCGACGGGCTGGCCGACAACCGCCCCGAAGGCCGCGCGACCGGGCGCGAGTGGCGCACTGCGCCGCTCTGGGGCATCGGGCTGACCGAACGGGTCAGCGGCAATGGGTCCTACCTGCACGATGGTCGCGCCCGCTCGATTCTCGAGGCGATCCTGTGGCATGGTGGCGAAGCCGCCGCGCCGCGCGACCGCGTGATCTCCATGCCGCCGCCCGACCGCGCCGCCCTCATCCGCTTTCTGGAGAGCCTCTGAATGACACGACCCCTCATCCCCTCCCTCGTCGCCCTCTGCCTCGCCCTTCCGGCACAGGCCGGGGTGCAGGAGGCGCTGGACCTGCATATCCTTCCCGGTCTCGCCCGCTTCGACGAAGCCGCGACGGAAATGGCCGAAACCGCCGCCGCCGACTGTGCGCCCGAAGCCGTGCAGCCCGCCTACCAGGCCGCTTTCGACGCCTGGACCGCGGTGGGCGACATCCGCATCGGCCCCTCCGAAACCGGCGTGCTGTCCATCGAGTTCTGGCCGGACACGCGCGGGTTCACCCCCAAGACCCTGTCCCGCCTGATCGCCGACGAGGACCCGGTCGGTCGCGATCCCGTGGCCTTCGCGGACACCTCCATCGCCGCCCGAGGGCTCTTCGCGCTCGACCTCATGCTCTACGATCCCGCCTATGCCGGCTATGCCGAGGGCGATTATTCCTGCGCGCTGGTGCGCACGATCACGCGCGACCTCGCCCGGCAGGCCGGGGCACTCGACGCCGCCTGGCGCGAGCAATACGCCGATGTGCTGACCTCGGCCGGGGCCGAGGGCAACGCCACCTTCATGACCGAAGGCGAGGCGGTGCGGGCGATCTACACCCAGATCCTGACCGGTCTGGAATTCACCGCCGACAATCGTCTCGGCCGTCCGCTCGGCACCTTCGACCGCCCCCGCCCGACCCGCGCCGAAGCCTGGCGCTCGGGCCGCTCGCTGCGCAACGTGGTGCTCGATACCGAGGCCGCGGTGAGCCTGGCGCGGGCGTTGTCCGACACCGACCTGCCCGCGACCGATGCCGCGCTGGAGCGCGTCCGGGCCGAGGCGGCCAAGGTCGAGGACCCCGCCCTTCAGAGCGTCGACGATCCCTCCGGGCGGCTGCACGTCGAGATCCTCCAACAGAGCGTGCGCTCGGTGCGCGACGCCATCGAAACCGAGATCGGTGTCCGGCTCGGCATCACCCCCGGCTTCAATTCCGGGGACGGAGACTGACCCATGACCACCTCACGCCGCACCTTCCTCGCCAGCCTTCTTGCCGCCTCCGCCGCCCCCGCGACCGGCTGGGCCTCGGTGGGCGATCCGACCTATCTCGCGGCGGCACGGGAGGCGGACGGCAGCTTCGTGCTGGTCGGCCTGCGCGACGACGCGACCGAAGCCTTCCGCCTGCCGCTGCCGGCGCGCGGCCATGCCGCCTGCGCCCACCCCACGCGCGCCGAGGCCGTGGGCTTTGCCCGCCGCCCCGGCCGCTATGCCCTGGTCATCGACTGCCGGGACGGCACGCTGCTGCACGAGCTGACCCCGCCGGAGGGGCGCCAGGTCAACGGTCACGGGGCCTATGCCTCGGACGGCTCGCTGCTGTTCACTTCCGAGCAGATGGCCGACGGCAGCACCGGGCTGGTCGGGGTCTGGGACGTGCGCAACGGATATGCCCGCATCGGGGAACTGCCGACCCACGGCATCGGCCCGCATGAATTGCGCCTGATGCCCGATGGCCGCAGCCTCGTCATCGCCAATGGCGGTCTGCTGACCGATGCCTGGGACCGCGCCGTGCTGAACGTCGACACGATGCAGGCCAGCCTGTCCTATGTCGATTTCGGCGGCACCCTGCTCGACCAGGTCGTGCTCGAGCCGGAACTGCACCGGAACTCCATCCGCCACCTCGCCCTGCGGCCCGACGGGCTGGTCGGCTTTGCGATGCAATGGCAGGGCGAAGAAGGCGCCGCCCCGCCGCTTCTCGGCCTGCACCGGCGCGGCGAGCCGGCGCGGCTCTGCGACGCTCCGTTCGGCGACGAACTGGTGATGGACGGATATGCCGGAAGCATCGCCTTTTGCGGCGACGGATCGGAAATCGCCATCACCTCGCCCCGCGGCGGGCGCCTGCACCGGTTCTCCGAAACCGGCGCCTTCCTAGGAGCAGTGTCGCGCACCGACGTCTGCGGCCTCGCCACCCACGAGCGCGGTTACATGGCCAGCGACGGGCTCGGCGGGCTGATGCTGGTGACCGGGGCAGAAACCGCGCCGCTGCGCCGCGCCGAGGATGCCTGGGACAACCACCTCGTCCGCATCGCGGGATAGGCGGGCGTTGCCCCGAAAAAGATGCCTCCGGCGGGGATATTTTGGGCCAGAAGAAACCCGGGGGGACCGCCCCTGATCTTCTTCTGGCTTCAAATATCCCGGGGAGGACGCCGCAGGCGGCCGGGGCAGCGCCCCTCTTACTGGATGGCCTTCACCCCGTGATAGGCCGGGCCGAAGCGGTGATAGGCCTCGTCGAAGGCCGCCACGAGATCGGCGACCGGTTCGATCACCTCGCCCGTCTCCGGCGCCGTCATGACATCCGCCGGCGCTTCCTTCGTCGCGGCGAGCCGTCCCAGGCGTGCGGCCCCGAGGGCCGCGCCGAATTCGCCGGCCGCGGGCAGGTGCAGGGGCACGTTCAGCACGGTCGCGATCAGCCGGAGCCAGTAGCGCGAGGCGCTGCCGCCGCCGATGGCCAGCAGGTGTCGCAGGTCCGCGCCCGCGCCGCGCAGCGCCTCGGCGCTGTCGCGCAGGCCGAAGCTCACGCCTTCGAGCACCGCGCGGGTGAGATCGTCGAGCCCGGTCTCGGCGCCGATGCCGGTGAAGGCACCGCGGATCGCGGCGTCGTTGTGCGGGGTGCGCTCGCCCGAGAGGTAGGGCAGGAAACGGACGCGGCCCGGGGCCTTGAGGCATTCGCCGAGCGGGGCGGTCAGTTCGGACGGCCGCTTGCCCGAGATCCGGGCGAGCCAGTTCAGGCTGTCGGTGCAGGAGAGCATCACCCCCATCTGGTACCACTGCCCCGGCACCGCGTGGCAGAAGGTGTGCAGCGCGCTGTCCGGGTCCGGATGATAACCGTCGCGGGCAGCGAGCAGCACGCCGGAGGTCCCGAGCGAGACGAAACCGTCGCCTTCCCGCAGCACGCCGGTGCCGCAGGCCGCCGCGGCATTGTCTCCCGCGCCGCCCGCCACGATCACCGTGCCGACGCCCCATCGGGTGGCAAGCTCGGCACGCAGCGTGCCTGCCGCGTCGCAGCCTTCGACGAGGCGCGGCATCTGATCCCGCCGCATGTGCCCGGCGGAAAGCAGCAACTCCGACCAGTCGCGCCCGCCGACGTCGAGCCAGGAGGTGCCCGCGCTGTCGGACATGTCGGCGACGTGGTCTCCGGTCAGGTACCAGTTGAGATAGGCGGCCGGCAGGAGCACGCGGGCGGTGCGGGCAAAGGCCTCGGGCTCGTGCGTGCGCAGCCACTCCAGCTTGGGCGCGGTGAAGCCGGGAAAGACGATGTTGCCCGACAGGTCGCGGACCCGCGGCGTCGCGTCCAGCGTCGCCGCTTCGGCAAAGCTGCGGGTGTCGTTCCACAGGATGCAGGGCCGGATCACCCGGTCCCGGTCGTCGAGCAGGGTGGCGCCGTGCATGTGGCCCGCCACGCCGATGCCGCGCAGACCGGGCCATTCCGGGCGCGCCTTCAGCTCCTCGACCGCCGCGTCGAGCGCGGCGATCCAGTCGGCGGGGTCCTGTTCGGACCAGCCCGAATGCAGGTGGGACACCTCATAGTGGCGTTCGGCCGAGGCGACGGGGGCGCCCTCGTCATCGGTCAGCAGGGCGCGCAGCCCCGAAGTGCCAAGGTCGATGCCGAGAAATGCCATGGGTCAGCCTTTCAGGTAGGAGGTGACGGCTGCGGCGACCCCGTCCTCCAGGACCCGGCGCAACCAGAATGCGAAACGTACCTCAAAGGACGAATCGCCGGCAATTTCGCCGTAGACGCTGTGTTGTTCAAGCCATGCTTTCGGGCGGTCGACCGCCGCCGCCGAGAGTTGCACAAGCCGGCTCCAGTCCGGATCGTTGGGGGCGATGGGGCTGCCGTCCTCCATCGTTCCGGCGCAGTAGCGGCACCAGAGCGCGGATTCCAGCGCCAGCCCGTCGATCGGGACACCCGACCGC
This sequence comes from Salipiger sp., assembly GCF_048261495.1. Taxonomy (GTDB): domain Bacteria; phylum Pseudomonadota; class Alphaproteobacteria; order Rhodobacterales; family Rhodobacteraceae; genus Salipiger. The sequence goes on from NZ_JBLXFX010000015.1 coordinate 24,163, forward strand.
AGCCCGTCCGCGATCGAGGGCACGATGAATTTCGGCTGCCGGTTGGAACCGTCGAGGCAGAGCCTGCGCGTGGTGTCCTTGACCGCCGGGTTGGAGAAGCGCGTGTCGATCAGTTCGAGATAGGCTTCGGGGGTGAACTCGGGCACCGCGTGGACGTGGGGCAGCACCTCCTCCTCCTCGACCTTGCGGAAGAAGGCATGCACCAGCGGGTGGGCCATCGCCTCGTCCGCCAGCCGGCAGCCGAGCAGCGCACCGGAATAGGCGATGATCGCATGCCCGCCGTTGAGGATGCGGATCTTCATCCGCTCGTAGGCGTGCACGTCGTCCGTGAAGGTCACGCCGACCTCTTCCAGCCGGGGACGACCCTGCGGGAAATTGTCCTCCATCACCCACTGGCGGAAGGGTTCGCAGGTGACGACCACCGGGTCCTCGATGCCGAAGTCCGCGGCGATGGCGCGTTCGGTGTCGGTGGTGGCGGGGGTGATGCGGTCGACCATGGAATTGGGGAAGGCGACCCGGGCGATGATCCAGTCCGCGAAGCCGGGATCGGAGAGGCGCGCGGTGCCGGTCACCGCATCGCGCGTCACGTCGCCGTTGCCGGGGATGTTGTCGCAGCTCATCACGGTGAAGGGCGGGGTGCCCGCCTCGCGGCGTGCCCGCAGCGCCGCGACGATGGCGCCGAAGACGGTGCCGGGAGCGTCCGGCGCGCGGCCGTCGGCGACGATGTCGGGATGCGTCGGATCGAAGGTGCCGGTGGCCGGATCGACATAGTAGCCGCCCTCGGTCACGGTGAGCGAAACGATGCGGGTGGCGGGGTCGGCCATCCGTGCGATCAGCGGACCGTTCGCGGGCGCGACCTCGACGAAGTCGATCATCGCGCCGGTGATGCGCGCGCTCTGTCCCTCGGGGCCGAGCTCGATGACCGTCGACAGGCAGTCCTGCGCCAGCAGCGTCTCGCGCATGCGGGCATCCGGTGCCCGGACCCCCGCACCGCAGAGCGCCCAGTCGTGATCCAGCCCCTTGTTGAACAGGTCGTCGAGATAGACCGCCTGGTGCGCGCGGTGAAAATTGCCCAGGCCCACGTGCACGATGCCATGGCTCAGCGCCGTGCGGTCGTAGGAGGGCAGGGCGACGCGCGGGTCGAGCGCGTCCAGTCGGGTCTGGAGCAGTTTCATTTTTGCCTCCGTTTGATCCGTCGGTGGGACGGTCAGCTCATCCACTGGCCGCCGTCGACATTGTATGTCTGGGCCACGATGTACTCGGCGTCGTCGCTGGCCAGGAACACCGCCATGCCCGTGAGGTCGTCGGCGGTGCCCATGCGGCCGAAGGGGACGGACTCGCCGACCTCGCGCTTCTTCTGACCGGGGGCCTTGCCCTCGTATTTCGCGAAGAAGGCGTCGACGCCGTCCCAGTGTTCGCCGTCGACCACGCCGGGGGCGATGGCGTTGACGTTGATGCCGTGCCGGATCAGGTTCAGCCCGGCGCTCTGGGTGATCGAGATCACCGCCGCCTTGGAGGCGCAGTAGACCCCCACCAGCGATTCGCCCCGGCGCCCCGCCTGCGAGGCCATGTTGATGATCCGGCCCTTCACGCCCGCGTCGATCATGTGCTTCGCCACCGCCTGCATGGTGAACAGCACGCCGGCGACGTTGATCGAGAACACCCGGTCGTAATCGGCGCGCGTGATCTCGACCAGCGGCGCGGCGGTGAACAGCGCGGCGTTGTTGACCAGGATGTCGATACGGCCGAGCTGCGCGACGGTTTCCGCCACGGCGGTGTCGATGCCGGCCTGCCGGGAGACGTCCATTTCGACCGCGATGCAGCCCTCGCCGATGGCGGCGGCGGTTTCGCGGGCGCGGGCGATGTCGATGTCGGCAATCGCCACGCGCGCGCCTTCGGCCACGTAGGCGCGGGCAAAGGCCTCGCCGATGCCGCGGGCGGCCCCGGTGATCAGCGCGGTCTTGCCGGTCAGGCGTGTCATGCGCGGAGCCCCTTGTCGTCGAAGCGGTGCACCTTGGTTTCGTCGGGCGTGAGGAAGATGGTGTCGCCGTGCTTGACCGGCAGTTCGCCGTCGACGCGGACGGTCATGGTTTCGGTCAGTCCGGTGTCGTGGACATGCAGGAAGGTGTCCGAGCCGAGGTGCTCGGCCACGCCGACCCGGCCCTGCCAGGTGCCGCTGGTGGTCGAGGCGGCGATGTGTTCCGGGCGCACGCCCATCTTGGCCGCGCCGTGCTGGGCCGCCGCGTTGCCTCCGAAGATGTTCATCTTGGGGGAGCCGATGAAGCCCGCCACGAACTCGTTCCGCGGTGCGTGGTAGAGCTCCAGGGGCGAGCCCACCTGCTCGATGTAGCCGGCGCGCAGCACCACGATCTTGTCGGCCATGGTCATCGCCTCGACCTGGTCGTGGGTGACGTAGATCATCGTGGTGGCCAGGCGCTTGTGCAGTTCCATGATCTCGAGCCGCATGCCCACCCGCAGCGCCGCGTCGAGGTTCGACAGCGGCTCGTCGAAGAGGAAGGCATCGGGCTCGCGCACGATGGCGCGGCCGATGGCGACGCGCTGCCGCTGGCCGCCCGAAAGCTGGCCGGGACGGCGGTCGAGGTAGTCCGTGAGGTTCAGCGCCTTGGCGGCGGAGTCGATCCGTCGCTTCTGCTCGTCCTCGGGCATGCCTGCCATCTTCATCGGGAAGGCGATGTTCTTGCGCACCGACATGTGGGGGTAGAGCGCGTAGCTCTGGAACACCATGGCCAGCCCTCGCTTGGCGGGGGGCAGGTCGGTGGCGTCGTTGCCGTTGATGCGGATCTGACCCGAGGTCACGTCCTCCAGCCCCGCGATCAGGCGCAGCAGGGTGGACTTGCCGCAGCCCGAGGGGCCGACGAAGACCACGAACTCGCCATCGTCGATGGTCAGGTCCAGCGGCGGGATGACGTTCACTTCACCGAAGCTCTTCGTCACCTTGTCGAGTGTAATGCGTCCCATGTGAATGGTCCCCCCTTATTTCACCGCGCCGAAGGTCAGGCCGCGGACAAGTTGTTTCTGGCTGAACCAGCCCATGATGAGGATCGGTGCGATGGCCATGGTCGAGGCCGCCGAAAGCTTGGCGTAGAACAGTCCCTCCGGGCTGGAATAGGAGGCGATGAAGGCGGTGAGCGGCGCGGCCTTGGCGGCCGTGAGGTTCAGCGTCCAGAACGCCTCGTTCCAGGCGAGGATGATGTTCAGCAGCAGCGTCGAGGCGATGCCCGGCACGGCCATGGGGGTGAGGACGTGGATGATCTCGTCCCTGAGGCTCGCCCCGTCCATCCGCGCGGCTTCGAGGATCTCGCCGGGGATCTCGCGGAAGTAGGTGTAGAGCATCCAGACGATGATCGGCAGGTTGATCAGCGTCAGCACGATCACCAGGCCGATGCGCGTGTCCAGCAGCCCGAGGTTGCGGAACAGCAGGTAGATCGGCACCAGCACGCCCACGGGGGGCAGCATCTTGGTGCTGAGCATCCACATCAGCACGTCCTTGGTGCGCTTGCCGGGGACGAAGGCCATGGCCCAGGCGGCCGGCACGGCGATGATCAGGCCGATCACCGTCGAGCCCACCGACAGGATCACCGAGTTCCAGAAGTGGCGGAAGTAGTTCGACCGCTCCTGCACGGTGGCGTAGCTTTCCAGCGTCCATTGCGAGGTCAGGACCTCGATCGGGGTCTTGATGGCGTCGCCCTCGGTCTTGAACGACAGGATGATGATCCAGAGGATCGGGAAGAAGATCGCGAGTCCGACGATCCAGGCGACGACAGTCACGATCGCCTTGCGTTGGTTTGTTACGGCGCGGGCCATGATGCTCCCTCCCTCAGGCGTCGAGGTTCTTGCCGATCATCCGCATCAGGAAGATCGCAACGATGTTGGCGAGGATGATGGCGACGACGCCACCGGCGGAGCCTCCGCCCACGTCGAACTGCAGCAGTGACTGCACGTAGACGAGGTAGGTGAGGTTGGTCGAGGCCGTGCCCGGTCCGCCGTTGGTGGTGACGAGGATCTCGGCAAAGACCGACAGCAGGAAGATCGTCTGGATCAGGATCACGACGGTGATGGCGCGGGCGAGGTGCGGCACCATGATGTAGAAGAACCGCGACAGGGCGCTGGCGCCGTCCATCTCGGCGGCCTCCAGCTGTTCCTGGTCGAGCGATTGCAGCGCGGTGAGCAGGATCAGCGTGGCGAAGGGCAGCCATTGCCAGCTGACGATGCCGATGATCGACATCAGCGGTGCCTGGCTCAGGAAATCATAGGGTTGCAGGCCGAGGAAATTGGCGAGATGCCCGAAAAGCCCGTTCACCGGGTTCATGAACATGTTCTTCCAGACCAGCGCCGACACCGTCGGCATGACGAAGAAGGGCGCGATCACCAGGATGCGCACGATGCCCTGGCCCCAGAACGGCTGATCCATCAGCAGCGCGAGCAGCGTGCCGCCGATCACCGTGATGATGAGCACGCCGACGACCAGCGCGATGGTGTTCCACAGCGCGGAAAAGAATGCGGGGTCGGTCAGGAAGAAACGGTAGTTGGTGAAGCCCGTCCATTCCTCCATCCCCGGCATGAGCAGGTTGTAGCGCAGAAAGGAAAAATAGAGCGTCATCGACAGCGGCACGATCATCCAGCCGAGCAAGAGCAGAACGGCGGGAGAGATCATCAGCCTCGCGGCGGCGCGGGAATGCTGGGTGGCCATGGCGCGGGTCTCTCGTCTGGTCGGTGTGACACGCCCGGAACCGGAGGAAAGGGACGCGGCGGCGGTCCGTGCGCGCGGGGCACGGCGGGGGCGGCAGTCCGGTCGGGTTCGGGCGCAGGGAAAAGGGACGCGGACCGACGATGCGGCCCGCGCCAGGGAGGAGGCGGTTACTTGATGTAACCGGCCTTCATCATCTCACGCTCGGTGAGTTGTTGTGCGTTGGCGAGCGCCTGCTCAGCCGTCACCTGACCGGCAAGGGCTGCCGAGAACTGCTGGCCCACGGCCGTGCCGATGCCCTGGAATTCCGGGATCGCCACGAACTGCACGCCGACATAGGGAACTTCGTCCACGGTCGGGTTCTGCGGGTCCGCCGCGTTGATCGATTCCAGCGTCATCTGCGCGAAGGGGGCGGCGTCCAGGTAGTTCTGGTTCTCGTAGAGCGAGGTGCGGGTGCCCGGGGGAACGTTGGCCCAGCCTTCCTTCTCGGCGACGAGGGCGGTGTATTCCTTGGAGGTCGCCCATTCCACGAAGGTCTTGGCGGCGTCCTCGTTCTGGGTGCCCGCGGGGATGCCGAGGTTCCAGGCCCAGAGCCAGTTGCCGCGCTTGCCGAGACCCTTGTCCGGTGCCAGCGCGAAGCCGACCTGGTCGGCGACCGAGCTGTCGGTCGGGTTGGTCACGAAGGAGGCCGCGACGGTCGCGTCGATCCACATGCCGCACTTGCCGGTCTGGAACAGCGACAGGTTCTCGTTGAAGCCGTTTGACGACGCGCCGGGAGGGCCGTAGCTGTTCATCAGGTCGAGATAGTCGGTGAGGGTCGCCTTCCAGGCGTCGCTGTCGAACTGGGGTTTCCAGTCCATGTCGAACCAGCGCGCGCCGTAGGAGTTGGCCATCGCCGACAGGAAGGCCATGTTCTCGCCCCAGCCGGCCTTGCCGCGCAGGCAGATGCCGTAGATGCCCGCGTCCTTGTCGGTCATCGCGGCGGCGGCTTCCTTGATCTCGTCCCAGGTCGGCGCGTCGGGCATGGTCAGCCCGGCCTTTTCCATCAGGTCCTTGCGGTACATGACCATGGAGCTTTCGCCGTAGAACGGCGCGGCATAGAGGCTGCCGTCGACGGACAGGCCGCCCGCGATGGCCGGAAGGATGTCAGCGGAATCCCAGGAGGCCGGCAGATCGTCGAGCGACACCAGCCAGCCGCGCTCGCCCCAGATCGGAACCTCGTAGGTGCCGATGGTCATGACGTCGAACTGGCCGCCCTTGGTGGCGACGTCCTGGGTGACGCGCTGGCGCAGAACGTTCTCTTCCAGCGTGACCCACTCGACCTTGATGTCGGGGTGCTTGGCGTTGAAGTCGTCCATCAACCCCTGCATGCGGATCATGTCGCCGTTGTTCACGGTTGCAACCGTGATTGTCGTTTCGGCCATGGCAGCGGTGGAAAGCGCGGAAACAGCGCACGCGCCCATGAGGGCGCGGAGTGTGAAAGTCATGGAATTTCCTCCCGTTTGGCACTGAGCATATGCTCGCGTGATGGGCAAATGCTCACCAGAGGTAGCGAGTCGTGTCAAGCCCGTTTTGCAGGCAGTGCATGGCTCAATCGCCCAGAAGTTCGGCGGCAGTCAGTTCGTCGGTGATCAGGCCCTGGATCAGTCGCCCCTTCAGAGCGGCGCGCAAGGCCTTGATCTTGCTCACTCCTCCGGCAATGCAGATCACCGGGCTGGTGTTCGCGGGAACCCTCACGCCGACCATGAAATTGTTCAGCGGATGATCCAGATATTGCCCCTCGGCATCGAAGACATGGCCCCCGATTTCGCCCGCGGCCCCCGCATCCTGGAGGCTCTTCAGCTCGTCAGAGGTGATGAACCCGTCGACGTAGAGGGGGGCATCGGCGGCCATCTGGCCGATTCCGACCACCGTGACGTCGGCCTGTTCGGCCAGGGCACGGGAGGCGACGACATGCGGCAGGGCGCGGTAATTGGCGAATTCGGCCTCGTCCCGCGCCATCACCGGCACCGACATCGGGTAATGCGGCGCGCCGGTCTTGTCGGCGATGCGCATGATGACTTCGTAGAACGAAGCCGACCCGTCAGGCGCGACATTGCCGATCAGCGACACCACCTTGTGATGCCCGCCGGGCACCTGCTGCATGTTATCGACCACGGCGCGCAGCGTCCGCCCGGTGCCGAGCGCCAGCAGCTTCGGCGTCTCGTCGGCAAAGATCCGTTCCAGCTCCGGCGCCGCGAATGGCGCGATGGAGCGCAGCGCATCCGGTGACCCGCCGCTGCGCGGAGCGACCCGGGCCCGCAACAGCCCGAAGCGGTGACGCAGGCGGCGTTCCAGGTCGAGACATTCGGCGATCGGATGGTCGATGCGCACCCGCACCAGCCCCTCGGACAGCGCCCGCGCCACGAGGCGCTGGGCGCGCTGGCGCGAGATGCCGAGCTCTTCGGCGATGGCGTCCTGCCGCATCCCGCCGACGTAGTAGAGCCAGGCCGCCCGCGCGGCGAGATCGCTTTGCGGGGCCTCGGTCTCGTCAGGGCCGCGATGGTTCATGGTCCGGCTCCGGCTGGAAAAGGTGCGGCCCAAGATGGGGCATTTCGGCAAAGGACGCAAACCGGCGGTGCGGACGCGCTTCTGGAGGGATCGGCAGATCCAGCCCGACGAGGTGACTGCCGCCGGTGAAATGCCAGACCTCCATTCCCGCCGCGCGCCCGGAGGCGATCCCGGCGAGCGAGTCCTCGATCAGCAGGCAGCGCTCTGGCGCGACCCCGGCCTTTTCCGCCGCCCGCAGCGGCAGATCCGGCGCGGGCTTGCCGCGCGCGACCTCGCTCGCGGTGGTGATGCGGCCTTCGAACAGCTCGGTCAGCCCGACGATCTGCATGGATCGGGTGACCCGCGCGGGGCTGGAACTGGTGGCGATGCAATAGGGCACCCGGAGCGCCCCGAGCACCTCGCGCAGGCCGGGCATGACGGTCAGCCCGGTGCGGAAGCTCTCGAACAGCCGGGCGCGGTAATCGGCCTCGAATCCCTCGGGCAGGGTGATGCCGAATTCGGCGCGGATCTGGCTGATGACCACCGGGTAGGACCGCCCGAGGAAATGCCGCGCGATATACGGAAGGTCCACCGAAACGCCGTGCTGCGCCAGCTCCGCCACCAGCATCTTCGCGCTGATGACCTCGCTGTCCACGACCACGCCGTCGAAATCGAAGATGACAAGCTCTGCCCGGGTCATCCGCTGGTCGTCCCTCTCCTGCCTGACAGGCAGCGATAGCGCAATTCGCGCGACCTGACCAGCGCCCCGCGTGGCCGGCGGCGTCAGTAATTCACCGTGACGATGACGGAATCCGTGTAAGTTCCGATGCTTGTGGTTTGCCCCTGGTAGATGCGCCCGAACACCTCGTAGCGCTGCGTGCCGCCCGCGCCGCTGCCCGAAACCGTCTGACCGGGGGCGGTGCCCCAGGGCAGGGCGCGGGCGGCATCGCGGAACAGGCCGTAGGTCAGGCTGCCGAGACCGTTGAACATCCGCCGCGCGGCCGGGTCCGACCCGCCGCCCCGGCCCATGCCCAGCGTCACCGAATAGGGCGTGCCCGCGGTGCAGCGGATGTCGATCGCGGCCGTCGCATCCGCCGGCGCGGTGCCCAGCCCGTTGATGCGTCCGAAGTTCATCGACCCCACGTCGAGTTCGCAGCTTGCCACCGCTTCGGCCGAGACGCGAAAGGCGGGCACCGGCTGGCTCTGGCCGAAGAGGTCGCAACTCAGGATGCCGTAGCTCATCTCGACATGGGCGGCGCCGGAAAACACGGAGTCGTAGGCGCCGGTGGGGATGGCGGTGCCGGTCGACAGGATCTCGCCGTAGAAGGGCAGGGTGGCGCTGCCCCGGCCCAGCACGATGGGCACCAGCATGTAGACATCCCGCATCACGCCGAAGGCGTTTCCGTAGCCGCCGAGGCGCAGCTGGTAGGCCAGGCCCTGACCGCCGCCGCGCAGGTAGCGCGGGTTGTTGTTCGCCCCCGCGCCGCCGGACCCGGCGCCGAAGCGCAGGCAGACCCCGACCGCCGAGACCAGCGCGTTGGAACAGGTGACCTTGATCGTTCCCGAGCTGCGGTTGACCGCCCCGGAACGCAGGCTGACCGCGCCGAAGCTGAGGTCGCTGACCTGCGCCTCGCAGCTTTCGGCCCGCGCCGCGCCGGGGTGAAACGCCGCCATCGCCAGCAGCAGGGCAAGGGCGAGGCGCAGCATCATCGGCAGGTCACCGGGTCGATCAGATCCTGCAGGGCGCCGGCATCGTCATGGGCGAAATGCGCGGTGCAGCCCCCGGAGGCCAGCTCGACCTTCAGCGTGTTGCGCGGCCGTGCGTCCTCGATCCAGGTTTCGCCGTCATAGCCCACATAGGTCTCGGTTCCCGAGCCGTTGGCATAGACCACGGTTCCCGCCGGGAGGACGCGGCCCGATGCGTCGCGCAGCACCACCAGCACCCCGCCGCCCTGCGATCCGCCGAAGCTGAGGTACTGCCCCGAGCGGCGCGAGGGCACCACGTCGATCGCCGACACGCCCAGCGTCGCCTGTTCCGGCAGATCGCGCACATTGACCGAGACGCGGTTGCGCCGGTAGGCATTCAGACCGTTCACCAACACCCGGCCGCGGGCGTTGCTGCGCGCGACGGGGCGGTTGTCGAGATAGACCGGAACGTCTTCGACGCCGACGTCGATCACCGCGAAGCCGTCGCGGATATGGTTGCCGAAGGCCAGCGCGCCGCCGGTGAAGGCCACCGCGCCGTCAAGCTGCCCGCGCATGTAGGTGCTGCCGCTGTCGCTCTGGACCTCGACCGCCATTTCCCCGTAGCGGGCGCGCAGGTCGCCGCGCGCGCGCAGCGGGGTACGGCCGTCTTCCTTGCGGGCGGCCTGCACCTGGTAGCCCCAGGCGCCGAGCCCTTCGCCCATGGTGCGGCTGACCGACAGATCCTGCGTCGCCTCTCCGCGCAGGTCGGTATAGGCCGAGGCCTGCGCATAGGTGCGCTTGCCCAGTTTCCAGGACAGGCCGAAGGACACCCGGGTGTCGTCGGTTTCGAAGTTGTAGGCGCTGTTCACGCTGAACGACCCGCGCCCCCCCGCGAGCGGCGCCCCGAAGGAGACCGAGGCGAGCTGGTCGCTGGAATTCTCGCGCTCGGCCCGGACGTAGGACAGGCCGAGGCGGCGGCCGGATTTCAGGATCGGAATGCCGAGCGAAATGACGTCCTGCCGTTCGGCCACCTCGAGCAGGGAGCCGGAGCTGGCCAGAGTGCCGCCGAGATAGTCGAGCCCGGTGACATAGGCGAGATCGGCAAAACCCTCGCCGGTGCGGGAGGTGCTGGCATTGAGGTCGATCTTGCCGATCTGGGTGCGCAGCCCGAGTTGCAGGAACTCTCCGGTTTCCCCGGCGAACCGGCTCTGCGCCGCCGCGACCGAGACCTCGGCGAGCGAGAACGGCACCGCGGTCAGCCCGGCGCCCCAGAGTTGCAGCTCTTCGGTGGCCGAGACATGCGCCTCGACCGTGACCTGCTTGGTCAGCCCGTAGCGCAGCGAGGAGGTCAGCACCGTCGGATCGCCGTAGTCGTCCGAGGTGAGGCCGAACCCTTCGCGCGGCTGGCCGATGGCCAGCGAGTAATCCGCCATGCCCTGTTTCAGCAGCGAGGGCGCGGCAAAGAACGACACGGTTTCGCGCCGCACCTGTCCATCCGCCCCGCGCACGAGGATCTGGGCGTCGCCGCCGCCCTGGATCGGCAGGTCTTCGAGCCGGAACGGCCCGTCGCTGATCCGGGTGGAAAAGACGCGGTTGTTCTCGATGAAGACGTCGACCGAGGAGGGCACCGCCGCCGAGCCGTCGAAGGACAGCCGCTGGTCGGTCACGAGATCCGAGCGCAGGTCGAAGTTGCGCCGCAGCTCGACCCCGCCGAGCCGTACCGGGCGGTGCCAGGTGGGACCGGAGGTGGTGAAGTCACCGAAGGTCAGCGTCAGCGCCTTGTCCGGCAGATCCATCTTGAGCGCGGTTTCCAGCCGGATCGCCGTCTCCGGCCCGTCGCCGGACATCGGGCGGCTGTAGATCCCGGTCGAACCGAGCTGGCCGAAGGGCGCGAAGATCCAGCCGTCGAGGCTGGCAAAGATCGTCCCGTCCGCCTTGGCATAGGCATCGCCGAAGCCGTGCTCGCCGACCAGCGAGTAGTTCATCGCCGCGCCCCAGCTTGCATCCGCCGGTTCGAACCCCGGCTTGCGCGCGGCCGAGACGACCTCGGGCAGGAGCACGGAATAGGGGGCCGAGATGTGGATCGCCTGGGCGCGTTCGTCGTAGCGCCAGGTCAGCCCCTCGATGCTGTCGAGGGGCACCTGCTTGGAAATCCCGAGCGGGGCGCGGATGCCGAGCTGTTCCAGCTCCGAGCGGGTGGAGGACATGTCGCTGCCGTCCAGCGCGCCCTCGAATTCCGCGACGAGTTCGGTGTCCCGCCCGTTGATCGTCACGGACAGGAAAAGCGGCACGGGTTCTCCGCTGCCCGCATCATAGATGGACGCAGTCGTCTGCAGCTCGTCGGTGGTCTGCGGTCTTGCCGCCGATCCCACGAGAGCCGCGCACAGAGAGAGCCCCAACGCTCCGGCGCGTATCGTCATGGTTCTGGTCCCCGTCCGGCGCGGGCCTGCCGCGCCGGTAGCCGGTCCTGAAGGTTCAGGACGTGAAGCACATCGGCACGGAATGCCGGACCTGAAGCTTGACCGCCTGGCCGGACTGTTCCTTGCCCGGAAGCCGGTCGACGAGGACGCGGTAGCATTCCTTGCCGCGCACCGCCCGCTTGGAGGTCCGCACGAGCCGCACGGTCAGTTCCTCGCGGGGGCGCAGCTTGGCCATCGGCGGGCTGACCACGACGTCGCGGGTCGGCTTGATGTGCGAGGGGTCGCGCCCGTCCCAGGCCACGACGCGCAGTTGCACGACCGAGGATTCACGGCCGTCGGCCTTGATCGTCAGCGTGGTCTGCCGGGCGGGTTTCGGGATCGTCAGCGACGTCGGGGAAACGGCGACGCTTTCGGCATGGGCAAGCGGCGGCGCGATCAGGAATGCCGCCAGAAGCGCGGCGCGAACGCCGCGGCGACGGAAGGTCGTGGTGGTCATGGTCTGCCTCGTTACTGAATTTTACTGCTTCGGTTTCTTGGTTTTTTGGGTGGCCCTCAGTAGCTGAGGGTCACCAGGATCGTATCGGTGTAGGCGCCGGCGTTGTAGTTGCCCGCGGGGATCTGGCCGTAGACCGGCAGGGCCACGGGAATGGCGGCGTTGACGGCGCCGTCGTAGAGCTTGCCGTCGACGGCAACCGCGCTGGAATGGCCGGAGTCGGTGAAGATGTCGTAGGGCAGCATGTCGCCGCCGGTGGATTCCATCTGACGCTTGCCGCCGGAGGCGTTCTCGCCGCTGCCGAGGGTGACGGTGATGCCGGGACGGGTTGCGGTGCAGACCACGGTCACGAGGCCGGGCACGGTCTCGTTCGAGGCCTGCGTGGTGTTGATGGTGGCAAAGGCAAGCGCCGTGCCGGCGGTCAGGATGCAGGTGTCCGCGACGACGGCGGTCACGCCGAGATTGGCGGTCGTGGACTCTGCCGCCGCGGCGGGCATGGCAGTCACGAAGGTGAGGGCAAGGGCAACTGCGCCCGCTACTGGTTTGATCGACATGGTGAATTCCTCATTATCACACTGGAGCGACAGCGTCGCCCAAAAACTGCATTTCGCATTAACCATAATGCGGTGTAATGAGACCAAACTTTGACGCGAAATTGGTGTTTTCAGGCTGCATCTTTAGAAAATGCAACCGGAAATAGTCGTTTTACCCGGTTTGGGAGAGCAGGCGTTCCAACCCGGCTTCGAAGTCGCGGAACATCGTGCCGAGCCGCGCTTCGATGTCGCGCTGATAGGCCATCGCGATCGGCAGCAGATCGGCCATCAGGCTGCGGCCCCGATCGGTGAGGGCAAGCCGCACGAGCCGCCGGTCGGTGCTGTTGATCGACTTGACGATGTAGCCGGCCTCTTCCAGACGCGACGCGGCACGGCTGACCTTTGATTTCTCCATGGCGACGCGGGCCTCGATGTCGCGGACAGAGACGTCGCCGGATTGCGCCAGGTGCACCAGGACCCGCCACTCCGGGATCGAGATGCCGAAGCGCGCGCGGTACTGCCGCGCCAGTTCCTCGCTGGTGCGCTGGGCGGCGACGGCCAGGCGGTAGGGCGTGAACCGGTCGAGATCGAAGTCGGGCAGGGGCGGCGGCGGTCGGTGATCTGGCATGGTCGGATCCTCTCGGGCGGTATTTCGCCCCGGAATGCCCCCGGGTGCAAGATCGCTCGCGCCGCGCCGCGCCCGCCGCCGGTTCAGGCCGGGGCCGCGAAGGTGTCCTTGTAGGTGTCGCGCAGCACGTTCTTCTGCACCTTGCCCATGGTGTTGCGCGGCAGTTCGTCGACCACCACGTAGCGGCGCGGGTGCTTGAACCGGGCGAGCGCGGCGCTCACCGTTTCGGCAATCGCCGCCTCGTCCGGCGCGGCGCCCTTTTCCGGCACCAGCACGGCGACGACGCTTTCGCCGAAATCCGGGTGCGGCACGCCGATCACGGCGCTTTCCCTGACGCCGGGCTGCTCGTCGAGGACCAGCTCGATCTCCTTCGGGTAGATGTTGTAGCCGCCCGAGATGATGAGATCCTTGTTGCGCCCGACGATGGTGACATAGCCGTCCGCGTCGACCATCCCGAGGTCGCCGGTCAGGAAGAAGCCGTCCGCGCGCAGTTCGGCGGCGGTCTTTTCCGGCATCTGCCAGTAGCCCTTGAAGACGTTGGGGCCGCGCACCTCGATCAGGCCCACCGCGCCCTGCGCGACCTCCGCACCGGTTTCCGGGTCGGTGACCTTGAGCTCGACCCCCGGCAGGGGAAAGCCCACGGTGCCGGCGCGCCGCTCGCCCTCGTAGGGGTTCGAGGTGTTCATGTTGGTTTCGGTCATGCCGTAGCGTTCGAGGATGCGGTGGCCGGTGCGGTCCTCGAAGGCGACATGGGTATCGGCCAGCAGCGGGGCGGAGCCCGAGATGAACAGCCTCATGTGCCGCGCCAGATCGCCGGTGAAGCGGTCGTCGTCGAGCAGGCGGGTGTAGAAGGTCGGCACGCCCATCATCGTCGTCGCCTTCGGCATCCAGGCGATCAGCGCGTCGATATCGAGTTTCGGCAGAAAGATCATCGCCCCCCCGGCGGCGAGGATCACGTTGGTCGCCACGAACAGACCGTGGGTGTGAAAGATCGGCAGCGCGTGCAGAAGCACGTCGTCGCCGGTGAACCGCCAGTGCTCGACCAGCGTCAGCGCGTTGGACATGAGGTTCGCCTGCGTCAGCATGGCGCCCTTGGATCGCCCCGTGGTGCCCGAGGTATAGAGAAAGGCGGCCAGGTCGTCTTCGGCCCGCGCCACCGTGTCGAAGCTGTCGGGCTGCGCGGCGGCGATCGCGGCAAAGCTGCCCGTCCCGTCCGCCGCGAGGGTTTCCAGCCGGGTGCCCAGCCTTTCGGCCACCGGCGCCAGCGCCGCCTGCTTGGCGGGATCGCCGACCAGCAGCTTCGCACCGCTGTTCTCGACGAAATAGGCAAGTTCTCCCGCCGTGTAGGCGGTATTGAGCGGCAGAAAGATCACCCCGGCCTGCACCGCGGCGGCATACAGCGCCAGCGCCTCGGGGGATTTCTCGATCTGGACGGCGACCCGGTCGCCCGGCTCCAGCCCGCAGGATGTCAGGCCATGGGCCATGCGCGCGGCCAGCGCGAGGAAAGCGGCATAGCTCAGGCGGCTGCCGTCGGGCAGGTGCAGGAAGGTGCGCTCGCTGCCTGCATGGCGGCCGAAGAAGGTGTCAAATAGCGGGTTGGTCATGCTCGGGCTCCTTGCGGGGCAGGGTCTTTTCCGCCGTAGCGGCGAGGGATTTCACGGAGGAAGTGGCGATCACCTCGCCCTTTGCGGCGAAGCGGTCGTGGTATTGGCCGACGCGGGCGAGATCGTAAAGGTAGTTCACCATCGCCCCGCCGCTCTGCCGCAGCCCGTTTTCCGAGGTGTCGGCCCCCGCATGCACCGCATGCACCAGCGCGCCGTTGCCGAGGTGGAAGCGGGCGACGGGATCGACCGGGGTGCCGTCGGGGCGTTTCGCGGACAGCAGGTAATGGGCGGCGAGACTCTGCATCCGCTTTGCGTCGCTGCCGTCCCAGATCACCTTGCCGGCTTCGAGCCAGCGCATCAGGCCGGGGATCGGGGACAGGGTCACGAAGGTCTTGAGGCCGGGAAAGGCCATCGACAGGTCCGACGCCACCTGCTTGATGAGCGAATTGCCGAACGAGATGCTGGCCAGCCCCGGCTGGCAGTTCGAGATCGAGTAGAACACCGCCGTGTCGGCCTCGGCCGGGGGCAGGGAGGTGCGGTCCTCGTCCAGCACCGCGCGGATCGAGGACGGAACCCCTTTCATCAGCGCCACCTCGACGAAGATCAGCGGCTCGTCCGGCATGGCGGGGTGGAAGAAGGCAAAGCAGCGCCGGTCGGGCGGCGCAAGGCGGCGGCGCAGGTCTTCCCAGCTCCGGATCGCGTGCACGGCTTCGTAGGCGATGATCTTTTCCAGGATATGCGCCGGGCTTTCCCAGCTGATCGGGCGCAACACGAGGAAGCCGCGGTTGAACCACGACCGGAAGAGATGGCGGAAATCGAGGTCCAGCGCCTGCAGCGCCGGTTCCTCGCGGCCCAGCCGCAGCAGGTCGGCGCGCATGCCCACCAGCAGCCCGGTTGCGCCCGGCACCTGGTTCAGGCGGCGGATCAGCTCCTGCCGGGGCGGTTCCGAGGCGGTCATGAAGGCGCGGTAGGTGCGCCCCGAGGGGTCCGCCTCGTAGGCATCCAGCGCCGCGCGCAGGGCGGCGGGATCGAGGTTCATCTCGCCCGCGAGGTGACGGAAGAAGGCAAGCTTCGCCGCGTCCGTCATCTCGGCGTAGCGTTGCAGGATGCGCGTCGCGGTCGCCAGCCCGGCGGTGTCCGAGACGGCGGCGGCCAGTTCGGCCGTCAGCGCCTCGGTCGGGCGGGGATCGCGGCGCAGGATCGGCCCCAGCACATGGCGGCGTTCGAAGACGGTGGACAGAAGGTCGGCGAAAAGTGTCACAGGGCGGTTCCCATCACGGCATCCGGCAGCCATGTGGCGATGCCGGGGAAGAGGCACAGCAGCACGATCGCCAGCACCATGCAGGCCACGAAAGGCAGGGAGCCGAGCAGGATGGTCCGGAGCGAGATATCGGGTGCGATGCCGTTGATGACATAGAGGTTGAGCCCCACCGGCGGAGAGATCAAGCCGATTTCCATGTTGATCGTCAGCACCACCGCGAACCAGATCGGATCGAAGCCCGCCGTCTCGATGATCGGCAGAAGAATGGGCGCCGCCATCAGGATCACCGCGACCGGCGGCAGGAAGAAGCCCGCGATCAGCAGGAAGACGTTGACCGTGCCCATCAGCACCCAGCGGTTCACGTCCAGGGTGCCGATCCATTCCGCCACCGACTGCGTGATGAAGAGCGAGCTGAGCATGTAGGAAAACACCCCGGCCGCCGCGATGATGAACAGGATCATCACCGATTCCCGGGTGCTGTCGCGCAGCACCACCCAGATCGCGCGGGGCGACCAGAGCTTGTAGATCACCATGGCGATGATCATGCAGAGCAGCGCCCCGACCGCGGCGGTTTCGGAGGGTGTCGCGATGCCGCCGTACATGGCGTAGAGCACGCCGAGGATGATGAACAGGAAGGGCAGGACGCGGGGCAGGATCTCGATCCGCTGACGCCAGGTGTAGCTGCCCGCCGACAGCACCGCCGCATCGCCCGAGCGCCAGGTGGAATAGATCGACCAGGCCATGAACAGCGCGACCAGCATCAGCCCCGGCATCACCCCCGCCAGGAACAGCCGCCCGATCGAGGATTCCGTGGCGATGCCGTAGACGATCATGGTGACCGAGGGCGGGATCAGGATGCCCAGCGTACCGCCCGCCGCGATGGAACCCGCGGCGACTCCGTCCGGGTAGCCGCGCTTGCGCATCTCGGGGATGCCCATCTTGCCGATGGCGGCGCAGGTGGCGGGGCTGGAGCCCGACATTGCCGCGAACAGCGCGCAGGCACCGAGGTTGGAAATCACCAGCCCGCCCGGAACCCGGGTCAGCCAGCGTTCGAGCGCCTCGTAGAGGTCGGCCCCCGCGCGGGTCGACGAGATCGCCGAGCCCATGATGATGAACATCGGGATGGACAGCAGAGCGAAGCTGTCGAGCTTGCCGAAGAAGATCTCCGGCATGAGTTCGAGCGAGCGCATCCCGTCGAAGACGATCAGGAACCCGGCCGAGACGATCAGCAGGCCCATGGCGACGGACACGCCGGAAAACAGCACCACGATGGTGGCGATGGCGACGAAGGCGCCCAGGATCAGCGGGTCCATGGATCAGGTCTCCAGGCCGAAGGGGGTGTCGACGCGGGTTGCCAGCGCCACGAGGTCGGCGACGAACTGCAACAGCAGCAGGCCGAAGCCCACGGGCAGCGACAGGTAGGGAATCCACAGCCGCACGCCCCAGACCGTGTCGGATTTCCAGTTCCTCTCCCAGGCGAAATGCCAGAACTCGAAGCCGTACCAGAACATCACGCCGGTGATGACGATGGACAGCACCAGCACGAAGAGCGCGAGGGCGCGGCGCGCGCCGGGGCCCAGGGTCAGCGGGATCAGGTCGACGTTCACATGCCCGCGCAGGCGCTGCACATAGGGCAGGCCGAGCAGCGTGGCGGCGATGACGAGGTAGACCACCGCCTCGGTCTGCCAGACGGTCGAGCCGTTCAGCACGAAGCGGATGAAGATCATCTGGCAGGTGATCGCCACCGCCGCGACGATCATCCCCGCCGAAATCCATCCCGCCACGGTCGATACCGCCGCCACCGCCCGCAGAAAGGGATTGCCCCCCGTGCGCGCGGTCGTTGCCGAGCTCTGGCCCGCCATGCCTGTTCTCCTGCCCTGTCCCCTGGGTGTCGGGGCGGCGCGCCGGCCGCCCCTGTCGTGTCACTCGACGGCGAGCGCCATGTCGAGAAGCTCCTGCCCGTTCGGCACCTCGTCGACGAAGGCCTTGTACGAGGTCTCCTCGGCGATCTTGCGCCAGGCGTCGAATTCCTCGGCGGTCATCTCGTCGATCTCGACACCGTTGGCCTTGAAGACCTCGCGGCTCTCGGCGTCCTCCTTCTTGGCCTCTTCGAGGTAGAAGGCCTGCGCCTTGGCCGAGGCATCGAGCAGCGCCTGCTGCTGCGCTTCGGAGAGCCCCTCGAAGGTGGACTTGTTCATCAGAAGGGGCTGGTACATGAACCACAGCGCATAATCGCCCGGCGGCGTGTAGCAGGCGACCTGCTCGTAGATGCGGTAGCTCACGAAGGACGAGGACGAGGTGTTCGCCGCGTCCAGCACGCCGGTCTGCATGGCATTGTAGATCTCGGACGAGGCCATGGAGGCGATCGACGCGCCGGCCCCTGCGAGCATCTGCTCGAACGCCTTGCCCGCCGCGCGGGTCTGCAGGCCGGAAATCTCGTCCGGGGCGGTCACGCACTTGTCCTTGCCGGCGAAGCCGCCCGCGAGATAGCCGTGGACCAGGACCATCACGTCGTCCCCCGCCATGATCTCTTCGAGCGCGCCCATGAAGTCGCTGTCGGTGAGGCGCGCGGCGTGGTCGTGGTTCTTCACCAGGCCGGGCATCAGGGTGAGGTTGTAGGCCGGCTGCTGGCCGCCCGCGTAGCTGAGCGGCAGCACCGTCATGTCGAGCTGGCCGCGCGACAGCGGGTTGTATTGCTCGCGTGCCTTGAACAGCGACTGGCTGCCGAAAATCCTGATATCGAGGTCCACGTCCGCCGCCGCGACCTCGTCGGCGACGATCTGGGCAACCTTGTGGCGCACGTCCTTGTCAGACCACTGGTGGGACAGGCGCAGTTCCTCGGCCTGAAGGGTGGTCGCAGCTGCGAGCAGGGCCATCGCGGAGATGGCCGTCCTGAGTTTCATCGTCATTGTCTCCTCCCAATCGGTCCGGATTCCCCGGTCCTGCGGGGAGGGTGGGGGAAGGTGTTTTTTGAGTCAACCTTTTTGTATACAAGAATTGCCAGATTGCATTTTGAAGGGCGTGCGGGTATTCCGGGGGAATGGACAAGCGCACGGCAGAACGCATCGCGGAAGCACTGGAAGAGCAGATCTTCGACGGCACCTTCGCCAACGGGGACCGGCTGGATGAGGTGCGCCTGGCCGAGCGGTTCGGCGTCTCGCGCACCCCGCTGCGCGAGGCGCTGCAACGGCTCGCGCTGTCCGGTCTGGTCGAACAGGTGCCGCGGCGCGGGGTCTTCGTGCGCCAGCCGGGGCCGGTGCAACTGCTCGAGATGTTCGAGGTCATGGCCGAGCTCGAAGCCGTCTGCGGGCGGCTCGCGGCGCGGCGCATCTCGGACGCGGCGCTGACGGATCTGCGCGACGCGAATGCCAAGTGCCGCGCCGCCGTCGAGCGGCGCGATTCCGATGCCTATTATGACGAAAACGGCCGCTTTCACGGCATCATCTACCGCCAGTCCGGCAATGCCTTTCTCGAGGGAGAGGCGCTGGCCCTGCACCGGCGCCTGAAGCCGTTCCGCCGCGCCCAGCTGCGGCTTCGCGGGCGGATGGCGCAGAGCATGGCCGAACATGAAGAGATCGTCGAGGCGCTTGCCGCTGGGGATGGCGAGCGCGCCTCCGACGCCCTGCGCGGCCACGTGGCCGTGCAGGGCGAGAAATTCCACCACCTCATCGCCAGCCTGAAACCGGCGGCCGAATAGCGCCTCAGATCACCGCCTGTTCGAGGAACGGGCGATTCTCCAGGATGCGTTCGACCCCGAGCGGCGAAAGGTCCAGCGTGCGATAGCCGCCGTGCAGGATCAGCTCGGCCATGGCCCGGCCCACGGCGGGCGACTGCTGCAGGCCGTGCCCGGAAAAGCCGTTGGCAAACAGGAAATTCGGCATCGCGGGATGCGGTCCGATGATCATGTTGTGGTCGAGCGTGTTGTAGGCGTAATGCCCGGCCCAGCGGTTGACCACCTTCATCGCCTCGAAGGCCTCGGAGCGTTCGGCCAGCGCGGGCCAGATGATCTCTTCGAACTCCGCATCGCGCGGTTCGAAATCTCCGGGGTCCACGGCGGGATCCTCGGCGGGAGGACAGCCGCAGAGAAAATAGCGCCCCTCGGGGCGGCAGAAGACCCCGCTCGGGTCGATCATCAGGGGCAGGCGCCCGCCGTTCACCGTGGCGCTGCCCTCGGGGCCGTGCTGGCAGTCGACCACGAAGACCGTCCGCTTTCGCGGTTCCACCGGCAGGTCGAGCCCGGCCATCCGCGCCACCTGCGCCGCCCTCGGGCCCGCCGCGTTGACCACGTGCCCCGCCGCGATCACGGCCCCCGACGCGAGCCGGACCGCCGTGATCCGACCGCCGGCATGATCCAGCCCCGTGACCTCGTCGCGGATGTAGGTGGCGCCCTGCGCCCGCGCCTTGTTGCGGAAGCCGTTCATCAGCCCGGTGTTGTCGAACCAGCCCTCGCCCGCCCGCCCGTAGGAGGCGAGGCGGATGTCGTCGCCGCGCAGGTGCGGAAAGGCGGCGAACAGCGTCCCGGGGTCCCACAGCACCACGTCGGCCCCGCAGGCGCGCTGCACGGCGTTGTTCTCGCGCAGGATGCGGACCTGCTCTTCGGTGCGGGCCAGGAAAAGGTAGCCCCCGGCCTGAAATCCGAGGTCGGGCCGGTCCGCACCCACCGCCATGGTGGTGGCGAAATCGCGGATGACCTCGGCGCCGTACTGGCTGATCCTGACGTTCAGCGCGTTCGAGAACTGCGTCCGGATCGAGGCAAAGGACAACGCGGTCGAAGAGCGCGCATAGCTCGGGTCGCGCTCCACGACCAGGACCGACGGCGCGGTCCCCGCCTCCGCCGTCAGGTGACAGGCGATCGAGGACCCGATGGCCGCGCCACCGACGATCACGACATCATAACTCGCTTGCATCCGGGCCCCGTCCGTCACCTCGCCGGGACTGAGCCACAAACCCGGAGGGAGGGCAAGCGGGGCCGGGACCGCCCCGTGTGCCGTCACATGGCCGACACCGGTTCCGGTGCCTGCCGCATGTCCAGCGTCTGCGCGACCGCGAGCAGCGCATCCTCCCCGCCGTGATCGGCGACAAGCTGCATGCCGACCGGAAGCCCCTCCGAAAGGCCGGCCGGAAAGGCCAGCGCCGGAAGCCCCGCCGCGTTGACCCAGCCGGTATAGACCGCATGGCCGCGCGGCCCCACCTCCTGCCCGTCGATGCGCGGCGGAAAGGCATCCCCTGCGGGCCAGGGCGGCGCGGCGGCGGTCGGCATCAGGATGGCGTCGTGGGACCACAGGCCGCGGACCGCCTCGCGCAGGGCAAAGACGCGGGACAGCGCCTCGTAGAGCGTGACCGCCGAGACCGCCGCCCCGCGCCCGGCCATGTCGCGGTACTTCTGCGCCGCCGCTCCGAGGATCGCGGGATCGCGACTGGCAAGGTGGGCGAGGCCGATCTCGGCCATCTGCCCCCAGACCTCGTTCAGCGGAGCGAGATCCACCGGCAGCTCTCCCGCACGGACCTCGTGGCCGAGGGCGCGCAGGCGTTCGACGGAGTCGTCGAAACGGGCACGGATGCCGGGATCGCAGGGGGCGTCCCCGATCCGGGCCACGGCAAGGATGCGCAGCGGCGCGCCCTGCGGCTGCGGCGCGCGCCCGGCCAGCACGCCGTGGAACAGCGCGAGATCGCGCGCCGAGCGCGTGATCGGCCCCACCGTCTCGAAGTCGAGCAGCACCTGCGGCAGGCCGCCGCCGCGCCGCACGCGGCCGATGCCGGGTTTCAGCCCCCAGAGCCCGGTATAGCCCGCCGGTCTCCGGATCGAGCCGCCGCCGTCGGTGCCGAGCCCGGCCACCGCCATGCCCGATGCCACCGCCGCGACGACGCCCCCCGACGATCCGCCCGGCGTCAGCGCGGGCGCGAAGGGGTTGCCGGTGGTGCCGAAGGTGGTGTTGCCGGTGTAGCCCTCGACCGCGAACTCCGGCGTGTTGCCCTTGCCGAGGATCACGACCCGGGCGCGCCTCAGCGCGGCGACGGGGGCCTCGTCGTGCTCCGGCAGGCGCGCGGCCAGTTCCGGATTGCCCCAGGCCGCGGGCAGCCCGGCGGACACCAGGTTGTCCTTGACGATCACCGGCACCCCGTCGAGCGGCCCCGACGGCGTCCCGGCGGCCCAGCGGTCGCGCGCCGCCCGCGCCTCCTCCAGCACGGAGGAGGAGAGCGCGGAATAGGCGTTGAGCCGCGGATCGAGCGCCGCGATGCGGGCGAGGTGCGCCTCGGCCACGGTGAGGGGGTCGGCCTCGCCCGTCCGGTAGAGGCCGAGCAGGGCGGTCGCGTCGGGATGCCGGCTCATCGTGCCACCGCCTGCGGCAGCCATGTCGCGATGTCGGGCCAGAAGATCAGCGCCGAGGTGAACAGCAGCATCAGCCCGGCATAGGGAACCGCCCCCGCCACCACGTCGGTGAACGGTCCCTTGTCGCCGCGCACCCCGTGCACGACGTAGAGGTTCATGCCCACCGGCGGGGTGATCATGCCCAGCTCGCACATCAGCACGACGAAGATGCCGAACCACACCGGGTCGATCCCGGCGGCGGTGACGATCGGCACCACGATGGGGATGGTCAGGACCTGCATCGACAGCACGTCCATGAACATGCCGAGCACGAGGTAGAACAGCATCAGCGCGAACAGCAGCTCGACCGGGGTCAGCCCCAGCCCCGCGACCCAGCGCGACATCACCCCGGTGATCCCGCCGAGCGCCAGCGTCACGTTCAGCGTGAAGGCGGCGACGATGATCAGCAGGATCATCCCCGTGGTCCGCGCGGTCTTGCGAAAGCAGATGTCGAGAAAGGACAGCGTCAGCTTGCCCTCCAGCGCGACGAAGACCAGCGCCACGATCACCGCCAGCGCGGCGCTCTCGGTCGGGGTCGCGATGCCGAGATAGATCGACCCCATGACGATGGCAAAGACCACCGCCGCCGGAAGCAGGTGCCTGAGCGCCCGCAGCTTGACCTCGAGCGGGACCGCGACATCGGCCGCCGCGCCGCCGTGGGACAGGATGTCCTGCACGGCGATGAAGATCATGAACAGCAGGGTCAGCAGGATGCCCGGCACCACGCCCGCGATGAACAGCTGGCCCACCGACACGCTGGCGAGCGATCCGTAGACCAGCAGGTTGACCGAGGGCGGAATGAGGATGCCCAGCGTCCCCCCCGCCGCGAGCGAGCCGAGCGCGCGCGACGGCCGGTAGCGCCGCTCGGTCAGCGCCGGCAGCGCGACGGTGCCGACGGTCGCCGCGGTCGCCACCGAAGAGCCGGAGGTCGCCGCGAACAGCGCGCAGCAGCCGATGTTGGTGTGCAGCAGCCCGCCCGGCAGCCGCCCCAGCCACAACGCCAGCGCGCCGTACATGCGATCGGCCAGCCCCGAGCGCAGCAGCAGCTCGCCCAGCAGGATGAACAGCGGGATCGCCGTCAGCACCGGCTCGTTCGAGGTGCCCCAGAGCACCGGTCCCATGCTCTTCAGCAGCACCGGCCCGTAGAGGATCATGCCGCCGGCCACGCCCATCGCCACCATCACCGTGGCGACCGGCAGCCCGACCAGGAGAAGGCCCATCATCACGACGAAGCCCACGAGAATGTCGTAGATACCCATCTCAGCGCTCCTGCAACTGGTCGAGCTCTTCGGTCAGCTCGTCTTCGGCGGATTTCGGGTTGAAGGCGGCGGCCAGTTCCGCGTGCCGCCCCGCCAGGAACAGCCGGCTCGCCCGCCAGGCCATGACGAAGGAGCAGAGCGCGAACACCGCCAGCCCCGCGTACCAGGCCGATTGCGGCCAGATCAGCGGCGTGCGCCAGGGCGTGGCGGCGGTCGAGCCGTAGTCGAGCGTGTCCGCGATCACGAACCGCCCGACATGAAGAAAGAACAGCCCCAGCACCCCGAGCGAGATCACCGACAGCCAGTCGATGGCCGCCTGCATCCGCACCGGGAATTTCGCGTGCAGCACGTCGATCCGGATATGCGCCCGGTCGATCATCGCCACGATGAAGGCAAGCGAGGCGCCGAAGGCCAGGATATAGCCTCCCAGTTCGTCCGCCCCCTGCAACGAGGTGTTGAACAGCTTCCGCATCAGCGTTTCCAGCGCCACGAAGGCCGACAGGAACAGCAGCGACCATCCGAACAACCGGCTGATCCAGGTGGCAAGGCGGTCCATGACCCGCTCCTTCTTCGGTTTGACAAATATCCCGGGGAGTCGCCCGGAACGGGCGGCGGGGCAGCGCCCCGAAAGCTCCTGCCCCGTCCTTCTGCGCCCGGTGCCGTGGCCCGGGCGCAGCCTCTTCACATGCCCCGCTGCGCGCCGACGGTCTCCATCCAGGCGTCCGAACAGCCGGGGTTGGTGGCGTCGCAGACCTCTTTCCACGCCGGGAACGAGACGTCCGGCACCGCGGTCCCGACCAGTTCCTTGTCGGCATCGCTGATCTCGACCAGCTTCAGGTCATAGGAGGTTCCGGTCTCGCAGGGTTGGGCGCCGGTGTTGCAGTTCACCGCGTCGTCGAAGAGTTCTTCGGAATAGCTCCAGATCCGCTCCGACAGGGTGTCGAAACCCGCCTGCAGCTTTTCCTGCTGCTCCGGCGTCAGCCCGTTCCAGGTGTCGAGGTTGATGCCGTAGCCGTTCATCGCCAGCTGGAAGGCGATGGGCAGGGTGTAGGAGCTGACCTCGGGCCAGCCGGCGGAATTGGCCGAGGACGGGCCGGTGATGGCGCAATCGACCACGCCGCGCGCCAGCGACTGCTGCACCTCGGGAAAGCCGATGGGCACCGGGGTGCCGCCGACGAGGCTGATGAACTCGGCCAGATTCTGGTCGTAGACCCGCACCTTCAGCCCCTTCAGATCCGCCAGCGAGGCGATCTCGGGTTCGCAGAACAGCACCTGCGGGCCGAAGGGCCAGACGCCGAGAAGCTTGGTGTTGAACTTTTCCTGCAGCCGCGCGTCGACGACCGGGGCAAAGGCGGCGACGGTCTCCTTGCCGGCGGCGTAGTCGGGGTTCAGCCCGACGAGGTCGAGCCCGAGGATGGTGGGCTCGTCCCGCGACACCTGGCTCAGGCGCAGCGACACGATGTCGAACAGCCCGTCCTTGAGGATGCGCAGCTGTTCGGTGTCCTTGATGCCGGTCACGTCGACCGGCTGGTAATCGGCGGTGAAACCGTCGAGGCCGGTCTCTTCGGCGAAGTTCTCGAAGAACGGCTGTTCGACGTTCTTCTGGATCAGGCCGGTGGCAACCGGCTGGCCCATCACGCGCAGGGTCTGCGCGGCGACGGGCAAGGCAAGGACGCTCAGCGCCGCGGCGCCGGCTAGGATGGTACGGATCATGATGACTCTCCCGGGTCGGTTCTGTCTGGAGGGATGGGCCCGCGACCGCTAGTGCGGGCCGGACGGATCGGGGCTGGCGGCATGGCGGAACACGCTTCCCCAGCCGGTGACGCGCGCCGGGTCGAGCCCGGTCATCGCAAGGCAGTGCGCCGCCGTGACGGCGACGGAGTCGAGCACCGGAATGCCGGTGGCATCCTCGATGCGGGCCGCGACGGGGGCGCCGCGGAAATTGGTGCAGACCACGGCGATGGCATCGGGCCGTGCCTCGGCCACCCGTTCGATCATCGCGCCCACCTGTTCCGGCGGGTAGGTGGCAAAGCTGTAGTTGCCCTTGTCGTCCAGCCGGGCGGAGGAGACGACCTCGATCCCCTGTCCGGCATAGTTGGCGATCATGCGCTGTTCGATATCCGCGATGTAGGGCGTGACCACTCCGAGCCGCCGAACCCCCATGGCGCGGAACAGCGCGTCGTAGGCGAGGATGGTCGAGGTCGCGGGGACGCCGGTCCGCTCGGTGATCGCGGCGCAGAGGGCGCGGTCCTTGTCGAGCCCGAGCCACGAGGCGGAGGTGCCGTTCCAGGCGATGAGATGCGGCTTGGCCTCGGCAAGGCGGTCGGCGGCTTCGAGGATGGGTTCCAGCGTGAACTGGCTCTGCGAAGCTGCGGACATGGAGATCTCGACCACCCGGAAGCGCCCGAAGATCGCGGTGGCCTCGTCGCCGAAGGGGGCGAACATGGCCGAAGTGTAGGGTTCCAGCACGGTGTTGGAGGAGGGCGTCAGCATGCCGACGCGGCGGCCGTCCACGGGGGTCCAGGTCATGCGGTGATCTCCGGTCTGATGCGGGCCACGTGGCGACCGGGGGCGGTGTCGACGGGGGTGCCGTTTTCCATGACGGTATGGCCGCGCAGGATGGTGCGGACCGGCCAGCCGGTGACCTCGAACCCTTCCCAGGGCGTGTAGTCGGCGCCGTGGTGCAGATCCGACTGGGAGATGCGGCGGGTGAGGGTGGGGTCCCACAGCACGATGTCCGCATCCATGCCGATCATGATCGCGCCCTTGTGCTCGAGCCCGTAGATCCGGGCGTGGTTGGTCGCGGTCAGCCGGGCAAAGGTTTCGAGCGACAGGCGGCCTTTGCTCACCCCTTCCGAGAACAGGATCGGCAGGCGCGTCTCGACGCCGGGGATGCCGTTCGGGATGTTGCGGAACGAGGCGCGCGCGCCGGGGGCGTCCTTGCCCGCGGGATCGGCAAAGCGGAACGGGCAATGGTCCGAGGAGAAGACGTCGAAGGCGCCCCGCTCCAGCCCGGCCCAGATCGCCGCCTGTTCCCCGGTGTCGCGCGGCGGCGGCGAACAGACCCATTTCGCCCCCTCGAACCCGGCCTTGTCGAGATCGTCCGCCGTGAGGGTGATGTATTGCGGGCAGGTTTCGGCCAGCACCCGGACACCGCGGCCGCGGGCGCGCTCGATCTCGTCCAGCGCGGCGCCGTTCGAGACATGCACGATCATCACCGGCACGCCCGCCACCTCGGCAAGCGTGGTGGCGCGGTGGGTGGCCTCGCGCTCGACCGGCACCGGGCGGGTGCGGGCGTGGTGGACGGGCGCGATGCGGCCGTCGCGCTCGGCCTTGTCGCGGAGGAACTCGATCGCCTCCTCGTTCTCGGCATGCACCATGGTGAGCGCGCCCTGCTCGCGGGCCACATCCATCACCTGCAGGATCTCGCCGTCGCTGAGCCGCATCCCCTGATAGGTCATGAAGACCTTGAAGCTGGTCAGCCCCTGCGCGATCAGCGCGGGCAGATCCTGGCCCAGCGTGACCGGATCGGCGGATTTCACGATCAGGTGGAACGACACGTCGGTGAGGCAGCAGCCCTCGGCCCGGGCATGATACGCGGTCACCGCCTCGCGCAGCGACTGGCCGTCCTCGGGCAGGCAGAAGGGCATGACGGTGGTGTTGCCGCCGCAGGCGGCCGAGCGGGTGGCCGAGGCGAAATCGTCCGCCATCTCGACACCGGGCCCCGAGGGCTGGGCGATGTGCACATGGCTGTCGATGCCGCCCGGCATGGCGATGAGTCCGGTGGCGTCGATCACCTCCGCGCCGGTCAGCCCGGTCCCCAGCGTGACGATCCGCCCGCCGGTGATCCCGATGTCGCAGGCGGCGACGCCGCCGGGCGACACCACGCGGGCCCCGGTTATGACAAGGTCGTGCGTCATGCCGAAGGGCCTGCGATCGGGGCGGAAGAGAGGGCGGAGGGCGTGCTCATGAGTGTTCCATCGTTGCGAGTCGGGATGAGCCTAGAGGCGAACTGAATTGCCAACTATGGCAAAATGGGTAATCCTCCGTTCTCGAAACGAGAATGGTTCGGAGGCGCGGTCTGCATGAATTTTCACCTTGTCCCGCGGCCTTTGCTGTATGTGGAGGCGGTTGCGGAACACGGCTCGGTCCAGGCGGCCTCGAGGGCGCTGGGCATCGCGGCCTCGGCCATAGACCGACACATCAAGTCGCTGGAAGAGGCCAATCGCGCGCCCCTGTTCGAACGCCTGCCGCGCGGGATGCGCGCCACGGCGGCGGGCGAGGCGATGGTGGTGATGGCGCGGCGCTGGCGGGCGGATGCGGAGCGGCTCGAGACCGACCTTCAGGAAATGCGCGGACAGGAGCGCGGCACAGTGCGGGTGGCCGCGATGGACAGCCTCTGCAACGGAGTGCTCGCGGATCTGCACGCCTGGCTGCGCGCCGAGCATCCCCATATCCGGCTCGCGCTCGACATCGTCGCGCCGTCGGATGCGGCGCGCCTGCTCGACGAAGGCGCGGTCGAGGTGGCGATGGCCTTCAACATGCCCCGTCTGCGGCATCAGCACGTGGTCTGGACCGACAAGCTGCGCTTCGGCTGCATCACGGCGCCCGGCCACCCGCTTGCCGCCGAAGGCGAGGTATCGCTGGCGCGGGTCAACGGTCATGCGCTGGTGTCGCAGAGCGCCCTGCTGCCGACGCGGCAGTATCTCGATGCGCGCTATGCCTGGTTCTTTGCCGAGAACATGCCTGTGCT
Organism: Salipiger sp.; assembly: GCF_048261495.1. Lineage (GTDB taxonomy): Bacteria > Pseudomonadota > Alphaproteobacteria > Rhodobacterales > Rhodobacteraceae > Salipiger. The sequence goes on from NZ_JBLXFX010000015.1 coordinate 52,407, forward strand.
CGCGTCCAACTCCCTGCAACTGCTGAAACGGGCGCTGTCACGGGGCGACGTGGCGATGATCACCTCGGAGCTCGACGTGCTGCCGGAGCTGGAAAGCGGCGCGCTGGTGTTCCTGCCGCTGCGGGACAAGGGCCTGGTGGCGCCGACGATCTCGGTGGTGATCGACGCGCGGCGGTCGCTGTCGCGGGCCGCGCGCCTGGTGGCGGAATACATGGTCGGGCGCACGCAATCCCGGCTCGAGGCGGCGCGCGCCGGGACCGTCAGCCCAGGTGGCAGGTGACTTCGCCGAAGCCTTCGATGGAGCCGCGCACTTCGGTGCCGCCGGGGAAATAGTCGATCCCCGAGAGCGAGCCGGTGATGACGATCTGCCCCGGCTGCAAGCCGCCGCAGTGATCCCCCACGTGGTCGAGAAACAGTTTGAGGTTGGACAGGGCCGAGCCGCCGGGAACCGTCACCGGCCCGGCGATCACCTGCACGTCGCCGCAGCGCAGGAAGGCCGGGATCTGGCCGAAATCGCTGCCGTCCCAGCCGTCGAGCACCGGCCCGACCACGAGCCCGGCGTTGATCTGCATGTCGGCGAATTTCTTCATCGGGGCGTCGTCCGCGCCGGTCAGGCGGGTGTCGACCAGCTCCAGCACGATGCGGGGGCGGAAGTGGTCCTGCGGGCGCTCCATCGGATCGCCCGAGAGCGGCGCGATCAGTTCGAACCCGATCTCGAGTTCGATGCCGAGCTGGTCGGCCACCTCGATCCGGGCACCGGAGGCCACGGTGCGGCCGGCGGGGATGGGCGCGACGACCGGCGGACCTTCGGGGCGCGCGGCGACCTTGAAGCCGCTGACGGGGCCGATGCTGTCCTGCACCCGGCGCTGGATCTCGAGCGCTTCGGCATGGCTGGGCACGGGCAGGTCCGCCGCGTCGGCCCGGGCGCCGGTCCGGTGTGCCTCGATCAAGGCGGCGCTGAAGATCTCTGTGGTGGTCATGCCCTGTTCCTGTGCGCTGGCAAATCGTTCCGCATGATCGTTAAGCAGTCCCGGGGCGGTAGGCAATGCGGGAATCGGCGCCTCCGCCTTCGCGCGGGACGGTCGCGGCCCCGGCGCTGCGGTTTTTGCGCGCTTTGCCGAAAAAGCTGGTATGCTGCGGGAGGTTGGAGCATGCGGCGGGGGGGCAGGTGCAGCCAGTGACGGGACCGGTGCGGCAGGCGGCGGCCAGCGTGGCGGGGGCGGCGATCGTGCTGTTCGCGCGCCTCGTCACCGCGGTGCGCGGCCTTTGGGACGGGATCGAACCGGTGCCGCGCCAGCGGGTCTATTACGCCAATCACACCTCGAACGGGGATTTCGTGCTGATCTGGACGGTGCTCCCGCCGTCGATGCGGGCCATGACGCGGCCGGTCGCCGCCGCGGACTACTGGCTGACCTCGCCGGTCAAGGCCTTTGTCGGGCGCGACGTGTTCCGCGCGGTGCTGATCGACCGCCGCCCCGAGGACCGGACCGAGGATCCCGTGCAGCAGATGGCGGCGGCGCTGGACGCGGGGGCCTCGCTCATCCTGTTTCCCGAGGGCACGCGCAACACGACCGAAGCGGCGCTGCTGCCGTTCCGCACGGGGTTGTACCACCTCGCCGCGGCGCGGCCCGGGGTCGACCTGGTGCCGGTCTGGATCGCGAACCTGAACAACGTCATGCCGAAAGGCGAGGTGGTGCCGGTGCCGCTGCTCTGCACGGTGCGCTTCGGCGCCCCGCTGCACCTGCAGGTGGGCGAGGCCAAGGGCCCGTTTCTCGACCGCGCGCGGGCCGCGCTGCTGGACTTGGCGGAAGGAGAGGCAAGATGAACGGCAGGCCGGAACTTCTGACCCTGCTCGCCGGGGTCGGCGCGGTGCTGGTGCTGGCCTCGGTGATCGGCGCGATCCTGGCAAGGCGCTACCCGGGCGACAATCCGGTGGTTGCCAACCTCAACGCGCGCATCAAGGCCTGGTGGGGCATGGTGGTGGCGCTGGGGCTGGCGTTCCTGGCCGGGCGCACCGGGGTGGTGCTGCTGTTCGCGCTGCTGTCCTTTGCCGCGCTGCGCGAGTTCCTGACCCTGACGCGCAAATCTCGGGCCGATCACTGGTCGCTGGCGCTGGCGTTCTTCGTGGTGCTGCCGGTGCAGTACTGGCTGGTGTGGTCGGACTGGTACGGGCTGTTCTCGATCTTCATCCCGGTCTACGCCTTCCTGCTCATGCCCATCGTCTCGGCGCTGCGCGGCGAGACCGGACATTTCCTGCTGCGGGTGGCCGAAACGCAATGGGCGCTCATGATCTGCATCTTCTGCGTCTCTCACGTGCCGGCGCTGCTGTATCTGCAGATCCCGGGCTTCGAGGGGCGCAATGTCCTGCTGATCGCCTTTCTGGTGGTGGTCGTGCAGGGCTCGGACGTGTTGCAATACGTCTGGGGCAAGCTGTTCGGGCGGCACAAGATCGCGCCCTCCCTGTCGCCCTCGAAAACCCGCGAAGGGTTCCTCGGCGGGGTGGCGTCGGCCGTGCTGCTGGGCGCGGCGCTGTCCTGGATGACACCGTTCGGGCCGCTCTACACGGCCTGCTTCGCGCTGGTCATCGCGCTGCTCGGCTTTGCCGGGGGGCTGGTGATGTCGGCGATCAAGCGGGACCGGGGCATCAAGGACTGGGGCCACCTGATCCCCGGCCACGGCGGGTTCATCGACCGACTGGATTCGGTGGTCTTCTCGGCCCCGATCTTCTTTCATCTCACCCGCTATTTCTGGTCCACCGCCTGATGCCCGATCCCCGCCGCCCCCTCAGGAGTCGCAACACCCGCTGGGCGGCGCGCGCCTCGTCCCGACTGACGGCGCGGGGCGCGACCCCGAACGGCATCTCCATCGCGTCGATGGGCTTTGCGGCGCTCGGGGCCCTGGCTTTCTGGCTGTCGGCGGGGGCCTTGCCGGGCGCCCGCGCGGCCTGGCTGCTGCTGGGCGCGGCGATGTGCCAGATGCGTCTGCTGTGCAACCTGCTCGACGGGATGGTCGCGGTCGAGGGCGGCAGGGCGGCGCCGGACGGCCCGTTCTGGAACGAGGCGCCGGACCGCGTGTCGGATGTCCTGCTGCTGGCCGGTGCGGGGATGGCCGCGGGCCTCCCGGCGCTCGGCTGGGCGGTGGCGGCGCTGGCGGTGTCGACGGCCTACCTGCGCGAACTGGGGCGGGCGGAACTCGGCGCCGCAGATTACCGCGGCCCGATGGCCAAGCCGCACCGCATGGCGGCGCTGACGCTGGGCGCGGTCCTTGCGGCGGTCGAGGCGCTGGTCGCGACCTCGACCGTCGTGCTGCCGCTGGCCCTGTGGATCATCGCGGCCGGCACCGGCGCGACGATCCTGCGCCGCTCGGCGCGCATCCTGAACGGGATGCGGTCCCGCTAGGGTCGGACCGGCCCGCCACGGGAGGCAACGGGCCGGTCCTGCGCATCACCGCCCGAGGTGATGAACCTCCTGCAGGCCGTAGACGGGCGTGTCGATTCCCTCCATCCGCGCCTTGAGCTGCAACGACAGGTACTGCGAATAATGCCGCGACTGGTGCAGGTTGCCGCCGTGGAACCACAGCGCCTCCTGCCGGGTGGGCTTCCACATGTTGCGCTGTTCGCCTTCCCAGGGGCCGGGGTCCTTGGTGGTGTCCGACCCGAGGCCCCAGACCTTGCCGACCCGGTCCGCCATCTCCTGCCCCATGAGATCGGCCACCCAGCCGTTCATCGAATTGTACCCGGTGGCATAGACGATGAGATCCGCATCGAGATGCGTTCCGTCGTCGAGGTTCACGCCGGTTTCATCCACCGACACCACCTGGCCGCGCTTCAGTTTCACCTCGCCGTCGATGATGAGCTGGCTCGCGCCGACGTCGATGTAGTAGCCCGACCCGCGCCGCAGGTATTTCATGAACAGGCCGGAGCCGTCGTCCCCCCAGTCGAGCCAGAAGCCCGCCTTTTCCAGCCCGGCGTAGAACTCGGCATCGCGTTCCTTCATCGCCTCGTAGGCCGGGATCTGGAATTCGTGCATGATCCGGTAGGGCAGCGAGGCAAAGACCAGGTCGGCCTTTTCCGTGGTCATGCCGTTGCGGACCGCCTCTTCGGAATAGAGCGAGCCCAGCCCGATCTCCATCAGCGAATCCGAACGCACGATATGGGTCGAGGAGCGCTGGAGCATGGTCACGTCGGCATCGTGTTCCCAGAGGGCGGCGCAGATGTCGTGGGCCGAATTGTTCGACCCGACCACGACCACCTTCTTGCCGGTCCAGTCGTCCGGCCCGGAATGTTCCGAGGAATGCTGCTGCACGCCCTTGAAGCTGTCCATGCCGGGGAAATCGGGCATCCGCTTCTTGCCCGACATGCCGGTCGCCATGACAAGCTGCCTGGGCTTCAGCACCACCTCTTCGCCGTCGCGGTCCACCACCACGGTCCATTCCTTTGCCGCCTCGTCATATGTGGCGGATCTGGCGGTGGTGCGGGTCCAGTAGTTCAGCTCCATCACCTTCGTGTACATTTCCAGCCAGTCGCCGATCTTGTCCTTGGGGGCGAAGACGGGCCAGGTGTCGGGAAACTTGATGTAGGGCAGGTGGTCGTACCACACCGGGTCATGCAGGCAGAGCGACTTGTACCGCTTGCGCCAGCTGTCGCCGGGGTTGTCGTTGCGCTCCACGATGATCGTGGGCACGCCGAGCTGGCGCAGCCGCGCACCGAGCGCGATGCCGCCCTGGCCGCCGCCGATGATCAGCGTGTAGGGCTGGGTGGTGTAGCCGAGTTCGGCCGCCTCGCGCTCGCGGTCCTCCTTCCAGCTCGACCGGTTCTTGCCCGCGCCGTGCTTGGCCCCCATCGGCCGGTTGAAGCCCTTGGGCTCCTCGTGGCCCTTCAGCTCCTGCATGGTGGTGAGCAGGGTCCAGATCCTGCCGTCCTTGAGCCGGATCAGCCCGTAGCCGCGGGCGATGTCGGTCTCGAAGCTGATCCAGGCGGTGGTGACGCCGTCCTCCTCCGAGGGGATCTCGCCCTCGGCGATCTGCCAGTTGCGGGGCTTCGTGGTGGCAAGCTGGTGCTTCAGCATGTCGGCGACCTGGTCCTTGCCCTCCACCGTCTTCAGGTTCCAGGTGAAGGCCACGAGGTCGCGCCAGTAGCAATCCTCCAGGAACATGTCGCAGGCGCGGTCGATGTCGCCGCTCTCCAGCGCGGCTCCGAAGTCGTCGAGAAAGGTCCGGGTTCGGTCGTGGACTGTCGAATCTAGCATTTGGCTCCTCCCATTGCGTCGATGTGGAGGCAGGCTGTCACGTCGGCGGGGCAGGTGAACACGGGAAACCGGGGGTCGCGACCGTCGGGGGCGGATTTCCCGGCTCCGCCGTTGCGCGCGCAACGCCGCGCAACGTCAGTGCGGCGGGGTCAGCCCGGCCTTGCGCACCCGGCGCATCACCGTCGACCGGTTCACGCCGAGCCGCCGCGCGACCTGGGCAAAGTTCCAGTGACAGGCATCGAGCAGCCGTTCGAGTTCTTCGCCATCGTCCTCCGGCACCGGCGCGGCGCGGGTGGGGGCGGGCAGGTCGTGCTGGTCGATGACCGTCCCTTCGGCGAGCGCGGCGGCCACGGCCAGCACGTTCTCGAGTTCGCGGATGTTGCCCGGCCAGTCGCGGCCCCGAAGTTCGGCGCGGGCCTGCGGGCCGAGGGTCAGCCCGTCGGTGGCATGGGGGCGCATGAGCCGGTCCAGCAGCCAGTCGAAGTCGTGCCGCAACCGCAGCGGCGGCAGGCAGAGCACGGCGGCTGCCAGCCGGAAGAACAGATCCTCGCGGAAGCGACCTTCGGCGACCTCGCGGGCGATGTCGGCGCCGGTCGAGGCGATGATGCGCAGATCGCGCCGTGCCTCGATCAGTGCCAGAAGCCGGGCCTGGCAGACGCCGTCAAGCTCGGTCACGCCCTTGAGGAACAGCGTCCCGGCCTGCGCCTCGGTGAGGGCGTCGAAGGTGGCCTCACCCGCGCCGGCGCAGCGGATGACGTGAAAGGGCGCGCCCTGTCCGGCGGTGACGTGGATCGCGCGGGCGAGCCGTTCCTTGCCGCTGCCGGTCTCACCGCGCAGCAGGATCGGAAGGGCGCGGGGCGCCAGCCGGGCGGCGCGGTGCAGCAGTTGCCCCATCGCCGGATCGGGGCCCGCCAGCCCCGCCAGCGCGCCGCCGGGCGCGCGGTCCCGTGCCGTCGCCACACGCGAGGTCTGGGGCGCGATGGCATGGCCGAACAATCCGCGCCCGTCCTTCAGCCGCAGCACCCGGTCCTCGGTCGGCCGGCCGCGCATGAGGTCGGGCAGGTCGTCGACGGAGAGGTCCATGATCTCGTCGATGCGGGTGCCGATCAGCGGGCCGCCGACGCCGAGGCTGTCGAGCGCGCCATGGGTCATGCCGATGATGCGCCCCGTGCCGTCCAGCGCCACCGCCGCTTCGGGGTCGACCTCGAGAAACTCGGGCGAGGTCGAGACCCTCAGCACCCAGTCGCGCCGGGTCATCGCCATGAGGTTCGCCATCTCCACCCGGCGGGTCGAGGCGCGGACCAGCGACATGGCGAGGTTCTGGCTCGACTTCGGGGTGGGAGAGCGCAGCAGCGAGATGTCGAGCACCGCGGCCAGCGTGCCGCAGGTGTCGTAGATCGGGGCCGAGGTGCAGGAGAGCGGCGTATGGGCCAGCCCGAAGTGATCGCCCTGATGGATGGTCACCGCCTCGCCGGTGACGAGGCACGACCCGACGCCGCAGGTGCCCGCAAGCTGTTCGGACCAGGCCGAACCGAGGTAGAGCCCGGCATCGCGCAGGTCGTCCTCGAACCGGGGATCGCCGAAGAAATCCACGCAGACGCCCTTGGCATCGGCCAGCAGCAGCACGTAGTTCTGCCCCGCCACCTGCCGGAACAGCGCCTGAAGGCCCGAGCGCGCGGTGGCGATCAGGCGTTCGGATTGCTCGCGATGCTCGCGAAGCTGCTGGGCGGTGACGATATGCGCCGGGTCCGCGCGGGTCGGATCCATACCGTAGGCTTCCACGCAGCGCCGCCAGCTTTCGGTGACCAGCACGTCGCGCCCGGTCTGCTGGCCGCGCAGGGCGCGGTCGATCTCCGTCACATGGTCCAGATCCTTCACGCCGTCCTCCTTCGGCACGGCCCGAGGATAGCAGGCGCGGGACGATCCGGGGATAGCGACTTTGGTCAGCCCCCGTCCGGCGGGCCGGGGACGGGGGCGGGCAGGTCCCGCCCCCGTCGAGGTGCCGTGTCAGAACCGCATGGTCGCGGTCAGCTGGATGGTGCGCCCCGGCTCGGTCAGCGGCACCACGGAGCCGGTGAAGTCGAGCCCGTCGGAACTGCGGCTGGCATAGGTCCGGTCGAAGACGTTCTTCACGTCGAGACGCAGTTCCAGGTTTTCGAACCCGGCGGGCGTATAGCTGGTGTAGAGGTTCAGCACCTCGTAACCCGGCAGGTCCGGCGAGGTCGCGTCGTTCTCGAGCGCGATTTCGGCATTGCCGCCGATACGCCAGTTGTCGCGCAGATCGTATCCCGCCTCGAGCGCCACGACGCTGCCCACCGGACGTCCGATGTAATAGGCCGTGGTGCCGATGGTCGAGCCGTCCAGCGTCACGTTGGCATGGGTGTAGTTGAGCTTCGCATAGCCGCGCGTCCCGGTATAGGAGATCGAGCCGTCGAACCCGCGCGAGGTCATGTCGACCTGCGCGCCCCGGTCCCCGCCGGAGGGCAGGACCGCGGTGATGTTGCTGATCTCGGTATGGAACAGCGCACCGCTGATCGCCCAGGGCCCGGAAGCGTAGCGCAGGCCAAGGCGCGCCGCGCGGCTGCGCGAGGCGGTGAAGTCGTCATAGGTCCAGGGGGTGCGGTAGTCGACCAGCGCCGCTTCGCCGAGGGCATAGCCGCCCCAGGTCGATGCCACCCCCGCGTTCAGGGTCAGCGTGTCCGACAGCAGCACGTCGACCGCGCCGTTGAGGCTGAAGCCGCCGTCCTCGAAGTCGGAGCCGTCGGCGCCCTCGAACCGCTGGTGATCGTACCTTGCGCCGTAGCTGACCGAGATCCGGTCGCTCAGATCCTGCCGCGCCTGCGCGAACAGCCCGACATTGCGGCGGGTTTCCTTGCCCGAGGTCCCCTCGGTCGCCTCGGCGCTCTCATCGAAGAAATCAAGCCCCGCGGTCAGCGTGCCCGTGCCGAGCTGCCAGCGGTTGCTCACCGTGCCGGAGAGGCTGGTGTTGACGCCGGACTGGTCGCCCACGTCCACTTCCTGCTCGTTGTAGCTGAGCTGTACCGTCGGGGCGAACCAGCCCTGCGGCTGCTCGTCCGTATAGGTCAGCGTGTAGGAGGAGCGTCGGGCATAGCCGTCGATGATGGTGGTCGGGCGCGCGGGGCTGGTCAGGCCCGCGAAATCCGAGCGGATGAAGCCGCCCTGGGAGGCGCGGGGGCCGGTGTCCTCGGTCTGCGAGGCGGAGAAGGACAGCCGCTTGCCGGCCTCCGAGGTGAAGGCGAGCTTGAGAATCCAGTCGTCGAGTTCGGCCGCCGTGCCGTCGATGGTCGTGCCGTCGCCGTCGTCGTATTCGTCACCGCGATGGCGGGTGCCGCTCAGCAGGTATTCGAACCCGCCCTGCCGGCCGAAGAGCGACAGCGTGCTGCGCAGCCCGCTGCCGTTCGTGCCGCCGCCGAGGGTCAGGATGCCGCCGAAATCGTCGCCCGGTTCAAGCAGGTCGCGGGCGTCCTTGGTGGTGTAGGCCAGCACGCCGCCAAGCGCGCCGGGGCCCGCATCGGCGGGGGCGAGGCCTTCGCTCACCTCGACCTTCTTCAGCAGCGAGGGATCGAGCAGCACGTTGCCGGTGTGGTGGAACGCGCCCTTGTTCTGTCGCGCGCCGTCGATGGTGACCGAGAGCAGGCTTTCCTCGATCCCGTTCACCGTGACCTTCTGGGCCATCGCCGCGCCGCCGCTGACCGAGACCGAGGATTCGCCCGCGAAGACATCCTTGACGGTTGCCGGGTTGCGCGCTTCGAGTTCTTCCTCGGTGATCTCGGCATTGCCGAGCAGGGTCTGGGCCGCCGCGCCCTCGATGCGGATCGTGCCGAGAAAGACCGGATCGGTCTCCTGGGCGGAAAGGCTGCCGGCGCAAAGCGCCGTGGTCAGGAGCGCGAGCCCCCGTGTGGTCTGTGTCATGGAACTGTCCCCGGATCTGTCCGTGTCGTGCTGGCTGGAAGCACGTCTCGGTGGGGACGGCGGTCTGGCGGATTGCAATGATCCGCTGATACCTGAGTGATTTTATCAGGTCAATGCGCCCCGTGCCGATGGCCGGAAAGGCGGGATCACAGGCCCGCAAACGCCGCGCCCGGGCGGTCTCGGGGGCGCCGGGCACCGCCGATGCCCCTGCCGCGCGCGGCGCCCGGTGGCGAATCCGCCTTGCATGGGACCCTTCTGATGCTTAGAAGGCTGCAAATTCGGACGAGGGGCCTTTTGCGCCCCGCTCAAGATGTGAGGAATGGGATGCAGGTCACCGAGACGCTGAACGACGGGCTGAAGCGCGCGTATGCGATCACCGTCACCGCCGACGAACTCGACGCCAAGGTTGTTGCCAAGCTGGAAGAAGCGCGGCCGGAAATCGAGATGAAGGGCTTTCGCAAGGGCAAGGTGCCGATGCCGCTGCTCCGCAAGCAGTTCGGCCAGCGCCTGCTGGGCGAGTCGATGCAGGAAGTCATCGACGGCGCCATGAACGAGCATTTCGAGCAGACCGGCGACCGCCCGGCGCTCCAGCCGCAGGTCAAGATGGCCGACGAGGACTGGAAGGAAGGCGACGACGTCAATGTCGAGATGAGCTATGAAAAGCTTCCCGACGTGCCGGAAATCGACCTGACCTCGATCTCCGTCGAGAAGCTCGTCGTGAAGGCCGACGATGCCGCCGTGGACGAGGCGCTGGCCTCGCTCGCCGAAACCGCGCAGGATTTCAAGGATCGCCGCAAGGGGTCCAAGGCCAAGGACGGCGACCAGGTCGTGATCGACTTCCTCGGCAAGGTCGACGGCGAGCCCTTCGACGGCGGCGCCGCCGAGGATTACCCGCTGGTGCTGGGCTCCGGCTCGTTCATTCCGGGCTTCGAAGAGCAGCTCGTCGGCCTCAAGGTCGAAGAGGAAAAGCTGGTCGAGGTGTCCTTCCCCGAGGAATACGGTGCGCCGAACCTCGCCGGCAAGGCCGCGACCTTTGACGTCACCGTCAAGGCCGTCAAGGAACCCGTTGCCGCCGAGATCGACGACGAACTGGCCAAGAAGTTCGGTGCCGAGGATCTCGACGCGCTCAAGACCCAGATCCGCGAGCGCCTCGAAGCCGAGTACTCCGGTGCTGCGCGCCAGGTGATGAAGCGTGAAGTGCTCGACGCACTGGACAAGCTGGTCGACTTCGACCTGCCCCCCGCGCTGGTCGACGCCGAAGCCGGTCAGATCGCGCACCAGCTGTGGCACGAGGAAAACCCCGAGGTTCACGACCACAACCACGATCACGTGGAGCCGACCGACGAGCACAAGAAGCTTGCCGAGCGTCGCGTGCGCCTCGGTCTGCTGCTGGCCGACCTCGGCCAGAAGGCCGAAGTCACCGTGACCGATGCCGAGATGACCCAGGCGATCATGTCCCAGGCCCGCCAGTATCCGGGCCAGGAGCGCGCCTTCTTCGACTTCGTGCGCCAGAATCAGCAGATGCAGCAGCAGCTGCGCGCGCCGATCTTCGAGGACAAGGTGATCGACCACATCGCCGCCTCCGCCACGGTGACGGAGAAGGAGATCTCGAAAGAAGACCTCCAGAAGGCCGTCGAGGCGCTGGACGAGGAATAAGCCGCAGCGGGGTACGCCCCGCGACATCGGCCGAAGACAGACCGCCGCCGGGGCTCCCGGCGGCGGTTTTCGTTTCGGGACTGATCGGGGCAGGGGGCGGGCGACGGGGCCTCACGGCCCGTCGCCGCGCCCTCAGGCGCCGCGAACCATGCGTTGAAGCATCTCCATCGCCTCGCGCCGGCGCGGCTTGTCGAGCGCGGAATAGAGGCTGCCGAGCAGCATCAGCTCGGGCGCGGCGGGGGCTTCGGGCAGGGCGGCTGCGGCCTCCTCGAAAAAAAACTCCAGCGGCACGTCCAGCGCCCGCGCGATGCGCCAAAGGCGCACGGCGGCCACGCGGTTGACGCCGCTCTCATATTTCTGGATCTGCTGGAACTTCACCCCGGCCAGGTCCGCCAACGCGCCCTGCGACATTCCCAATGCCCTGCGGCGCGCTCTCATCCTGGCGCCGACCCCTTCGTCCATTGTCATTTTCCGTCCCCTTGCCCGGACTGTCCCGGATCGTTCACACAACGTGCAGGGCAATCGGACAGGCAGGCGCGAGGTTCAAGAAAACCGTGAACAAATGGTAAACCGGCGCGATGACGGCGAACAGTCCGGACAATTTTACGGGAATTGTCCGCGCTGGTTCCGGACATGAAAAAAGCCGCGGGACATCCCGCGGCTTTCGTTGGTGTGCGTTCGGTTCGACCCGGAGGGGCCGATGGCCGGATCAGGCGTCTTCGTCGTCCGACGCCGGGGCGTCCTCGTCCGAAGAGGCGGCGCCGAGATCGTCGAACAGCTCGGAGATCTCGAATTCGGCCTGGGCCTCTTCCTCGGCCGCCAGTTCCTGAATGGACTTGCCGGAGGCCTGAAGTTCGGCTTCCTCGGGCGAACGGGCGACGTTCAGCTCGATGGTGACCATCACTTCGGGGTGCAGGTGCACTTCGACCTCGTGCAGGCCCAGCTCCTTGATCGGGAGACGGATGAGAACCTGCTTGCGGTCGATGGAGAACCCTTCTTCGGTGGCAACTTCGGCGGCGTCACGCGGGGTGACGGAGCCGTAGAGGTTGCCGCCGTCGGAGGCCTGGCGAATCACCACGAACTGCTGGCCGCCGAGCTTCTCCGCGAGAGCTTCGGCTTCCTTGCGGGTTTCGAGGTTGCGCGCTTCGAGCTGGGCTTTCTGCGTTTCGAAGGAGGCGATGTTCTCTTTCGAAGCGGTCAGCGCCTTGCCCTGAAGCAGCAGGTAGTTGCGGGCATAGCCGGGCTTGACGTCGACGACATCGCCCATCTGGCCGAGCTTGGCCACGCGTTCCAGAAGAATGACTTGCATGGGACTCTCTCCTTACTTCACGACATAGGGGAGCAGGGCGAGGAAGCGGGCGCGCTTGATGGCGCGGGCCAGTTCACGCTGCTTCTTTGCCGAGACGGCAGTGATGCGCGAGGGGACGATCTTGCCACGCTCGGAAATGTAGCGCTGCAGGAGCTTGGTGTCCTTGTAGTCGATCTTGGGGGCATTGTCGCCCGAGAAGGGGCAGACTTTCCGACGACGGAAAAACGGTTTGGTAGCCATGGTTTAACTCCTCAGTCCCGGGATCAGTTGCGACGTTCGCGGCGGTCGCCGCGGTCACCACGGTCGCCGCGATCACCACGGTCGCCGCGCTCGTCACGCTTCTGCATCTGGACGGAGGGGCCTTCCTCGTGGTCGTCCACCTTGATGGTCAGCACGCGCATCACGTCGTCGTGCAGGCGCATCAGGCGCTCCATTTCCTGCACGGCCGTCGCGGGGGCGTCGGTCTTGAGGAAGGCATAGTGGCCCTTGCGGTTCTTGTTGATCTTGAACGCCATGGTCTTGACGCCCCAGTACTCGGATTCGACGACCTTGCCGCCGTTGTCCGACAGGACGGTGCCGAAATGTTCGACGAGACCTTCGGCCTGCGCGTTGGACAGGTCCTGACGCGAGATAAAGACATGCTCGTAAAGCGGCATGTGTGCTCCATTTCTATCGAGGCGCATTTCATAGGACAGGCGATCCCTCCGCTCCTGCCCACGAGAGTCTGCGCGGTTCCATACGATCGCGCGGAGAGATGGGTCTCTATACACGGATCGGGAGCGGGTTCAAGGGTGGTGACCTGCCCGCGACTTTCCTCCTTTGTGCCGCATTCCGGTCGGGTTTTGCCCGGATCTTCGGTCCAAGGACACAACGACCGGAGACCGGACAGATGACGGCAGAAACCCTCGACGCACCGCAGTACCGCCGCCGTCCGGCGGACATGGGAACCCTCCTGCGCGCGGCGCTTGCCGTGGCGGGCACGGGCATGTCGCTGGCGGCCTTCGCGCTGTGGGTGATGCCGGGGACGTCGAACCTGCCGGAACTGACGCTCATCAAGCTGGGGCTGTCGCTGTTCCTGCTGATCGGAGGGCTGAGCTGCCTGACCGGGAGTCGCCGCGCGCGCCGCTGAGGCCGAGTGTTCGCAATTCCACAAATTCTGTGTGCAGACCCGGGGTTGCCGCGGCGCGGCGAAAGGTCAGATAACGGGGCATGAAACCAGTCCTTTGACGGAGACGCCCTGATGAAATCCTTCCTGCTCGCCGGTGCCCTGGCACTTGCCCCCCTCGCTGCTTCGGCAAGCGCCACCGAATACGTGCTCGATCCGAGCCACAGCCAGATCGTGTTCTCGTACAACCACCTCGGCTACTCGGTGGGTTACGGCATGTTCTCGGGCTACGAGGGCGAGATCGCCTGGGATGCCGAGAACCCGGCGGACTCCTCGGTGTCGGTATCCTTCCCGCTGAAATCCATGCTGACCGGCTGGGAAGCGCGCTTCGAGCACTTCATGTCGGGCGATTTCTTCGACGCCACCGATGACGAGATGGTCACCTTCGTTTCCAAGTCGATCGAAGTGACGGGCGAGGACACCGGCCTCATCACCGGCGACCTGTCGCTCAACGGCGTGACCAAGGAAGTGGTCCTGGACGCCAAGCTGATGCAGGCGGGCGATCACCCGATGGAAGGCAAGCCGTGGCTCGGCTTCACAGCGACCACGACGCTGCTGCGCTCGGACTACAATGTCGGCATGTTCGCACCCTACGTCAGCGACGAAGTCGAGGTCCGGATCTCGCTCGAGGCGATGCAGGCCGACTGATCGCGCCGCGCGGCGGGCAGGGATGCCGGCCGCGCGCACCGGTCGGGCGGGGCGCTATTTTCGCCGAAAGATCGGCGCCCCGCTCAGACCGCCCCGACGGATTTGCGGACCATGTCCCAGTAGATCCGCTCAACATCTTCCAGCGACAGGCGCCCGCCGGCGCGATACCAGGTGTTGACCCCGGTCAGCATGGCGATCAGCGCGTAGGAGGCCAGCCGCGTGTCCGGCACCGAGAGCACCCCCTCGGCCTGACCGTCGGAGAGGATGGTCTCGAGCGCGCCCTCGTAGCGGCGGCGCAGGCGCTCGATGATGGCGAAGTTCTCCGGGTCGAGATTGCGCAACTCCATGTAGGATATGAAGATCGCTTCGGGCCTTGCCAGGTTGAACCGGATGTGGAAGCGCACGAAGGCTTCCAGCCGTGACAGCGGGTCCGCGGGCAGCGGCTCGGCCTCCCAGGCTTCGAGAAGATCCTCCATGTGGCCTTCGAGCAGGGTGAACAGCAGCGCCTGCTTGTCCGGGATGTAATTGTAGAGCGCCCCGGCCTGTACCCCGACCTCCCGCGCGATCTGGCGCATGGAAACGGCGGCATATCCGTGCTTGGCAAACAGCTTCAGAGCCGCGGCGCGAATCCGCGGGCCGGTGATGTCCGAATGGGAACCCGCTGTCCGTGCCATGGGGCGAAAGTATATGAACATTTGTTCAGTACAAGCCGCAAGCTTGCTCCGGAGGCCCGACTGCGGCATGAGGGAGACAGATCACACGGACCAAGCCCTTGATGCGCCATTCGCCCCTGCCGATCCTCCTGCTGTGCGCCGCCCTGACGGGCTGCACGCAGTTCCCGGAACTCGACGCCACGGAGACGCCGGGCGTGGCCACGGCGCCCTATCCGTCGCTGGTTCCGCTGGAAACGCTGCTGGCGGCGCCCGCGCCGCGCGCGACACCCGAGATGCGCGCCGGGGTCGAGGGCCGCGTTGCCGGGCTGCGGGCCCGCGCGGCGCGGCTTCAGGGGGCGATCATTCCGGCGTCGGTTCGGGCACGGATGCGGCGCGGCGTGCAATGGCCGTACTGAGCGGCGCGCGCCCCGTTGCGCTGAAAGGCGGATGTCGCTAAGCGTCGCTCCGTCAATCTGCCCTGAAGGAGCCCGCACATGTCTGACCCTCTCCGTCTCGGAATTGCGGGCCTCGGAACCGTCGGGGCCGGAGTCGTCAAGATCGTCCGCCAGAAGGCTGCACTGATCGAGGCACGCACCGGCCGCCGGATCGAGATTTCGGCAGTGTCCGCCCGCAACCGGGACAAGGATCGCGGCGTGCCGCTGACCTCCTACGCCTGGGAAGACGATCCCGTCGCACTGGCCGCGCGCGACGATGTCGATGTCTTCGTGGAACTGATGGGCGGCAGCGACGGCCCCGCCAAGGCGGCGACCGAAGCGGCGCTGAGGGCCGGCAAGGACGTGGTCACCGCCAACAAGGCGATGCTGGCCCACCACGGTCAGGCGCTGGCGGAACAGGCCGAGGCGCAGGGCGCGGTGCTGCGTTTCGAGGCCGCCGTCGCCGGGGGCATTCCGGTCATCAAGGCGCTGACCGAGGGGCTGGCCGGGAACGACATCACGCGGGTAATGGGCGTGATGAACGGCACCTGCAACTACATCCTCACCCGCATGGAAAGCGGCGGCCTGACCTATGATCAGGCCTTTGCCGAGGCGGACGGCCTCGGTTATCTCGAAGCCGACCCGGAACTGGATGTCGGCGGCATCGACGCCGGGCACAAGCTATCTCTGCTGGCGGCCATCGCCTACGGCACTCAGGTCGCCTTCGACGGGGTCGAGCTGGAAGGCATCGGCCGGGTGTCGATCGAGGATATCCGCCAGGCCTCGGACATGGGCTACAAGATCAAGCTGCTCGGGGTGTGCCGGCTGACCGGGCGCGGGCTCGAACAATCCATGATGCCCTGCCTCGTGCCCTCGACCTCGCCGCTCGGGCAGCTCGACGGCGGCACCAACATGGTGGTGATCGAGGGCGACCAGGTCGGCCAGATCGTCATGCGCGGCGCGGGCGCCGGCGAGGGGCCCACGGCCTCGGCGGTGATGGGCGACGTCATGGACATCGCGCGGGGCACGCGGCTGTCGACCTTCGGCGCGCCGGCGAGCACGCTCGTCAAGGCGGTGCCGGCCAAGGCGACCACCCCGGCCCCCTATTACCTGCGCATGGCGCTGGCCGACCGGCCCGGCGCGCTGGCCAAGGTGGCGGCGGCGCTGGGCGAGGCGGGGATCTCGATCAACCGGATGCGCCAGTACGACCACGTGGCCGAGGCCGCCCCGGTCCTGATCGTCACCCACAAGACCACCCGGGCCGCGCTGGATGCGGCGCTCTCGGCGATGCCGGGCACCGGGGTCGTCCAGGGCACGCCGGTGGCGCTGCGCATCGAACAGGTCTGAGGGGCCGCGGGCACAGGGCGGCCCTCGTTAGCGCGACCGCCCTTGCCACCGCGACCTGCCGCACGTTAAACCCGCGTCAACGGCCCATTTCAAAGGACACGCCCATGTCGATCCCCAAGGATTTCAATGACCGCATGCTTTCTCTGGGCCTCGCCCGGGTGGCGGAACAGGCGGCCATCGCCTCCGCCAAGCTGATCGGCCACGGCGACGAGAAGGCCGCCGACCAGGCCGCGGTCAACGCCATGCGCGAACAGCTGAACCTGCTCGACATCAAGGGCGTCGTGGTGATCGGCGAGGGGGAGCGCGACGAGGCGCCGATGCTCTACATCGGCGAAGAGGTCGGCACCGGCAACGGCCCCGGCGTGGACATCGCGCTCGACCCGCTGGAGGGGACGACGCTCACCGCCAAGGACATGCCGAACGCGCTGACCGTGATCGCCATGGGGCCGCGCGGCTCGATGCTGCACGCGCCGGATGTCTACATGGAGAAGCTGGCGATCGGGCCGGGCTATCCCGAAGACACCGTCACGATGGAGATGTCGCCCTCCGAACGTGTCGCGGCACTGGCCAAGGCCAAGGGGTGCAGCGCCTCGGACATCACCTGCTGCGTGCTGGAACGCCCGCGCCACGAGGAGCTGATCGCCGAGATCCGCGCCACCGGCGCCGCGATCCGGCTCATCACCGATGGCGATGTTGCCGGGGTCATGCACTGCGCCGAGGCAAGCATCACCGGGATCGACATGTACATGGGCTCGGGCGGGGCGCCGGAAGGCGTTCTGGCGGCAGCCGCGCTGAAATGCATGGGCGGCCAGATGTACGGCAAGCTGCTGTTCCGCAACGATGACGAGCGCGGCCGCGCGGCCAAGGCCGGGATCACCGATCTCGACCGCGTCTACAAGCGCGACGACCTCGTGACCGCCGACGTGATCTTTGCCGCGACGGGCGTGACCAACGGGTCCATCCTGTCCGGTATCAAGCGCGAGGTCGGCTGGATCACCACCGAGACGCTGCTGATGCGGTCCAAGACCGGCTCCGTGCGGCGGGTGATCTATCGCAACCCCTTCCACTGAGCGCCCGGCGCCGCGCCGGCGTGAGCGCGGGATAAGCGTATTTTGAACAAGAAGAAGCAGGGGGCGCGTTCCGTTCCCTGCTTTCTCGCCTTATCGGGGGGCGATGATGGACGGGATGGCGGACAGGACATGAGTTACCTCGGGGTGGAATCGTCGCTGACCGGACGGCGCTGGGTCGGACCGGGGGCCGAGGTGGCACGGCAGGCCGAAGCGATGGTGCAGGCCTCGGGGCTGCCCTTGCCGCTGTGCCTGGTTCTGGCGCGGCTCGGGGTGCCGGTGGCCGAGGTCGACGGCTACCTTGCGCCGAAGCTGCGCGACCTTCTGCCCGACCCGCGCACCCTGCGTGACATGGAGGTGGCGGCGGCGCGGCTGCTGCGGGCCGTGGCCCGGCGCGAGCGGATCGCGGTCTTTGCCGATTACGACGTGGACGGCGGGGCCTCTGCGGCGCTGCTGCTCGACTGGTTGGCGCAGCTCGGGCGCGAGGCGACGCTCTACATTCCCGACCGTATCGACGAGGGTTACGGGCCCAACGTGCCGGCCATGGCCGCCCTCGCGCGGGATCACGACCTGATCGTCTGTGTCGATTGCGGAACGCTCTCGCACGAGCCCGTCGCGGCGGCGGTCGGGGCGGATGTGGTCGTTCTGGACCACCACCTCGGGGGCGAGACGCTGCCCGACTGCGTGGCTGTGGTCAATCCCAACCGGCAGGACGAGGACGGTGCACTCGGCCATCTCTGCGCGGCGGGGGTGGTCTTTCTGATGCTGGTCGAATGCGGGCGCCAGATGCGCGCGGCGGGTCAGGCCGGGCCGGATCTCATGTCGCTGCTCGATCTGGTGGCGCTGGCGACGGTGGCCGACGTGGCGCCCCTGCGCGGCGTGAACCGGGCGCTGGTGCGGCAGGGGCTGGCGGTGATGGCGCGGCGCGACCGGCCGGGGCTGGTGGCACTGTCGGACGTGGCACGGCTCGACACCGCGCCGACCGCCTATCACCTCGGCTATGTCCTGGGGCCGCGGGTCAACGCGGGCGGGCGGATCGGCCAGGCGGATCTCGGGGCGCGGCTGCTGGCCGCGCGCGACCGCCATTCGGCCGACGCCATGGCCGAGCGTCTCGACAAGCTCAACACCGAGCGCCGCGAGGTCGAGGAGGCCGTGCGCGCCGCCGCCATCGCGCAGGCGGAAGAGCGCGGACTGGAGGCGCCGCTGGTCTGGGCGGCGGGCGAGGGGTGGCATCCCGGGGTGGTCGGCATCGTGGCGTCCCGTCTCAAGGAGATGACGAACCGGCCCGCCGTGGTGATCGGGCTCGACGGCGACGAGGGCAAGGGGTCGGGCCGCTCGGTGGCCGGGGTCGATCTCGGAGCGAGCATCCAGCGTCTGGCTGCCGAGGGGCTCCTGCTGCGCGGCGGCGGTCACAAGATGGCCGCCGGTCTGACGGTGGCCCGCGACAGGCTGGAGCCGGCGATGGCGCGGCTCTCCGATCTGCTTGCCCGGCAGGGCGCCGGTGTCGGTGGCGCGGCGGACCTTCGGCTCGACGGCATGCTGATGCCGGGCGCCGCGACGACCGAACTCTGCGAGCGCATCGAACTCGCCGGTCCCTTCGGTGCCGGAGCGCCCGGTCCGCGCTTTGCCATCGCCGACGCCCAGATCGGATTCGCCAAGAAGGTGGGGAGCGGGCACCTGAAACTGACCCTCAGCGACGGGCTGGGTGCCAAGCTGGACGCGATCTGCTTCGGCGCGTTCGACAGCCCGCTCGGCGCCGCGCTCAGCGAACATCAGGGCCAGCGATTCCACCTCGCCGGACGTCTGGACATCAACGAGTGGAACGGCCGCCGCACGGTGCAACTTCGCCTTGAGGATGCCGCGCCGGTCTGACCTTAGGGGATGGTATGTCCTTGATATGGTGTCTTTAATTTCCGAACGGGGCAGGTGCCGAAGTTTTTTGGGCCGGAGGCGGGATTTTCCGAATTTTCCGCTTGCAAGGTCCACGAGCTTTGCCTAGAACCCCCCTCACCGAAGCGCACGGCCCGTTCGTCTATCGGTTAGGACGCCAGGTTTTCAACCTGGAAAGAGGGGTTCGATTCCCCTACGGGCTGCCACGCTTCGTTGATTTTCCCTGAAAATATGATCGACCGGACCCGCCCCTGGGCTCGCTTTGCTGCGGGACGTCGAGGGTCTGCATCCGGGATCGGCCGGGCCGTCCGGCGCGGTGCGGAGGCTTGCCCGCGACGGGGCGCTTTCCCGGAGAGTGTCCGCTGAGCAGGCTTTGCAGAGGCCGCTTTCCGGATGCGGCAGGCCCCTGTCCTGATCATTTTCGAGGCAGACACCGCCGTATTCGGCCCGATCTCCCGGTAGATCTGATTTTCTTCGAAATAGTCGCTTGACGGGAATCAACAAACAAACTGTTCTGTATGTAAGTGGAGGCGACATGACGGACACGAAACGCAGAACACAGGATCAGCGCAGCGCGAAGACGCGGCAGATGTTGCTCGCGGCGACGGTGCAATCCCTGATGGAGGTTGGCTATGCCAACACCAGCACGGCGGGAATCGCGAAGCGGGCGGGGGTGTCCCGCGGGGCGCAGACGCATCACTATCCCGGCAAGATGGACCTCATCATCGCCGCGACCGAGGAGATGTTCGCCAACTTCGCCGGAGAACTCGAAGGCCTCGCGGGTGAGTTGCGCGCCGGAAGACTGAGCTATGACGTCTTCTTCGATTCGATCTTCGACGGCGTTCTCAACGGAGATTGGTTCTATTCCTCGCTTGAGATCATCGTTGCCGCGCGGGGGGACGAGGATCTGCGCCGCCATCTCGCGCCGCTCATCCTCGATCTGCACGAACGGTTCGAGGCGAACTGGTCGCGCACCTTCGTGGCCGTGGCGCCCGAGGTCGTCACGTCGCGGGTGGCCATGAACCTGGTCATGAACGTGTTCCGCGGCATGGCCGTGCAGGCGGTCCTGCGGCGGGACGAGGCGTATTTTCAGGAGATGCTGTCGGCGTTGAAAACCATCATCGCCGTGCATGTCCGCCCGGTCGAGGCTGGCTGACATAGAAAACAAACAAGTCGGTCGGTTTTTATATGAGGCTCATGCCTCCAAGCACAAGCGGTTCGAAGCCGCGCATTTCCCGACATGAACCAACAGGAGATACCGATGAAGACACTCGTATCCGTACTGGCTGCCGCCGTGGTCGCAGCATCGCCGCTGCTGGCGCAGGGCGACGCCTTTGAAACCGAAGGCCTGACCGACGACGCCATCACGATCGGCGTCATGGGGCCCTTCTCCGGCAATGCCTCGTCCTACAGCAAGGCGCTGATCGGGATGATGGCCTATTACCGGAAGGTCAACGATGAAGGCGGCGTGCATGGCCGCAAGCTGGTGGCCGTGCAGGAAGACACCGCCTGCGACAGCGCCAAGGGGCTGGCCGCTGCGAAGAAGCTGATTTCGCAGGACAAGGTCTTCATGCTTCAGGGCAACTCCTGTTCCGGGGTCGCGGTTGCGCTGCGTCCGACCATCGAGGAGGCGGGGCTGCCGTGGATCGTCGCCCACGCGGTCAGCGACTCGATCTCCGATCCGCTGGCGGCCAACATCTTTCACGGCGTGCCGACCGGCAGGGCCAACGGGCATGCCATGGCGGCCTTCGTGCTGTCAAAGCCCGATACCTCGAACGTCGCGATCATCGAGCATTCCAACGACTGGGCGCACAGCTATTCCTATCCGGCGCGCGAATACCTCGAAGAGCAGGGCGTCAAGCCGTCGCTGGAGCTGACGATGGAGCGCGGGCAGACCGACGCCACGGCCCAGGTGCTGAAGCTGCGGCAGGAAAAGCCCGATTTCATCATCGCCGCGCTCTACGAGGCCGAAACCGCGATCTTCCTGCGGGATCTCAAGAAATACGGCATGGGCGACATTCCGGTGATGGGCACCGCGGGCACCGATCTCGAGAACACGCTCAAGCGGACCGGGGATTTCGACACCGTCAAAAACTACTACGTCATCCATTCCTATGTCGACAATCTCGACGGCCCCAAGATGAAGCCCTGGGGTGACATGATCCACAAGTACTACCCGGACGAAGAGCTTTCGACCTTCTCCTTCGTGTCGATCGGCTCGGCCGAGGCGCTGGTTGCCGCGCTCGAGGCGGCGGGGCCGGACCTGACCCGGTCGGGGCTGATTGCGGCGCTCGAAGGCATCCGCGATTTCGACACCGGCATCCTGTCGGACCCGATCACCTGGACCGCCGACGACCATCAGGGCGTGAAGGGATCGGCCGTCGCGGGATTTGTCGACGGCGAACCGACCGTCCTCAAGGCCTGGGGCCAGCCCTACTGATCGCAGCCCGACCTCCGGGCGCGGCAGCGCTGCGCCCGGTCCTTTCACAGGAGCCGACAACATGCTGATGCAGCTCACTTTGGGAGGTCTCTCCCAAGGCATGATCTATGCGCTCATCGCGCTGTCGCTGACGGTGGTCTACCGTTCGACGACGGTGGTGAACTTCGGCCATGGCGATTTCGTCATGGCGGGCGCTTTCCTCTCCTACGTGCTCGTGGTGCTGGCCGGCGTGGCCTTTCTTCCGGCCGCGGCGCTGGCGATGATCGCGATGTTCGTGCTGGGGGTGATGTTCAACCGGGGGCTTGTCCGGCCCATTCTCGGCGGCCCGCATATCGGTCTTGCCCTCATGTGCATCGCGGCGGGTTATGTGCTGCGCGGCATCGCCCGGATGGTCTGGGGGCGCGAGGTTCTGCCCATGCCCGCGGTCTTCGACATGGCGCCGATCTTTTTCGGCGACCTGGTGATCACCGGGGATGCGGTGTTCATCATCGGCACCGTGCTCGTGCTGCTCGTGCTGTTCTTCGGCCTGATGGCGATGACCGACCTCGGCAAGATGGTCCAGGCGGTCTACCAGAGCCCGCGCGGCGCCCGCCTCATCGGGCTGAACGTCGACCGGTTCAACGATTTCTCCTGGGGCGTGGGGGCGGCGCTCGGGGCGCTCGGGGGCATCCTCGTGGCGCCCGTGTCGCTGCTGCATCCCGATCTCGGGGCGAGTTTCCTCATCAAGGGCTTCGCGGCGATGACCCTCGGCGGCTTCGGCTCGCTCGGCGGGGCGGTTCTCGGGGGCGTGCTGCTGGGCGTCGCAGAGCAATATGCCGGGGCCTACCTCGATTCCGCGCTGATCGAGATCACCGCCTACGTGGTCATCGTGGCCGTCCTGTTCATCCGCCCGCAGGGCCTGTTCGGCCGCAAGGCCGTGGTGAAGGTGTGACCCCATGAGCCCGACCATGCCCACAGCCCGCCAGCGCCGCCTGCGCACCGTGATCTTCTGGGCCGTGCCCGTGATCCTGCTGCTGCTGCCGCTCGCGACCAACCCCTATACCCAGTTCATCGCCAACGGGATGCTCGTCTCGGTGCTGGTGACGCTGGGTTTCACCCTGGTCATCGGCAACCTCGGCCAGCTTGCCTTTGCCAATACCGCCTTCTTCGGGATCGGCGCCTACGGCTCGGCCATCCTGGCTGCCAAGCTCGGCGTGCCCTGGGTGCTGACCATCCCGCTCGCCGGGGCCCTGGGCGCGCTCGGCGGCTTCCTGGCATCCGCCGCCGCGCTGCGGGGCATCCGGGCCTATTACCTTGCCATCATCACGCTTGCCTTCGGAGAGCTGATGCGCTGGGCCTATCTTCATGCCAAGCCGGTCACCGGCGGCACCGACGGCATGCCGATGCCGCGCGAGACGATGTTCGGAATCTCGCTCAGCGACGACACGCTCAAGTTCTACATCTTCCTTGCCGTCACCGTTGTGCTGGTCAAGGCCACGCTGAACCTGATGCGCTCGCGCTTCGGCAGGGCGGTCATGGCGGTGCGCGAGAACGAGATCGCGACCGCCTCGCTGGCCATACCCACCGCGCGGGTGATCCTTGCCAGCTTCATGTGGTCGGGCTTTGTCGTCGGCTGCGCCGGGGCGTTGTTCGCGCGCCATGTCGGCCACGTCTTTCCCGAGAGTTTCGGAATGCTGCACCTCATCGCCTCCTTCGCGATGGTGCTGGTGGGCGGATTGGGCTCCGTGCTGGGATCGGTGCTCGGCGCGGTGCTGCTGACGGCGCTGCCGGAATACCTGCGCGCCTTTCCGGGCATGGAAGAGCTGTTCTTCGGCCTCATCGTCGCCGGGGTGCTCGTGGCGATGCCCATGGGGCTCGCCAGCCTCCTGCGCCGCCTGTCCCCGATCTTTGTCGAACGCTTCTACCGGGAGGCCCCATGACCACGCTTCTGCAAGTCGACGGTCTCAGCGTCCGCTTTTCCGGCCTCACGGCGCTCGACGACGTGTCCTTCACGCTGGAGGAGGGCGCCGTGCGCGCGGTGATCGGGCCCAACGGCGCCGGCAAGTCGACGCTGTTCAACGCCATCTCGGGTTACGTCGCCCCGACCTCCGGCACGGTGCGGCTGAAGGGCAGGGACCTGACCGGGGCGAGCCCGCACGAGATCGCCGAACAGGGGATCCGCAGGACCTTTCAGAACGGCGGGCTGTTTCCGGCGCTGACCGTGCTGGAAAACGTCCTGACCGGGCTGCACGCGCAGACCGAGGCGTCGTTCCTCGACATCCTTCTCGGTCGCAGCCGCGCGCTGAAGTCCGAGGCCGACAACATCCACCGTGCCCGCGAGCTGCTCGCGCTCATGTCGATGGACCACATGGCCGACACGCGGGCAGGCGACCTTTCGGGCGGCCAGCAGCGGATCGTCGAGATCGTGCGCACCGTCGCGTCGGACCCGCCGGTCCTGCTGCTCGACGAACCGGCGGTGGGGCTGTCGCCGGTCGCGCGGGCGCAGATGATGGAGATCATCCATCGGCTCGCCGGGGAAAAGGGTGTCGGCATCCTGCTGATCGAACACGCGGTGGAGCTGGTGATGGCCGCCGCCGACCGCATCCTCGTGATGGCGGCGGGCGCCCGCATCGCCGAGGGCACGCCCGAGGAAATCCGCAAAGACCGCGCCGTGCTGGAGGCTTACCTTGGACACTCCTGAACCGCTTCTCAAAATCCGCGATCTGCATGTCGGGTACGGCAAGAAACCGATCCTGCGCGGGGCGTCCTACGATGTTCTGCCGGGGGAATGTCTTACCCTGCTCGGGGCGAACGGGTCGGGCAAGTCGACCTCGCTCAACGCGGTCTGCGGCTTCGTGCGGCCCGGCTCCGGTTCGATCCTGTTCGACGGGGTGGAAACGGCGGGCCTGCCGCCGCACCGGATCTTTGCCCACGGCATCGCGCAGGTGAGTCAGGCGCGGGACCTGTTCCCCGATCTCACGGTGGAGGACAATCTGCGTCTCGGGGCAATGCGCCGGGGCGGCAAGGAACTCGGCCGCACGCTCGCCGAGGTCTACGGCCGCTTTCCGCGTCTTGCCGAGCGCCGCAGGCAGGCGACCCGGACCCTGTCGGGAGGCGAGCAGCAGATGGTCGCCATCGGCCGCGCGCTCATGTCCCGCCCCCGCCTTCTGCTGCTCGACGAACCTTCGGGCGGCCTCTCGCCTCAGTTCTGCGAGGAAATCGCCCTCATCATCGACCATCTCAAGGCCGAGGGCGTGACCATGCTCATGGTCGAGCAGAATCTCAACCTCGCCTTTCGCGCCGCCGACAGGTTCATCGTCCTGCGGGACGGACAGGTCGTCGACGGCGGCGACGTGCGCGCCATGGCCGGCGACCACGACGCCATCGTGCGCAACATCTATCTCTGATCGAAGGACCACCACATGACCACGCTGCACGACGATCTCATCGTCTTCGACGGGCTCATCATCTCGGACTGGGGCCGCCCGGTGTTCGAGGCGATGGCAGAAGGCGGGCTGACCGCCGCGAACTGCACCTGCTCGGTCTGGGAGAATTTCCGCGACACCATGATGGCCATCGGCCGCTGGAACGGCCATTTCCGGGACAACGCCGATCTTCTGATCAAGGCGCGGACCGTCGCCGACATCCGCCGCGCCAAGGCCGAGGGCAAGACCGCCATCGTGCTGGGGTTCCAGAACACCACGGCTTTCGAGGACCGGCTGGAGACCGTGGAGCTTTTCAAGGAGCAGGGCGTCGGCATCGTCCAGATGACCTACAACACCCAGAACCTCGTCGGGTCGGGCTGTTATGAAAGCACCGACAGCGGACTGTCCGATTTCGGCCACGAGGTCGTGGCCGAGATGAACCGCGTCGGCATGCTCTGCGATCTGAGCCATGTCGGCCCGAAGACCTCGCGGGAGGTGATCCTCGCCTCGAAGCGGCCGGTGGCCTATTCGCATTGCCTTCCCGCCGGGCTCAAGGCGCATCCGCGCAACAAGTCCGACGAGCAACTGCGCTTTATCGCCGAGCATGACGGGTTCGTCGGCGTGACGATGTTCCCGCCCTTCCTCGCCGCCGGCAATGGCGCGACGGTGGACGACTACGTCGCCGCGATCGAGTATATCGTGAACCTCGTGGGCGAGGAGCGCGTCGGCTTCGGCACCGATTTCACCATGGGCTACGGCGCGCGGTTCTTCGAATATCTCAACCGAGACAAGGGCTATGCCCGTCAATTGACCGAGATCTGGGAGGTCGAATTCCCCGACGGTCTGGAATCCGTTGCCGATTTCCCCAACCTTACCGCCGCGATGCAGCGCGCCGGCTGGTCCGAAGACAAGATCCGCCGGATCATGGGGGAAAACTGGCTCGGCCTGCTGGACCGGGTCTGGCAGGTCTGACCGGACGGGCGCCGGGGGCAGGGCACCGTGCCCGCGCGCCCTGGTGGCCGGGTCAGCCGCGTGCGGGGCGCTGCCGGATGACGTCGCGCACCGTGGCCATGAAAAGTCGCCCGGCGGAGGGGATGTAGCTGTTCCGCCGGGTGAGAAGGCCGAAGGTCCGCTGCAGTTCGAGGTCGGGAAGGCTGATCTGCTTCAACCCCTTCTCGCGAATGTCGCCCCCCGCCATCTTGGTCGACATGAAGGTGAGCAGGGAGGTCCGCGCGATGAGCGGCGGCATCAGCGCCAGCGAGTTCACCTCGATCCGGACCCGGGGCGGCGGCAGGCCGAGTTCGGCAAACCGCTTCTCCAGCCAGTCGCGCAGCGCCACGCTCCGGTTCGGCAGGACCCAGGAATAGCGGTTCAGATCCTCCAGCATCGCATGGCCCCCCGACAGTTCGTGATCGGCGCTTGCGACCACGACAACGGTGTCGTCGATGAGGTTCTGCACGTCATAGGCCTCGCTGCCGCTGGTCGGGCCCAGCACCATGTCGAGCGCATTGGAATCCATGGCGCTGCGCAGGACATCGTTCATGCCGATGGAGAGTTCCAGGGTGATCCCCGGATGTTCGCTGCTCATCCGCTCCAAGACATCGGGCATGATCCGGTCCATGAAGGTCGCCGCCGCCCCGATGCGAAGATGTCCGACGATGCCGCTGGTGCGGTCCCGCAACTCCTGCCGGGCCTCTTCCATGTTGCGCAGGATGTCCCGCGCCCGCTGCACCATCAGCGTGCCTTCGGGCGTGAGGTCGAGCGCGCGTCCCTCGCGGTGGAACAACTTCGCCCCGAGTTCCTGTTCCAGCCTTTCGATGCATTTGGTCAGCGCCGGCTGGGTCACGAGCAGCCGGTCCGAGGCCAGCCGGAGGCTGTCGGTTTCGGCGATGACCACGAGGTATATGAGATCGCGTTCGTTCATGGGCTCCAGTCCTAACCGATAACTTTCAGGAATGTAAAAACTAAAATTACGAATTAGATTAAATGAGACGATCTTGCGATGGTCCCCCCGAGACCTTGGAGGAGATCGTTCTGCCGATGCGCATTCTAGTTACAGCCACGGGCCTGCACGAAAAGGGACGTCAGGTGTTGAGCCGGGCAGGCTGCGATGTCCGTTTCGAGACGGCTCCCGAGGCCATCGCCGCCGCGGTGCGCGACTGGCAACCGCATGGCATCCTGTCCCGCACCGTCGAACTGCCGGGCGAGGTGATGCGCCGGGGCCGGGATCTGTCGGCCATCGTGAAGCACGGCGCGGGCGTCAACAACATCGACGTCGAGTCGGCCACGCGGCAGGGCATTCCCGTCTTTGCGACGCCGGGCGCCAATGCCCATTCGGTCGCCGAATTCACCGTCGCGCTGATCCTGTCGGTCTGCCGGCAGGTCCCGCGTTTCGACCGCGAAGTGCGCGACGGGCTCTGGGATCGCCGCGGAGAGGGACGGCAGTTTTCCGGAATGACGCTGGGGCTCGTGGGGTACGGCCGCATCGCGCGCCGGGTGGCGCGCATGGCGGCCTGCCTCGGGATGAGCGTTGCCGCGACCGATCCCTTCGGAGACGCCGCCGCGGCGCGCCGGGCAGGTGTCAAATGGTATGACGGTCTCGACGATCTTCTGGCGGGCGTCGACGTGCTGAGCCTGCACTGTCCGGCCGAGCGCGGCGCGCCGCCGATCATCGACGCCGCGCGGCTCGAGGCGATGAAACCCGGTGCCTTCCTCGTCAATACCGCGCGCGGAGAGCTGGTGGACGAAGCCGCCCTGGCCGCCGCGCTGGCCTCGGGGCATCTCGCCGGGGCGGCGCTCGACACGCTGCAGCAGGAGCCTCCGGTCGCGGATCATCCGCTTCTGACGGCGCCCAACGCCATCCTGACCCCGCATGTGGGGGGCTCCACGCCCGAGGCGCTGGAAGCGATGGCCGTCGGCGCGGCGACGACGCTGGTCAGCTACCTGCGCGACCTTGCATCGGGGGGCGCCCCCGGTGAGGAGATCTGGAGCCGGTGCGTCAACCGGGCCGGAATCGAGGGCAGGGCAAAGGACATTTTCAAGGCGCCGGGCGGTACACGCCCCCGGCACATCGCGGAATAACCGCAATCAACCCAGGGAGGACCCAACCATGAAGACACTGGCAGCACTTGCCTTCGGCCTCGGCCTTGCCACGGCGACCGCCGCGGCGGCGGCGGATTACCCGGACGGCCCGATCCGGCTCATCGTGCCCTATTCCGCCGGCGGCGGCACCGATCTTTCCGCCCGTCTGCTCCAGCCGCATCTCTCCGAAGCGATCGGCGGTCCGGTCGTGGTCGAGAACCGTCCCGGCGGCGGCGGCTGGGTCGGCTGGTCCGAACTCAAGGACGCCGAGCCGGACGGCTACACCATCGGCTACATCAACCTGCCCAACCTCATCGTGGGCTACGTCAATCCCCAGATGGCGCGGAACGAAAGCTGGAAGGATTTCGAATTCCTGACCAACCACGTGGTCGACACCGGCGTGATCGCGATCCGGCCCGGGGACGAGCGTTTCTCGGATGCCGCGGGTCTGATCGACTACGCCAAGGACCACGCCCTGTCGTTCTCGAGCAGCGGTGTCGGCTCGGCCACGCATTTCGCCGGGCTCAAGATGAACGCCAAGCTCGGCACGCAGTTCAAGTTCCTGCACGCCGGTGGCACGGCGGAATCGATCCCTGCGATCCTCGGCGGCAACCTCGACGTGCTGGCCGCCGGTGTGGGCGAGGTCATGGGGTCCTTCAAGAACGGCGATCTCGTTCCCGTCGCGGTGTTCGGCGAGGCGCGCAACGAGATGCTGCCCGACGTGCCGACCCTGACCGAAGTCACCTCGGAGCCGTTCGAAGTTCTCCTGCGACGCGCAATCGCCGCGCCGAAGGGTCTGCCCGAGGACCGTCGCGAGGCGCTGGTGACCGCGCTTGTGGCGGCGCAGACGAACGATCAGCACAAGGCGGATCTCGCCAATGTCGGGCTGATCGCGGACGACATGACCGGCGAGGCCCTGGATGACATGGTCTCGACGATGGAAAGCGACATCATCTCGTTCAAGCCCGAGCTGGGCTGGTAACAAGGCAACGCCGGGCCGTTTCCCGCGGCCCGGCCATCCAAGGAGGGGGGAGGCAGACAGATGCGCACTACCGCGTTACAGGACCGGATCGTTGCGGTCATCCTGCTGGTGCTCGTGGCCGGAGGCTTTGCGGTCACTTTCGATTTTTCCGCCATCGCGCTTTATCCGAGGCTACTTCTCGGGGCGATGGCACTGATGGCGGCGGCGATCGGGCTGCGCAGTTTCCTGCCCGCCCGGCCCCGTGAGGCGGGGCTGCCGGACGATGCCGAAGGCCCCGACGAACTGCCGCTGATCCCGGCGCGGTTGACCCAGCCGGTGACCATCGCCGCGATGATGGTGCTCTACGGCCTTGCCATCCCGCTGCTGGGCTACTTCACCGCCACCCTCGTCGCCGTGCCGGTGATCCTGCTGTGGATGGGGGTGCGGGGGGCTTTGCCCGTACTCGTCCTGACGCTCGGCTTTGCCGGTTTCGTCTACGTGCTCTTCCGCCTGCAACTCGGCGTGCCCCTGCCGCGCGGCCTGCTGTTCTGAGGTCCAAAGACATGACACTCGACCTGTTTCAAACGGTCCTTGCGGGCCTGTTCTCTCCGATGCTGCTGGGGCTGATGATCCTCGGCGTGGCTGCGGGCATCGTGGTGGGCGCGCTGCCCGGCCTCTCGGCGACCATGGCGCTGGCGCTGATGATCCCCGTCACCTACGGGATGGAGCCGCTGCCGGGCATCCTGCTGCTCGTCTCGATCTACTGCGGCAGCATGTTCGGCGGCTCCGTCCCCGCGATCCTGCTGCACACGCCGGGCACGCCCTCGGCCGCCGCCACCGCCATCGACGGCTACCAGATGGCGCGCAAGGGGCAGGGGGGGCGTGCGCTCGGCATCGCGGCGCTGGCCTCCACGGTGGGGGGCGTCTTCAGCGCGCTGGCGCTGGCCTTCATCGCGCCGCCGCTGGCAAGGATCTCGCTCCTCTTCAGTGCGCCGGAATATTTCCTGATCGCGATCTTCGGCCTGTCGATCATCGCGACCGTGGTCTCGGGCTCCCTGCTCAAGGCGATGTTCGCGGGCACATTCGGGCTTCTGATCGGGACGGTGGGCATCGACATCTTCACCGGCTACCCGCGCTTCACCTTCGGGCTGAGCGAGCTGCAATCCGGGGTGTCGCTGGTGCCCGCGATGATCGGGCTGTTCTCGGTCTCGCAGATCATGATCCAGATCGAGGCCGACCGCGCCGCCGGGCGTGCCACCGCCGACGGCCCGCTGGCACTGGGGCGCATCCTGCCCAGTCTGGCCGACATCCGCCGCCTGTGGCGCACCATCGCGTCGAGTTCGGTCGTCGGGCTGATCCTCGGCATCCTGCCCGGCACGGGGGGCGAAATCGCCTCCTGGGTCGCCTACAGCAACGCCCGCCGCCGCTCTGCCGACCGCGATTCCTTCGGCAAGGGCGCACCCGAGGGCGTGGCCGCCCCGGAGGCCGCCAACAACGCGGTGACGGGCGGCGCCATGATCCCGCTGCTGACGCTGGGCATCCCCGCCAACATCGCCACGGCGGTTCTGATGGGCGGCTTCCTGATCCAGGGGCTGACACCGGGGCGGGGCCTCTTCACCGAACAGGCGGAGCTGACCTATTCGATCATCTTCGGCTTCGTCCTCGCCAACGTCATCATGGGCCTCATCGCCATCGGCGCCTCGCGCTGGCTGGCGCTGGTGTCCCGCGTGCCGCAACGGCTGATCGTGCCGCTGATCCTCGGCTTCAGCGTGGTCGGCTCCTACTCCATCGGCAATTCCATGTTCGATGTCTGGGTGATGCTGGCCTTCGGTGTGCTCGGCTTCCTCGCCCGCCGCACCGGGTTCCATCCGGCGCCCATCGTGCTCGGCATGCTGCTCGGCCCCATCGCCGAAGCGGGGCTGCGCCAGTCGCTCGTCATGGCCGACGTCGCGGGCAAGCCGCTGGCCCTGATGATCCTCACCCGGCCCATGTCGCTCGCGATCGTCGCCCTGATGATCCTGACCTTCGCGGGGCCCCCTCTCATCCGCGCCGTTTCGCGCCGCCGCCTCGCGCAGCGCACGGCCTGACCCCTGCCCATCAACGGAGAAAGACCCATGAACCAGACCGTCAAACCCACCGCCCTGCCCAAGGCGACATCCGCCGAGATCGAAGAGATCGCCGCCTATTTCCGCTCGCCGCACTGGCTCGATGCCGTCAAGGCGATGGCGGAACCGGACGAGGAACTCTACCACGCCCATCTCTACATCCGCACGCAGATCCACCCGCTGAGCCTCGAGGAAATCGTCAAGGGCTGGTTCGCCCGCAACGGCATGCCGGTGCATCGCAAGATCGAGATCTTCACCTCCGGCCAGGTGCATGACGCCGGCTCCATCCACGGCATCGAACCGCAGGGCCTGCCGCATTTCGACCTGCTATGGCAATGGGCGCCGGACCGGCTGATCGAACCCGCGCCCCGCGCCGAGAATTTCGAGGTCTGGGGCGAGCGCTACATGGAGGCCTTCCTGGCGAAATTCCCGCTGCGCACCGAGGCGACCGATCAGGACCGCGCCGAGCTGGACGCCTATTTCGCCTCTCCCGCCTGGGCGAAATACTGCGAGCTGAACGAGCACCCGGACGTGGTGCACATCCACGCCAACGTGGAAACCTCGCTGCATCCCTCGATCATCCGCGAGGCGGCGCTCAAGGCGATGGCCGCGCGCGGATGGGAGGTCGAGCACGCGGTGCCGGTCGCCTTCAACATGCGCGGCCAGATGCACGGGAAGGTGGTCTTCATCGCAAACAAGCCGGAAAAGATCTTCGACATCGCCTGGTGCTACAACCCCACCGTCGGCATCATCCCCTCCACCCGCTACTGGCTGACCACCGAAAGCCCGACCCACGACGCGCGCACCATGCACGAACTGCCGCTGCTGCTGAAGCGCAACCCCTACCGCTTCCTCTCGCTGGCCGAGATCGAAGCCGTGCTGAACGCCATCTGACCCCGGAGAGACCCATGACCCATCCCTTCAGCTCCGCCGCCGGCCGCCAGGGCCGCGTGATCGCGGCCCGCATCCACCCCGGGCAGGACGTGCTCGAAGCCATCGAGGCGGTGTGCCTTGCCCACGACCTGACCTGCGGGCAGATCACCACCTCCATCGGCAGCCTGAGCCGCGTCGCGCTGCACTATGTCAGCCGCCTGAAGCCCACCGCCGCCGAGGGTTACAACACGAAGATGGTCCTCGAAGGGCCGCACAGCCTGCTGACCGGGCAGGGCCTCGTGACCGAGGGCGACGAACCGGGGCGGCTCAACATCCATTACCACGCGGTCGTCAGCGGCGCCGAGGATGTGATCTACGGCGGCCATATCGAAGCGGGAACCATCACGCTGACCACGCTCGACCTCTTCGTCTCCGAGGTCGAGGGCGTCGCGATCACCCGCGCGCGGGATCCCGAAACCGGCGCGCTGGTCTCCTTCATGGCGCCCGCCAAGGTGGAGGAGGAGGCATGAAGGTCTTCATCACCCAGACATTCGAGCAGGAGGCCATCGACCGGCTGGAGGCGGCCGGCCACGAGGTGAACTGCACCGGCGTCAGCCGGCCGCTGACCCGGCAGGAGTTCCTCGACGGGCTGTCGGATGCCCATGCGGTGATCTTCGTCTGGCACACCGAGCAACTGGATGCCGAGGCGCTGGACGCCGCGCCCCACCTGCGCATCGCCGCACGGCGCGGCGTCGGCTACGACAACATCGACGTGGCCGAATGCACCCGGCGCGGCATCCCGGTGACGGTGACGCCGGTGCACACCCACACCATCGCCGACCTGACCTTCGGCCTGATGATAAACGCCGCGCGGCGTCTGCACCATGCCGACGCCTTCGTGCGCAACGGCGAATGGACCGAGGCGGGCACCTGGGTCGCCGAGAAGTTCATGGGCTACGATGTCGCCTACAAGACCATCGGCGTCATCGGCTTCGGCATGATCGGCAAGCACATGGCGCGGCGGGCGCGCGGGTTCGAGATGGAGGTGCTCTATCACGACCCCGTCCGCCAGCCCGAGGCCGAGGCGCAGATCGGCGCCACCTGGGTCGAACTCGACGACCTCTACGCCCGGTCCGATTTCATCACCCTCAACTGCGCGCTGACGCCCTCGACCCAAGGCATGATCGACCGCGCCGCCATCGCCAAAATGAAGGATACCGCCGTGCTGGTGCTGTCCGCACGCGGCGGCATCGTCGACGAGACGGCGCTCTACGAGGCGCTGAGCACCGGCAAGCTCGGCGCCGCCGGACTGGACGTCTTCGAGGAGGAGCCGGTGGACCCGAACAACCCGCTCCTGAAGCTCGAGAACACCGCGTTCTCCCCCCATCTCGGCACCAGCGTGCGCGAGACGCGGGTGCTGATGGCCACCACGGCGGCAGATGACGTGATCCGCGTTCTGGGCAACGAACAACCGAAATTTCCGCTCCGGCGCCAGCCGGTCGCTGCCTGAAGGACGCTCCGATGGAAGGATTTCGTATCAGATCGGCGTTCGAGCGCGCTTCGCCCGAATGCCTGACCCGCCTTGCCGCGCTGCCCGTCGCCAATGTCAGCGACTGCATGGGCCGGATGAATGCCGGCCCGTCCGGGCTGCGCCCCTATCACCGCGGCGGGGCCATGTGCGGCCCGGCGCTCACCGTCCGGTCGCGCCCCGGCGACAACCTCATGCTGCACAAGGCCATCGACATGGCGCAACCGGGTGACGTGATCGTCTGCGACTCCGGGGGCGACCTGACCAACGCCATCATGGGCGAGCTGATGCTGGCCCATGCCCGGCAGCGGCAAGTGGGCGGCTTCGTGATCCACGGCGCCATCCGCGATGTCGACGCCATCGGCGCCCAGGACCTGCCGGTCTTCGCCATGGGCGTGACCCATCGCGGCCCCTACAAGGACGGCCCCGGCGAAATCGGCTTTGCGGTCTCGCTCGGCGGCATGGTGATCGCCCCCGGTGACGTGGTCATGGGCGATGCCGACGGCGTGCTCGCACTCCCCGCCGCCACCGCATCCGAGATCGCCGCCCGTGCCGAGGCCAAACAAGGCGCCGAGGCCGCCCAGATGGACCGCACCCTCGCCGGAACGCTGGACCGGTCCTGGGTCGACAAGGCGCTCAAGGACCGCGGCTGCGCCTTCCTCTGATCGGCGGCAAGCGCCATGACCTGCGGACAGGCAGCGCGCGCAACCCGCGCGCTGCCTCCGGCACCGGGCGAGGCGCCGGCACGGGGGCCCGTCGCTTGGACCCGGGCTGACAATGCCTGCACCCGACTCTATTGCACAAATCGGGTGTTGGTCGAGTTTCCCCTTTTTCCGAACCGACTTATGCCACCGCTTCGGTGACGGTGACGGTGACGGTGACGGTGACGGTGACGCCAGGCGCGGTGTAGCCGTTGAGCACGGCTATGCGGAGCTGAAGCTCCGCGACCAGGCGGCCGAAGTGGGCTACACCCCATCCGTTGGACAGGATCTGGCGTAAATTAGGCTACTCGTTGCACCTGCTGATCAGGTTGGTTGATATCATTTCTCTGCCTATAGACCGGCGCCGGAGGCTTGCCGCCGAGGGCTGAATGAGGGCGCTGGTGATTGTAGAAGGTCATCCATTTCCGGATGGCCGCCTTCGTCTCCGATCCTGTCTGCCAGGCATGCAGGTAGACGCACGGCGTTGTTGCAGAACTCAGCCGGTGAAGGATTCACATCGGGAATCCAAGCGGTTATACGAGCTGCATGAGCAAGCCCAAGCCCGCCCGCTACCGCACGACGAACTGGTCCACCTACAACGAAGCACTCAGGAAGCGCGGGTCGCTGCTGATCTGGCTGGACAAGGAGATGACCTGGCACGCGCCGCATGAGGGACGCCCGGGGGCGCCCGCCGGTCTTTTCGAATGCCGCAATCCGGTGCTGCCTATCTGCTGCCCGACAGGGCATTGCGTAGCAATGTCCCGAAAGGGGATCAAGGTTCTGTTCAAGCTGCCGCTCAGGCAGACTGCCGGGATGGTCGCGAGCCTCCTGCGCCTGGCAGGGCTGGACTGGCCCGTTCCAGACTACTCGACGCTGTGCCGCAGACAGAAGACCCTCAA
This sequence comes from Salipiger sp., assembly GCF_048261495.1. Classification (GTDB taxonomy): domain Bacteria; phylum Pseudomonadota; class Alphaproteobacteria; order Rhodobacterales; family Rhodobacteraceae; genus Salipiger. The sequence goes on from NZ_JBLXFX010000015.1 coordinate 87,747, forward strand.
GGTGCAGATCCCCTATCGTCGTTCCGACGGGCCGCTGAATCTGCTGGTGCCCTCTCGGGACATTGTTGGCGCAATGCCCTGCAGGGTGACAGACAGCACCGGCATCAAGTTTCTTGGCGACGGCGCCCTCTCATGGTTTTTGAGCAAACCATTGCCGGGTGGTAAATGGCAGGCCCGCAAGCATGGCGTTCAGGGTCGTCGCCAATGGCGCAAGGTGCATCTGGCGATGGACACCGCCACCTCGGATATCCGGGCCGTCGAGTTCACCCCCCAGCCGGGAAGGCCCCTCTCGGGACATTGCTGGCGCAATGCCCTGCCGGGCAAGGGACAGCCCCGTCCTGCCGGACCTGTTGGGCCAGATCCCCGAGGACGAGGACATCGGCACCGTGACCGCGGATGGTGCCTACGATACCCGCCGATGCCACGGCGCCGTCATCGCACGCGGCGGCACGGCAATCATACCGATGCGAAGGAACGGTCGGGCCTGGAAAGAGGACTGCCCGGCCGCCAAGGCGCGCAACGAGACCCTTTGCGCCACGCGTCACTACGGTCGGGCATTCTGGAAACACCTCTCGGCAGCATCCTTCGGATGCGCCTGCCGGGCAGTTGGTGGACCGGATACCACGCCCGCAGCCGCGTGGAGGCCAAGCCTCTCCGGACATCGCTGCGCGACGCCCTGACGGCCGGTGGATGCGATGCCTGAAGGCCTTCGGTGAGCGCATCGCCGCGCGGGATCCCGATCGTCAAACCGCCGAAATCCACATCCGGGTCGCCCTTATCAATCGCTTCAACGCGCTCGGCACCGCCGAGGTCGTCCGCGTGGCCTGAGCCTGAACGGGAAAGGGGCACTCACGCCTCAGGCAGCCTTTCTGCAAAAACGCCACG
>NZ_JBLXFX010000016.1:0-68187 GCF_048261495.1 Salipiger sp.
ACAAGGACGAAGAGGCCCCGATCTTCCAGGTCGCCGACTTCGGCCTCGTCGCCGACCTCTTCGAAGCGGTGCCGGAGTTGACCGGAAAACTGTAGGCCGTGGCGCGGGGTTATTCCTTGCGCTTATCATACGCTTGATTACGATGCGGCGGCATATCCCGGATGCCGCTGCCAGGAGGGGGCCATGAGCAGAGTTTCGACCCGGTGCAGGCCATGATCCGCGCGCTACGCGCCGCGCTGTCGGTCATCACCGCCCTATGCCTCTTCGCCCTGATGGCGCTGGTGTTTTCCGACGTTCTGCTGCGCAATTTCTTCAACGCGCCGCTGTCCTTCGGCACCGAGCTGATCGAGCTGCTGATGGCCGTGATGGCCTTTACCGCCTTTCCGCTGCTGGCACTGCGGGAAGGGCATATTTCCGTCGATCTGCTGCCGATGCGCGCCGGCGGTCTGCCGGAACGCATCGTCCGGATCGCCACCGCGCTGCTGCTCGGCGCGATCTTCGCGGCGCTGGCCTGGCAATTCGCGCTGTCTGCGCAGCGGGCCGCGCGCAGCGGCGAGGTGCTCTACCAGCTCGGGCTGCACTGGAGCACCGTCTGGTGGGGTCTGCACGGTCTTGCGGTGCTTACGGCGCTCTGCGCGGTCATTGCCGCCGGTCTGGCGCTGAAACCGCGTCGCGCCAAGGGGACATGACATGACCGCGACCTTCATCGCCTTCGCCGGGGCGCTCCTGCTGATCTTCCTGCGCCTGCCCATCGCTGTGGCGCTGGTGCTGGTGGGGGCCTTCGGGCTGTTCTCGGAACTCGGCCTCAACCCCACGCGCAGCATGCTGGGCATGGCGGCGCAGGGCTCGACGATGAGCTATTCGCTGTCGGTCCTGCCCCTGTTCGTGCTGATGGGCAACCTGGTCGCGGGGGCGGGGATTTCGGGCAACCTGTTCCGCACCGCGCAACTGTTCCTCGCCCATCGGCGGGGCGGGCTGGGCATGGCGACGATTCTGGCCAGCGGCGGCTTCGGCGCGATCTGCGGCTCCTCCGTGGCGACGGCGGCGACGATGTCGCGCGTGGCGATCCCGCCGATGCGGGAATGGGGCTACAGCGACCGGCTCGCGGCGGCAACGGTGGCGGCGGGCGGCACGCTGGGCATCCTGATCCCGCCGAGCGTGGTCATGGTGATCTACGGCATTTCCACGCAGTCCCACATCGGCATGCTGTTCGCGGCGGGCTTCGTGCCCGGCCTGCTGGGCGTCATCGGCTACCTGATCGCGGTGCGCTACGTGGTCTGGCGCAACCCGGCGGCGGCGCCCCGGACCGCACGCTCGGGCTGGCCCGAGAGGCTGGCCTCGCTCGTCACGATCTGGCCGGTGCTGGCGCTGTTCACGCTGGTGATCGGCGGCATCTACGGCGGATTCTTCACCGCGACCGAGGCGGCGGGGATCGGTGCGACCGGGGCGCTGGTCTTTGCCGTGTTCAGCCGGTCGCTGTCGCTGGTGCAGCTGGGCGAAATCTTCGTCGACACCGCGCTGGTCACGACCGCGCTTCTGGGGGTGGTGTTCGGGGCCAACGTCTTCGTGGAATTCGTCAACATGACCGGAGTCCACACCCATCTTCAGGCGCTGGTGCAGACGGCGGGACTTCCGCCGCTCGGGGTGATCGCGATCATCGTGCTGGTCTACCTGGTGCTGGGCTGCCTGCTCGAAACCATCTCGATGATCCTGATCACGCTGCCGGTGTTCTTTCCGGTGGTGACGGGGCTGGGCTACGATCCGATCTGGTTCGGCGTCATCGTCGTGGTCGCGGCGGAAATCGGGCTCATCACGCCGCCCATCGGCATCAACCTCTTCGTGATCCGGTCGGTCAATCCGGACATCCCGATCTCGACCATCTTCCGGGGGGTCGCGCCTTTCGTGGTGATCGACATCCTGCGACTGGCGCTGCTGGTGCTGGTGCCGGTGCTGTCGCTCTGGTTGCCGAACCTGCTGTTCTGATCGCCGTCGCGCGACATGAAAAACCCGGCCGGAGAGGATCCGGCCGGGTTTTCCCGTTGCGCGGGGCAGGGCGGTCAGTCGCCCTTGATATCCGCTTCGAGCGCTTCGAGGAAGGCTTCGGGGTCGTCCATCCCAGCCTCCTTGGCGCGGGCGACCCAGGCGTCGCGGATCGGCTGCAGCGCCTCGGTGATGGCGGGCATCGCCGCGTCCGGGATGGTGGCGAAGGCGACACCGGCTTCGGGAAGCGAGGCCATCGCCTTGTCGGTGTTGGCCTGGTGAACCTCGCCGGACCGCCGGGCCACGACCTCGCCCGAGATGGACATGATCGCCTCGCGGTCGGCTTCGGAGATGCGGTTCCACTTGTCCTTGTTGATGGCAAGGATGTTGATCGTGTTGACCATCCCGCCGGGGACGACGGTGATCTGCTTCAGCGCGCCTTCGAGCTTGAAGGCCTCCATCGTCTCGAACGGGATCACCGCGCCGTCGATGGCGCCGCCCGCCGCGAGTTCGTAGATCTCGGTGAAGGGCTTGCTGATCGGCGTCCCGCCGAGCAGCGTTACCATCTCGGAGACCGAGGGCGAGGGCGTGCGCAGCTTGAGCCCGGCCAGATCGTCCTTGGAGGCGATTTCCTTGGAGGTCGTCACGATATGCGCGGTGTTTCCCGCGATCAGGCTGATGAGTTGGACCTCGTCGAAGGTGCCGGTGGGGGCGATGTATTTCTCGTAGGCGCGCCAGCTTGCCGGCGAGCGGCGCAGCGCGGAATCCCCGAGGAAGGGCAGCTCCATCCCGTCGATCAGCGGGAAGCGGCCCGGCGTGTAGCTCGGCGTGAGGAAGGAAACATCCGCGAGGCCGTCGATCAGCACATCATACTGGCCCGCGACGGTCCCGACGACCTTGGGAAGCACCTCGATCTTGACGCGACCCTCGGTGACGCGCTCGACATCGGCGATCCAGGGTTCGACGATGTCGGTCAGCACGAAATAGCCCGGCGGCAGCCAGTTGGAATAGCGCAGGGTGATGTCGTCGGCCCGCGCGGCGGCGGGGATGGCAATGGCCATCCCGAGGCTGCAGGCGGCGGCCCGCAGCAGGGTGTGCAATGTCATGGTGTCTCCTCCCGTGATGTGTCCGTGACTGCGTCCCGGTGCCGGCGCGGATCTGCCGGCGGGCCGGAGCTGAGGTCAGTGCATAGCACATTATAAGGTATCGTACCTTATGCAAGCGATCAAGTTGGGAGAGGGCTTGCGTGACACATCTTCGGTCCGCGCCGGGGCGGGGCCGACGGGCTCGGGGCGGACATGTCGATCGGGGCAGGGAGGGGGCCGGAGGAGGCGGCCCCGCCGGGGCCGCCCGTGTCGTCTTCCGGATCAGAACGGGCTGTCGGGGAAGTAGAACTGCTCGGCGTTGTCCGGCGTGATGCGCTGGCTGCCGATGATGAACCGGCCCGCGACCGGCGTGTCGGACACCTGGCCGAGCGCGGTCAGCTCGATGGCCGTCGCGATCTGTGCCGGGGGATAGGTCACGTTGACCGGCAGCATCGGGTCGCCGTCCATGATGCGCTTGATGATTTCCTTCATGCCGGCACCGCCGACCACCCACATCTCGTCGTCGCGCCCGGCCTGAGAGATGGCTTCGAGCACGCCGATGGCCATGTCGTCATCCGCTGCCCAGACGGCGTCGATGTCGTCGTACTTGGACAGGAAGTCCTGCATCACGTTGAAGGCGTCGTCCCGGTTCCAGTTGCCGTGCTGCATGTCGAGCACGTTGATGCCGGAGCCCTCGATGGCCGCCTGGAAGGCATCGACCCGCTCGTTGTCGAGCGTCGTCGGAATGCCGCGCAGGACCACGACATTGTCGCCTTCCTTGAGGTTCTCCGCGAAATACTCGCCCGCGACGCGGCCGAAGCCGGTGTTGTCGCCCGCGACATACAGATCCTCGATCCCCGGGACCGACAGGCCGCGGTCGACCACGGTGACCCAGATCCCCTGTTCCTTGACCGCCTGCACCGGCGCGGTGAGCGGCTCGGATTCGAAGGGCAGCACCACGAGGGCCGAGATGTTGCGGGTGGCGACCATGTCCTCGATGTCGTTGACCATCTTGCCCGCGTCCCCGGCGGTGGCGAGCACGAAGTCGAGCTGCGGATAGGTCGCTTCGAGGCGCTCGATGGCGGCCTGGGCGTGGTAGTTCAACCCGCCCATGAAACCATGGGTGGCCGAGGGGATGGCGACCCCGATCACCTTGGTCTCCTGCGCGGCCACCGGCCCCGCGACAAGCGCGAGGCCGAGCGCGGCGCCCTTGAAAATCGTTCTGCGGTTCATGGTATTCCTCCCGTTTTTGCCGATCACTCGGCGGTTTTGCCCTGCCGCTGCAACACCACGGCAAGGATGACGATGACGCCCTGGATCGTGCCGTTGAGATAGGGCGAGACGATCGAGGCGAGGTTGAGGATGTTGTCGATCAGGCTGAGGATGAGCACGCCCACCACGGTGCCCCAGACCCGGCCGAAGCCGCCCTTGAGCACGGTGCCCCCGATGATGACGGCGGCGATGGCTTCGAGTTCCCACAGCACGCCGGTCGACCCGGAGGCCGAGCCGAGGCGCGGCACGTACATGATGGTGGCCAGCCCGACGAGCATGCCGAGCAGGATGTAGGTGGCCATGCGGACCCGGTCGACCTTGACGGCGGAATAGCGCGCCACCTGTTCGTTGGCCCCGAGCGAGGCACAGTGCCGCCCGAACGGGGTCTTGCGCATGGCGATCTCGCCCAGGATCGCCACCAGCGCGAAGACGATGATCGGCCAGGACACCCCGAGCAGCCCGTCGTAGTAGACCGGACGATAGAAGCTGCGGGCGTCGAAGTTCAGCGACAGCGTGCCGCCGTCGGCAAGCCAGGTGGTCAGCGACCGGTAGACGCCCATCGCCCCCAGCGTGACGATGAAGGGTTCGATCCCCACCTTGGCGATCAGCACGCCGTTCAGCCACCCCGCCGCAAGCCCGGCGAGCAGCGCCACGGCCATGCCCGCCATCACCAGCGGCACGCCGATGCCGAGGGTCGGCACGAGGGCGTTCATGGCAAGGATCATCGTCCCGGCCACGAAGGCCGCCATCGAGCCGACCGACAGGTCGATCCCGCCCCCGGTGATGACGAAGGTCATGCCGACCGCGATGATCCCGATGAAGGCCGAGCGCGCCAGGACGTTGGTGACGTTGCCGTAGCTGAGGAAGTTGGAATTCAGCGACGCTCCGAGGATCACCAGCGCGATCAGCGCCAGCACCGGGCCGAGCGTGTGCAGGGAAAAGCGGCGGCGCGTGGCGGTGGAGGCGGCGGCGGTCGTGTCGGTCATGTGGAAGCTCCGGTCAGTTCGCCGACGCCCATGGCGCGGCGCAGGATCGCGTCTTCGGTGATCTCGGCGCCGGTCAGCTCTCCGGCGATGTGGCCACGGCCCATGACGACCACGCGGCCCGAAAGCCCGATCACCTCGGGCAGTTCCGAGGACACGACGATGATGCTCTTGCCCTGCGCCGCGAGGGCGGCGATGAAATCGTAGATCTGCTGCTTGGTGCCGATGTCGATGCCGCGGGTCGGTTCGTCGATGATGACGATCTGCGGTTCGGCCAGCATGGTCTTGGCCAGCAGAAGCTTCTGCTGATTGCCGCCCGACAGGCTGCCCGCCAGCATCGCGCGGTCCTTCACGCGGATGTCGAATTCGGAAATGGCGCGGGTCAGCGCCGCCTCCTCGGCCTGCTTGTCGATGAACGGCGCCCCGAAGCGGTCGAGGGCGAGCAGGGTCAGGTTCTCGGTCAGGGGCTTGCCCAGCAGCAGGCCCTTTTCCTTGCGGTCCTCGGTCAGGTAGACCAGCCCCGCCTCGCGCGCGGCGAGGACGGAGCCGGGTTTCAGCGGCTTGCCGTTCAACTTCACCGTGCCGGTGACCGGGCGCAGGCCGACGATGCCCTCCATCAGCTCGGTCCGCCCGGCGCCCACCAGCCCGGCAAAGCCCAGCACCTCGCCCCGGCGCAGCGTGAACGAGGCGTCGCGCACATGGCCCGCCACCGAGAGGTTCGCGACCTCGAGCACCACCTCGTCAGAGGCGGCGGGGCGGGCCGGGAACAGGTCGGAAAGGTCGCGACCCACCATCGCCTCGGCCATCGCGTGTTCGGTGAAGCCTTCGGCCGGGCGGGTCGTGATGTGGCTGCCGTCGCGCAGGACGGTGACGCGATCTGCGATGCGCGCGATCTCGTCCAGCTTGTGGCTGGTGTAGAGGATCGCCGTCCCCTGCGCCTTCAGCCGTTCGATCTGCCCCAGCAGCACGTCGGTTTCGCGCCCGGTCAGCACGGCGGTCGGTTCGTCCATGATGAGCACCCGCGCGCGGCGTCCGAGCGCGCGGGCGATCTCGACCATCTGGCGGTTGGGCACCGAAAGATCCTGCACCCGCGTGCGCGGGTCGACATGGCAATCCAGCCGCGCCAGCAGCTCGCGCGCCTCGGCCTGCATGGCCCGGCTGTCGAGAAACGGACCGCGCCGCTTTTCCCGCCCGAGAAAGAGGTTCTCCTCGACCGTCAGTTGCAGGGCGAGGTTGAATTCCTGATGGATCATCAGAATGCCCTCGGCTTCGGCCGCGCGCTGATCGGCAAAGGCGACCGGCCTGCCGTCGAGTTCGAGCGCGCCTGTGGTCGGCGACAGGTAGCCCCCGAGGATCTTCATCATGGTCGACTTGCCGGCGCCGTTCTCGCCGATCAGGGCGTGGATCTCGCCCGGGACGAGGTCGAAATCGACCCCGTGCAGGACCTCGATCGGTCCGAAACTGCGGGTGATCCCGCGCGCGGACAGGACTGCGCTCACAGCGTCACCCAGGCGGCGTTGCGCCGGGACGACCGCACGCAGGCATCGACGAAGGCGACGCCCTCGACCCCGTCCGCGATGGTCGGAAAGGTCACGTCGGCGGGCAGCGGGGCGCCGGTGCGGGCGGCGCGGATCGCCTGCGCGGCTTCGCCGTAGATATTGGCGAAGGCTTCGAAAAAGCCCTCGGGATGACCGGGCGGGATACGGGTCAGGCGACGGGATTCCGGGCCCGTCGCGCCAGAGGCGCGGGTGACGATGCTGGTCGGCCCGCCCAGCGGCGTGACAAGCAGCCGATTGGGGTTCTCCTGGTGCCATTCCAGCCCGGCGCCGGAGCCGTAGACCCGCAGGCGAAGGCCGTTTTCCGCCCCCGCGGCAACCTGGCTGCACCAGAGCATCCCGCGTGCGCCGCCCTCGAAGCGCAGCATGACATGGGCATTGTCGTCGAGCCGTCGGCCCGGAACGAAGCTTTGCAGATCGGCGGCCAGCGCTTCGGGGCGCAGCCCGGTGACGAACCGCGCGAGGTTCCAGGCGTGGGTGCCGATGTCGCCGGTCGCCCCGCCCGCGCCGCTGCGCGCCGGATCGGTGCGCCAGTCGGCCTGCTTGTTGTCGGGGTCCGGCGCTTCGGCCAGCCAGTCCTGGGCATATTCCACCTGCACGAGGCGGATATCGCCCAGCTCGCCCGCGGCGATGCGGGCGCGGGCCTCGCGCACGAGCGGATAGCCGGTGTAATTGTGGGTCAGGATGAACAGCGCGTCGGATTTCCCCGCCGCCGCTTCCAGCTTGCGTGCATCGGCCAGCGTGCCGGTCAGCGGCTTGTCGCAGATCACGTGAATGCCGCGTTTTAGGAATTCGCGCGCGACGGGCAGGTGCATGTGGTTCGGCGTGACGACGGCCACCGCCTCGATCCCGTCCTTGAGCCGCGCCTCGCGCTTGGCCATCTCGGTGAAATCGGTATAGGTCCGGTCCTCGGGCAGACCGACCTCCGCCGCCGAGGCCCGCGCCCTGTCCGGGGTCGAGGACAGCGCGCCCGCCACGAGCTCATAGGCCCCGTCGAGCCGCGCCGCGACCCGGTGGACCGAACCGATCAAGGCCCCCTGTCCGCCGCCGACCATGCCGAGCCGGATCGGTCCGGTCCTGTCCGCGAACCGGGTCATGACAGCCCCAGCATCTTGCGGTTCGCGGCATCGTCCGCGCCGCTGCCGGCGAAATCGTCGAAGGCGTGAGGCGTCACGCGGATGATGTGATCGCGCACGAAGGCGGCGCCTTCGCGGGCGCCGTCCTCGGGATGCTTGAGCGCGCATTCCCATTCGACCACCGCCCAGCCGTCGAAATCCATCGCCGCCAGCTTGGAAAAGATCGCGCCGAAATCCACCTGTCCGTCGCCCGGCGACCGGAACCGCCCCGCGCGGTTCACCCAGGACTGGAAGCCGCCGTAGACCCCCTGCCGGCCGGTCGGGTTGAATTCGGCATCCTTGACGTGGAAGGCCCCGACACGTTCGGCATAGATGTCGAGATGTGCCGCGTAATCAAGGCATTGCAGAACGTAATGGCTGGGATCGTAGAGCATCATGGCGCGGGGATGATTGTTCACACGTTCGAGGAACATCTCGAAGCTGACGCCGTCGTGCAGATCCTCGCCGGGGTGGATCTCGTAGCACAGGTTCACCCCGTGCTCCTCCGCCAGGTCCAGCAGCGGGCGCCAGCGCGCGGCCAGTTCGTCGAAGGCCGCCTCGACCAGCCCCGCCGGGCGTTGCGGCCAGGGATAGACATAGGGCCAGGCCAGCGCCCCGGAAAAGGTCGGCAGGGCGCCGATCCCGAGGTTGGCGGAGGCGCGGATCGCCTTTTCCACCTGGTCGACAGCCCAGAGCTGCCGCGCCGCCGGATTGCCGCGCACCGAGGGGTCGGCAAAGCCGTCGAAGGCGATGTCATAGGCCGGATGTACCGCGACGAGCTGCCCCTGCAGATGCGTCGAAAGCTCGGTCACGGTGATGCCGTTGTCACGCGCCTGCCCGGCCCAATCCTCGCAATAGCCCTTGCTCTCGGCGGCACGGGCAAGGTCGAAAAGCCGCGCGTCCCAGCTGGGAACCTGCACCCCGACATAGCCGCAATCCGCCGCCCAGCGGGTGATGCCGTCCCATGTGTCGAACGGCGCGGAGTCGCCCGCGAACTGCGCCAGGAACAGCGCAGGGCCCTTGATCGTCTTCAAGATGTCCTCCTTTGCGCCGGTCTCCTCTCCAGCGCATCGTGCAAACGCGTGTAATCGTTTGCATGAGAGCCTGACAAAGACTGCAATCGTTTACAAGAAAAATTTTTCGGGGCATGGTGGGGCACTCGACAGGGATGGACATGGACCGGAAAATCGCCACGATTCAGGATGTTGCGCGCGTCGCGGGGGTTTCGACGGCCACCGTGAGCCGCACCCTGTCCAAGCCGCTGGTGGTGGCCAAGGCGACTCGGGAGGCGGTTCTGGCCGCCGTCGCCGACACCGGCTACCGGGTGAATGCCACCGCCTCGAACCTGCGGCGGCAGCGGACCGGGACGGTGATCGTGCTGCTGCCCAACATCGCCAATTCCTTCTTTGCCCAGATCCTCGCCGGGCTCGCCTCGGTGCTGACGCCGGCGGAATACGGGATGCTGATCGCCGACACGCAATCCGGGCCCGACGCCGACCGCCGGCTTGCGCATTACCTTGCCTCGGGGCAGGCGGACGGTCTCGTGCTGCTCGACGGCACGCTGTCGCCCGAGGTGCTGGCCATTCCCGCGCGCCCGCCGATCGTGCTGGCCTGCGAATGGATGGGCGCCGATCTGCCTTCGGTCCGGGTCGAGAATGCGCGCGGCGCGGCGCTGGCGGTGGGTCACCTCGTGCGGCTGGGGCATACGCGGATCGGTCACGTTACCGGGCCGCCCGCCAACGTGCTGACCGAAACGCGGCTCGAAGGATTCCGCTCGGCGCTGCATTCCGTCGGGCTGCCGCTGCGCGAGGACTGGATTCTCGAAGGCGATTTCAGCATGGAATCCGGGGCCGCCGCCGCGCATCTGTGGCTGGCGTCCGAGGACCGGCCGACCGCGCTGTTCCTCTCCTCGGACGAGATGGCGGCGGGGTTCATGGGCGAGGTGCAGCGCGCCGGCCTGCGCGTCCCCGAGGATGTTTCGGTCGTCGGCTTCGACAATATCGAGATCGCCCGCCACCTCGCGCCCGCACTGACCACCATCCGCCAGCCGCGCACCGTCATCGGCGTGCGGGCGGCCGAACTGCTGCTGAGCATGATCGAGACCGGCACGCGAGACGGCCCCTCCGAGGTGATCGAGGTCGAACTGATCCCGCGCGGCAGCTCCGGCCCGCCTCCGGCCTGACCCCGAGGTGCACCGGATTTATTTAACATAAGCCGGATTACAGGATGTGCGGTCGCCGCGAGGTGGATTCACGAACGAAGTGCAAATTCTGTACGAATACAGAGAGTTGCATGGAGTAAGGCGAATGGGAATCCACTATTGTCACCTGAAGCTGGACGAACGACGCAAGCTCGCAAAGTGGCTTGAAGCCAAAATGCCGATAGCGGAGATCGCTGATCGCTTGGGCCGCGCGCCCTGCACGATCTACCGGGACATCAAGCGGAACCGATATACGGACGACGAACTGCCGGAGCTGAATGGCTATCATGCGGTTGTCGCTCAGGACAAATACGAGACGCGCCGCGCGATCCATCGCAAGATGATCGTTTACCCTGAACTGAAGGAAGCCGTCGAAGACAGGGTCAAAGCTGGCTGGTCGCCGGAACAGATCGCAGGTCGCATGCGTTTGGAACGCCATCCGATCCGCGTCAGCCATGAGACGATCTATCGGTTTGCCTATTCCAAGGACGGTCGCGACGAGCAGTTCTATCGCCACCTGCCGGAGCATCGACGTCGCCGCAGGCCCCGTGCCTATCGCAGGCACAAGCGGACCCACATCTTCGACAGGCAGAGCCTGTCGCACAGCCTGAGCACATCACGGAACGCGCAGAGTTCGGTCACTGGGAATGCGATCTGATGATGTTCCGCAAAGAGCATGGAAAGGTGAACGTGACGTCTCTGGTTGAGCGCGTCAGCCGCTACGCTGTCGTCATGCGCAACGAGGATCGCCAGTCCAAGCCCATCATGGAAGCGCTGATCCAGGGCTGGCTCCCTGCCCGCCGATGCGCCAGTCGATCACCTTTGATCGCGGCACCGAGTTCTCAGCCTGGCAGCACCTCAAGGCCGGGATCGGCGCGGATGCGTGGTTCTGTGACCCGCAAGCGCGGTACCAAAAAGGCACCGTTGAGAATACGAACAACAGGCTGCGGAAGTACCTGCCCCGCTCAACCGAACCGACGGCGCTGACAAATCGATATTTAAGGTCGATTTGCCAGCGCCTCAATTCAACGCCGCGCAAGTGCCTTGGCTACCGAACGCCAGCGGAAGTCTTCGAAACCAAGCTGATGGAAATTCAGAACCGATTGGAATAGAACGACATATCAGGAACTGCACTTCAGTGTGAGTTCACAACGGTGGGGCGCAGCCCGGTCAGTGCAGTTCCACGACCGCCTCGACTTCGACCAGCGCGTTGGCGGGGAGCGAGGCGACGTTGACTGCCGTGCGGGCGTGGCGCCCGGGCTCGCCGTAGAGGTCGATGAACAGTTGCGACGCGCCGTTCACCACGAAGGGCCCGTCGCCGTAGCCTGCGGGTGCCGCGACGTAGCCGTTCAGCTTCATCACCTGCGACACGCGGGACAGCGACCCCGCGACGGCCTTGATCGAATAGAGCAGGTTCAGCGCGCACATCCGCGCGGCCGCCCGGCCTTCGGACGGATCGAAGCCTTCGCCCACGGGGCCGAAATATTTCGGCACGCCTTCCCATTCGCAGATCTGTCCGGAGAGGAACAGCAGGTTGCCGCTGATCTTGCCCGGCAGGAACAGCGCGCGCGACGGCGCGGAGGGCGGCAGCGCCAGCCCCATGGCTTCCAGTTTCGCTTCGACGGGACAGGTCATGCGGGCTCCACCGGGGTTGCGGCAAGGGTCATCGCCAGCCGGATCAGCGACAGGTCCGAGCCGCGCGGCCCGATCAGCGAGACGCCGTAGGGCGCGCCGTCGACGCGCCCCGCGGGCAGCGTCACCTGCGGCAGGCCGGCAAGCCCCGCGACGCAGAGCATCCTTTGCGAGACATGGCGGAAGCCGTCGAAGACCTCGACCGGCGCGTCGAGCCGGAACGGCGCGTCATGAACCACCGGCGCAAGCATCACCCCCGCCCGGCCAAGTACCGCGTCGGCATGGGCGCGGAAGGCGGCGCGGGCGGTGACGGCTTCGGCGATCCCGGTGGCGGTCAGCGCCTCGGCGGCAGCGGCGCGTCCGTCGATCCCGCGCACCAACGGCATCCCGCAGGACCGGATGAACGGAACGATGGCCTGCTGCGCATCCCCGCCCATCGTGGTGAGAAAGGTGTCATAGGCGGCAGCAGCGCCGCCGGGGTCGGGATAGATCAGCACTTCGCGCGGGGTGGCGATGCCCTTGAAGGCCTCGGAGCAGACCGCGCGCTGTTCGGGGCTCAATTGCGTCATCATGTCGGCGGGCCAGAGCCAGTCGGGCCTCTCCGGCAGCGGCGCGCTGTCCCCGCCCAGCAGCACGGACATCGCCCGCAGCAGGGTTTCACCGTCGCGGGCGAACAGGCCGCAGGTGTCGTAGGAGGGCGCCAGCGGCTGCACGAGGTCGAGCGGGATCAGCCCGTGCGTTGGACGGATCCCCCAGATGCCGCAGAAGCTGGCAGGCGCACGCACCGATCCGCCGGTGTCCGAGCCGACGGAGATATCCGCCAGCCCGCCCGCCACGGCACAGGCCGAGCCGGAGGAGGAGCCGCCGGGGATGCGATCCGGCGCGGCGGGGTTCACCGGCGTGCCGAAATGCGCATTCATGCCGTACATCGACCAGGCGAGTTCGTCCGTATGGGTCTTGCCCACGAACCGCGCGCCCGCGTCCAGCAGCGTCTGCACGGCGGGCGCCGTGCGGGTCTTGACCTCGCTCATGGCCAGGGCCGTCGGGCAGCCCGATCCGGTGCGGTAGCCGGCGACATGGTAGATATCCTTGACCGCAAGGGTCAGCCCCGCCAGCGGCCCTTCGGGCGCGCTTGCCACCGGAACGGGTTCGTAGGGCATGAAGCAGCGATAGGGGTCCTTGTCGATCAGCATGGGCTCACTCTGCGGCTATGGGCTCTTCGGCGCGCAGGCAGGCGATGCGGCGGCGTTCCGAGGGGTGGATCATCGGCGGCAGCCCGTCACGGCATTCCGGCAGCGCCAGAGGGCAACGCGGCGCAAAGGAACAGGCGTCGGGTTTCACCTCAAGCGCGGGGGGCGCGCCGGGGATGGCGTTGAGCCGCTCTCCGCGTGCCACGTCGTGCAAGTTGGCTGCCAAAAGGCCGCGCGTATAGGGATGGCGGGCGTTGCGGATGATCTCGTGGGTGGTGCCCTCCTCGACGATCTGCCCGGCATACATCACCGCGATCCGTTCCGAGATTTCCACCGCCACGCCGATGTCGTGGGTGACAAAGATCACCCCCATGCCGAACTCCTTCTGCAACTCGCGCAGCAGCAGCAGGATCTGGATCTGCACCGTCGCGTCGAGCGCGGTGGTCGGTTCGTCCGCCAGCAGAAGGCGCGGCCTGCAGGCCAGCGCCAGCGCGATCATCACCCGTTGCCGCATCCCGCCCGAGAGCTCGTGCGGGTAGTTGTGAAGCCGCCGGTTGGCCGAGGGGATGCGCACCCGGTCGAGCATTTCCAGCGCGACCGACAGCGCTTCGTCCTTGCTCACCCCCTTGTGGCGCATGACGGACTCGGCGATCTGGTGGCCGACGGTATAGACCGGGTCCAGCGCCAGCGCCGGTTCCTGAAACACCATCGACACCTCGCCGCCCCGGTATTTCTGCAATTTCTTGCCCGAGAGCGACAGCACGTCGATGCCGTTCACATGCATGGAGCCCGACACCTCTGAGCGTTTCGGCGGCAACAGGCCGAGAAGCGCCTTCAGCGTCACCGACTTGCCCGACCCGCTTTCCCCCAGCAGGGCCAGCGTCTCGCCCTGCTCCATGCCGAGCGAGACGTCGTTGATGGCGTGCACCGTCCGCTTGCCCTTGAAGCGGATGGTGAGATTGCGGATGTCGAGAAGCTTGTCGCTCATGCCGGAATCCCCTTCCCCGCGCCCGGATGGCCGGATTCCGCGTCATGGAGGTGGCAGGCGGCAAGGTGATCCGCATTGCGCGCGATCCCCGCAAGCTTCGGCACCCGCAGCTTGCAGACATCGGCGGCAAAGCGGCAGCGCGTGTGAAAACGGCAGCCCGGCGGCGGGTTGATCGGGTTCGGCGGATCCCCCGCGAGCGGAGGTTCCTTGGTCCGGTTGTCGGGGTCCATCGACGGCATCGCCGAGAACAGCGAGCGCGTGTAGGGGTGGGCCTGTTCCGTCCAGATCGAGTCGACCGGCGCGACCTCGACCACCTCGCCGAGATACATCACCAGGATGCGGTCGGAGATGTAGCGCACCACGTTCAGGTCGTGACTGATGAAGATGTAGGTGAGGCCGAACTCCTTGCGCAGGTCCGACAGCAGGTTCAGCACCTGCGCCTCGACCGACTTGTCGAGCGCCGAGACCGCTTCGTCCAGCACCACCAGACGCGGCGACATGGCAAGCGCGCGGGCGATGTTCACCCGCTGGCGCTGACCGCCCGACAGCTCGTGCGGATAGCGGTGGGCAAAGCGGTCCGGGTCGAGGCCGACACGCTCCATCAACGCCCGCGCCCGGTCCTCCGGGTTGTCGAGGCCCTGAACCCTGGCGCCGAACGCGACGGAATCCTCGATCGTCAGGCGCGGGTTGAGCGAGGCGTAGCTGTCCTGGAACACCATCTGAACGTTCTTGCGCAGGTCCTTGAGGGTCAGTTGCGCGCCGAGCGCGTGACCGTCGAACAGGATATCGCCGTCGTCGCGTTCGGTCAGGCCGATCAGCAGCTTGGCGGTGGTGGACTTGCCGCAGCCGGATTCCCCCACGATGCCCAGCGTCTCGCCCGGTTTCACGTCGAAGGAGACGCCGTCGACCGCCTGCACCACGGCCTGCGTCCGCCCGAAGACCCCGCCGCGCACCGGGAAATGTTTCTTGAGCTTCAGGACCGAGATCAGCGGGCGTGTCGCGGCCCCGGCCGCACGGGGGTCAGTCGCGGACATTCATGGCACTCCTCAGGCCGTCGCTCAGCAGGTTCAGGCACAGCGAGGTGATGAAGATCATCACGCCGGGAAGCGCCGAGAGCCACGGGTTGACGTAGATTGCCGAGCGCAGCGTGTTCAGCATCAGCCCCCACTCCGGTTCCGGCGGGCGCACCCCGATGCCGAGGAACGACAACCCGGCGGCGAGGATCATGCAGACCGAGGTCAGCGAGGTGGCGTAGACAAAGATCGGCGACAGCACGTTGCCGATCACATGTACCCGGATCACCGTCCAGGCACCGGCCCCGGTGGCACGCGCCGCGTCGATGTAGTCGAGCGCGCGGACGCCGGAGGTGACGGCTTCGGCCACGCGGGTCAGCGGCGGGATGAAGACGATGGTGAGCGAGACCAGCGAATTGACGATCCCCGCCCCCAGTGCGCCGGAAATGGCGATGGCCAGCAGCACCGAGGGAAAGGCGAAGAACACGTCGACCGTGCGCATGATGATGGTGTTGGTCAGCCCGCCGACATAGCCCGCGACGATCCCCAGCACCGAGCCGATGAAGAACGCCAGCACCACCGGCATGAGCCCGATGAACAGCGTCAGCCGCCCGCCGTAGATCAGCCGGGCGAGCATGTCGCGCCCCTGCTCGTCGGTGCCGAGCAGGTGGCCTTCGGTGCCCAGCGGCTTCAGCCGCGCGATCATCGAGCCCCTGTAGGGATCGGCCAGCCCCAGCCACGGCGCGAGGATCGCCGACAGGATCAGCGCCAGGATCACCGCGAGGCAGATCATCGTCAGCGGGTCGCGCACGAGGCGCGCGCGGACGCCGGACCAGTAGCCCTGCGGTTTCGGCTTGGGGGCGACGGCGGGAGAGGTCTCCGCAAGGGCCATGGTTCAGGTCCTCTGGATGCGGGGGTCGATGGCGGCCTGCGCCACGTCGACGATGAGGTTCATGGCGACGAAGAAAAGCGCCAGCACGAGGATCGTGCCCTGCAGCAGCGGCAGGTCGCGCTGGAAGATGGCGTTGGACAGCAGGAAGCCGGAGCCGGGCCAGTTGAACACCGTCTCGATGAGGATCGAACCGCCCAGCAGGTAGCCCAGTTGCAGCCCCATGACCGACAGCGCGGTGGCGGCGGCATTGCGCGCGACGTGGCGGAGGACGTCGGCCCGGCTCATGCCCTTGGCATAGAGCGCCTGCACGAAGTCCATCGTGAGGATGTCGCCCGCCAGCGCCCGCACGGTGCGCGACACGATGCCGATGGGCACCACGGCAAGGGTGACGGCGGGCAGGATCAGGTGGCGCATGTGCAGCCAGTCCCATTCCCAGGCGCTGGACCCGCCCGGCCCCGCGCCCATCGACGGCAACCAGCCGAGGTTCACCGAAAAGATGATGACCAGCACGATCCCCAGCCAGTAGTTCGGCACCGAAACCCCGGTGATGGACAGCGCGGTCACCGCGCGGTCGATCCAGCTGTCGCGGAAATACCCGGCGAGGAAGCCGAGGAAGATGCCGATGGGAAAGGCGATGACGGCGGCGCTGACCGCCAGAAGCAGGGAATTCTGCACCGCGCCGAAGACCTCGCCCGCGACGGGCCGCCCTGTGGCGATGGACTTGCCCATGTCGCCCTGCGCGAGGTTGCCGATCCAGATCGCGTATTGGACCGGGAGCGGCTTGTCCAACCCGTAGGCGGCGCGCATCGCGGCCTGTTCCTCGGCGGTGGCATCCACCGGCATGATGGCGGTCAGCGGATCGCCGGGGGCGATCTGGACCAGCATGAAGCAGATCACCGAGACGCCGAAGGCGACCGGCAGCACGAGGATCAGGCGTCGGATGAGATAGGTGAGCACGGGTTCGTTCCTGGAAAGGGGGCCCCCGCCGCGACCGGGCGGCGGGGGCGAGGGGACCGGGCCCTCAGTCGGCCATCGAGATGGACGAGAAGTTCTGATACCAGTTCTGCGCCTGCACGAAGCCCGTCACCTTGGGCGACATCGCGCGCGGCGCGACATCGTGGGTCACGAAGAGGAACAGCGCCTCGTTGACGAACTTCTCGTGCGTCTTCTGCAGCACGGCGTTCTGCGCCTCGGGATCGAAGGTCGTCTTGATCTGGCTGAACAGCTCCTGCATCTCCGGGTCCTTGTAGTGGCCCCAGTTGGTGCCGTTGGGCGCGATGAGGTTCTCGTCCAGGTGGCGGATCAGGCCGGTGAACGGGTCCTGGATGAAGTAGGTGAAGTTGATCGACTGAGCGCCCTCGACCGCCGCATCGGCAGCCCCGGCCCGCCACAGGTTGATCATCTGGTTCCACTCGACCACCATGAACTCGACGTCGATCCAGATTTCGGCAAGGCTTTGCTGGATGTATTCGTTCATCGGCAGCGGCAGCATCTGGCCCGAGCCCGAGGGCGAGATCAGCGCCTTGACCTTCAGGTGGTTCTCCGGGCCGAACCCGGCTTCGGTCATCAGCGCCTTGGCGGCCTCGATGTCATAGGTCACGTCGAAGGTGGGAGTGCCGAACCATTGCGAGGACGGCGGCAGGAAGCCCTTGGCCGGCACCATCAGGCCGCCGAGAAGCGGCATCATGCCTTCGCGGTCGATGGCGAGGTTGGCGGCCTTGCGCACCCGGATGTCGTTCCAGGGCGACCCTTCGAGCCGCGACAGGTGCCAGGTCCAGTTGTGCGGATAGGCGTTCGACGAGATGACGAAGCCGTTGCCGGTCATCGCCGGAATGGTGTCGGGCGCGGGTGCCTCGATCCAGTCCACCTGCCCCGACAGCAGCGCGGCGGCACGGGCGTTGGGTTCGGGCAGCGGGATCAGCACCATCTTGTCGAGCTTCGGAACCCGCGGCGCGTCCCAGTAATCGGCGTTCGGCACCAGTTCGGCACGCTCGCGCGGGACGAAGGTCTCCAGCTTCCACGGTCCGGTGCCCGAGGGTGCCAGCGCGACCTTTTCCCAGTCCTTGTCATTGGCTTCCCAGTTCGCCTTCGACGACATCAGGATCCAGGCAAGCTGGTAGGGCAGCGTCGCGTCCGGCGCCTTGGTGGTGATTTCGAGCGTCAGGTCGTCGACCGCCTTGTAGGAGGCGACGGCGGGAATCCGGCTCTTGCCCTGCGCCGACTGGCGGGGGTCGTACTGTTCCGCGGAATCCACCAGCAGCTTATCGAGGTTCCAGACCGCGACTTCGGCCGTGAAGGGCGAACCGTCGTGGAAGGTGACGCCGTCGCGCAGCTTGAACGTCCAGGTGAGCTCATCCTCGCCCACGGACCATTCGGTGGCCAGGCCGGGGATCAGGACCGACGGCTTGTCGGCGCTGGTCAGATCCCATTCGATGAGCGAGTCATAGACCGTGTAGCCCATGAACCGCATCCCTTCGCCGCCCTGGTCGGTCTGGCCGGTGGTCAGCGGAATATCCGCCGCGGTCATCCCGACGCGCAGCGTACCCTGCGCCTGAGTGAGCGTGCCGCAGGCGACGACGACCGCGGTCGCCAGAACGGCAAAGCCCTTTCCGAGTTTGGACATGAATACCTCCGAGTTGTGCCGGCATGGTCCGGCGCTTTTTTTATGTCCGCCCCCCGTGACCGGCTGCGGCGGGCGCAGGGGACACGTGGGACGAGTCAACGGAGGAAAGAGTGGCAAGCGGCTTTCGCCTCTGGCCAGCGGCGAAACGTGTCACCCGGGAGAGGGCGTGCCGCGTTGCGGCGCGGTGCCTATTTATTGGACCACAAACGATCCTCTGCCCATCAACGAGGCAGGAATTTCACCGAATCGGCACGTTCCGGGGGCAAATCCGCGCCCTGCTCCGCCCCGACATGGTGGCGCAACTCCCGCGCCGCGGCCAGGATCGGTGCGACGAGCGGAACGGGACTGACGGCGGCAAGGCGCTCCGCGGCCTCGGCCAGGGGACCACCGCCGATGATGACCGCCCCTGCGCCGTCGCGCGCGGCGGTCTCGATCCCGGCAAGGAGCGCGGCATCGAGGCGATCGGCATCCGCCATCAGCGCGACCGGATCGCCGGGGGTGAGATGACACCCCGCGTAGCTGCCCGCTCCCGCCTCGGCCTGCATCAGCGCGTCGATGCTCGTCCGCAGGCCGGGCGTGGTCGTCACCACCGCAAAGCGCCGCCCGCCCGCACCGGCGGCGCGCGCCGCCGCAGCGCCGATGCCCACCACCGGGCAGGCCATGCGCCGGGACAGGGCCGCGCGGCCCGGATCCCCGAAGGCCGAGACGATGATGCCGCGGACCGGCGGCAGGACGGCAGCGGCGACAAGCTCAGCCGCGGTGCGCAGCGCCTCGTCCGTGACGATCATCCCCGGGCCGGAGGGCGCGGTCCAGCCGCCGATCCGGGGCAGGATGGTCCGCGCGATGGCGACCATCGCCCGCGTCGTGGCGACGTCGGAATTGGGGTTCATCAGCAGGAGATCGGCCAAGTTCGCGCGCCTTTGTGCCTCGGGTCCGCCGATCCTGCGTCCGATCCGCGCCCCGGACAAGCGGCAAGGGCCCGCGCCGCCGACCTCGCGCCGCAGCCGCCCGGAATCGAGGCGGACCACCCCGCCCTCGCGGGATGGCCCGTTCGTCGGGTGCGCGGGATCAGAAGCCGACCTGGTCCGCGCCCTTCAGTTCCAGGATCTCACGCGCCTCGTCCGGCGTGGCAAGTTCCAGCCCCAGCCCCTCGATGATCTGGCGGGCCTTGGTGACCTGCTCGGCATTGCTGCGGGCAAGCTGGCCCGGACCGACCCAGAGCGAATCCTCGAGCCCGACGCGGACGTTGCCGCCCATCGCGGCGGCCATCGCGGCGATGGGAAGCTGGTTCTTGCCCGCACCCAGCACGGACCAGCGGTACTGGTCGCCGAACAGCCGGTCGGCGGTGCGCTTCATGTGCATCACGTCCTCGGGATGGGCGCCGGTGCCGCCCATCAGGCCGAACACGGTCTGGATGAACAGCGGCCCCTTCACCAGCCCTTCGTCGAGAAAGTACTTGAGGTTGTGCAGATGCGCCGTGTCGTAGCATTCGAATTCGAACTTCGTGCCCAGCGGACCGAGCGTCGACAGGATGTATTCGATCTGCCCGAAGCTGTTGTTGAAGATGATGTTCTTGTTGCCGACATAGTCCCGTTCCCACTGGTGTTCGAGATCGGGAAACCGCTTCAGCATCGGGAACAGGCCGAAATTCATGCTCCCCATGTTGAGCGAGGCGACCTCGGGGCGGTGGGTTTCGGCGGGGCGGACGCGCTCTTCGATGGTCATGGTCGGCGCGCCGCCGGTGGTGATGTTCACCACGCAATCGCTGGCCTGCTTGATGACCCCGAGAAAGGGCGTGAACGCCTCGGGGGACTGGTCGGGGCGGCCGTCCTGCGGATCGCGGGCGTGCAGGTGGACCACCGCCGCACCGGCCTTGGCCGCGCCGATCGCCGCGTCGGCGATCTCCGACGCGGTCACGGGCAGGTATTTCGACATGGAGGGCGTGTGGATCGCGCCGGTTACGGCGCAGGTGATGATGACCTTGCGGGGTTTGGCCATGGGTCTCTCCTTCAGGATTGTTCGGACGCGAGGTGACGGCGCAGCGCGGCAAGGCGCGTGTCGCGGATGTCCTGCCGCGCGCGGATGGTGTCGGGGCTGCGATCCTGCGGCCAGGTCGCGGCGATCCTTTCAGCGTTCCCGACCGAGAACACCTCGGGCCCGGCGGGTTCCTCGGCAAGACCGGCATAGAAGCCGCCGTAGCGCGTGGCATAGTCGACGATGCCGCCGGGCGCGTTGAGGTCGATGGTCTCGATCGGTCCCATCAGCGCCCACCGCAGGCCGAGCCCGTCCTTGATGGTCGCGTCGAGTCCTTCCACGCTGACCACGCCTTCGCCCAGCAGGCGCAGTGCCTCGCCCAGCAGCGCGCCCTGCAGGCGGTTCAGCACGAAACCGTCGCGTTCGCGGGTCATGCGAACGGGCACCTGGCCGATCCGGTCGTAGACGGCCTGCGCGCGGTCCATCGTCTCCGCGGTGGTCCAGGGGGCGGGGCAAAGCTCGACCACCGGGACGAGGTGCGGCGGGTTGACCGGGTGGCCGACAAGGCAGCGGCCGCGATGCGCCAGCGTTTCGGTGAAGCGCGAGGCGACGATGGCCGAGGTCGAGGAGGCGATGACCGCATCCGGTGGTGTCGCGGCGTCGAGCCGGGCGAAGAGATCGCGTTTCACCTCGATCTTCTCGGGCCCGTTCTCCTGCACGAAGACGACGCCCGACACCGCCTCCTCGAGCGTCGCGGCGGTGCGGATGCGCGCCAGCGTGGCGTCGCGGTCCTCCAGCAGCCGCTCGGCGACGAGGGTGTCGCAGAGCTTGGCCATGTCCGCGCCGAAACGGTCGAGAACGCCGGGGTCCGCATCCCAGACCTGCACCCGGTATCCGGCGCGCGCGAACAGCGCGCTCCAGGAACGGCCGATGAGGCCCGCGCCTATGATGGCAACCGTATCACTCATGTTGGTCCCTCCTTCAGAGCCAGAGAACCTGACGGCGCAGGTCGATGTCATGGGCCAGCGCGGCGGAGGGCCCTTCGTGGATGATGCTGCCGCGTTCGAGCGCGACGGTGCGGTCCGACAACGTCAGCGCGAGGTCGAGGTTGTGATCGACGATGATGATCGACACCTCCCGGCGCAAGCGGTCGAAGGTTTCGAACAACTGCTCGACCACGGCGGGCGACAGCCCCTCGAAGGGCTCGTCCAGCAGCAGCACCCGGGTGTCGCCCGACAGCGCCCGCGCCACGGCGGCCATCTGCTGTTCGCCCCCCGAGAGATAGTCGGCCGGGGTGTCGATCCGCTCCTTCAGGCGGGGGAAATAGGCAAAGATCCGGTCCTCGTCCCAATGCGTCCCCTCCCCCGTCCGGCGGCGGATGCGACCGAGTTCGAGGTTGTCCCGGACCGACATGCCCGCGAACAGCCCCCGCCCCTGCGGCACGTAGGAAATCCCGGCGCGGGCCATCGCGGCCGAGGGCAGGCCCTGGATGGGCGTGCCGTCGAGCCGGATCTCGCCGCTGCCGACCGGCGCGATGCCGATGAGGGATTTCAGCAGCGTCGATTTGCCCGCGCCGTTGCGGCCCAGAAGCGCGAGGATCTCGCCCTGCCGCAGATCGAAGCTGACGTCGTTGATGATGTGGCTCTTGCCGTAGCTCACGTTCACCTTGTCGAGCGACAGCAGAACCTTGTCCTGCACCGCGCTGTCGCGCGCCCTGCCCGCCACCGCCGAGGTGCCGGAGCCGATGTAGACCTCCTGCACGCGCTTGTCGTTGCGCGCGTCGTCCACCGTGCCGTCGAGAAGGACCTGCCCCTCGTTCATCACCGTGACGTGGTCGGCCAGTTCGAAGACCCGGTCGATGTCATGTTCGACCAGCAGCACCGGGATGTCCCGCGACAGCGCCTTCAGCAGCAGGCCGATGCGCTCGCGCTCGGCCACCGAGAGCCCCGCGAGCGGTTCGTCGGCCAGCAGGATGCGCGGGTGGTTCCCCAGCGCCAGCCCGAGGTCGAGCAGCCGCTGCCCGCCGTAGGACAGCGATCCGGCCTCGGCCTCCTCCATGCCGGAAAGCCCCGCGTAATCCATGATCTGAGCGGTACGTTCGTTCACCTGCGACAGGGTCCGCGCGCGGATCACCGGGTTCATCCGGCGCGCATCCCCCGCCTGCACCGCGAGGCGGATGTTTTCCTGCACGCTGAGCGAGGGGAACAGGTTGGTGATCTGGAAGCTGCGCCCGATGCCGGCGGCCGAAATCTCCTCCGGGGTGCGGCCCGAGAGCGGTTGCCCGGCCAGCGTCACCTCGCCCGCGTCGGGCTTGTAGAGACCCGAAAGCAGGTTGAACGCCGTGGTCTTGCCCGCCCCGTTCGGCCCGATCAGCGCGTGCAGCGTGCGGTCGCGCACCGAGATGTCGACGTCGTCGACGGCCTTGAGCCCGCCGAAATGCTTGGAGATGCCCTGCGCCACCAGCAGCGGCGCGTCGGTATGGTCGGTCGGTTTCAGGAACTCCGGCAGCGGATGCACCCCGGCCCGGCGCCCGGCCATCGCCGCGCCGGTTTCGGCGGGCGGGTTGAAATGGCGCCGGATCTGGCCGGGAATGCCGATCAGCCCCTCCCGGGCGTAGAGCACGAAGGCCATGAAGACGAGGCCGAACCACAGCAGCCAGTTGCCGGTGTAGATCGACAGGTATTCGCGGAACAGGATGTAGAACAGCGCTCCGATCGCCGGCCCGAGAAAGCTGCGCATCCCGCCGATCACCACCATCGCCAGAAGCTCGCCGGAAAAGATCACCGACATCGGCTCGGCCGAGGTCATGCGGTTCTTGTAGAGCAGCAGCACCCCCGCCAGCGCGGTGATCGTCGCCGAGAGCACGAAGGCGGCCAGCTTGTAGCGGTCGACCTTGTAGCCGAGAAAGCGGGCGCGCTGCTCGTTCTCGCGGATCGCGAGCAGCACGGTGCCGAGCGGCGAGTTGTTGAACCGCCACAGCAGCACCAGCACGACGAAGGCCACCGCCGCGACCAGCCAGTAATAGGGTTCGGACATCTCGAAATCGAGGCCCAGGAACGCCGGGCGGTCGATGCCGCCGAGGCCGTTCTCGCCGCCCGTGACCTCGGTCCAGCGGAAGGCGATGGAGAACCCAAGCGCCGAAAGCGCCAGTGTCATGAGCGAGAAGTACACCCCCCGGCGGCGCAGGATCAGCGCCCCGAAGACCGCCGAGACGGCGGCGGTCGCCAGCACCGCCACCAGCAACGGCACCAGGAAGGCGCCCCCCATGGCGAGCGAGGTGAGCCCGGCGAAATAGGCCCCCATGCCGAACCAGGCGCCGTGGCCGAAGCTGACCAGCCCGGTGCGCCCGGCAAGGATGTTCAGTCCCATGCAGGCCAGGCCGTAGACCACGACCTCGGTCGCGGAGGTGTAGGTGAGTCCGGCGGCCAGGATGACGAAAGGCAGGGCGACCAGCGCGGCGGCCGCGATCAGAAGCGGATGAATGCGGGTCATGGGATCACTCGAAGCGGAGGATGCGTTCGCCCAGCAGGCCGCGCGGGCGCAGCAGAAGGACGACGAACATCAGGAGGTAGATGGCGGCGGTGGACCAGGACGACAGCCCGACGGCCACCAGGATGCCCTTGGTCAGGCCGACGAGGATGGCGGCGATGATGACGCCCCAGAACGAGCCGAGCCCGCCGATCACCACCACCACGAAGGCGAGGGTGATGATCTCGGCCCCCATCGCCGGGTGGATGGTGTAGATCGGCGACAGCAGCACCCCGGCCAGTCCCGCAAGGCCGATGGCGATGCCCGCCACGACCGAGAGATAGGGACGCAGCGAAATGCCGAGGCTGCCGACGATCTCCGGGTTCTGCACCCCGGCGCGCACGATGCGTCCGAAGGAGGTGCGGTTCAGCAGCACCCAGAGCCCGGCCACGGCGACGACGGCCACCGCGATCAGGAACAGCCGGTAGCGCGAATAGATGAAATCGCCCATGAACACCTGCCCGCGCAGGATGTCGGGCATGTTGTAGTTCTGCGGCGAGGCCCCGAAGATCCAGCGCAGCCCCTGTTCGATCACCATCGCCAGACCGAAGGTCAGCAGCAGCGAATAGAGCGGGTCGATGCGGTAGAACCGGGTGAAGAGCGACCGCTCGGTCAGCATCCCCAGCCCGGCGACGATCAGCGGCACCAGGATCAGCGCGCCGAAATAGCCGACATGGGGCGTGATGAGGATCGCCAGATAGGCGCCGATGGCAAAAAACGCCCCGTGCGCGAGGTTGATGATCCCGCCCAGCGAAAAGATCAGCGACAGACCCAGCGCGATGAGCAGGTAATAGGTGCCGTCCAGCAGCCCGTTCAGGACCTGCGCGATGAAGAGCCCCAGCATGTGGTGCCTCCCCTCCCGAATTCGAGTTCTCTTGGTGGCGGGACAGGGGCCGCGGCCCCTGCCCCGCGCGGCAGATCAGAGGCTGCAGGTGCCGCCGGTGACGCTTTGTGCCAGCGTCTCGAGCGGTTCGTCCGCCCCGGGCAGCGGTTCGGAGGTGGTGAAGATGTCGTATTCATTCTTCACCTCGTCCGCCGGCAGCGCGGTGATGGCGTAGATCTCCTGGATGAGTTGGTGATCGCTCGGACGGAAATAGCCCTTGCGGTTCTTCATCAGGTCGAACTGCGCCTCGGAGCTTTCGAGATAGCCGACGAGCGCATCGCCCGAGGCATCCCCCGCCGCCGCAACCGCCTGCGCCATGATGAGGCCGGCGTTGTAATCGCCCCAGGCCTGGTTCTCCGGCGGCTTGCCGTAGGCGTCGGTGAAGGCCTTGACGAAGACCTGCGAGGCATCGTTCGGAACGAGATGGTTCCAGACGTTGGGCCAGGTGCCGCGGAAGTTCTGCGCCCCGGCCGCCCAGGCCGACACCGTGTCGAAGCCGAAGCCGCCCAGCGTGAAGTCGAGGCCGAATTCGCCGTATTGCTTGAAGAAGTTGGTGATCTGCGTCCCCGCGAGGTTCAGCGCCACCACATCGGGCTCGGCCTGACGGATCTTGAGCAGGTAGGACGAGAAGTCGGTCGCATCGGTGGGCACCAGATCCTCGCCCGCGATGACGCCGCCGTTGGCGTCGAGGAATGCCTTGGCCGCCGACAGCAGGTCATGCCCGAACGCATAGTCCGCCGTCATCGTGTACCAGTTCTTGCCCTCGACGAGATCCTGGCTCTTGAAGAAGGCGCCCTCGGCGTTGACGTACATCGAGTTCTGGGTCTCGACGTGGAACATGTAGCGGTTGCAATCCTGCCCGCGCAGGCTGTCCGAGTTGCCGCCGGTGTTCACGAAGCACTTCTTGTAGCGCGCAGCGACCTGGCTGATCGTCAGGCAGGAGGCCGAGGAGATCTCGCCGATGATCATGTCGACGCCGTCGCGCTCGAACATGCGCTCGGCCTTGGTCGACGCGGTCTGCGGGTTGACGCTGTCCTCCATGACCAGCTCGACCTGGCGCCCGCCGGCGCCGCCGTTGGCATTGATGTGCTCGACCGCCAGCTTGATGCCCATCTGCGCATATTCGCCGAGCGGGCCGAGAAAGCCGGTGGTGGGCGTCAGGTGCCCGATCTTGAGCGGAGCGCCCTGCGCCCGCAGATAGGCGGGCGAAGCGACGCCGAGCGCAAGGCCGGCCGCGCCCGTCCGCAGGAATCCCCTGCGGGTCGTGTTGGTCGTGGTCATGGTATCCTCCCTGGATCCTTGTCTGAGAACCACACCCGAGAGGGGGACGGATCTTTCCGGCTGACTTTCCTCCTCTGCCGGGAGATCAATTGTTGCAGTCGCGCCCGATCTGGTGTGATCTGAGATCACAGTTGCAGAAGGGTGTTGCGCGAGTCAACACGGAGTTCACGAATTCATGTCCCAACCGCTCGACCAGCTACGACCCGCCCGTCGGCAAACGCTTTCGGATCAGGTGTTTGACACGCTGAGCGAAATGCTCCTGTCCGGCGCGCTGCGTCCGCGCGACCGGCTGTCCCTGCGCGACCTGGCGGAACGGCTGGAGGTGTCGATGATGCCGGTGCGCGAAGCGGTGAGTCGCCTCGCGGCGAGCGGCGCGCTCGACGTGTCGCCGAAACGCGCGGTGATGGTGCCGCTGATGACGGATGCGGAATTCGCCGACCTCACCATGGTGCGGATGCTGACCGAAGGTCAGGCCGCCCGGCTGGCGGCCGAGCGCGCCTCGCGATCGGACATCGCCGGTATCCGGGTGCTGGCAGAGCGTTTCGACGAGGTGCTGGATCGCGCCTACGGCAGTGCCGCGGCGGTGGCGGCGAACAAGGATCTGCACTTTGCCCTCTACCGCGCGGCGGGATCGCCCGCGCTGATGGAGGTCATCACCATGCTCTGGCTCAAGGCCGGCCCGATCATCAACTTCGACATCGGCGTCGAAGCCGGGGTGCCGCAGGAGGAAGAGATGACGCGCTCGCGCGGGCATCATTCGCGCGAACATCACCGGATGCTGTGCGAGGCGCTGACCGCGCGCGACGGTGAGGCGGCGGCCCATGCGATTTCCGAGGACATCCGCACCGCCTCGGAGCTGATCCGCGCCCATGGCGCGATGGATACGGACGACAATCGGAGGAGGATCATCCCGTGAAACTGAACCTGGAGGGCGCGTGCGTCATCGTCACCGCCGGAGCGCAGGGCATCGGCCGCGCCATCGTGCAGGCCTATCTCGACGAGGGGGCCCGCGTCGCCACCTGCGACATCGACGAGGCGGCGCTGGACGGCCTGCCCGACGAGGTCTTCCGCCGCCGCGCCGACATGGGCGACGCCGGGCAGATCGCGGAATTCATGGAGGCGGCGCTGGCGCATTTCGGCGGGCTCGACATCCTGGTGAACAACGCCGGCATCGCCGGACCCACCGGCCCGGTGGAAGAGATCGACCCGGCGGACTGGGACGCGACGCTGGCGATCTGCCTGACCTCGCAGTTCCGCTGTGCCCGCCTCGCCGTGCCGGCCCTGCGCAAGAGCGGCAATGCCTCGATCATCAACCTCTCCTCGCTGGCCGGGCGGCTCGGCTTTGCCATGCGCACGCCCTACGCGGCGGCGAAATGGGGGGTGATCGGCTTTACCAAGTCGCTGGCGGTCGAACTGGGCCGGGACGGCATCCGCTGCAACGCCATCCTGCCCGGCATCGTCGCCGGGGACCGCCAGCGCAGGGTGCTGGAAGCCAAGGCGCAGCGCCGCGGGACGAGCTTCGAAGCGGTCGAGGCCGAGGCGTTTTCCTACACCTCGCTCAAGGAATACGTGCAGCCCGACCAGATCGCCGACCAGATCCTGTTCCTGACCAGCCCGCGCGGCCGCACGATTTCCGGTCAGGCGGTGTCGATCTGCGGCGACGCCCAGATGCTGGCCTGACCCCTCGCGCCGGGTGACCAACCCACCGGGGCGGTCACGCCCGGAGCGCGCAGAGCGGCACCGGCAGCCCCCGCACGCCGGACTCGGCAAGAAAGGTGCACCCGGCCAGCGGCGTGGCGGCTAGCGCGTCGTCGCTCAGGCCGTATCGCATCGTGGTGATGCAGAGTTGCGACAGGTCCGGCCCGCAAAAGGCCATGCTGGTGACCCGGGGCACGGGCAGTCGGATCTCGTCGATCCTGTGGCCGCCGGGATCGTAGCGCCCGATGGTGCCGGTCGGCATCTCGGCCACCCAGAGACAGCCCTCGGCATCCATCGCGCAGCCGTCCGGGTGCGCGCCCGTCTGGCGCAGGTCCAGGTGCACGCGCCCGTCGCGCACCTCGCCCGTCGCGGCGTCGAAGGCATGGGCGTGCACCAGCCCGGCGCGGCTGTCGCAGAAATAGAGCGTGCGATCGTCCGGGCTCCAGGCGATGCCGTTGCCGAGGATGGTGCCGCGGGCGACCCGGGTGATGCCCAGGTCCGGGTCGATCCGCCACAGCCCGCCGACCGGATCGGTCATCCTGCGGTCCATCGAACCGACGAACAACCGGCCCTCGCGATCCGGCGCGGCATCGTTGAAGCGTTCGTTGCCGAAGTCGAAATCCAGCTTCAGCGGTGTTTCGGCACCGCTGACGGTGTCGAGCAGGGCAAGCCCGTTGCGCAGCACCACGACGAGGCCGCCGCGGCCGAGCGCGATGGCCGAGGGGATGCCGCCGACCGGGTAGACCCGCGCGTTTCCGGTCCCGAGATCGTGGCGGTGCACGCGCCGCCCGATCACGTCGATCCAGTACACCGCGTTTTCCTCCGGCGCCCAGGTCGGGCTTTCCCCGAGCGTGGCGCCGGTCCGGCCGAGGGGGATCGGGGTGCAGGGCGTCATGATCTCAGACCGCAAGGATCATGGCGCTCTTATGCGCCTGTCCGCCGCCCGACGTGACGAGGCAGGTCTCGGCATCCGCCACCTGCGAGGTCGAGTCGCCCCGGATCTGGCGCACCCCTTCGAGGATCAGGTTGAAGCCCTGCAGGTAGCCTTCGGACAGCAGCCCTCCGGCTGTGTTGGTCGGCAGTTTGCCCTCGGGACCGAGACCGCCCGACATCACGAACTCGGCGGCGCCGCCGGGTTCGCAGATGCCGTAATCCTCGAGCCCCATGAGCAGCACGCCGGTGAAGGCGTCGTAGATCTGCGCGACGTCGAGATCGGAGGGGGACATCCCCGCCATCCCGAACAGGATGCGCCCGGTCTCGCGCGCGTTGATCGAGTGATAGGTCTCGATCGGCATGTTGTGCGACCCCATCGGGCCGAGGCCCCAGCGGTCGCCGCTGGCCTGCGCGGCGGCAAGGATGCGCGCGGGTTTCCGCCGCAGGTCGCGGGCGCGCTCACGGCTGGTGACGATCACCGCGGCGGCGCCGTCGGTTTCGAGGCAGCAGTCATAAAGACGGAACGGGTCCGCGATCCGGCGTGACGCGGCATGCTCCGCGAGGCTGAGCGGCTTGCGCATCAGCGCGGCCGGGTTGCGCGTGGCGTATTCGCGCAGGGTGACGGCGATGTGACCCAGCGCCTCGACGGGGGTGTCGTGCACATTCATGTGGCGGCGGAAGGTCAGCGCGGTCATCTGCGCCGGGCTCATCAGGCCGAAGGGCGCCATGAAACTGCCGGCGGTGGGGCGCGGGCGGTACTGTCCGAAGCGTTCGTACTGACCCTGGCAAAGCGATCGGTAGCAGACGACGTAGTTGCAAAGCCCGGCGTGCACCGCCATCGCGGCGTTCATCACCGATGCCGTGCTGCCGCCGCCCCCGGCGCCCCAGACCATGTTGGACCAGCGCAGCTCGGGCATCCCGAGCGCAGCCTGCACCAGCACCGGCTCGTGGCGCTCGGTGGCATAGGAGGAAAAGCCGTCGATCTCGTCGGTCGAGATGCCGGCATCGTCGGCGGCCTTGCGGATCGCCTCGCAGAGCAGCGCGAATTCGGTGCGGTCGGTGATGCCGCCGCGACGGGTGAATTCCGTGGCGCCGATGCCGGCGATGGCGGCGGTATCGGCGAAGGCGGCAGAGCTGTCCGGAACGCGGCGGGTCATTGGTCGGCCTCCCGGCGACGGAACCGGGGCAGGACCCAGCCGTCGGCGGCGTCCTCCCAGGCGACGGTGACGGGCAGCCCGACGCGCATCTCCTCGGGGGACACGTCGATCACGTTGGTGACAAGCCGCACGTCGCCCGCATCCTCCAGCAGGACCACGGCGATGTTGTAGGGCACCGCGGCATTCAGCGCGGGGTGGGTCGGATGATGCGCGATGGTGTAGCTGAACACCGTGCCGCGCCCCGAGACCTGCTGCCAGTCGATCCCGGTGCTGCCGCAGTCGTGGCAGACCGGCACGGGCGGATGGCGGAAGGTCCCGCAATCGCGGCAGCATTGCACGCGCAACTCGTGCGCCTTGCAGGCATCCCAGAACGGTTGCTCGTCCGGGGTGGGGGCCGGGGTTGGCGTCTCCCGAGGAAGATAGGACATTGGACCTCCTTGGTCAGGCGGGGCGGAATTTCAGCAGGGTCACGTCGTCGGTCAGCGGCTCGAACACCGCCTCGACGGCCATGCCGATGTGCGGCGGGGTGTCCCCGACGAGGTTGGAAAAGACCTTTGCGCCGCTGTCCAGCCGGACCAGGATCACCGTGTAGGGCGGTTGGAAACCGGGCAGATAGGCCTTGTGAAAGGTGCAATGGCTGTCGACGGTGCCACGGGGCGCGACCGCGACCCAGGCGGCCTCGGAACTGCCGCAGGCGGTGCAGATCGCGGCGGCGGGAAACCGGTGCCGGCCGCAGCCGCCGCATTGCTGCACGCGGACCTCGTGGACCTTCAGACCTTGCCAGAACGGCAGTTCGGGGCCGTCGAGCGGGGGGAGCGGGATTTCGGTCACGACGCGTCTCCGGAATAGACGATGGAAGAGCAGACGGGGGCGGCGGCCACGTAATGCACGTTCCGCGCGCCGGCGACCTGGCGGGCGCCGCACTCGCCCCGGATCTGGAGCACCGCCTCGATGTTCAGGGCCCAGCCCTGCAGGTAGCTTTCCGACAGGTGCCCGCCCGAGGTGTTGGCCGGCAGGCTGCCGCCGAGCGACAGGTGGCCCTCGGAAACCCAGGCGCCGCTTTCGCCGCGCGGGGCATAGCCGCAGCCCTCGAGGCTGAACAGCACGGTGGGGGTGAAGTTGTCGTAGACCATCAGCGCGTCCATGTCCGACCGGTCGAGCCCGGCCTCGGCAAAGCCGCGCGTCGCGGCCTCGTTCAGCGGCGCGTACCAGTAATCCTCGGGCGGAAAGGTCGAGCCCGCGAAGGCCGTGCGCAGCGCCGAGCCGCGGATGTGGACCGGCGGCTTCCGCAGATCCGCCGCTCGGTCGGCGCCGGTGACGATCAGCGCGGCACCGCCATCGTTGATGAGACAGTAATCCAGCAGCTTGAGCGGATCGCAGATCGGCCGCGCATTCATGTAGCCGTCGAGGTCGAATTCCTCGCGCATCACCGCCTTGGGATTGAGCGCGGCGTGCCTGCGGAAGGTGATCGGCACATGCGCCATCTGCTCGGGCGTGGTGCCGAATTCATGCATGTGGCGCTGCATCATCAGGGCGTGGAAGGCCCCGGGCGAGGTCATGCCGCAGGGAAACCACATCCGCCCCTCGGAGCCGTAGGCGCTTTCGTCCTTGCCGCCGTAGGTCATGCCGTCCGAACGGCCGCTGTTGCCGTAGACCAGCGCCACGGTGCGGCAGCGTCCGCTTTCCACCAGCGCCTTGGCCGTGTCGATGCAGATCCCCGAGAACCGCCCCTGCCCCGGCGTTGTCAGCACGTAGTCGGGATCGTGTCCGGCCAGTTCCGCAAAGCGCTGGTAGCTCGGGATCCGGTTGACGATCAGCCCGTCGACCTCGGACAGCGCCAGCCCGGCATCGTCCAGCGCCGCGCGCAGGGCCTGCAGACCGAGGTCGTAGGCCGACTGACCCGGAAGCCGGCCGTAGTCGGTGGTGCCGACACCGCAGACCGCCGCAGTGATGTTTCCGCTCATCGAGTTCTCCCCATGCGACGCATAGAAAATGCGTTTCTCCGGCCCGGGGTTTAGCTCGCGGACGGCGCCGCTGTCGTGCCATAGCAGTTATTCGACGGGGGCCTGTCCGGGCCGCACCGTGAATAGCTGCTATGGTTCGCAGGCGGCTATTTGCCCGGCGGGACGGCTGCTAGATTGCCGGCCACCACAAGAGACTGGCCGCTTGTCCGGCCGTCGACACGTTCACGGGAGGAAACCATGAAATACGCCATCGCACCCGCAGCCCTGCTGGCCCTCGCGGCCATCCCGGCCGGCGCCGAAGACTACAAGGTCGCCCATTTCACCACCGCCAATTCGAGCAGCGCCGCCTTCGACCAGGCCTTCGCGGACAAGGTGACGGAGAAGACCGGCGGTGACACGACCTTCGAATTCTTCTGGAGCGGGTCGCTGGGATCGGGGGCCGAGATCGTCCACCTGATCTCGGGCGGCGCGGTCAAGATCGGTGGCACCGCCCCGGCCTATTACCCGTCCGAACTGCCGATTGCCGGGCTGACCAACTCTCTGCCGGGGGTCTTTCCGGATGCCGAGGCCGCCATGCGTGCGCAGAGGGCACTGACCACCTCGAACCCCTTGTACCTTGCCGAGGCCGAGCGCGTCGGCGTCTACCCGATCGTGCAGCACGGGCTCGCCTCGTCCCACATGATGTGCACCGAATCCTTTTCGACCGTGGCCGACCTCGCCGGGCGCAAGGTGCGGACCTTCGGGTATTTCCTGCCGGTGGCCGTCAGCGCCCTCGGCATGACGCCGGTCAGCCTCGCGACCTCGGAAATCTACGAAGGCCTCGAGCGGGGCGTGATCGACTGCGTCGCGGTCAGCTTCAATACCGCCCAGTCCTACAAGGTCTACGAGGTCGCCAAGTACTGGTCCGACATCAACCTCGGCGCGCTCTCGGGCCCGACGCTCTATGCCGGCTACGACATCTATTTCAACGAATGGGATGACGCCATGCGCGCCATCGTGGACGAGGCGTCGGCGGCGGTGTTCGAGGACGAGATCGCCAATCTTTCGGCGCTCGAGGACCAGGCGGTCGCGGTGGCCGAAGCGGACGGCGCCCGGCTGATCCCCTTCACCGAACAGGACAAGGTCGACGGTCTGCTTCCCGACATGCTGGCGCTCTGGCAGGAGAAGCAGGTGGCGGACGGTATGGACGCCGGGACCGCCGCCGCCGTCGTGGATGCGGTCCGAGCCGAACTGGCCAAGTGATGCAAGGGCGCCCCGGCCCCGTGCCGGGCGCCGCTTCGACGAGGACTGAAAGCTTCAAATGTCACACCCTTCACCCATCACGGTGTTCTGTCGCCGGTTCGCGCATGTGCTGCTTGCCGTCGCCATCGCCGCCGTCCTGCTGATCGCGGCCCTGGGCGCGGCCGATTCCGCGGGCTCGGTGCTGTTCGACCGGCCGATCCCGGCAACGCTCGAAATCACCGAGCTGTTCGTCGCGGTCATCATCTTCATGACCCAGCCCTATGTCGTCCTGAGGTGGTCCCATATCTCGGTCGATCTCTTCAGGTTCGAACGCGGCTCGATCCTGCGGACCCTGCGCATCTACCTGACCCTCGCGCTGTCGCTGCTCAGCTACGCGGTCATCGCCGTCGGCGCCTGGCGCAGCATGACCAAGAGCCTGCGGCTCGGGGAACTGAGCGGCGGCATCGTCTCGATCCCGGTCTACCCGTTCAAGATCGGCCTGTTCGTCGGCGTATGCGCCACCATTCTCGTGATCGTCCTGATGTTCCTGGTCCGCCATGACGACGACGAAATCGACCGCGGAGGAGAAATGTGATGGACGGTTCGCTTATCGGATTTCTCAGCCTTGTCGCGGTACTCGGCCTGATCGCCTTCGGCATTCCCGTCGCGATCTCCATTCTTTCGGTCACCATCCTGGGAATGTACGCGCTGCTCGGCGACAGCTTTCTGTTCACCACCTTCGAAACCTCGGTCTGGGCCTCGTCGACGAAATACTCCTTTGCCGTCATCCCGATGTTCATCCTGATGGGGGAATTCGCGGGAGGGTCGCGCATAATCACCGACCTCTACAATGCCTGCTATCGCTGGCTCGGCGGAATGCGCGGCGGGGTCTACAATTCCACCATCCTCGCCTCGGCCGGGTTCGCGGCGATTTCCGGCTCGACCATCGTGAACGCGGCGGTCTTTACCCGGGTCGCCCTCCCCGAGATCGACCGGCTGGGCTATCACCGGGGCTTCGGCGCGGGCTGCATCGCGGCTTCGGGGACGCTGGCGGCGATGATCCCGCCGTCGCTGACCATCGTTCTCTTCGGCTTCCTGACCGAGCAATCTATCGGAGGCCTGCTGATCGCCGGCATCCTTCCCGGCCTGCTGACCGGGCTGATGCTGATGCTCATGGTCTGGATTTCTGTCAGGGCGCGCCCCTCGCTCGCGCCGGAGTCGGTGGAAACCTTCCCGCTGCGCGAGAAGATCGCAAGTCTCTGGGATATCTGGCCCGTCGCGCTGCTGGCGACCACGGTCCTGACCGGGATCTACACCGGCACGGTGTCGCCCTCGGCGGCCGGTACGGTCGGCGCGGTCGGGGCCCTGCTGATCGCGCTTATCAAGCGCCGCATGACCATGGAGATCTTCCTCGGATCGCTCAAGCGCACCGCGGTGATCTCGGCCTCGCTGTTCCTGATCATCATCGCCGGGCTGCTGTTCTCGCGGATGCTGCTGTTCAGCGGCGCGGTCTCCGACCTGTCGGCCTTCATGAACTCCTCGGGGTTCACGCCGTTCACCTTCATGGCCTGCGTGGTGATCGGGTTCTTCATCTTCGGGATGTTCATCGACCCGGTCACGATGATGGTGATCTCCATCCCGTTCCTGTTCCCGTCGGTGGTCGCGATGGATCTGAACCCGATCTGGTTCGGCATCATCATCGTGAAACTGATCGAGATCGCGGCGATCACCCCGCCGATCGGGATCAACCTCTTCGCGGTGATGTCGGCCTCGGACGGCAAGGTCTCCGGCTCCGATATCTTCAAGGGCGTCCTTCCCTTCGTCCTGATCGAACTCTGCGTGCTGGGACTGCTTCTCGCATTCCCGATCATATCGACCTACCTGCCGTCGCAAATGTGACCATGCGGGGCCGGACCTGACGCCGGCCCCCACCTTTCATGCATGACCGATATCCAGGCCCGGCCGATCAGTCGCCCGGGCGGACGGGGAAGTCATGCCCGACAGAAACTCCCATCCGAGGAATTCCCCATGAAAGCCATCGTTGTCGAGACACCCGGAGATATCGAGGCCCTGCAACTGCGGGACGTGCCCGAACCGCATGTCGACCCGAGGGACGTGCTGATCCAGGTCGACAGTTGCGGGGTGTGCTAC
This sequence comes from Salipiger sp., assembly GCF_048261495.1. Classification (GTDB taxonomy): domain Bacteria; phylum Pseudomonadota; class Alphaproteobacteria; order Rhodobacterales; family Rhodobacteraceae; genus Salipiger. The sequence continues at coordinate 35,320 of NZ_JBLXFX010000016.1, forward strand.
CACGACGTGCTGGTGCGCAACGGCGTGCTGAAACGCGGCGTGCGGCTGCCGCTGATCCCGGGGCACGAAATCGCCGGTGTGGTGATCGGGGTCGGCAGCGACGTGCCGACCTTCCGCCCCGGCGACCGGGTCACGACGACCCAGCGCTACCACATCTGCGGGCACTGCTCGCACTGCCGCACCAACCACGAGACCCAGTGCGAGGAAAAGAAGTTTCTCGGGGACTGGGGCATGTTCGGCGGCTACGCCGAGCGGGTCGCGGTCGAGCACGACAACGTCGCGCTGGTGCCCGACAATGTGCCGCTTCACCTGGCCTCGGTCGTCGCCTGCACGATGGGTTCGGTGTTCAACGCGATGCGCGACGTCGGCCATATCGAGGCCGGCGAGACGGTGCTGGTCACCGGCTCCGGCGGCGGCCTCGGGATGCAGGCGGTGCAGCTTGCCCGGCTTCAGGGCGCCCGGGTGATCGCGCAGACGACCTCGCAGGACAAGGTCGCGCAACTCGAGGAACTGGGTGCCCACGAGGTGGTGGTGCACGAACGCGGCGCCGATTTCTCGGATCAGGTCAAGGCGCTGACCAATGGCAAGGGAGTCAACGTGGTCGTCGACAACGTCGGCAACCTGATGTTTCAGCCGATCCGCCGGTCGCTGGCGCGCAGCGGGCGCTGGCTGATGATCGGCCAGCTGACCGGCGATTTCACCCCGTTCAACCCGGCGCAGATCTTTTCGAAGAACATCGACATGCTGTCGGCCTCCTCGACCACGCGCCTCCAGCTTCAGCAATGTCTCGAGATCGTCGCGCGCGGTCAGGTCAAGCCGATCGTGTCGCGCCGGATGCGGCTGGAGGAGGCCCGCGACGCCCACCGCCTGATCGAAAGCGGCAGCGTCGCCGGCCGGATCGTCCTGCACCCGCAGGGCTGAGAACCTCCCAGGAAAGGATGATGGAGATGATGAACCCCGTGGATATGCCCCGTGCCCGCACCATTCCCGCGCTGCTGGCCGAACAGGCCGGGCGGTACGGCGACCTCGACGCGCTGGTCGCCGGAGACCGGCGCTACAGCTACGGCACCCTGTGGGAGGAGGTGCAGCGGTTCGGACGCGGGTTGCTGGCGCACGGGGTGACCCCCGGCGATCACGTCGCGATCCTGATGGGCAACCGGCCCGAATGGATCATCGCCGACCTCGCCATCGCCTCGATCGGGGCAACGATGGTGTCGGTCAACACCTACGTGACCGCCACAGAGCTGGAATACATCCTCAAGCATTCGGATGCCGACTGGCTGATCCACGCCAGCCGCTTCCTGAAATACGACTACGTCGACATTCTCGGGCAGATCGGCGATCTGTCGGAGCGGCTGCCGCGGCTGCGCGGGTTCATCCACGCGGGCGAGCGGGGCCTGCCAGGCAGCACCCCGATCGAGCGCATCGCGACGCTCGGCGCGGGCGAGGCGGCGCGATTTGACGAACTGGCGGCAGCGGTGAAACCGACCGATGTCGCCGCGCTCCTCTATACCTCCGGGTCGACCTCGACTCCGAAGGGGGTGCAGATCATCCACTGGCCGCTGATCGAGAACATGTGGCATATCGGCAGCCGGATGCACGCGGTGCCAGGCGACCGCATCTGGTGCGCCATCTCGATGTTCTGGGGTCTGGGTTGCGAGAACATCCTGTTCAACGCGCTGACCCATGCCGCCTGCCTCGTGCTGCAGGAATTCTTCGACCCCGGCGAGGCGATGAGGCTGATAGAGGCCGAGCGCTGCACGATCTTCTACGGCACCTCCAACATGGTGCTGGCGATGCAGGAACACCCCGACCGCCCCCACCGCGACATGACGAGCCTACGCACCGGCGGGTCGTCGGGCAACCGCGAGCAGAACGCGCGCATCGTCGGCTTCGGCGCGACCGAGATGTGCAATGTCTACGGGCTGACCGAGTCCTACGGCTATTGCAACATCATCGACGGCCGGACCGAGCAGCACAAGCGCGACGTCAGCGTCGGGCGGCCGCTGCCGGGCATCGAGCAGCGGATCGTCGACCCCGAGACGCAGGCCCTCTGCGAACCGGGCGAGATCGGTGAAATCCAGATCCGCGGCTCCGTGACGATCGGCTACTACAAGGACGCGGACAAGAACGCCGACGCCTTCACCGGGGACGGGTTCTTCCGCACCGGCGATCTCGGCTTTCACGACGACGAGGGGTTCCTGTATTTCCGCGGGCGTCTCAAGGAGATGATCAAGACCGGCGGCATCAACGTCTCGCCCGCCGAGGTCGAGAAGAAGCTGCTCGAACATCCGCACGTTCACCTGGCCTATGTCGTGCCGGTGGCCGACCCGGTCCAGACCGAGATCGTCGGCGCGGTCGTCATCGCCGGCCCCGACGCCGATCCCGCGACGCTCGAGGACGAACTACGCGCGCTGGCGTCCGGCCTGTCGTCCTACAAGCGGCCCCGGCTCTATACCTTCGTGCGCGAGTCCGAGCTGCCGACGACCAACACCGGCAAGGTCAAGCGGATGGACCTGCCCGCCCTGTTCACCCCGGCGGACGCCTGAACGAAGAGGGCCCGCGCCGCGACATGGTCGCGCGGCGCGGGCCCTTCCGGGTCGAAAGAGGATGCCGGAGGGGAGAGGAAAGGCCCGTCGCTCAGGCGACGAGCCGGGCGCCCTCATCTTCCGCGGGCAGGCAGGACACGGTCCTGCGGATGATCTCGGCGACGACATCGGCCACCTTGCGGGTGGCCGGGGACAGCGGGGCGCGGGTCGAGGTGGCGAGCGACAGCTTGCGGGTCAGGCGCTGGCCCGCCACCTGCCGGATGACGACCGCCCCGTCCCGCGCAAAGGCATGGGCCGCCGAGGCGGGCAGCAGGGCAAAGCCCCTGCCCTGGCGGACGAAGTCGATGCTGGCGGCGATGCTTTCAAGGCGGCGCAGGTCGCAATCGGCAAAACACCCGGTCCCGGCAAAGGCCTGCAGGCTGCCCTCGGTCAGCAGGATCGTCCGGCCGCGCAGCGCCTCCTCGCCGATGGGGATGCCGGGCCCCTCGCCCGAACCCGCCGGGCAGACCAGGCACAGGTCCTCGTCGGCCAGCGGCTGGGTCAGCAGCGTCGAGGCGCGCGGCGCCTCGCTCAGCACCGCAAGATCCACCCGACCGGCGCTCAGCCACTCCAGAACATGTGCCGCGCCGGCCTCCTCGATCTCGATCTCGACGCGGGGAAAGGTCTCGGCGATGCGGTCGATGATGTTCAGCGCGACCAGTGCCGCGACGCTGGCGGGAAGACCGATGCGCACGGTGCCCCCCGGATTGCCGGTGATCGACTGGATGCCGGTCTCTATGGCCCGGGACGCCTGGATGATGACGGCGCTCTGCTCGAACAGGTATTCTCCGGCCTCGCTGAGCACGACGCCCCGCCCGGTGCGGAAGAACAGCGGCGTGCCCAGTTCGTCCTCCAGCGCCCGGATGCAGCGCGACAGCTTGGGCTGCGGGACGCTGAGATTGGCCGCCGCGTTGGAGAAGCTGCCATGCTCCGCCACCGCGATGAAATGCCTGAGTTGCTGAAATTCCATAGCTTCCCCTCCCAAGGATTGACCGGCCCGGCGGGCCGTCCCGACAGAAGAAGGGTTAGTCAAACGACTATTATGCGTCTAATATAAAATGGAGATATAGAATATGCCTGAAATAGAGGTACTCACGTGGATCTGAGGCAGCTTCGCTACTTTGTCGAGGTGATCGAGCATCGGTCGATCTCGGCGGCGGCGGCGCATCTGCGGATCGCCCAGCCCGCGATCACGCGCAGCCTGCAGCAATTGGCGGACGGGCTCGGGGTCAAGCTTCTGGAGCGGCACGCCCGCGGGATGCGGCCGACCGAGGCGGGCGAACGGCTCTACACCCATGCCCGCCGGCTTCTGCTGGATGTCGAGGAGATCGAGCGCGACGTCATCGACACCGAAAAGGCCCCGGCCGGTCACGTCGTCGTCGCCTGCACCCCGGCGTTCGGCAGCGTGATCCTTCCGCCGGCGTTGATCCGGCTGCGCGAACGGTTCCCCAAGATCCAGGTCTCCATGCGCGAAGGGTTCGGAGACACGGTCTACAAGTGGATTCTCGAAGGAGAATGCGATGTCGCGATCCTGGCCAACCCGCGCCCGACCGCGATGATCTCGATCTGGCACACCTGGCAGCAGCAGATGCGCGTGGCGGTGCCCGCGCACGACATTCCGCCGCATTTCGAGGAACTGATCAAGCCCAGCTACCGGATCGCCGACCTGGAAAGGATGCCGCTGATCCTGCCCAGCCGCGAGACCAGCCACCGCATGATCGTCGAGGCGGCGGTGGTCGCCGAGGGGCATTCGCTGGATGTCGCCTACGAGGTCGACGGGATCACCTCGATCATCGAGATGGTCGCCCGAAGCCTCGGGTTTTCGGTGCTGCTGGAAACCGCGATGCTTCAGGGGGTGCGGACCGGGCAGATCCGGACCCGGCCCTTCGATCCGCCGACCATGCAGGGCGAAATGGCCATCGCCACGCCGAGCGCGCGGGTGCCGACCCGGGCGACGCGCGCGTTCATCCCGCTGGTCAAGTCGGCGATCGACGACGCGCTGGTCGGATGGCGCACCGGCTGAGGGTCAGGCGATGGTCCCGGCCTCGCGCAGCGCACGCAGGCGGTGGGACGGCAGGTCGAGAAGCTGCGCGAGCACCTCGTCCGTATGCTCTGCCATGCGCGGCGCCGGGGCCGGGTCTCGGCGCTCCTGCCCGACCAGCACCGCCGCCGCGCCGGGCGTGAGATAGCGCGCGCCCGAAGGATGGGTGACATCGGCAAAGACCGGGTTGGCCGCTTCGATCAGCCCCGGCGCGCCGAGGGCTTCGGACAGCGTGTTGAAAGGCGCCCAGCACACCCCGGTGCCCGCGAACCGTTCGGCAAGCGCCGGCAGGTCGTGGCGGCCGACGGCTTCGGCGACGATCCCGTTCAATGCCTCGCGATGCAGGTAACGCGCGCCCTCGTCCGCCGCGAAGTCGGCCCCGGTGCGGGCCTCCAGCGCCGCGATCCCGGCACCGATGTCGAGCGCGCGAACCATGTCGGCCCATTGCCGGCGGGTCAGGCCGACGATCTGGATCCGACGCCCCTCCGCGGTGGCGAAATCGCGCCCGAACCCGCCGTAGAGATCGTTGCCCAGCCGGGGGCGCTCCTGCCCGACGCTGACCTCGGCGATCTGTCCGATATGGCCCATGCAGGCCATGGCCACGTCGCCGAGCGCCAGCAGGATCTCCTGCCCCTCGCCGGTCAGCCGCCGCTGCCGTTCGGCTGCCAGCAGGGTGACGGCGGCATAGTAGCCGGTGGCGATGTCCCAGGCGGGCAGCACGTGGTTGACCGGACGGTCGCCGAGCGCCTCGGGCCCCGTCATCATCGGAACGCCGATGGCGCTGTTGACGGTGTAGTCCAGCGCGGTGCGCCCGTCGCCCCAGCCGGTGACGCGCAGCGTCACGGCATCGGGGCGGCGCGCCGCGATCTCCTCGTGCTTGAGGAAACCGGAGCGCGGCAGGTTGGTGACCAGCAGACCGTTGCCCTCGCCGGGGGCGGCGGCCAGATCGAACAGCAGCGCGCGCCCCTCGGACGAGCGCAGGTCGAGCGAGATCGACTTCTTGCCCTTGTTCACGCCCTCCCAGTACAGGCTGTCGCCCGAGGCGGCGAGCGGCCAGCGCCTGCGGTCCGGTGCGCCGCCGATGGGATCGACCCGGATCACCTCGGCCCCGAGCTGGGCCAGGTGCAGCCCGCAGCTCGGGGCCGCGATGAAGGAGGCGACCTCCACGATCCTGAGCCCTCTCAAGGTCTGATACATCCCAGTCACCCCCCTGCGCGTTCGAGTTTCGGGGACCGGGAAAGCAATTTCCGCCCCCGCGAACAAGCCGGCAGCGGGGCATAACAGCTATCGCGGTCGGGGCTGCGGCGCACCGCGCTCAGGGCCGTCCGGAGGGCGCGAAACCCGCATAACTGAAATGCGCCCCAGGTGCGTTGTGCCCGCCGCGCCGCCGATCCTAGTTTGCCCCCGGACGGTATGCCGGAGGAGGCGAACATGAAGATCGGGATTGTCGGAGCGGGTTTTATCGGGCGGGCCATCGCGGCGGCGGCCAGCGGCCAGGGGCACGAGGTGATGATCGCGAACAGCCGCGATCCCCGCACCCTCGGCAGCACGGCCGTAGCGCTCGGCTGCGCCACTGGGACCGCCGAGGAAGCGGCGCGGTTCGGAGAGGTGGTGGTCGTCTCGATCCCCTTCTCCGCCATCTCCGGGCTGGATCCGGCGCCCTACGAGGGCAAGATCGTGATCGACACCTGCAACCATTACCCGGCGCGCGACGGCGAGGATGCGGTGCTTGACGCGAACGAGGACACCACCGGCGGCCGTCTGGCCCAGCACCTGCCCGGGGCCAGGGTGGTCAAGGCGTTCAACGCCATCCTCCAGGGCGATCTGGTGACCGATCCCCGCCCCGCCGGCGACCCCGAGCGCCGCGCCCTGCCGATCGCCGGTGACGATGCCGGGGCCCGCGCGGTCGTCGCCGGGTTGCTGGACGAGTGGGGGTTCGACGTGGTGGATGCCGGGCCGATGGCGGAAAGCTGGCGGTTCGAGCGCGGCAAGCCCGGCTATTGCATCCGGCTGGACCGCGCCGGGATGGAGCAGGCGCTTGCCGCGGCGCGCAAGGGCGTCGCGGCGCCCTACGGCTCCTGGCGCCGCGACCGGGGCACCCCTGCCGCGCAGCCCGCCCGAGGGATCGCCGGGCGCGGCGCGATGGATATCGTGGACGGCCAGTTCCACCTCGGGCTCGAACACGGGACGGAGGCCACGCTGGCGGCTATGGATGCGCTCGGAATCCGGGCGATGATCGCTTACGAGAGCTGGGGACAGATCGGTGGCGCTCCCAGTCCCGCCGTGATGCTCGAAGGCGGCCACGCGAGGGCGATCCCCCTGCGCGCCGTCGAGGCCGCCATCCTGCATCCCGACCGGTTCGCCTTCGTGCAGCGCATCACCCGGCACGACCCCGATCTCGAGGCCTTCATGAGGATCACCGCGCAGAGCCCGGGCTGCCGGGGGTTCCGGGTGATCCTCGGAAGCCGCGCCGAACGCGATGCCCTGCTTGCGGGCGATTGGGACCGGGCGTTTGCCGTGGCCGCCGATCTGGGGCTGCCGGTGGCCTTCCTGTCGGCGAGGCTGCCGGGCCTCGCGCGTGAGATCGCCCGCCGCTTTCCCGGCCTGACGCTGGTGATCGACCATTGCGGCTGGGCCGGTTCGACCGGGGAATGGGACGAGGTGATCCGCCTCGGCGACCTGCCCGGCACGGTGCTGAAATGGAGCCATCCGAACCGGACATTCCGACATTTCGACGACCCCGGAGCCATGGAAGCGCAGGGCCTGCTCGATGCCGTCGCTTCCTTCGGCGCCGGGCGGATCTTCTGGGCCAGCGATGCCACCCACGAGGAAACCCGGCAATCCTGGGCCGAAAGCCTTGCCGCCGTGCGCTATCACCCGGGGCTCGGCGAGGCAGAACGCGGCCTGATCCTGGCGGGCACCGTCCGTCGCGTCTTCGGCCTTGGCGCGCCGGGCGGGGCCGCGACCGGCTGAGCCCGTGGCGTTGCCGCCGGCGGCCCTCCGAAATCCCTTGGAAAGTATCCCATGACGACTGACACACTGACCCGTACCGGGGATCGGACCGCGATCCTCGACTCCCTGCTCGACCTGACCGGCGCGGCGGTCACGGCGGTCGCGACCCTGACCGAGAGCGCCCGCCTGGCGGTGCGCGCCATGGTGGTCGTGGACGACACCCTGTCCGCCGACCTGCTCGACGAGCATCAGGCGGCAACCCACGGCTACGCCTGGCTTGCCGCCTGTGACGAGGCCCTGCGCCAGACGCGCGGCTGGGCAGTACGGCTGTCCGACAGCGGCCGGTTCGGCGAGATGGAGGCGCTGATCCTTCAGATAGCGTTCGGCGAATACCTCGGGCAGGTGCTGGGCGGGATGCCGATGAACCAGGGTGAAGTCGCGCGGCTGCACCAGATGGGCCTTGGCGCCGGGGACCGCGACGCGCTGCAATGCCCCGCGGTGCGGACGCTGGTGGAGGGCGGCAACACGCCCGCCGCGCGCAGGCGCCTGGTCGCGCTGATGCGGGACAACGGGGGCTTCATCACCTTCGGCAACACCGGACTCGATGAAGAACTTGAGATGATCCGCGGACAGTTCCGCCGCTTTGCCGACGACAGGATCGCGCCCTTCGCCCATGACTGGCACCTGAACGACAGCTACATCCCGCTCGACCTGATCGAGGAGATGGCCGCGCTCGGCGTCTTCGGGCTGACCATTCCGGAGGAATTCGGCGGGCTCGGCCTGTCGAAGGCGGCGATGTGCGTGGTCTCGGAAGAGCTGTCGCGGGGCTATATCGGCGTGGGGTCGCTGGGCACACGGTCGGAAATCGCGGCCGAGCTGATCCTCGGCGGCGGCACCGAGACGCAGAAGGCGCACTGGCTGCCGCTGATCGGCGCGGGCGAGATCCTTCCGACGGCGGTGTTCACCGAGCCCGGCACCGGCTCGGACCTGGCCTCGGTGCGTACGCGGGCGGTACGGGACGCGGACGGCTACGCGGTGACGGGCAACAAGACCTGGATCACCCACGCCGCCCGCGCCGACCTCATGACGATGCTGGTGCGGACCGATCCCGACAGCGCGGGTTACCGGGGCCTGTCGATGCTGCTGGCGGAAAAGACCCGCGGCACCGAGGCCGGGCCGTTCCCGTCTCCGGGCCTCTCCGGCAGCGAGATCGAGGTGCTCGGCTATCGCGGGATGAAGGAATTCGAACTCGGGTTCGACGGCTTCCGTGTCGATGCGGAAAACCTGCTCGGCGGTGTCGAGGGGCAAGGCTTCAAGCAGCTCATGCAGACCTTCGAATCCGCCCGCATCCAGACCGCAGCCCGCGCCATCGGGGTGGCCCAGAACGCGCTCGAGGTCGGGCTGAACTATGCGCGCGAGCGGGTCCAGTTCGGCAAGTCGCTGATCGACTTTCCGCGTGTCGCCGACAAGCTGGCGATGATGGCGGTCGAGATCATGGTGACCCGACAACTGACCTATTTCAGCGCCCGGCAAAAGGACCGCGACCGTCGTTGCGATGTCGAGGCCGGCATGGCCAAGCTGCTGGCCGCCCGCGTTGCCTGGGCCGCCGCCGACAACGCGCTGCAGATCCATGGCGGCAACGGTTTTGCCCTGGAATACCAGATCAGCCGCATCCTCTGCGACGCCCGCATCCTGAACATCTTCGAGGGCGCCGGCGAGATCCAGGCGCAGGTGATTGCCCGTCGTCTGCTGGCGACCGAAGCACCGGCAAGCGCCGTGCCGGGCTGAGCCTGCGCCACTTCCTGCCCTGCCGACGGGGCAAGCATGGACCATCCGACCGCGCGGTCCGGGGGCTGATCCCCCGGGCCGTCACACATGACAGGAGAGCTGCCTTGACCACCGCGACCACCGATCTGAAGACATTGCTGAAAGACCCCACCCTCCTGCAGGATCGCGGCTATGCGAACGGCGCCTGGATCGAGGGCGGCTCCGGGACCTTCGAGGTGACGAACCCGGCCCGCGGCGATGTCATCGCGCAGGTCGCCGACCTGACGCGCCGGCAGGTCGCGCAGGCGATCGACGCCGCCGAGATCGCGCAGAAACGCTGGGCCGCGCTGACCGGCAAGGACCGGGCCGGACTGCTGCGCAGGTGGTTCGACCTGATGATCGCGAACATCGACGATCTGGGCCTGATCCTGACCTGCGAACAGGGCAAGCCGCTTGCCGAGGCCCGGGCCGAGATCGCCTACGGCGCAAGCTACATCGAATTCTACGGCGAAGAGGCGAAACGCAACTACGGCGAGACCATTCCCGGCCATCAGCCGGACAAGCGGATCATGGTCATCCGGCAACCCGTCGGGGTCGCCGCGTCGATCACGCCCTGGAACTTTCCCTGCGCGATGATCACGCGAAAGGCCGGGCCCGCCCTGGCCTCGGGCTGTGCCTTCGTCGCCCGGCCCGCCTCCGAGACGCCGCTGAGCGCGTTGGCGCTGGCGGTCCTGGCCGACCGCGCGGGGATCCCCGCGGGCGTGTTCAACGTCCTGCCGTCCTCGGCGGCCTCCGACATCGGTCGGGAGTTCTGCGAGAATCCCAAGGTGCGCAAGCTGACCTTCACCGGCTCGACCGAGGTCGGTCGCCTGCTGCTGAAGCAGGCCGCAGCGCAGGTGAAGAAATGCTCGATGGAGCTCGGCGGCAATGCGCCGTTCATCGTCTTCGACGATGCCGATCTCGACGCGGCGGTGGAGGGCGCGATCCTGAGCAAGTTCCGCAACAACGGCCAGACCTGCGTTTGCACCAACCGCTTCTACGTCCAGTCCGGGGTCTACGATGCCTTCGCCGAGAAGCTGAAGTCGCGGGTCGGGGCGCTGCGGATGGGCGACGGGCTGGAGGAGGGCACCGAGCTCGGCCCGCTGATCAGCGCCGATGCCCTCGCCAAGGTGCAGAACCAGATCGCGGATGCCCGCGCGAAGGGCGGGCAGGTGATCCTCGAGGGCGAGGTCCGGCAGGCCCCGGGCCACTACCTCGGCCCCACGATCATCACCGGCGCCACGCGCGAGATGTCGGTCGCCACGGCAGAGACCTTCGGCCCCCTCGCGGCGCTCTTCAGGTTCGAAGACGAGGACGAGGTGATCGACCTTGCCAACGACACCATCTTCGGGCTGGCCTCGTATTTCTATGCCCGGGACATGAGCCGGATATACAAGGTGGCCGAAGCGCTCGAGTTCGGTATCGTCGGGATCAACACCGGCATCATCAGCTCGGAACTTGCGCCCTTCGGCGGGGTGAAGCAGTCGGGCCTGGGGCGCGAAGGAAGCCGTCACGGAATGGATGACTACCAGGAGTTGAAGTATCTCTGCCTGAGCATCGGGTAGCTTTCATACGCTGCTGCGTATAATTACTATATATACGCCAAAGCGCATAAAGTGCCATTATACGCCATGACGAATATTGACGATTTATGCGCCGCGGCGTATACTCATCCCATGAATGATTTGGCACGCACCCCCCGACAGATCGGCACCATCATCCAGCGCGCCCGCAAGAAGGCCGACTGGACCCAGAGCCAACTCGCCGAGCGGGCCGGCGTTCGTCAGGCGACGGTCTCGATGATCGAGAGCGGCGAAAAGCCCGCAAAGCTGGAAACCATCCTGGCCGTGCTTGCCGCTCTCGACCTCGAATTCAGGATCGGCGCGCGCTCCAAGGGACATGGCAGCGACATCGAGGAGCTGTTCTGATGGGGCGCCGCCCGGCCCATGCGCCCGTGCGCGTCCATCTCAACAATCGCCGTGTCGGCACGCTGAGCCGCGAGGCGAGCGGCGCCATCGGCTTTGCATACGAAGATGAGTGGCTGGGCTGGGAACACGCCCTGCCCGTCTCCCTGTCCCTGCCGCTGCGCGAGACGCCCTATCGCGGCGAGCCCGTCTCTGCCGTCTTCGAAAACCTGCTGCCCGATTCCGACCAGCTTCGCCGTCTTGTCGCAGAGAAGGTCGGCGCGCGCGGAACCGATGCCTACAGCATGCTTAGCAAGATCGGCAGGGATTGCGTCGGGGCGCTTCAGTTCATTGCAGGCGAGGACGAGGTTCCGGACGCCCTCGGCAAGATCGAGGGCGACCCGGTCGATGAGGCGGCCATCGAACGGATCCTGAACGGGCTGAGCCAGGCGCCGCTCGGACTGAGCCGCGAGGACGCCTTCCGGATCTCCGTCGCGGGCGCGCAGGAAAAGACCGCGCTGCTTCGGCATGACGGTCGGTGGATCAGGCCCCACGGCACGACGCCGACGACCCACCTCATCAAGACGCAGATCGGCAAACTGCCGGGAGGGATCGACCTTTCGGACAGTGTCGAGAACGAATATTTTTGCCTGAAACTCACCGAAGCCTTCGGCCTGCCGGTGAACACCGCCGCCATTGAAACCTTCGGCGACACCAAGGCGCTGGTCATCGAACGTTTCGATCGCCGCTGGACCAGGGACGGCCGGTTGCTGCGTCTGCCGCAGGAGGATTGCTGTCAGGCGCTCTCGGTCCCGCCGACCCTGAAGTACCAGAACGAGGGCGGGCCGGGCATGGTCGATGTGCTGACCCTGCTCAGGGGCAGCGACACACCGATCGAGGATCAGGACACCTTTCTCAAAGCCCAGATCGTCTTCTGGCTGATGGGGGCCACGGATGGCCATGCCAAGAACTTCAGCGTCTTCCTGAGCCCCGGCGGCAGCTATCGCATGACCCCGCTCTACGACATCGTGACGGCGCAGGGGGCGCTGGACGCCCGCCAGATCAAACGCAAGCAGATGAGGATGGCGATGTCGGTCGGCAACAGCCGTCACTACCGGTTCGACAAGATCCACGGCCGGCACTTCGTGCAGACGGCCCTGCGCGCCGGGCTGTCGCAAAAACGCGCGCGGGGCATCGTGGAGCAGGTCGAAGCACAAGCCGCCGAGGCCCTCGACCGTGCCGCAAGGGCCCTGCCCGATGCGTTCCCAGAAGCCATTGTCGAGACCGTCGGGAAAGCGGTCACCGGGCGGCTCGCCGGGCTCAGCCTGCGTGACAACGCATGAGGCGAAGGCGCTTCCGCGCCTGCGCGTGGCGTGCAAGACGGCTCCGGCAGGACTCAGCCACGGTCATCCAGGATCGCCCGCGAGCGACGGCCGGGACCGGACTCGCGCAGGGTCGAACGCATGCCTGCGGGACGAGAGATCAGGTTGCGAACCTGAATCCTCGCCCCGGGCCCTGCCGTTTGCCGACCTGACGCAACAGAGGGTTGATCCTCGCCGTTGCCACGCCGAGGGTCAGGTCACTTCCGCTTGTCACCGATATTGAGCGGCGTCTTCCCCTTGGAGAAATCGGCCGTCGCGGTGACCTTCTCCTTCACCTTTTTCGGTTTCTTCGCTTCACGGTTTCCACGTGTCTTGTCGCCTTTGGACATCCGGTTTCCTTTCCGGGTTGAGGTTGTGGCCGGTTTGGGACCGAGCCGGTCGGTCGGCCTTCCGCGCCGCCGCCTTCGGTGAAGGAGCGGCGCAGGGCCGGATCACATCATGCCGCCCATGGCATCGACGTCGGAGGTGCCGCCGGTGCGTTCCGGCTTCTGCGCGACCATCGCCTCCGTCGTGATCAGGAGGCCCGCGATCGAGGCGGCATCCTCCAGGGCGATCCGGACGACCTTGGTCGGGTCGATGATGCCCGCTTGAAGCATGTCGCCGTAGGTCTCCGACTGGGCGTCGAAGCCGAAGGTGGGGCTGGCGGTCTCGATGACCTTTCCGGCGACCACCGAACCGTCGACCCCGGCGTTTTCCGCGATCTGGCGGAGCGGGGCCTGGATCGCGCGGCGGATGATCTTGATGCCGGCATCCTGATCGGCGTTGTCGCCTTTCAGGCCGGCCAGCACCTTGCCCGCGTGGACGAGGGCCGCCCCGCCGCCGGGCACGACACCTTCCTGCACCGCAGCGCGGGTCGCGTTGAGGGCATCGTCCACCCGGTCCTTGCGCTCCTTCACCTCGGTCTCGGTGGCGCCCCCGACCCGGATCACGGCCACGCCGCCCGACAATCTGGCGAGACGTTCCTGCAGCTTTTCCTTGTCGTAGTCCGAGGCGGTGTCCTCGATCTGGCCGCGGATCTGGTTGATGCGCGACGCGATCCCGGCCTTGTCGCCTGCCCCGTCGATGACCGTGGTATGATCCTTGGTAAGAACGATCTTCTTCGCGGCGCCGAGCATGTCCAGCGTCACGGTTTCCAGCTTCGTCCCGAGGTCGGCCGAAATGAGCTGTCCGCCCGTCAGGATCGCCAGATCCTCGAGCATCGCCTTCCGGCGATCCCCGAAGCCCGGTGCCTTGACGGCCGCGACCTTGAGTCCGCCGCGCAGCTTGTTGACCACGAGAGAGGCCAGCGCCTCGCCCTCGATGGTCTCGGCAACGATCAGAAGCTGCTTGTCGGCCTGGATGACCGCCTCCAGCAGGGGCACCATCGGTGCGAGGGTGGTCAGCTTTTTCTCGTGCAGCAGGATGACGCAGTCTTCCAACTCCACGACCATCTTCTGCGCATTGGTGATGAAGTAGGGGCTGACATAGCCGCGGTCGAACTGCATGCCCTCGACCACTTCGGTCTCGGTCTCCAGCCCCTTGTTTTCCTCGACGGTGATCACGCCTTCCTTGCCGACCTTGGCCATCGCCGCCGCGATCTGCCGGCCGATCTCGACCTCTCCGTTGGCCGAAATGGCGCCGACCTTGGCGATTTCGTCGCTGTCGCCGACCGGTCTGGACATGGTCCTGATCTCGGCCACGACGGCGGCCACCGCCCTGTCGATGCCGCGCTTGAGATCCATCGGGTTCATGCCGGCGGCGACCGCCTTCATGCCTTCCCTGACGATGGCCTGCGCCAGCACGGTCGCGGTCGTGGTGCCGTCGCCGGCCTCGTCATTGGTGCGCGAGGCCACCTCCCTGACCATCTGCGCGCCCATGTTTTCGAAGGGATCCGAAAGCTCGATCTCCTTGGCGACGGTGACGCCGTCCTTGGTGATGCGCGGCGCGCCCCAGGATTTGTCGAGGATGACATTGCGCCCCTTGGGGCCGAGGGTGATCTTGACGGCATTGGCCAGCGTGTTGATGCCTTTCAGCATGCGGTCGCGGGCGTCGGTACTGAATCGGACTTCCTTGGCGGACATGTCGCGGGTTCCTGAGACTGGGGTTGCAGTGATGGATTACGGACTCAGGCGATCACGCCGAGAATGACGGTCTCCTTCGTTGTCGGATGGTCTTCGTTCCTGCGTCCGCCGCGGGTGCCGGAGCGGGTCACGAGCGTCGCACCGAATTGCCGCCGGCGATGATCGCGTTGATCAACGCGGCAACGGCCCGGTGCCTTTCGGTTTCGAGGTCGGTCCCCACGGCGTTCTCGTGCGTTGCGGCGGCATCGCGCAGAACGCCCGCGATCTCGTGCTCCGGAAGCACTCCGCGATCGTTCAAGGCAAGCAGGAGCGCTTCGCAGATGGACAGGGCCGCTTCACCTGCAAGTTCGCTCGCGATGGACATCCGGGTCTCCTTTCCTGGCATCGTGACCGGTCGGAAAATTCGGGTCGGATGCATCCGTACTTCTGACAGGAAGTGGTCTATGCTGGACTGATCCAAAGCAGTGTCGGGACCGGATTCCGCACTCGGGTCACCACACGCCGGGAGGCCCCATGACATCCGCCAAGCACAGCCCGCTGACCCGCAAGCTCTCTGCCTTCGTCACCTTGTCGAAGGTCGAGCTGGCCGTGCTCGAACGTCTGCACCAGCGTCGGCGGTCCTTCGTCGCGGGGCGTGACATGGTGCATCAGGGCCAGTCGGCCCGCGCCGCCTACATCCTGTCCGCGGGATGGGTCTGTTCCTACAAGCTGCAGGCCGACGGGAGCCGGCAGATCGTGGATTTCCAGGTGCCGGGGGATTTCCTCGGGCTGCGGAGCGTTCTCCTGCGCACCTCCGACCACAGTTTCGAGCCGATCGTGGACATCGAGGCCGCCGAAGTGCTGACGAGCGACCTGATTGACGCATTCGCGCAGACACCCCGCCTCGCCACCGCCATTCTCTGGGCCGCATCGAGGGACGAGGCGATGGTCGTGGAGCATCTCGTCGGGATCGGGCGGCGCGATGCCGATGCGCGCATGGCGCATTTCCTGCTGGAACTGGGGTCGAGGCTCGCGCTCGTCGGGATGGGCAGCAAGGACGGTTTCGACTGCCCGCTGACGCAATATCACCTCGCCGATACGTTGGGGCTGAGTGCGGTCCACGTGAACCGGGTCCTGCGCCAGCTTCGCGAAAGCGGGCTGGTGACCTTTCGGGACGGCCATGTGACGTTTCACGACCATCGCGGGCTGGTGGAGCTTGCCGAGTTCGATCCGGCCTACCTGGACCAGACCGGACCGCTGCTGAAATGAAAGGGCCGCCCTCCCGTTTCAGGCAGGCGGCCCCGGAGATCAGGTCAGACGCGAAAGGTCACGCGAGGGCGTGAGTCGCCGCATCGAGTTCCTTGTTCGTCTCGGCGTCGTTCTTTGCCGTGTTCGCCTTTTCGGCGGCTTCGTAATGCTTCAGCGCCGCGTCCTTCTCGGGACCGGAGGGCGCCTTGTCCCACGCGGCCTTGACGGAGGTCATCTTCTCGGCGGTCGTGTTCTGTTCGGGAGTCATGGTGATTGTCCTTTCTTGGACGTTCCGAGAATAAGAAGCGTGCCGATGTGCCGACCTTTCGACGGTCGACACGCCCACACGCTTCTCGGGTGCTCGGAAAAGGATGCACCACCAAATATTCGGTGGGCACGTCTCACCTGGCGCGCATTTCCCTCCCGCCGTACTGACGCAGGTTAGCCCCGGTGCCTGCACCCGCGCGGTTGCCTTGCCGGGTCTCAGCTCACCACGGTCTGCTGGTGGGAAATCCTCAGCCACCTGTCGTCATCGCTCAGGTAGGTCGAGGCGCAGAGCGCCTTGAAGATCTCCACGTCGGGCTTTTCCGCCGAGACCCGATAGGTGAGGATCGCAACGTCGCCGCACCGGGTCACGCGCCGCTCGGACATGGCGACGGAGCGCCAGCCGGTCCTCTGCCTGAGATGGGTCCAGATCTGGTTGCCCTGCAGGATGCCGGGCGGATAGGGAAAGATCATGACGGCATTGGTCGATGTGGTCGTCCGCGCATTGTCCGCGCCACTGGTCCAGAAGTGTTCCTCCATCTCCCAGAGCACGCCCTGTTCGCGCGGCGACAGCGTTCCGGTCCCGTGCGCCGCATGGGCCGGTGGTCTTGCGGACCCGGTCGAGACGGTCATTCGCCTGACCCCGCCCCGCCGATCACGAACATCTGGACCAGAAACAGCATGATCGCGAGCACCGCCCAGATCGCACCGTTCGTGCCGGGGTGGCTGACGCCGACGGTCGCGGCCGCGCGCTTCGGCGGACCTGACGGCAGTCCGTCCGGGAGCAACCGGCTCAGGTCCCGTGCGACCCTGCCGTGCGTGCCTGCCAGCACGGGAACGTCCCGAAATCGCGCTAGCAGCCTCTCCAGCCGGACCCGGGCGGCCTCGCGCCCCAGCGTGGCCAGCTCCGCCGTTTCCGTCCATGGATCGAGCCCGAGCCGCGCAAGCGCGGAGAGGACGGTCACGACCGATCCATTCCGGTCCTCGCCGACCGGCGCATGAAGAAATCTGTCGAATTCGGGCGGGTGCGGGTCGAGAATATCACGTGCGGTCATCTTCTTTCCGATCCTTCGGTGCGGGACAGGGATTTGTCCCTGTTTCCAGAAGGCTATGCCCAAGCCGATCTCCGCGCCCTTACACAGGTCAGTGTCGACACCTGCCCCCGAAGCGTTCGCGCGCCCCGGGTCCTTGGCCGGGACTAACATGGGTCAGCGCCGGCCCTGCGCTCCCGGCGTACAAGGGGGCAATCGTCCGACCGCTCATGCCCGGCATCCCCGGGCTTCGATAGTGCGGGTCGACGGCCCTGCCGACATCGCGGAGACCAGAGATGACCATGCGGTCGACCAGAACGACGGTGACGTTTTCGAACACTTTCACCTTGTCCGGATACGCCGACGACCTGCCGGCGGGCGACTACGAGGTTCTTGTCGAAGAGGAGCTTCTCCACGGGCTGAGCTTCGAGGCCTACAGACGGACGGCGACCTACCTGACGGTGCGTGGCAAGGGCCGTCGCGCCGGGGGAACGGAACTCCGGGCGACAACCGCGAGCGACCTTGAAAAGGCGCTGAAGCGCGATGCGGCCGCGACCGGGACGACCAATCACAGCGACGCGGCGCTTTCCCCGCAGGAGGACGGAACATGAACACTCCCGAATGGCTCAGACCCGGCATCTATGGCGCGCTGATCGGCGCGGCCGTCGTCGGCATCGTCGGATTCACATGGGGCGGCTGGGTGACCGGCGGAACCGCGCACGACCGGGCGATGGCGATGTCGCGCGACGATGTGGTCGCCTCCATGGTGCCGGTCTGCCTCGACATGGCGCAGTCCGACCCGGGACGGGCGGACAAGATGGCAACGATCCGTGCCGCCTCGACCTATCAGCGGCGGGATGCCGTCATGGAAGCCGGCTGGGCGACGGTCCCCGGAACCGACGCCCCGGACCGCGACATCGCCCAGGCCTGCCTCGCCGCGCTCGAACTCTGAGCGGACGGGTCCTGCAGGACAACCGACGGTGCTTTCCGGGCAAGGTTGATGACCTCCGGGAAACGCGGGGCTATTCATCCTCATCCTGTCTTTCATCGCGAACCGTTCGCGCCAACCAGGATGAGACGGCACGCAACGCGGGTTCGTTCCCGCGTATTTCCTTGTAGCATATGCGGTAGGTGCGATCCTCGAGACGATGCCCGCCGAGCCCCAGGTCTTCGAGCCGTCCTTCCCCGATGGCTTGCTCGGCGACGAAATCCGGGATGATGGCTGCCCCGATCCCTGCCTTGGCGGCCTCGAGGGCGAGAATGTAGTGCGAGCAGCGGATCCAGTTCGGATCGCGGGGAAGGACGGCCCCCGTTGCCTCCGCGATGTAGTGCCAGTCACCGCCCAGCTCATCCTTTTCGGTATGGGTGGTGATCAGCGGAGCGCCGTTGATCCGGCCGCCCCGGACCATGCCGGGAGGTGCGACCGCGATGGCGCGCTCCTCGAAGAGATCCGTGGAGGCGTAGCCGGATTTCACCTCCTGTGCCGAAATGATGCAATCCGCCGATGCCTGCGTCAGTTCCGGATCCGTCGAGTACAACCGGATCTCGATATCTATGTCGGGATTTGCCTCGTTGAATTCCTGCAAGCGCGGGATCAGCCAGTACGGGCCGAAGGCCGAACAGGCCGCTATGCTGACCGAGGCTCGCTCGGCGCCGATGGCGCTCGAGACCGAGGATTCCAGAATGCCGAACGCGGTTGACAGTCTTTCGGCCAGGCGTTGACCGGCGCTGGTCAGGACGACCCCGCGCCCGGAACGGCTGAACAGATCCTCGCCGATGGTACGCTTGAGGTCGGACAACTGGTGACTGACCGCGCTCGGGGTCACGCCCAACTCGGCGGCCGCGCGCGCGACCGATCCATGGCGCGCGGTTGCCTCGAAATATTCAAGGCGGCGAAATATGCTTGAATCCCTGCGCTTCGACATGGCAGATCGAATGTCCTTTCAGCGTCAAATCTACCGGCGGCGGCTAGGCAACACGGGCGGTGCGACCGTCGGCGCGGGATCGCAGGATCGTCGCCCCGACCCATTGCGATCGAGCGGCCCCGAATGTGCGACCTCCCCCGTGATAGCATCGGAACCGACCGGAAAGCGATGCCGCTCGCCTGCCTCCTCGACCTTCGCCGTCCCGCCTGAGCCGAACGGTACCGACCCGTGGCGCCCTGTCATGAAGGTCCCGAAGGCGGTCCGGAACAGGGCGGTGCCGGTTTCGCGGCCCTTGCCCCGCACGGGGGATCGGGACAGCATGTTCGCGAAATCCGCGCCCGGGTCGCCCGGGCCGGTCGCCGGAGGGGCCCGAAGGCCCCCCCGATCGGTTTCAGACGAAGTCGAAGTCCGAGAAGGACGACAGTTCTGCCACGGTGACGTTCTCGACGAGGATCTTGATGTCCAGCGAGGCAACCTCGACCAGCGTGTCGCCCGTGCCCACTGCGGTGAGCGTCACGTCGGCCTGATCGATGCCGACCATCTCGAACGTATCCATGCCGACTTCGAAATCCCGCACGACGTCATGGCCGGCGAATGCGTCGTAGACGAAGGTGTCCGCTCCATGGTCACCGAAGAGCATGTCATTGCCCGCACCGCCTTCGATGCGGTCTCCGTCGTCGCCCCCCAGGATCGTGTCGTCGCCGCTCCCGCCCAGGATCGTATCCATCGACGATCCGCCGTATATCACGTCGTTGCCGGTCCCCCCGTCAATGCTGTCGGAACCTTCACGGCCGTCGATGAGGTCATTCCCCTCTTCGCCGAACAGCGTGTCGCTGTTGCCGCCGCCGTCGAGCTCGTCATCGCCCGTGCCGCCCCGCAACAAATCCATTCCGCCTTCACCTTTGAGGAAGTCGTTGCCATCTCCACCACGCAGGAGGTCGTTCTGATCGCCCCCGAAGACCGTGTCGTGACCGGCCCCGCCATCGATGACGTCGTTGCCGAAGCCGCCGTTGATGGAATCGTCACCCGAATCACCCCGCACGGAGTCGGCGCCGCCGCCCGCGTCGATGGTGTCGTCTCCCGAGCCGCCCAGGATGACATCCTGTCCAGCGCCGCCGAGAACGATGTCGTCGCCTGCCGCGCCGCTGATCGAATCGTTGCCATCGCCACCTTGCAGCGTGTCATGACCACCCTGTCCGAAGAGCCGGTCGTCCTGCGCCGAGCCGTCGATGTTGTCGTCGCCGCTGCCGCCGTAGATGGTGTCATCCCCGGTGCCGCCATTGAGCGAGTCAAGACCGTCACCGCCAACCATGGAATCGTTTCCAGCGCCGCCCAAGGCCCGGTCGTCACCGTCACCGGCATCGATCAAGTCGTTGCCGTTGCCGCCACGAAGGTCATCGGCGCCGCCCAGGCTCAGGATCACATCGTTGCCGTTTCCGCCGTTGACCGAGTCCATGAACATACCGCCCAGGATCGTATCGTTGCCGTCGGCGGCATTGATGGCGCCGACCACATATCCCGAACCAACGTTGGAAAACACGTCCGAGCCTTCGCCGAGGCTGACGCCGCCGAAGATCGCACCGTGATTGTTGATGGCGGTCGCAGCGAAAAAGCCGGTCACCCGGATCGCTTCGCCGGAATTTCCGTTCCCGATGGTGCCGAAATTGTTGATGGTGTTCCCGATTCCGTTCAACTCGATGGAGGCGACGCCCGGGTTCGGAGCCAGCAGTCCGACAGAGCCGCCGGCGGCGATGTCGATATGGTTGCCGTTGCCGGTCAAGCTGATGCCACTATCCACGGATCGAAGGCTGCCGCTGATGTCCAGATTGTTGGTGTCGCCGGTCAGGGTGATGGCATGCGACCCGGCCCTGATATCGCCGGAGACCGAAATGAAGTTGTTCGAGGCCGAGGGGCCCGTGGGGGAGTTGCGGATGCCGTTGACCGTAGCCGTGATGGAGCCGGAAATGTCGACCTCGTTCGCGTCCCGAAGCTGCATGCCGTTGTATGAGGTCAGCGTTCCCGAAATATCCACCTGGTTGCCGTCCCTGACCACCATGCCGAGGGAATCCACGTCGGATGCCGTTTCCGCCACGCCGCGCAGGGCGATGTGGTTGCCATCGAAGAAGTTCATCAAGACAGAGAATTCTGGCGTATCAATCCTCGACAGGTAGCCGTCGAGCGTGACCACGTTGTCGTCTTCACCGGCTATGGTGCCGAAGATCACCGCGGACTGGGTGGTCACCAGCCTGTTGCCGCTATCAATCAAGGCGGCACTGCCCATCGACACCACATGGCTGGACAGGATGATGTTGGCCCCGGTGACCCCGATCTGAACGCTGACGGCAGCAGCCGACGGGCTGTCGATGGTCTGGATGATGTTCGGTCCGAAGACGTAGGTATCGGCAGAACCGATGCTGTAGGTGCCGGATTGATCCGTGTTGATGTAGGTTGTCATGATTGGGCTCCCATGAAGGTGGTGCAGACGTCATTCAAACGACGAATGGCAAGAGATTCGATACTCCGGAGAATCCCGGCACAGTGCAACCCCATAAGGGCGGCAAAGATTTTTCTTGTCCATAGCTTTTTTCGAATCGCCAAAGTGGTCGCTCCAATTGGTGTGGCGGGGCTCTGAAGACTTGAGAAACCGCCACCATAGGTTGTTCCAAAAGTTGAGGACCGGACCCTGCGAGAGTAACATCCGGGATCGCTCGGTTCAGGCTTCGGTTCTGGCCCCTCCAACGAATAAGCTCTTTAACATATTGTTATATTGTCATTATTTTGCAATCCTGGGAGCGAATACTGAGTTTTGCTCAGCATTAACGAGAATTACTCACTTGTTAAAACCTGAAGTGTAGCACATCTTTGCGCTGAGTGCCCCGGAGCACCCATCACGTCGACCGGAACGGGAAGCGTGAGAATGTCTCGGGGCTTTCATCAATGTAGTTGTGTGAAACTGCGTGGCTGAATTTGTGATGTCTTATTCAGTTCTGATCGAGCCTTCGAATTTGAACCTCGTGAGTTCGAAGGCCCGATCGCACGTGTTCCCCGAACTTCGAAAGAATATAATGAGACTCCGATCAGAATATGGAAGGTCGTTCTTTTGCCGTGCGTTCAATCTCCTTATTGCAATTGCGCGGCCCTCCCGATAGCGTTGCTTTCAGGGGCGATAATTGTTGGGTGATCCGCGGCATCCCTTTTCGGAAAGAACGTGCCCGGACGAACCCCGCCCCGCTGTTTCAGGACCTTCACACCTCAAAACGACGTTTCGGAGAATCGATCATGAAGACATTCTGGTGTACGGGCGCCCTCACGCTGGCATTCGCGGGGCAGGCATTAGCCCAGGATCAGACGGCTGAAACCGTCGGCGCCGTGATGGGGGGGCTCATCGGCCTTGTCATCGTGATCGTCGTCGGAGCGATCGTCGGCTGGCTGGCCAGCCTGATCGTGAAAGGTAGCGGGTCCGGCTTCTGGGGCGACGTGCTCTTCGGCATCGGGGGCTCGCTCATTGCCGGATACCTTCTGCCGCTCGCCGGGATCTCGCTCGGGGGCGTCGTCGGCAGCCTGATCGCCTCGGTGATCGGCGCCATCATCCTCATCCTGATCGTCCGCTTCATACGCAAGGCATCATAGATACCGCACGGCGCCCTCGCGCCCGACGCGGCGACCATCCGCATTCCGGCCAACGAACCCAAAGGATCTGCCACATGAGAAAGTTCTGTTTCCTTCCCGTCGCGCTTGCCGCCCTCCTACTTCAAGCCGCCTGCGTCGAGGATACGGGCTCGGACTCTTCGCGCCCCGCGGTCGGCAGCGAATACGATCTCTCTTCCTTCGAAGGCGCCCGCGCCGGTCAGGCCGAGATGGGTCTTCAGAACCTCGGCTACGAGCCCGTCCGCACCCAGGGTCTGACCACGTGGTGGTTCAACAGGTCGACCGGGGCCTGCGCCCGCATCATCACCTCCGACGGCCGATATTCCTCCGTCACGATGCTGCCCTCGGGCGACTGCTGACGGGCGACGGGCACCTTCGGCACGGGCCGCCGGGAAATCGGGCGGCCCGTGCCGGGACAGGCCTGCTGCCGGATCTCTCTCATCGCGGAAAGCCATCCGCCGCAAGATCACGACCGCTCATCCCTACCTTCGGAGTTTCCCCCCTATGAAGTTCACGGCTCCCGCTCTCGCATTGTTGGTCCTGTCATCTCTCGGCCTGCCTGCCTCGGCGCAATCCAGGTCGGAGGTTCACTTCGAGGCCGGCAACTACGGCGCCATGGTCAGCGGCACCGTCGTCGGTAACGAATACGTCGACTACCTGCTGGGCGCCAAGGCCGGTCAGGAGATGTTCGTGGAACTGACCGTCGTCGATTCCAACGGCGATGGCACCATCTATTTCAACATCCTGCCGCCGGGCTCCACGGGCGAGGCGATCTACGTCGGCTCGATGGACGGCAACAGCACCACCGTCCCGCTCCCGGCGGACGGAGAGTACACCATCCGCGTCTATCAGATGGGCAATGACGCCGACACCGGCAAGACAACCGGGTTCAACGTCGACCTCTCGATCCAGTAACCCCCGAACCCGGTCCCGGCATGGTATGAAGACGGCCCGCGAAACGTGGCGGCACATGGCCCGAGCGTGTGACGACACCGGGACCGGTGGGGATTGCCCGCGCGGGTCACCATTGGACTTGCTGCTGATCGTCAATGAATCCGGAGTGCAGGACATGAATCCGATGCCCATCAAGATTACCAAGCTCCTGCCGAGCGTGACCGCATGGCTCGTCGTCCTGATGACCTTCCTGGCGCTTCCGGCGCTGGCACAGTCGGGGCGCGCTGTCTCCGAGGTCACCGGGATCGCGCGCGACGACGTGCTGAACGTACGCAGCGGGCCCGGGACCAACTACCGCATCGTCGGCGCGCTGGCGAACAATGACAGGGTTCACGTTCTGAACTGCCAGATGAACGGCAGCTCCCGCTGGTGCCGGATCGAGATGATCACCGACATGCGCGGACGTGGCTGGGTCAATGCGCGCTATCTGACACAGGGTGCCGCGGTCCAGTTGCCGATCAGGCCCGGACCGATGCCGGGTGCTGGCGAAACCACGACACACCGCGTCAAATTCGCGCCGGGATCGAGCGGCGCGATGCTGGACGCAACACTGCCGCCGGGGGCGTCGCGCCGCTATGTGCTGGGTGCCCGCAATGGCCAGATGTTCGACTTCCGGCTGGAAACGGCGAGCCGCGGTCTGAGCTACCAGATCTTCAATCCCGATCGGACGTTCCTCCTCGACCAAGTGCCGGCGCGGCAGGGCTACCGAGGCCAACTCTGGCAAACCGGCGACCACGTCATCGAGGTCATCAACCGGAGCGACCGACCGCAATCCTACACGGCCGTGTTTTCCGTCAGATGACGGACCGGCCTCACCCGACCGATCAACGAGGAAAGGAGTCCTGCATGCGCTCGGTAATCGGAACGGCCTTGTCTGCCTGCGCCCTGCTGGCTGTCGCGGCCTGCATGCCCGCCGCCGGTGACGGGATGGTCAGCGCCAAGGTCCGCGCGGAACAGGCCTGCCTGCAAGCGGTCAAGGCCGAAACCGGCAACCCCGTTGCCCGCATCGGTTCGTCCGACCCGACCCGGGCCGGCACCGAAGTGATCGTCGCGGTGGGTCGACAGCAGGCCGCATGGCAATGCATCGCCTATCCCGACGGGTCGACCTCCCGCCCGATGTCGATGACCAACGAAGGAACGCTCTGAGGGCGTCTCGATACCACCGGACCCGCGGGCCTCGCGGGTCTCCGGCAACTTCGCGATATCAGTCTGATTTCAGGAGCCGCCCATGCGCATCTGCCGGATCGTTGTCGTTACCTTCGCCGTGCTCTGGGTGCTCGCCATCTTGCTGTTGGCGATAGGCACCTTCGGCTGGTTCGGACAGGACAGGGATCCCTTGTCCGGCGTCTTTCTCATCCCGCTCGGCTTGCCCTGGAACCGGGTGCTGGATGGACTGGGCGTTTCGGGGCCTTTCGCGGGCGTGATCTCCCCCGGGATCAACCTCGCCATCCTCGCGGTCATATGCCGGTGGCTTCGGACAAGATGACTTCAGGTTCGGCCCCCCATGTCCTCACATCAACCTGCCCTTTACGTGTTGACTGTCACGCGGCCGGACGTGCGTCCGGGATGGGCGGCATCACAGCACACGAGGCAGACTCCGCGCACCATTCGGCAGGGCGCCGGCTAGAAAAATACTCCAGCACCAAGACCCTATCCCAACAAGGAAGTCAGAAAATGAAACGATCCCCTCACCTCACCGCCGGTGCCGCACTCTGCGCCGGTCTCCTGATTGCCCAAGGCGCGCTGGCCGCGGATGAAGCGCAGATGATGACCATGTGCAACACCTACGCGGCGCATCATCTGCACGTGTCGACGAGTGACATTGTCGAGCTCAGCTACGAAGGCCAGCGCACCGACGGAACCCATGCCGTGAACGGTTCGGCCGCGAACGGCCAGACCTTCCAGTGCTCCTTCAATTCCCGCGGGACGCATGTGGTGAGCTGGGTCCATTCGTCTCCGACCAGCTGTCCCTTTGATGTGAGCGAGGCGGACCGCTACATGTACCCCGCCTGCGACTGACCCGGACCACCGCACCGGGAACAAGACCGAAGACCTGGTCCGACCCTCGGGATCGATCCGCCCCGGCATGCCGCCGACCTCGTGTCGGCGGTCATGTCATGAGACCCGTCGCCCGCCCGCGCCTCGACCCCGGCGTCCATGATGCGCTCGACGGCAAAGGTCAGCCCGGACCTGCCTACTCGGCAAGCACCGAGCGGTACAGATCATAGGTTTCCCGAGCGTTGTCGACACCGTTCCCTTCCAGTTCGGACACGAAATCGATCGCGACGGAGGCCAGCATCTCGTCGAGTTGCGCGACGATCTCGTCGGAGAATGCATAGACATCGATGCCCAGGTCTGCCCATTCTTGCAGAACTTCGTTCGCGCGTTGATCGAGGTATTCCGTGAGCGAGGCCTGGATGGAACGGCCGCGGTCGAGAACGGCGGCACGACCCCCCTGTTCGTCCATTCCTGCTGGATCGCGCCGGCGAAAAGCGAGGCCAGGGTATGAGGTTCCGCAGTCGCATGGCATTTCGCTTCGGCCTCTGCAAGCGGGATGTATTCGAAGGACCTTGGCAGGTGGTGATGGTTCAACCGATGGGTTGGTTCGGGGGCGGCATGTTCCACGGCTATGAGACTGCGTCAGGTGCCTCGACGGTGGATGACCGCGACCTTGAAAAGGCCGTTGATCGATTCGGTCAGGGCCTTGGCATGCACGTCGCGGACACTGCGGACCGAGGGCTCAATGTCTGCCTCCGCCGATCGTTCGCGGTAGCCGATTGACGGGTCTTGCGACCCGCGGACGCCACGATGGACCAACCCAGTTCCCCGCGTTAGCGGATGACCGGCTTGTTCCAAGGCTTTGCGCACGGACCCGCCATGAGCCGCCCGGCTGATCCGCAAGCCGACGGTGCGGCGGGCATGACTGCGCCCTGTCGGGCATGGTGGAGCTGAACTTCCTGCGGCGAATGACAGCATGAGGGCCCAAATCGTCCATCCGTCCCGCCACCGTGCATCCGGCCACATCGAACCCACCCTCCCCGCATCGGGTACCGGATCATGCGAAGGGCGTAGCCCTTGTTGTTCCCCTGAAACACCCGCGCGATCCCGCGTCGCGGCACGACATCTCGGCAGGCTCGATCCGACTGCAGGTCAGGGTTCGTCCGCTTGGACTGCCGAACCGAGTTGGATGCGGAGAGTTTGCGCTTTCGCAACGTTCCAAAGGGCCGCGCCGTCTAACCTCTCCTCAACCGCAGTTCATCGGAAAGGAGATCGAAATGCTGACGAGAAGGGCCGCCCTGTTCGGAGCCGCTGGCATCGCCACGCTTCCCGTTCTTACCAAGGCCACAAAGGCCGAAGAGATCATGGATACGTCGATCGCGCCGTCGGTCGACCTGTCGAACCTGAAGCGCGTCAAGCGCAAGCTGGTGCGTCCGCCGATGGTGCATGAGCACGAGCAGGTGGCCCCGGCCGAGCCGCGGGTCATCCAGTTCGAGATGCAGATCGTCGAGAAGGAGGTCGAGGTCGATTCCGGCGCCTATCTTCAGGCGATGACCTTCAACGGTTCCATCCCCGGACCGATGATGGTGGTCCACGAGGGCGACTACGTGGAACTGACCCTCTACAATTCGCCCGAGAACATGATGCAGCACAACATCGACTTCCACGCCGCCACCGGCGCCCTGGGAGGCGGGTCGCTGACGCTGGTGAACCCCGGCGAAAAGACCACGCTGCGGTTCAAGGCAACGCGACCGGGGACCTTTGTCTATCACTGCGCGCCGGGCGGTCCGATGATCCCCTGGCATGTGGTCAGCGGCATGAGCGGCGCGATCATGGTGCTGCCCCGCGACGGGCTGAAAGACCCCGAGGGGAACGCGGTACGTTATGACCGGGTGTTCTTCATCGGGGAGAACGACTTCTACATTCCGAAGGATGAAAACGGCGACTACAAGCGCTTCGAGGATGTGGGGGAAAGCTATCCCGACACGCTCGAGGTGATGAACGGGCTGATCCCGAGCCATGTCGTGTTCAACGGCAAGGTCGGCTCCCTGACCGGGGACAACGCGCTGCACGCATCGCAGGGCGAGAAGGTTCTGTTCGTCCACAGCCAGGCCAATCGGGACACCCGGCCCCACCTGATCGGCGGACATGGCGATCTCGTCTGGGAGCGAGGCAAGTTCAACAACCCGCCGCAGCGCGACCTCGAGACCTGGTTCATCGCGGGCGGGTCAGCCGGGGCGATGCTCTACGAATTCCTGCAGCCGGGGGTGTATGCCTACGTGAACCACAACCTGATCGAGGCCGTGAACCTCGGCGCGACGGCGCATGTGGTCGTCGATGGCGACTGGAACAACGATCTGATGGAGCAGGTGCAGGCGCCGGTCGAATACAACGCCGCCTACGAAGGCAAGACCGCGCTGCCGTAGGACAGTCCGCAAAGGCACCTTGACAGGGCGTGCCGGCATCTGCCGGCCGCCCCTTTTTCGAGGAGTTCCGGGATGAAGAAGATTGCCGTTCTTGCGGGACTCGCCGGACTTGCGGGGCTTGGCGGCTGGGCCGCCCTCGGTTCCGAGCCCCGGATCACACCGCCCGAAGTGGTTCACTTGGCTGCGCAAGAGGTCCGCTATCGCCCGCTGGGCAATTTCAGCCGGAACGGCAAGAGCGCGACACCCGGCCTGCAAACGCTCCGGGTCGGCGCATTCGAGATCATGAAGTACCAGGTTTCGCGCAACGATTATGCCGCCTGCGTGGCCGACGGCGCCTGCATCGACGTGCTGACCGGAGCCGGGAACACCGCTCAGACGAACGTGAACTGGAAGGACGCAACGGCCTATGCGCTCTGGTTATCGCGGCAGACCGGCGAAACCTGGCGTCTGCCGACTGCGCTCGAGTGGCAGCGCGCGGCAGGGGAACGGCAAGGGGACGCTGCCCCAGACGAGACCGACCTCGATCCGGGCGAACGGATGTTGGCGCAATACCGGCGCGGCGTCCTCCTGCGCGGCGAGTCCAGCCCAGCCCTGCGCCCGCGGGGGGGATTCGGAGTGAACAGCAACGGTGTGGCCGACTTGGCCGGCAATGTCTGGGAGTGGACGAACGGCTGCATGGAAAGCGGCGAAATCCACCCGGACGGTTCGATCGAGGAGCGAGAACCCTACTGTGGGGTCCGCATCGCGGGAGGGCGCCATCAGGCCGCCGTGATCGACTTCGTCCGCGACGCGAGTGTCGGTGGGTGTGCGGTCGGCCTGCCGCCCGACCACCTCGGGTTCCGTCTTGTTCATGCATTGTGATCCGGCCGCAGCCGCTTTCCATGGCGGCACGGTACAAAAGGCGCTGAGCCTGCCCCGCTGACGCGGTCCGTTTTCCGATCCAGGATCGGGCACAACGGGTCAGGACGCCTGGCTGCAACGCACGCCTTGCGGTGCATGGCGATCGAAGACCGTCGCCAACATCCGGGCCAGCGCCCGCCCTTCCGGACGGATGGCTGGAACGTTCCCCTCACACGCGACCAGATCGCCGAACCGTTCGCCCACCGGCGACATGTCTGTCCGCAAGCGGTTCTCCCCGGCGATGCGGGGGATCAAGGTTCAGTAAGGGAGGGGAGAGACGCCGATGACAAGGGGGTGCAGGTGCAGGAGCGCCGCCCATAGCAGCAGGCCGATGGCGCCGCGCAGGGCCAGCGTGGTCCCGTTCGCATGGAGCCATGTCCGATCGAAAAGCGGCGCGAGGCTCAGCACGCGCGTTGTCCGAAAGAAGGAGCGCGCTGCCTCGGGGCCGAGTTCCCGGCGTGCCCTGGCGTCAAAGGCGGGAATGGCCACCAGCGCCATGGCCGCGAAACAGCCGAACAGGATCACATGGGCGAGGTCGCCGTTCGGGACCAGATGCGCCAGCGCCCAGAGCGCCAAGGCGAGGAAGAGCGGATGGCGCGAGACGGCGGCAAGGCCGGGCTGGCCGGGATCGAACGGCGCTTTCCGGCCACCGAGGGTGAAGGGCTGGCGCAGCCCGGCGCCGCAGGCGGTCAGGACCGCTGCGAGAGGCATGGCAACGTTTGTCACCCAGCGTGTCCAGGGAAGTTGCGGCCAGAGTTCGACATGGGGGGCGCGCCCGGCTGCCGCGATCAGCCAGGCCAGCAGCGCAAGCGACAGCAGACCATAGGTAGCGAAATAGGCGTGCCGCCCGACCGCGCCGATCAGGCGCTCGCGCAGCCCGCCGACCCGGGGCAGGAAATGGCTGACCCCGAACAGACCAAGGGCGAGCGCGAATTCCGTCCAGCCTGTCATGGCTCCTCTGCCTGCTTCATCAGCCGCGCGATATGGCAGGCAAAGGCATAGGTCGCGGGCAGGCCGATGACGAGCCCCCCTGCGGCGGCCTGCACCGGCGTCAGCACTGGCCAGCCCAGCCATGACCCGATGAGCGAGGCGAAGAACAGGTTCACCCCCATCGCCCCCGCACCGAACGGATAGAGCGCGGCGAGAAGTTTCGCGGAGGGTCTCATCGGCGGCTTACCAGCATCTGCACGGCGAACAAGGCGCCGACCAGCGCGACGGAGGCCACGAGGAACCAGACCTCGGCCGCGTCGGTCTGCGGTTTCGGGATGGGCCGCTCGAACGTGGCAGCAAGGGCCGGGAGTGGCGTGAGAAGGGCAAGTATAAGGGCGGCAAGGCGTTTCATGTCAGCTCTCCATGGTCAGGGTCTGGTAGATGTCGGGCAGGACGCGGGGCAACCGCTGCGGATCGGGCAACAACGTGAACCCCGCGCGTCCGAAGATGCGGGAAAACCAGTCCTGCCCGTCGGAATCGACGATCACGCCATGCACCGGCTGCCCCAGCGCGCGCGCTTCGCGCACCGCCATGCGGCTGTCTGCGATACCGTGCTGGCCCTCGTAATGATCGAGGTCGTTGGGCTTGCCGTCGGTCAGCACCAGCAGGAGGCGCCGGGTTGTCGCCTCTTCCGCCAGTTGCGCCGAGACGTGGCGGATGGCCGCGCCAAGCCGCGTGTAATGGCCGGGACGCAGGCCACCGATGCGGGCGGTCACCCGGGGCGACATCGGTTCCCCGAACGTCTTGCACCGGTGCAGGAAGACGCGATCCCGGCGGAGCGACGAAAACCCCCAGATGGCCAGCCGGTCCCCCGCCGTGTCGATGCCGCAGGCCAGCGCCGACAGTGCCTCGCGCGCGACTTCGATCACCGAGGTGTCGCCGATGGCGGATTCGGTCGAACGGGAACAATCCATGAGGATCGCGACGGAAAGATCCCGCGCCATGGGGCGGTTGGCCTGCCAGACCCGGTCGCTGCCCTCGTGCCCGCAAGCGAGGTCGGTGCGCGAGGTCACGACGGCATCGAGGTCGAGGTCCGCACCGTCGATCTGCCGGGGCAGCGTCACGCGGCGTGGATGCAGCGGCGCGAATTGGCGCTTCACCCGGGCGACGAGACGTGGATCGGGTGCGTAGGCCTCGCGCAGCGCGGCCTCGGCTTCGAGGACGCGCACATGGTCGGCCATGTACAGGCCGGTGCGCCGGTTCCATTCGGGATAGGTGAACTTGCCCGCGAGTCGTTCATGATCGGCATCCTGCGGCGACAGGTCCAGCGACAGGCGCAACCTGGTCGCGGCGCGCTTGACGGTCTGCGACAGGGTCAGGTGGTCCTGGTCCTCGGCGGCCTTGGCGGCGTTGTCCTGGTCGTCGTCGTCGACCATGCGATTGATGTTCAGGCTCTCGGCCCGGGACATGATCGACTCGAAGCGGTGGACGATGAAGCTGTCGCGACGGTTCGCCTGGTCGCGGTCCTCGCGCCGGGCCTCCTTCCGGGTCGGGACGGCGAACGCGGGTGCAGGCGCTTCGGCTGTATCCGGCGCGGATCCGTCCGCTATCGACGGGGATCGCAGCCGCGGCCAGATCGGCAGCGGGGCAAAGGTGCGATACCCGCGCGGCGCGGGGCACATCAGGCATTCATCGTGCCGGTCGTGACCGCAGATCCGGTCGAGCGCCAGCCGTTCGATGCCGGCCTCGCAGCGCGGCAGGCCGGTGCGGTGCCGGTTCATGACGATATGCGCGCAGAACTGCGCATGGGCACCGCGCAGCCCCGAGCAGGCGGCATAGGCGCGATCGGACGCGGCGGCGAGGGCGGCAATTTCGGCGCGGTCGGCGGCCAGAGGGTCGGTCTCGCGCGCCGGGATGGCGACAAAGGCCGCAATGGCCGCCAGCCAGAGATAACACGCGCGGTTGAGCTCGAACGTCGGAAAGGTGTCTATCACCGGCGGCAGGCGCAGGCGGTCGCCGTCGAAGTCCGCGACATAGGTCCGCTCGCGCGGCGTGCCGATGCGGCGCAGCCGATCGGGGCGGTGGTCGGACGTGGTGAAGGGGGCGGGCGTGATCTCCACCCCCGCCGCGCCGCCAAGCGCCCGGAAGAGCGCGCCGACCGAGGGCCGCATCGCCTCGAACGTGACGGCCCGGTGGCTGGAACTTTTCGTCGCTCCCCAGCGCGAAGCCATGTCGTGCCAGAGGTGGCCGACCGTCTCTTCTGGTTCCATCAGGTCGAGAACATGCAGCATGGCGCTCACCCGTAGATCACGGCGGCGAGGTCGCGCAGCGCCTGCTGCACGTCCGGTTCGTCGCTGAGCGGTTCGATGATGGCGGCCTCGATCGCGCGGCCCACCGCCATGCCGCCCGCGATCATCGTCGCGGCGTAGATCAGCAGGCGGGTCGAAACGCCCTCCTCCAGATCCATCCCGGAAAGCGCCCTGATCTTGCCCCCGAGCCGCACCAGCCCGGTGGCGCGGTCCACGTCCAGCCCGCTTTCTCGCATGACCACGGGGATTTCGACCTCCGGCACCGGAAAGTCGAAGCCGATGGAAACGAACCTCTGCCTCGTCGAGGGTTTCAGCTTTTTCAGGATGTTCTGGTAACCGGGGTTGTAACTGGCGACGAGCATGAAGGGCCGGGGCGCGGACAGTTCCTCGCCCGTTCGGTCGATCACCAGCCGTCGGCGGTCGTCGGTCAGCGGATGCAGCACCACGGTCACGTCCTTGCGCGCCTCGACAACCTCGTCGAGATAGCAGATGCCGCCCTCGCGCACCGCGCGGGTGAGCGGGC
>NZ_JBLXFX010000017.1:0-67737 GCF_048261495.1 Salipiger sp.
CTTTTCCTCGTCAGACCAGAACCGTTTCTTCTGGCCCTTCTTTCCCGCCATGGAGTGCCTCAAGATGTCCATTATCGATCATGGACATTATCGGCAGCAGCCCCCCTCCGTCAGAGCGGTCGCACCGGACGGATACGGAGGAGGTCGACCTGGCTTGTAAGGGCGGGAAGCGGGCCTTCGCCGCGGCAGGGCTGAATGGCCGCTTTGGAGCGGAGCAGACAAGCCGCTTTCGGTACGGAGCAACCCAGAGCAACCGATAGACCTACGTAGCCCTCAGGCTCAGAACACCCAAGATTTCGGGTTGTCCGTTCGTGGTGCAGCATCCCAACGCTCTATCAACGTCGCCATAGGGACGGAGTGCAAGTGGTGTTCAGAGCTCGACATCAGCAGTAGCCGATTGATGGTGTTGTCCTGAAAACCGCCGAAGCGGAACACTGTTGTAAGGCGCGCCGCGACGGCGGGGACATTGGCGCGGGCGATCAAGGATTTCATCGTGTCCCGCTGTCGCCGGAAACGTGCGGTGAGGTGTGCCTCGAAGTTCGGTTTCACCTTGTCCGCGGTACGAGCAGCCGTGTACGCGAAGGCAGCACGGAATAGCGACTCCATCTCACGGAACGATGGGTCGTCGAACACGTGGAATATCGCTTGGTGGCCCACCGGAAATTCAATTGGAGTCGATGAGATTTCGCTCTGCAACTGGATCAGGGCAGGATTGGTTCCGAGGTGCCGCCTGGCGAGCGCAGCGTCGAGTTCTTTCCAGCGGAAAGGACTGTCAGTCAGTATCTGGGCGCCGGTGGCCTGGGCCAAGTACATCGCCATCTCGAAGTTGGGGACCATCTTCATAAGTTCGAACTGGCCGCCCTTCGTGAGCGGGTCGTCCTGAAGGATGGCCAACTCGTCCTCGACCTTCATCTGTTCGATGAGATCGACGAGGGTATCCATCCCGATTGGCTCGTCATCGCCAGCCATCTCCACCATGTGCTCAGCAAGGGCGTCCTTCGGCATGTTCAGCATCATGCGGCGCATGTCTTCTTGCATCACGGCGTCGAGCCGCGGGTCGTCGGAGGGGCCGAACTTCATGGTTCGGGAACGGGCCCGTGCCATGGCCATCATCTGGTCACGGAGGTGCAAATCGAAATCGCATGGATCCGGAATCAGGGTGATCAGCCCAGCCTCAACGAGCGGCATGAGTTGGAAAAAGGTCATCAGGGTCTTGAGAGCTTCGCCTCGATACTGGCGAGGGTGCTCAGTGGGTCGCTTGTCCTTCTGCAGGGTCCGAGAGATCAAGAACGGGTTCTGAATAATGACCTCACCGAAATATAACGGTGCCCCGAGCGCAAACTCCATGATCAGCTTGGGATGCAGCGATCCTGTATAGACCGAGCGCATCTTGCCGTCCGGCTTGGGCAAGAGGGCCAGCAGGTCAGTCTCCAGCGGCCACAGGGCCTCGTACAGGCGATACATCTGCGCGATCTTGTCGTCGGTCATCTCGCGGCGGATCGTGTCCCAATCATTGCTCCCCAATTCGAAGAGCTGGGTCAGGGCGTCCATGAACATCATGTTGCGCTCACGGATACTCCTCTCCGTCCACGACATGCGCAGGTGCGCCGGCTTGTCCCGACAGCAATTCCCGAACGACTTTCCGGATCCACACGGACAGTAGTCGCGTGGCAGGAGCCGGGTCTTTGGCTCCTCCTTCAGAAGCCATTCCCGCGGCTTCTCCGTTCGCCCGAACTCGTCCTGGTAATGGACATCTCCGTTCTCGAAGCGGGCATACATCTCTCCGCCGAACCGGTAGAGTTCGTCTGGAGGCGGCAAGAATGTAGCACGCAGGTCGGCCCAGGATTTGGACACCACCTGTTCGGGAAAAATATCCTCCCGGCGGGACCCGGCGACATAGCGGTCCGCGCGAGCTTTGATCACGAAGTTCACCTCGGCGACCTGATCGTCAGTGAGGTACCGCTTCCTGATGAAATCGATCGTCGACACCATCGTGGACCGGTAGTTCCGCGCGAACGTCCGCTTTGCTTCGGGGCGCGTCCCGGGATTCTTCGCGTATTCGAGGTTGCTCAGGATCAGGAGGTGATCCGGCCCCAAGGGGAAAAGCGTTTGCGATCCCTTTAGGGCCGTTGACGGATCTTCGGGATACCGGTTGCGAGCGTCAGACGGAGGTATGGCATGATTGTAAACCGTGACAGGATGGTCGCTCAGGATGAACTTGACGCCGGCCCGCTCTGCCGAGACGATCTCCCGAACTCCAGTGGTCCAAGTCGTAACGTTGAGCATGCGGATACCCTGCATCTCAAACATCAACTGGTTCTGGGCAATACCCGGCGACACCTCACCGAGCCGACCGATCTCCGGATACTGCTGGCGTAGCCATGCAAGACCCTTGGGCGTTCGCAACTTCTGGATGTCCAGGAATTCGAAGAGGTCCTTGAAATGTTGATGCCAAGCACCTTGGTCATCGCCGCAAAATGCCCGGACCGCATCGGCACCTCGCTTGTCGATGTCACCAAAGAACATTCTCTCGATCTCGTCGTTGACCTCGACTCCGAAGAATGTCGAGTAGAGATCCTGAGCGACAAACGCCCGTGACGTGGGTGCATCGAAAAGGTAACGTCCGCTGGCCACCGTTCCGTCCCGACGTTTGAAGGTGGGTGGGTTCAGGTCGAGGAGAAAATGCGTGGTTTTCCCTGGGGAGAAGAACCTCTCTTGATGCCATTGCGGGACATAGTGGTTCTTCCTGGTGACTGACATAAGTGCTCGCGTCGTCCGATACGGGATATCCAACCATCCTGATCTGTTGATCGGCTAACCGTCAATGTCCGCCGTTAGCAGTGGTGAAAAGCTTCCCGAATGTTAGGTAGCGGGGCGCAAAGCCGCCATCGAACGGTCGACCATCGAGAGGCGGCTCTGGGCCGGGAGCGACGGTCGCCGCTGCCTGCCAAGCGCACGACTCGCTGCGACAACGCATATCGGCTCCGAGCCCAAACTGAACATGGCGTGCCGGGCGAAAATTACGCGGCACCGGGACCCCGCCTCAGCGCCGCATGACTGCTTCGAGCCCAAGACTGACCAGAGGGCGCCAGGCTGATATTGCAAGCGCGGCGGGGGACTCAGGTTGTCGCCCGGCCCAAAGCGGACCTCCATGCTGAACTCGGCGAATGTCCACTCTGAACAAATCGCACGACTGGCATCCACCGCGCCGGGATCTCGGTACGTTTCCGTCGGTAAATCGAGTGGTCAGATTGAAGGGGATGGAAGCGGTCTGGTTTCTAAGACGTCAACCAAGGCAGCCTGAAGGCAAAGGTCGTGGTTCCGTCCGCACAGAGGAGTTCGACACGCCCGTTATGCGCGCTGGCGATCGAAGAGGCGATGTGCAGCCCGAGGCCCAGACCTTCTCCGGTCGCATTGCTGCCTCTTTGGAACGGTCGGAACAGGTTCTTCTGGACATCCTCGGGTATAGCCTTGCCGCGGTTTGCGACCGTGATATGGACCTCGCTGTCCCGCACCAAACCCTGCACCGCGATCGGCGCGCCATCCGTCGTGTGCCGCGTTGCGTTGGACAACAGGTTGGAAACCGCCTGTGCTACGCGCGGCGCGTCGCAGCTGATCGGCCTGTCGAAGCGCAGGTCGAGTGTGATCTCCTGGTCGGGTAATGCCGTGCGGATCTCGTCGACGACCTGTCGGATGGCCTCTGCCAGAGGGGCGTCCGGCGTTGCGGAAATCCGAATGCCGCCCCCCAAGCGCGACTTGGCATGCAGCAGAATATTTTCGACCAGGTCATTCATGCGATGGAGCGACGATCGCATCAGCGGCAGAAGCTTCTGGGACCTTTCCGACGGCGGCTCCTTTTCGAGCTGCCTCACCCCGGCATCGAGAGCCGCGATCGGGTTGCGCAGATCGTGGCCGAGCACTGCGACCAATTCCTCTTGCGCGCGGGCCATCTCGCGCTCGTATTCGACGAGCCGCTCATGCGCCTCGAGCCGCTCCTCGGTCTCCAGTCCCCGGCCAATGATCTCCGCGAACATCTCCAGCATGGCAACCGCACGCGGATGCTGCACGTCACGCGGCTCTGTGTCGATCGCGCAGAGCGTGCCGAAGAAGGTGCCATCACTGCGATGGATCGGAATGGAGGCATAGCTGACGATGCCGAACTTGGCCGCAATGGGATGATTTTTGTAGACCTTGTCGGTGGCGGAATCGCTGAACAGGACCTTCTGTGACGTTTCCCGCACGGATTGGCAGAAGGTTGATTGGATCTCGATCTCATCGCCCTCGGCCAGCCCGAAGTTCACCTCGTCCACCGTGCGACAGGCCACCCAGCGGTCGGTCGTCACCCGGGCCACCGCGGCAAACCTCATGCCGGTGGCCAGCATGACGGTCTCCAGGATTGTGCCGACGAGCTCACTACCGGCCAACTTCTCGATGTCCGCCTGAAAGTCATGCGTCCCGGCCAAGAAGGCCGCATGATCCTGAACGGTCGCGCGCCGCTGTATCTCTTCGCCCATTCACGTTCTCCCTGACCTCCATTGTGGGTAACAGCAAATGGCCGAACATCAATGAGTATCCATGACTTCGGGGCGTGTCAGACGAGGGTAAAGTCTACACCAGCTGGTGGCCTTCAGCGATGATCCTGGCTGGGCAGTCTTTGGGCTTTGGTGCGGCGAACGGCAGGAAGGTCCCGTATGGCCGACCTTGGCCTGCAAGGCCGTGTTGCACGATGCCATTGTACGGTTCGGAGGCGCTGCATCGCAGCGATAGCCGACCCTGCGAATGTCCGGAGGGGGCCGTTCTGGATGGTCCGGCGGCTGGAAGTGATACCCCAAACTTCGCTTAGAGCAAGAGGGCCAGAGCGTAGGGCGGATCAGATCCAGAAGCGAGCCGGTTGGTTCGGCTCTTGGGAGCGACCTCGCCTCCGACATCTTGCATGCGCACGAGCGTCTTCATCTGTTCTTCAAACGAGCAAGAATGGCTGCCTGCGGCCTGAACAAGAAAAGTGTTTCGGAAAGCTGCACTTCGGCCAACCTTCTTTTCGAGACAGATATCAGAAACCCGAACACCTAACGAAGTTTATGCGACTGAAGGGGGCAGCCATCCATAGCACAACGGGCACACGATGCACTTCGCAGGTCGCGAAAAATCGTCGACTGAGCGTCTACCCTGACGAGTTCGGCCCTGAACAGGATATCTGCGATGTCACGCTCTGGCTTCAAGGTAAGTTCGGGGTCCGGTCTTTGCACCTTTGGGTCGACCGGCACTACACACAGATCGGCAACGAGGTCGCCGGCGTTACGGTCATGGCGCGACCGAGACCCAGCAAGCTGCTTACCCCCGCTGCCAGGGAGGCCTTCCTGGCGCTTGGTTATCTGATTGAGGATACCGGCGCGGACATCTATGCCTTGCAGTTTTGCAGCGGGTGGCACTCGCAGCACGAAGCCCTGCACGCCTACGCGCGGATTGAGGCCGCTCTCACGGCATGGCGGGGCTTCTCGTAGTCACCCAGCGGCATTGCTGGTAGACCGGGGTGCCCCTCCCCAGATCATGAGTAATGTCTATATTTATCAGAGACTTACATGGGTTTTTGAATTTTCTTCGCCGTGACCCCACTTTCGGCTTCCGGAATTTCCGCTTCGACCAAAATTCTTCTCGAGCGGGGCGCTCCTGGGACATGCCCAGAACAGAGAAGGAACAGAGAAATGGCTCACCCCCTGAACAAACATTGCTCCGATAGGAGCCAAACAGGCGACCACAATGGCCTCGTCATCGAGGTCACATCCGAGCCGGATACCGATGCCGTGTTGCCTGCACGTCCTGCCACTGACCGCACCCCCGGTGTCGGCGCAAAGAAACACTTCTCCTGCGCCTTTGTGCACGGGCCGGGCGCAGGTTCCGTGATGAAAACGGATAGCCTCACCGAGAAGCGTGTCGCGTTTGTGCTGCAGGCGCGCGCAGACGTCGCCGACCTGGAAAACCAGGTTCTATTCACCTGGGGACCGGAGGACGGGCCCAAGGAACGGCACTTTTTCGACTTCCGGGCGACGATGACAGACGGCAGTCGGGTCGCGATCATGGTCAAGTATGACGAGAAGCTCAGCGACGAAGAGTTCTTCGCCAAGAGTTCCCGGATCGCAGCAGAGGTGACCGCCGACTTCGCGGACCGCGTGACCCTGATGACAGAAAAGCACCTCGACCCTGTCGCTGTCCACAACGCGACACTGCTGAATGCGGTGCGCAAGCCTGACCCGGACGCAGATGCCATCATGCGGGATATGGTGTCCAACCTGATCGGGGCAGCAAAGATCGGAGATCTGATCGCACATACCGGCCTTGGCGGCCGGGGCTTCCGGTCGATTGCCCGGCTCATCGGTGCGCATGAGTTGGAACTGCGGGGCCGGGTGCGGATCGACTACGACAGCCATGTCATGCGGAGGGCCGCGTGATGCTCGATGTCCAGTTCAGCCCGACACTGCCCCGTTTCGCTTTCGGCGAATACGACGAAATCATTATGGACGGGATTTCATACCGTTTTCTGGAAAGCAACGAATTCGGTTACACGCTCGAGCGAACCGATCGCACAAGCGTTGCCGAGGCATTTACTCACGCAACTCTGTCGCAACGGGTGTCTTCGGGCGAGATCGAACATCGGCGCGACGCATTCCTTCCGGATCATGCAAAACGCAGGTTGAGGCTCCCGACACAAGAATTGTCCTCGCTTCCGTTGAAGAAACAGCAGAAGGCCAAATACCACGAGCCCCTGGTCCGTGCATTCCTGGAAATGGAAGCCGAGGGTAAGGTCAAACGCACCGAAAACGCCGTGAAGGCCGCCTTGCCCGAGATAAAGTTCCGGGCCGGGAAATTCCTCTCGGTGCCGAGCGAAGGCGACCCGTCCACGGGGAGCGGCAACACCATGATCGTCCCCACGAAGATCAGCGCGAGCCGGCTCCTGAAACTGGCTGCGCGCTTCCGCCGGCATGGCATGGCAGCCCTCTATGGTCAGGGCGGTCAGGGACGTCGCAGCCGTCGCCTTGGCCCGGACGAACTTGCTCTTTTGGCCCGAACGGTCCGCAATTACCTCACGATGGACCAACCGTCTGTCACGCAAGTGGTAGAAGACGTGGACCACGCCTTCATTGCCGAGAACCTTCGTCGCGAAGACCTGAGAAAACGGGAAGCGGCCGGGGAGAAGCTTGGCGAGAGCACGAGGCCCCTCGTGACACCGTCTCGGGAGACGATCCGCCTCGCGGTCAGGAAGCTCGACCCGTTCGAGGTCGACATAGCGCGTTTCGGACTGGAAGAGGCCCGCAAGCGCAATGCGCCGGTCGGAAAGGGGCTGGAACTGACCCGTCCTTTCGAACGCGTCGAGATGGACGAGTGGAAGGTCGATCTCATGTCCCTCTTGGCGGAGTCGGGCATCTGGTCGATATTGAGCCAAGAGGAGAAGGCCAGCCTCGGCCTCGAGGAGGGCAAGAAGGCACGCTGGTTCCTGACGGCCGCCATATGCTGCACAACTCGCTGTGTCGTAGCGATGAAGCTCTCACGAACGCCCAGCAAGCGCAGTGCCATGCAGACGATCGACATGATCGTGCGCGACAAGGGGGTGTGGGCAGACGCGGTCGGTGCGCATTCTCCATGGAACATGTCCGGCACGCCCGAGCTCATCGTCACCGATTGCGGCTCCGCCTTCATCGACTTCGACACAAGGGTCGGAGCGACCGATCTCGGGATCAATATCGACGCAGGCCCGGCGGGGATGCCGGAGTTCCGGGCGCGGATCGAGCGCCTGTTCGGCACGATGGCGAACAACTTCATCGGACGGTTCACAGGACGCACCTTCAGCAACACCGTCGTCAAGGGCGACTATGATGCCGAAGCCCGGGCAGCACTGACAGCCGAGGATCTCAGTGAGGCGCTGGTCCGCTGGGTGGTGGACGTGTACCATCGCCGCCCGCATGCGGGCCTGAACGGGGAAACGCCCCTCGATTGCTGGAACCGGCTCGTCGCGCGGTATGGCGTCGCGCCGATGCCCGCGGTCGGGCTGCGGCGCAGGGCACTCGGCACCCGGCTGCAACGGACGGTGTCCAAGAAGGGCATATCGGTTCTTGGCATTCGCTACCACTCAGAGGCGCTCGCCCGCTGGTTCATGCACAACACCAAGAAGGAGGTCCGTATCCGCTGGTATTCGGAGGATCTCGGCGCGATCGCGGTGGAACTGGACGGTGAGTGGATCGAGGTGCCCTCCGTCTTCGAACGCTTCCGCGGAGAGCGTGCGCAAACCTGGATGTTGGCGGTGCGTGAGGTCCGCGCTTCGGTCGCGGCACAGAAAAAGATCGACCAGGAGGTCATCTTCCACGCGATGACCCGCATCCGCGAGATCAACGCCAATGCCATCGCCCGCCAAGGGCTGTTCGTCGACGACTACTCCAAGGAGCGCATCGCGGAACTCGAGGACCGCTTCCTGATCGGGTTCGAGGTGGACGAGACGCCGAGCAACGTTCGGATGCAGCCTGCTACCGACGGTCTGGGCATTGACCTGCCCACGGCGCCGTCAGTCGCGCAACCCTTGCGCCCGGCGAGTGATCCAGTTCTCGCGGCTCCGAACCATGCCTCCGAGGTGGCTGGGGCTCCCGATCCCTTTGCGGACCCCGACGCGGATTGGTCCTTCGGAGACAAGTAGGCCCAATGCCCGGAACACGACAGGCCCCCGCAGTCGACACAAACTGCGGGGGCCTTTCTTTGTTCAGTCGCTGGGATCTATCAGACGCGGACGGCGCTCCCAGTTCAGCATAGCGCGCGCAGGTCCAGCAGCCGCACCGAGATCCCCTTCAGATCGGCGCAGAAGCGTGATGGCAAGACCAGCATCTACCCGAATGTTTTTTCTTCGTTCCGGCGCCTTGTGGCCAATCTTCTTGTCGGAAGGAGGAATCCTACTCCACAGCACATGAAGCAGGAGCACCCTCACGGAAATAGCGACGGACAGTCTTGACGCTGCCGGAATTGGCAGACGCGCAACAACGGAGGAACACATGCTGCGCCGACTACCCACAAAGACCCTGTCCCACGACCCTCAACTCGCTGCCGTCCGGGCGCATTGTGCCGAGCACGG
This sequence comes from Salipiger sp., assembly GCF_048261495.1. Lineage (GTDB taxonomy): Bacteria > Pseudomonadota > Alphaproteobacteria > Rhodobacterales > Rhodobacteraceae > Salipiger. The sequence goes on from NZ_JBLXFX010000017.1 coordinate 9,110, forward strand.
AGACGCTCTGTGCAACGCTGCCGCGCTGATCGACGGCGATGCCGGAAAAGCTCGCGTGCTGCGGCTCATGTCCGAGCTGCGAAACGCATCACGCCTCGACCGGACGACCCGTCTCCGGCTGGTCGACCTGCACAGGCTGCTTTCACTCGACCCGGTCATCGATGCGTTCGAACCCGACCTCTCGTCCTGGGTTCTCCTCGACCCGGCCAGCCCGGAGGTGGAGGAGCTCTGCCTTGTCACTGACCGGCTCTACGAACTTCTCGTCGAGATCGGCGAACTTGACGATGCCCGGGATGCCCGAGCACTCGCCCTCCAGGTCAACGATGCAGCCTGAAACAGCAGGTCGACCGGACACGGCCGACCGCTTGCCACATCCCAGCAACGAGACGAGGACACAGCCATGAAATACTTCGACCGAATGACAAACAAGGAACTCTGCACGCGCATTCTGCGAGGGCTCGACGTCCTGCACGATCAGGTCCAGCGCAATGATGCGGAGTTGGCCGCGACCGACCTCAATACGGTTCTGCAAGCCCTATCCGCCTTGCGCCGGCACGGACCGCTGTCCGAGGCGGCGGCCAAAGAAATCGGATGCATCGAAGATCTTCTCGACCTGGCCATCACGCAGGAAACCCTTGGCTTCCGGCAGATCCTCGCGATGCGAGACCTACTGGTAGCCAGGATCGATGCCGCCCTTATGATGAAGGGCACAGAGGCCGCGTGAGGCCACCAGACAGACTGATGTGAGGGCGCGCCGCCACTCATGCAAAACTCGAAGGCCGCGGGGACACTCGCGGCCTTCTTGCTTTCGGCGGATGCATACTGGCACGCAAAGATGCTCTCCGAGCGGAGAACGGCCCCGACGCCGGATCGCATACCAGAAAATCACAAAAACTTCGGATATCGGTTTGCGCAGAGTTCTTTGGGGACCCATGTTCCAGTCAGTGGCGTTCCGGCTCGAGAATTGCTTCGGTGCCTCCACAATAACGGCTTTTGGAGAGGTCTTCCCCAATAGCCGTCGTTAACTTGTGAAATGGCCGTTTTCCCCGGAAAATGGCCAAATTTAGCTTGTCATCATACCAATTCACGAGATGAACCCTACCCGCATTTCGAGTGTCCGCAGCTGGCGCAGGTCATGCAGCCTTCGACCATGCGCATGTCGTATTGACCGCAGGAGGGACAGGATTTGCCTCGGGGGGGATCGAGGTTGACGACCTGTGCCTGCGGGTCGGACTTCAGGCCCATGCCTTCGCCTTCGAGGAAGCCGGTCGCGATCATGTGGCGTTCGATGACGCCGCCGATGGCCGCGAGGATCGAGGGGATGTACTTGCCCTGCACCCAGGCACCGCCGCGCGGGTCGAAGACGGCCTTCAGCTCCTCGACCACGAAGGACACGTCGCCGCCGCGGCGGAACACGGCCGAGATCATCCGGGTCAGGGCCACGGTCCAGGCGTAGTGCTCCATGTTCTTGGAGTTGATGAAGACCTCGAACGGGCGACGGTGACCGCTGACGACGATATCGTTGATCGTCAGGTAGATGGCATGTTCGCTGTCGGGCCATTTCAGCTTGTAGGTCTGTCCTTCGAGCGCCTGCGGACGGTCGAGCGGTTCGGCCATGTAGATCACGTCGCCATGAGGGCGGTTGGGTTCGGCGGCGGGAGTGGCCACCACCTCGGGCGCCTTCGGCTTCTCTTCGGACACCGACAGCACAGATCCCGTCACGTCGTTCGGACGGTAGGTTGTGCAGCCCTTGCAGCCGCTCTCGTAGGCCGACATGTAGACCTCCTTGAACGCGTCGAAGGAGATGTCCTCGGGGCAGTTGATGGTCTTGGAGATCGAGGAATCCACCCATTTCTGCGCCGCCGCCTGCATGCGCACATGATCCTGCGGGTCGAGGGTCTGGGCGTTCACGAAATACTCCGGCAGCGGTGCATCCCCCTTCAGGTCGCGCCACATCTGCACGGCGTAATCCACGACCTCCTCCTCGGTCCGCGTGCCGTCCTTCTGCAGCACCTTGCGGGTGTAGGCATAGGCAAAGACCGGCTCGATGCCGCTCGACACGTTGCCCGCATAGAGCGAGATCGTGCCCGTCGGCGCGATGGAGGTCAGCAGCGCGTTGCGGATGCCGTGAGTCCGGATCGCCTCGCGCACGTCGTCGTCCATCTGCATCATGGCGCCCGAGGCGAGGTACTTGTCGGCGTCGAACAGCGGGAAAGCGCCCTTCTCCTTCGCCAATTGCACCGAGGCCAGGTAGGCGGCGCGGGCGATGCGGTGCAACCAGCGTTCGGTCTGACGCGCCGCCTCCTCGGAGCCGTAGCGCAGGCCGGTCATCAGCAGGGCATCCGCCAGCCCGGTCACGCCGAGCCCGATGCGGCGCTTGTTGCGGGCCTCCTCCTGCTGCTGCGGCAGGGGAAAGCGCGAGGCATCGACGACGTTGTCCATCATCCGCACGGCCGTCGCCACCAGCCGCTCCAGCGCCGCCTCGTCGATCCGCGCAGCGTCGTCGAAGGGATCGCTCACCAGCCGGGCGAGGTTGATCGAGCCCAGCAGGCAGGCGCCGTAGGGCGGCAGAGGCTGTTCCCCGCAGGGGTTGGTGGCGGCGATGGTCTCGATGTAATTCAGGTTGTTGGCGGCATTGATCCGGTCGATGAAGATCACCCCCGGCTCGGCGTAGTCATAGGTCGCGCGCATGATCCGGTTCCAGAGATCGCGCGCCTCGACGGTGCGGTAGACCTTGTCGCCGAACATCAGGTCCCAGGAGCCCCCGGCCTTGACCGCCTCCATGAAGGGGTCGGTGACCAGCACCGACAGGTTGAACATGCGCAGGCGGGCCGAATCCGCCTTGGCGCCGATGAAATCCTCGATATCGGGGTGATCGCAGCGCATCGTGGCCATCATCGCGCCCCGGCGCGACCCCGCCGACATGATGGTGCGGCACATGGCGTCCCAGACATCCATGAAGGACAGCGGCCCCGACGCATCCGCCGCAACCCCATGAACCACCGCCCCTTTCGGTCGGATGGTCGAGAAATCGTAGCCGATCCCGCCGCCCTGCTGCATGGTCAGCGCGGCCTCCTTCAGCATGTCGAAGATGCCGCCCATGCTGTCGGGGATCGTGCCCATGACGAAGCAGTTGAACATGGTGACCGAGCGCGCCGTCCCCGCGCCCGCGGTGATCCGCCCGGCGGGGAGGTATCTGAAATCCTCCAGCGCGCTGTAGAACGTGTCTTCCCAGCCCTGCGCATCCGTCTCGACCGAGGCGAGCGCCCGCGCGATGCGGCGCCAGCTGTCCTCGACCGTCACGTCGACGGGGGTGCCGTCCGCCTGCTTGAAGCGGTATTTCATGTCCCATATCTGTTCGGCGATGGGGGCGGCAAAGCGGGTCATGCGAGAGAGTCCTTCCTGGGGGAGCGGGCACAGGCTAGGCGATTCCCGTGCCGAACGGCAGGCCTAAATAGCGGCACCGCGGCCAAGAGCCAACCCGCGTCGGAGCGGGTCGGAAACACTACATCTTGAAACCGCAGGGCAACAGGATACCATAGCTTACGCGGTCTGTGGAGGACTCAGTGGATAAATTCACCCATCTCATCAAGCTCAGCGTCGGCACCGAAGGGGTCGAGGATCTGGCCGCCTGGCAGGAAAGCCGCCGCGCGCCGACCCCGGACGGACTGCCCCGCCACGTCACGCGCATGTGGCCCCGCCGCGAGGCCGAGGTTCTGGCGGGCGGGTCGATCTTCTGGGTCATCAAGGGACTGGTCCAGTGCCGCCAGCGCATCCTGCGTCTGGACGCGGTGACCGGCGAGGACGGTGTCGACCGCTGCGCCATCGTGCTCGATCCGAAGCTGGTGCGCGTGGCCCCGACGCCGAAACGGCCCTTCCAGGGCTGGCGCTATCTCGCCCCCGGCGATGCCCCGCGCGACATGCGCGAGGGGCGCAAGACCGAGGATGCGCTGCCCCCGGAACTGGCCGGCGCGCTGGCCGAGATCGGGGTGATCTGAGCGCCTCGCGTACCAGACGTACGTGGCTCACGTAGGGTTGGCCCGCCGTCCGGCACCGTACCGGTCCGACGTACGATCGGGACATCCCTGCCGTACGGCCTGCCTCAGCGCCGGACCCGCAGCGCGTACCAGAGAAAGGCCGGAATCTCGCGCAGGATCGCCTTCACCCGCCGCGGCGTGAGCGGCGCCTCGGGCCAGGCGCCCCGGGCGGTGAGGCCGAGACGGCGGGCGGTGAGCAGCGCCCTCGGCAGGTGGAAGCGGTCGGTGACGATGACGACCTCGGTCGTGCCGAGTCGCGCGAGGATCGGCAGGGCGAGGCGGATGTTCTGTTCGGTGCTCATCGAGGCGGTCTCGGCATGAAGCGCGGCCTCCGGCACGCCCCGTTCCCGGCAGAGTGCACGGATCACCTCCGCCTCGGAGGGCGGATGCGCCCCTTCCCCGCCGCAGCCGATGATGGCACTCACCTCCCCCGCCTGCCAAAGTTCCACCGCCCGGAGGGCGCGGCGCCTGAGCGTGGGCGAGGCGCGACCGCCTTCCCAGACGGCGGCGCCGAGGACGAGGGCGGGGGCGGGGGCCACAGAACTATGTTTGAATTTACACACATTCATTCTTCTGCTTTTTTCCATCGCACCCGCCCAAAGTCACCTGTCAGTTATTTACCAAAAGGACAACCACACACGAGATCAATACCTAGGTCGTAAAAAGTATGCCACCGAGAAGATATAAGTTAGCCTCTTAGGAAATTAGGAGTCGATATTCATGGAGAAAGTAGAATTTTGCGATTTTGCGCCATCTGGTTGGTGCGAAAACCCAGAAGAATCCAAATTCCTCCTCCGCCTCTATAGCATCATTCCTTGCCCCACTTCAAAAATAAAGGAAATGTTTTCAGGCAAGACCAGAATGCCCACATCTGACAAAATTCCCGTTTGGCTGGGCGGCTGTGAAATGGAGGCCAACAAACTCCTTAGAGCAGAGTGGAAACAACCCTACAGCAACCCAGAGACAGGACAGATAGTTTGGCCCAACCATCTCTCCCACATAGACCTCCCATTGAGTTCCTACCTTTATCTGGCTACCCCCCATGAAATTGACGGGATCGCATCAAGTGAAGTGGAAACCGAAAATCGTCTAAACAGGGTAGAGGCACTTCTAGCTCTTTATTTCGGAAGAAATTCAGTTTTCAAAGTAGTATTTTCGGCGCTGATTGACGCCCAAAAGGGTGGGCAATACTCCGTAATTGGAGAAGTGATAGCAAACATCCAACCGTGCGATGGTCCCGAAATGCTTCCGGAAAACTGGGAGTATTTCGAGGAGACATGTCAGCGCATCGAAGTGATAGGAGATTCCGACACAAAGGATCGCATCCAGCGAGCCTTGGAGCTATTCCACAGTGGGAAAACTTGTCCAGACACTGCCTTGACTGAAAAGTTTGTGTTCTACTGGACCTCCATTCAAGTACTCTGCGAAGGCGGAGGTACGATGGAAACAAACAAAAGACTTCAAAGAATTTACGGATTTACAAAAAATGAGGTTGAAGAACGACTTCTTTGGCGGGGGGTCATTAGATCCAGAAATGACTTTTACCATCGCGGCAAGAGGATTTCCCTACACAAAGACGCCGAACGATACATGCAGTTCTTGTTCCTTGACTTATTGAGAGATGAAATAGGATTAGAGCCAGTCGGGGCTTCTCTTGCGTCGATAGCGGCACTTGATCTGAAAATTTTCAGAAACGACAATGCATGACGCCAATCGCCGAAATTTGCTAACGAGATTCATATGAAACCGGCATCTTACCTACGTAGCATTTCCGCCGGAACGGTGCCCCGGCGGAAATACCGAACAGAAGAGTTCAGTTCGGAATCTCTCCCGAAACTCCCTCCACGTAGAAATTCATCCCGGCCAGCGTGCCGTCGTCCGCCACTTCGCCCTCGGCGAGCCAGGCGGAGCCGTCCTGCTTGTTCAGCGGGCCGGTGAAGGGGTGGTAGGCGCCGGAGGCGATGTCGTCCTTCATCTTGGTGACGGTGGCCAGCACGTCCTCGGGGATCGGGCCGGTGAATTCGCCGATGCCGACCATGCCGGCGCCGATGCCGTCCCAGGTGTTCACGCTTTCCCAGGTGCCGTCGATCACCGCCTGCACGCGTTCGATGTAATAGGGCGCCCATTCGTCGATGATCGAGGAGATGCGCGGAGTCGGCTTGTAGTCGGCCATGTCCGCCGCCTGGCCGAAGCCGTAGGCGCCGGCCTTTTCCAGCACGGCCAGCGGCGCGGTGGAGTCGGTGTGGGCGAGGACCACGTCGGCGCCCTGGTCGAGCAGCGCCTGGGTGGCGTCGGCCTCCTTCGCCGGGTCGAACCAGGAGGAGATCCAGACCACGGCGATCTCGACATCCGGGTTGGCCTGCTTGGCGTGGATGTAGGAGGAGTTGATGCCGCGGATCACTTCGGGGATCGGGAAGGAGGCGATGTAGCCGATCTTGTTGGTCTTGGTCATCGCGCCCGCGAGGTAGCCGGTGATGGCGCGGCCCTCGTAGAAGCGGGCGGAATAGACCGAGACGTTGGGCGCCTGCTTGTAGCCGGTGGCGTGTTCGAACTTCACGTCCGGGAACTTGGCCGCGACGTTCACGGTCGGGTCCATGTAGCCGAAGGAGGTGGTGAAGATCAGGTCGGCGCCGGAAAGGGCCATCTGGGTCAGCACGCGCTCGGCGTCGGCACCTTCGGGAACGGATTCCTGCTCGATCACCTCGACGGCGTCGCCGAAGTGCTCCTTCATCTTCATCGCCGCCTCGTGGTGGTGCTGCGACCAGCCGCCGTCATTGACGGGGCCGACGTAGACGAAGGCGATCTTCGGCACGTCCTGGGCAAAGGCGGCCCCCGCGGCGAGGCTCAGGGCCGCGGCGGAGGCGAGGAGTGTTCTGCGTTTCATGGTGTTGGTCTCCCTGTCTTTCGGGTGGTTGCGCGCCTTATGTTGACGCGTGGAACGGACGGCCGAGCGAGGCCGGTGCACCGGCGGCGCCGCGGGCCGAGATGATCACCAGCACGATGATCGTTATCAGGTATGGCGACATGGACAAGAGCTCGACCGGGACCGAGGTTCCGGCGGCCTGGAGGTTGAGCTGAAGCACGGTGACGCCGCCGAAGAGGTAGGCGCCGATCAGCACGCCGAGCGGCCGCCACGAGGCGAAGACGACGATGGCGAGGGCGATCCAGCCGGCCCCGGCGGTCATGCCCTCGGTCCATTGCGGCACGCGCACGAGGCTCACGTAAGCGCCCCCCAGCCCGGCGCAGGCGCCGCCGAAGAAGATCGCCGCCATGCGCACGCGCACGACCTTGTAGCCGAGCGCATGGGCGCTGTCGTGGCTTTCGCCCACGGCGCGCAGGATCAGCCCCGCGCGGGTGTACCGCAGGAAGGCCCAGACGGCGAGGACGAGCAGCAGGCTCACGTAGACCATGAAGTCGTGACTGAACAGCATGCGTCCGATGCCGGGGATGTCGCTGAGACCGGGGATGTGGACCTTTGCGAGCGAGGGCGCCTTCTTGCCCTCGTAGGCCGAGCCGATCAGGGCCGAGAGGCCGAGGCCCACCAGCGTGAGCCCGAGGCCGGTGGCGACCTGGTTCGACAGCAGGACCTGGGTGAGAAAGCCGAAGCTGAGCGACAGCACCGCCGAGGCGACGGCCGCCCCGAGGAAGCCGAGGACCGGCGAGCCGGTGCCGATGGCCACGGCAAAGCCCATGACGGCACCGACGATCATCATGCCTTCGACCCCGAGGTTCAGGACGCCGGCTTTCTCGACCACCATTTCGCCGATGGCGGCGAGGAGGATCGGCGTGGCCGAGACCATGATCGAGGCGACGAGGAGGACGGGATCCATCAGGCGGTCTCCCTCTGCAGGAAACGGATGCGGTAGTTGGTGAAGACGTCGGTGGCCAGCAGGAAGAACAGCAGCATGCCCTGGAAAAGCTGGATCGACGCGCCGGGCAGGCCCAGCATGAGCTGTGCCAGTTCGCCGCCGATGTAGGTCAACGCCATGAGCAGCCCGGCGAGCAGGATGCCGACGGGGTGGAGCCGCCCGAGGAAGGCCACGATGATCGCGGTGAAACCGTAGTTCGAACCGAAGTCGATGGTGATCTGGCCCGCGGGGCCGGTGACCTCGAACAGCCCCGCCATGCCCGCGAGCGCGCCGGAGATGCCGAGGCAGAGAAAGACGATGCGCGCGGGGTTCACCCCGGCGAAGCGCGCGGCGCGGGGGGCCTCGCCCGTCAGGCGGACGTTGAAGCCCTGGATGTGGCGCGCCATGAGCACATAGGCGGCGATGACGGCAAGGAAGGCGGTGACCACGCCCCAGTGCATGCCGGTGCCGGCGATCAGTTCGTCGTTGAAGGTGGCCGGCCATTGCTTGAAGTTGCGAGAGCCGGGAAATCCCATGCCCTCGGGGTTGCGCAACCAACTGGAGGAGGCGGAGGCGAGGATGTTTTCGGCCACGTAGACCAGCATGAGCGAGACGAGGATCTCGTTCGTGCCGAAGCGGGTCTTGAGCACGGCGGGGATCATCGCCCAGGCCCATCCGCCGAGCGCACCGGCAATCACCATGAGCGGGAAGAGCAGCGCGGTGTCGGCGGGGTAGAAGGCGAGCCCCGTGGCGGCACCGGCGACGGCACCCATGATGTACTGGCCCTCGGCGCCGATGTTCCAGATCCCCGCCTTGAACCCGATGGACAGGCCGATGGCGATGAGGATCAGCGGCCCGGCCTTCACCAGCAGTTGCGGCCGGGAATAGGCGGCAAACTGGGGATGGAACAGCGGATCCCAGAAGATGATGCGGATCGCCTCCAGCGGCGGCTTGCCGAGAAGGGCGAACATGATGCCGCCGACGATCATGGTGAGGATCACCGCGAGGACCGGGGTGATCGCCGTCCACATCTGCGAGGGCTGCGGGCGCCGTTCGAGCCGGATCATTGCGTAACCTCCGGCAGCGGCGCGGTTTTTCGTGCGAACATCCGGGGGCGCTCAATGGTCGGCATGGGCGACCTCCATGTCATGGGCGCCGCCCATCATCAGGCCGATCTTTTCGATATCCAGTTCCGACACCGGCCGCGTGGGCGACAGCCGCCCCTCGTTCAGCGCGCCGAAGCGGTCGGAGATTTCCATGAGCTCGTCGAGATCCTGGCTGATGCAGACGATCGCCGCGCCGTTCGCGGCGAGGTCGAGCAGCGCCTGCCGGATCGCCGCCGCTGCCGCCGCGTCCACGCCCCATGTGGGCTGGTTCACCACGAAGACATCCGGGTTCTGCACGATCTCGCGCCCGACCACGTATTTCTGCAGGTTCCCGCCCGAGAGCGCGCGGGCGGCCGTGCCCGGGCCCGGTGTGCGGACGTCGAATTTCCGGATCACGTCCTCGGCAAAGGCCTTTGCCTTGCCCCAGTCGATGAAGCCGCGCCGCACCAGCCCGGCGCGGCGTGCCGCCGTCAGCACGCCGTTCTCGATCAGGCTCATGTTCGGCGCCGCCGCGTGGCCCAGCCGTTCCTCCGGCCCCGAGAGCAGCCCGGCGTCGCGGCGTTTCACCGGGCCGTCGCGGCTGACGTCCCGACCTTTCAGAAAGACGGACCCCGCAGCCGCGAGGCGTTCGCCGGAGAGCGCCATGAGCAATTCGTCCTGCCCGTTGCCCGCGACGCCGCCGATGCCCAGCACCTCGCCCGCCCGGACCTCGAGCGAGACCTCGCGCAGGGGCGTGCCGAAGGCGCCCGGCGCGGGCAGCGACAGGGATTTGGTCTGCAGCAGGATGTCGCCCTTTTCGGTCGCCTTGGCCTCCGGGGTGGCAAAGCTTGCGCCGACCATCATCTCGGCCATCTGGCGGGCGGTGACCTCCCGCGGGGTGCAGGTGTCGACCTTTTTCCCGCGCCGCAGGATCGTCGCCTCGTCGCAGAGGGTGCGGATTTCTTCCAGCTTGTGCGAGATGTAGAGGATCGAGGTGCCCTCGGCCTTGAGCTGGAACAGGGTCTGGAACAGGATCTCGACCTCCTGCGGGGTCAGGACCGAGGTCGGCTCGTCCATGATGAGCAGGCGCGGGCCCTGCAGCAGGCAGCGGATGATCTCGACCCGCTGGCGTTCGCCTGCGGAAAGCGTGCCGACAACCCGGTGCGGGTCGAGCGGCAGGCCGTAGGTTTCGGAGACCTCCTTGATCTGGCGGGAAAGGTCGCGGGGCTTGGGCGGGTTCTCCATGCCCAGTGCCACGTTCTCGGCCACGTCGAGCGCATCGAAGAGCGAGAAGTGCTGGAACACCATCGCCACGCCGGAATTGCGCGCGTCGGAGGGTTTGCCGGGGGCGTAGGGCGTGCCGTCGAGGGTCATCTCGCCCTTGTCGGGCTTGACGAGGCCGAAGATCATCTTGACCAGCGTGGATTTTCCCGCGCCGTTTTCGCCCAGAAGCGCGTGGATTTCGCCCTTGCCGATGTCGAAGGACACGTCGTCATTGGCCACGACGCCCGGATAGGCCTTGGTCAGGCCCCGGATGCTGAGAAGTGTGTCGTCCACCCCGTCACGTCCCCTTTTTGCAATGTGAGTAGCTGCGCCGAAACGCCGATGGCAATGGCCTGCGGGTGTTTGCCGAGGGCTTTCTGCCCGATCGGGCAGCAGATGCGGGAAATATGTGCGTCTGCATGTCCAAGCGCCTGAAGACGCTTGCGGAAGCGCGCCCATTTCGTGTCCGAGCCGATGAGACCCGCAAAGGCGAAGTCATGGGACAGCAGCCCGTGGCAGAGCGCGAGGTCGAGCTCGTGGCTGTAGGTCAGGATCAGGTGCGCGGCCTCCTTCGGCGCGTGGGGCACCAGCCGCGCCGGATCGGCGGCGGGCAGGATGGTGACCCTCTGTGGCGGTGCGGCCGGGAAGCGGTCCGGTGCGGTGTCGACCCATGTGATCGCGAGGTCCGGCAGCGGCGCCAGCACTCCGACCAGCGCCCGCCCGACATGGCCCGCGCCCCAGATCCAGAGCGGGCGGGTTTCGCAGGCGACCGCCTCGACGAACCAGCCCTGAAGGAGTTGCGGCGATGGGTGTTCACCCTGCCCGCGCGCGCGGTCGAGCAGGCGCTTGACGGCGAGCGGCATCTCGCCCCTGCCCCGGGCAAAGACCTCCTCGCCCTCCAGTGCCGCGACGCGGGCGGCGTCGAACCGTTCGGTCAGCAGGGTGACGGAGCCGCCGCAGCACTGGCCCAGCGCGGGGCCGAGCGGGTGGCGGGTGAAGCCTTCGGTCGACAGCGCGGCCCGCGTCGCGGCGTATTCCAGCGCACCGCCGCCGATGGTGCCCTCCTGCCCGAAGCCCTTGTCGGTGGCCCAGACCAGCATCGCCGTTCCGACCCCGCGCGGGGTCGAGCCCGCGACCTCGGCCACGACGACACGCGCCACGCGGCCATGGGCGGCGACGGCGGCCTTCAGCGCGGCGAGGTCAAGCGCCATCCATCACCCTCCGCACGGCGGCCAGCACGCGTTCGGGCGTGGCGGGCGCGTCGAGCGCCGGATAGGCCTCGCCGCAGGCGGCGACGGCATCGTTGAGCGCGAGAAAGGCCGAGATGCCGAGCATGAAGGGCGGTTCCCCCACGGCCTTGGAGCGGTAGATCGTGTCCTCGCGGTTGCGGCCGTCCCAGAGGTCGACGTTGAAGATCTCGGGCCGGTCGGAACAGGCGGGGATCTTGTAGGTCGAGGGCGCATGGGTGCGCAGCCGCCCCTTGTCGTCCCAGACCAGTTCCTCGGTGGTGAGCCAGCCCGCGCCCTGCACGTAGCCGCCCTCGATCTGGCCCCGGTCGAGCGCGGGGTTCAGCGAGGCTCCGCAGTCGTGCAGGATGTCGGCCCGCAGGATACGGTATTCGCCCGTGAGCGTGTCCAGGACCACCTCGGTGCAGGCGGCGCCGTAGGCAAAATAGAAGAACGGGCGGCCCCGCCCCTTGATCCGGTCCCATTCCACCTTGGGGGTCTTGTAGAAACCGGTCGCCGAGAGGCTGACGCGCCCCTCGTAGCAGAGCTTTGCCGCTTCGGCGAAGCCGAGTTTCGAGCCGCCCACATGCACCATGCCGTCCTCGAAGCGCACATCGGCGGGGGTGTCCTGATGCAGCAGCGCCAGATGTTCGGCCATGCGGTCGCGAATGGTGTCGCAGGCGACCTTGACCGCCATGCCGTTGAGGTCGGAGCCGGAAGAGGCCGCCGTGGCCGAGGTGTTGGGCACCTTGGCGGTGTCGGTGGCGGTGATCCTGACCATCTCCATCGGCACGCCGAAGCGGTGCGCGGCGACCTGCGCGACCTTCTGGAACAGGCCCTGCCCCATCTCCGTCCCGCCGTGGTTCAGCAGGATCGATCCGTCCTGGTAGACATGCACCAGCGCGCCCGCCTGGTTGAGGTGGGTGAGCGTGAAGGAGATGCCGAACTTGACCGGGGTGAGCGCGATGCCGCGCTTCAGCACCGGGTTGGCGGCGTTCCAGTCGTGCAGCCCCGCCCGGCGCCCGGCATAGTCGCAGCTTTCGGCGAGCCGGTCGGTGAGCGCGTTCAGCACGAAATCCTCGACCGGCTGGCCGTAATGGGTGCTTTGCGCGGCCTCGGCCGGGGGCACGGTGGGGGCGGGCTGCGGCACCCCGCCCGAGGCCCCGCGCGAGGCGAGGTCGGTGTCGTCATCGCCCGCGACGCGCGGCGGTGCGGTGTCCGGCGCGGGCCGGGCGCGGGCGGCGTCGGAACCGTCGCCGTCGGCGTAGTAGTTGAGGCGCCGGATCTCAAGCGGATCGCGCCCGAGGTAATGCGCCACGTGGTCCACCACGCGCTCGATGCCGAACATCCCCTGCGGACCGCCGAACCCGCGGTAGGCGGTGGCGCTCTGGGTGTTGGTCCTGAGCCGGTGGCTTTCGATCCGCATGGCGGGAATGTCATAGGCGTTGTCGGAATGCAGCATCGCCCGGTCGGCCACCGGCAGCGAAAGGTCCTGCGACCAGCCGCACCGGGCGAGTTGCAGGAACTCCACCCCGAGCAGGCGCCCGTCGTCGTCGAAGCCCGCCGAATACTCGATGCGGAAATCGTGGCGCTTGCCGGTGATCATCATGTCGTCGTCGCGGTCGTAGCGCATCTTGGCCGGGCGGCCGGTTTCGGCCGCGACCACGGCGCAGGCGACGGCCAGCGCGTTGCCTTGGCTTTCCTTGCCGCCGAAGCCGCCGCCCATGCGGCGGCATTCGACGCGCACCGCGCTCATCGGCAGGTGCAGGGCATGGGCGACCTTGTGCTGGATCTCGGTCGGGTGCTGGGTCGAGGTGTGGACCAGCAATTCGCCGCCGTCCTGCGGCATGACCATGGCCGCCTGCCCTTCGAGGTAGAAATGCTCCTGCCCGCCCATCACCAGAACGCCGTCGATCATGTGCGGCGCGGCTTCGATCGCCGCACCGGCATCGCCGCGCTCCCAGATGCGCGGGCCCTCTTCGAAATGCGACCCGGCGGCCATGGCGTCTTCGACCGTGAGGATCGCGTCGCGCTCGTGCCAGGTGATCCGGGCCAGCGCGGCGGCCCTGCGCGCGGCAAGGTGCGAGGTGGCGGCGACCAGAAACACCTGCTGGCCGAGGTAGTGGATCGTGCTGCCCGAGAGCAGGGGTTCGTCATGCAGCGAGGGCGAGCAGTCGCAGTCCGAGGGCAGGTCCTTTGCCTCCCAGACCTTCACCACGCCGGGAGCGGCCCGCACCTCGGAAAGGTCGATGGCGGTGATCCGCCCCGCCGCGATGCCGCTCAGCCCGAAGGCGAGGTGCAGGCAGTCGGCGGGGGTGGGGATGTCGTCGACATAGCGCGCCCGGCCCGTGACGTGCAGGGGGGCGGCATCGTGGGGCAGCGGACTGGCGACGCTCATGGCCGCACCTCCCGGACGTTGGTGGCGGCGCCGAGATCCTCGAGCAGGTAGCGGGTGAGCATGTTGCGCGCCGCCCCGAGACGGTAGTCGGCGCTGGCCCGCATGTCGGACATGGGCGCGAAATCCGTCTCCCAGGCATCCCATGCCGCGACGACCGCCTCGTCGCCCCAGGGCTTGCCGACCAGCTTGGCCTCGACCGCCGCGGCGCGTTTCGGAATGCCCGCCATGCCGCCGAAGGCGATGCGGGCACTGTCGACCTTGCCGTCGCTCACGCGGATGCTGAAGGCGCCGCAGACGGCCGAGATGTCCTGATCGAAGCGCTTGGACAGCTTGTAGACCCTGAGCCGGTCGGCCTGCCGGGGGATCGAGATCGCCTCGACGAATTCGCCGGGATGGCGGTCCTGCTTGCCGTAGTCGAGATAGAAGCTTTCGACGGGCATTTCGCGCCGGGTGTCGCGGTAGCGCAGATGCAGGGTCGCGCCCAGCGCGATCAGCGCGGGCGGGTTGTCCCCGATGGGCGAACCGTTGGCGACATTGCCGCCGATGGTGGCCGCCGCCCGCACCTGCCCCGACCCGTAGCGGCGCAGCATCTCGGCATAGGAGGGGTGCAGATCGCGCATCAGGCGCAGCACCCGGTCCATGGTGACACCGGCGCCGATGCGGACGGTAGCGTCGTCCTGCACGATCTCCCGAAGGTCGCGGCAGCGGTTGAGAAAGATCACCTCGGGCAGGTCGCGCAACTGCTTGGTGACCCAGAGGCCGACATCGGTGGCCCCCGCGATCATCACCGCCTCGGGGTGGCGGGCGGCGATCTCGGCCAGGTCGTCGGCGGTTTCGGGGGCGTGGAACAGCGGTGCGGGCCCGTCTTGGGCAGGGGACGGCGTCGCGGTATCGGGGGCGATGTCGCGCAGCCAGTCGGGCACGGGTTCGCCCGCGGCGGCCTCGGCGGCGCGCACGATGGGCGCGTAGCCGGTACAGCGGCAGAGGTTGCCAGCCAGCGCGTCGTCGTGGTTGCGGTCGCCGTTGAGATGCGCCGCCGCCATCGAGACCACGAAGCCCGGCGTGCAGAAGCCGCATTGCGATCCGTGGTGGTCGATCATCGCCCTCTGCACCGGATGCAGCGTGCCGTCCGGCGCGGCGATGCCCTCGACCGTGCGCAGCGCCTTGCCGTGAAGCTGCGGCAGGAACAGGATGCAGGCGTTCACGGCACGGGTGCCGTCCTCGTCCGAGACCATGACCGTGCAGGCGCCGCAATCGCCTTCGTTGCAGCCTTCCTTGGTGCCGGTGAGGCCGCGCTCCTCGCGCAGCCAGTCGAGCGTCGTGCGCGTGGCCGAGACGCCGCGCAGCGTGACGTTTTCCCCGTTCAGAAGAAAGGAGATGTCCATGTCGTTGACCCGCCGCCTTACCCAATCCGTTTGCTGCGCGCCCTCGATGCGGCGTAGAAGGCGCGCGGACCATCCCTGTTCCTGATCTCAGGCTAGGGGCTGGGTTTCGCGCTTGGCAAGGAGAATTTGCCGATTTCCCGGGCGCCGGCGCGGAAAGTGCCCGCAGGACAGGCGCTTGCCCGGCAGAGGTCGGGCGCCGGGAGGGCGGCCGGAAGGGTCCGCCCGGCGCCCGTGGCCGTCATTCGAGGCTTTCGGCCAGTTCCGCCAATTGCCCCGCGACGGTTCCCCACCCCTCCTGGAAGCCCATCTTGTCGTGCTCGTCCCTCTTGGCGGCGTCGGGGTGCATCACGTGCGCCGTGTAGAGCGTGCCGCCATCCTGCGCGGTGTAGCGGATGTCGGCCACCATGAAGGGCGACGAGACCGGCCGGAACCCGGCAAGCAGCGCATCGGTAAAGATCAGGCGGTTCGGTTTCTCGACCAGCAGGAAGCTGCCGTCGTTGGGCATCAGCGTGCCGTCGGGCAGTTTCATCACCGTGTAGGCACGGCCGCCGGCGCGCATGTCGTGGTCGATCTCGGTCACCTCGACGGGCTTCGGGCAGAACCACTGGCGGAACAGATCCGGCTCTTCCCAGCAGCGCCAGACGGTTTCGGGGCGGGCCTTGATGAAGCGTTCGAGTTTCAGGTCGGTCTCGGGGTTGAAGGCGCTCATGCCATGGTCTCCTCTCGGGGTTGGACAGGGGGTTTCGGAAACGGGGGCCGGGACGGTGTTCAGGCGCCGGAACGCCGCTCCAGCGCTTCTGCCAGCGCCGCGAGGCGGTCCGTCCGCCCCTCCCAGATACGGCGCTGCTGCTTGAGCCAGCCCTCCGCCAGTTCCAGCGGCGCGGCCTCGATATGGACCATGCGGGTGCGACCCGTCTTGATGGTGCGCACCAGCCCCGCCGCCTCCAGCTTGTTGATATGCTTGAGAAAGGAGGGCAGCGCGATGTCATGGGGCGCGAAAAGCTCCGTCACCGCGGCAGGGCCCTGCGCGAGGCGCTCGATCACCGCCCGGCGGGTGGGGTCCGAAAGCGCGGAGAAGAAGTTGTCGAGATGGTTATCCATGTGGCTAACCATTTACGAAAATCCGAGTCGGTGCAAGCATTACTTTCACGACAGGCTAACCATTGGTCCGGCCGCTCGGAAAGTCGGGTTTCCCCGACTGTGAGCCCGCCCGGCGCGGCAGTAGAGCAGGCCACCTTTTCAACACAGGTCGATATTGTCATGGACGTCTATCTCGTTCTGAAATTCCTTCACGTCATCGCGGCGATCCTCTGGGTCGGCGCGGGGATACTCTCCACCCTCCTCATCCACCTTGCCGGACGCGACGGCGACCGCGTCCTGCGGACACTGGCCGTCTTCGCCCCGGCGATGCCGATCCTCATGATGCCGTCGAGCCTGACGGTCCTCGTCACCGGGGGCACGCTGGTCTGGCTCGGCGCCTGGGGCGCGGCGCCCTGGATGCTGGTCGCGCTGGCCGCGACGCTGGCCAGCTTCGTCGCCGGCGCCCGTGTCTTCGGGCCGGCCATCGGACGGGCGTTCGCGCTGAACGAACAGGGCCGCCGGCGCGAGGCCGCCGACACCATCCTGCGTCTGGCGCTGCCGCTGCGCATCGAACAGGCGGCGCTGGTGCTGGTGGTCTGCCTGATGGTGGTCAAACCCGGCTGGGAGGAGATGCCGCTGGTCGGCCTGTTCGCTCTCGGCCTGTTCGGCATCGCGCTGAAACTGACACCCGCGAACGGGCGGCCGCAGTCGGCCTGATCCCGGCCCCCTCCGCCCCTCGGCCGCCCGTCGCGAACGGGCGGTCAATGGCCGACCGGGCGGCAAAGGCGCGACAGGAGTCGCCCGAAGGCCCGGAATGCGGTATGTTGTGATCCCGCACTGCGGGACAACCGTTCTGTTCAAGGGAGGATTTGACCATGAATGCCATGCAGGCATCCCGGGTAGGACACGCGCTTTACCGGTCGCTGGGCGGCAAGGCCGAAGCCGAGGCCGCGCGCCACGTGCGCGAGGAGCAACGCAAGGGCCGCGACGCCGAAGCCGAGAAATGGCGGTCCGTCCAGGCGGCCATCCGCCAGATCCGCGGCCCGCTGCAATCCTGACACCACCGCCCCCGGTCCGCCGCATCCCGCGGCCGGGCCGGGGACCGTGCCGGACGATCAGCCTTCGGTGAGGAACGCGGTGATGCTTTTGATGGCGGGCGCCCGGTTCACGATGGTGTTGTGCCCGCCGTTTTCCACGACGACCATCCGGGCGCCGGGCCAGGTGGCCTGAAGGCTCTGCATGTCCTCGACCGGGGCGGCATAGTCGTGGCGCGAATGCACGGCGAGCATCGGTTCGTGCCGCCGTTGCGCCAGCGGGCGCCACGGCGTTTCCGCGAGATAGGGCGCGCCGAGCGCGCTGACCCGCTGCACGAAGCTTTCGAGACAGGCGCCCCCGATCCCGTATTGCCGACCGCCGAGCCGGATCAGCGTGCGCAGTTCGATCGGACAGGAGACAAAGACCACCCGCCCGGCCCGAAGCCCCTCGTCCAGGGCAAAGAGCAGCGCGTTGGCGCTGACGCAATGGCCGATGATCCCGTCATAGGGCCCGAGCGCGCCGACCGTCCGCTGGATCGCGCGCACCATCGTCGCCATGCTGCAGACGGTGCGCGCGCCGCCCGAATGGCCGGGCAGGATCAGCCCGTCGACCTCGGCTCCGGCGTTCTGCAGCGCGCGGATCAGGCGCACGAACTGGCGGATGTTCCCGTCGTGGCCGTGGACCAGCAGAATGCGGCGCGGCGCGGTCGTCCCTTCCCGCGCCGGATGGCGCAGCACCGAGGTATCCTCGCCCAGCGCGATCAGCCGCATCCCTCCGCGCGTGTCCGAGGGATCGAGCGGTGCGCGCGGCGAGGCCTGCAGGTAGCGCCGCGCGAGGCGCCGCGCCACGACCGCCGGAAACAGCCGCGCCGCCCGGTGCAGCAACCGCCTGCGGACCCGCCTGTCGGTCGCCGTGCCGGGACCGGCGTCGGGCAGCCCGTCTCCGGCGCTCTGCACCGGGGGCCCCGTCCCTGCGTCCGGCGGAATGCGCGCGCCGCCTCCCGCGCTTCGGCGGGTATGATCCAGTAGAGTTCTCACCGGTCCATTCACATGTTCCTGCGGCCCAGCGACATCGCGGACCCGGTTTTTTCCGTGCTAACAAAAGAACATGACGAGACTTTGGCGAAGTCGGTTCCGAAGAATGACGGGGCGCGACGATGCCTGTCGACCTCGCCCGCGAGTCTACTCCGGGAGCAGGCGCGGGTCCAGTCTCCGCCGCGGTCGCGCCGCATGGCCGCATTCCGCCGCGGCGGACGATTCCGGGCCTTTCCGCCACCGCCCCGCGCGCCTAGTGTGGCGGAATGAGCAGCGAACCCCGATTCATCCATCTCCGCGTCCACACCGAATATTCCCTTCTCGAAGGGGCCGTTCGGCTCAAGAAACTTCCCGGCATGTGCGAGGCGATGGGCATGCCCGCCATCGCCGTGACCGACACCAACAACCTGTTCGCGGCGCTCGAATTCTCGGTGACCGCGGCGGGGGCCGGGGTGCAGCCGATCATCGGGTGCCAGGTCGATCTGCGCTATCTCGAACCCGCCCCCGGCGAGCGTCCGAAGGACCCCGCCCCCATCGTGCTGCTGGCGCAGAACGAACTGGGCTACGAGAACCTGATGAAGCTCAACTCCTGCCTCTACCTGCGCGGGGACGGCACCCTGCCCCATGTCACGCTGGAAGAACTGGAACGCCATCACGCCGGGCTGATCTGTCTTTCCGGCGGGCCGGACGGGCCGGTCGGGCGATTGCTGCGCGACAACCACCGCGCGGCGGCGCAGACGCTGATGGCGACGCTGCACCAGGTCTACGACCGCCGCCTCTACGTCGAATTGCAGCGCCACCCCGGAGAGGACGGTCTGCCCGAGGCGGAACGCCTGTCCGAGCGCGGCTTCGTCGAAATGGCCTACGAGCTGAACATCCCGCTGGTCGCCACGAACGACGTTTATTTCCCCAAGTCCGAGATGTACGAGGCCCACGATGCGCTGATCTGCATCGCCGAGGGCGCCTATGTCGACCAGCAGGAACCGCGCCGGCGCCTGACGCCGCAGCACTACCTGAAATCGCCGCAGGAGATGGCGACTCTTTTCGCCGATCTGCCCGAGGCGATCGAGAACACCGTCGAGGTCGCCCGCCGCTGCGCCTTCATGGCCTATCGCCGCAACCCGATCCTGCCGAAATTCGCCGATGACGAGGTGGTGGAACTGCGCCGCCAGGCCAACGAGGGGCTGCAGGCGCGGCTGGCGGTGATTCCCCACGCCGTGAGCCCGGAAGAGTATCAGAAGCGCCTCGATTTCGAGCTGAACATCATCGAGGGCATGGGCTTTCCCGGCTACTTCCTGATCGTTGCCGACTTCATCAAGTGGGGCAAGGATCACAACATCCCGGTGGGTCCGGGGCGGGGGTCGGGCGCGGGTTCGCTCGTGGCCTATGCGCTGACCATCACCGACCTCGATCCGCTGCGCTATTCGCTGCTGTTCGAACGCTTCCTGAACCCGGAACGGGTGTCGATGCCGGACTTCGACATCGACTTCTGCATGGATCGCCGCGAAGAGGTGATCCGCTACGTGCAGCAGAAATACGGCCGCGACCGGGTGGGCCAGATCATCACCTTCGGCGCCCTGCTGTCCAAGGCCGCCGTGCGCGACGTGGGCCGGGTGCTGCAGATGCCCTACGGACAGGTCGACCGGCTGTCCAAGATGATCCCCGTCGAGGGGGTGAAACCCGTCTCCATCGAAAAGGCGCTGCAGGACGAACCCCGCCTGCGCGAAGAGGCGCAGTCCGAAGAGGTCGTCGACCGACTGCTCACCTACGGCCAGCAGGTCGAGGGGCTGCTGCGCAATGCCTCGACCCACGCGGCGGGCGTGGTGATCGGCGACCGGCCCATCGACGAGTTGGTGCCGCTCTACCAGGACCCGCGCTCGGACATGCCGGCGACCCAGTTCAACATGAAATGGGTGGAACAGGCCGGGCTGGTGAAGTTCGACTTCCTCGGCCTGAAGACGCTGACGGTGATCCAGAACGCGCTGGACCTGATCCTGAAATCCGGCCGCGCCCTGCACGAGGCCGAGGACGGCACGCAGCTCTACCAGCCCGCCGAGGGCGGCGAAAACCAGATGAACCTCATCCCGCTGGATGACGAAAAGACCTACCGTCTCTATGCCGATGCCAGGACGGTCGCGGTGTTCCAGGTGGAAAGCTCGGGCATGATGGATGCGCTCAAGCGCATGAAGCCCACATGCATCGAGGATATCGTCGCGCTCGTGGCGCTCTATCGTCCCGGCCCGATGGAGAACATCCCCGTCTATTGCGAGGTCAAGAACGGGCTGCGCGAGATCACCTCGGTGCACCCGTCCATCGACCACATCCTTGCCGAGACGCAGGGCATCATCGTCTACCAGGAACAGGTGATGCAGATCGCGCAGGTCATGGCGGGCTACAGCCTCGGCGGCGCCGACCTGCTGCGCCGCGCCATGGGCAAGAAGATCAAGGAGGCGATGGACGCCGAGCGCCCCAAGTTCGAAAAGGGCGCGGCCGAGAACGGCGTGGACAAGAAGAAGGCGACCGAGGTCTTCGACCTGCTGGAGAAATTCGCCAACTACGGTTTCAACAAATCCCACGCCGCCGCCTATGCGGTGGTGTCCTACCAGACCGCCTGGCTCAAGGCGAATCATCCGGTCGAGTTCATGGCCGGGGTGATGAACTGCGATATCCACCTGACCGACAAGCTGGCGGTCTATTTCGACGAGCTGAAGAACGGGCTGAAGCTGGGCTACGTGCCGCCCTGCGTGAACCGTTCGCGGGCGACCTTCGACGTGGTGGGGGGAGAGCTGGTCTATGCGCTCGGCGCGCTCAAGAACGTCGGCGTCGAGGCGATGCGGCTGGTGGTCGACGGGCGGCGCAGCGATCCCGACCGGCCCCGGAGCGCGGAAAAGCCCTTTGTCACCCTGTTCGACTTCGCCCGCCGGGTGGATCTCAAGCGCGTCGGCAAGCGGCCGCTGGAGATGCTGGCGCGGGCCGGAGCCTTTGATGCGCTCGACAAGAACCGCCGCCGGGTGTTCGAATCGCTGGATGCGCTGGTGGCCTATTCGGCCGCGATCCACGACCAGAAGGCCAGCGCACAGGTGTCGCTGTTCGGCGAGGCCGGGGACGATCTGCCCGAGCCGCGCCTGTCGCCGGTGCCCGACTGGCTGCCCGCCGAACGCCTCAGCGAAGAATTCAAGGCCATCGGCTTCTACCTCTCGGGACATCCGCTGGACGACTACATGCCCGCGCTGAAGCGGCGCGACGTGACGACCCTAGAGGCGCTGACCCACAAGGCGCGCGGCGGCGCCTGCGTCGCCAAGCTGGCGGGCGTGGTCGCGGGCCGCCAGGAGCGGAAGTCGGCCAAGGGCAACCGCTTTGCCTTTGCCCAGTTGTCCGACCCGACCGGCGCCTACGAGATCACGCTGTTTTCCGACACGCTGGAGAAATGCCGCGATATGCTGGAGACCGGCACCAAGGTCGTCGTCACTGTCGAGGCGACGATGGAGGCGGACGTGCTGAAGCTGCTCGGCCGGTCGGTCGGGCCGGTGGAACAGGTCGTCGCCGGCGCCGGGGCGACCGGGCTCAGGATCTACGTGGAGGCGCAATCGGCCATCCCGCAGATCGCCAGCGTGCTGACCCGCGCGAGCGAGCAGATGCCCAAGGCGGGACGCGGGCCGATCCGGCTCTGTCTTGCGCAGCCGGATCTGCCCGGCGAGGTGGAGCTGGATCTTCAGCAGGAATTCCCGGTCTCGCCCGAGATCAAGGGTGCGGTGAAATCGCTCGACGGGGTGCTGGCGGTCGAGGATTTCTGAGCCCCCCGCCCCGGCGACTCCGCGCCGGGCGAGTGGCCGGGCTATGGATTCCCGCGGCCGGTGTCTTTACCAACCGGGGAAAGACCATCCCGGGGGGGAGACAATTGCCGACGATGACACGCGCCGCACTGGCGCTCTGCCTGCTGGCGGCGGGCTGCGCGCAGGCGCCCGGGGCCGTTCCGGCGCTGTCCGGGACGACACTCGAAAGCGGCGGGGCCCGCGCCGGGGCGCTGGCCGCGCCCTCGGAAACCGACGCGGACGGCGGCTTTCTCGACGCGCCTGCCCCGGCCGCTTCGGCCGGGCCCGGCGCTGAATCCGACGCGGAGCGCGGCGGTCTGCTCGGATTCTTCGCGCGCAGGGCGGCGAGTGCGAAGGCGGCGGAGTCCGCGCCCGGGGAAGCGTCGCCGGACGGGACGGCAGCGACGGCATCGGAGCAATCGGGCGGCGGATTGGCCGCGCTGTTCGGCGGCGGCGGCAAGGGCCCCGCACCCGATGCGCCGGATTTCCGGCAGGTCGGGCCCGGCACCACCCTGCCCTTCGGCGAGATGGCCCGGCTATGCGGCGTGCCCGAACACGCGCTCGGCACGCGCATCGCCACCTACCCGGAGAACCGGCGCAACGGCTATGCGCTCTACGACACCGCTCCGGGCGGGAGCGGCGCGCGGACGCTGTTCCTGACCGGCTTCCCCGACGGCTGCGCGCGTCAGCTCACCGGGGCGCTGGCGATGTTCGGGAGCGCAGAGATGCACGAGGAATTGCGCTACGGGCCGGCGGGCAAGACCCTGCCGCGCAGCACGACCGATGCCGCCTACGAAAAGGTCAAGGCCGGGGTCTGCAAGGTCGCCAGCGGCAAGCCCTGCGGACGGGCGCTTTCGCGGCTGGAGAAGGACACGGCCTTCGTCACGGTCTATCCCGCCTTCGGCAGCCGCAACTGGCTCGACATCCTGCTGCATGACGGCGCGGTCGTGGCGGTGGACCGGCACTGAAGGCGCCGCTCAGTAATGCGGCGGACGCTCGTCCCCGAGCACGACGCCCCCCGAGTCGTCCTGCTGGCGCTCGGCCTCGCGCTCCATCAGCATCGCGACCCGGTGGGTCAGCAGGGCGATGTCGCGATCCTGGCGGGCGATGGTATCGGAGAGGTCGTCCACCACGCGCTGCAGGTGTGCGAGACGTTCCTCGTAGGGCAAGAGATCGGTCGGCATGGCGCAACTCCCTTTGCGGCGCGGGATAGGCGAGCGGCGCGCCGCTGGCAAGCGCCGATGGGGGCGCTGCCCCCGTCCTTTCAAGACTCCCCCGGGATATTTGACGCCAGAAGAAACACGGGCGCGCGGCGCTTGCTTGCTCCCCGGCCTGTGAGGGGCTAAGGGAGGCGCGCATTCCGGAGGAGCCACGACGCCATGGCCAAGGACAAGAAATCCCCCCGCCCGAGGGCCCAGACGCCCAAGGGGTTCCGCGATTACTTCGGCACCGAGGTGACCGAGCGCGCCGAGATGCTGCGCGCGATTGCCGGGGTCTATCATCGCTACGGGTTCGAGGCGCTGGAGAGCAGCGGGGTCGAGACGGTCGAGGCGCTGGGCAAGTTCCTTCCCGACGTGGATCGCCCGAACGAGGGCGTGTTTGCCTGGCAGGACGAGGACGAGGGCTGGATGGCCCTGCGCTACGACCTGACGGCCCCTCTGGCGCGGGTCTATGCGCAGCACCGCAACGAGCTTCCCCTGCCCTACCGGCGCTACGCCATGGGGCCGGTCTGGCGCAACGAGAAGCCGGGGCCGGGACGGTTCCGGCAGTTCTACCAGTGCGATGCGGATACGGTGGGCGCGGCCACGGTGGCGGCGGATGCCGAGATCTGCGCGATGCTGTCGGATACGCTGGAGGCGGTGGGGATTCCGCGCGGGGACTATCTTGTCCGGGTGAACAACCGCAAGGTTTTGAACGGGGTTCTGGAGTGCATGGGGCTGTCCGATGACGGCCAGCGCGACGCCGTGCTGCGCACCATCGACAAATTCGACAAGGTGGGCGAGGCCGGGGTGCGCGCATTGCTCGGCAAGGGACGGCTGGATGCGTCCGGGGCTTATATCGATGGCGTGGGGCTGAGCGACGATCAGGCCGGGCCGGTTGTGGCCTTCCTGACCTCGAAGGGAGCGGATGCTGCTTCCACGGTGGCCAACCTGCGCGCTGCGATCGGCGCGTCGAAGATCGGCGCAGAGGGCGTCGACGAGCTGGAAGAGATCGGCGGGCTTCTGTCGGCGCAGGGGTATGGGCCGGACCGGATCGAGATCGACCCCTCGGTCGTCCGTGGTCTCGGATACTATACCGGCCCGGTGTTCGAAGCGGAGCTGACCTTCGAAATCCTCGACGAGAAGGGTCGCAAGCGTCAGTTCGGCTCGGTGGCGGGCGGGGGGCGGTATGACGATCTCGTCAAGCGCTTCACAGGGCAGGCGGTGCCGGCGACCGGCGTCTCCATCGGGGTCGACCGGCTGCTGGCCGCGCTGCGCGAGAAGGGGCGGATCGGCGGCACCGTGCAGGGGCCGGTGGTCGTCACCGTCATGGACCGCGACCGGATGGCCGATTACCAGGCGATGGTGGCGGAACTGCGCACTGCGGGCATCCGGGCGGAGGTCTACCTCGGCAATCCGAAGAACTTCGGCAACCAGCTCAAGTATGCCGACAAGCGCAACTCTCCCGTGGCCGTCATCGAGGGCGGCGAGGAGAAGGCGCGCGGGGTGGTGCAGATCAAGGACCTGATCCTCGGGGCGCAGATCGCCGAGAATGCCTCGCTGGAGGAATGGAAGGAGCGCCCGTCGCAATACGAGGTGGCGCGGGGGGATCTGGTGGCGAAGGTGCGCGAGATCCTCGGGAACGGCGCGTGATGTCGGAGGCCGGAAGGATCAAGCGGGAGTCCGACCTGTTGCGCGACTGGTTCGCGGCGCGCGGCGCCGTCCCGGTGGAATGCGACATCCTGCAACCGGCCGAGACGCTGTTGGATCTCTACGGCGAGGAGATCCGGGCGCGGGCCTACGTGACGCAGGATCCGGCGCGGGGCGAGATGATGCTGCGCCCGGATTTCACCGTTCCGGTGACCGAGATGCACATCGCCCGCGACGTGGAGCGGGCGCATTACACCTACGCGGGCAAGGTCTTTCGCCGCCAGGAGGAGCACCCGGAGCGCGATTCCGAGTATTTCCAGGTGGGCTACGAGATCTTCGACCGGGCCGATCCGCCGCCCGCGGGGGCACGTGCCCCGGAGGCCGCCGATCCGGTGAGCGACGATGCCGAGGTCTTTGCCCTCTTTGCGGAGGTCCTGGACCCCTACAAGCTGCGGGCGGTGACCGGGGATATCGGCATCCTGACCGCGGCGGTGCACGGGCTCGAGACTTCGGAGCGGCGCAAGGCGGCGCTGCTGCGGCACATCTGGCGGCCCCGGCGGTTCCGCGCGCTGCTGGACCGCTATTCCGGGCGGACGCCCCCGCCGCCGTCGCGGCTGGCGCTGCTCGGCGGGGGCGATCCGATGGCCGAAGCGGGGGCCGAGATCGGCCTCAGGGGGCCGGACGAGATCGCGGCACGGATCGCATCGCTGCAGGCGGATGCCGAGGAAGGACCGCTGTGCCGGTCGCAGGTGCAGTTGATCGACGCCGTGCTCGCGGTGCGCGAGACCTGCAGTTTCGCGCTGGAGCACCTGCACGACATCGCCGTCGATCTGCCGGCGCTGGCGGGTGCGGTGGCGCGGTTCGAACGGCGCTGCGACGCGCTGGCGGCGCGGGGCGTCGATGTCGCGCGGCTGGATTTCGAGGCAAGCTACGGGCGGACGTCGATGGAATATTACGACGGTTTCGTGTTCGGCTTCCTGGCGCCGGCGCGACCCGACCTGCCGCCGGTCGCCACGGGCGGGCGCTACGACGCGCTGACGCGGATCCTCGGCGGCGGGCGGGAAGTGCCCGCGGTCGGCGGGGTGATCCGGCCGGGGCTGCTTTTGGAACTGGAGAGCCGGGGATGAGCGTCAAGCTGGGTGTGCCCTCCAAGGGGCGGCTGATGGAGAAGACCTTCGACTGGTTCGGGGCGCGGGGCATCGGCCTGTCGCGCACCGGCTCGGAGCGGGAATATGCCGGGGCGGTCGAAGGCATCGCGGGCGTCAGCCTCGTCATGCTGGCGGCGGGAGAGATCCCGCGTGAACTGGCGGCGGGCCACATCCACCTCGGGGTGACGGGCACGGACCTCGTGCGCGAGAAGCTGGTGCAGTGGGATCAGAAGGTCGAGCCGCTGGCCGAACTCGGCTTCGGACAGGCGGATCTGATCGTCGCCGTGCCGGCCTGCTGGGTCGACGTGAACACGCTGGACGATCTGGATGCGGCGGCGGCGGCATTCCGGGCGCGGCACGGCTTCCGGCTGCGGATCGCCACCAAGTACCACCGGCTGGTGCGCGACTACCTGCGGATGGGCGGGGTTGCCGACTACCAGCTGGTGGATTCCCAGGGGGCGACCGAGGGCACGGTCAAGAACCTGACGGCCGAGGCGATCGCGGACATCACCTCGACCGGAGAGACGCTGCGGGCCAACCACCTGAAGATCCTCGAGGAGCCTCCGGTGCTGCGGTCCCAGGCGACGCTGTTCCGCAGCCGGTCGGCACCGCTGGACGATACCGACCGGGGAAATCTGCGGACGCTCTGCGACACGCTCGGCCTCTGAGCCGGGGACCAAAAGCCTTTCAAGGCTTTTGCAAATTCCTTTGAAGGAATTTGGCCCGGCTCAACCGCCGAGCTTGTCCTGCGTGCGGGTGTCGAAATCGGATGCGTCGTGGCGTTCGTGCAGTTGTTCCGACGGATCTCCGAAAAGCCGGTTCACCTTGCGGCCGCGCCGGACCGCCGGGCGGGCGTCGATCTCCTGCGCCCAGCGGCGGACATTGGTATAGCTTTCCACGTCGAGGAATTCGCCGGCATCGTATTGCCGGCCGAGCGCGAGATTGCCGTACCAGGCCCAGATCGCGATGTCGGCGATCGTGTAGCTGTCGCCCACCATGTAGCGGCGCTCGGCGAGGTTGCGGTCCAGCACGTCGAGCTGGCGCTTGGTTTCCATCGCGAACCGGTTGATCGGATATTCCCAGCGTTCCGGGGCGTAGGCGTAGAAATGCCCGAACCCGCCGCCGAGATAGGGCGCGCTGCCCA
The DNA here is from genome assembly GCF_048261495.1 of Salipiger sp. Classification (GTDB taxonomy): domain Bacteria; phylum Pseudomonadota; class Alphaproteobacteria; order Rhodobacterales; family Rhodobacteraceae; genus Salipiger. The sequence continues at coordinate 36,454 of NZ_JBLXFX010000017.1, forward strand.
TCTGCCACATCAGCCAGGAGAGCATCTCCGGACGGTCGCCGGGTGCGCCGAGGAAAGCCTGGTAGCGCTCGGCGAGGTGCAGCAGGATGGCGCCGGATTCAAAGACGCGCACGGGCGTCTCCCCGGTCAGGTCCAGAAGCGCCGGGATCTTGGAGTTCGGGTTGATCTCGACGAAGCCCGAGCCGAACTGGTCGCCGTCACCGATGCGGATCGGCCAGGCGTCGTATTGGGCGTCGTGCCCGGCTTCGAGGAGTTCCTCGAAAAGGATGGTGACCTTCTGGCCGTTGGGCGTGGCCAGGCTGTGAAGCTGCCAGGGGTGCTTGCCCTTCGGAAGCGGCGCGTCATGGGTGGCGCCGGCGATCGGCCGGTTGGTCGAGGCGAACTGGCCGCCGTTCTCCTTGTCCCAGGTCCAGACTTTCGGGGGTACGTAACTCTCTGTCATGGCGGTGCATCCTTGGATTGTTCGGGCTGAAGGTAGGGAAACGGGCGGAAATTGCCAGAACGGCAAGCTGTGCTTCTGCGCACAGGGGCTTGTGCCCGGCTCCCCCGCCTGCGGAACGGGCGCGGGAAAGTTTTCGCTTTGCGAAACGCGCGCGCCGTGGCACCGATGGCGCATGACACCAGATCTTCGCACCCTGTCCGGCGCCCCCGCATCGCGGTTCGCGTTCGGATGCATGCAGTTCGGCGGCAAGGCGGACGAGTCGGCCTCCCGCGCGATGTACGAGGCCTGCCGGGAGGCGGGCGTCAGCCATTTCGACACCGCCTACGTCTACACCGGGGGCAGCTCGGAGACGATGCTGGGCCGGTTCGCGGCCGGGGAGCGCGAGTCGCTCTTCATCGCGACCAAGGCCAGCTACGACGGTGGCGCCGCGCGCGACAACATCCTGAACTCCTTCGAGGAAAGCCGCGGCCGGCTGGGCATGGACAGCGTCGATCTGCTCTACATGCACCGCTGGGACGGCGACACGCCGCTGGAGGAGACCTTCGGCACGCTGGCGGAGCTGGTGGACAAGGGCCTGTGCCGGCACGTGGGCGTGTCGAACTATGCCGCCTGGCAGGTGGTCAAGGCGCAGGGCGTCGCGGCGCGCTACGGCATCCGCATCGACGTGCTGCAGCCGATGTACAACCTTGCCAAGCGGCAGGCCGAGGTCGAGATCCTGCCGATGTGCGCCTCGGAAGGGGTGCAGGCGGTGCCCTATTCGCCGCTGGGCGGGGGCTTGCTGACCGGCAAGTACGTGCACGGCGGCGCGGGCCGCCTGACCGAGGACGCGCGCTATGCCAAGCGCTACGGCCAGGATGCGATGCACGAGACCGCGGCGAAGCTGACGGCGCTGGCAGGCGAACTCGGGGTGCATCCGGCCACGCTGGCGGTGGCCTGGGTGGCGCGGCATGCGGCCTCGCCGGTGCCGATCCTGTCGGCGCGTTCGGCCGAACAGCTGGCGCCGTCGCTGGCGGCGGTGAGTTACGATATGGACGATGCCACCTATGCGGCGCTCTGCGCGCTCGGCCCGACGCCGCCGCCCGCGACGGACCGGCTGGAAGAGGTCTGATCGCGGCGCCTGCGGCGCCGCGGCGGGGGCTGTCCGCCCCCTCGCGCGCCGGGGCGCGCTTCCCCCCGAGGATATTTCCGGCCAGAAGAGGCCCGCGATTGTTTCGCTTTTGTTCCCGCACTATGTAGCGGGTATGCAGAGACTTCCGGATGAGCTTCAGCACTGGTTCGACGGGCGCGGGTGGCAGGTCCATCCGCACCAGCAGGCCATGCTCGACAGGGCCGGCGCGCCCTGCCTGCTGCTGATCGCACCAACCGGGGGCGGCAAGACCCTGGCGGGGTTCCTGCCGACGCTGGCCGAGCTGGCCGAGGACTCGGCGCCGGGGCTTCACACGCTCTATGTCTCGCCGCTGAAGGCGCTCGCCACGGACATCCGGCGCAACCTGCTGGTGCCGATCGAGGAGGCCGGGCTGGCGATCCGTGTCGAGGACCGCACCGGGGACACGCCGTCCTCGCGCAAGCGGCGGCAGCGGGCGGATCCGCCGCACATCCTGCTGACCACGCCGGAATCGCTTGCCCTGCTCACCTCCTACGAGGATGCGCCGCGGATGTTCGCGGGGCTGAAGCGGATCGTGGTGGACGAGATCCACGCCCTGGCGGAAAGCAAGCGGGGCGATCAGCTGATGCTGGCGCTGGCGCGGTTGTCGCGCCTCTGCCCCGGCCTGCGGCGGGTGGGCCTGTCGGCCACGGTGGAGGACCCTGGCGCCATCGCGCGGCTTCTGGCGCGTCACCCGGACCCCTGCGAGATCGTCGAGGCCGATCCGGGGCCCGAGCCCGACATCTCGATGCTGGTGACCGAGGAAGCGCCGCCCTGGTCGGGGGGCGGTGCCTCGCATGCCATTCCGGCGGTGCTGCGCGAGGTGAAGCGGCATCGGACCACACTGATCTTTCACAACACCCGGGCGCAGGCCGAGATCTTTTTCCACAACCTCTGGCTGGCCAACGAGGAGGCGCTGCCCATCGGCATCCACCACGGCTCGCTCGACCGGGCGCAGCGCGAGAAGGTCGAGCAGGCGATGGTGCGAGGCGATTTGCGGGCCATCGTCTGCACCGGATCGCTGGACCTGGGGATCGACTGGGGCAACGTGGACCTGGTGATCCAGGTCGGTGCGCCGAAGAACGTGAAACGGCTGGTGCAGCGGATAGGGCGGGCGAACCACCGCTACAATGCGCCGTCCAAGGCGCTGCTGGTGCCCGCCAACCGCTTCGAGGTGGTGGAATGCGTCGCCGCGCTGGAGGCGGTGAAGGCCCGTGACCTGGACGGCGAGACGCGGGGACCGGGGCCGCGCGACGTGCTCTGCCAGCACATCCTGATCGCCGCTTGTGCCGGGCCGTTCGATGCCGACGAGCTCCATGCAGAGATGACCACCGCCGGGGCCTATGCCGGGCTGAGCCGGGCGCAGTTCGATGCCTGCCTGGCCTTCTGCGCCACCGGCGGCTACGCGTTGCGGGCCTATGACCGCTGGCAGCGCCTGGTGCAGCGCCCGGACGGGCTGTGGCAGCTGCGCGATCCGCGTTCCGCCCAGCGCATCCGGCAGAATATCGGGACGATCCAGGACACCGACACGCTCAAGGTGCGCTGGCGCGGCCGGGGCGGCGCTCCGCTGGGCGAGATCGAGGAGACCTTTGCCGCCAGCCTCACCCGCGGCGACACCTTCCTGATCGGCGGCCAGATCGTGCGCTACGAGGGGCTGCGCGAGATGGTGGTGGAGGTCAGCCGGGATGCCGCGCGCAAGCCCAGGATCGCCACCTTCATGGGCACCAAGTTCGCCACCTCGACCCAGTTGTCCGAACGCATCCTTCGCATGTTCGGGCAGGACTCCTGGCCCGGCCTGCCCCGTCACACCGCCGAGTGGCTGGCGCTTCAGCGCGAGGTGTCGCGCCTGCCGGAACCGGGCCGTCTGCTGATCGAGAGCTTTCCGCATGAGGGGCGGGAACAGCTTGTGGTCTACGGCTTTGCCGGGCGCAACGCGATGCAGACGCTGGGGCTGCTGCTGACCAAGCGGATGGAGGAGCAGGGGCTGGCGCCGATGGGCTTCGTCGCGACCGACTACGCGGTGCTGATCTGGGGGCTGGACGCGGTCACCGACCCGCGCCCGCTGTTCGACCTCGCCGGGCTGGAGGCCGGGCTCGAGACCTGGCTCGCCGGCAATGCGGTGATGAAACGGACCTTCCGCGCCTCGGCCACCATCGCCGGGCTGATCGAGCGCAATCTCGGCGGGCAGCGCAAGAGCGGGCGGCAGGCGACGATGTCGTCGGACATTCTCTACGACACCCTGCTGAAGTACGACCCGGACCACCTGCTGTTGCAGATCACCCGCGAGGAGGCGATGCGCGGGCTGGTGGATTTCGCCCGCATCCGGGAGATGTGCGAGCGCGTGGGTGAGCGGATCGACCTGCACCGGGTCGACCGGGTGACGCCGCTGGCCGCGCCGCTGTTCCTTGAGCACGGACGGGTTCCGATTGCCGGATCGGCCGAGGAACGGCTGCTTCGCGAGGAGATCGCGCGGCTGCTCGACGATGCCGGGCTGTCGCAGGTCGGCGCGGACGGGTGAAACGCCAGGAGGGCGGCGCGTTTGCATCGCTCGGGCGCAAATCCCGCCCCGACCGCAGCGCGGCGTTCCTTTCCCGCCGGCGCCGGATTAGATCAGGGGAAAAGGCAACGAGCAGGAGACACCCATGTACAGATCCATCATCGGCGCGCTTGTCCTGAGCGTTCTGGCCGCATGCCAGGCACCGGGGCCGGGCGGTTTGCTCGGCGACCGCTACGAGGTCCACGGTGTCGGCGAGGGCGACATGCTGAAGCTGCGCGCCGGGCCCGGCACCGGGTTCGACGTCCGGGTCGGCCTGCCGAACGGAGAGATCGTGCGCGTCCGCGACTGCTCGCGGCTCGGCGGCACGCGGTGGTGCCGGATCGTTCTGGACCGTTCGCCGGGTCTCGAAGGCTATGTCTCGCAAACCTACCTGCGCAAGCTCTGAACGGGCGACGGCCGGCCTCGCCCCCGATACCGCAGACGCCCGCCATCAACGGCACGGGATGCATCAGCGGCACCGCAATGCCGGTGCAGCCCCCGAGCACGGCAAGCGACAGCGCGGGCAGGACGATCCATGCCGGAAGCCGCGGCGCGTCGGCGGCGGCCTGCGGGGTTCGGCAGGCGGGGATGCACCGCAGGCGCGGGCGGCAGATGCGTCGCCCGGCGGCCCGGCGCCCTTGCAAGAACGTTTTGCAGCGACCCGAACATTCACTACCCCTTGAAGACGGGAGACGCGACAGGGGGACGCCCATGCCATTGAAGGACTTTCCGATCTGGACCCGCCCGAGGCACCACCTCGACTGGGCCGGGTTCTGGACCTACACCTGCATCTTCGTCGCGGTGTTCTTCGCCTGGGCGGATACCTCGGTCTACAACTCGCTCTACATCTCGACCGACATCCCGCATCGCGTGGTCATGGCCGTGCAGATCGTCACCATGATGATCATTGCCGCCGCGATCCCGGAAATCACCACGGCGGCTGGCCGTTCTTCGCGGTCGGCTATGCGCTGAACCGGGCCCTGACCGCCTGGCTCTACTGGCGGGCGCGCCATGTCGGGGCCGAGACGACCTCGCTCGCCTACGAGATGGGGCGCAATTTCCTCGCGCTTGCGGCGGTCTTTGCCGTCTCCGGCTTCCTGCCCGCGCCCTACGGATACCTCTTGTTCGGTGCCGGCATCCTGCTGATCCAGTTGCAATACCTGCTTCCGGGGGTTGGCACGCTGCGGTTCGAACGCTTTCTGCCCCGGCTCGGCCACCTATCGGAACGCTTCGGGCTGCTGATGCTGATCCTGCTCGGCGAGGGCTTTTTCAAACTCTGCGTCACGCTTGCCGACAAGGGCATCGGCGAAGCCTACCCCGGTACCTTCTTCAACCTCGTCATGGGCGGGCTGTCGCTGTTCGCGCTGGCCTGGATCTATTTCGACAGCGCCGGAATGGCGCGGCTCGGATCCCGACGATTGCCGCTACTGCTTAGCTACTGGTTCGCCCATATCGTGATCCTGTGGAGCGCGGTGACCATCGGCGTCGCGCTTGCGGGCGAGGTCTATGTCGGCTTCCTCGACCCCTACCCGCCGGGCTACGGCGCGATCGGAACGATCGGGCTGGCGGTCTTCCTCGCCGCGCTCCGGGTGCTGCAATTGCTGGTCGAAGGGCGGGACGAGACCCGGCGCTATCACAGTGGCGGGCTGCGACTGTTCGGCATCGCGGTGGCGCTCTTCATGTTCCTCATCCACACCCGCGTTCCCGCCATCGTCGGAAACCTCGGCTGGGGGATCGCGCTGTTCTCGCAGATCGCCTTGCCGCTGCGGCGCGCGCTGCGGGACCTGCGCGCGGCGCCGGAGACGTGACACCGCAAAAGCCGATCCTGCGGCGGCGGGCCTACTTGCTGCTGGAACATCCCGGCCAGGGCCCGCGCGCCGCCCGGATCGTCGAGATCGCCCTGATCCTGCTCATCATCGCCAACGTGATCGCGGTCGCACTTGAGACCGTGCCCCGCCTCTACGCCTCGCACCAGGCCCTGTTCCAGGCCTTCGACCGGCTGTCGGTCGCCATCTTCACCGCCGAATACCTGCTGCGGGTCTGGGCGAGCGCCGAGCGCGAACCCGCCCGCCCGGCCTGGCGCGCGCGGTTGCGCTACATGCGCAGCCCGCTGGCGCTGGTCGACCTGATGGCGATATTGCCGTTCTTCCTCGGGCTGATCTTCACTTCGGACCTGCAGATGCTGCGGATCCTGCGGCTGTTCCGGATCTACAAGCTGACCCGTTATTCCCCCGCCTTGTCGGTGCTCTTCGGGGTGATCCGCGAAGAGGCCGGGGCACTGGCCGCAGCCTTTTCCATCCTGACCATCCTTCTGGTCTTCGCCGCCACCGGCGCCTACCTTGTCGAGCACGAGGCGCAGCCCGGCGATTTCGGCTCCATCCCCGCGGCGATGTGGTGGGCGCTGGTGACGCTGACCACGGTCGGATACGGCGACGTGACGCCGATTACACCGCTCGGACGGATCTTCGGCGGTTTCATCACGGTGCTGGGGGTCGGCATGGCGGCGCTCCCGGCGGGTATCATCGCCAGCGGACTTGCGGATCACCTGCACCGCCGACGCGACCACCTTCGCAACCAGTTCCGGCTTGCGCTGGAGGATGGGCGGATCGATCTCGAAGAGGGCCGGCAGATCGAAAAGCTGCGCCGGGAACTCGGCATCAACCGCGACATCGCCCATGCCATCCTGTCCGAAGTGCGTCTGCGCCAGGTGCCCCGCCCCGCCTGTCGCTGCCCGGAATGCGGGCACACCTTTCAACCGGAGGGCGCCACGGGGGCCGGCTAGGCGGTCCGCCCGGCCCGCACCACAGACACGCCTGCGAGGCATTTGCGCATCATACCGTCACCGTGACGCTGCGGCGCGTTTCCCCCGGACCGGCCCGGTGCGATAAGATCGCACGCAACCATAAAGCGATTAATGCGAATGCAGCGCAGAACCCTGCTCACCTCTCTCATGTTCCTGCCCCTGACGCCCGCCGCCGCCGGGTCCGGGACCGCGCTGGACGCCTGGCAGCAATGGGCCGAAAGGTTCGTGACCCCCGAAGGCCGCGTCGTGGATGACGGACAGGGCGGGATCAGCCATTCCGAGGGACAGGGCTACGGGCTGGTGCTGGCACAGGCCTTCGGCGATCGCGACAGGTTCCGCCGCATCGAGGACTGGACCCGCGAGCATCTCGCGATCCGGCAGGATGCCCTGATGGCGTGGAAATGGCACCCGGACCACGGTGTCGAAGACTGGCACAATGCCACCGACGGCGATCTCTTCCGGGCCTGGGCGCTGCTGCGCGCCGCGCGCGATTCCGGCTGGGACGACCGGGAGGAAACCCTCGCCGCGATCATCCGCGACCTTCTCGCGCTCGGCCTCGCCTCGGACCCGAGGGCGGAGGGCGAACCCCTGATCACCCCCGGCGCCGAGGCGCTGCGGAGCCCCGAACGCCTCCTCGTGAATCCGTCCTACGTCATGTCCCGCGCGCTGCGCGAACTCGGCGATCACGCGAAGGAGCCGCGGCTGGTCCGCGCCGCCGATCACGGCGAAACGCTGCTGCGCGACCTTGCCGCCGGGGGCTTCCTGCCCGACTGGATCGAGATCACCCGGCAGGGCATCGTCGCGCCCGGGGCGCATGATTTCCGCTCGGGCTATGACGCGCTGCGCATTCCGCTCTACCTCGTCTGGTCCGGGCAGGCCGGGCATCCGGCGGTGGCTGCGGCGCTGCGCGGCTTCGACAGCGCCGCCACGCCCGGCCATCTTGCCGTCGTTCTGGACCCGTCGGGACAGGTGCTCGCCGAAAGCGACCTGCCGGGCTACCGCGCCGTCCGCGACCTTGCCGCCGGGTCGGAGATACGCACGGAGCCGGGGGACATGGCGCGCCAACCCTACTATCCGGCGACGCTCCAGATGCTCGCCATGGTTGCGCAGCGGGAATCCTCTCCGACACGGCGGCAGCTGTAATCTGCCGAAATCCGGCAAATTTCCCACATCGGCTACACCCCCGCACACACCCACCCTACTGTGAATTGCATGACGACGACCCCGCCGGTATAGCGCAAAAAAAGACAAGAGGGACAAGCATGAAACGATTTCGCCTCCTGATCGGCATTGCCATCGCCCTTTTCGGACTCTGGGTCATCGTGGGTGAACAGATGTCGGGCGCCAGTGCCGACGCGGTCGTGAATGCGCCCGTCGTCACCCTGAGGTCCACAACCTCCGGTGTACTTGACCTACCCGCCCGCGACTTCGGATCGCGGGTCGAACAGGGCGAAAAAGTGGCCTCGATCAGCGACAAGATCGTCGACCGCATCCGTCTCAACGACCTGCTGCTCGAAGTCGACCTGGCACGGGCCGAAACCGCGCGCACGGCGGCCGATCTCGACGCGACGCGCGCCCTGCGGGACGAGCTGCTGTCCCGCAGCACGATCTTTCACGAGGAGCGTCTGGCCGAGCTTCGCACCCGCCTGGACCATGCCCGCGCCCGGCTGGCCATTCTCGAAGGCGGCGCCGTGCCGGATCGCGACGGGCAGCGCCTGCTCGACGCGGTCGAAGGAACCCCGGAGACCTCCCTGCCCGCCGAACCGCGCATCGAGGCGCTGGTGCTCGACCATGCCCGCGAGCGGGTCGAGGTGCTGGAAATCGCCCTGCGCGCGGCGCAGCAAGGCGTCTTTCTCGGCGACGGCTACAACGATTCCCCGAATGCCGAACAGCGCGCGGTCGAGCTGAGCACGGTGATCTCGAACCTGGAATCGCAACTGGCCGAAAACCGCGCCCGCGAAGAGGCCTATGCCCGGCGCGTCACGCGCGAACAGGTCCGGGTCAACGACCTGATCGGCGGCGAGATCGCCTCGCCCGTGTCGGGGCAGTTCTGGGAGATCCTTCAGGCGGACGGCGTCACGGTCCAGCGCGGCGACCCGATCCTGCGCATCCTCGACTGCAACGCCACGATGGTGACGCTTTCGGTGACCGAGCGCGTCTACAACAGCCTGCGCGTCGGAGATCCCGCCACCTTCCGGCTGAGCGGCGCCTCCGGCGTTCACGACGCCACCGTGGCGCGGCTGGCGGGCAGCGGCGCGGCGACGATCTACGAACACCTGGCCGTGGCGCCGAGCCTCAAGCACCTCGAACGCTACGACGTGACGCTGGACGTGCCCGCGCTGAGGCCCGACAGCGTGGACGGCTGCCTGGTCGGCCACACCGGGCGCGCCTTCTTCGACCGCCGCCCGCTCGACCTGTTGCGCAGCTGGTTCGACTGATGCTGCCCTTCCCCCACCTGGGCGAGCTGGGGACGAGCGCGGTCCATCTCGTGACGCTGGCGGGGCTGGCGATTGCCGCGAGTTCGCTGGTCAACCCGCGCAGCACCCTGCACCGCAGCCTGCTGTTCGCCGTCGCCTTCGCGCTGGCCATCCGCTACGCCTGGTGGCGCGCGACCGAGACCATCGCGCCCCCCGGCCTGACCATCGAGATGCTGGCGAGCTGGTCGCTTTTCGGCATCGAGATGCTGTCGCTGGTCGGGTCGCTGAGCGCCTTCGTCATCATGTCGCGCGTCACCCTGCGCAGCGCCGAGGCCGATGCCCATGCCGGCTGGTGGGGCACCGATGAGCCCCGCGTCGCCATCCTGATCGCGACCTACAACGAGGATCGGGACGTTCTCGAACGCACCATCGTGGGGGCGAAATCGCTGCGGCACCACAACAAGGAGGTCATCGTCTGCGATGACAGCCGCCGCGACTGGCTGCGCGATTTCTGTGCCGGTCTCGGGGTCCGCTACATGCGGCGGCCGGACAACAAGGGGCAGAAGGCGGGCAACATCAACCACACGCTCGACCGGCTGGCCGAGGACCCGGTGCCGCCCGACTACATCGCCGTGCTGGACGCGGATTTCGTGCCGCACCGGGGGTTCATCTCGCGCACGCTGGCGCTGTTTCACGACCCGCGGGTGGGTCTGGTGCAGACGCCGCAGCATTTCTTCAACGCCGATCCGATCCAGCACAATTTCGGCCTGAGCCAGTCCTACCCGGACGAACAGCGCTTTTTCTTCGATCACATGCAGCCGTCGCGGGACGGGTGGGGCATCGCCTTCTGCTGCGGCACCTCCTCGGTCTGCCGCTGGGAGGCGCTGCGCGACGTGGGCGGCTTCAGCACCGAGAGCGTGACCGAGGATTTCATGCTCACCCTCGTGCTGCAGAACCGGGGCTGGAAGACGGTCTACCTTTCCGAGCCGCTGACCGAGGGCCTCGCCCCGGAAGGGCTCAAGGAATACGTCACCCAGCGCGCCCGCTGGTGCCTCGGGCTGATGCAGATCGCGCGATCCTCGCTCGGACCGTTCGCACGCAACGACCTGCGGCTGCGCGACCGCTGGAGCGTGATCGACTCGGTGCTGTACTGGACGACGACCTTTCCGTTCCGGATCGCGGCGATCATCTATCCCCTGCTCTACTGGTATTTCAACATCACCGTGGTCGATGCGCGCCTGCCCGATGTCATCAGCTATTTCGGCTGTTACTTCGTCTGGATCCTGTTCACGCTGAACCTGCTGAGCCGGGGCATGGTGGTGCCGATCCTGAACGACGTCAGCCAGCTTCTCGGGGCCATTCCCATCTCCCGCGCGGCGTTTACCGGGCTGTTCAAGCCGCAGGGCCACCCGTTTTCCGTGACCGCCAAGGGCGGCGACCGCTCGCGGATCACGGTGCAGTGGCACCTCATGATGCCGTTCCTGATCGCCTTCGCGGCCACGCTGGGCGGCCTCGTGCTGGGCATCGCCTTCGACACCTTCGCCTTCAACGACGCGGGCGACGGCAAGTGGGTGATCCTGTTCTGGACGCTCTACAACCTCGTCGTGCTGGCGACGACGGCAATGGCCTGCATCGAACTGCCGCGCCGCGAAAAACACGTCGCGGACAAGCCGGTGCGCGCCATCTTCAATACGGACGGCATAAGCTGGTTCCTCTGGATCGACTCGCTGACGATGGACACGGTGCGCCTGCGCGGTGTCGCGCTCGGCGCGCAGGAGCGCGGCCAGTTGACCATCGACGGCATCCCCGGCGAGATCGCCGCCTACGTCATCGCCCCGACGGGCGATGGCGCGCGCCTGCAGCTTCTGCCCGACGACGCCCAGCGCGAAGCCCTGTTCATCCGGTTCTATGCCGAGGGCGAGGAACCCGGCGTCATCGGCGTGCGCGGCAGCGCGCTGGTGCGGGATCTGCTGCTGCGGCTCGCGCGCGCCGCGCGCGGCTAGAGCCGCTTGGCCTGCATCCGCCCGAGCGCCGAGGACAGTTCCCAGGCCTCGCGCGTGCCGCGCAGGTCGGGCGGGTATTCGTCCTCGCCCGCGGCGATCCGGTCGGCGGCCGAGGCCAGCCCCGAGATCGGCCTCAGCACCACGCGCACGAACAGCGCGGTGAGCAGCAGGAGCAGCGTCAGGCTGATCCCCGCCGCGACCAGCACCGAGGTCAGCAGAGACGACAGGCTGGGCCGGAAGGCGTTGGCGCCGATGCGCCCGGCAAGGCGCCAGCCGAAGCTGGGCAGGTCGGCATAGCCCACCGACGGCACCAGCGAGGAGAAATAGACCTTGCCGTCCGGCCAGACCTCGCGCGCCGAGGTCTGCGTCCCCGAACGCGCGGCGCGCAGGATGCCGACGTCGTCGGGGCTGGGATCGACGCCGTCGGGGGCCATGATGATGGTCCCCGCCCGGTCGATCAGGAAAAGGTCGATGGACAGGAACTCTCCGGTTTCGGCCAGGATCTTGCGCACCCATTCGGCGTCGATATGCATGCCGAGCACGCCGGTCACCTCGCCGGTTCCGTTCTGCACCGGCACCGCGAGGTCGACGAAGCGGATCGGATCGCCGCCTTCCGGGCGCAGCTTGCCGGCCAGCAGCACCGCGTCGTGCACATCGCCGGCAAACCCCTCCCTCTGCTGGAGCCCGTTGCGGAACCAGGGCCGTTCGCTCACGTCCGCGCCTTCCAGCAGCCCGTCCGAGGCCGCGCGCACCCGGCCGTCGGTCCCGGCATAGCCGATCCAGGACAGGCGGCCGGAATCGCCGCGCAGGCCCTTGATCATGCCGCGCATGGTGGCGTCGTCGGCCTCCGATATGGACCCGGCCAGGGCGCGCAGGTCCTGCATGTCCTCGTGAAGGCTGCGCGCCACGATCTGCCCCGCCGCCGAGGTGCGCAGGCGCACCGCGCTGTCCAGCGCATCGTCGATCAACCGGTCCGAGCGGTTCCACAGCAACACGCCCGCGACGCAGGTCACGATGAGCAGCGTCAGGGCCACGAAGGTGTAGGTCGCGGCAGCCAGGGTCGGGCGCATCTGCACGGAGGTCGTGTTGCTCGCGGTCGGCATCGGCAATATCCTCAGAAAGTGTTGATCGAAACGCCGACGTAGACTTCCTCCGCGAGGAGCTTGTACCCCGCCCGGAGGCTCACCGGGCCGGTCCCGATGCGTTTCGACAGGCCGACGGTCGCGGCCTCGTAATTGTCGCTTCCGCCGGCGGACAGCTCCAGCGTGACGGCGGCGGGCAGGCCGAACTGCACGGTCGCGAACCAGTTGTTGTCGATGGTGTTGTATTCGCCCAGCAGATAGACGAAGCCGCCCTCGGTCACGATGTAGCGGTCGTAGCTGATCTTGGCGCCGAAGCCGGTCTCGGCGTCGCCGTCGTCATCCAGCGTCCGGCTGAGGCTGGGCCCGATCTTGATCGTGCCCGCATCCGCGATCGGGAAGGAATAGGTGAGCGAGGCGCCGAGCGTGCTGCCGCCGTCGTAGGCCGCATGGGTCAGCCCGTAGTTGACCCGCCCGCGCGTCACCGCGGCCACCCCGTCCTCCGCGGTCGGGGCAATGTCGAACTGCAGAAAGGTTCCGTCCGCCCGGGCGGCGCCGGACAGCAGCAGGGCCGCCAGCCCGACCCCGCCGAGGCCGGTGAGACGGGAGCGGATGCTGCGGGTCAAGGGAAAACCCATGATTGTCCTTCGTCCATAAACTACACGTTAAGCGGTATTCGCCCGACAGGTCCACCCCGCCCGGCATCATCCCGCCCATGGCGCGCATCACCGGGGCGGAGCGCGCGGGGAACGGACCACTTCCGGGCACCGGGAACAGGGGCGGGCGACTTGTCTGTCGAAGGTGAGGATGCCGGATTTCCGCGTCAGCGCATAGGCTTGTCCGCGCCATGGGACGCTCTGCGCGAAAAGTTGCGTGGATCGTGCCACGGTCGCGGGCGGCGCGCGCGGGCGCGGTCCTGCGCACGGGTCCGGCCTGCCTTCCCGCCGCCCCCGGTCGAGGGGCGGCAAGGGGCAGGCCGCGACGGGCCGGGGCTCGTGTCAGCCGAGCACTTCGGCGACCGATTCCTTCAGCTTGCCCGCGATCTCGTCCGCCTCTTCGGTGGTCAGGCAGAACGGCGGCGCAAAGCCGAGGATGTCGCCCTGCGGCATGGCGCGGCTGATGACCTTGCGGTTCAGCAGCGCGGCATTGACCTTGGCGCCGACGGTGCGGGAGGGATCGAAGAAGGCGCGGTCCGCCCTGTCCTCGACGAATTCCACCGCGCAGAGCAGCCCCTCCCCCCGGACGTCGCCGACATTGGCATGGCTGCCCACGGCGTCGGTCAGCGCGGCCTTGAAATAGGCGCCGACCTCGCGGGCGTTGTCGACGAGGTTCAACGCGTCGAGCAGCTTGAGGTTGGCCACTCCGGCGGCTGCGCCGATAGGATGGGCGGAATAGGTCCAGCCGTGACCGATGGGGCCGAAGCGGTCGGTGCCCGCTTCGAGAACCTTCCACACCTTGTCCGAAATGATCGACCCCGAAAGCGGCGCATAGGCCGAGGTCAGACCCTTGGCGATGGTGATGATGTCGGGCCGGATCCCGTAGTGTTCCGAGCCGAACATGGAGCCGAGACGGCCGAACCCGGTCACCACCTCGTCCGCGATCAGCAGGATGTCGTGCTTGTCGAGCACCGCCTGGATCGCCTGCCAGTATCCGGCGGGCGGCGGGACCAGTCCGCCGGTGCCCAGCGCCGGTTCCCCGATGAAGGCAGCGATGGTGTCCGCGCCTTCGCGCTCGATCAGCTCTTCCAGCTTGGCGGCGCAATCGGCGACGAACTCCGCCTCGCTCATCGAAAGGTCCGGGCGGCGGAAATAATAGGGCGCCTCGGTGTGGATGACGCGGTCGAGCGGCAGGTCGAATTTCTTCTGGAAGGCTTCGAGCCCGGTGAGCGAGCCGGTCATCAGGCCCGATCCGTGATAGCCCCGCCAGCGCGAGATGATCTTCTTCTTTTCCGGCCGGTCGAGGATGTTGTTGTAATACCAGACCAACTTGATGTTGGTTTCGTTCGCATCCGAGCCGGACAGGCCGAAATAGACCTTGGACATATTGTCCGGCGCACGGTCGAGGATCATCCGGGACAGGGTGATCGAGGCCTCGGTGCCATGGCCGACATAGGCATGGTAATAGGCGATTTCCCGGGCCTGCTCGGCGATCGCCTCGGCGATCTCGGGGCGGCCGTAGCCGACGTTCACGCAATAGAGCCCGGCAAAGGCATCAAGCAGCCGGTTGCCGTCGCGATCCTCGATGTGACAGCCCTTGCCGCCGGTGACGACGCGCTGGGGCAGGTTGCCGCGGGCGAATTCCGCAAGATGGGTCGAGGGGTGGAAAAAGCTCTCGCGGTCCCATTTTTCGAGCTGGTCGTTGTGCAGCATGTCTCGGTCCTTTCTTCTCACGCCCAGTCGCGGCAGACGTATTTGATTTCCATGAATTGCTCCATTCCGCGCCGCGCGCCTTCGCGCCCGATGCCGGATTGCTTCATGCCTCCGAACGGGATCGGCGCGCCGGTCACCTTGGTGCGGTTCACCGCCACCATGCCGTATTGCAGGGCGCGGGTGAGGCGGTAGATCTGACGCGGGTCGTTGCTGTGGACATAGGCGATCAGCCCGTATTCGCTGGCATTGGCACGGGCGACCACCTCCTCCTCGGTATCGAAGGGCAGGATCGCCGCGACCGGGCCGAAGGTCTCTTCCCGGACGATCAGCGCGTCGTCCGGGACATCGGTCAGCACGGTCGGTTCGTACCAGAGCGGCCCGAGCGCGTGGCGCTTGCCGCCACAGGCGAGCGTCGCACCCCGGGCGAGGGCATCGGCCACGTGCTCTTCCTGCTTGGCGACCGCCTTTTCGTTCATCAGCGGCCCGATGTCGGGATCGTCCATGCCCCTGCCGAGGGTCAGCGCGCGGGTCGCGGCTGTGAACCTTTCGCAGAAGGCGTCGTAGATCGGCCGCTCGACATAGATCCGGTTGGCGCCGAGGCAGTCCTGCCCGGAGGTCGCGAACTTTGCCTTGATGCATTCCTCGACCACGCGGTCGAGATCGCCACCCCGGAACACCAGCACGGGCGCGTGGCCGCCGAGTTCCAGCACCAGCCGTTTCACCGTCTGCGCGGAGTCGCGGTAGAGCATGCGCCCCACCTCGGTCGAGCCGGTGAAGGACAGCGCCCGCACCCGGGTGTCCCCGGTCCAGGGCGGCACGACGGTCGCCGCGCGGCCGGTCACCACGTTGAAGACCCCGGCGGGAAAGCCCGCCCGCGCCGCCAGTTCGGCCAGCGCCAGAGCCGAGAACGGCGTTTCCTGCGAAGGATGGGCGACCACGGTGCAGCCCGCGGCCAGCGCGGCGGCGGCCTTGCGCGTCAGCATGGCGGCGGGGAAGTTCCACGGCGTGATGAGCGCGACGACGCCCACCGGCTCGAGCCAGAGTTCCACCTCGGCATCGTGCAGGTGGCTCGTGACGCCCTCGATATTGGGGCGCTTGGCCTCTTCGGCGTAGAATTCGACAAAGCTCGCCGCATAGTCGATCTCGCCCCGCGCCTCGGAAATCGGCTTGCCCTGTTCGGCGACCATGATGCGGGCGAGGTCTTCCTTCGCCGCGAGGATCAGGTCGTGCCAGCGGTGCAGCACCGCGGCGCGCTCCTGCGGAAGCAGACCGGCCCAGGCGGGAAAGGCGGCCTGCGCCGCATCGACGGCGGCGGCGCTTTCGGCGGCGGAGAGCGCCGCGACGCTGCCGATCCGCGCCCCGTCCGCGGGGTCGGTGACGGGGAGGCTGTCGCCGCTTGCCGCCTCCGTCCAGCGGCCGTCGAGAAAGGCGCCGGACCGGAAGAGCGTCGTGTCCGACACGCCGCCCGGCGCAAGGGGTGCGATTGCATTCATGATGGGATCCGTTCCGGTTCGCGTCACAAGGGTGGGCCGGCACGGTGCCGTGCCGCCTGCCTTTGTTCTAGATCGCGACGCGGGTCGCGAACCGGCAATCTTCCCGCCCCGCGGGCCGGATTTCTGCAAAGAGGCGGCGCGGGGCGCAAGAATCCGGCGACAGTGCCCGGCGCGGGGTCAGTCGACGTGAATCGGAAGCTCGAACCCGGCCTTCACCCGGTCCATGACCACCATCGTCTTGAACCCCCGGATGTTCGGGTTCTCGTAGAAGAACCGCCGCGTGAATTCCTCGTAGCTTTCCATGTCCTCGGCGGTGACGACGAGCACGAAGTCGGTTTCGCCGGTGACGTAGTAGCCGGTCATCACCTCGGGACAGTCGCGGATGGACTGCTTGAACAGGTCGACGATGTCGTGGCGTTCGCGTTCCAGCGTGACGAAGACGATCATCGAGAACGGCCGTCCCACCGCCTTGGGCGAGACGATCGAGACATCGGCCTCGATCACGCCGTCGCTGCGCAGCCGCTTCAGCCGTCGCTGGCAGGCGGTGGGCGACAGGTTGACGATGGCGGCCAGCTCGTCCGAGGTCAGACGGTTGTTCTTCTGGATCGCCTCGAGAATGGCGGCATCCGCGCGATCAAGCTCCATGACTGTCCCTTTCTGCGGTCCGCCGGATCGCGGCATCGGCCCTGCCGGCGGCAGGCGTTCGGATCGGGTGCCTATCACGTCCGGCGGCGGGCGTCACATGCCGGATGAGGCGGGGCGGCCTCAGCCCGGCTTGCGGCCCAGGGTGCGCCCGACCCCGCCGCCGATCAGCGCGACGAGGTCGGCGGCCACCGCCACCAGGTTCACCCTGGGCGGCACGGCGACATATACGGGGCGCCATTCCGGATCGAACTTGTCCTTGAAGCTGCGCAACCCCTCGAAATTGTAGAAGGCCCCGCCGTGCTGGTAGACAAATGCGCCGAGCTGGGTGCTGAGCCGCGCGCCCCGCCGTGCCTCCAGTCCCGAAAGCGGCGCGTTGCCGAGGCTGAACTCGGCAAAACCCTCGGCCTTGAAATGCAGCAGCAGTTCGGTGAAGAGAAATTCCATCACCCCGGCCGGGGCATCCTCGACATGGCGCATGAGGTCCAGCGTGGCGCGGGTCCTCCGCCCGGTCTGCCAGAGGTTGGCAAAGGCCACGATGCCCTCGCCGAGACGGATCAGCGCGATCGGCGTCCGGTCGAGATAGGCCCGATCGAAGGCCCCGACCGAGAACCCCTTCTCCCCCGCCGACCGGGCCGCCAGCCAGGCGTCGGAGATGCGTTCGAGCCGGTCGAGAAGGCCGGGCGCATGGGGCGGCAACGAGATCTCGAACGCCAGCCCGTCCCGTTTCGCCCGGTTGTGCGTGGTGCGCAGGCGCTTGCGCGCGCTGCCGTCGAGCGAAAAGGCGGACAGGTCGACGACCGCCTCCTCCCCCAGCTTGTGCAGCGCCAGCCCCATGTCGATCCACAGCGGCGCCGAACCGGCGGAGACCGCGTAGAACACCGGGCGGGCATTGGCGGCATAGGCGGCATCGTGAAATTCCCAGGCCAGCGCGGCCCGTTCCCCGGCGCGGCCAACCGGCTCGTGCAGCGCGACCCAGCTGCGCCCCTGGGTGCGATACATGAGGAAACTTGCCCCGCTCGGAGAAAAGAGCAGCGCCTTGTCCCCGGAGAGCGCCACCGTGGCCTCGGGGGCGTCGCTGTCGCGCAGGATCGCCTGCGCGCGGTCGAGCGTCGCGGCATCCGGCAGGGTCGCCTCCAGCCGACCCGGCCGCAGGGCGTAGCGCAGCAGCACCAGCCCCATGACGATCAGCCCCACCAGCAGCGCGCGCAGGGCGCGCGGCGCGGCGTCGTCCTCGGCGAACTGCCACCAAAGCTCGGCACTGTAGGGCGTGGCCTTGTGGGCAAAGAACAGCACCCCGACGATCATCAGCCCGAGCGAGAGCATGAGCAGCAGCCAGCGCAGGCTGAGCACGTTCCGGGTGAGGCGGGTCGCGCGGTGAAACTCGCGCCGCGCCGGCAGGAGGATCAGCGTCGCCAGTCCGAGAATCGCCGCACGGTCGTAGTCGACACCATGCGCGATGCTCGCTCCCGCGCCGACGATCAGCGCGAAGAGCGCCAGCCACCAGGCCCCCTCGACCCGGCGCAGCAGCCCGTGGGCGATCACCAGCAGGCAGGCCCCGAGCGCGCTGGACAGCAACGCGCCGCCTTCGAGAAAGGACAGCGGCAGGATCAGTTCCAGTTCCTCGGTCCAGGCGCTGGTGGGCGGCAGCAGGCTCGCGACCATCATCATCGCGCCCGAGGCAAAGACCATCGCGGCCATTGCCAGCGGCGTCAGCGCGCTGATCGCGCGGAACACGGGGATCATCACGGCGCGGGCCGGGCCGCGCGCCATCCGCAGTTCGGCCAGCGCCATCAGCGCCAGCGCCACCGCGAAGGGAACAAGGTAGTAGACCATGCGGAACAGCAGCAGTCCGGCCGCCGCCTCGCTCACCGGGACGGTGGCGGGCAGCGCGGCGATGATGATGGTCTCGAACACCCCGACCCCGCCGGGGACATGCGACAGCACCCCCGCCAT
The DNA here is from genome assembly GCF_048261495.1 of Salipiger sp. Classification (GTDB taxonomy): domain Bacteria; phylum Pseudomonadota; class Alphaproteobacteria; order Rhodobacterales; family Rhodobacteraceae; genus Salipiger. The sequence continues at coordinate 55,338 of NZ_JBLXFX010000017.1, forward strand.
CACCGCCACCGAGAACACCGCGAGGAAGGTCGGAAAGGCTCCGCCCCCGGTCGGCAGCAGGATGTAGAGCACAAGGGCGGACAGAAGCGTCTCGACCGCCGTGAAGACGAACTGCCCGGCCATCAGCCCCGGCGAGGGCGGCCGGAAGGTCAGCCCGCGCAGGGTGAAGGGCGCCTGCCGCAGCGACAGCGCCAGCATCGCGGCACAGAGCGCGGCGATGATGGCAAGCGCGGACCAGCGGATCACCCCTGGCGGCCAGGGCAGGAACGCGTCCAGCGCGTGCGGGTGCCAGGCCAGCGCGCCCAGCCCGATCAGCGACGCGCCGGACCCGAAGGCCACCGAGCCGAACACCGATATCGCCGCGATGTCGTAGGGCGACAGGCCCAGCGCCGAATAGATACGGTAGCGCACCGCGCCCCCCGTCACCGGCCCGGCGCCGAGGTTGTTGCCGATGGCATAGCCCAGAAAGCCTCCCGCCGCGATCACCGGCAGCGGCAGCTTGCGCCCGATGTAGCGCAGCGCCGACCAGTCGTAGCCGATCAGCGCGACGTAGCCGCCGAAGGTGCAGATAAGCGCCAGCAGGATGGTCGTGTGGGGCGTCGCCCGGACCATCTCCATCACGTCCCGCAGATCCACCGGCGCCAGCATCCGGTAGAGCGCCCAGCCTCCGGCGGCAAAGAGCGCCGCCGTCACGAGATAGGGAAGCAGCAGTCTGGCGCGGGCTCGGGTGGTATCGGTCACGTGTCGGTCCATGGTTCAGTCCTGTCGATCGCGGGCTGCGGGGCGTGCGGTCTCCACGGCACCCTGCGGGATCGCCGCAGCTTCCGCATGACCCATGAAACGGGACCGGGCAAGGCCCCGGGTCGTCGGTGCGGGCACCGGGCCGGAGGAACCAGCCCGTGCGCTCGGCGCGAGCCATCCCCGGCCGGGGGCGGGGAGGGCGTTCAGCCGGGTCCGATCACGGCCCTGCCGGTCGCAGGGGGAAGGGTCACGCCGGAGCGCGCCGCGACGGAAAATCCGGAGGGGGCGGCAACGGAGCGGGCATCAGACAGTTCACGGCGAATCCTTTCGGGCATGAGGCCCGGCACCCTGCCGCCGCCTTCGGCATCGCGTTCTGAGGCCCTGAGCCGACCGGCGCCTGACGGCAGGATTGGATATCCGTAATGTTCCTGCGGCGGGTCTCGGTCCCGTGCCTGCCGTCCTGCGCGCCCCCCCTGCCCTTGCAGCGTTTGCACATCCGCGAGAGCCGCGATGACCCCGCGACGACTGCTCCCCCGCGGCCAAAGCCCGGCAAACAAAAGAAAAGGGCCGCCAGAGGCGACCCGTTCACATCTTGTCGAAGTGCAAGGTGGCGGACCGAGGAGGATTACCTCAAATGCGCAACTTCAATGACTTAGCCGACAAAGTTCCGCAAGAACCCGCTCAGTCGCACCAAAGGGTTAAGAGGCCGGTTCCAAGTCCACGAAGGCAATGTCGTCCGCCGGAAGCAAGCCTCGGATGTCCTCAAGGCCAAGTTCCCCCACCTCGACCCTGCTCAACCGTCACAGAGTCAGCCCGAGCCACCTCGGCCACGGTGGCGACCGTCAACCTCAGAAAGGAACCAACTATGCCCCAACACGGCTACACCTTTGTTCGAGTGACCAAGATCTTTCTGGCGACGCCTGAACAGGCTCACAGGGCCTTGGCCGTCGCGCGTGCCATCAATTCCGAGCTTACCGTACATACTGTCGATGGTGACGGCACCGAACTGTCGGTCAACGGAGACGACTACCTCACCCCGACCGGTTCTCACGATGTCGCTGGAGCCATCTGCGATCTGCCCGACCCTGAAGGGCTGGTCGGAGTTCTCGAACTCGCGTCTGAGGCCGGGGAACTCACCGAGGTCGAGGTGTTGGCCCTTACCGGTCGCTCAAAGGCGGACTGGGTGGAAAGCATTGCCAACGAAGGATAGCTCTAGATTGCAGGTCAGACCGCTGAAAGGTCCGGAACCTGTGGCCGTGACAAGGTCGCATGCTGGACTGCTCCGTATAGCCACGGAGAGAGTCACGGGCGGCCCCATGTACGTCAGGCACCTCACCCTAGGCTGAACGCTAGAGGGCCCTGGGCGGCCTTCCCAGAGGCTCTATGCACGGTCAGGACCTGTCAACGTCACCGCCCTCCTGGCCACAGCGTCAAGACAAGATCAACCTGCCCTCGCGAAGCCTGACGTCGGCGGACACGGTTGGTCTATTTGATCTTCCACGGGTGCTTCAGAGGCTTGCCGTCCTTGTAGGCCTGGAGCGTGTTGGCATCGACGCGCACGACCAGCCAGCAGTCCGCCCCTGACACCCAGGTCTCGCACCACTGGTTGCCCTTGATCTGCCAGGTCCCGCTGTTGGGCTCACCTGCATAGGTGCCCGTGTAAGTGCCCTTCTGCTTGCCGGGACTGTAGATCAGCACGAGTTCCTTGCCGCTCTTCGAGTGCTTCGTCCGGATGGTGTGACCCGGAATGGTTGCCGCCAGTTCCTTCCCGGTCATCGCCGTCGCTGCTGTCCCGACCGAACCCGTGGCCGACAGCAGGGCGGCAAGGGCAAGGGTCGGCAACCATGCCGACCAACTTGAAGGTGATGTCATGCGTTCCTCCTTCTGTTGCAGGTCAAATCTGCCATCGATGTGACCGTAGGCAAAGAATATTTGGAAGATCGACTACTTGACCATCATGTCGAAGGCAGTCTGGGCGGCTAGTAACCGCTGGTGTCACACCGGGGGGCTGGTCGGATGTCCAACTCGATGACTTCCGATCACCTGGAGCCTCTGCGCTGCAATGCAGCACTGATAGCTCCAATGCAGAACTGCCCAACCCGCTCCCTGCAGGACGAAGACCAAGCGGTGACGAATTGAACTTCTCGGTTCCGAGGTTGAGTGAGACGGCGAACATTTCGGGCGGCTCACAAACCTGCACCCAAGGAGATCGGAAAATGTTCTTGATGACCGGCCAAATCTGTACGACCATTCTGCAGAAGAACTGGGAAAATGGACAATGTTAGCTGAAAAAAGACTAGTGAGAGGGTCACCTTTCCTCCTTTTTGCAATACTGGCTTCTTTGGCACTTATTTCTAGTGACGCCGCCGCGGAAACAGATTGGGTGGACATGGGAGACTTAGGCGGGGGCGTCACCGCAAAGATGCGAGTTTTGCAGGTACTCAACGAAAAAATAACGGTGCAGTGGGACATGAACGCTAATGGCGGCCTCGTCACCGTGCCATCGACCGCTGTAATAAATTGCCAAAATCATACACACACAACAATAGACGGACAGATGTCTCAGGGTGGGAACACAGCTCAACTGTTTTCATCTCCCGATATTTCCAGATGGACCCACTCAATGGATCAACAGATGGCCGGATATGCGAAAAGATTCCGCAATATCAACGGCTATTAGGGACTGCGCCCGATGTTTATAACTATCGATATTCTCATAATTTTCGGGATTGTATACCTCACCGGATGGAGCGCTTGGTGGCAGATAGCGATGATTGCTATTTTAGTGTTGGTATTCCTTCCACCATTCAAAGGGGGGCGATAATATTTTCATAAAGCCTTCATCGACAGTCGAGTCGGCACTCTTGCTCCAACTTATCCTCACGCCGCCACAGCTGACCGGTTGATGGTGTTCACGATGTGGATGATCTGCCCGGCCTGCTCCTGGCTGAAGACCCCGGAGATGCCCATATCGTCCAGGTCCGAGAAGGGGCTTTCGTAGAACGCCGAGGGCTCGATCAGCCCGTTCTCGGTCAGGTGGTCGATGATCATGTCCACAAACTCGGTCTGGTCCGCGTTCATCTTGCCGGACGCGACGAAGTCGCTGAAGGCGGCCTTGGCTGCGACCCGGTCGAGCCCAACCAGGCGCCGCAGGAAGCTTCCCAGAGGTTCCTCAGCCCGCAGGGCCTCAAGGGTCTCCACGTCCGCCACCCCCTGCTCGATCAGCATGTTTTCCAGCTCCTCGATGTCCGTCCTGGTCACGGGCTCGGCACGTCGGATCTTCTGCAGGGCAAGGTGGTTGAGATGGGTCTCGACGAACTTGCGGACCTTCATCTTGAACCTGGCCTTGTCGAGGCCGTCGCCGACCTCGGGAAGGTCGATCACCTCCCCGCGTCCGATGTCGTCTTCGAAATCCGTGATCACGACCTTGCGCTCCTGGGGCTGGATCAGGTCGGCCAGTAGCCGAAACCGGCGCCGGATGTCTTCCAGGATCTCGACCGTGATGCCCTCCCAGAAGGGGTCTGTCTGGACCTCCAGGATCAGCGCCATCTGCTGCGCGACCGTGGGCACGTTGCTCAGCTGCTCCAGGGCGGAGGCGAAGCTGATGATCCGTTGCTGGAGGCGGGCAAAGACAGCGTCGCCCCGCAGGAGGGCAAGCTGGGCGTTCAGCATGAGCAGGTCGAACTGCCGGGCTGGCAGGGCATCGTCCTCGAAGGCGGAGGGCAGCCCGGCCAGATCGTCGATCAGGGTCATGCGGGCGTCCAGGTCGAGGTGCTGCCAGCTCGCCTCAGCCTTGAAGTGCTCCACCGCCCGGCGCTTGTCCCGAACGATGAAGTTGTCGAGGTTCATGCCAGTCACCTCGTCCCGAAGCCGCGCCTTCAGGCTGCCGATCAGCTCGGGGTGCTCGTCCTCATGGTCCTGCAAATCCCCGATCAGCTCCACCCGGGTCGCGAAGAGACGCTGGCCGATGGGCACCGTTCCGGGGGCGTCCCGCCTGTTGGGGTTCTCACGGAAGAACTCGAGGTTCTGGCAGAAGTCGAAGATCAGGAACTCGCTCTTGTCCTCGCCCGGCCCGAACAGATCGCGGCGAAGGCGGGTGCCCCGGCCGACCATCTGCCAGAACTTGGTCTTGGAGCGCACGATCTTGAAGAACACCAGGTTGACCACCTCGGGCACGTCGATGCCGGTGTCCATCATGTCGACGGAGACCGCGATGTGCGGGTCCTTGTCCGCCTCGGAGAAATCGTCAATCAGGCTCTGGGCGTAGGACACGCTGTAGTCGATCAGGCGGCAGAACTTCCCGGCCAGGTGGGGATAGTTGGCGTCGAACCGCTCAACGATGAACTGGGCGTGCCTGCTGTTCTTGGCGAAGATGATGGTCTTGCCCAGCCGGTCCCCGCCAGCGACCTTGATTCCGTTGCGCATGACGTGTTCGAGCACCTTGTCGACCGTGTCGATGTTGAACAGCCACTTGTTGAGGTCGGCGGAGTCTACCCGGTCGGGGACGTTGCCCTCCTCGTCCCACTCCAGCGCGTCCCAGGCTTCCTTCTCCTCGTCCGACAGCTGGTCGTACTCGATGCCGTCCCGCTGGAACCGCAGCGGCACCGAGATCGACCGGGGCGGGACGAGGTAACCGTCGTTCACGGCGTCGTCGAGGTCGTAGGCGTCCGTCGGGACACCGCGTTCGAGGTTGAAGAGCGAGTAGGTGTCGCGGTCGATCTCGTCCTTGGGCGTGGCCGTCAGGCCGATCAGGAAGCTGTCGAAATAGTCGAAGATCGCGCGGTACTTGCGGTAGACCGACCGGTGAGCCTCGTCGATCACGATGAGGTCGAAATGTCCGGGGCCAAACCGCTTCTCCCCGCCCTTCACCTCGTCGATCAGCCCCATCATCGTCGGATAGGTCGACAGCATGACCCGGGCGCCCGCGTGGTCGTTCCGCGTGGGGTCGTTGCGCTCCAGCAGGTTGGCCGAGGGGGTGGCGCCCATGTGGGTCTTGAACGCCCCGTGCGCCTGCTTCACAAGCGCCACACGGTCGGCCAGGAACAGCACCCGCTTGACCCAGTTCGCCCGCATCAGCTGGTCGATCAGGGCGATGACGGTCCGCGTCTTGCCGCTGCCCGTCGCCATCACCAGCAGGGCCTTGCGCTGCCGGTCCTTCTCGAAGCTCTGCCCGACCCTCCGGGTCGCCCGCTGCTGGTAGAAGCGCCCGGCGACGCCCTCGTCCACCGCAACGTCGTCCAGCACCTTTCGGTTGGCCCGGCGCTGGTGCAGCAGCTCCAGCTCGTCGCGCTTCATGAAGCCCGAGATCCGGCGGGGCGGATAGCGCTGGTCGTCCCAGACCCAGTGCTCGTAGCCGTTCGTGGTGAAGATCACCGGGCGCCGCCCGGTCATCCGCTCCAGACAGTCGGCGTAGAGCTTCGCCTGCTGCTGGCCGATCCGGCTGTCCTTCTTCGTCCGCTTCGCCTCGACCACCGCCAGCGGTTTGCCGTCGCGGCCCCAGAGCACGTAGTCGACGAACCCCTCCCCCGTCCCGTTCGGCATCCCCGTGACCGGAAACTCACGGTCGCGCGCCTGGTCCAGCGGCCAGCCCGCTTCCTTCAGCAGCAGGTCGATGAAGGCGTCGCGGGTCGCGGCCTCGTCGTAATCATGCGGGTCGGGAACCGCCTGGTTGGCCTTGCGGGCGGCGGCCACCTCGGCCCGCAGCCGGGCCAGTTCGGCGTCAAGCTGCCGCCTGCCCTCCTCCGAGGCCCGCAGCGCCGCCTCGGCCTCGTCGGCACGCTTGCGGGCGGCCTTGGTGTCCGCCTCGATCTGCTGAATCTGCGCCACGGTGCTGGCGCTGATGGTCAGCGACCGCTCCAGCTTCGTAACGTCGAAGACCAGCGCCGGGTCGGGCCGGGCCGTGCGGGCGTAGGTCCGGGCGATCCAGTAACAGACATGGAACAGCTCGCGCACCGTCGCGCTGGCGTCATGGGCGCTGAGCGGCTTGCCCGAGTCGTGCGCGGCCCGGTTGCCCTGATCCTTGATGTAGCGCGCCTTGGTCACGATGGCGGGGCCGGTCAGCGCCTCAAGGCTCGGCTCGGCGATCATCGAGGCCAGCGTGTCGGAATAGACCGGCCGCAGCGCGGGCTCCCGGCGGTAGAGCCACTTCAGCGCCGTTTCCAGCGTCAGCCGTGCCCAGAAACACGCCCCCCGAGGGTCGGAGAGCGCGTGCTTCTCCGCCTTGGCGGCGTGGTTGAGCAGGTCCGGGAAGTCACTGGCGAGAAAGGCAAACTGGGACATCTGGAAATCCGTGGCTCGGAAGAGCCTAGGATGACCCGAGACCGCGATCAACCGAAGAGTGCGGAGGGACCGGGCCTTTCAGCACTCGCGTGAACCTCCGGGTGGAAACCGTGCCGGAACAGGGCGACCAGCGGCCCGGGGGTCAGCACGGCAACGGTGTCCATCGCTGGGCGGTCTGCCGGGCTGTAGCCGTCGAAGCCCCAGCGCAGCACGCTGCCCGCCCAGACCAGCAGGGCGTTGCCGTCATGGGCGAACATGGTCCCGTCCGGCAGGCTGTCCAAGGCCGCGTCGAAGGTGACCTTTTCGCCCCGGCGAGTGATCCGCGCCCGGTGCAGGGCCCGGTCGATGCTCTGCGGCAAGGAGCGGCCCTCCTCGGGCCCGCCATGCACCTCCTGCCAGGCGTCGGTGAAGGTGCGGTAGCGGGCACGGCGGCACTCGGCACAGGGACGGTGCCCGGCGGCGAGCGCCGTCGCCTCGTCGAGGAAGAACAGTTCCGTGTAGCACCCCGGCGCCATGATCTGCCGCTTGCGGTCCTTGTAGGAGAGCGCGCAGGTCACCCAGTTCTGATGGGCGTGGGTCTTCAGGACGGTCTGCCGGTCGTCATGCAGGATGCCCCGGTTGCCCATGAGCGTGCCCCGGGCATTTGAGACGACGAGGCGGCCAAAGGGATCGACGCGGTTTTGATGGGACATGGGCGGGGTCCGTCAGAGCTCGCCCCGGAAGGCGCGGTGCTGGAGGGAGGCGAAGAGGGTCTCGATAGCTTGGTTAGCGATCTGAGCCTGACTTCGAGATTTCTTGATAACACCTAAGCGTCCTGCGTAGTTGTGTTGAAGCTCCACTGGCGGCAGTGGGACTTTCAACGCTTTGATGATGCCCATGTTCATGCCAGGCATGACAGCTCCCTTGGCCTCAATCCCAAGCTGGCGGAGAACATTGGGGTGACTGAGGAGTGCTGCCTGCAAAAAGTACGGGTCTACGCGCTCTTGGTCCAAGGTCAAACAGCACAAGTGCTTCGTGTTGATGGCCGTGGGAATATCTTCGGGTACGACGGCACAGCGTCCGCAGGTACCCATGATCGTAACTAGAACATCACCCGGCAGGACGGTGTATCGTTTGAGCTGCTCATACTTCTCCGACGAAATGTACCGCTCTTTGGCCCAGCGGAACTCGTTCGAGACTGCATTGTCGATTCCAAGTACCGGGATGCCCTTTTCAACAAACTCGGAGTGAAGAAGTTGGCTGCCAAAAGGTCCGGTACGCATGTTGTCTGTGATCTGTTCAATGGGAACCGTGGGCCAGTCAGGGCTGCTATTGGCCACAAACATCTCATGAAAGATCGCCTGGCCGAGGGTGTTGAGTGTGTCGAGGGCGCGGGTGCGGAAGCGGCAGAGCTGCGCCGCCTGATCCAGTATCCCCGCTATCCGCTTCTGCTCCTTCAACGGCGGGAGGGGGATGGAAAACTGTGCCAGTTCCTTCGGGCTCAACCGAGGGAGGTTCGCGCCGGTCGAACGGTTCCTGGCGAACTCCACCATCGAAGGCTGTCGCAGGAAATAAGCAAGGTATCGACGATCAAGGTTCCGGCCCGGCATCACCGGCAGGATGTCCGTACTGCACACCCCCTCAAAGTCAGGCAATGCGATCTTGGCCAAATACGGCCTGAGCTTGCCATATAGCAGGTGCCTTGAGTCAAAGACAAACTTGGTACTTGCCAACTCGCCAGCCTCGACAGTCTGCCGGGAGACGATCTCGCCCCCGCTCTCGATGTGTTCAAGACCAAGATACTCGGTGCCGGTCTCGATCCGCTCGGGCGCGACCCCTCCCCGCTCGATCTCCGCGACCTCTCCCAACGCCACGACCGGCCAGTTCACCCCAGCATCTCCTCAAGCCGGTCCAGCCCCTCGGCGATCTCCTCCTCCAGCGCCCGCAACTCGGCGATGATCTCCGCCGGGGAGGCATGGTCGACCTCCTCGTGCTCGATCTCCCGGTAGCGGTTCAGCGACAGGTCCCACGTCCCCGTGGCCATGATCTCCGCCGCCGGGACCATGAAGCTCTGCGCGGTGCGGGGGCGGTCGGCCTCGGCCGCCAGCGCGGCCCAGCGGGTCAGGATGTCGGGCAGGTTGTTGCGGGCGTGCTCCTCCTCCGTCAGCGCCTCGTCGGGCACCGCGCCCAGCTTGCCCTCGTCCAGCAGAGGCGTGCGCTTGTCGTCGAGGCTGAAGCCGTCCGCCGTCATGTCGTAGAACCAGACATCCCCGGTGCCGCCGACGCCAGTCTTCGTGAAGACCACGATGGCGCAGGACACGCCCGCGTAGGGCCGGAAGACACCCGAGGGCAGCTTGACGATGGCGTCGAGCTTGTGCTCCTCGACCAGCATGCGGCGGATGTCCTTGTGCGCGGTAGACGATCCGAAGAGCACCCCGTCCGGCACGACCACCGCCGCCCTGCCCCCGGTCCGCAACAGCCGCAGAAAGAGCGCCATGAAGAGCAGTTCGGTCTTCTTCGTCTTGACGATCCTGAGCAGGTCCTTGGCCGTGGTCTCGTAGTCGAGCGACCCGGCAAAGGGCGGGTTGGCGAGGATCAGGGAATAGGCCCCGGCATCGGCCCCGTGCTCCTCGGCCAGGCTGTCGCGATAGGAGACATCGGGGTTCTCGACCCCGTGCAGGGTCATGTTCATGGCGCCGATGCGCAGCATGGTCGCGTCGAAGTCGAAGCCGTGGAACATGCCGTTGTGGAAGTGGTCACGTTGGGCGGGGTCGCGCAGCATCCGGGGGTGATGGTCGCGCAGGTATTCCCCGGCAGCCACGAGGAAGCCGCAGGTGCCCGCCGCCGGGTCGCAGATTGTGTCCTGCGGGGTGGGGGCCATGAGGTGGACCATGAGCTGGATGATGTGCCGGGGCGTGCGGAACTGGCCGTTCTGCCCGGCGCTGGCGATCTTGCCCAGCATGTACTCGTACACGTCGCCCTTGGTATCCCGGTCCTCCATCGGGATGTCGTCGAGCATCTGCACCACCTTGGCGAGCAGGTTGGCGTTGGAAAAGCCGAGCCGCGCATCCTTCATGTGGGTGCCGTAGGCCGAGCCCTCTTCACCCAGCTGGCGGAGGAACGGGAAGACATGCTCATCGACGACGCGTATCATCTCGCGGGCCTCGAAGTTCCTGAACCGGGACCAGCGGAGATTGTCGTAGGCCTCGCCCTTGTCGTCGGTGCCCTCCGGGAAGATGCGCCGCTCCATCGGCTGATGCAGCATCTCGGCCTTGCTTTCCTCGCGGGTGTGGATCTCGTCCAGCCGCTTGATGAAGAGCAGGAACGTGAGCTGCTCGATGACCGAGAGCGGGTTCGAGACGCCGCCCGACCAGAAGGCGTTCCAGATCTGGTCGATCTGGCTGCGGATGGGGCCTGTGAGCATCGGGACTGCCTCGTATCTGCTTGCCCTGCATTGGTATGGATCGGGGCGGAGGGATGCAATCGGGAAGGCGGACATGGCGGCACTGAGGTCGCCTGGCATCGCTACGAGCGCCTGACCCCTTGCGCCCACGCGGAGAGCCCCGGAGAGACTCGCCTGGGGGCCCATTCGATTCCAGGCCACCCTCCCTAGCAAGATCGGAGAAGGCCCCTCCTGAGTCATTCTGGAGTCCCTACGGCCCACTGGCGGCAGCCGAGCCCCAGTGCGAGCGGGACCGGGAGAGGATATGGTACGCGGCGCGGCCAATGTTGGCCCGCAGCGGTGGTCCGGCCACCATCACCTCACGCGGAGAGCCCCGGAGAGACTCACTGAGGCCCTCCTCCATTTCGGGCTACCCACCCCTGGGAAAACGAGAGGAGGCCCCTCCAGAGTCGCCCTGGAGTCCCTACGACCCATCGGGAGCAGGCAGGCCGCGCAGCAACCGTGCCGACGTCCGCCAACACGTCCTGGAACAGGACCTCAATCGCCGAGCCCCGAGGCACCATGGACACACTCGTCAGTCCGTCGCGAACGAGCCACGGTTAGACGGCGAAGAGCACTGCCGCCGTGCGAGGCGATCCGCGACACCAGTGTCGATCACGACCTCGGCGGCAGCCAGGTGGCAAGAAGAGCGTGAAGCAGGTCCTCAGAAAAAAGCTTTGGCAGGTGGCAAGGTACGCCGGTCCGACCCATCATTTCTACGGGGAGTGTCGGGTCGGGCCGACTGTCGCCGGAACGCCCAGGCGGCGGGATGAGAAATCGGACCGTCTGATAGTACAGGCAACGCCCGAAGCAGGCGAAGCCGCGAAGCGTAGGTCGTGGTCCACAGCGTGGATGATGATGCAGAGCCAGACCAACCCGCTGGGTCAGCAGTATAGCCATCTGCGGTGCGGAACGGCAGGGTCCGAAAGATTCCGTCAGAGACCGCAGTGAAGGCCAGGTGGCGGTCGTCAGCCCGCTCGCGGGGGCCGAGGCACCAAACGTGGGTCAGTTCCGTTTGAGGTCAAAATTCTTCATTGATCCGGAAGGGGAACCTTCGCCAAGACTGGTCAATCTCATTTTCGCAATCCATTTCTTATTATACTCTTTTTCTTTTCTCTTTCTCTTCACGGGAAAAAGAAGAATACCCTAGGGGGATAGAGAATTTCTTTATGTAAGGAAGAACCGAACTGAGAAGTGCATATGTCGCGATAATGAGATTTTCTCGAACCATCACGACAAGGGTCCGGCAAAGCAAATATGGGTACTGGCCAACATGGTGTCAAGGGCCGCTCATGCTGGTCTTGAACGGCCCTTGACATCAAAGATCACAAGCCCAGCGCAATGTCAGCCAACGCAACACAACCGCCTGTTTTTAATAATTTTTTGTTGACCACTTTTTCGAGATCGCCCGATGCTCGGCACATGAAGGATTTTTATGTGGTTTTCAATTTCGACTGCTTGGGAGCATTTCTTGCCCCACCGGCCAGACTGGTCGATGGGTATGCAGTCCTCACCACACCACGATTGAGGCGATCAGGTTCGATCTCGAAGCCAAAATTGGCGCCCATCCCCCATGGCGATAGGTCCTCCCGGAATTGAAATGAAGGCAATGGGATTTTCGAAAGTCAGGAGGGAACCATTGGCGAGAAAGTCCCGATGTCGAATGGTCGATTTCTTGCACAACTTTCGGCCGCCAATCAGGTCAGAATTCGGCTGAACGCCCATTTTCAGGTTTGAAACTGTACAGGAAGGCTACGCTGCGAGAACGGGATTCCAGAAATCTTCTGAGCAAGGAATCCCTTTCTCATCAGGTCGATTTTCGACACTGAGGTGCCCCTAGATTTGTAGACGCTTTGCCTCCTTACTTTGAGCCGAGGAGGCGACCATGGGGACAAGCAACTACAGCGACGAGTTCAAGCGGGACGCGGTGCATCAGATCACGGTGCGCGGGTATCCGGT
>NZ_JBLXFX010000018.1:0-63733 GCF_048261495.1 Salipiger sp.
ACCCCGCTCCCGTCCGCTTTCACGCGAACCTTCACGTTGTAGTCGATCACGCGCTTCACGGGTACGAGTACCTTCATGTTCCTTCTCCCTTCCCGGTCGATCCTTCTGCCGCGAGCGTGACCTCGCGGTTGCTGTCCATGGCAAAGCGCGACTCGAAGGCCAGCGCCTCGCCCAGCGGCAGGGCGAGCCCGCCGTCGATCAGCGCCTTGATGTTGCGTGTCCCCGCGCGCGGCCACCGGGCCACCTCGCGGGCCAGCGACAGGGCCTCCGGCACCAGCTCCGCGTCGGGCACCACGCGGTTGACGAAGCCGAGGCGCGCCGCCTCTTCCGCGCCGACCTTTCGCGCGGTGAGCGAGATTTCCTTGGCCCGGTAGGCCCCCGCGACCCGGGGCAGCCGCTGGGACAGTCCCCAGCCCGGCAGCAGGCCGATCTTGGCATGGGTGTCGCGGAACCAGGCGGTTTCGGCGGCGATCACCATGTCGCAGCACAGGGTGATCTCGAAGCCGCCGGTCACGGCGAGGCCGTTGATCGCGGCGATGATCGGCGTGCCGCAGCGGCTCAACGCGCCGCCGATGTCGCCGTCCGAGACGTTGTCGGTGACGTTGCGCCCGGACTCCGCCAGTTCCTTGACGTCGAGCCCCGCGCAGAACGCACGGCCGGTGCCGGTGAGCACGATGGCGCGCACGGTGTCGTCCGCGTCGAGCCGGGCCAGCGTTCCGACCAGCGCCGCCCGCAGCGCGCCGTTCAGCGCATTCAGCGAATCCGGCCGGTTGAGCGTCAGCAGCGCGACCCCGTCCGAAATGTCGACAAGCAATTCAGTCATGGCGTGCCCTCAGACCGTCAGCGGCGTTGCGAGAAACCGCTCTGCGGCGGCGATGAAGCGCGGCGCCTGCGTGGCGTCGGCGTAATAGGCGTCGCGCGCCTCGCGGTGCTGGTAATCGTAGAGCACGGCCAGCTTCCACGCCGCCATCGCCGCGTACCAGCCGAGCCGCGACAGGTCGGCGCCGGTGTGTTCGGCGTAGCGCGCCAGCACCGCATCGCGCGGCGGCACGCCGGGGGCGAGCAGGGCCGCGGACAGCTCCTGCGTGGGCGTCGGCGCTTCGCCCGGCACCGGGTAGCAGCAGGCGAAATAGCCGAGGTCGAGCAGCGGATCGCCGATGGTGGCCAGCTCCCAGTCGAGCACGGCCAACAGTTTCGGCAGCGCATCGGGCGACCAGATGACGTTGCCCAGCCGGTAATCGTTGTGCAGGATCGCGTCGCCGCTTTCGGGCGGCACATCGCGCCCGAGCGCCGCGGCCATGTCGGCCAGATGCGCGGGCACCGGGCCGTCGCGCATCTCCATCAGCCCGGTGAGGCGTTTGAGATGGCGGGCGTTGAAATTCTCCGGACGTCCGAAATCCCCCAGCCCGCAGGCCCGCCAATCGACCGCGTGAAGCTGCGCCAGCCCCTCGACCAGACCGAAGGCCAGCGCCGCACCATTCTCGGGCCCGGCGAAGTTCGCGGGCAGGTCGGCGGTAAGGATCGGGCCGGGGATGTGCTCCATGATGTAGAAGGGCACATCCAGAACCTCGCCCGCCTGCGCGACGGCGTGCACGGCGGGGGTGGGAACCTTCTCGTCGCCGAGCGCGGCCAGCACCCGCGCCTCGCGCAGCACGTCGTTGGCGCCCTTGGGCAGCGGCGGCGGCGGCGGGCGGCGAAGCACGGCGTTCCCGCCGGCCAGCCGGATCAGGTAGGTCAGGTTGGAATGCCCGTCACCGATCCGGCGCGGCGCGGGATCGCCGCCGTGCAGCCCCCTGTCACGCAGGAAGCCGGTCAGCGCGGCAAGCGTGGTATCGTCCCAATCCCAGCTCATGCGCCCGCCGCATTCAGCTCGATCAGGTTGTCGAGGTAGCCCTTGGGCCACTGGCATTCGAACTGCCCGGCGGCGGCCTGACCGTCGATGCGGGCGGTACAGGCGGCCTCCATGATCATCGTGGCATAGCGCCCGCCGGTGGGCAGCTTGACGAGGCCGAACCGCTCCATCTCGAGGTCGCAGGTGCCGCCGCGGATGTCGGTGATGGTCACGGCGACACGGCGCTGGGTCATGTCGTCGTCATACTCGGCCTTCTGGTCGACGCTGGCGATGGGCACCAGTTCGCCGTCGCGGATGACATAGCCGCCGACGCCCCAATCGCCGCGCGCCTGCCAGATCCAGGCGTTCACCACGCGGCTGGCGTCGGGCGTGTAGGCGACGAGCCATTTCCAGTGCTGCGGGGCCTGCCAGTGGCGCACGCCCCAGGAGTGATCGCGGTGGCCGATGCGGTCGAAATCGACACGCTTGCCGTCCCATTCGACAAAGCCGCGGACCCAGCCCGACTGCTCCAGCCGGTTCTGCGCGAACCACGCGGGCAGGCCGTCGGGGTTCGACCGGTAGCTGAAGGGGTCGTGAAAGCCTTCGAAGACATATTCCAGCGTGACCTTGTCGCTTTGGTAGCGCACCGTGGCGCTGCGCTGGTCCGCCGGTTGCGTGACGTGCAGCCCGTCGAGGCGGAAGTCGTCGAAATCCATCGCCTCGGGCACGTCGCCCTGCACCAGTTCGATGACATGGGGCCTGCGCTCCTTGCCCCAGAGGATGACGTTGAAACCCGCCTTGCCGTCGCCGGTCAGGTAGAGGTAGCACTGAAAGCCGAGCTCGTGATCCGGCATCATCAGCTGCCAGAACAGGGAATCGCGCGCCTTGCCCCCCGGCTCCGGGCGGTGGCGCAGATCGTCGGTCGGCAGATAGCCGGGGTCCGCCACTTCGGGCGCGGTCCTTATCCAGTCGATCATCTTCCCCTCCCCTCGGGTCTTGCGTCGTCGGGCGCAGAATACATGGGATGAAAAGTATATCAACATGCATATAGTAATCTAGTGAATTATTTTCTGGACAGTCCGGCGCACCCGGGGTTCTCATGGGCGGAGCACGACAGCGGAGGAGAAAGCCATGAGCCGCGAGGACGCCGCAGAACTGGTGTTGAACGACATTCCCGACGACCCGCCCGAGGGGTTCCGCCCCCTGCCGATGGGCGACGGGTTCAATCTCTACCTCGGGCCGGTCTACGGCAAGATGATCGACGGAAGCCTGCGTCTGGGGATGCGGGTGGGGCGGCGGCACCTCAATCCGCACCGGACCATGCACGGCGGGATCACCGCCTCGTTCGCGGACATGCAGCTCTATGCCAGCCAGCAGCACGACCCGGCGCTGCGCACGCAGCTCATGCCGACGATCTCGCTCTCGCTCGACTACATCTCGCCGGTGGTGGCGGGGGACTGGCTCGAAGGGCACACGATGACGCTCAAGGCGACGCGGGCGGTGCTGTTCCAGCAGACCCTCGCCAAGGTCGGCGAGCGGATCGTGTTCCGGTCGAGCTGCGTCTACCGGCTGTCCGGGCGCGAGGCACCCGAGGGCAGCACCCTCGGGGCGACGTTTTCGGACATTCCCGTGGATTGATGGACAGACCGCCGGATTTCGTGCAAGGAAGTCGCCGGACCCAACAAGGCATGACTTCCGAGATGGCGCAGCCCAGCACGAACCGACCGGCCGCCCGCCGCCTTCCCCGCAGCCAGCGCGTCGCGGCGATCCTTCAGGCCGCGCGGGGTGTCCTGCGCGAACGCGGGTCCGAGCAGTTCACCACCGCCGAGGTGGCCGAGCGCTGCGGCACCTCCGAGGGCACGATCTACAAGTATTTCCCGACGCGGCGCGATCTGCTGGTGCAGGTGGCCGAGGGCTGGCTGGACGAATTCCTGGCCGAGGATTTCCCCGCCCGCACCAGCGGCCCGATCCGCGAACGGCTCTACCACGCGATCTGGTGGTCGCTGTCGAGCATCCGGCGCGAACCGGCGCTGACGCGGTTCATCCTGATGGAGCTGCGCGCCGATCCCGGCTACCGCAAGCTGCGGATCTACGAGCAGAACCGCGAGATCGTCAGCCGCGTGATGGCGGTGATCGCCGACGGTCAGGCTTCGGGCGATTTCCGCAAGACGCTCGACATGTACCTGGTGCGCGACATGATCTTCGGCGCGATCGAGCACCAGACCTGGGCCTACCTGCGGGGCGAGGGCAACTTTTCGGTCGACGAATCCGCCAGCGGCATCACCGAGGTGGTGATCCGCGGCCTGCTGACCGCGGATGCGGCGAACGACCCGCTGAGCGGCGCGGTGGCGCGGCTCGAACGGGCCGCCGAGCGGCTCGAGGCAAAGCTCGACAAGCCGGACTGAGGGCCGCCCCGCCCGTCAGCCCGCCCCCGCGATCAGCCCCGCGCCGCGCAGGCGTTCGATCCGGTCCCCGGCAATCCCCCAGTCGCTCAGCGTGGCGACGGTCGTCGCCTTCGCATCCGGCGGCGGGCCCTGCACCGCGCCCTGCGTGCGGCTGAACCGCGGCGCGGGGGCCGGTTCGATCACCCCGTCGCTGTCGAGATAGGTCTTGCGCGCGGTGGCCGAGGGGTGGCGCGGCGCTTCGTCCATGTCGAGCACCGGGCTCACGCAGGCATCGGTGCCGGCAAACACCGCCTCCCATTCGTCCCGCGTCCGTTCGGCAAAGCGCGCGGCGAGGATGGCGCGCAGTTCGTCCCAGCGCTTGCGGTCGTTCTGGCCGGGCAGGGTCGCCATGTCGAGGCCGAGCAGCGCGATCATCTCGGTATAGAAGCGCTTTTCGACCGCGCCGACGGCCATCCACCTGCCGTCCTTGGTGGCATAGGTGGTGTACCAGGGCGCACCGCCGTCGACGGCATTGGTGCCGCGCTCGAGCGACCAGAAATCCGCCTGCCGGTAGCCCATGTGCATCGCCATCAGGCTTGCCACGCCGTCGACCATCGCCGCATCGACCACCTGCCCCCGGCCCGAGGTCCGGGCCTCGGTCAGGGCGGCCAGCAGCCCCATGGCAAGGTAGAGAGACCCGCCGCCGAAATCCCCCACCAGGTTCAGCGGGATCGCGGGGGCCGCATCCTTCGGGCCGATGGCGGCCAGCGCGCCGGTCATGGCGATGTAGTTGATGTCATGACCGGCCATGCTGGCCATCGGCCCCTCCTGCCCCCAGCCGGTCATGCGGCCGTAGACCAGTTTCGGATTCGCCGCATGGCAGACATCGGGCCCGAGGCCCAGCCGCTCCATCACGCCGGGGCGGTAGCCCTCGATCAGCAGATCGGCCCCGGCGATCAGGTCGAGGACCAGCGCGACCCCTTCCGGCGCCTTCAGATCGACGCCGACCGCGCGCTTGGAGCGGTTGAGGAAATCGAACCTCGGGTCGATGGCGAACCCCAGATCCCCCGCCGCCAGTCGCTGCACGCTGACCACCTCGGCCCCCAGGTCCGCCAGCAGCATCGCGCAGAACGGCGCGGGCCCGATGTTGGACATTTCGACGATTCGCACCCCGGTGAGTGGCCCCATAATTCCCTCCTGATGAGTCTGTCTTTACTTGCATTTCCGGCGGTGGACAGGTCCGCTGCCGGGTCCGCATTGCACATTTATTCCGTGTAGAGTCATGCACTTGATGCGCCCTTTCGTCAAACAAAAACGCTAGCGTACAATTTCCGTTGATCTGGTGATTAGGTGAGTTATACTCATTAACAGCAAGGGACGGGTTGCCGTCACGCCAAGGGAGGCCGACATGAACAGAACCGAGATCATCGGGCGCTTTGCCGAGGTGGCAAAAGACCCGCTGGGATATGCAGAGGAGTGGAAGGCGCGCACCGGCAAGAAGGTGATCGGGTCCTTCCCGATGAACTTTCCGGGCGAGCTGGCCCATGCCGCCGACACGCTGCCGATGATCCTGCAGGAAAGCGACGAGGCGATCACCGTCGGCCACGGCGTGCTGTTCCCGTTCTACTGCGGCTACACCCGGTCGATGGTCGACCAGGCGGCGACCGGCAAGTTCGAGGTGCTCGACGCGATCATGTTCGGCGACCACTGCGTGCAGCTTCTGGGCGCCGCCGACGCGATCCGGATGAAGCTGGAAAACACGCGGGTGATCTTCTTCCAGCTGATCTCGTCCATGTGCGATCCCTGGACGCAGGGCCGGTCCGAGGAAAGCTTCGGCAAGCTGCGCGAGGAACTGGAGGATTTCATCGGCCGCCCGGTCGAGGATGCCGCGCTGCATGACTCGATCAAGCTGTTCAACCGCAACCGCACGCTGATCCGCCAGCTCTACGAGATGCGCAAGGCGGGCACCGCGCCGCTGACCTCGGTCGAGATGCAGCACGTGGTGAAATCCTCGATGGTCATGGACAAGGTCGAGCATACCGCGCTGACCGAGGCGCTTGTCGCCAGTTTCGAGGCCGCGCAGCCGCGCAACGACCGCAACCTGCGCCTGCACCTTTCGGGGCATTTCTGCCAGGCGCCCAAGCCCGAGCTGCTGGCGATGATCGAGGAGTGCGGCGTCACGGTCGTGGGGGACGATCTGTTCCACGGCTTCCGCTACATCTCCACCGACGTGCCGGAAACCGGCGATCCGGTGGCCGGGCTGGCGCAGTGGTATCTGGACCGCAACACCGGCGTGCCCTGCCCCACCCGCGTGCAGAACAACGTCGACTGGGACGCCTTCCTGCTCGACGCCATGCGCGACGAACGGGCCGACGGGATGATCGTGCTGATGGCCAAGTTCTGCGAGCCGCACATGTACTACTACCCCGAGGTCAAGGAAGCCTTCGAAAAGGCCGGTGTTCCGCATCTGCTGATCGAAACCGAACACGAGGGCATGGCGCTGGAAAGCCTCAAGACCCGTGTCGAGACCTTCGTCGAAATCGTCAAACGCCGCGAAGCCGCCTGAGCCCTACCGCGAACAGGAGAACCCCCATGAACATCGCCGTACAGCCGACCAACACGAAGAAAGCCAACAAGCTGGCCTCGACCCGCATCGCGGGCAAGCTGGTGAACGAGTACTGGGAAATGGTCTGGCGTGCCAAGGAAGAGGGCAAGCTGATCTGCTGGTACGAGGGATCGGCCATCAACCCCTTCCTCGAAGCCGCCGACATCTGCTGGGTGCACGGCGAGGCCTATTCCGCCATGCTCGCCGCCCGTCACCAGGAGGTGAAGGCGCAGCAGGTGGCCGAGGAACGCGGCTACATGCGCGAACTCTGCTCCTATGCCCGCACCCACCTCGGCTGCGCGGTGTCGAACCAGCGCCTGCGCGGCGACGGCACCGGCGCCGCGGTCCCGGACGAGGACGACCTGACCTGGAAGCTGCCCGCGCCCGACATGATCATCTCGGCCTATGCCTATTGCTCGACCGGGCAGCAGTGGGACGAGATGACCAGCCGCGTCTTCGGCAAGAAGGTCCCGATCTTCAACGTCTCGATCCCGTGGATCTGGGGGGCCAAGCCCGATGCCGCCTACCTGCAGGGGCAGGAATGGGAGGAAACCTCGGATTACGTCGCCAAGCAGCTGAACGACATGGTGGCCTTCATCGAGGAACAGACCGGCAAGCCCTATCCCTGGGATCGCCTCTACGAGCTGATGGCCGACATCAAGCGCGCCTCGGAACTGCGGCTGGAGGCGATGGACCTCTGCACCGCGCAGCCCGCGCCCGCCAGCTTCTTCGACTGGGTGGTGTCGATCGCGCCGATCAACAACCTGCCGGTGGCCGGGGTGAAGGACTACTTCGAAACGGTGCTGGCCGAGGTCAAGCAGCGCGTCGCCACGGGCGAAGGCGCGGTCCCGGACGAAAAATACCGCCTGTTCTTCGACGGCATCATGAACTGGAACAAGGTCGGCTGGCTGGCCAACAAGTTCGCCAATTACGACGCGGCGGTGATCGCCGGGCGCTACACCCACATGGCGTTCTGGCAGGAGCCCAAGCTGATCGACCCGAACGCACCGCTGCGGGGCATGGCGCAGAACTACCTGATCTGCCCGAACAACCACGCCTCGCCGATCCTCATCAAGCTCATCATGGACCTGTGCCGCAAGTTCCAGGTCGACGGCATGGTGATCCACGCCTCGCGCACCTGCCGGGCCTTCACCAACCCGCAGTTCATGATCGCCGAGACCGCGCAGCGCGAACTGGGCATCCCCAGCTCGATGTTCGAGGGCGACGTGACGGACGAGAGTTTCTACAAGGACGAGGTGCTCAACAGCCGGGTGGAAGCGATGCTCGAAGCCATCGAATCCCGGCGCATGGCAGGCGCGGCCTGAGGCCCGCCCGCAACGAAAGGAGCAGAGCATGAAACGTTATGTGCTGGGGGTCGATTTCGGCTCCACCACGGCCAAGACGGTCATTCTGGACCTGAAAGGCAATATCGTGTCGCATTCCGTCGCCCATATGGGCGCGGTGTCGGGCGACGGCGTCAAGGCCTCGATGAAACAGGCGCTGGACCAGGTCGGACTGACGCAGGCCGACATGGGGCGCACGGTGTCCACCGGCTACGGCCGGCGGATGCTGGACGAGGCCGACAAGAACTACACCGAGATCACCTGCCACGCCCGCGGCGCCGTTTCGATGGTGCCCGGCGCGCGGCTGGTGATCGACATCGGCGGGCAGGACAGCAAGGTCATCTCCGTCGACAGCAACGGCCTCGTGGCGCAGTTCGCCATGAACGACCGTTGCGCGGCGGGCACCGGGAAGTTCCTCGAAGTGCTGGCCCGGGCGGTCGAGATCGACCTCGAAGAACTGGGCGCCACCGCGCTCGGCGCCAAGGAAAAGCTCAAGATTTCCTCGATGTGCGCGACCTTCGCGGAAACCGAGGTGATCTCGCTTCTGGCCGAGGGACACCCCAAGACCGATGTGCTCGGCGCGGTCCATGCCGCCATCGCGGCGCGGACGCTGGGGCTGGTGGGCCGGGTCGGCAAGGTCGGGCCGGTGGTGATGACCGGCGGCGTGGCGCGCAACCCGGCGGCGGTGCACTACATCCAGGAGGCGCTCGGCATGCCGCTGATCCTGCCGGAGCGTCCGCAGATCGCCGGGGCGCTCGGCGCCGCGCTGATCGGGCTCGACGATTACCGCAAGGAGCATCGTCACGTCATCTCCGAGGAGGAGGACATGGCGCACGAGGCCCAGATGGCCGAGGACAAGGCCTGCATTCCCGGCTGCCGCGGCGTGCCGGAGCTGGCCGTCGATCCCCGCGAAAAGCAGCCCGCCCCGCGTCCCGGCGGCCTGAAGACGACGCTGGCGAGCCTTCAGAACCCCACCTGACGGACGCGCCCCGAGACGACCCGTGGCGCGACTTCCTGCCGGCCCTCCGTTCCTGAAGCGCGGAGGCACCGGCGCCACGTCCGCGGGCCCGCGCTCACCGGCCTTTTCCTCTGGCGCGTGGCTCGCGCGCCTGGCCGGTGAGCGCCCCTTGCCCCGCCCCGCGCGGCCCCTGCAGAAAATCCAGGTAAGTAAGCATCACCTGTTCCGAAACTCCGGAACAGCTGCGTTGCCATGCGCGCCATAACCAGCTTTTATGGGCACATCAGAGACCCTTCTCAAAGGTGAGTTATCATCACCTGATACATCAAAAAGCTTGTCGTGCAAAAATTAGTAATGTACCGTATAAAAATGCTGCGTACGGCCTTCTGGGAGGAAACGGCCCCGCCGCAGACCGGGAGGCCCGCACGGGCACCGGAGCAAAAACGGGAGGACCAAAATGTTTGAACCAGCAAGAACGGCAGCGCGCCTTGCGACCGCCACGGCAGCCCTGGCGCTGAGCGCGGGACTTGCCATCGCCGAACCGCTCGACCTCGTCATCTGCGACGTGGACGACCGCTCCGGCGCCGCGGCCGATACCGGAATCGAGAGCCTGAACGGCCTCAACATGGTGCTCGAACCCCTCAACGAGGCGGGCGGCATCAACGGGCAGAAGATCGAGCTCGTCACCTATGACAGCAAGACCGACCCCCAGCTTGCCGCGAACTTCGGCACCCGCTGCGCCGAGGATGACAAGGCGCTGATGATCATCGGCGGCAGCCCCTCGGCGGTGGCGAATTCGCTGGTCACGGTGGCCAACCAGAACAAGATCCCGCTCTACATCCTTGCCGCCGCCTCGCCCGACCTGACCGACGATGCCAAGTACCAGTTCCGCTTCGGCCCCAAGGTCACGCAGGATTCCATCGCGGTGGCGGATGCGCTGGCCGAAAAGGGCGTGAAGAAGGTCGCGATCATCAACAACTCCGTGCCCTTCGGCATCTCCGGCGCGGCCTCCGCGACCGAAAGCCTGGCGCCCAAGGGGATCGAGGTCACGACCCAGCAGACCTACGATGTCTCGGCCACCGACGTGACGCCGCAGATCATCAACGTGATGCAGAGCGACCCCGAGGTGATTCTCATCTATCCCTACCCGGCCGACGGTGCCCGGGTGATGCGCACGATCCGCCAGCTCGGCCTGACCCAGCCGGTCATCATGCCGCGCGTCGGTCTTATGAAGGCCTTCCGCGATCTTGCTGCCGAAACCGGCAACGGGGTGATGATCCCCTCCTCCGTCGATCCCGCGCGCGAGGATGTCGCCGCCTTCTTCGACGACTACATCGCGAAGTTCGGCCCGCTGGCGCTTTCGCCGTCGCCCGCACAGGGGCACGATGCCGGCACGCTGCTGGTCAAGGTGCTGCAGGATGACGCCGTGCAGGCGCAGATCCAGGCCGGCGACCTTCAGGGCGCCCGCGACGCGATCGTCGAGGCCACGACCCGACTCGGCGCCTTCGGCGGGCTGCAGGGCCAGAAGGGCGTGGACTACGACTTCACCAGCGGCCACCACGGCCCGCCCGACAACGGCTTCTTCGTCTTCGTCGAAGTGGCCGGCGACGGTCAGGAGCTGATCGGCGCCGACACGTCGAAACTGGCCAACTGAGCGACACCGCGGCGGACGCCCTCGACGCGTCCGCCGCGATCCCAGGACCTATCCCAGGAGCGCACCAGCCATGCTGATGAAATTGAGTTACCTTCTGCTGGCCGGGCTGACCAACGGCAGCGTCTACGGGCTGATCGCCCTGTCCCTGTCCGTCATCTACGGCGCCTCGCGCGTGATCAACTTCGCGCAGGGGGAATTCGTCATGCTCGGCGCAATGAGCGCGGTGCTTTTCCTCGTCACCCTCGCCCTGCCCTGGCCGATCGCGCTGGTCGCGGTGCTGGCCGTGTCGGTGGTCGTCGCGCTGGGGCTGGACCACGGCGTCTACCGCCCGCTGGTGCGCCGCCGGGCCGAGCCGCTGACCATCATGATCGGCACGCTCGCCGCGGCGATCATCCTCTACGGGCTGGCCTTCCTGGTCTGGGGCCCGGATCAGAAATTCGTCCCGCCGCTGCTGTCGCTGACCCCGCTCCGGATCGGCGTGCTCATCACCAATGCGCAGCAACTGTCGCTGATCGCGCTGTTCTTCTCGTTCCTCGCGCTGACCTGGTACATCCTCTACCGCACCCGCTTCGGCCTGTCGGTCCGGGCGACCGGGGTCGATCCCAAGGTCGCGCTGCTTATGGGCATCCGGTCGGAACGCATCGTGCAGTTCACCTTCATGTATTCCGCCGTGATCTCGGGCTTTGCCGGGCTGATGGTCGGCCCGCTGCTGGGCGCGCATGTGGGGATGGGGCTGCTGCTGACGGTCAAGGGCTTCATGGCCGCGATCCTCGGCGGGCTCGGATCGCCCTTTGCCGCCGCCGCCGGGGGCATCGCCATCGGCATGATGGAGGCGCTCATGGCCGGCTACGGCACCTCGCTCTACGCGGAACCGGCGATCTTCCTGCTGATCCTCGTGGTGCTGGTGGTACGTCCCTACGGCCTGCTGGGCGATTACGAAGCGGAGCGTGGCTGACATGGCAAACCGACGTCCCCCCGAAGCGCCCCGCGCCCCGACCCTGCTGCCGGTCCTCGTGTTCCTCGCACTCGGCGCGCTGCTGCCGGTGCTGCTGACCAGCGGCTTCCACATCCGCCTTGCCATGCTGGTCTGGATCTATGCGATCCTGTGCATGGGGTTCAACCTGCTCTACGGCTTCACCGGGCAGATCTCGCTCGGGCTGCCGGCCTTCTACGCCATCGGCGCCTATGCCTTCGGGATGCTGCAGACCATGCTCGGCTGGTCGCCGCTGCTGGCTTTTGCCGGCTCGCTGGCGCTGGTCGCCGTGCTGTCGCTGCTGATCGCCCTGCCGCTGCTGCGGTTGCGGACGCACTACCTGGCCATGGCGACGCTGGCCTTCATGCTGATCCAGAACGGCGTCGCCAACCGCTGGATCGAGTTCACCGGCGGCCAGAGCGGCATCCCCGTGCCGCCGCTGGAATGGGGCGGCGAACCCGTGGGCCGGACCGGCATCTACTACGTGGTGCTGATCCTTGCCGGGCTGACCCTGCTGCTGCACGATTTCCTGATCCGCTCGCACCTCGGCCGCGCCATGCAGGCGATCCGCGACGACGAGACCGCCGCCCAGGCGCTCGGCGTTCGGGTGACGCGCTACAAGCTCCGGGTGCTGGTGATCTCGGGCGTGCTGGCCGCGGTGGCCGGGGTGTGCTTCGGCCTCACCTCGCTGCGGGTCGACCCCTCGCTGTCGGAATTCCACGTGCTCGTGTCGATGCTGACCATCGTGGTGATGGGCGGGCTCGGCACCCGCTTCGGGCCGATCGTCGGCGCGGTGATCGTGGTGCTGCTGCCGCAGTTCCTCACCAGTTTCGGAGAGCTGGAGACGGTGATCTACGGTGCCTTCATCCTGATCTTCCTGCTGTTCCTGCCGCATGGCCTGTCGGGCCTGTTCGAGCGTCACCACTGGATGGCCGGGCGCAGCACCTCGCCCAAGGCACGGGCGCAGGCACGCGAGCTGAAGGGAGAGCTGCAATGAAGGATACGCTGACCCCCGCCCCCGCCGGGCCGCTGCTGCAACTGGAAAACGTGGTGCAGAAATTCGGCGGGCTGGTGGCCGTGAACGACGTGTCGTTCCGCATCGAGCCCGGCGAGGTCAAGGGGCTGATCGGCCCCAACGGCGCCGGCAAGTCGACGACCTTCGACCTGGTCACCGGCGTGCGGCCTCCCACCTCGGGCGAGATCTTCTTCAAGGGCGCCCGCGTCACCCGCCAGCCCGCCCATACCCGCAGCCCGATGGGCATGGCGCGCACCTTTCAGGTGGTGCGGCTGTTCCGCGGCCTCACGGTGCTGGAAAACGTCCAGATGGGCATGCATCCGGATTTCCCGGACGGCCTGTTCCCGGCGCTGCTGCGCGGCGGCGACCGTCGCCGTCACGAGGCCGAGAGCCGCAAGCGCGGCATGAAGCTGCTCGACTTCGTCGGTCTTGCCGACCGGGCCGGGTCGCGGATCGAGACGCTGACCCTCGGACAGCTCCGGCTGGTCGACATCGCCCGCGCGCTGGCCTCCGGGCCCGACCTCCTGATGCTCGACGAACCCGCCGCCGGTCTCAACGATGCCGAGACCCGCAACCTTGCCGAGATGCTGGCGCTGCTCAAGAAACGCGGGATGAGCATGCTGCTGGTCGAGCATGACATCGACTTCATC
Organism: Salipiger sp.; assembly: GCF_048261495.1. GTDB lineage: Bacteria > Pseudomonadota > Alphaproteobacteria > Rhodobacterales > Rhodobacteraceae > Salipiger. The sequence goes on from NZ_JBLXFX010000018.1 coordinate 13,414, forward strand.
ATGTCCGCCTGCGACACCGTGGTGGTCATGGATCGCGGCGGCAAGATCGCCGACGGCACCCCGGCCGAAGTCAGCCGGGACCGCAAGGTGATCGCCGCCTATATCGGAAAGAGGGCCGCCGATGCTACGGTTTGAAAACGTCACCGCCGGGTACAATTCCTCGACCGCGCTGGAAGGCGTGTCGCTGGAGATCCCCGAGGGCAGGATCGTCTCGATCGTCGGCGCCAACGGCGCGGGCAAGTCGACCACGGTCAACACCATCTCGCGGCTGGTCTCGACCTATTCCGGCACGATCTGGCTGGACGGGCGCGACATCACCCGGCTGAAACCGGCGGACGTGGTGGAACTGGGCGTGGTGCAGGTGCCCGAGGGGCGGCAGCTTTTCGCGCCGCTCACGGTCGAGGAGAACCTGCGGCTCGGCTTTCACCGCCTCGCCCATCTTCCCGACGCGGCGGAGCGTTACCGCGAGCGGCTGGACTATGTCATGGACCTCTTCCCGGTGATGAAGGAGCGTTTCACCCAGCGCGCCGGCACCATGTCGGGCGGCGAGCAGCAGATGGTCGCGGTGTCGCGCGCGCTGATGGCGGCGCCCAGGCTGCTGATGCTGGACGAGCCGAGCCTCGGCCTGGCGCCGATGGTGGTCGACCGGATCTTCGAGATCCTCGCCCGCCTGCGCGAGGACGGGCTGACCATCCTGCTGGTCGAACAGCACGCCGACGCGGCGCTGGAACTGGCCGATTACGGCTATGTCATGGCGGTGGGCAAGGTCCGCGCCGAAGGCCCCGGCCCCGACCTGCGCAACGACCCGACCCTGCACCAGAGCTATCTCGGCAACGTGGGGGCCTACCATTGACCCGGCATTATCCCGACCCGCAGGACTGGTACGAGGATCAGGCCGTCGGCCATCGCGGGCTGTCCCCGACGCGCACGGTGACGGCGGCCGACATCGGCACCTTCGCCGGGCTGACCGGCGACATGGCCGAGCTGCACACCAGCGAAACCCACGCCGCCGCGACCGAATTCGGCGGCCGCATCGCCCACGGGATGCTGAACCTCGCGCTGATGCACGGGCTCGTGGTGCGCGGCGGGCGGCTGGTGTCCTCCGGCCTTGCCCTGCTCGGCTGGTCCGAGGTGCGCTTCACCGGCCCGGTGCGGATCGGCGACACCGTGCAGGCCGAGTGGGAAACCATCGCCCTGCGCGAAAGCGCCTCGCGCCCGGAGGCGGGCATCGTCACCGACCGCGTGAGCCTGCGCAACCAGCATGGCGAGGTGGTGGTGACCGGAACCGTGACGGAACTGGTGCGCAAGCGTCCGGTCTGACCGGCGCCGCCCACGGCCCCGCGGCCCGGCGCGACGCCGGGGCCGCGATCGGAGGATCAGAAAGCCTTGAACCGCATCCCGCCGTCGACGTGGATCGTCTGCCCCGTGGCATAGCCCAGCGTGCCCGAGGCCAGCATGGCCACCGCGCGCCCGACCTCCGAAGTCTCGCCCCAGCGTCCGGCGGGGACGAAACCGCTCGCGATCAGCGCGTCGTACTTGCCGGTGGTGGTCGAGGTCATCTCGGTCTTCATCATGCCGGGACGGACCTCGTAACAGTCGATCCCCTCGGGCTCCAGCCGCACGGCCCAGTGTTGCAGCGCGTGCGCCAGCCCGGCCTTGGCGGTGGTGTATTCCGCCAGCACCCGGGCGACGTGGTGATCGACGGCAACGGTCGTCACGGTCACGATGCTGCGGCGCTGCGCGGACGGCGTGGCGATCATCCGCTTCGCCACCGCCTGGATCAGAAAGAACTGCGCCCGCAGGTTGACCGCGATGCTGCGGTCGAAGCTTTCGGTCGTCACGTCGAGGATATCCCCGCGCGACATCACCGACACGCCGGCGTTGTTCACCAGCGCGTCGAGCCGCCCGAAGGCGTCAAAGGCCGCCTCCACGAAGCCCGGCCGCGCCGCGTCGTCGGACAGGTCGTTGGCCAGCAGCGCCACCTGCGCCCCGGTGCCGCGCAGCGCCTCGGCGCGGGCCTCGAACCCGGGCGTGATGCTCTGTCCGGCCAGGACAAGGTCGAACCCCGCCCCGGCCAGCTGTTCGGCGATGGCGCCCCCGATGCCTCCGGAGGCGCCCGTGACCAGGGCGACGCGGCGTGCCATCAGGCGATCTTGGAATCGCGCTGCGGCCGTTCCCAGCCATGCGGCACGATGCGGCCCTCGTCATACCATTCCCGCAGCACGTTCTTCTGGATCTTGCCGGTGGGCGTCATCGGGAAATGATCCACGAAGATCCAGTGCTCCGGCGTCTTCTGCGGCGACAGGCGTTCGCGGCAATGGGACCAGAGCGCGCAGCAGTCGGGCAGGTTCTGCGGATCCTCGGGATGGATCACCGCGCAGACCACCTCGCCCCAGGTGTCGTCGGGCAGGCCGATCACCGCCACCTGCGAAACCGCCTCATGCTCGAAGAGCGTGTTCTCGATCTCGGCCGGATAGAGGTTCATGCCGCCGCGGATGATCATTTCCTTCAGCCGCCCGGTGATGCGGAAATAACCCTGCGCGTCCATCATCCCGAGGTCGCCGGTGCGCAGCCAGCCGTCGGCGGTCAGGGCGGCCGCCGTCTCGTCCGGCTTGCCGTAATAGCCGGTCATGGTGTTGAACCCGCGCACCCACCATTCGCCGATGGTGTCGATCGGCACGGTTTCCAGCGTCTCGGGGTCGACCACGCGCACCTCGACATGGGGGATCGGGCGGCCGATGGTCTGGGCCTGCAATTCGTCGCTGTCGGTGGTGAAGGTCTCCAGGAACGGCCCGTTGGATTCGGTCTGGCCGTACATGATGGCGAACTGCACGCCGAATTCCGCCTTGGCGCGTTTGACCAGCGCCTCGGGCACCGCCGCCGCCCCCGACAGGATCGAGCTGAAGCTGCTCAGGTCGCGGGTCCTGGCATCCGGGTGGTTGAGCAGCGCGAGAATCATCGTCGGCACGATGAGCGAGCTCTGCACGCCCTCTTCCTCGATCAGCTGGAGGAACAGCGCGGGATCGAAGCTCTGCATCAGCAGGAAGGTGCCCTGCCGCGAGAACACCCCGATCTCGGACACGATGGAGCCGCCGATATGGAACATCGGCATGGTGTTCAGCCAGACGCCGCCCATCGGAAAATCCGCGCGTTCGATGATGAAATGCGCCGCGTTGATGACCCCGCGGTGATGCAGGCAGGCGCCCTTGGGAAAGCCCGTGGTCCCCGAGGTGTACTGGATCTGGATGATGTCGTCGGCCTGCTGCGCGGGCAGCGGGCGGGCGGGATCGGCCGCCGCCTTCATCGCCTCGATTTCCGAGACGTTGATCGTGACCGTCAGGTGATCGAGCTTGCCCGACACCTCCTGAACGATGGCGGTCAGGTTCTTGCCCCGCGACACGTCGGCATGGATCACCCCGGTCGCCTTGGCATTGCTCAGAACGTATTCGACCTCGCGCGCCGTGTAGGCGGGGTTGATCGGCACGCTGACGAGACCGGCAAAGCTGAGCGCGTGCTGGAACAGCACCCACTCCGGCGTTTCCGGCGCCAGCAGGCCGACCCGGTCGCCCGGCGCAAAGCGCTCGAGCAGCGCGCGGGCCAGAAGCAGCGCCTCGTCGACAAGCTGGCGATAGGTCCAGCGCCGCCGCCGCGCGGGATCGGCCACGCCTTCGACAAGGGCGAGCCGGTCGGGCACCTCGGCCGCATTGCGCAGCATCAGCTCGCCCAGGGTGCCGCCGATCAGCGGGCCGGTCTCGTATTTCGGAAAATAGCTCGTGGTGAACGTGTCTTGCGCAGTCATATGGTCCTCCTCCATCGGAATCGGGGCTCCTCCTTCCCCGGTGTTCCGCACATGCGTTCCGTCTAGCTCGTCTGTCCCTTCTTCAGGATCTCGGGCATCTCGGCCCGATGGAACCCGTTGAATTCAGGTATGTTCCTTGCCTCGTAGGCGCCGGTCCAGGTCTGGCGCGCATTGGGTGCGCCGCCATCGACACGCAGGCAGGTGCCGGTGACATAGGCGGCGGCGGGCGACAGCAGGTAGACCACCGCCGCCGAGATCTCGGCCTCTGTCCCGTAGCGGGGCAGCGGCACCTTGGCGGCGTATTCCAGCAGGCGCTGGGTGATGTGCGGCTCGTACTGATCGAACCCGGAGGAGGCGATGCCCCCCGGCGCAACCGAATTGACCCGCACCCCGGAATGCGCCCATTCGCAGGCCGCCGTTTCGGTCAGGGTGAACATGCCGCCGCGCGCCGCGCCGGAATGGGCGAACTCGGGCCAGCCGTTCCAGATGTCGGCGATGATGTTCACAACCGCGCCGCCATGCGCCTCCATCCAGCGATTGTAGGTCTCGCGCATGAAGATGAAGCCGCCGGTGAGGTTGTTGCGCACGACCGCCTCGAAGCCCTTGGTCGACAGGGTCTTCATCTCGGCCCGGTACTGGCCGCCGGCGTTGTTCACGAGGCCGTGGATCGCGCCGAACCTATCGACGGTGCCCTCGATCACCGCGATCACCTGCTCTTCGTCGCGGATGTCGCAGGGCATGGCGGCGACCTTGCCGCCATCCTCGGTGATCTCGGCCACCACGGCGTTCAGCTTGTCGGGGTTGCGCCCGACGATGACCACCTGCGCCCCGAGGTGCGCCAGCTCGTGCGCCATGCAGCGCCCGAGCCCCGAGCCGCCGCCGGTGACGATGATCACCCGGCCGTCGAACAGCCCGGGCGCAAAGACGGAGTTATAGCCCATGCCCCGCCCTCACGCCGCCGAGATGCCGCCGTTCAGGCTGATCGCCTGACCGGTCATCTTGGCTGCCGCCGGGCTGGAGAGGAAGCAGATCAGGTCTGCCATCTCCTCGGCATTGACCACGCCGAGCTGGGCCATCTGCTTGGCCTTGGCAAAGAGCTTGCCCGAGAATTCGCCGCCCATCACGGTGTCATGGGTCAGCGTGCCCTCGATGATCGACGGGGTGACGCAGTTCACCCGGATGCCCGAGCGCTTGGCCTCCATCGCCAGCGTCTTCGTGAACATGATGATGCCGGCCATCAGCCCGCCGATGATCGATTCACCGGGGGTCGTCGCCTTGCCCGCGTCCGAGGCGATGTTGATGATGACGCCTTGTTCGCGCTCGCGCATGCCGTCCATGACGGCGCGGCACATCAGCAGGTGCGGCATGATCTGGCTCAGCACCATGCCCTCGATGTCGTTGATGTCGATCTTGTGGAACAGCGTCGGATAGGGATAGGCGCTGACCGTGGTGTTGACCAGCACGTCCACCCCGCCCATCGCGTCATCCGCCGCGGCCCCGAGACCGATCGCCTGATCGGTCTTGCCGCTGTCGGCGGCCAGGAAATGCACGCGGCACTCCGGGAAATCCGCCTGGAGGGCGGCGCGGGCCGCCTCTCCGCGCTCGGGATTGCGGCCGTTGATAGAAACCTCGGGCGCGCCCATCGCGGCGAACTTGCGGGCGGTGGCAAGGCCGACGCCGGCGGTGCCGCCCGAGATGAGGATGCGTGCCTCGGTGATCTTCAGCGGGGTGCGCTGCGGGGTGTCGAACATCGGGATTCTCCTCCTTGACCCATGTCCAATTATGGTAATCTAGCGTACGATAATGCAATGCTTATTTTCGCCGGGATCACCTTTTGCAAGCGGGCTCAGGCGGCCCGTTTGCGCGCATCCATCGCCTCGACCATGGCTTCGAGACGGGTGTTCAGAAGCTCGTCCTTGTAGAAGCTCTCGTCGGCCACGTCGCCTTCGAAGAACATCGCCTGGCGGCCGTATTTCTTGGCCGATCCGGCGATCAGGAACTGCGAATTGGTCATCCCCCGGCAGGTGCGCGAGGCATGGCAGACCACGCCGTCGATGTGGAACTTGTCGCAGAGGTTCTCGATCTCGCCGATCATGATGGGGGCGCCGTGGTTGTTGGGGCAGATCAGGTAGTTCTGCGCCATGCCCAGCACCGGGTCCTTCAGGTCGATCAGCTGCGGTTCCTGCCAGAACGACATATGCGTGTAACGCCCCGCCACCACGCAGGCATTGACCGAGGCGAACTTGTCCGCCAGCCAGCCGACCTTGTTCCAGTTCATCATGCCGTCGAAGAACAGGCGGTATTTCTCGTCCTTCACGGCGCCTTCGCCGTCGGCGATGCGCTGGACGATCTCGGCCTTCACGCCCTCGAAATAATCGACGAGGTTCTGATCCCCCGGCAGGAAATTCACCGGGGCGATCGACACGATCCAGTCGAAGAAGCTGGCGGGCGACGGCGTGGCGGTGCAGAGATCCATCGCCTCGAGCCGCAGCTCGGCGGCCTTCTTCACGTAGCCCATCGTTTCGGACAGCCGGTCGAAATCGAACTTCCGCCCGGTGTTTTCCTCAAGGAACCTGGTCAGCGCGACAAGCTGCTCGGCCACGTAGCGCGACCGCTCCTGCCATTCCTCGCCCTGCATGTAGCCGGCATCCTTGCGCCCGCCCCAGAGCATCGGGATCTGCACGGTGAACATCGGGATCTTCTTGCCGAACATCCGGTAGGTGATGTCATCCCACTGCTGCCCGGAGGAGCAATAGGGATAGGCGTTCACGATCATGTCCGGCGCGGGCAGCTTCAGCATGGTCTCGATGCGCGGATCGGTGGGATCAAGGGTCGAGGTGCCGTTTTCCAGCTTGTCCTTCTCGATCAGCATCTGGCCGATGTGGGTGCGCGCGTAGGAGCACAGCTCGCGGTCATAGCCGCGCTCGTCGCCGCGGGCCTGCGCGCCGATCTCCTTGTGGCGGGCGGCCAGCATCGCGGCCCAGGCCTCGCCGTGGACCCAGACCAGGTCGTGCGAGTGAAAGAACGGCGGGATGTAGGTGCCGTTGTACCAGACGACCTTCTTGCCCTCTTCCTTGGCGCGGAAGACGTGTTCCCAGTATTCCGACACCAGGCGGCCGCCGAACTTGGTGGCCTTGAGCTTGTTGGCGCGCTCGCCGTTGCCGAAGACGGGTTTGGCGGCGGGGGTATCTGTAAGGGTTTGCATGGCGGACCTCCTGTTCACGCGGCCTCGGTGGCGCGGCGCTTGGCGATTTCGACAAAGGTTTCGACGCGGGTCTTGAAGGCCTCCATCGGCATCTCCTCGTGCTCGGTCTCGATGAGCAGATGCGGGACGTCGGCGGCGTCGCAGGCTTCCTTGATCTCGGGGTAGAAGAACATGTGCGGCTCGCAGAACTTGACCATCAGGATCACCAGACCCTGCGCGCCCGAGGCCTTCATCTCGCCCAGCAGGAACTGTTCCCAGTCCAGCCCCTTCATGGTGCGGGTCGGACAGGGCAGCTTGCGGTTCTTGTCGAGATACCAGTCGGCCATCGCCTCGACCGGGGCGGATTGTTCGTTCATGTCGGCGTGGATGAAGCGCCAGCCGGTGAAGAGATCGTCATTCACCACCCGCGCGCCGCATTGCTCGATCATGTCGAGAAGCTCGGGCTTGGGGGCGTGACACATGTGCCCGGACAGGTAGATCGGCAGATCCCCGGCATCGGGGGCGCGGCGCGGCACCGCGTCGAGCAGGCGATCCATCAGCGCCACGTGCTCGGCCTTTTCCATGATCATCGACGACTTGATGATCGTCTGCATGTCGCGCGCGGACAGCGCGATCTCGCCCCGGCGGCGCATGGCGTAGAGCCGGCGCATCTGGGTGCGGTTGCGGTTGTAGGCGCGGATCGACGCGCGCGCGGTCTTTTCCGGGATCGCCGCGCCGGTCAGCTCCTCCAGCTCGGTCCAGAGCTGGGTGAAGGTGCCGAGCGTCTCGCGCCGCGCCCAGGAGGCATCCAGCGTCGTGCAGAGCTGGTTGAACAGGATCGGCAGATCCGGCTTTTCGGCGCGGATCACGTCCGCCGTGCCCAGAAGCTGGACGCAGTGATCGCCGAACAGGATCGCGTCGAGCCCGTCGAACGCGCCCCGCATCACCTGATCCACGAGAGAGCGGTTCAGCCCGCAGTAGAAGTTGAAGACATTGGCCTGCCCGACCGTCACCGGCTCGGGATCGTCCTGCAGCAGCACCGGCAGCGCACCGGCCGCATGGGCCAGTTCGGCGGGGAAATGCATCGGCAGCAGGCCGATGACCTTGCGCCCGGTCCTCGCCTTCCAGGCCGCCGCGTAAACCATCGGCGCCGCGACCGCCCGGGCCATCTGTTCGAGTATGTCCTGCAACGGGGGACCCTCCGCTCGATTTGCGATATTGAACACTAGCGTACTAAGTTTTTATCACCAATCAACATGTATTTTTTAGTGACGTTAATACAGCATCTTACGTCATAAATCTGGATGTAGTTGCGACCTATAACGAACCTTGGTGAGCATCACTCACCCGCCGAATCGCCTCAGACCTGCTGCAACAGCGGCAGCGTGCCGTCGCGGATCGTCTCGACCAGCCGGAACTTCTGCACCTTGCCGGTTTCGGTCACGGGCAGCGCGCGGGCGACGTACCAGAGGCGTGGCGCCTTGTAATGCGCAAGCTCGGCGCGGCAGAGCGCGAACAGCGCGGCGACATCCGGCACGGCATCGGGATCGCGCATGACCAGCACCGCGCCCACCTGCTCGCCCCACTTCGGATCGGGCACACCCAGCACGGCGACCGAAGCCAGGCCGGGCACCTCTGCCAGAAGCAGCTCGATCTCGCGCGGGTAGATGTTTTCGCCGCCCCGGATGATCATGTCCTTGATCCGCCCGGTGATCCGCACGAACCCCCGCGCATCCATCGCGCCGAGGTCGCCCGACCGCAGCCAGCCGTCCGGCAGCAGCGTTTTCGCCGTCTCCTCCGGCATGTCGAAATAGCCGATCATGTTCTGGTAGCCGCGGGTCTGGATCTCGCCCTGTGCGCCGATGGGCAGGGTTGCACCCGTCACCGGGTCGGCGATGCGCAGTTCCATGTGCGGCAGCGGCTGGCCGATGGTCTCGGCCATGTCCGTGTCGCTGTCGTCGGGATGGGTGCCGGTGACGCTGCCCTGCATCTCGGTCTGCCCGTAGATGTTGGAGATCGTCGCCCCCAGTTCAGACCGCGTCTCGCGGATCAGCCGGGCCTCGACCACCGAGGCGCCGGAGGTCAGGCGGCGCAGGCTGGTGAGGTCGTACCCGCTCCGCGCCGGATGGGCGAGCACCTGTTCGATCATCACCGGCACCAGCAGCGAGAAGGTGCCGCGATGTTCGGCAACCTGCGCCATGTAGGCCTCGGCCTCCCATTCCGGCATCAGCACATGCGTCGCGCCCAGCATGACCGACCCGATCCCGGCATGGCCGAGCGAACCGATATGGAACATCGGCATCGGGTTGACGAAAACCCCGCCCGGCCGCAGCCCGGCGCGGGTCTGGGTGAAACGGGTCATGTTGGCGACGCCGGTGTGGTGAAAGATCACCCCCTTCTGCGCCCCGGTGGTGCCCGAGGTGAACATGATCACCGCCGCGTCGCGGGGGTCGACCCTCGGCAGCGGCCCGTCCGGCCCGCCCTCGTCGAGCAGCGCGGGGATGTCGCGCAGGGGGATGATCTCGCGCAGGTCGGGCAGGTCCGCGGCCGCCTCGCGCGCCGTCGCCTCCAGGTCGTGCCCGCGGTAGATGTCGTTCACGAACAGCCCGGCGGCGCGGGATTTGCCCAGCACGTATTGCAGTTCCCGCCGCCGGTAAGCCGGGTTCACCGTGACCAGCACCAGCCCCGCCATGGCACAGCCGTAGAACACCGGCAGCCATTCCGGCACGTTGTGCGCCCAGAAGGCCACCCGCTCTCCCGGCCGGAACCGCTGCGACAGCGCCCGCGCGATGCGCTCCGCGTCGCGGCAGAGTTCGGCATAGCTCCAGCGCCGTCCGCCCTTGCGGCCTTCGATCAGCGCGGGGCGATCCGGGGTCGCGCGCGCCGTCCGCCGCAGCGCATCGCCGAGCGTGATCTCCTCCATCCCGGGGTCCGCAAAGGCGGGCCAGTGCGACTCCTCCAGAACCCGGTCGCGGTAGTCTCCGGATGCGATTGCGTCTTTCATGCTGTCCTCCCTCGCGCTGCGCCGCCGACCTCCTCGCCGGTGGTGAGTCTCACTCATTATTGCCGCTTCGCTTGCGGGATCAAGAAAATATATCTAGCTTTCAGTTAGCTTGCGTACGAAATTGCCGATCATGAGGAGGACTCGATGGATTTTTCACTGACCGAGGATCAGATCCTGCTGGTGGACAGCCTCAAGGGCTTTGCCCGCAAGGAGCTGCTGCCGCGCTATTCCCACTGGGACCGCACCGGCAGCTTTCCCGCCGAACTCTGGCCGCGCATGGGCGAGATGGGGCTGTTCGGCCTGCGCGTGCCCGAAGCGCTGGGGGGCACCGGGCTCGGCTATCTCGACGCGGGTCTGGCGATCGAACAGGTGGCGCGGGGCGATTTCAACCTGTGTTACGGCATTCTCAACGCCTGTTTCGCGGGCGACATCCTCAGCCGCTTTGCCGCGCCCGACCTGTGTGCCGACTGGCTGACGCCGCTCGCGGCGGGGGAAAAGGTGCTCTGCGTCTGCCTGACCGAACCGCATTGCGGCTCGGACGCGGCGGCGATCCGAACCCGCGCGGTGCGCGACGGCGGCGACTACGTCATCACCGGCGAGAAATCGGCGATCACCCTGCTGATGGCGGGCGACGCGGGCATCGTCTTTGCCAAGACCGATCCCGACAAGGGCGCGCGGGGCGTGTCGGCCTTTCTCGTGCCGCTCGATGCGCCCGGCCTCACCCGGACCCCGTACGAGGACATGGGCGCCCGGGGCATCGTGCGCGGCTCGCTGTTTCTCGACGGGGTGCGGGTGCCCGAGGCGCACCGCATCGGGCCGGAGAACGCGGGCTTCACGCAGGTGATGGCGACCTTCGACTACACCCGCGCGCTGATCGGGCTGATGTGCCTCGGCGCCGCCGAACAGACGCTGGAGGAAACCGTGACCTACGTCACCGGGCGCGAGGCCTTCGGCCAGCCGATCACCAGGAACCAGGGCGTGTCCTTTCCCCTGGCCGAGGCCCGTTCGCGGCTCGAGATGCTGCGCTGGCTGTGCTACCGGACGCTCTGGCTGCGCGACGCCGGCCTGCCCCACACCGCCGAGGCCGCCATGTGCAAGGCCGAGGGGCCCGCGCTTTGTGCCGACGTGATCCGCGATTGCCTCGTGCTGCACGGCCACTACGGCTACACCCGGGATTTCCCGGTCGAGCAGCGCCTGCGCGACGTGCTCGGGCAGATCATCGCCGACGGCACCCCCCAGATCATGAAGATGATCATCGCGCGGCACATGCTGGGCCGGGACAAGGTGTGATCCCCCTGCCGTGATCCTCTTGTCATATACGTAGCGTATGATACGAAAGATTATCAAATGGCGGAGGAGGAGAACGCTATGGGACGCTACGACCTGGAAGGCAAGCGGGCACTGGTCACCGGCGGAGGGTCCGGCATCGGCCTCGCCACCGCGCGGCTCTACCTGCAGAACGGCGCCCGGGTGGCGATCTGGGGCCGCAACCCCGACAAGCTCGCCTCCGCCGTCGCGGAGCTGTCCGACCTGGGCGAGGTCACCTCGGCCCCGGTCGACGTCTCGGACGGCGAACAGGTCGCGGCCGCGGCGCGGGCGCTGCTGGACGACTGGGGCGGGCTCGACATCCTGTTCAACTGCGCCGGTCACTCGGTCGCCTTCGGCCCCTTCACCACCCTCGACCCGGGCGTCTGGCGGCAGGCCATCGCGATCAATCTCGACAGCGTCTATCACACCTGCCAGGCCTTCCTGCCCGGGATGCTGGAGCAGGGCTGGGGCCGCATCGTCAACACCACCAGCCAGGCGGCCAAGGACGGCAGCCCCCTGATGGCGCCCTACGTGGCGGCCAAGTCCGGTGTGATCGGCCTGACCAAGTCGCTGGGTCGGGAACTGGCAACCTCGGGCGTGCTGATCAACGCGGTCTGCCCGACGGTGTTCGAGACCCCCCTCTCGGACGAGATGTCGGGCCGCACCCCGGGCGCGATGGAAGCGGCGGTCAAGATGATCCCGATGCAGCGCAAGGGCCGCCCGGAGGAGGCCGCCGAGCTGGTGGCGTGGCTGTCCTCGCCCGCCTGCAGCTACAATGCCGGCGCCGTCTTCGACCTCTCCGGCGGGAGGGCGGTGTATTGAGCGCGACCGCCACGACGGAGGACTTTCCCGGCACGCTGAACTTTCGCGCCGTGGCCGCCTGCCCCGCGACGGGCGGCAGGCTGCGCGGCGACACCCTCTGGCGCAGCGGCGCCTTCGACGACATCGCCGCGCCGGGGCTGGAGCGGATGCGCGCGCGCGGGATCACCCGGGTCTTCGATCTGCGCAGCGACACCGAGAAGGGGCGCCGCCCCTCGCCGCTGCTGGACCGGCCCGGCTTTATCGTGATGAGCGAGGCGCATGACATCCGCTCGGGCGACCTCGCGGCGGTGCTGGCCGCGCCGGGGGCCACGCCCGAGGATTGCGCCGGGGTGATGCGGGCGGTCTACGGGCGGCTGCCGCAGGAATTCTCCGGGATCTTCCGCCGCTACATCCGCGCCCTGCTCGACGACGAGCGCGCGGTCGCGGTGCATTGCACCGCCGGCAAGGACCGCACCGGGGTCGCCGTCGCGCTGGTGCTGGACCTGCTGGGCGTGTCGCGGGACGACATCGTCGCCGACTACCTGCGCACCAACGCCGTGCGGGCGCTGCTGCGCGAGCGGCTGCAGAGCCGCAACCAGGGCGTGGATTTCGGAGAGGTCCGCACCGATCTGCTTGAGCCGGTGATCGCGGCGGACGAAACCTACCTTGCCGCCATGTTCGCCGCGCTCGACGACCGGCATGGCGGCATCGCGCGCTACGCCGAAACCGCCCTGGCGCTGAGCCCGGCAGAGATCGACGCCCTGCGCGCCCGTCTGGTCGACTGACGCCGCGCGGGGGAGCACATCCGCGCGGCGCCGCAGGATCAGGAGATGTCGGACACGCCCTGATCTATCACGACGCGGTCGCCCACGCGGACCTCGAACAGCACGCGCCCGCCCTCCTGCCAGCAGGAGAAATCCAGCCGGTCGCCCGGAAAGACGATCCCCGCGAATCGCAGGTCGAGCGAGCGCATCCGCGCCGGATCGCCGCCGCCGAAGGCCCGCAGCAGCACCGCGCAGGCGGTCCCGTAAGAGGCGAGCCCGTGCAGGATCGGCGCGTCGAATCCGGCCCGCCGGGCCACGTCGTAATCCGAATGCAGCGGATTGTAGTCGCCCGACAGCCGGTAGATGTAGGTCGCGCGCGGCGAGGTTCCGACGCTTTGCACGTGGTCCGGCGCGCGGTCGGGCATCTGCGGGCGCGGCTGTCGCGGCATCGGCGCTCCGCCGAACCCGCCGTCGCCGCGCATGGCGACGGTCTGGTCGATGGTCGCGTAGAGCGTGCCGTCGTCGGTATCGCGCACCTCGCGGCGCAGGATGCAGACCGACCCCTTGTCGGCTCCCCGGTCATACAGCTCGGTGATCTCGGCCCGGCTTTCGACGCGGGCCTCGGGCGGCAGCGGCGTGTGGAATCGGCAGGCGTGCGCCATGTGCAGCACCTTCTCCCAGGCGATCTCCAGCTCCGGCAGCTTGGGCCACATGCCCGGAGTCGCCAGCGTCACCGCAAAGGACGGCAGCACGCGCAGCGCGTCTTCGGTCAGGAAACCGAGGTCGTCGCTTTCGCCCGGCTCCAGCGGCATGCCGACGCCGAGCGCGTAGAGCATCGCGTCCCGCGCGGTGTAGGATTGCGTCCGGGTGCCGAATTCCCAGGTTTTCAGGCGTTCCGCATCGAAGGGCATCAGACCGGGTCCCATGTAAAGACATCACCCGATTTGTGCAGCGGGTAGAAGTCGTTTTCGAACTGCGGAATGACCCGCTCGACGATGGCCTCGGGGGTCCAGCCCTCTGCGGTGTGGGCGGTGCGCAGCGGGCGGGGCTGGGAGAACAGGTAGATCTCGTTGTTGCGCGAGCCGAAGACCTGCCCGCTCACCCCCGCCGCGCCGTCCGAACACAGCGCCACGCAGAGCGCCGCGACCTTTTCCGGCACCAGCTTCTTCAGCCCCTCGACGCGCTTCTGCTGTTCCGGCGTGTCGGTCGGGATGGAGGACACCATGCGCGTCCAGGCAAAGGGCGCCACCGCGTTCGAGCGCACGCCGAAGCGCTGCATGTCGATGGCGATGAGCTTGGACATGGCGACGATGCCCAGCTTGGCCGCGCCGTAGTTCACCTGCCCGAGGTTGCCGATCAGCCCCGAGGTCGAGGCCATGTGCACGTAGGCCCCCGAACCCTGCGCCTTGAAATGCGGCGCGGCGGCGCGGGAGGTGTTGAAGCTGCCCTTGAGGTGCACGGCGATCACCGCGTCGAATTCCTCTTCGGTCATCTTGTGGAACAGCACGTCGCGCAGGTTGCCGGCGTTGTTCACCACCGCGTCGATCCGCCCGAAGTTGTCCAGCGCGGTCTGCACCATGCCGTGCGCCTCGTCCCAGCTTGCCACCGAGCCGAAGTTGGCGACCGCCTTGCCGCCCATGGCGCGGATCTCCTGCACCACCTCCTCGGCGGGCTGGGTGTCGGAATGGTCGTCCCCCTTGAGCGAGACCCCGAGGTCGTTGACCACGACCGAAGCCCCGGCCCGCGCCATTTCCACCGCGACCGCCTTGCCGACGCCGCGCGCGGCGCCGGTGACGAGAACGACCTTACCGTCCATCAAACCCATGATATCCCTCCCAATTGTTCCTGCCCTGCCGATCAGTAGCTTTTCGGCAGGTCGAGCACCTTTTCGGCGATGAAGCTCTGGATGAGCTGTTCCGTGACCGGCGCGATGCGGGTCACGGTGACTTCGCGCAGCAGGCGCTCGACGTGGTATTCCTTGGCGTAGCCGAAGCCGCCGTGGGTCAGCACCGATTGCAGGCAGGCGTCATAGCCCGCGCGCGCGCCGAGGAACTTGCCGGCGTTGGCCTCGGCCCCGCAGGGCTTGCCGCCGTCATAGAGCTCGGCCGCCTTCATCAGCATCAGCCAGGCGCTTTCGAGGTACATCCACTTTTCCGCAAGCGGGTGCTGGATGCCCTGGTTCTGGCCGATGGGCCGGTCGAAGACGATCCGCTCGCGGGCGTATTTCGCCGCCCGCGCCAGCGCGTCCCGCCCGATGGCCACCGCTTCGGTCCCGACCAGGATCCGCTCGGGGTTGAGCGAATGCAGGATGTAGGAAAAGCCCTTGCCCTCCTCGCCGATGCGGTGCTCTTCGGGAATGAACAGGTCGTCGATGAAGATGGCGTTGGAATCCACCGCCTTGCGGCCCATCTTGGGGATGCGCTGCACGTCGATGTGGGCACGGTCGAGATCGGTGTAGAAGATCGTGATGCCGTCGGTCGGCTTCTTGCAATCCTCGTATTTCGTGGTGCGGGTCAGCAGCATGATCTTGTTCGCCACCTGGCCCGTCGAGGTCCAGACCTTTTGCCCGTTCACCCGGTAGCCGCCGGGCACCTTTTCGGCAAAGGTCTTGATCCGCGTGGTGTTCAGCCCGGCGTCCGGCTCGGTAAAGCCGAAGGCGACCTTGTCCTGCCCCGAGACGAGGCGCGGAATCCACTGCGATTTCTGCTCGTGCGTGCCGAAGACCACCACCGGGTGCGGTCCGAAGAGGTTGATGTGCACCGTCGACGCCGCCGCCATGCCGCCGCCGTGGCTGGCGACCTCGTGCATCATGCAGGCCGCTTCCGTCACGCCGAGCCCGGTGCCGCCGTACTCCTCGGGCATGGTGATGCCCAGCCAGCCACCGTCGGCCATCGCCTTGTGGAACTCGTGCGGGAACTTGCCGTCGTCGTCCCGGTCGAGCCAGTAATCCGCGTCGAACCGGCTCACCACGCCGCGCACACCGTCGCGGATGGAGGCCAGCATCTCTTCGCGTTCTTCCGCGCTGTCGTACATGGGTCGTCCTCCCTCAGGCCCCATCCACCGAGGCCAGCGTGCGCCGCGCAGCCTTGAGGTGGGGGATGTCGTACATTTTCCCGTCGATCCCGATGGTGCCGAGACCGGGGTTCTCGTCGAAGGCCGCGACGATGCGGCGGGCCAGGGCCAGGTCCTCGTCGGACGGGGCAAAGGCCGCGTTGATGCCGGCGACCTGCGCCGGGTGGATCGCCAGCCGCCCGAGAAACCCGTCGCGGCGCGAGATCCGGCAGGCCGCGCGCAGCCCGTCGTCGTCGCGGAAATCGGAATAGAGCGTGTCGAGCGCCGGAACCCCCGCGTTTGCCGCCGCCATCAGGCAGAGCGAGCGCGCAAGCTGGTAGGGCGCGGTCCAGTCGCCGCCCGGCTCCTTGTTGGCCGTGGCGCCGATGACGGCCGAGAGGTCCTCGGCCCCCCAGGTCAGCGCGGCAAGGCGCGGATGGGCGGGGGAGTAGCTGGCAAGGTTGAACATCGCCGCCGGGGTTTCCGTCGCCACGACGATCACCCGGACCGTGCCGGGCGCCATGCCCGCCGCCGCCTCCAGCGGGTCGAGCAGCCGGCCGAGCCGCGCCAGGTCCTGCCCGCCGTCGGCCTTGGGCAGCATGATCCCGTCCAGCCCCGGGCGCACGATGGCGCGCAGGTCGGCCTCCGTCAGGCCGGTGTCGAAGGGGTTGATCCGCACCCAGAGGTCCCAGTCGCGCGGCCCCGCGTGATCGGCGATCCAGCCCGCGAGCGTGTCGCGCGCGGCAGCCTTGTTGGGCGGGGCGACGCTGTCCTCGAGGTCGAGGATGAGCCCGTCCGCACCGATGCCCTGCGCCTTGACGAATTTCCTTTCGCTGTCGGCGGGCACGAAGAGGAGCGAGGTCAGTTTCATACCGGTTCCCGCATCATCAGGGCGAGACGCTTGCATTCGCAGACCACCTCGTCGCGCTGGTTGCGGCCGCGATGCAGGAAGGTGACGATGCCCTGCGTCGGGCGCGACTTGCTCACCCGCATGTCGATCACCTCGGTCTCGGCGCGGATGGTGTCGCCGATGAACACCGGCTTGGGGAACTTGACCTCTTCCCAGCCGAGGTTGCCGACCGTCGTGCCGAGCGTGGTGTCGCCCACCGACAGCCCGACCACGAGGCCCAGCGTGAAGACCGAATTGATGAGCGGTTTGCCGAACTCGGTCTTTGCCGAATAATCGTAGTCGAGATGGATCGCCGCCGGGTTCATGGTCAGCGTGGAAAACAGCACGTTGTCCGTTTCCGTCACCGTCCGCCGCGTGTCGTGACGGATCACCTCGCCGCGCTCGAAACCTTCGTAATATCGTCCTGCCATGGCCTGTCCTCCCTCAAAGCCGCCCGAAAATGGAAACCGCGGCGACCGCGTTCGACGGCTGGCCCCCGAGATTGTGCGTCAGACCCGCGTCGACATTGCGCAGTTGGCGCTGTCCGGCCCGGCCCAGAAGCTGGGAATGGACCTCGTAGGCCATGCGCAGCCCCGAGGCGCCGACCGGGTGGCCGAAGCATTTCAGCCCGCCGTCGACCTGCGCCGGGATCGCCCCGTCGCGGTCATAGCGCCCCTCGAGATAGTCGAAGGCCCCGCGCCCCGCGTCGGACAGGCCGAGATCCTCCATCGTCACCAGCTCGGTGACGGAAAAGCAGTCGTGGACCTCGGTCATGTGGATGTCGGCCCGCGGATCGGCGATGCCCGCCTCGGCATAGGCCTTGGCCGCCGCCGTCCGCGTGCCCGGCACATAGGAGCCGTCCCAAGCGCCGTACTGGCTTTCCCAGCCGTGGCTGGTGCAGACCTGAAGCGCCTTGACCGCGACCGTCTCGTCGCGCGCGCGGCCCAGCGACCGGGCGATTTCCGGCGTGGTGATGATGGCGCAGGCCGCCCCGTCCGACACGCCGCAGCAGTCGAACAGCCCGAGCGGATCGGCGATCAGCGGCGCGTTCAGGATCGTGTCCATGTCCACCGCCTTGCGCAGGTGCGCCTTGGGCGACAGCGCGCCGTTCTGGTGGCTCTTCCAGCTCACATGCGCCATGCCGCGCTTGAGATCCTCGGCGCTGACGCCGTGTTTCGCACGGTAGGCCCCGGCCAGTTGCGCAAAGGTGCCGGGGGCCGAACCGTAGGGCATCCAGAGGTCGTTGACCGAGCCCTTGGTGCGGATCGGCAGCCCGCCGAACCCGCTGTCCTTGAGCTTTTCCACCCCCAGCGCCAGCGCGATGTCCACCGCGCCCGACGCGACCGCGTAGACCGCGCCGCGCAGCGCCTCGGTGCCGGTGGCGCACATGTTCTCGACCCGGGTGACGGGAATGCCCTGCAGGCGCAGCGCCGTCGCCAGCGGAATGGCGGAATTGCCGACGTTCACGTCGTCCAGCGCCGAGCCGAGCCAGGCCGCGCCGATGCGGTCCTTCTCGATCCCCGCGTCGGCCAGCGCCTCGGTGAAGGCCTCGACCATCAGATCGTCCGAGGACATGTCCCAGCGTTCGCCGAACTCGGTGCAGCCCATGCCGAGGATGACCGCCTTGTCCTTGATGCCGCTTGCCATGGCTCAGGCCTCCTGCGTCAGTTCGGGGCGCGCGATCGGCGCCGCTTTCCAGAAATAGCTGCGGAACCGCCGCTGCCGGTCGATCGCCTTGATCCGGAAACGCATCCGCACCGGGGCGCCGACCTCGGGCGCGGGGCCCTCGACGTCGCAATGCTCCATCACCACCCGCGCACCGTTCTCGAACTGCACGAGGCCGAAGTGGAACGGCGGATCGGGGGTGAAGTTCAGCCGGTCCGCGGTGATCGAGGCGACGGTGCCGGGCACGTCGCGCAGCACCACGTCGTCGTACTCCTCGGGGCCGGTGGCATCGGGGCGCACCGGGATCGGGGTCTTGGGGAACTGTACGTTGCCGCCCCGGTCGCGCCCGCCGACAAAGCCGTGCATGTCGCGCCCGTGCCGCAGCAGGGTGCTGGCCGAGACCTTCTGGTTGACCTCCGCGCGCGGACCCCAGTCGAGCCCCAGCGTGCCGGTGAGGTTCAGGAACCGCGTGTAACTGTCGAGAATCGCGCCCTGCGTCAGCGCCTGCGCGGCGCTGCCGTTGCCCGCGCCGGTCACTTCGAGCACCAGCACATCGGCGCCGTTGCCGAAACCGGCGACAAGGATCTTGTCGCCGAAACGCGCCCGGTCCAGCGCCAGCGCCAGCCCGAACAGCGGCATCGCCGCGCCGAGATCGCCCGCCTGCGCGGCGATCTCCTCGCAGAGGTTGGCGGCCTTGAGCCCGCATCCCCTCGCCAGCGCGCGATAGGTGCCGGCCACCGGCTCGGGCACCACGGCCAGCGCGATGGCCGCGCCGTCCAGCCCGGCATCCGCCAGCGCCGCGCGGATCGCGGGGGTGTAGACCTGCGCCACCGCCTCGTCCCGCACGAAGCGGTCCTCGGCGCCGTAGGGCGTGCCGCGCTCGGCGGTGGTGTTGACGTCGAGCAGATCGGCATGGAGCGAGGCCGCGCCGAGCAGCCGCGCGACCCCCGGTCCCGGCCCGGTCAGCACGGCCCCGGCCCCGTCGCCCCAGTTGAGATGCGGCCCGGTGCCCGGCGCCGCGGCGCGCTTTTCGCCCGCCGCGATCAGGTCGGTCCCGCCGCCCCGCAGGGCGCGCAGCAGCGCGGTGACGGCGGCGCGGCGGGTGTTGGCCACGTCCTGCGTCATCACGCCCGAGGGCAGATGCAGCGCATCCACCACGATTCCCGCCTGCGAACGGTCGGTGAAGGGGGCCGAGGTCGAGGCAAAGACCACCGCATCGGGCGCATCGCCGCCCAGCACCCCGCGCGCCGCCTCGACGCTCATGGTCACCGGGTCCTCGTCCCAGCCGGCCACGGCGCGCAGGCCCCGGCCGGAGCCGCCGAGCCCCGACCAGCGCAGCTCCTTGCGGGCCACCTTGCGGTCGAACCGCAGCATCGGCAGATAGCCCGCCGCGGATTTCAGACTGGTCTCGGCCATCGTCACGCCTCCCTTCGTTGATCTCAAGAAATACCTTGCAAGCTTACCGTACGCAAGCATATTAATTACACAAGAGATGTTTTCAAGACCGGGTGCTATCGTGCCCATAGCCAGGATAAGGGGAGGCAACGTGCTTGATCTAAAGGAAAAAATGGCCATCGTGACCGGCGGCGGTCAGGGAATCGGCAAGGCGATCACGCTGCGGCTGGCCGCCGAGGGCTGCAAGGTCGCGGTCTTCGACCTGCGCCCTGATGCGGCCGAAGAGACCGCGAAAGAGGCCATCGCGGCCGGCGGCGAGGTAAAGATCTACGGCGTCGACGTCTCGGACAAGGCAGCGGTCGAGTCGGCCGTCGCACAGGCCGAATCCGACCTCGGCCCGACCTGGCTGCTGGTCAACAACGCCGGCTGGGACAAGCCCGCGCCGTTCCTCAGCACCGACAAGGACCTCTGGGACAGGATCATCTCGATCAACCTCAACGGCCCGCTCAACACCCACAAGGCCGTGCTGCCGGGCATGGTCGAACGCGGCGGCGGGCGCGTGGTCAACATCGCCTCGGATGCCGCCCGCGTCGGCACCGCGACCGAAGCGGTCTATTCCGCCTGCAAGGGCGGCATGATCTCGTTCACCAAGTCCATCGCGCGCGAACTCGCGCGCTCGGGCGTGCTGCTGAACACGGTCTGCCCCGGCCCGACCAACACGCCGATGATGCAGTCGGTGCTGGGCGAGGGCGAACAGGCGGTCAAGTGGAAGGACGCCATGGTGCGCGGCATTCCCCTGCGCCGCATGGGCGAGCCCGAGGATTATGCCGGCATCGTCGCCTTCCTCGCCTCCTCGGACGCCAGCTACATCACCGGCCAGGCCATCTCGGTCTCGGGCGGGATGAACATGGTCTGATGGACGACGCCGACGACAACGCGCCCGAGGGCTTTGCCCCGTTGTTGAACGTGACGGAGCTCGAACGCTTCAACGGCCCCTTCTACATGCGCAAGGGGCCGGAGGGCGCGGCGCTCGGCTTTCGCTGCAAGGCGCGGCATCTCAATGCGGCGGGCACCTGCCACGGCGGGCTGCTTGCCGTGTTTGCCGACATGCTCGGCTACGGGATCGAGGTCGGCGACCATTCCGGCGCCGCGCCGACGATCACCCTTGCCATCGACTTTCTCGCCCCGGTGCGAGAGGGCGACTGGGTCGAGGCCCGGCCCGAAATCACCCGCGACACGCGCTCGCTCACCTTCTTTCAGGCGCTGATGCGCGTGGAGGAGGAGACCGTCGCGCGCTGCAACGGGATCTACAAGAAACGGAAATCCGGCCCCCGCGCCGAACGCTAAGGAGGACCCAATGGCCACCATCCCCGAATTCACCGACATCCTGTACGAGGTCAAAGGCCGCGCCGCCTGGATCACCATCAACCGCGAAAAGGTCTACAACGCCTTCCGCGGCCAGACCCTCGAAGACCTCATCACCGCCTTCAACCTTGCCGCCAACGACAAGGGCGTGTCCTCGGTCGTGCTGACCGGCGCGGGCGCCAAGGCGTTCTGCACCGGCGGCGACCAGTCCGCGCACGAGGGCAACTACGACGGCCGCGGCGTCGTCGGCCTGCCGATCGACGAGTTGCAGGGCCTGATCCGCGACATTCCCAAGCCGGTCATCGCCCGGGTCAACGGCTTCGCCATCGGCGGCGGCAACGTGCTGGTGACGCTCTGCGATCTGGCCATCGCCGCGACCTCGGCCAAGCTGGGCCAGGTCGGCCCCAAGGTCGGCAGCTTCGACGCCGGCTGGGGCACCGCGCTCCTGTCCCGCGTGGTCGGCGAAAAGCGCGCCCGCGAGATCTGGTATCTGAACGAGATGTACACGGCAGAGGAAGCCGTCGCCATGGGTCTGGTCAACAAGGCCGTGCCGATGGAGGAACTGGACGCCGCAGTCACCAAGTGGACGGACACCATCGCCGAACGCTCGCCCACCGCGCTGGCCTTCCTCAAGCGGTCGTTCAACGCCGACAGCGACAACATCCGCGGGATCTCGAACCTCGCGCTGCACGCGGTCAAGCTGTACTACGCCAGCGACGAATCCAAGGAAGGCGTCAACGCCTTCAACGAAAAGCGCAAACCCGACTTCCACAAATACGTCGACTGATGCCCGCGCGGATTTCTCCCGAAGAGCTGGGCCGCTTTCTGCCCGAAACCGGCCTGTGCTGGATCGGTGGCTGTTCGGGCGAATCCGGGGCGTTCCGGGAGGGGCTTTCCGGCCTCTCCCGTCCCGGCCTCACTTTCACTTCGATCTTCGTGCCCGGCCTCAACCGGGCGGGCTATCTTCTCGAGACCGGGGCGAAGGTCACGACCTTCTTCATGCTGCCCGAGTTCATCGGGCAGGCGCGGGTCGAGTTCCTCCCCCTCCCCTACCGCGAGATCCGTCTCTGGCTCGCGCGCAATCCGCCCTCGGCGATGCTGGTCATGGTCTCTCCGCCCGATGCGGAGGGGATGTGCAGCCTCGGTCCGGTGACGGATTTCGCCGCCGACATCCTGTCCGGCTGCGAGACGGTGATCGGGCATGTGAACCCCCTGATGCCCGCGACGCGCGGCACCCCCGGCATTCCCCACGACCGTTTCGCCGCGGTGATCGAGACCCCGCAGGAGCTGGGCACCCAGGACCCCGGCAGCGATCCGGTGGCCGAGGCCATCGCCCGCCATGCCGCGGCGCTGATTCCCGACGGCGCCACCCTGCAGGCGGGGATCGGGCGCATCCCCGAAGCCGTGCTGCGCGGCCTCACCGCCAAGCGCGACCTTGCCATCCACTCCGGGCTGATCGGTGATTCGACCCTGCACCTGCTCGACGCAGGTGCGCTGCGCGCCGACTCCCCCATCACCGCCGGGGTCGCCATCGGCACCCGCGCGCTCTACGACGCGGTGTCGCGCCCGGCCTTCGGCTTTCACCCGCCCTCTGTCACCCACGACCTTGCGCGGCTTGCCGCGATTCGCGGTCTCGTCACCATCAACTCCGCCATCGAGGTCGATCTCGACGGCCAGGTCCGGGCCGAGGCGACGCCCAAGGGGCCGATTTCGGGCCCCGGCGGGGCGTCGGATTTCGCCGCCGGCGCGCGCGGCGACGGCGGCCTGCGCATCATCGCCCTGCCCGCCAGCGCCGCGCGCGGCGCGGTCTCGCGCATCGTGCGGGTCGCGGATGCCTGCGGGCCGGTCTCGCTCGGGCGGTTCGACACCGATGTCGTCGTCACCGAACACGGCGCGGCGGACCTGCGCTGCCTGTCGCCCGACGCCCGCCGCGCGGCGCTGATCGCCATTGCCGCCCCCGAGCACCGGGCCGCCCTGTCCTTGTGACCATTATTATCATCCGAATCCAAACTGTAAGCTTGTTTACGAAAAATCCCGGTGATAAAGTACACTAGGTTACGAAAAGGGTTCCGTCATGATCGAAAGACACCTGTTCCGCGAAGAGCACGACATGTTCCGGGACTCCGTCCGGAAATTCGTGGAAAAAGAGATCGTGCCCTACCACGCACAGTGGGAGAAGGACGGCATCGTCCCGCGCGAGCTCTGGCTGAAGGCCGGCGAGCAGGGCATGCTCTGCTGCACCGTGCCCGAGGAATACGGCGGGCTCGGACTCGACTATCTCTTCGACGTCGTGGTGTTCGAGGAACTCTGGCGCGCCGGTGCCTCCGGCCCCGGCTTCCTGATCCACACCGACCTCGTGGCGACCTATATCGCCAGCTTCGGCAGCGAGGAGCAGAAGAAGAAATTCCTGCCCAAGATGGTCAGCGGCGAATGGATCGGCTCGCTCGGGATGACCGAACCGCATGCCGGCTCCGACCTCAAGGCGATCAAGACCCGCGCCGTGCGCGAGGGCAACGAATTCGTGGTGAACGGCCAGAAGGTCTTCATCTCCAACGGTCAGCTCTGCGACGTGCTGGTGCTCGCCACCAAGACCGACAGCGAGGCGGGCGCCAAGGGCGTGACCCTGTTCCTGGTCGAGGGCGATCGCGAAGGTTTCACCCGGGGCAAGAACCTCGACAAGCTGGGGATGAAGGCGCAGGACACCTCCGAGCTGTTCTTCGACAACATGCGCCTGCCCCCCGAGAACATGCTCGGCGCCGAGGGCGAGGGCTTCAAGATCATGATGACCAAGCTCAGCCAGGAACGGCTGGCGCAGGCGGTCCGCTCCACCACGGTGGCCGAGACGGTGATCGAGCAGACGCTGGATTACACCATCGACCGCAAGGCCTTCGGCAAGTCGATCTTCGACCAGCAGAACACCCAGTTCAAGCTGGCCCAGCTCAAGGCCGAAACCGTGTCCATGCGGGTCTTCACCGACAAGTGCATCGACCTCTTCATGCAGGGCAAGCTGGATTCCGTGGATGCGGCGATGCTCAAGATGCTGTCGACGGACCTGCACTGCAAGGTGGTGGACGAATGCCTGCAACTGCATGGCGGCTGGGGCTACATGTGGGAATATCCCATCGCCCGGGCCTATGCGGACGCGCGGATCACCAAGATCGCCGGCGGCTCGACCGAGATCATGAAGCTGATCATCGCGCGGCAGATGGCGCAGGACGCCAAGGCGCGGGCCTGAGCGCCCGCCGTGGCCGATATCCCGGTCCGCCGCACCCTGCCCACCGCGGCGGAGTCGCTGCGCGGGATCGCCTTCATGGCGGGCGGGTTCTTTTTCTATGCCACCTCGGACATGCTGGCCAAGCTGCTGACCCAGTCCATGCATCCGCTGCAGGTGGCCTGGACCCGGCAGCTCGGCCTGCTGGCCTTCGTGCTGGTGCTGCTGGTGCGGCACGGGCTGCCCATCCTGCGCAGCCGCCATCCCGGCCTGCAGGTCTCGCGCGGGATCACCGCCGTGCTGACCGCGACGAGCTTCATCTTCGCCCTCGCCTACGTGCCGCTGGCCGATGCCGTCGCCGTGACCTTCGTCGCGCCCTTCCTGGTGACGGCGCTGGCCGCGCTGATCCTGCGCGAACGGATCGGCCCCCGGCGCTGGATCGCCGTCGCGCTGGGGTTCGTCGGGACGTTGGTGGTGATCCGCCCCGGCGCGGGGGTGTTCCATCCGGCGATCTTCCTGGTGCTGGTCACCGCGACCGCCTTTGCCCTGCGCCAGATCCTGTCCCGCCTTCTGAGCGGTGACGAGCCGTTGCAGACCACCATCGCCTATACCGGCCTCACCGCCAGCCTGCTGCTGACGATCCCGCTGCCCTTCGTCTGGATCACCCCGCCCGACTGGCAGGTGGTGGCAATCATGGCGGGCACGGCCGTCACCGCCGGTCTGGCGGAACTCGGCATCATCCGCGCGCTGGACCTCGCGCAGGCGGCGGTTCTGGCGCCGGTTCAGTACACGCTGATGATCTGGGGCACGGTCTGGGGATTTCTGATCTTTGCCCAGCTTCCCGACCTCTGGACCCTGACCGGCGCGGCGATCATCATGGCCTCGGGCGGCTACAGCTTCTGGCGCGAATACCGCGCCGGACTCTGAGCCGCGCACCCCGATCGTATGGAAAAGCAAAGCGCCGGACCGGGGGGAGGGTCCGGCGCCAGCGCGGCGCCCTGCGGGCCGCGTGCCGCGCGTCGGGTCCCGAAGCCGGGACCGCGCGGTGTCAGAACGCCACGTTGTCCGCCCCCTTGAGACCGAGCAGCGCGCGCGCCTCGTCCGGGGTGGCGACCTCGATCGACAGCTCGTTCAGGATGCCGATGATCTTGCGGACCTGGTCGGCGTTGGACTTGGCCAGCTCGCCCTTGGCGATGTAGATCGAATCCTCGAGCCCCACCCGCACATGCCCGCCGTTGATGGCGTTCATCGTGGCAAACGGCATCTGGTGCCGGCCCGCCCCGAGGCAGGAGAACAGGTAGTCGTCACCGAACAGCCGCTCGGCGGTATCGCGCATGTGCATCAGGTGCGCGGTCTCGGCCGGCAGCCCGCCGAGGATGCCGAAGACCCCCTGGATGAAGAACGGCGCCTGGATCAGCCCCCGGTCCGCGAAATGCGCGAGATTGTAGAGATGGCCGATCTCGTAGCACTCGAACTCGAATTTGGAGCCGTTGGCCGAAAGCTCGGTCATGCCGCGTTCGATCTGGGCGAAGGTGTTCGAGAGGATGAAATCCTTCGTCATCTCCAGATAGGGTTTCTCCCACGGCTGCCGGAACTCGGAAATCTTGCCCGCCGCGCCGGAGATGTTGAAGTTGAGCGAGCCCATGTTCATCGAGGCGATCTCGGGCTTGGCCCACATCGCCGCCGCAAGCCGCTGATCCAGCGTCATCCCCAGCCCGCCGCCCGTGGTGATGTTCACCACCGCGTTGCAGGCCTGTTTCACCTGCGGCAGGAACATCTTGTAATGCTCCGGGTCCTGGCTGGGCGAGCCGTCCTCGGGCTTGCGCGCGTGCAGGTGCAGGATCGCCGCCCCGGCCTCGGCCGCGGCGATGGCCTCGGCGCCGATGCGCTCGGGCGTGACGGGCAGATGGGGCGACATGGTCGGCGTGTGGATCGAGCCCGTGATCGCGCAGCTCACGATGACCTTCTTGGATGTCCGCATCGGCACTCCTCCCGGATCGGATCAATTATCTATACTAGCGTACGGTATGCATTCGAACCGAAACTGTAAAGCGGGAATGCCGGAATCCGACGCATCGCGGCCACCGTATCCGAAAGTCACCACATCAAACGCAGGCATATGTTGCATTGCTATGACAGTATGATAGCTGATAAAGTCGAATTCTTACTGCATTCTGCATCGCAGAAGCTCTGGAGAGACGCATGAACGATACAAGATCTTGGGATCTGAGGCTTGGTTACCTCATACATGATGTTTCACGTTTGCGCCGGGTCTGTTTCGACCGCGAACTTTCGCCGCTCGGCATCACCCGGTCGCAATGGTGGGTGCTGGCCTTCATCTCGCGCAATGACGGGCTTCAGCAGACGCAACTGGCCAATGAACTGGACGTCGGAAAGGTGGCGCTCGGCTCTCTGATCGACCGTCTGGAAAGCGCGGGCTTCGTCGAACGCCGGCCCGACGACAAGGACCGCCGCGTCAAGCGGGTCTTTCTCACCGAAAAGGCCAGCGGCCTGATCGAGGCGATCGGCAAGATCAGCGACGAGTTCAACGGACGAATCCTCACCGGCATCTCGCGCGAGGATCTGGAACTGACGTCGCGCACGCTCTACGCGATGAAGCAGAACCTCATCACCCTGACCAATGACGAAGAGCTCAAGGCCGCCGGAGGCGACGAGCTGGACGGCAAGGGTCTGGAGCCGCGCATTTCGGCATTGTGATTTAAGT
The DNA here is from genome assembly GCF_048261495.1 of Salipiger sp. Classification (GTDB taxonomy): domain Bacteria; phylum Pseudomonadota; class Alphaproteobacteria; order Rhodobacterales; family Rhodobacteraceae; genus Salipiger. Next base: position 40,575 of record NZ_JBLXFX010000018.1, read on the forward strand.
AAACTAGCGTATGGTAATCCAGCGAAGCAGGTCGGCGCGCAAAGCCGCCTGCGTGCCGGAGGAGAACACATGCTGGTCAACCGCGCCATCTACGACGACGATCACGCTCAGCTGCGCGACAGCCTGCGCCGCTTTGCCGCCGAAGAGATCGCCCCCCATTTCGACGCCTGGGAATCCGCCGGCATGGTGGACCGGGCGCTCTGGGCCAGGATGGGGGAGGCGGGCATCCTCTGCCCCACCGTCCCCGAGGAATACGACGGCCTCGGCGCGGATTTCCGGATGCATACGGTCGTTGCCGAGGAGCTGGCCTATTCCGGTTTCATGGGCCCCGCCGCGGATGTCTCGGTGCATTCCGATGTCTGCCTCGGCTACCTTCTGAAACACGCCACGCCGGAGCAGAAGGCGCGCTGGCTGCCGGGCATGGTCGACGGTTCGCTGGTCTGTGCCATCGCGATGACCGAACCGGGCACCGGCTCGGACCTGCAGGGCGTGCGCACCCGGGCGCGGCGCGACGGCGACGACTGGGTGATCGACGGCGCCAAGACCTTCATCTCCAACGGCCAGCACGCCGATATCGTCATCACCGTGGTGCGCACCGGCGAGGGCCGGGGCACCGGGGCGATGTCGCTCGTGGTGATCGAGGCGGACCGCGACGGGTTCCGCCGGGGCCGCAACCTCGACAAGCTCGGGCAGATCAGCGCCGATACCTCGGAGCTGTTCTTCGATGCGGTGCGGGTGCCGGTGGCCAATACCCTCGGGGCCGAGGGCCAGGCCATGGCGATCCTGATGAGCGAGTTGCCGCAGGAACGGCTGATCATCGGCACCACCTCCATCGCCGCCGCGCAGAAGGCCTATGACATCACCGTGGCCTACGTGCGCGAACGGCAGGCCTTCGGCAAGCCGGTCGCCGAATTCCAGACCACGCGCCACAAGCTGGCCGAGCTCAAGACCGAGCTGACCGTCGGCTGGGCCTTTGTCGACCAGTGCATCGCGCGCCACCTCGAAGGCGGGCTGTCGACCTACGAGGCCTCGATGGCCAAGCTCTGGTGCTCCGAGATGCAGGGCCGCGTGGTCGATGCCTGCGTGCAGTTGCACGGCGGCTACGGCTTCATGCGCGAATACGAGATCTGCCGTCTCTATGCCGATGCCCGGGTGCAGCGGATCTACGGCGGCACGTCGGAGATCATGAAGGAACTGATATCGAGGGCCCTGTGATGGATGGCAGCGTGACCGACCGCCACGCGGCGCTGATCGCCGCCGACCGTGCCGACCCGCCCGAGGGCTTTGTCGAGATCCCGCCCGTGGGCAATTTCGACACCATGCTCGGCGCGCTCTACGGGCGGCCGGACGGCGACCGGATGGTGATGGGCTTTCGCGTCTGCGAACGCCACATCAACGCCCACGGCACCTGCCACGGCGGGATGCTCGCCTCCTTCGCGGACATGCTCGCCTATGCCGCGCGGGTCGGGGCCGGCCTGATGGAAACCTCCATGCCGACGGTCACGCTGTCGGTGGACTACCTGCGGCCGGTGATGCTGGGCGATTGGGTCGAGGGGCGCTCCGATGTCACCAAAAACGGCAAACGCCTGCTGTTCTCGCGGATCACGGCAGAGGTCGACGGGGTCACGGTGATGACCGCGACTTCGATCAACGTGCCGGGATCGCACGATGCGACGGGCGGCGAGAGGCTGCGCCGGGTGATGGGCTCGGGCACCTGAAGCGGCGCCTGCGCCGGGCCGGGGTCGCCGGTCCCGGCGGCGCGCCTCAATCCTTTTTCAGGAACCCGCGCTCCGCGGCGCGGCGTTCCAGGCTGCCGGTGCCGCGCATCAGGATCTGGGTGCGGTTCTCCAGCTCGATCGCCGCCTGCAGGCTCCCGGTTTCGAGGTTGGCCCACATCCCGCGCTTGGTCATCCAGGTGCCCATGCGCCCGTTCCCGGCAATGGTCCCGGCCAGCGCGCGGGCCTCCGGCAGCAGCGCCTCGGGCTCCGTCAGGCGCAGCACGAGGCCGATGCGCTCGGCCTCCTCCGCCTCGACCATGCGGCCGGTCAGCATCATCTCGAACGCCCGCGTGGTGCCGAGGACGCGCGGCAGCAACCAGCTCACCCCGATGTCGCAGCTCGACATGCCGACGCGGATGAAGGCCGACGTGAACCGGCAGCCGGTGGCGCCGATCCGCGTGTCGCAGGCCAGCGCGAGGCCCAGCCCCGCCCCCGCCGCCGCGCCGTTCACCGCGGCGATGGTCGGCTGCGGGATCGCCCGCAGCCTGGTGACCACCGAGGCGTATTTCTCCTGCCGGGTCATCCAGAACCCCGCGTCGTCCGACGCCTCTGCCGCCAGCGACAGGTCGAACCCGGCGCAGAAGCCGCGGCCCTCGCCCGTGACGATCAGCACCAGCGCCTCCGAGGCGGCGACCTCGTCCAGCCGCGCCAGCAACTCGTCGACCATGGAATCGGTCAGCGCGTTGCGCTTGTCCGGCCGGTTCAGCCGCAGCGCCGCGACCGGCCCGTCGATGTCGAGCAGAACGTCGCTCATCGTCCCTGCCGTTCCTTTTCCTGGCTGGCCTTGAGCGCGGCGCGGGCGTTGGCCCAGTCCTCGTCCGTCATCTTCGACAGCTCGGCAAAGGTGGAATGCGCGGTCAGCCGGTGGCCGCCGTCGATGGGAATGGTGGTGCCGTTCACGTAGGAACATTCGTCCAGCATCAGAAAGATCAGGATGTTGCGCAACTCGTCCATCGCGCCGAAACGGCGCATCGGCACCATGTCGGGCTGCGTCGCCCCGACCGAGGAGCCGGGGATCGGGTTCAGCTTTTCCCAGGCGTTCTCGGTCGGAAACGGCCCCGGCGCCACGGCGTTGAGCCGCACGCCCTTGGGACCCCACTCGGCGGCCAGCGACATGGTCATGGCGTGGATCGCGGTCTTGGCCATGGCGCAGGGCACCACGTAGGCCGACCCCGAGAACACCCAGGTCACGAGGTTGGAAATCACCGTCCCCGGCGTGTTCCCGGAAATCCAGCGTTTGCCGCAGGCATGTGTGGCGTAGAAGCTGCCGTCCATCACCGTGGCGCGCACGGCATCATAGGCGCGGTGCGAGATCGACTCGGTCGGGGCGATGAAATTCGCCCCCGCGTTGTTGACGAGGCCGGTCAGCGGCGCGTCGTTCCAGAGATCGCCCACCATGGCGTCGACGGCCTCGGCATCGCGGATGTTGACCACGCGGTATTCCGCCGTCCCGCCCGACCGCTCGGCAATCTCGGCGCAGGCCTCCGCCAGCACCGACTCGCGGCGGCCGCAGATGGCCACATACGCCCCATGGGCGGCAAAGCCCACCGACATCTCCTTGCCGAGCCCGGTGCCGCCTCCGGTCACCAGAATCCGCTTTCCCTTCAACACGTCGCTGCGATACGGACTCATGCAATCCTCCCATCTGATCCGGGGCCAGACTATCCGCGCGGGCATTGCATGTATAGCATATAGTACGCTGCTTTATTATTTTCCGCAAAAGACGTAACGTCGCGATTGATGATGTGCGCAAGCTTACTATCCTGTGGCACATGATTTTCGCGCGAGGGGAGGCGACAGGCGCATGAGCGATTTGCCCAAGATGAACAATTTCCGCACCGAACGGACCGGGGACGGGATCCTGCACCTGATCTTCGACATGCCGGGACGGTCGATGAACGTGTTCTCGAACGAGGCCATCCACGAGGCCGAAGCCTTTGCCGACTGGCTGAAGGGTTCGGATGTCCGGGGGGTGGTGATCTCTTCCGGCAAGCCGGGCGCCTTCTGCGCCGGGGCGGACCTGGGCGAATTGTCCGAGGCCTACGAGATGATCAAGGCCGCGCCGGAGGCCGAGCGCGACGCGCTCACCGTGGCGCATTTCGCCCCCATCGGGCGCGGCTTCCGCAAGCTGGAGACGGCGGGCAAACCGGTCGCCGTGGCGATCCACGGGCTGGCCCTGGGCGGGGGCTGCGAATTCGCCCTCGCCGCGCATTACCGGGTGCTGACCGACGCGCCGGAAACCCAGATCGGCCTGCCGGAATCGCTGGTCGGCCTGCTGCCGGGCGGCGGCGGCACCCAGCGGATGCCGCGCTGCGTCGGGGTCGCGGCGTCGCTGCCGATCCTGCTCGAGGGCGCGCGCTTCGGCGCGGCCGAGGCGCTGGCCGCCGGTGCGGCCCATGCGGTCGTGCCTGCGGGCAGGGAACTGACGGCGGCCGAGGCCTGGATCCGCTCCGGCCCCGATCCGCGCCAGCCCTGGGACCGCGAGGACTGGACCCCGGAGACCGGGGCCGCGCTTCACGCGATCACCGACCCGGTGCGCGCCCGCTACCTGCGCGAGACCGGCGGCCATTTCCCGGCAGAGCTGGCAATCCTCGATTGTCTCGACCGCGGCCTGACGGTCGACATGGATGCCGGGGTGGCCGCCGAGATCGACATCTTCAAGGACCTGGTGCAGCGGGTCGAGCCGCGCAACATGATCGCGGTGATGTTCCTCGGGCGGCTCGATTACGACAAGCGCAAGCGCAAGAACGCGCTGCCCGAGGGGCTGGAAACCTTCGGCACGGCGGTTGCGGCGGCGATGGAGGCGCGCACCGGGGCGCTCGGCGATCTCGGCACCCGCGCCGCGGCGCTGGCCGGGATCGGCGCGCCCGCAGAGCGCGACGAGGCCGTGGCGCAGGCGATGGCCGACCGCAACCCGCAATGGTTCGAGGACCCCGCCACCCCGGAGGAAGAGGCCGCCATGTCGATCCTGTCGGCGGCGGCGATGGTGGCGGCGGACTGGCGCGGGCGCATCGCGGAGGAAGAGCGCAACCTCGCGGATTTCTACTGCGCGACCCGCGCCGGGTTCCCGCGCTACCTCGGCGGGCCCTTCACCTTCTACGCGACCTACGGCGCGAACTGAAGGCAGCACCGGATCGCCCCCGGGCGGTCCGGCAGCCCGACCCTGCCGCCGGTCGCTAATCGCGCTCCAGCTTGTAGATCCCGCTTGCCCGCAGGCAGGGCGTGCCGTCGGCGGTGACGAGCGCCTGGAAGAACAGCAGCCGCCCGGTCTCGCGCACCACTTCGGGCGTGCTCTGCACCCAGGCACCCTCCGGTGCCGGCGCCACGTAGTCCAGCGACAGCGACACCGTCGGGCTTTTCACCCTGAGCCCGATGGTCTTTTTCAGCGCCGCGCCCTGGATGTCGGCAAAGGTCGCCAGCACCCCGCCGTGACAATTTCCCATCCCGTTGAGCTTGGCCGTCGTCACCCGGAAGCCGAGCTGCCATGCGCCGTCCTCGAGGCGGCGTTCGTAGAACGGGCCGATGTGGGATTCGATCGCGGTCCGGCCGGTCAGTTGCGTGAACCCCTCGGGGGGTGCATCCTGCGCGCCGGGGCGCTCTGCAAGGTCTGTCATGGTCCCTCCCCTTCCCGCCGCCATCCGGGGCGCGGGCAAAATCCGGCGGCTGCCGTATATCGTGCTCTTGCTAATCGTACGCATATGTACAACATTGGCAAGAGCTTCGGAACCCCGGGAGGACGCAGGATGGACGAGATCGCACTGGACACGCTGACATGCCGCATCGACGACGGGCTTGCCGTCGTGACGCTGACGGAGGACAAGCGCGGCAATCCGATAGACGGGCCGTTCTGCCGCGACATGAACGCGATCTCGGTCGCCTTCGCCACCCGCTCCGACGTGCGCGCGGTGCTGATCCGGGCCGAGGGGCGGCTGTTCTCGGTCGGCGGCGACATCCGCAGCTTCGTCACCGACCGCGAGGGGCTTCCGGCCAAGGTGATCGGCTGGACCTCGGATCTGCACATGGCCATCGGGCGGATGCAGCGCATGAACGCGCCGGTGATCTGCGAGGTTCACGGCGACGTTGCCGGCGGGGCGGTGTCGCTCGTGGCGATGGCGGACGTGGTCTTTGCCGCCGAGACGGTCAAATTCAACGCGGCGTTTTCGATGATCGGGTTCTGTGCCGATTCCGGCTCGACCGTGTCGCTGTCGAACCGGATGGGGCTGTCGCGGGCCAAGCGGTTCCTGCTGTTGTCGGAATCGCTGGACGCGGCGCAGGCCGAGGCGGCGGGGCTGGTGGATTTCGTGACCCCGGCGGAGGCGCTTTCGGCCGCGTCGGAAAAGCTGGCGCGCAAGCTCGCGGCGGGGCCGACGCTGGCCTATGGCGAGATCAAGCGCACCATGATGAGCGCCCGCACCGAGGCCTTCGAGACCCAGCTCGAGAACGAGGCCCAGGCGCTGGCCAAGCTGGCCGCGACGGACGATGCCTGGGAAGGGCTGACAAGCTTTGCCGAACGGCGCAAGCCGGTGTTCCGGGGACGCTGAGAGGTCGGCAACGGGGGGCATTCTCCGCCCCCCCGGCGCCAGGTCGTGCCGAGCCGCGCGGGCGCCTGCCCGTGGGGTGGCGCTGCGACGGCTGAACGGCACGCGTCATGGTGCCATCGACTGCATCGCCCCGAGGTCCCTGAAAACGTCACAAACGCGCCGACCCGCAGGGACGGGCAGGCGCCCGCGCGGCGCCCTTCGGGCTTTGCTCCGCGCGGGGCGTTGCCGGCTTACAGGTGCTCCTTCCAGAGCCTCTGCAACCCGCCGATCAGCCCCTGGCGGAACACCAGCACGAAGGCCACGAAGACCACCCCCTGGATCAGCAGCACCCAGGGCCCGTAGGGTGCGAGGAAATGCTCCAGCGCCAGCACGAGGTAGGCCCCGGCCACCGGCCCGAAGATCGTGCCGATGCCGCCGACGAGGGTGATCAGCACCACCTCGGTCGTGGCGGTGACGGAGACGTCGGTCAGGGTGGCGATGCCGAAGATCACCGTCTTCAGCGAGGCCGCGAAGCCCGACAGCGCGGCGGAAAGGGTGAAGGACACCAGCTTGAAGCGGTCCACGTCGTAGCCCAGCGACTTAGCCCGCTCGGCATTGTTGCCGATGGCGCGCAGCACCTGCCCGAAGGGCGAATGCACGATCCGGTTGTAGAGCACCAGCACTCCCAGCACGATGACCGACATCATCCAGTAGAGCGCCGTGTCGTTGCCCAGATCGACGATGCCCAGCAGGGTGCCGCGCGGCACCGACTGGATGCCGTCCTCGCCGCCGGTGAAGGGTGCCTTCAGCGCGATGAAATAGACCATCTGTGCCAGCGCCAGCGTGATCATCGCGAAATAGAGCCCCTGCCGGCGGATCGCGATCCAGCCGAACACCGCCCCGAGCGCCCCGGCGAACAGCGTCCCCGCCAGCACCGCGAGTTCGAACGGCAGGCCCCATTGCGTCGCCGCATGGCCGCAGAGATAGGCCCCCATGCCGAAGAACGCCGCGTGGCCGAAGCTCATCAGCCCGGTGTAGCCGAGCAGAAGGTTGTAGGCGCAGGCGAAGATGATGAAGCAGTAGATCTTCATCAGGAAGATCGGGTAGAGCACCATCGGCGACAGCACCACGACGGCGGCAAAGACCAGGAACAGGATCGTCCGTGCCGGGGTGAATCCGAGGATTGCGAACTTGCCTTGATCGGCCACGCGCCTTGCTCCCTTGATGTGACGTTCGATGTCCGCGCCGTTCATGCCATCTTCCCGAACAGCCCGCGCGGACGCAGGATCAGCACCACCACCATCGCGACGAAGATGACGGTGGAGGAGGCCTCGGGGAAGACCGCCTTGGTCAGCCCTTCGAGCAGGCCCAGCCCGAGGCCGGTGACGATGGAGCCGAGGATCGAGCCCATGCCCCCGATCACCACCACCGCAAAGACCACGATGACGATGTTGGTGCCCATGGCCGGATCGACCGACATGATCGGCGCCGCCATGACCCCGCCGAAGGCGGCCAGCGCGACGCCGGCGCCGTAGGTCAGGGTCAGCATCACCGGCACGTTGATCCCGAAGGCCTGCACCAGTTTCGGATTGTCGGTGGCGGCACGCAGCTTGGCGCCGAGCGGCGTGCGCTCGATCACCGCCCAGGTGACGAGGCAGAGCACGACACCCGCCGCGACCACCCAGACCCGATAGAGCGGCATCACCATGAAGCCGAGGTTGACCGCACCGCGCAGGCTGGGCGGAATGGAGTAGGGCAGGCCCTGCGGACCGAAGACGATGCGGATGAAGCCCTCGGCGAACAGCGCGAGGCCCAGCGTCAGCAGCAGCCCGTAGAGGTGATCGAGCTTGTAGAGATGGCGGATCAGCGCCACCTCGACCAGCAGCCCCAGCGCGCCGATGATGAGCGGCGCCAGCACCAGCGCGCCCCAGTAGCCGATGCCCAGCGTCTCGCCCAGCATGTAGGCGACGAAGGCGCCCAGCATGAAGAACACGCCGTGGGCGAAGTTGATGACCCCGAGCAGGCCGAAGATGATGGCGAGGCCCAGCGACAGGATGGCGTAGAACACCCCGTTCACCAGCCCCAGCACCATCTGGCCGATCAGCAGGTTGATGTTGAAATCAAACAGCATGGCGTTCCCTCAGACCCCCAGCAGCCGGTCGACGCGGTCGATGTTGGCGGCGAATTCCGCCGCCTCCATCCGGTCGACGATGGCGCCGTTCTCGATCAGGTAATGCACGTCGGCGAGGCCCTCGACGAAATGCGCGTTCTGCTCGACCAGCAGGATGGTGTAGCCCAGCTCCTTGATCTCGGCGATGGTGCGGGCGATCTGCTGCACGATGACCGGGGCGAGACCCTCGGTCGGCTCGTCCAGCAGCAGCACCCGCGCGCCGGTGCGCAGGATGCGGGCGATGGCCAGCATCTGCTGCTCGCCCCCCGAAAGCTGCGTGCCCCGGCTCGATCCGCGTTCCTTGATGTTGGGAAAGAGCGTGTAGAGATGTTCGGTCGTCATGCCGCCGCTGGCGATGACCGGCGGCAGGAACAGGTTCTCGCTCACCGTGAGCGAGGGAAAGATCCCCCGGTCCTCGGGGCAGAGCGCGATGCCGCGCCGGGCGATCTGGTCGGGGCGCAGTTTCAGCAGGTTGTCGCCGCGCAGGGCGATGCTGCCCTCGGTCCGGTCCATCAGGCCCATGATGGCGCGCATCGTCGTGGTCTTGCCCGCGCCGTTGCGGCCGAGAAGCGAGACGACCTTGCCCTCGGGCACCGACATGTCGATGCCGTGCAGGACGTGGCTTTCGCCGTACCAGGCGTTCAGGCGTGCGATCTCAAGCATGGGCGGTCCCCAGGTAGGCTTCGACGACAAGCGGGTCGGCCGCCACCTCGTCATAGGTCCCGCGAGAGATCACCTGCCCCCGCGCCAGCACCGTGACCCGGTCGCAAAGCCCAGAGACCACCGGCAGGTTATGTTCCACCATAAGCACGGTTCGTCCGACGGCGACCTTGCGGATCAGGTCGGTGACGCGGCCGATATCCTCGCGCCCCATGCCGCTGGTCGGCTCGTCGAGCAGCAGCACCTTGGGGTCGAGTGCCAGGGTCGTGGCGATTTCCAGCGCCCGCTTGCGCCCGTAGGGCAGATCGCCCGCGCGGGTCCCGGCCCAGTCCGACAGGCCGAGATCCTCGAGCAGCGCCGCCGCGCGCTCGTTCAGCCGGTCGAGACGCCGTTCAGAGCGCCAGAAATCGAAGTTGCTGCGCCGCTCCTGCTGCAGGGCGAAGCGGACGTTGTTGAGCACGGTGAAATCGGGAAAGATCGAGGAGATCTGGTAGGAACGCACCAGCCCCTTGCGGGCGATGCGGTCCATCGGCAGGCCCGAGATGGTTTCCCCGTTGAGCCGTATCGTACCCGAGGACAGCGGCAGGTTGCCGGTCAGCAGGTTGAAACAGGTGGTCTTGCCGGCCCCGTTGGGCCCGATCAGGGCGTGTATTTCGCCCGTGGCCACATCCAGGTCGACTCCGTCCACGGCCTTGAACGCGCCGAAACTCCTGGTGATGCCCCGCACTTCGAGAGCCGTATCCGCCAACCGTTTCCCCTCCCGGTCCTGATGTTGCGGCGCGCGGGTTCGCGCGCGGGTGTCCGGACGGGGGAGCGCCTGAAGCTCGCCCCCCGCGTCCGCGAGGTCTCGTCAGCCGCCGGTCACCAGCGGGCAGGCGCTGTCCTCGAGCGAGGGCGCGATCTGGTCGGCCGCCACGGTGCCGGTGATTTCGAGGAAATCCCAGTCGCCGCTGCTTTCGGCAGGGGTCTTGGTCCGGTAGGAATAGACGTCGCGCAGGGTGTAGCCGTCGGGACGGATCGTCGCCGTCGCCCCGTTGATGAGCGGCATCGGGTTGTCCTGCAGCCAGGTCTGGATCGCATCCGCATCGGTGCCGCCGGTCGCCTTCACCGCGTTCAGGTAATGCGTCGTGAATTCATAGGCATAGGCGTTGGTAAAGGTCGGCGGACGGCTGTAGCCCTCCTGGAACCGGGTGGCAAAGGCGCGGGTGTCGTCGTTCTGGTCCCAGTAGAACTGGATCGTCCCGGTGACGTTCTGCAACGTGTCGAGCCCGGCGGAATGGATGTCGGTGATCGCCAGGTAGAACGGCGACAGGCTCGCCGTGACGCCGAATTCCTGCGCCTGCTTGGAGATGGTGTTCTGCCAGGCGCCGAAGGTCGCCATGCCGATGTTGCTTGCGCCGCTGTTCATCGCCTCCAGCAGGAAGGACGAGAAATCCGTGGTCTGCGGCGAATGGATGACCGATCCGACAACCTGCCCGCCCGCGCCTTCGATGGCCTTGGTGGCCTGCGCCTGAAGATCGTGGCCCAGCGAATAGTCGACAGTGATGAAGAACCACTTGTCGCCGCCCGCCTCGACCTGCGGCAGGGTGACCGCGCGCGCCAGCGCCGAGGTGTCCAGCAGCATCATCGACTGGTGCGGCCCGCAGCTTTCGTTGATGAGCTTGACGTTCGAGGCGCCCATCATCATCGTCACGTTCTTGTCGCGGATCAGGTCGCTGACGGCCAGCGCCACCGCCGAGTTATCGACGTTGAACATCAGGTTGACGTTCTTTTCGTCGACCCATTCGCGCGCGGTTCCGAGACCGACATCCGGCTTGCCGAGGTGGTCGGCGACCAGCACCTCGATCTTTTCGCCGTTCACCTCGCCGCCGAAATCCTCGATCGCCATGCGCACCGCATGCAGCGAGGCTTCGCCGGTCATGTCCGCCTGCGCGCCGGAAAGCGCGGCGAGATAGCCGATGGTCACGTCCGCCTGTGCCGGCAGGGCCGAGGCCACGGCCAGCGCGAGGGCCGAGATGGCCGATTTGGTCCAACGTAGAGTCATGTGATCGCTCCTCCCTATGAGCTGCGGCGTTTCCACTCGCCGCGACCGGGACCGGCCGGGCTGCGCGGTATCGGCGCCTCGGACATTTACCCCAGATTAAAATACGCTAGCTTATCTTATCGCATCTGCCAAGATTTAAATACGCTACCGTATTTTTTGCTGGATGATTTTCGCGCGCCCCCGCGGCTCAGTAGGGCACCGCCGCGCGGCCGATCTTCTGCCGGGCGATGATCTGCTTCATCACCCCCGCCGTACCGTCGCCGATCTGCAGCCCCATCACGTCGCGCATGCGCTGCTGGTGCGGGCTGTCCATGGACCAGCCGTAATGCCCGAAGGACAGCAGGCAGTTGTGGATCACCTCGGCGGCGAATTTCGGCCCCATCCACTTGCACATGGCCGCTTCGGAGGTATGGGGCATCCCCGCCTCGCGAAGCTGCAGCGTGTGGTAGGCCAGCTGGCGGATCGCCTCCATCATCGATTCGCCCTCGGAGAGCGGAAAGCTCACGCCCTGGAACTGGCCGATGGGCCGCCCGAAGGCCTGACGCTCCTTCACGTAGGCCCAGGCCTCGTCGAGCGAGGCGCGCGCCGCCCCGACGCATTCCAGCGCGATCAGGGCGCGGGAATAGTCGAATCCGTGCATCACCTGGGTAAAGCCGCTGCCCTCCGGTCCCAGCCGGTAGCGTTCGGGAATCACCACGTCGTCAAAGAACAGCGACCCGCGCCCGACGACCTTGTGACCGAAATCGTCGAAGACCAGCCGTTCGATGCCCGGCGTGCCTTCGGGGATGAAGAAGGCCGAGACGCCGCGCGCGCCCTCGTCGGGGCCGGTGCGGGCGAAGACAAGGAAGATGTCGGCACTATCGACGAAACTGATCGAGGTCTTTTCCCCGGTCAGCACGTAGTCGCCCCCGACCTTCCGCGCCCGCAGTTCCAGCCGCGCCGCATCCGAGCCGCCGCGCGGTTCGGTCAGGCAGATCGCCATGATCTTTTCGCCCGCGATCATCTGCGGCACCCATTCCTGCGCGATCTCGGGCGTGGCGTGCTGCAGCAGCACTGCGGCGTTCAGCGAGACGTTCACCGGGATCGCCGCGATGTTGAAATCGCCGTAGGCCAGCGCCTCGGCGACGATGCCGGTCATGATCGCATCGGCCCCGAGCCCGCCGTAGGCCTCGGGCAGATCGGTGCCGAGAAAGCCCATCGTGCCCAGTTCGCGCACGAGATCGCGGTCGAGCGGCACCTTCTCCCGCGCCTGGTAGCCGGGAGCGAGCACGTCGCGGGCAAAGCGGTCGGCGGCCTCGCGGATGGCGGCCTGATCGTCGTCGAAGATCATCGCGCCGCCTCCGTCACGCCCCAGTCGGCGAGGACCGCGGCGCTGTCCGCCCCGGGTTCGGGCGCGGGGTTGCGCAGGCTGCCCGGGGTCCGCGACAGGCGCGGTGCCGGGGCGGGCCAGGTCAGCCCGGCCATTTCGGCAAAGGTGCCGCGGGCCTGCATCTGCGGATGGGCGCGGGCCTCGTCCATGTCGAGCACCGGCGAGAAACAGGCGTCCCGCCCGGCCATGTGCACCTCCCATTCGTCGCGGGTGCGGGTGGCAAAGACCTCGGCAAAGCGGGCGCGCAGGGCGGGCCAGTTGGCGCGCACGTCGCGGTCGGGAAGTTCGGCCGCATCCAGCCCCAGCCCGGCGAGCAGGTTGGCGTAGAACTTCGGCTCCATCGCGCCGACCGAGACATACTTGCCGTCCCGCGTGGCATAGGTGCCGAAGAAGGGCGCGCCGCCGTCGACGATGTTGTCCTGACGGTTGGTGGTCCAGCTGCCCTGCTGGCGGAAGGCGTGGAAGGCGGACATGAGCTGCGACACCCCGTCGAGCATGGCGCAATCCACCACCTGCCCCTGCCCCGTGGCGCGGGCATGGTGCAGCGCCACCAGCAGCCCCGTGACGAGGAACATGCCGCCCCCGCCCAGGTCCGCCACCAGGTTCAGCGGCGGCGGCGGCGGCGCGTCGGCCTGCCCGATGGCATGCAGCGCGCCGGTCATGGCGAGATAGTTGATGTCGTGCCCGGCCTCCTGCGCCATCGGCCCGTCCTGCCCCCAGCCGGTCATCCGGCCGTAGATCAGCGCCGGGTTCAGCGCCAGGCACTCCTCGGGGCCGAGACCCAGCCGTTCGGCGACCCCGGGGCGGTAGCCCTCGATCAGGATATCGGCCCCGGCGATCAGCGCCCGTGCCGTCGCGCGCCCCGCTTCGGACTTGAGATCGAGCGCGACAGACCGCTTGTTGCGGTTGTAGAAGTCGAAGGGGCGCGGCACCTCGGGCTGCCAGCCGCCCTCGGGCGGGCGGTCGACGATCACCACGTCGGCGCCGAAATCGGCCAGCAACGCGCCGGCAAAGGGCGCGGGCCCCTGCCCTGCCAGTTCCACGATCTTCACATCGGACAATGGGCCAGTCACGATTCCGCTTCCTTTATTATGTACGTTATTACTATACTGTAGCTAACCATCTTTCACGGACTGCTGCAAGCCGTGGAACGCCAAGGGGGAGGAGACCGATGCAGATTACCCAATTCGTCCGACAGGCCGTGACCGCGAACCCGCAGGGCACTGCGACGGTGTTCGAGGACCGCAGCCGCAGCTGGACGCAGGTGGCGGACCGTGTCGCGCGGCTGTCCGGCGCGCTGCGCGGGCTCGGTCTCGAAGCCGGGGATTTCGTGGCGGTGCTGTCGATGAACAACGACCGATACGTCGAGCTGTTCTATGCCATCCCCCACGCGGGCGGTTGTTTCGCCCCGATGAACGTGCGCTGGTCCGAGGCCGAGAACGCCTATGCCCTGCGCGACTGCAATGCCCGCATGCTGTTCGTCGGCACCGATTTCGTCGAGCAGGCGCGCAAGCTCGCGGCGGAGTTTCCGCTGCGGGCGATGATCTACATGGGCGAAGGCGCGGTGCCCGAGGGCATGTTGTCCTACGAGGCGCTGATCGCCGACACCGCCCCGGCCGAGGATGCGGGACGCGGCGGCGAGGACATGTACGCGGTGTTCTACACCGGCGGCACCACGGGCGATCCCAAGGGCGTCGCCTTTACCCACCAGGCGCTGTGTTCGGCCACGCTGGCCTATCTCTGCATGTTGCCCGACATCGAGGATCTGAGCTTTGCCTATGTCGGCGGGTTCTTCCACTTCTCCGCCTCCAGCGCCGCGCTCTACATCACGCTGACCGGGGGCACCCATGTCGTGCTGCCCAAGTTCGAGCCGGTGCCGATGATGCGGGCGATCACCGAACACAAGGTGACCAACGCGGTGATGGTGCCGACGATGATCACCATGATGCTGAACCACCCCGATTTCGCGCGCTACGATCTGTCGAGCCTGCGCACGCTGGTCTACGGCGGATCGCCCATGCCGCGCGAACTGATGGAGGAGGCCTCGAAGAAGCTGCCGGGATGGCGCTTCTACCAGATCTACGGCATGACCGAGACCGGCGGTTTCGCCTCGATGCTGCGCTGGCGGGACCACGTGTTCGACGGCCCGACCGCGCATCGCATCGGCGCGGGCGGCCAGCCGGCACCGGGGGTCGAGATCCGCATCGTCGATCCCGAGACCGGCGCCGAACGGCCGCGCGGCGAGGCGGGCGAGATCATCATGCGCTCGGACTACCTGATGAAGGAATATCTCGGCAAACCCGAGGAGACGGCGAAGGCGCTGCGCGACGGCTGGATGTTCTCGGGCGATGCCGGGCACATGGACGCGGACGGCTATGTCTACGTGGCCGACCGGGTCAAGGACATGATCGTGACCGGCGGCGAGAACGTCTATTCCATCGAGGTCGAGCGCGCGCTCTACAGCCATCCGGCGGTGATGCAGGCCGCGGTGATCGGCATTCCCTCCGAGGCCTGGGGCGAGGAGGTGCACGGCATCGTCGTGCCGCGCCCCGGTCACAGCGCCTCGGCCGAGGATC
The DNA here is from genome assembly GCF_048261495.1 of Salipiger sp. Taxonomy (GTDB): domain Bacteria; phylum Pseudomonadota; class Alphaproteobacteria; order Rhodobacterales; family Rhodobacteraceae; genus Salipiger. The sequence continues at coordinate 55,692 of NZ_JBLXFX010000018.1, forward strand.
TGATCGCCCATTGCCGCACCCGGATCGGCGGCTACAAATGCCCCAAGTCGATCACCTTCCGCGACGAGCCGCTTCCGGTCGGCCCGGCCGGCAAGGTGCAGAAGAACGTGCTGCGCGATCCGTTCTGGGAGGGGCGCAGCCGCAAGATCTGAGGCTGCGCCGGAACCTGCCTCAGCCCGCTTCGCCCGCGACGAAGCGGGCGACATCCCCCTTCGGGCAAAGCTCGATGATCGTGCCGTGGCCGTCGCCCTTGGTGATCCAGCCACGGTGCAGCGGCAGGTTCTCGGTCGGTTTCTGGTGGTAGGCCCTGATGCCCTCGTCCCGAAGTCGGGCGATCTCGGCCTCGAGGTCGTCGACCTCGAGCGCGACCACCACGTCGCCGGGGCGCATCTCGGACTTGCCCGAGGATTCGACCAGTTCGATCGCCAGCCCGCCCTGATTGGTGAAGAAGGCCAGCCGCAGGCCCAGCTCGGGCACCTCGCGCAGGACCGGGTCGCCCTGTCCGATCAGGCTGCGGTAGAACGGGATCGCGGTGTCGAGATCGGCCACGAAGATACCGATATGATCGAGTGCGCCGGCCATGAGAATTCCTCCCCCAATGTAGAACGCTAGTTTACTTTCATCAAGCTTACCGTACAATGCCCTCCAAGGATTGCAACGGGAAGATGCAACGGCAGGAGGGCCGGCGCATCGGGGGAGGATGCATGAAACGACTTCAGGGCCGCAGGGCCATCATCACCGGCGGCGGCAGCGGCATGGGCCGCGCCAGCGCGCTGCGTTTTGCCGAAGAGGGCGCCATCGTCATGGTCGTCGGACGCCGCGAGGCGCCGCTGGAAGAAACCGCCGCCGAGGTGCGCGCGGCGGGCGGCACCTGCCTGACCCACGTCGCCGATGCGGGCGACGAGGCCGGCATCCAGGGCGCCATCGACCGCATGGTCGCGGAACACGGCGGGCTGGAGGTGTTCTTTGCCAATGCCGGGAACACCGATTCCGTCAAACCCTTTGCCGAGCAGACGGTGGCGCAATGGGAGGGCATGTTCCGCGACAACGTCATCACCGCCTTTGTCGCCTGCAAGCTCGCGGGCAGCTACATGGCGGCCAACGGCGGCGGGTCGATCATCCTCAATTCCTCGACCGGGAGCCTGCGGGCGCGCGGCGGGACCGAGGCCTACGGCGCCGCCAAGGCCGGGGTGAATCACCTCACCATGACCGCCGCCTGCGCCTTTGCGGGCACCAATGTCCGGGTCAACGCCATCCTGCCCGGCCTGACCGAGACCGGCCTCACCAAGCCGATGTTCGACTGGGCCCGCGCCAATGGCAAGGAGGACCGCATGGGCAAGCTGACGCCGATGCAGCGGCCCGGATATGTCGAGGATATGGCAGGGGTTGCCGCCTTCCTCGCCTCGGATGACGCGGCCTACATGGACGGCCAGCTGCTGCCGGTGGACGGCGGGATCTCGGCCACCCATCCGGCGGGCAAGTTCGTCTACTGACACCGCCGGGCCCCGGAAAACCGACGGGGCGCTTGACAGGGCACAATATGATGTGCCTTTGTATAGTAACCTAGATTACTTAATTTGGGAGGACGCGCGAAGAGGAACCGCGCGGACTCCGGCTCAGGGAGGAACGGGGATGTCTGAAGGGTTTGATCTGGTCGCCCACAAGCAGGCAATGCGCGATGCGGGCTGGTGGCAGGACAAGACGCTCGACGATCTGCTGGAGGCCGCCATCGCGAAACATCCGGAGCGCAAGGCCGTCGTCGCCTATCGCCAGGACGCGGGTTATGACGCGCCGTTTCACACGCTGACCTACGCCGAGCTGGGCGATGCGGTGGCGCAGGCGGCGGGATCGTTCCGCGCCATGGGCATCGGCCCCGGCGACGTCGTCGGCGTGATGCTGCCCAACTGGTGGGAATTCGTCGTCGCCTCGCTCGCCCTCGGGCGCATCGGCGCGGTGCCGAACCCGCTCATGCACATCTTCCGCGAGCGCGAGCTGCGCTTCATGCTGGGCTTTGCCGAGGCCAAGGCCATTCTCATCCCGCACAGCTTCCGCGGCTTCGCCTTCGGGCCGATGCTGGACGGGCTTCGGGCCGACCTGCCGCACCTGCAGCATGTCATCGAGGTCGGCGGCGACAGCCGCGACTTTGGCGAACTGGTGATGAACTCCGGCGCCGCGCCGGTCTCCGCCGCCGAGGGCACCCCGGTCGCGACCGACGAGATGGCGGTGCTGATGTACACCTCCGGCACCACGGGCGAACCCAAGGGGGTGATGCACTGTTTCAACACCCTGACCGCCTGCGTCACCGCGCTCGGCAAACGCTTCGGGCTCGGGGATGACGAGGTGGTGTTCGGCTGCACCCCGTTCGGCCACATGACGGGTTATGCGGCGGCGATGGTGCAGGCGCTCTATTTCGGCGGCACGCTGGTGATGATGGACGTCTGGGAACCCAAGGCCGCGGTCGCGATCATGGTGCGCGAGGGCGCCACCCACATGCCGGGCGCGACGCCCTTCCTGGCCGACATGTGCCGGGTGGTGTCCGAAGGCGCCGAGAAACCGGCGCTGCGCACCTTCCTCTGCGGCGGCGCGCAGATCCCGCCGGTGGTGATCGAGAACGCCCGCTCCATGCTGGGCCTCGGCGCCTCGTCGCTCTGGGGCATGACCGAGGCGCTCTCGGGCAGCCTGACGGAGCCGGAAAAGGCGCACCTGCATTCCGCCTCCACCGACGGCCGCGCGGTCGAGGGGGTCGAGCTGCTGATCGCGGACGAGGATCTGAACCCGATGCCGGTGGGCGAGACCGGGCGGCTCTACTTCCGCGGGGCGCAGCAGTTCCTCGGCTATTACAAGAAGCCGGGGCTGGACGGGCGCGGCCCGGAAGGCTGGTTCGACACCGGCGATCTGGCCTACATGAATGCCGACGGCTACATCCGCATCGACGGGCGGTCCAAGGACATCATCATCCGCGGCGGCGAGAACGTCCCCGTGGTCGAGGTGGAGGCGGTGCTCTACAGCCATCCGCGCGTGGCGGATGCGGCGATCGTCGGCTACCCGGATGCCCGCATGGGCGAACGCGGCTGCGCGTTCCTCACGCTCAAGGACGACGCGCCCTTCACCATGGAAACGCTCTGCGCCTGGATGAAGGAAAAGGGCGTGGCCAAGCAATACTGGCCCGAGGCGCTGGAGGTGATCGACACCATGCCGCGCACCGCCTCCGGCAAGATCCAGAAATTCGTGCTCAAGGACCAGGCCGCCCGGCATTCCGACGTGACGGCCGAGGCCTGACATTCGCGCCGGGGCACCCCGCCCCGGCGCCCGACGATCTCAAGGGAGGGGATTGCGTGGACTTCGATCTGCCAAAGAACATCACCGACAAGCTGGCCGAACTGGACGCTTTCATCGAAACCGAGATCAAGCCGCTGGAGGCGGAGAACATCCGGTTCTTCGACCACCGCCGGGAATATGCCCGCACCGACTGGGAAAACGACGGTGCGCCGTCGGAGGACTGGCGCGCGGTGCTGACCGAGATGGAGCGCCGCGCCGATGCCGCCGGGTTCCTGCGTCTCTGCCTGCCGGAAAGCTGCGGCGGACAGGCGGCGGGCAACCTGATGAACGCGGTGGTGCGCGAGCATCTCGCGGGCAAGGGGCTGGGCCTGCACAACGACCTGCAGGACGAGAACTCGGTCGTCGGCAACTTTCCCATCGTGCCCGCCATCGCGCGCTACGGCACCGAGGAGCAGAAGAGCTTCATCGAGGGCATCATCACCGGCACCAAGCACCTCAGCTTCGCGCTGACCGAACCGGGGCATGGCTCGGACGCGACCTGGCTCGAAACCCGGGCGGTGCGCGACGGCGATCATTGGGTCATCAACGGCAAGAAGCGCTGGAATTCGCAGGTCGGTCGGGCGCATTCCAACCTCGTCTTCGCGCGCACCAGCGGCAAGGACGGCGAAAGCCGGGGCATCACCGCCTTCATCGTGCCGACCGACGCGCCCGGCCACAACTGGGTGCGCAACCTCTGGACCTTCAACATGCCGACCGACCACGCCGACGTGGACCTGGTCGATTGCCGGGTGCCCGACAGCGCCATCCTGCACGAAGAGGGGCGCGGCCTGGAAATCGCGATGATGTTCATCCACGAGAACCGCATCCGGCAGGCGGCGGGCAGCACCGGCGCCGCGCGCTACTGCATTTCCGAGGCGGTCAACTATGCCAAGGAACGCGAGCTGTTCGGCGAATCCCTCGCCACGCGGCAGGCGATCCAGTTCCCGCTGGCCGAGCTTCACGCCGAATGCGAGATGGTGCGCAACTACATCTTCCGCACCGCCTGGAAGATGGACCGCATGGCCCCGGCAGAGATCACCGACGAGGTGTCGATCTGCAACTACATGGGCAACAACCTCGTCTGCCGCGCGGCGGATTTCGCCATGCAGGTGCACGGCGGGCTCGGCTATTCCCGGCACAAGCCGTTCGAACACATCTACCGCCATCACCGCCGCTACAAGATCACCGAGGGCTCGGAAGAGGTGCAGAAGCGCCGCATCGCCCACAAGCTCTTCGGTTTCGGGCGCGGTGCGGCATGAGCGCCGGGGTCGCGAGCGCCCCGCAGGGCACCGATTTCGACCCCGAGGCGCTGCGCGGGTTCCTGGCCGGTTTTCTCGGCCGCCCGGTGCCCGAGCTGTCCCTGCGCGCCACCGACGGCGGCATGTCGAACCCGACCTACTTCGTCGAGGCGGGCGACTGGCGCGCCGTGCTGCGCAAGAAGCCGCAGGGCCGGCTGGCGAAATCCGCCCATGCCATCGACCGCGAATACCGGGTGATGACGGCGCTGGCGCAATCCGACGTGCCGGTGCCGGAGCTTTATCACTACCACGAGGATGAGGGCCTGCTCGGCACGCCCTTCTACCTGATGGAGCGGCTCGACGGGCGGGTGTTCACCGAATACGCCGCGCCCGGCGTGACCGCGCCGGAACGCGCCGCGATGTACGCCTCCATGTGCGAGACGATGGCGCGCATCCACCGCCTCGATTTCGCCGCGGCGGGGCTGGGCGACTACGGGCGCCCCGGCAACTACTTCAGTCGCCAGATCAGCCGCTGGTCGCAGCTCTGGCAGCAGTACCGCAAGGGCGACGGCGACAACCCCGACCTTGACGCGATGATCGCCTGGCTGGACGCGCGCATCCCGGACAGCGAGCTTCTGTCGCTCTGCCACGGCGATTTCCGCATCGGGAACATGATGTTCCACCCGACCGAACCGCGCGTCATCGGCGTGCTCGACTGGGAGCTGTCGACGCTGGGGCATCCGCTGGTGGATGTCGCCTTCAACACCCAGGCCTGGCACATGGCCCCGGACGAAAACGGCGGGCTGCTGGGGCTGGACCTCGGCGGGCTCGGCATCCCGGACGAGGCGCCCTATCTCGAAAGCTACTACGCCGCGGCGGGCAGCACCGAGCGCATGACGGATTTCCACCGGGTCTTTGCCATGTTCCGCGCCGCGGTCGGCAGCGCCGGTGTCGCGGTGCGCGGAGAACTGGGCAATTCCACCCTGCCCGACAGCGCCCGCGTCGGCCACCGGCTGGCCCGGGCCTATGCCATGCGGGGCATGCAGATCGCGCGGAGGACGGCATGAGAGGAGACGATCCGATGATGAGCCTGGACGAAGCCCTGGCAAGGCGCCGCTCGGTACGGGGCTACCGGCCCGACCCGGTGCCGGACGCGACGATCCGCGAGATATTCTCGATGGCGCAGGCCGCGCCGTCGAACTGCAACGTCCAGCCCTGGATCTCGCACGTGGTCTCGGGCGAGGCCCTTGTCCGTCTCGGGCAGGCGATGGTCGCGGCCTCGCAGGACGGCATCGCGCCGGACCCGGATTTCCGCGCCGACCGGGGCTTCGAAGGCGTCTACCGCGAACGCCAGATCGACGCGGCGGTGCAGCTTTACGGCGCCATGGGCATCGACCGGCACGACCGGCCGCGCCGCGACTGGGCCTATCGGCGCAACCTCGAATTCTTCGGCGCGCCGCATGCGGTGTTCATCTTCATGCCGGGCGCCTTCGAGGAACGCGAGGCGGTCGACCTCGGCATCTACACACAGACGCTGATGCTGGCCATGGTGTCGCGCGGGGTGTCGAACTGCGCGCAGGGGGCGCTCAGCCTCTATCCCTCGATCATCCGCGAACATCTCGGCGTCAGCGCCGACAACCGCCTGCTGCTGGGCATCTCCTTCGGCTACGAGGACGAGACCGTCGCCGCCAATGCCGCCCGCACCGGGCGCGCGCCGCTCGACGTCGCGGTGAGGTTCCACGCATGACCGGCGCGCATTCCCCCCTGCCCCTGCAGGGCCAGGTCGCCGTCGTCACCGGCGCCGCGCGCGGCCTCGGCCGTGCCTATGCGCTGCGGCTGGCAGAGCTCGGCGCCGACATCGTGGTGGCCGACCTCAACCTTTCCGGCGCCGCCGACTGGGGCGAGGATCTGACCGCCGCCTCCGTTCCCGAAGAGGTCGAGGCCATGGGCCGCCGCGCCATCGGCGTGCAGGGCGACTTGTCGAAGCCCGAGGCGGTCACGGCGCTGTTCGCTCAGGCGACCGAGGCTTTCGGACGCGTCGACATCCTCGTCAACAACGCCGGGGGCGCCATCGCGCGCGACAGCGGCCCCCTGACCACGCAGACCAGCCAGGCCGACTACGACCTGCTGATGGACGCCAACCTGCGCTCCTGCCTGCTGTGCTGTCAGGCCGTCGCCCCGATCATGACCGCGCAGGGCAGCGGCAGCATCATCAACGTCACCTCGCAGACCGGCGTGTCGACCCTGCCCGGCGGCCCGCTGGGCGTCTACGGCGCGGCCAAGGCCGGGGTCACGGTGCTGACCCGCGCGCTGGCGGCCGAACTCGGCCCGCACGGCATCCGGGTCAACGCGATCTCGCCCGGGATCATCATGACCGCGCGGGTGGCGGCACAGGCCGCGGCGCGCGGGCTCGGCACCAATTCGCAGGCCGACTCCCTGCCGCTGCGCCGGCTGGGACGGGTCGAGGATTGCGCCGGCGTGGTCGAATTCCTCGCCCGCGATCTGTCGCAATACGTGACGGGACAGGTGATCTGCGCCGATGGCGGCGCAGTCCTGGCCGCCAGTTGAGCGCCCTGCCGCTGGCGGGCAAGGCCGCCATCGTCACCGGCGCCGCGCGCGGGATCGGCCGCGCCTACGCGCTGCGCCTCGCCCGGCTCGGCGCGGATGTGGCCATCGCCGACCTCAACCTCGCCGGGGCCGCCCGCATCGGCGAGGATCTGACCGCCGAGTCGGTCATGGCCGAGGTCGAGGCGCTGGGGCGCCGCGCCATCGGGTTCGAGGGCAACCTCAGCCGCCCGGAGGCGGCACAGGCGCTGGTCGATGCCGCGGTGGACGCCTTCGGACGCGTCGACGTGCTTGTGAACAATGCCGGGGTGGCGGTCGCGCGCAACAGCGGGACCCTGCCCAGCGACACCACGCCCGAGGCCTTCGACTACCTGATCGCGGCGAACCTCAAGACCGCGCAGCTCTGCTGTGCCGCCGTCGCGCCGGTGATGAAGCGGCAGGGTTCGGGGGCGATCGTCAACATCTCGTCCCAGACAGGGATCTCGCTGCTCGAAGGCGGCAATCTCGCGATCTACGGCGCCGCCAAGGCCGCGGTGGCCTACCTGACCCGCACGCTCGCGGCCGAGCTCGGCCCCCACGGCATCCGCGTCAACGCCATCGCGCCGGGCATCGTGGAAACCGCCCGGCTGAAGCGGCTCGACCCCGCCATGGGCATCGGTACCGGGGCGCAGCTGGAGGCGATCGCGCTGCGCCGCTTCGGCCAGGTCGAGGACATGGCGAACGTGCTGGAATTCCTCGCCACGGACCTGTCTGGCTACGTGACCGGGCAGATCATCTCCGCCTGCGGCGGCGCGGTGCTGCACCCGCACTAGCCGGGGCACCGCCCTTGCCGGGCGGCGCCGGTCCCTTTTCACCGTCGGCGTTTTTCGAATCTGGGGAGCATTGCGGAGAAGTCGCGGCCTCTGCCGTCTTCGGTTTCGA
>NZ_JBLXFX010000019.1:0-52109 GCF_048261495.1 Salipiger sp.
GCCGGTCCGGCATTGGCCGAGGGCGCGCCCGAAGTGTCGACCGACCTCACCGTTGACATGGCGCCGCAGCAGTACCGCATCTGCAACGAGCGCCCCGCGCGCCCTGCCTGGATGGATGAACTGCATCCGCGCGAGGCTTACAAGGCGCTGACGATGATGGACCTATACGAGTTGCGGGCTTGGGAGCGGATCGCAGAAACTGGGGACTGTTCCTGCGAGGTTCGATTTCCGGCATGGGATGGTGCTGACAAAGAGTACCAAGATCGGTTCGATGCACTGCCACAACCAGATCATACCGCAGTGCGGCTTGAGTGGGTCGATACACGCAAGTCGCTGGAAGCCGGCGTACGACAGATCTGCGAAGGCCAAGGTAACTGGTAATGGGTGTCGTCAGTTGGATGGTCGGAACGGCCGATGCCTTCCTCGCCGATGCCGCGGAGTCCCAGTTCGGGGCGGTCGCGAGCAATATCGGCACGATCGTCCTGCTGATGGTGACCCTCTCGGCCATCGGGCTCTTCATCAACATGGCCTTCCAGTACCGCAGCATGGATGGCGCGAGCTTCTTCTGGTACCTCCTGAAGCTTTTGCTGGTCGGGCTCTTCGCCTTCAACTGGGTGCAATTCAATGCGGTCGCCAACGCGGTGATCGGAGGCTTGGACTATGTCGCGGGCGCATTGATCTCGTCCGTGGGGGGCGGCGGGGCAGGGGCCACCTACTTTGCTTCTGAATTTGACTTCCTGATCGAGAAGTTCAGCCAGTATCTGAACGCCATCGGCAGCAACCTCAACTGGATGACCGGCGCGATCCTCGGTGGCATCGGCCTTGTGCTCCTGAGCCTCCTCGGCTTCATGACCGGCATCGTGCTGATATTCGCCAAGATGATGCTGACCCTCATGCTTGGCCTCGCACCGGTCATGATCGCGCTCTCGCTCTTCGAGGCGACGAAGGATTTCTTCCACCGCTGGGTCTCGACCACCGTCAGCCATGCCTTCTACCCCGTCGTCATCGCGGCAATGTTCTCGACTGTCGTCGGCATGGCAAATGCGCTCCTCGCGCAGCTCGGCGATCCGGGTTCCGCGACCAATATCGGCTCGCTCATTCCGTTCTTCGTGATGGTGTTCCTGGCAAAGGGCTTCGTTGCCGCGACGCCGCTCATAGTGCGCGGGCTGTCGGGGAATTTCATGGTGGTGGTAGGGCCGAACGTGTTTGGTGGGGCGGCGGGTATGGTCCGCGGCATGGAGAATACAGCCGGGGTCAAGGAGCGTGCACGGGTAGGTGCGTTGACGACCGGGGAGATTGTCGGCCGAGGGATCGTACAGGCGCCATCATTGACTCTGTTTACCGCTCAGCGGAGTGCTGGAACGATTTCTCGAATTGCTGAAAGGGCCCGGCGGCTTGTGTCCTAGGACGCAAGTCGAAAGCCTGCCCATTAGTCTTTCGACTAGACCCGACGCCATTCTATGGAGGCAATGGGAATGGCTGAGGCGGGCGGAACGCGATCATCGCATCCCTTGGAACCCGCCAATGCGAAAGGACCGCCTTTTTGCAAGGGCGGTCAAGAGCGGTCCTTGGGGGAGCGGGGTCGTTAGTATTCCGACGGCAGAAGCAGGGTCAGAACCCGACGCGTTTGCGCAGGATCGGAAAGCTCAGGCGGTAATCTCCCCTAAAATTAGTGGTGTTCAAAAGTAGAATTTTCTCGGCAAGATATTTGAGGAGATTTTGAATGAAGACAAGCAGATACACTGAGGCGCAGATCCTTGCGATCCTGCGGCAAGCCGAAGGCGGTGTTCCGGTTGCCGAGCTTTGCCGCGAGTATGGTATGAGCGATGCGTCGTTTTACAAATGGCGTGCCAAGTATGGCGGCATGGATGCGTCAATGGTTAGCCAGATGAAGGCGATGGAAGAAGAGAACCGCCGGCTGAAGCGGATGTATGCGGAGCTGAGCATGCAGAACGATCTGTTAAAGGAAGCGCTTGGAAAAAAGTAGATCGGCCATCTCAACGGCGCGAGATGGCCGAAACGACGGTGGAACGACGGGGCGTGAGCATCGCGCTGGCGTGCCGGGCCTTCGGGGTCAGCGAGACCTGTTATCGTTGCAGCCCAAAGCTGAAGGACGAGAACGAGGTGATTGCCGATCTGCTGACGGGGCTGACAGATGCGCGAAAGACTTGGGGATTTGGCCTGTGTTTCCTGCATCTGCGGAACGTCAAAGGTCACCCGTGGAACCACAAACGCGTCTATCGGATCTACTGCGAGTTGGAACTGAACCTGCGGATCAAGCCCCGAAAGCGGCTGAAACGGGAGAAGCCTGATGTCTTGGCGGTGCCAGACGCGCCCAATGTGACCTGGTCGATGGACTACATGGCGGATCGCCTCGGCGACGGCCGTGCCTTTCGGCTGCTAAATGTGCCGGACGACTTCAACCGAGAAGGGCTGGGGATCGAGGTGGACTTCCCGTTGCCCGCAGAGCGGGTCATTCGCAGCCTGGACCGCATCATCGAGTGGCGCGGTAAGCCCGGCACCATTCGGGTGGATGATGGCCCCGAATACATCAGCGAGAAGCTCAGAATGTGGGCTGAGAAGCAGGGTATAACGATCCAGCACATCCAACCCGGCCAACCGCAGCAGAACGCTTATGTCGAGCGCTACAACCGGACGGTTCGGCACGAGTGGTTGGATCAATACATCATCGAGAGCATCGAGGAGGCACAGGATCAGGCTACACAATGGCTCTGGACATATAACAACGATCGTCCAAACATGGGCATCGGCGGCATCACACCCGTCATGAAGCTGAAAATGGCCGCGTAAGTTCTACGAATGCGCCCCGTTAAAAATGGGGAGATTACCCTCGGACACAGCGACACTCCCCCCTTTGAGCATAAGCCGGCGCCAACGATACAGCAGGTTCGGCGCCACGCCATTGCGGCGCGCGACCACCGAGATGCTGGCTCGGTCGTCCAGCGTCTCTTCCACGATCCGCAGCTTCTCGGCGGCAGTCCAGCGGCGTCGACGGCCGCCATCGGTGATGATATCTATCTCAGACATAAGCACGTGCTCAGGCATATGCCTAAGCCTCCATGGTTATGCCCAAGTGTCCGGTCGAAACGGGGGGCCGTTCACAATGCGAGACCATGAGATTACGGGCCTGAGCAAAAAAGAACGCCTTCGCGGCGATCATTCTGCGGAACCCCCTGGTCGAGGCCTAAGTCCGGCCGCAGAAATCAGTCCGCCGAGCAGGAGGATCACCGCATTTCCCCAGAAAACCGTCGCGACGCCGAACGCGACCCCTAAGGCTCCGAAAGTCAGAGGTACCGCAATCTGCGTGATCTTGTTGACCGTGATACGCAGTCCCAGCGCCTCGCCTGACCGGCCCTCGGGTGCCCGGCTGTAGGACAGCGACAGCGTGAGAGGCGAGGCGAGGCCAAGTGCGAGCCCGAGCAGGAAAGAGAGCGACAACAAGGCATGGACGTTCGGAAAGACGGGTAGCAAGGCAAACGCCCCGGCCGATACGAGCATGGCGAAACAAAGGACAAGTGCTTCGTCCCGGCCCTTCAGAAGATAGCGGGCGCCGAGGCGGACGAAGACGGCCGCTGCAGCGTAGGCGGCCAGCACCATCCCTATGGTCGTCCCCGAGAGGCCGATCGACGTCCCGTAGACCGGAATGTAGAAGGCGAAGAGCTCCACGCCGGTCATTGCGACCGCGCTCATCACAATGACTTGCCGCAAAGCGCGGCCCTTCACCAGATCCAGGAGGTGCTCTCCCTTGCGGTCGCGTGCTTTCGCGGGCGGTAACGCGATGCTGCGGCTGAATCGCAAGGCGGGCAGGGCGATCAGGACCGCCATTGCTGCGGACACGGCGAAGGCAGGCTGAAGACCGAAATGATCGGACGTTGCGCCGACGATCAGCGGCCCGACGAAGGCGGCGACCGAGACGCCAAGCGTTAGAGTGGCGTAATTGCCGGACCGTTGCTCGGCAGTACTGATGAGGCCCACGGCGATGTGGACCGAAATCTGGATTGCGATCTGTCCAAGTCCCAGCAGCACGGCACACAGGAAAAGAACGGCCAAATGATAGTACAGGACCGGCAGGACTAGCGCAAGCGCCATCGCGCAGCTGCCGAACAGGATTGGCCGTTGCGGTCCGATCCGGTCCGCAACGCGCCCGGCGGGCACCGAGAGGATTAGCGGCATGACCGCGAAACCGGCTGCCAGAATGCCAACCAGAAACGCGTTCGCTCCCAGGTGAAGGGCCCCGAGCGCCACTAGCAGCTTGCCGCCGCGCAGCGCAATGCTGGTCAGGAAGAACACCGCCACATAGACGAGAACGGCTTTTGTCGCGGCGAATTGCGCCATGTCCAGTGTTTCCCGTCGGAAGGATGCGGGCCCGTCCCGCCCTACACGAATAGTCTGCATGGCTGGCGGCCTCCGCCTTGGGCGGATGTGCTTGCATGCAGCTACTAATCCACTCACAATACTGCATGCAAGATATAATGCAGAAATCTTGATCTTCATCGGGAAGTGCGCGCGATGCGACAGTCTAGCACTGCGAAACCATATCTCTTCCGCGATGCGCCGAAGGTGACCGTCGGCGCGGCCGTTCGCGGCGCAGGTGCCTATGCGGACAATTGCACGGTAAGGCAAAAGGAGCGACGAATGAGCCTGAACACACCATCCGCCGACTTGCACAGGACAAGGGTTGGACTTCTGACCTTCTACGCATTTCACGAGGGGCGCAATCACCGGCCGTTGAAACCGGACCTTGTCCGGAACGCAGCGCCCGAGACGGTGGCCCTGGCGCTGCGGGGCTCCGGCATGGCGGAAGGCAATTTCACCCTGACCGTCACGGTTTTCGGCCTGGAACGTGACGGAGAACTGATCCTGTTCGATGTGGGCTTCGGGCCGGGCGGTCCCGGATGCACCGGCCTGTTGACCCAAGGCCTCGCGGCGGCGGGTTTCGGCGTTCACGATGTCACAGACATAGTCATCACGCATTTCCACGGCGACCACATCCTTGGCCTGACCGGACCGCGGCGAGGTCTCGCATTCCCTCAAGCCAGGATTCACGTTCCGGAGCCAGAGTGGAATTTCTGGATGAGCGGTGCACAGGAAGCGACTGCACCCGATCGGATCCGGCATGCGTTTCCGCAGGCGCGCCGGGTGTTCGATGCCGCAGGCCCGCAGGTGTCGCGGTTCGGGTGACCGGTCACATGTCTCCGCGCTTCGACGCCACCCCCTCGTGGGTTGAACGACAGGACCGGTTCGCGGAAGACCCCGGCAGACTCCGCCGCATTGACTGGAACGCCTTCGGGTTGATGCAAGCCGAAGTGGTTTCACGATTCCGGCGCCTCCTGGCTGCGATGTGACGCGGCCGGCGGAACCGTTTGGCCAACCAACGCGATGCGGGTCGGCGGTGACTTCACGGGACGAATTTTTTGGATTTTTTATTGCATCCAAAATCGCATCCATCTATTCTGTCCCGGCAGCTTGCTGGAAGAGGAGACCGGTATGACTGACTTTTCGGGAATTTCGCGCCGTGCATTCATCGCCGGGACTGGTGGGGTGCTGACGGCCGCGCTGGCCCCGAGCATGGCGCTGACAGCCGGAGCCGAGGCATTCGATGTTCTGAACGTCGCGATGCCCGCGCTCGGGCGCCAGGTGGGAGACCCGACGCAGGCGCCGACGTCCGAACGGGTGTATCTGTCGCTCATGTACGAATGGCTGATCGGCTGCGATCTGGAGGCAAATCTCGACAAGACCAGTGGCCTTGCCAAAGACTGGACCGTCGAAGAGGGCGACGGCGAAACAGTCTATACCGTGATCCTGCGGGACGGGGTGACGTTCCAGAACGGCAGCCCGCTGACCTCCGAAGACGTGAAGTTCTCCATCGAGCGGTTCGCTTCCGAGAACAGCAAGTCGACCTATGCCGGTTCGCTGCGCTCGAACGTGAAATCGGTCGAGGCGGTCGAGCCGCTCAAGCTGGTCATACGCACGGCACAACCCTATGCCTTCCTGCTCTATGACCTCTCCCGGGCTCTCGGGACCGAAGGCATGGTCATGTCGAAGGCCTATTTCGAGGAGGCCGGCGAACAGGCCTTCAACGACGCGCCCATCGGGACGGGTCCCTATCGGCTGACGGACCTGCGGCGCGATACGCACATGAAGTTCGATGCCATCGAAGGCGAGCACTGGCTGCTCGGCAAGCCACGCTTCGATCATCTCAACATCTTCGTGCTGCCCGAAGAAAGCGCCGCGGTCGCCGCGCTGAAGTCGGGGCAGGTGGACGTGATCGAGGTGAGCCGTCAGAGGGCGCCGGATCTCGATGCGGACGGCTTCACCATCTTTGCCAAGTCGGGGGCAACGTCGATCAACCTTATGTTGTACGGCATGTGGAACCCCGACGTGCCGCTTGGGAACAAGAAGGTACGCGAGGCGCTGATGCTGGCAATCGACCGCGATGCCATCGTCAAGGGGATCTTCGGCGGTTACGGCAAGATACAGTCGGACGGCGGTGCCTACGGCGACTGGGCCGTGGGCTATCGCGCCGGCGAGATCTATCCCTACGACCCGGAAAGGGCAAAAGCGCTGCTCAAGGAAGGCTGGCCGCAAGGGGATGTCACGGTCGATATCGACCTGTTCAGCCGGGCCGGGGTGCCGGAGCTGGTGGACGCCGCCACAGCCATCGCGGGCTACTGGAATGCCATCGGGGTGAAGACCAACCTCAACAACACCACCTTCTCGACCTTCCGGGCCGAGATGATGGACCCCGCGAAGGTGGCCAACCACGTCGCGGTGCAGAACTACGGCCAGCGTGCGCTGGTCCAGCCGGTTCAGTACGGTCAGTTCCACAGCAAGGGCAACGGCTCCAAGGGGGTGACGCCGGACGGCAAGGTGGCCTTCCCTGAACTTGAGAAGATGATCGAGGACGCGGCCGCCGCGCCGGATATCGAGACCTATGGCAAGGCCACGGCCGATGTCGCGGCCTATATCCGCGACGAGCATTTCGGTGGCGGCATGGCCGAGATCGACAGCCTCTATGCGGCGAACCCCGAGAAGATCGCGGCCTGGAACCTCGGCAAGAGCCCCTACGGCATCCGCCTGACGGACGTCATCCGCTCGCGGTGATGCCGTGCCCCGCCCGCCTGATCCGGGCGGGGCGACCAACTCCGACCGAAGGACCGATACCTTGGATGCTTCCTGCGCCTTTGCTTGCACGGCGGTCGGTACGAGATTTCGCGATCTCCCGGTCTCGACCGTTCAGGCGACCAAGATGGACATGCTCGATTACCTCGGCTGCGTGTTGGGGGGCAGTGCGTCTGCCGGGGTCCCCGAGGTCGTGGACCTTGCCCGCGATCTCGGCGGGCGGCCCGAGGCGTCGGTCTTCGTGCATGGCGGCAAGGTCGGGCTGCTGGATGCCTGCCTGGCCAA
Source organism: Salipiger sp. (assembly GCF_048261495.1). Taxonomy (GTDB): domain Bacteria; phylum Pseudomonadota; class Alphaproteobacteria; order Rhodobacterales; family Rhodobacteraceae; genus Salipiger. Next base: position 7,429 of record NZ_JBLXFX010000019.1, read on the forward strand.
TGGTGCGATGGCGCATGCGCTGGACTACGACAGCACGCACGAGATCGCGCATCTGCATCCCTCGGTTTCCACCATCTCCGCCGCACTGACGCTGGCCGATCAGATGGGTGGGGTGAGCGGCAAGGACTTCCTGACCTCGGTCGCGCTGGGGACCGACATGGTCAGCCGCCTGGGATTGGCCTGGCCCGCCTATCCGGCCGGGTTCATATGGACACTGGTCTACGGATTTTTCGGTTGCGCACTGGCGGCGGGCAAGCTGCTGGCACTGACCGAGGAGCAGATGACCCACGCCCTGGGTCTGGCTTATGCGCAGGCGGCGGGAAACCAGCAGACCAATCTCGACGGGGCCGTGGCCAAGCGCATGGGCATCGGATTCGCCGCGCGGGGAGGCGTGCTGTCAGCGCTGATGGCTGCGCGGGGGATCACGGCGGCACGCAATGCGCTGGAAGGCAAGCGCGGGCTCTATGCGACCTACAACCAGGGGCGCTACGACCCGGTGGCGCTGACCGACGGGATTGGTCAAAGGTTCGAGGGCGACAGGCTGAGCTTCAAGCCATACCCGACCTGCCGCTTCAACCACGGCCATATCGACGCGGCGCTCGCGCTGGCAGTCGAGCATGATCTTCGCGCCGAGGAGATCGAGGCAGTCGTCGCCCATGTCGAGCGCGAGGAGCACAGCCAGTTCGACCCGCTGGAGGTCAAGCGCAACCCGCGCACGCTTGTCGATGCGCAGTTCTCCATGCCCTACACGGTCGCGGTGGCGCTGGTCCGGCGGCGCATGAAGATCGAGGATTTCACACCGGAGGCGATCCGCGATCCCGAGGTGATCGGCGTTGCGAACAAGGTCTCTCCGCTGGTCGACCCGTCGCTGGACGCACATGTCCCGGCGGCCGCGGTGCTGGAGGTGCGCACACGGCGGGGCACCTTTACCAAGCGGGTGGAGTACCCGCTCGGGCATCCGCTCAACCCGGTGGACTGGGCCGATCTGGCCGACAAGACCCGCGATTGCGCGACACATGCTGCCGTGCCGGTGTCCTCCGATCGGGTGGAGGCGATGATCGCGCTGGTTGCCCGTCTCGAAACCCTCCGGGACATGCGCGAGCTGACCGCGCTGCTGCGCGAAGATCCGGCGGTGGCGCGGGTTCAAGAACGGGTGGCAGGCTGATGGGCCGCTACATCTTCCGCCGCTGCTTCCAGGGTCTGGTGACGCTGCTGGTTGTCAGTGTCGTCGTCTTCATGCTGGCGCGGATGTCGGGCGATCCGGTGATGCTCCTGTTGCCCGAGTTCGGGACAGAGGAAGACGCGGCGCGGCTGCGCGAACAACTCGGTCTCGACCGGCCACTGGTGGTGCAATACAGCTATTTCATCGCGAATGCGCTACAGGGCGATTTCGGCGTTTCGATCAAGACCAGCGCACCTGTGACCGAGCTGATCGGGGAGCGGCTGCCAAGCTCCATCCTCCTCTCCGCCGCCGCCATGGCCATCGCCGTGGTCGTTGGGCTTCCGCTCGGCATCGTCGCGGCGGTGCGCAAGGGCACGTGGATAGACACGGTGGCGCGCGTGATTGCGCTCTTCGGACAGTCGGTGCCGAACTTTGCGATGGGCGTGCTGCTGATCCTGATCTTCTCGGTTCAGTTGCGGTGGCTGCCGAGCTTTGGCCAGACCGGATGGCAGAGCCTCATCATGCCCGCCGTGACGCTGGGCTCCAGCATGGTGCTGGCCGGGATCACGCGGCTGGTGCGGTCGGGGATGCTCGACGTGCTCGACAGCGACTATGTGAAGCTCGCGCGGATCAAGGGACTGTCCGAGGCGCGGGTGATCTGGAAACACGCCTTGCACAACGCGGTGCTGCCGGTGCTGACTTTCGTCGGCTTCTATTTCGCGCTGATCGTCGGCGGCGTGGTGGTGACGGAGACGGTGTTCTCCTGGCCCGGTCTGGGGCGGCTCGCCTACGAGGCGGTGCTCTGGCACGACTTCCCGCTGATCCAGGCCATCGTCCTGCTGCTCGCGGCCGTGTCGATCAGCGTGAACCTGCTGGTGGACATCCTTTACGCTTGGCTCGACCCGAGGATCCGCTATGGAAGCTAGAACCCTGCCCGCAGAACGCCCGGCGCGTCCGCCGAAGCGCCGCTCGGGAAACCCTGTGCCGCTTGTGCCATCCGCGATCCTGCTCGGCGTGGGCGCGATGGCGGTGTTTTCGGGCACGCTGGCGCCGCACGATCCGAACGCCATGGCGCTCCTGCAAAAGCTGGCGCCTCCCGCCTTCATGGACGGCGGTACGGCAGAGCATCTCCTCGGCACCGACAAGCTGGGCAGGGACATCCTGAGCCGGCTGATCTACGGCACCCGGGTGTCCATCGCCGTCGGGCTGGTCGCGCTGCTGCTGGGCGGAGCGGTGGGTACGCTGCTGGGCATCGTCGCAGGCTACGACCGACGCTGGGACGGGATCATCATGCGCGTGACAGATGCCATGTTCGCCTTTCCGACGATCCTGCTGGCGCTGGTGCTGGCGACGTTGCTGGGGGCAAGCATCCCGGGACTGATCTTCGTCATGGTGCTGATGGTCTGGAGCAAGTTCGCACGTATGGCGCGGGCCGAGGTTCTGTCAATCAAGGAGCGCGACTATGTGAAATATGCGCAGATGATCGGCATTCCTGCCTGGCGGATCGTGCTGCGGCACATCTTCCCGAACCTGCTGAACATGCTCGCCGTCCTGTTCACCCTCCAGGTCGGCTGGGTGATCATGACCGAGGCCTCGCTCAGCTTCCTCGGGGTGGGCATTCCGGCGCCGACACCGTCCTGGGGCGGGATGGTGACCGACGGGCGCAACATCCTCGATACGCATTGGTGGGTATCGCTGTTCCCCTGCCTGATGATCATCGCGACCTGCCTCTCGCTCAACATCTTCGGCGACTGGCTGCGCGAGGTCATGGACCCGCGGCAGCGGCAAATCTGAGGGGCGGGGATGACCACGACCGAACTGGAAAGAAACGTCGCCGCCGGGACTGCCCCGCTGCTCGAAGTGCGCGACCTGCATACCTACTTCTACACCCGCCGGGGCGTGGTGAAGGCTGTGAACGGCGTGTCGTTCTCGGTTGGCCGGGGCAGGACGCTGGGCCTCGTGGGCGAATCCGGATCGGGCAAATCCGCGACCTCCATGTCGCTGATCCGGCTGGTGCCGGACCCCCCGGGCCGGATCGTCGCGGGCAAGATCCTGCTGGAAGGCGAGGACCTGCTGACCCTCAGCGACGACGAGATGCGCCGCGTCCGGGGTGGGCGAATCTCGATGATGCTTCAGGACCCGATGAGTTCGCTCAATCCGGTTTTCACCATAGGCGATCAGATCATGGAGGCGATCCGCATCCATCAGGGCGGCAGCCGCGAAAGCCTGTGGGACCGTGCCGTCGCTGCGCTGAAGGCAGTCCGGATTTCAGAGCCGGAACTGCGCATGGCGTCCTGGCCGCACCAGTTGAGCGGCGGGATGCGGCAGCGGGTGGTTGCGGCCATCGCGATTTCCTGTCAGCCATCGCTTCTGATCGCGGACGAGCCGACCACGGCGCTCGACGTCACCATTCAGGCGCAGCTTCTGAACCTCTTGCGTGACATCCAGGCCGAGCGCGGCATGTCGATCATCTTTGTCACCCACGATTTCGGCGTGGTGGCCGACATGTGCGACGAGGTGGCGGTGATGTATGCCGGGCAGATCGTCGAGACAGCCAGCACGCTGGAAATCTTCGACAATCCGCAGCATCCCTACACGCAGGCTCTGCTTGCCTCGCTGCCCGATCTCGATGACGTGCCGGAGCGTCTGCCCGCGATCCCCGGCCAGCCGCCTGCCTTGCACGACCTTCCCGTCGGCTGCGCCTTTGCGGAGCGCTGTTCGAAGTGCATGGCCCAGTGCCGGATCGAGGCGCCCCCGGCGGTGGAGGTCTCAAAGGGCCACATGGCACGTTGCTGGAGGGCGGGATGATGGCGGTGCCGTTTCTGGAATGCCGGGGGGTGGAGAAGCATTTCCCCGTGACCCGCGGCATCATCCGCGACCGGGCCGTCGGCTGGGTGAAGGCGGTGGACGGGATCAATCTGTCAATCGGCGCGGGCAAGACTCTGGCCATCGTAGGGGAATCCGGCTGCGGAAAATCGACCACGGCCAAGCTGATCCTTCAGATGGAGCGGCCTACCGGCGGGGACATCCTGTGGCAGGGCAAGCCGCTGGCCACGCTCGGCCGCGACGAGGCAAGAGAGTATCGCCGCTCGGTGCAGGCGGTGTTTCAGGACCCGTATTCTTCGCTCAATCCCAGGATGCGGGTCGGCGCGATCCTCGCAGAGCCCATGACGGCATTCGAGCGGCCCTCCGGGGCCGAGGTGCGCACGCGGACCGCGACACTGCTGGCCGAGGTGGGCTTGCCCGCCGGTCTGGCCGACCTCTTTCCGCATGAGCTGAGCGGCGGGCAGCGGCAACGGGTGGCCATCGCCCGGGCGCTGGCCTCCAAACCGAAGATGATCGTCCTCGACGAGCCGGTCTCCGCCCTGGATGTGTCGGTCCGGGCGCAGGTGATGAACCTGCTCAAGGATCTCCAGCCGAAATTCGGACTGACCTACCTGCTCATTGCTCACCAGCTCGGGACGATCCGGTACATGGCCGATCATGTGGTGGTCATGTATCTCGGCAAGGTGGTCGAGGACGCCCCCTGTGAAGAGCTTTTCACCCGGCCGAGGCATCCCTACACGCAGGCGCTGCTGGCGGCGTCGCTGCCGGCACACCCAGCCGCCCGGAAGGAGAAGACCGTTCTGGACGGCGAGATCCCCAGCCCGCTCAACCCTCCGCCCGGCTGCGCGTTCCACACCCGGTGTCCGCTGGCAATGGACCGGTGCGGGACGGAGAGTCCTGCGCTGCAAGGAGCGGAGGGGCATCGGACGGCATGTCATCTGGCGCGGACCGATGCCCGTCAGATGGAGCCCGAACTTGGCTAGGGGTGCGGAATGAGCGATGCCGTAGCCGGTGATGTCCCCCGGAGCCTGAGACGGAACGGAGACTACCTTCGGTTTCTTGCCTGCCGGGGCTGCCTCGTGACGGCGTTCCAGATGCTCTCGGTCGCCGTGGGCTGGGACGTTTACGCCCGCACCGGGGACCCGATGGACCTCGCTCTGATCGGGCTGTTCATGTTCCTGCCGATCCTGTGTTTCTCGATTCCGGCAGGCGTTGCCGCCGACCGCGTCGACCGTCGCCGGATCATCGGAACCTTCATGCTGCTGCATTTCCTGTCGATCTCGGCCATCGGGTGCTGGTTCGCCTTTGGCGGGGCGGCGGTCTGGCCGGTGTTCCTGTTGTTGCTCGTCTCGGGTTCTGCGCATGCCTTTGTGCATCCGGCGTTGCATTCCACCCTGCCGAAGCTGGTCGACCGTGCGGTGTTCTCGAATGCGGTGGCCGGGGCCTCGTCCATCACCAAGATCGCCCAGCTTGTCGGCCCGGCACTTGGCGGAGTGCTGATCGCCGTCGGCGGGCAGGTGGTCTATCTGGTGGCCGCGGCCTGTTTCCTTGTCGCCGCCGTGGCCGGGCTGACCATCCGCACCGACCTGCGGATCGAAGCGCCTGAGCCGTTTTCGCTCGGTCTGTTCCTGGGCGGGTTCGTCCATATCTGGCAGACGCCGACAGTCTTCGCCGCCATCTCGATCGACCTGATCGCCGTGCTGTTCGGGGGCGTCATGGGCATTCTGCCGGTCTACGCGGTCGACATCCTGCATGTGGGACCCGAGGCGCTTGGCCTGATGCGGGGCGCGCCCGCGGTCGGCGCCTTCAGCGTCGGTGCGTTGCTGGCGTGGTTCCGGTTCCCCTGGCATGTCGGCCGGGCCTTCTTCGTGTCGCTCGGGGTGTTCGGCATCGCCATCGTGCTGTTCGGCCTGTCGCGACACTACCTACTGTCGCTCGGCGCGCTGTACCTCTACGGCGCGGCGGACATGGTGAGCGTCTACGTCCGCCAGACATTGATTCAGCTCGATACGCCCGATGCCCTGCGCGGCCGTGTGAGCGCGGTCAACTCGGTGACGGTGAATGCCTCCAACCAGATGGGCGATTTCCGGGCGGGCTCGATGGCTGCGATGTTTGGTGCGCCTGTGGCGGTCGCCGTCGGCGGAGCGGTGACGCTGGGCGCCACCCTCATCTGGTACCGGAAGTTTCCCGCGCTGCGGGGGCTTGCGCGATTCTGAACGGGAAAATTGCATGAAATCCGCCGATTTCCGAATTAATCGCTGGCGTGAGCAATTCGGGATGCTATATTGCATCCAATTAGGGAGAGAGACATGAACATGATGGATTCGCAGGCCGACCTCGGCGCCTTCCAGCTTCCCGAAGAAGTTCGGCAGATCCGCGATGTGGCGCGCGACATCGTCCGCAACGAGCTGCTGCCTCTCGAAAAGCAGTTCCTGCTCAGCAAGGACCACGCCCATGGCGTGAAGGAGACGCTGAACCTCCGCTACGTTTACGACGAGAAGACGGCGGACCGTCTGATGGGCCTGTCGAAGGAAACCGGCCTCTTCTACCTGCTTGTGCCCGAAGAACATGGCGGCGCGGGCCTGTCGCAACTGGCGCAGGTCGTGGCGATGGAAGAGTTCATGTACACCGCCGTTCCGTTTCCCTTCGCCAACGTCCCTAACATCCTTTACGGCTGCAAGGGCGACCAGATCGACAACTACCTGAAGCCGGTGATCGACGGGAAAAAGACCACCGCATTTGCACAGACGGAGCCGGACGCGGGGTCCGATCCGGGCGGGATGATGAAGACCAAGGCGGTCCGGGAAGGCTCGGACTGGGTCATCAACGGCACCAAGATGTGGATCTCGAACGCAAACGAATGCGACGTGCTGATGGTGCAGGCGGTGACCGACCCCGACAAGCGTCAGCGCGGTGGAATCACCATGTTCCTCGTCGACCGGAAAAATCCCGGCGTGAAAATCGAGGAGGCGGGCATCCCCACCTGGCTCAGCCCGCGCGCGGGGCAGTACATCGTGCATTTCGACAATTGCCGGGTCCCGGCAGAGGACGTGCTGGGCGAGGTCGGCAACGGCTTCCGGCTGGGGCAGAAGTGGCTGACGATCCACGACCGTCTGATGCGGGGGCCGCTGGCGCTCGGCAAGATGCGGCGTGCGATCGAAATGTCGGTGGATTGGGCCAAGAGCCGTTCGACCTTCGGCAAGCCGATTTCTGAACGGCAGGCGATCCAGTGGCGTCTGGTCGACATGTACATCGACCTCAAGGCGCTGCGGTCGATGACCTACGAGGCGGCTTCGCGTGCCGATGCGGGCGAGGACGTGCGGACCGAAGCGGCGCTGGTCAAGCTGGTGAGCACCGAATGGGGCGCGCGCTGCATCGACCACGCGATCCAGATCCACGGCGCGATGGGCGAAAGCTCGGAACTGCCGCTGACGCATTTCTACAAGTACCTGCGTCATGCGCAGATCGGCGGCGGGACGAGCGAGATCCAGCGTCACCTGATCGCGCGGCACATCCTGTCGGACGCGGGCGCGGTGGACTGATCCCGATGTCCGACTTGCCGAAACGCATCCACATCACCGAGGAAGGCCCGCGCGAAGGCTTCCAGTTCGAGAAGGCTCCCATCGCGACGGACCGCAAGATCGAACTGATCAATGCGCTGGCCGAGACGGGAGTGAGCCAGATCCAGGCGGTGTCCTTCGTGCATCCCAAGGCCGTCCCGCAAATGGCCGATGCCGAGTCGGTCGTGGACGGGATCATCCCGCGCGACGGTGTGGAGTTCATTGGCCTCTGGCTGAACCAGCGCGGGCTGGAGCGGGCGATTGCGACCGGCAAGCTGCATCTGGAGGGGTCGATTGCACTGACCGCCTCGGAAACCTTCCTGCTGCGCAACCAGAAGCGCACCTTCGCGGACAACCTCGCGCAACAGCGCGAGATGGCGGCGGCCTACAAGGCCGCGGGCATTCCCATCGAGCGGGGCTCGGTCATGGCGGCGTTCGGCTGCAACTTCGAAGGGCCGGTGCCGGTCGAGCGGGTGGTGGCGCAGGTGGCTGAAATCGTCGCCATTGCGCAGGAACAGGGCGAACGCATCCGCCTGATGAACTTTTCGGACACGATGGGTTGGGCGACGCCGCGCGGCATCCGTGCGGTGCTGGAGGCGGTCAGAACCCGCTGGCCGGATCTCGAACTGTCGCTTCACCTGCATGACACGCGGGGCATGGGCATCGCGAATGCCGTTGCCGGGCTGGAATTGGGTGTTGCGCATTTCGATGCCTGCGTGGGGGGGCTGGGCGGTTGCCCCTTCGCGGGCAACCGGGCGGCGGCAGGGAATGTCTGCACCGAGGATCTGGTGTTCCTGTGCCGCGATCTCGGCATCGAGACGGGCATCGACATCGAGCGGATGATCGAGGCGGCGAAACTGGCCGAGGACATCGTCGGCCATCCGCTGCCGGGTGCAGTGAAATCGGGCGGAAGCCTGTCGCAATGGGTCTGAACGGGAAGGGGAGGAGAGAGATGGGAGGCTTGCTGGAGGGCGTGCGCATTCTCGATCTGAGTGCGATCATTGCCGGACCCCTGTGTTCGTATCAGCTTGCGTTGCTGGGGGCCGAAGTCATCAAGGTCGAACCGCCCGAACGCGGTGATCTCGCGCGGAGTCTGGGCGCGGACGAGGCCCTCAACAAGGAGAAGATGGGGGTTTCGTTCCTGGCGACGAATGCCGGGAAGAAGTCCGTGATGCTCGATCTCAAGTCGCCCGAAGGAATTGCCGGCGTGCGGGACCTCGTTGCGACCTGCGACGTCGTTCTGGAAAACTACCGGCCCGGCACGATGACACGGCTTGGGTTCGATTACGAGGTCGCGCGGCAGATCCGCCCGGACATCGTCTGGTGTTCGATCACCGGCTTCGGACAGAACGGCCCGCTTGCCGGGCGCCAGGCCTATGACCAGATCATCCAAGGCTATTGCGGGCTGATGAGCCTCACCGGATCGGAAGAGACCGCGCCCACGCGCTCGGGCTACCAGGTCTGCGACTCGCTTGCCGCGATCACCGCGTCCTTTGCAATCTGCGCCGCACTCTATCGCCGCACGGTGTCGGGGGAAGGGGAGTTCATCGACGTCTCGATGCTAGATGCCTCGTTGGCGGGGCTGACATCCTGGCCCGCGTCCGGTCTCCTCAATGCGGGGCGGGTGCCAAAGCCGATGGGCAACGAGAACGGCGCGTCTTCTCCGTCAGGAGCGTTCCGGACCGGCGAGGGCACGATCAACATCGTGGCCAATGATCAGAAGCAATACGAATCACTCTGCGATGCCATCGGAGCGCCGCATCTGAAGACTGAGCCGCGCTTCGTCACGAGACAGCTTCGCGTCACCCATCGCGACGAGCTCAGGGTGGAGCTGGAAAAGTACCTCGCGACGAAAGGCGCCGTCGACTGGGATACGGTTCTTGCCGAGGCCAATGTGCCCGCCGGACCGATTCTCGATCTCCGCAGCGCGTTTTCCCATCCCCAGGTGGCGGCCCGTCAGATTATCAAGACCTTTGACGATACGGCCATCGGCCGGGCGTTCTCGGTCTCGCGTCTCGGGTTTACGCTCGGAAGCGGGATGCCGGATGTGACTTTGCCGCCGCCCAGGCTCGGGGAGCACGATGACGCTGTCCTTGGGAAAGCTCGACACACGAGTGCGCCGTTGCCCGCGGTCGAGACTCCACGCAAATCTCACGGATGAGACTTTGTCATGGAATTCGAACATGCCATATTGTCAGCCACAATAGTGGATGTAGTATTGCATCCAAAAATGCTCAGCACTGCGAGCACGGAAATTGGGAAGGGTCTCTGAATGACGAACGCGCTTTTGAAGCGGCTGGAAACGAAGAAGGCGCTGTTGGGCATGCAGTGCTTCACGGGCAATGCCGCGCTGGTCGAGATCATGGGCTTTTCGGGCTTCGACTGGGTCTCGATCGACATGGAGCATACGTCGATCAGCTTTGCGGACGTGGAGAACCTGACCCGCGCGGCCGAGGTCAGCGGCATGATCCCGATGGTCCGGGTGGCGGATATCGAGCCGCTGCTGATCATGAAGGCGCTGGATGCCGGCGCGAAGGGAGTGATCGTGCCGCATGTGCAATGCGCCGACGATCTGAAGCGGGCAGTGGCCGCGGCGAAGTTCGCCCCCGAGGGCGAACGCGGCAAGTGCGGGCAGGTGCGGGGCAGCCGGTACGGCGCGGACGGGGTGCCGTGGTCGAAATTCTGGAAGCAGGCGAATGACGAGGTCATCATCATGCCGCTGGTGGAGGAGAAGGAGGGGATCGAGAACCTCGACGAGATCCTCGCCGTCGACGGGGTGGACGTGCTCTGGATCGGCATCGGCGATCTCGCCCAATCCTACGGCGTGCCGGGCGCCCCGCTGACCGAGGAACCGCTACTCTCGGTGGCGCGCGAGGCGGTGGCCAAGACGAAGGCTGCGGGAAAGGTGCTGCTGGCGCCGTCCTCGCCCATCCACACGCACGACTATTGCCGCGAGTTGCTGGCGATGGGCTTCGGCGGGATCAGCTACGGCACCGATACCTCGATCTTCCGTAACGTGTGTCGCGACGCCATCGCACTGACGAAATGACCGCCTGGGGAGGGCGCAGGACATGAGCTATTCGGTAAAGGCCAAGCTGACGGAGCTGATCTTCGTGCGGCTCGACAAGGGGCAGGATCTGCTTCAGGCCGTGAAGGATGCCGCCGTCGAGCATGACGTCGAGGCGGGCGTGGTGGTCGACATCACCGGCAGCGTGACCAAGGCGCGGGTGCAGAAATTCAAGTCGAAGTCGCACGATCCCTCCACCCGGATCGAAGTGATCGAGCTTGAGGGGCCGCTGGAGCTGACCGGGCACGGGATCATCGGCACCACCGAGGGTTCGGGCGGGATCGGCGAATACAAGGACGGAGAGCCCTACGTCCATATCCACGTTGTCGTCACCTCGGCGGACGAGACGATCTGCGGCCACCTGATGCCGGGGACGCTGGTGCGCTCGCACCTCGAAGTGTCGCATTTCACCATCGTGCTGGCCAAGGCCGAGGGCGTGAACCTCAAGGCGGCGTTCAAGGCAACCGAAGACGGCAAGGGGCGGATCTACCACGATCTGACCCCGGCCTGAGCGGAGGCAGCATGGCACCCTCGCGCAACAGGCTGATCGAGCTTCTGCGGAGCGGCAAACCGGCCTTCGGCGGGTCGCTGCATTGCGGTGACATCGCGGGGGCGCGGGCGATGGGGGATTCCACCTTCGACTTCACGATGGTGGACCTGGAGCACGAGGGGTTCGACCTGCCGAAGCTGGGCGACACGCTGCAATGGATGCAGAGCCGGCGGCGGATGGCGGCGACGGGAAACATGTTTGCCTCGCCCACGCCCATCGTCCGCCTGCCGCATCACGGCAGCGAGCGGGTACGCTGGATAGCAAGCCAGGCGCTGGACTACGGCGCGCTCGGCCTGTTGCTGCCCTATGCGGAAAGCGCCGATGACGTGGCCGATCTGGTCTCGGCCATGCGCTATGCGCGGCGCGACGCGGAGGGGCGGATTTCCGGCGAACGGCGGGTCTGGCCGAAGCTGGCGATGCGCTACTGGGGCTATTCGAAGTTCGAGGAGTACCGCGACATGGCCGACCTCTGGCCGGTCAACCCGGACGGAGAGCTGGCGCTCATCGCCATCGTGGCAACGCCGAAGGCGCTGGAGAACATCGACGAGATCGCGTCGGTGCCGGGGCTTTCGGGGATGATGTTCGGCGCCAAGCACGCCTGGCACGCCTTCGCCAAGGAGGGGACGATCGACCTCGAAGACCCCGAGCTTGTGGAGTTCCGCACCCGGATGCTGGCGGCCTGCCAGCGAAACGGCATCGCGGCGGGTACGTCGCTGTCGGCCAGGCCGCCCAAGGGGGCCGGGGGCAAGGGGTTCGTCGACATGCCCTACCTGCGGCGGCGCATCGACGAGGGTTTCCGGGTCTTCCTGACCCAGGGCGACGGCCGGCCCGAGGGGCTGGACGAGGATAAGGCATAGCGGCCCGCGGGGCCGCGGACTGGAACAGGCCGGAGCGCAGCCGCGCGGACGGCGAGACAGAAAGGGAGAAGGATATGGCAAAGGACTATACATACGACGTGCTGGTGATCGGCGCCGGGAACGCCGCGCTGACCTCGGCGCTGGCTGCGCTGGATCAGGGCGTCAGCGTCGGCATCCTCGAAAAGGCGCCGAAGAAGGAGCGCGGCGGCAACAGCATGTTCACCGGCCACATGCGCTTTGCCTATGACTCCGTCGATCAGCTGAAGCCGCTGATGGCGAACCCGACAAACGCCGAGATCGACAAGATCAACGAACTGCTCCCCGCCCATACCAAGGACGATCTCACCGAGCTGATCATGCGGGTGACCGACTACCGCTCGGATCAGGAGATGCTCGAGGTTCACGTCGAGGAATCCTACAACACGATCAACTGGCTGGCGAGCAAGGGCCACCGCTGGGTGCCCAACTTCGGACCCCGCGCCCAGTTCGTGCTGTCGATGGACGGCGGCGGCCACGGTCTCCAGTCCCGCAACTTCGGCTATGTCGAGGCAGCAGGCGGAAACTTCCACTACGAGACCTCGGCCACGAATTTCCTTCAGGACGACACGGGCCGCGTCACCGGCGTGCGCGCCCTGACCCCGGACGGATACGTGAACTTCCATGCGAAATCCGTGGTGCTGGCCTGCGGCGGGTTCGAGGCCAATGCGGAGATGCGCGCCAGATATCTCGGCCACAACTGGGACACGGTCCATGTCCGCGGCGTTCCCTTCAACACCGGCGACGGGATTCGCATGGCGCTGGACATCGGCGCCATGCCACACGGCTCGTGGTCGACCTGCCACGCCTCGCCGCAGGATTACGAACTGCCCAAGTTCAAGCTGCCCAGCCAGGTCGGCGAGGGCGGGCATATGAGCCGCTACATGTACACCTTCTCGATCATGGTGAACTCGGACGGCGAGCGCTTCGTGGACGAGGCGAGCGACCTGCGTTCCGCCACATATGCCAAGATGGGGCGCGCGATCATCCAGCAGCCCGGCGGCGTAGCCTACCAGATCATGGATGCAAAGGTGCGCCGGACGGGTCTCTTCCCGTCGAGCTACGAACACGCCTCAAGCGCCAAGGCCGACACGCTGGAGAAGCTGGCCGAGATCTTCGACATCGACGCCAAGCGGCTGGTCCGCACGGTCAACGAGTTCAACGCCGCCGTGCCGAAGGACCAGGAGGCCAAGCCGAGCGCCTATGCACTGGACGGGGTCAGCACCGAGGGCCTGCCGCTGCCCAAGAGCAACTTTGCCATGACCATCGATGAAGCGCCCTTCGAGGCCTACATCGTGCGCGCCGGCATCACCTTCACCTTCGGCGGGGTCAAGATCGAGCCGAAGACCGGCAAGGTGCAGCACGTCTCGGGCCGCGCGATCCCCGGCCTCTGGGCGGCGGGCGAGCTGGTCGGCGGGCTGTTCCACGGTAGCTATGCCTCGGGCTCGGGGATGATGGCAGGTGCCAACTGGGGCCGGATTTCCGGCACCGGCGCCGCCAAGGCCGCGCTGGAGATGGCGCCCGCCGTCGCGGCGCAGTGACCAAGCGGCGCCCCCGGCAGGCGGAGCGCCTTGCCGGGGGCCGCCGACATGGCCGGAACATTCGTCAAGGGGAACACCCCGGCACTGTTCCGGTCGCTCGACGCAGGAGCGAAGACCGGCCCGCCGTTGGAGGATGGCGACCGGAAGGGCGCAGCACACGCGCCGTCACATCAGGGAGGATGACATGGGATTTGAAGACGCAAAGACGGGTCTGACACGGCGCGACGCGCTGCGGATGGCCGGTGCCGGTGTTGCCGCCGCCGTCATGGCGCGACCTGCGATCCTGCGGGCGCAGGGAGCGGCTGGACTTGACGAAGCGGTGGAATGGGCGCGCGCCAACCTGCCCGCGACGACCCCGGACATCCTCAATGCGGCAGCGGCCGAGGGCAAGCTTGTGCTGACCCTCCAGCTTCACGGCGACGACGAGGCGATGAAGACGATGATCACCGCCTTCAACAAGCGGTATCCGTTCATCGCCGCGGAATACACGCTCCAGAACAGCTCGCAGGTGATGCAGAAGTTCAACGCAGAGGTCGGCTCGGGCCGGGGCGTGAGCGACTATATCCACCTGCCGTCGAACCTCCTGAACACCAAGGCCTATATCGAGGCGGGCAACCTTACCGAGTTCGTCATCTCGAACGAGGATCTTTACCCGGCCATCGCGAAGGACACCGGTCTCTTTTATCCTGCACTGGAGCAGCACGGCGTGACTTGCTGGCGCGACGGTGCGCTGAGCGAGGAAGAGGTCGCAATGATGCATACCTACGACGGCATCACCGACCCGCGCTTCAAGGACCGCATCGGGATCGTGGGTGTCAGCACCTCGAACGGACAGGCGGGCTGCTACGTGCTGATGCATGGGCCGGACCCGAGCCTCTGGGACAAGCTGGTCGCCAACGCGCCGCAGGTCAAGACAGCCTCCTCGCCGCTGACCGACGGGCTGTTGTCCGGAGAATACGACGTGGCGCTGATGAACGGCTTCTCCATCGCCGCGCGGGCGGCTCAGGACGGTGCACCGCTGAGGTTCGGACTGACCAACCCCTCGCCCGTCACCTTCGCGCCCGGCGCGATCTCGGCCCTGGCGCCGAACCCGAACGCGGCGAAGGTCTGGCAGGACTGGTTCAACTCGGTCGAAGCGCAGGACATCTGGGTGGGCGTCTCGGGCGCCATGTCGGCGCTCGCCGGGACCAAGCCCTGCTGGTCGCAGCAGCAGCCGTGGTTCTTCGAGAACAAGAACGGCCAGGTTCCGATCGACTGGGACGATTTCGCCGCCAGGCAGGAAGCGGTGATCGACACCTACAAGAGCGCCCTTCAAGCGGGCTGATCCGACCGGCGGGGCCGCGCCATGCGGCCCCGGACCAACGATCCACGGGAGGGACCGACAATGACTAAGACGACTTCGAAGGACATCACCCGGCGCTCGGCACTGGGATATTTCGGGATCGGCGTGGGGGCGACGATGCTCTCCGCCATGCCCGGGCTGTCGCGGGCGCAGGCCGCGGCGACGGTAGAGGAGGCTGTGGAATGGGCGCGGCTGAACTTGCCCAACTCCACGCCCGACATCGTGAACGGCGCGGCGAAGGAAGGCCGCCTCGTGCTCACCATGCAGCGGTTCCTGGACGATACCGCGATGGCGAGGCTGATCGACGCGTTCAAGGCGCACTACCCGTTCCTCGACGTGGAATACACGCTGCAGAACAGTTCGGGCTTCACCAAGAAGTTCACGGCCGAGGTCTCCTCCGGCAAGGGGATCAGCGACTACCTGCAACTGCCCTCCGACCTCAAGGAATCCGGCGGCTACATCACGCAGGGCGCCATCGCGGAGTTCGTCGTGTCGCAGGATGCCGCCTTCCCGGAGATCGCGAAGCGCAGCGGCACCTGGTACGCTTGGCTGCGCCAGCACAGCACCACAGTTTACCGCAAGGACGCGCTGACCGACGAGGAAAAGCAGCTCGTACGCAGCTACGAAGGTCTGGGCGATCCGCGTTTCAAGGGGCGGCTCGGGATCAACAACATCAGCACCTCCGTGGTGTCGGCGGGCAGCTACGTCCTGCAGAAACATTCCGACCCCGGCATCTGGGAGGGGATCGTCGCCAACGAACCGATGGTGCGCGGTTCGTCCTCGCAACTGATGGAGGGCCTGCTGTCGGGCGGCTATGACATCTCGCTGATGTCCGGGTTCCCGACGGCGGTCGGCGCGGCCCTCAGCGGCGCGCCGATTGAGTTCGGGGTCAGCATTCGCTCGCCCGTGCTTTATGCGCCCGGCGCGGTCTCGGCGCTGGCGCCGAACCCGAACGCGGCGCGGCTGTTCCAGGACTGGGCGATGTCGCAGGAGGGCCAGAACCTGTGGGTCGAGCTGACCGGCACCATCTCTTCTCGCGACGACGTGGCCAAGGCATGGTGCCAGCAACAGCCTTGGTTCTTCGACGATCCGTCGACGCATGTGGCGCTCGACTGGGACGACTTCTCGGAGAAGAACCAGGCGGTGGTCGACAAGTATCAGGCCGAGCTTCAGCAGGGCTGAGACCGGCTGAGCCGCGGGCGGTGCTCCTGCCCGCGGCAGTAAAACACACAGGGGAAGACGATGACCGGGCAGAGCTTGAACGAAATGCTGTCGGACTTCGCGGCGGGGCTGGATTATGCCACGCTGCCCGAGGAGGTGCGGACACACGCGCGGTTCTTGATCCTTGACGCGATGGGCTGCGGCATCGTGGGATCGGCCACGGACGAGGCGGCCAAGCTGCACCGCGCAGTGCTGGCGATGTCCGGCGGCTCGGGGAATGCGCGGCTCTGGGGCACTGACCTGAAGGCACCGCTGCCGCTGGCGGTCATGGCCAACAGTGTCGCCGTCCACACGCGCGAGATTGACGATTTCAGCCTGGCTTATCACGCGGGATCGGTCGTGGTGCCTGCTGCCGTGGGGGTGGCCGAGGTGGTCGGCGCGAGCGGCGAGGAGCTGATCGCGGCCGTGGCAGCCGGCTACGAGGTGTCGTTCCGCATCGCGATGGGCGGCGCGGCGCCGGGCCAGCCGGGCTTCCTGTCCTTCAAGAAAAAGGGCTGGCATTCGACCAGTCTCTTCGGACCGTTCGGCGCGGCAGTCGCGGCGGCAAAGCTGCTGGGGCTCGATGCGGCTGGCCTGCGCAACGCCATCGGAATTGCGGCGAGTTCCGCAGGGGGCACTTGGGCCTTCATCGACGAGGGCAACACCAACAAGCGGGTGCATCCCGGCCTCGCTTCACGCTGCGGGGTGGCGGCGGCCTTTCTCGCCCGCGAAGGGATCACCGGGCCGAGCCGCGTGCTGGAGGCTGATTGGGGCGGGTTCTATGGTACCTTCCTGCAGGGCGAGGCGTGGTATCCCGAGCATGTCATCCGCGGGCTCGGTTCCGAGTGGGAGATCTTGCACGCGGGGTTCAAGCCCTATGCCTCGTGCCGACGCATCCACAGCTCGCTCGACGCGCTGTTCGAGGCGGCCCGCAAGCACGGGCTGGCGTATGACGACGTAAAGGCCATCACGATCAACGGCCACCACCTGCACAAGCGCCAACTTTCCAAGTTCCCGGTCAGCACCGTACTGGAAGCACAGTTCAGCCTGCCCTACACGCTGTCCGCCGCTCTGAAGGCAGGCAGCGGCGGGCTCGACCTTTACCGGCCCGAGGCAATGGCGAACCCGGAGGTGGCGCTTCTGGCGCGCAATGTCTCCATCGAGATCGACCCGGACCTTCCCGAAACCGGAGAGCCGCGTCTGGATTTCGCGCTCGCGGACGGGCGGGTGGTCAGCGAGCGGGTGGAAGTGCCGAAAGGTCATCCGAAGAACCCGCTGACGCCGGCGGAACTTATGACCAAGCTGCGGACAAACGCTGCTTTGTACCTGCCGCCGGAGCGGGTAGCGGCGCTCAGCGCGGCGCTGGCCGGGCTCGACCAGGTGCCGGACGTGTCAGCGCTGACCGGATTGATGGTGTCGCCCGCCGTGCGGGCCGGGGCACAGGCGAACGCCTGATCCCGCGAAGGCGGGGGTCGGGATAGCGAAACAGAGCTTCGGTACCAAGGGGACCGGAGGGGAGGACAGGACGATGAGCGACAGATCACCAAGAACCATGCTGCTGGGAGGGGCCGACCGGATCGCGCTATACGCCATCCCGTTCAGCGTCACGGCCGTGGTCTTCATCCCCATCCTGTTCCTGTTGATCACCGCCTTCTCGGACGGCTCGTTCAAGGGGGCTGACACCAATTTCACCCTGTCTACGATGATCGCGGCCTATGGCGATCCGAAACTTCTGAAGGCGTTGACGAATTCGCTCCTGATGGGGGTCGAGGTCTCGCTCCTCTCGACCCTGATCGCCATTCCGATGGCCTGGGTCCTCGTGCGGGCGGACGTGCCGTTCCGGCGACAGTTCACCCGGTTCATGACGCTCGCCTTCTATATGTCACCGCTGTTCCTCGCCATCGCTTGGGCCGCCATCGGCGCGCCGCGTTCGGGGCTGCTGAGCCAGACCGCTCGGGCGCTGGGGTTCTCGGGGCAGAACCTTGGCAACATCTACAGCTATGGCGGGATCATCTTCGTCACCACTATCCACTTCGTTCCCATCTCGTTCCTGCTGATCTCCAGCGCCTTTACGGCGGCGGCGGGAGAGATGGATGATGCTTCGCAAATGTCGCGGGCGGGGCTGGTGCGCACCTTCCGTTCCATTACCCTGCCGCTGATCACGCCGACCATCGTGTCGTCGTTGCTGCAGGTGGGGGTCTTCGCCTCCGAGCAGTTCGCGGTGCCTTATTTCCTCGGCATCCAGTTCAACTTCCAGACGCTGCCGACACAGATCTACATCGACCTCTCGCTGTCCGACCCAGACTACAATCGCGCGGCGGCGGGCGGGACCATGCTGCTGTGGTTCAGCGCGGTCGGCATCTACCTGTTCCGGCGCTACATGAAGATGGGCGACCGCTATGCTGCGATGGCGGGAAAGTCCGCCCGCATGCCGCGCCCCGTCGAACTCGGACTGTGGAAGTGGGTCGCGGCGGGTATCATCGCCTTCTATCTGTTCCTGTCCGTCGTGGCGCCCATTCTCGCGCTGCTCTGGGGATCGCTGCGGCGCTTCCCGACACCGGAACTGACGCTGGACGGTATGTCATTCTACAATTGGACAGCAATGTTCAACAATCCGCAGATGGTGACAGCGATCAAGAACACGCTGGTACTCGCGGGGCTGGGTGGCATCTGCACAGTTGTTGTCTGCCTCTTCATCAGCTTCTTCATTGTACGGACGAAAGCAAAGGGGCGGGTCGTTGTCGACTACGTCATCGCATTCCCTGTCGCCGTCCCGTCCATTGTTCTCGGCCTCGGCGTGCTGGCATTCTACTTTTCCACGCCCTTGCCGCTATACGGTACGCTCTTCGGCCTCGGGCTGGCGTATGCGATGCGCTACATGGGCTACGGTGTGCGGTCGATCAACGCCGGGCTCCAACAGGTCCACAGCGAGCTGACCGAGGCCGCCTACATGAGCCGTGCCTCGGGTGCAAAGGTGATCCGGGACATACAGTTCCCGCTGTTGCGCCCGACGCTCGCCAATACCTGGGTGGTGCTGTTCGTGAAATACGCGCAAGAGGTGAACCTCACCGTGCTTCTCTACACGCAGGCAACGGTAACCATGCCGCTCATCATCTTCAATCAGCTCGACTCGGCGCTGCTCAATGCGGTCTACCCGGTCACCCTTCTGCTGATCGGCGTCACTTTTCTCTGCATCGAATCCATCCGCCTCATCCCTGGTTACAACACAGAGATGGGCCATGTCACGAAACGCCGGCGCCGTGGCACGACTGCCACTCCCGCCTTGAAAAAGGAGAAGGCCATTGGCTGAGCTCAGGATCGACAGCCTTACCAAAAAGTTCGGCGCCTTTACCGCCTTGAGCGACATCGACCTGACGGTGGGCAAAGGCGAAGTAATAGCCTTGCTTGGTCCGTCGGGCTGTGGAAAGACCACGCTTCTTCGCTGCATCGCCGGGCTGGAAACCCCGACATCGGGTCGGATCACCGTGGGCGACGAAGCACTGTTCGCGGACGGCGTGTCCGTCCCACCCTATCGCCGCAACATCGCGATGGTCTTCCAGTCCTACGCGCTCTGGCCGCACATGACCGTGTGGGAGAACGTCTCTTACGGGCTGCACGTCCAGAAGATCGCAAAAGCCGTGATCAAGGAACGGGTGGGTGATGTGCTGAGGCTGCTCGGCCTGTCGCACCTCTCGGATCGCTACCCCTCGGAACTGAGCGGCGGGCAGCAACAACGCGTCGCGGTGGCGCGGGCACTTGCCCTGCAGGCGGATGTAGTGCTGTTCGACGAGCCGCTCTCGAATCTGGACCTTCGGTTGCGAGAGGAAGTGCGGGCGGAACTGCGCCGAGTGTTGAAGCAGCTTGGCCAGACAGCCGTTTACGTGACCCATGACATCGGCGAGGCGGTGGTCGTGGCCGACCGCATCGTGATGATGAGCGCGGGCAACATCGCGCAGGTGGGCACGCCGCAGCAGATCTACCACGCCCCTCGCAACCGCTACGTGGCGGACTTCGTGGGCAACACCAACATCGTGTCGGCGCGGGTCCAGAACGGCTTGGGCGGGGTGCGGCTGGTGGTAAACGACAGGATGAGTTTCGACGCTGGGCAGGCAGAGGGCCAAGTTCCTGCGGGGGCCGAGACGGTGCCCATCATGATCCGGCCCGAGTATGTCGAGATCGGCACGCACGAGACCGACCCGGGGATACCCGCGAGAATCGGGGAGGTGTCCTTTGTCGGGCAGGTAACCGCCGCATCCATCGAACTTGACGACATGACCCTGCGCGCCATCGCGCTGTCACGCCCGAACGTGCGGCTGGAACCGGACGCGACATGCCGCATCCGCATTGCCGACAGGAACATCGTCATCCTGCCGGACGCGCAGGCCATGGCGAGCTGAGACACCCTTATTGGAGAAAGACGAGATGAAAGACGAACTTGCAGGTCAGGAACCGAAAACGATGGAAGTAACAGCGGGCGAAGCGATCGTGAAGTCGCTGGAGATCGAGGGCGTAACGCACGTTTTCGGCATCATCGGCGGCAATATCCTCGACGTGTTCGACCTCGTGGGACGGTCGCCGAAGATGACCTTCGTCGGCACACGGCACGAGGAAACGGCCAGCCATATGGCGCATGGCTTCGCCCGCGCCAACGGGCAACTCGCCGTCTGTCTCGTGCAGAACGGCGCGGGGTTGACCAACCTCGCCACCGGCTTTGCCACGGCGATGAAGATGCACGCGCCGATCCTCGGCATCACCGCCGGGCCGAACAGCGCCAATGTCGACAATGACGGGCGGCACGAGATCGACCAGGTCGGCGTGATGCGCCCTCTTACCAAGTGGTCCGCCCGGGTGCCGAGCGCCGATCGCCTGCCTGAATTCCTGCAACGCGCCTTCCGCATTGCCACCTCGGGCAAGAAGGGGCCGGTGTTCCTCGAAGTCCCGACCGACGTGCTGAAGGGCAGCTTCGAATGGACGCCGCCCGCCTCGCGCATGTCCTATCGCGCCAAGTACGACACGATGGTCGATGCCGAGGCCATCGGCGAGGTGGCCGACATGATCGAAAAGGCCGCCCGCCCGATCTTCGTCGTGGGGCAGGGCGGCGAGGATGCAGGGGCCTGGGCCGATCTCCATGCGATCAGCGAGATCGGGGACATCCCGCTCTGCACCACCTTCGGGCACAACTCCGCCATTCCCCCGACAGCGCCCCTGTCGCTGGGCAGCGTCGGGCGGCGCGGTTCCAAGGCGGCGATGCAGTTGCTGTCGGAGTCTGATCTGGTGTTGGTCATAGGCTCGCGCCTGCACCGCTACACCAAGGTCGCCTACTACGGGACGAAGTTCTGGCCCGAAGATGCGCCCATCATCCACGTCAATTCCGATGCCGAGACGGTCGGGCGGCACATGCCGGTGGAACTGGGCATCGTCGCGGACGCGCACCGGTTCCTCAAAGCGCTGAATGCCGAACTGACAGCGCGCGGCAAGGTCAGCCGCGCAAACTGGCGCGACAAGGCCGTCGCGGAGCGGGCGAAGTGGGAGGAAGAGCGCGCCGGTCTGGCCGAGCCCGCCCTGCTGAAGGGCGGCAAGTTCCTCAAGCCCGCCGCGGTCTACAAGACGCTTGGCGACATGCTTCCGAATGCGATCTACGTCGGCGACGTGGGCTCCACCACCCAATGGACCTTCTGCATGATCCCCTATGCCCAGCCGAAGGGCTTCATCTACACCGGTTCTTTGGCGGGGCTCGGCTTCGGTATGCCCGGCGCCCTCGGGGCGGCTCTGGCGCGGCCCGACAGCGAGGTGGTGGCGGTTCTGGGTGACGGGGCATTCTCGTTGTCTCTGCCCTCGCTCATCACGGCGGCAGAGCACAAGATCCCCGTGCGCATCGTGATCTGCGACAACGCCGCCTGGGGGGCCGAGAAGGGCCACCAGATGCACTGGTTCAACGGGCATTACGTGGGTGCCGACCTCGATACCGGCGATCTCGTCGCAATCTCGCAGGCCATCGGCGCCGAGGCCGTTCGGGTGAACACCATCGAGGAGCTACGAAAGGAACTGGAGGTTGCACCGACCGTTGGCCCCAAGGTCATCGTGGCCCCGGCCGACCCGGACGATTTCCCGGCTCCCGTGCCGCATGCCGGCACCCCGGCGCGGACCTGGCTCAAGTACGAGCAGGGATAAGCGAAAACGGCGCGGGATCATCCCGCGCCGTCCTTCTTTTGCAGCAATGTCGTAGTGTCGTATCGCGTCTCAGTCGAGGGCGACGCGAATTTCGTTTCCGTCGATACTGAGGCGCGTCCCGTAGACGGCACTGCGCGCGGCCACGTCCTTGAGGTTGGCCTCTTCTTCCGCCGGGTCGGGGAACCACGTCCGGTTCTCGGCATCGTGGCGTACCCAGCGAAAAGCCACCTCGGCGGGCTTGCGGCCCTCGAAGTTGATCCGCGCCATCATCCCGCTCCAGTTGCCGCTGCGCTTGCCGCTGTGACCGACATTGAAGCAAAAGCTGCTCAGCGAGTAGAAGACCGGCTTGCCCTTGTAGATTTCGACCGCCATCGGGAAATGCGGTCCGTGCCCGATCACTGCGTCGGCTCCTGCGTCGATGGCGGCGTGGGCAATCTCGGGCATGTAGGCCAGCACATCTCGCTTCAGCCCCCAGTGGTGAGAGGCGATGACTATGTCGCACTTTGCGCGCAGGTCCTCGATGTCGCCGCGAAGCTGGTCCAGCGCCTTGGGATCGGCCCAAGTGATGATCTCGGGCGGGTTGCCTGGGCGATTCAGCGGCGGGACCTTGTGGCCGGTCCGGTGGATCTGAAGCATGTAGGAGGTGTGGCCGGGCAGAACCGCGACGCCGGGCGTGTGGTTCGTGGCCTCGTGACCCAAAGGCCAGTAGACCGAGGTGCGTTGCAGGAGGCCGACCATTTGCCCGTTCACCTCAAGGATGGCGGGCTTTCGCGCGGCGGCAAGATCCGCGCCTGCGCCAACCTCTGCGATGCCGTGCTCGCGCAGGGTGGCAGAGGTCTGAAGGATCGCCTCGGGTCCGTAATTGCCGTTGTTGGCAGTGCCGACAACGTCGAACCCGGCGATCTTCAGAGCCTCGGCCAGGGCAATTCTTGCCTGTAGTCCGTCGGCGGGTTCGGAAAGCGCGTCCTTCGGTTCGAAGAAGCTGCATTCCAGATTCGCGAACCTCAGGTCGGCGTCGGACAGCACATCGATCACCTTGGGAAACGGAGCGTCCGGCGCAACGACATCCTTCAGATTAATGTCTCCGGCAAACAGAATCGTGGTCAAAAGTCCCTCCACATTTTTAGGATGCAATATAGCATCCTAAATGGGAAAGTCGAGGCTTAGCACACTTATGCAACCGCAATTTTGCGTCGAGAAGATTGAACTCCAACGTCTGACTTTGCAACGAAAATAGGCTCTTAGCCGCACCTCACATCAGGTTGGGAGACTTATGCATTCTATTTTGCATCCACTATTGCATAATAAATTAGCCCCGATATACTTCGCTGCAGTGGCCCGGGCGGAGGAGCAACGGGCGTGCGATTCAGGGAGGGAATATGCACATGACGAAATTCACCAGACGCGCATTCGCCGCAATGACCACCGGGGCCGCAGCACTTGCACTCTCCTTGGGGGCGGTGTCAGCGCAGAATTCGGATGTCGGCGCCGCAATCGAATGGGCCAAGACCAACCTGCCCGCATCGACCCCCGAGATCATCCGCGCCGCCGCCGAAGAGGGAAATCTGACCCTGACCCTTCAGCGCTTCGGGGACGATATCACCACCCAGGCGATGATAGCCAAGTTCAACGAGCACTATCCGTTCATCAAGGTCGATTACACCATGCAGAACGGTTCGCAGATCGTGAAGAAATTCTCGGCCGAGCAGGCCAGCGGCAAAGGCATCACGGACTACCTCCAATTTCCATCCGACCAGATCCAGCTAGGAAAGTTCATCGACGACGGCGCCTTCGGCGAGTTCGTCATTTCGGACGACTCGGTTTTCCCTGATACCGCCAAGCAGAGCGGCACTTGGTATCCGTGGCTGCGCCAGAGCAACGTGACGGTCTATCGTGTCGGGGCGCTGAGCGATGAAGAGATCGAACTGGTGAAGTCGTACAAGGGCCTGACCGATCCGCGCTTCAAGGGCCGCATCGGTATGATCAGCGGGTCCACCTCGAATGGGCGCACCGGCTCCTATCTGCTGCAATACGGCGACGACCCGAGCCTCTGGGATGGGCTGGTGGCCAATACGCCGATCGTGCGGCCCTCCTCCGGTCCATTGCTCGACGGGCTGATGTCCGGCGAGTTCGACGTGGCGCTGATGAGCGGTTTCCCGACCGCCGCGCTGGCTGCCAAGCAGGGGGCACCGCTTGAGTTCCTGATCACCTCGCCGTCGCCGGTCCTGTTCGCGCCGG
This sequence comes from Salipiger sp., assembly GCF_048261495.1. Lineage (GTDB taxonomy): Bacteria > Pseudomonadota > Alphaproteobacteria > Rhodobacterales > Rhodobacteraceae > Salipiger. The sequence goes on from NZ_JBLXFX010000019.1 coordinate 31,979, forward strand.
GACTGATTTCCTCGATTGCACCGCACCCCAACGCGGCGAAGCTCTGGGCAGACTGGGGCATGTCGCAGGAGGGCCAGGCGCTCTGGGTAGAGCTGGTGGGCGTTCCCTCGGCGCGGGACGATGTGCCGAAGCCTTGGGTCTATGACCAGTCGTGGTTCTTCGACGACCGCAGCGTGAACGCGCCGCTCGACTGGAAGGACTATTCCGAGAAGGAACAGAAGGTGCTCGAAACCTTCCAGTCGCAGATGCAGGACGGCTGACTGGACCTGATCACCCCCGGCGGTCCATCCTGATCGCCGGGAGTTCGGGAAGAGGCAGGCACCGGGGTAAAGGCATGAGCAAACTGGACATTCCGCTGGACGGGCGACAGGCGTTCATCGGCGGGCAATGGGTGGTGCTGGACGGCTGCGGGAGCATTCCCGTCATCTCACCGGCAGATGAGAGCCACCTGGGCGAGATCGCGGCCTGCACGGCGGCGCATGTGGATCAGGCCGTCGCCGCGATCCGCCCCGCGCTGGACGGCTGGAAGGCGCTGAGCGTGGCGCAGCGGACGAAATACCTCGAACGCTATGCCAGGGCGATTGCCGCGCATGAGGACGAACTTGCCGATTACGACGTGCGCGACGCCGGCATGACCCGGAGCAAGGCCTTGGCGGATGTCCGGCGGTCTGTGAGGTGGATCGGAGAATACTGTGCATACGCGCTTGACCTGACAGGGCGGCAGTTTCCGTCCTCGGGCGACACGCTGGTCTACACGGCGCGCGAGCCCTATGGCATCGTCGGCCAGATCATCCCCTTCAACCACCCGGAGAACTTCGCGGTCAAGGCCATCGCCCCCGCGGTTCTGACCGGCAATGCCGTGCTGGCAAAGCCGCCCGAGCAGGCCTCGCTGTCGGCACTGGCGCTTGCGGAACTGGCGCGGGACATCTTTCCGCCGGGGATCGTGAACGTGCTGACGGGCCATGGCCACGAGGTTGGCGCGGCCATCGTGGCCCATCCTGCGATTCCCCGGATCAACTTCACCGGCTCCGTCCCGACCGGGCGGCGCATTCTCGAAGGTGCGGCGCATGGCATCAAGCATGTGACGCTGGAACTGGGCGGCAAGAACCCGCTGATCCTCACCGGCGGGCTGGACCCGGAGTTCGCGGCAAAGCTCGCGCTCAAGAACATGAACCTGACCCATGCAGGCCAGTCCTGCCAGTCTTCGACGCGGGTGCTCGTGCATCGCTCCATCTACGGCGACGTTGTCGAGCGGCTGGCGGGGCTGATGGCGCAGGTGGTCGTCGGCGACCCGGGCGATCCTGCCACGCAGATGGGGCCGCTGGGCTTTGGCGGACATTTCGTGCGGGTGATGGACTATGTCCGCATCGGCAAGGCAGAGGGTGCGACGCTGCGTTTCGGGGGCGTTCGTCCGGACGGCATGGACAAGGGATACTACGTCCTGCCGACGCTGTTCAGCGATGTCACGCCGGACATGCAGATCGCGCGTGACGAGATCTTTGGCCCCGTGGTCTGCCTGATCCCCTGGGATACCGAAGACGAGGTCGTCGCGATTGCCAACGACACCGACATGGGCCTGAACTGCCGCGTCTTCGCGCCGACGGTCGAGGAGGGCCTGCGGATCGGCAAACGGATCGAATCCGGTCTCTGCTACGTGAACACCAGCGCGCCGCTCGATCCCGGCGTGCCGAACGGCGGCTTCAAGCAAAGCGGCTTCGGAAAGCGCAACTGCGCGGAGGAGGTGCTCTCCTACACGCGCGAACGGACTTACGCGGTCGGCATCGGCTGAGCCGCGACCGGAATGGATATCTCAACGGAAGGAAGACCAGGATGGCACTGACCTATACCCACATGTACAGCGGCGACGACGGCCTGACCCATTTCAAGGAGGTCGAGCTGGAGCCGCGCACCGACGAGAAGACGTTCCGCGTGTCCTCGGACGTGATCCCCGCCACCGGCGTGTTCTTCCGCGAGACCGAGGGCGAATACGACAACGACTGGCACACCGCGCCCAACAAGACGCTCGTGGTGGTGCTTGAAGGCGGACTCGAGATCGTGGCCAGCGACGGCACCTCGCGGGTGTTCAAGGCGGGCGACGTGTTCCTGCAGGATGACCCGACCGGCAAGGGGCATTATACCAAGGCGCTGAACGGAGAGCCCCGGCGGACGCTGTTCATCAAGATGGTCTGACCAGTCGAAAGGGGAGGGTGCCGGGATGCCGGGTGAAGAGATCAAGGTCATGTCGAGCGGCTCGGCCGACCCTGCCCTGGGACAGGTGGCGCGGGCCTTCGAGGCGGCGACGGGCCACAAGGTCAACGTGACTTACGACGACAAGATCATCGGAGAGGGGGGCGAGGCGTTCGACGTCATCATCTCCTCGACCAACGCGCTTGCCCGCCGGTTCCGCCCTGCGGGGGCCGTCGAGACCGGCGAGGTGCCCATCGGCCGGATGGGGCTGGGGGTGGCGGTGCGCGACGGTGCGCCGCTGCCCGATGTCTCCGGCTTGGAGGCTTTCAAGGGCAGCCTGCGGGCGCTCGACGGGCTGGTGCTGACCACTCATTCCTCGGGCTTCTACATGCGCGATCTGCTGGAGGAGTGGGGGATGGGCGTCGAAATGTCGGAAAAGATCGAGTTCTTTCCGGACGGCCCAACCTCGATGCAGCGGTTGCTGAAGGGGACCGGGCGCGAATGCACCGTGCTCTCGCTGAACCAGATCCAGCGCTATCGCGGCCGGGGGATCGCGCTCGCCGGGCCGCTGCCCGAAGGCGCGCAGCTCTTCCGGGATTTCGTGGCGGTGCCGCTGATCGCCAGCCGCCACAAGTCGGTGGCGCGGGCCTTTTCTGAGTTCTGTGGGGCGGAGGGGCTGCCGATCCTCGCCGAAGCGGGGTTCCAGTGACCCTGACCGTGATGTCCAGCGGGTCCGCCGAGCCCGCGCTGGATGTGGTCGCCGGGGCGTTCCACGCGGCCACTGGGTATTCCGTCGGCGTCACCTACAATCGGGATATTCCCGCGCCGGATGTCATCGTTGCCTCCCGCGATGCGATAGAGCGGAAGCTTCGTCCGGCAGGGAGGATCGCGGACGAGGGCGTCGTGGTCGGGCAGATGGGGATCGGTGTGGGCATCCGGTCCGGCGTGAAAGTGCCGGAAATCGGGTCCGTTGCCGCGCTGTCCCAGGCCGTGCTTGGTGCGGAGACGGTGCTTGTGACCCTCAACCACAGCACCGGTCTTTACGTCGAGGATATGCTCCAGAGGCTGCACCTTCACGACCGCATCGCCGGGCGCATCCTGCGGCTGGAGAACGGTCCGGCGGTGATGGACTGCCTTGCTGCCGGGCAGGGGCGGGATCTGGCCTTTCTCTCGATGAACGAGTTCCGGACCTATGCCGGCAAAGGCGTCACGCTGGTCGGGCCGCTTCCGGCCCCCGTACAATACCTGCGCGATTTCATCGTCGCTCCGGCGTCCTCCGCCCGCGATCCGCTGATCGCCGAGGCGTTCGTCCGGTTCTGCGCCGAGGCCGGAGCCGCCATCTTTGCCGCACATGGCTTCACCCAAGCCGCAGACGTGAACGCCTGATGGGCGGAGGCATTTTTCTATATGCCTCCGAAGCAGGAGGGAACCGGGTCTCTGTCTTCTCGCTCGACCCTTTGAGCGGTGCGCTTGCCCGGATACAGGAGGCCGAGCTCGACGGCCCTGTCATGCCGCTTGCGCTGTCGAAAGACCGGACACAGCTTTATGCCTCGCTGCGCGAGGAGCCCTGGCGCATCGCCCGCTTCGCCATCGACGGGGCAACCGGCACATTGACTCTGCTGGATGTCGCGGAGGCCGCGCATAGCACGGTCTACCTCACGACCGAACGCAGCGGGTGCTGGCTGATCGGGGCCTGCAACCCGCCCAGGAGCCAGCGCCGCACCGGCATCCTGTCGCTCAACAGGCTTGCACCCGATGGCGCTGTAACGCAGCCGCCCGCGATCTTGCGGACGTCCGCCAAGCTGCATTGCGCGATCCCCGATCCGACGAACCGTTTCGTCCTTGCCACCTCCTGCGACAGCGACCTGATCCTGCGCTACCGGCTCGACACGACCCGGGGCAGGCTCAGCGCCGACGGGCTGGCGCCGGTGATGACGCTGCCCAAGGCCGGGCCGAGGCATCTGCAGTTTCATCCGAACGGGCGGTTTCTCTATGCCGTCAACGAATACGACGGTTGTGTCGTCGCCTGGGAATTCGACACGGCGGACGGTTCGCTGCACGAGATCCAGATCGCCTCCGCCGTGCCCCCCGGCTTCGTTCACCCCAACGTGGAGGCTGCGGACCTTGCCTTCACCCCGGACGGGCGCTGGCTGTTCGCCTCGGTGCGGGAGTGCAATACGATTGCCGTCTTCGGGGCCGACCCGGGAACCGGGCGGCTGGCGCTGGCCGGGCACCATGAAACCGCCAGGACCCCGCGCAGCCTTGCCGTCGATCCCGGCGGGCGTTTCCTCTACGCGGCGGGGCAGCTTTCCGCCTGCATCGCCGCGTTCCGGATCGACCCGGAGACCGGCGCCCTCGACCGGATGGCGGATACCGCCACGGGCGAGGGGCCGAACTGGCTGGAAATTGTGGCGCTTCCCTGACGGGAGGCGCCACGGGCATCACTCGACCACGCTGCGCGCCTGATAGGGCGCTTCGAGGCTCGCAAACTCGTCGGCGCCGAGCGCGATGTCCACCGCCGCCGCCGCATCGTCGATGTAGTCGAGCTTGGTCGCGCCTACGACCGGCGCGGCGACGGATCTTTGATGCAGCAGCCAGGCCAGCGCTATCTGCGAGGGCTTCACCCCATGCGCCCCGGCCACCTTTGCCAGCGCATCGAGGATGGCCGGCTGGTGGTCGCGGTAGAATTCCTGCGTGCGCGCCGCATCGGCCTGCGCACGCTCGGAGGCGCCGGAGCCATCGGCGGCCCGGTTGCCGGACAGGATGCCCTTGGCCAACGGGCTGTAGGGGGTCAGGGCAATACCTTCTTCCTCGCAGAACGGCACCAGCTCTCGCTCGTCCTCGCGGTAGAGGAGGTTGTAGAAGTTCTGCATTTCGATGAACTGCGTCAGCCCGTTGACCTTTGCGAACAGGTGCATGCGCATGAAATGCCGGAAGGGCATGGTGGAGGCGCCGACGTAGCGCACCTTGCCCGCCGTCACGAGCATGTGCAGCGTGGTCATGATCTCCTCGATCGGCGTGCGCGGGTCGAAGCGGTGCAGCACCAGCAGGTCGAGGTGATCGGTCCGAAGCCGCCGCAGGGAGTCTTCGACACTGGCGATCAGGCGCTTTCGCCCTAGGCCCCATTGATGAGGCTCCCCGCGCGGCATTCCGGCCTTGGTCAGCAGCACCAGTTCCGAGCGTGGGACAGAGCCCACGAGGTGTTCGCCCAGAATCTCCTCGCTGGCGCCCGCGTTGTAGGAGGGCGCGGTGTCGAAGAAATTGACACCCAGATCGAGGGCGCGTTTCAGGAAGGGCTTCGTGTCCTCGGCATCGAGCCCGGTCCACTTGCGCTTGCCCTTCGATCCCCAGGAATTGCCGCCGAGGCAGACGCGGCTGACTTGCAGGCCGGACGCACCGAGGTTCGTGTATTTCATAGTCAAGTCCTTCCGTTGTGGTCCCGGCGCTCAGGGCAGCGGGACACATTCGATCCAGTTGGGCCCCTTGCCCGTCGGGACGACGTCTTTGCGGCTCAGGGTCCCGTCTGCGGGGTCGATGGCATAGACGACGAGGCAGGCCGATTGCATCCCCGTCGCGATCAGAAAACGGCCGGACGGGTCGACACACAGGCTGCGCGGCTCGCGCGCGGCGTCGTGGTGGGCGACAAGGCTCAGCAGTCCGGTCAGTGGATCGACCCGGAAATGTGCGACGGTGTTGGAGTTGCGGACCGAGGCATAGAGATTGCGCCCGTCGGGGCTGATCTGCACATCGGCGCCACGCCAGCCGCCCTCCCAGTCCTCGCCGGGCTCCATGTCCGGGGCGGCGCTGTAGGTTTCCAGCTCGTAGAGCATGCCTGTCTCGGGCTTCCAGCGGAAAGCCACCACCGAGGCGTCGTATTCGTTCATCAGGTAGAGGTAGCGGTTGTTCGGGTGGAATCGCATGTGGCGCGGGCCGGAGCCCGGTCGCACGAGGATCGGCGCCAGCCCGTCCGGGTCAAGCTCTCCCGTCCGCTCGTCGAAGCGGTAGCGCATGATCATGTCGCCGTTGCAGCTCGGCCCCAATGCAAAGCGGTTCGACGCGTCCGTGAGGACGGCGTGCATCTTGGGTGGTGTGCGGATCAATGTCACCGGGAGTAGCGGCGCGCCGGTCGGGCCGATCGGATAGCTGCCGATCAGCCCGCTGCGCCGCGTCCTCGGCTCGACGATGTTGAAGGCCACCAGCAGGTGACGGCCGGTCTTGTCGGTGCTGAGGTAGGGCGAGCTTTCCGGAAGGGGCGTTCGGTGTTGGGTCGACAGCGTGCCGTCCGCCCGGTTGATTGCAAGGCTGACCACGGTTCGCGGTTCGCTTCTGACAACCGCATAAAGTGTCCGCCGGTCCGGCGACACGGTCATCGGCTGGACTTCGCCGCCGAGGTCGTAGTTCTGCACCGGCTCCAGCGTGCCATCGGAACCGAGCCTCAGCACCCTGATCCGCTTCGCCTTGTCCTCGGACACGTACAGATAGACGCCGCCGCTTTGGGACATCCTCGAACCTCCTTCCAGTCTTGCCGCCAAAGGCATCGGCAGCCCGCAGCGGCGGGAGCAGCCCGTCGCCTTGGCCGTTGTCCGACGCCTCAGCCTGATCCGTCATTCCCCGGCTTGCAATCGTGCAGACGATGCTTTACCGGATGAATAATTGGATGCAATTTGGTATCCTAAATGGCAGACTGTCAAGCGGCTTTCGGAGGAGAAGGCTGAAAACGGGGAGGATACGGGCATGCCCGACGTGAAGATCGACGAGACGCTGACCCTGCATTATGAGCTGGATTGCTTTGCAGAACCGTGGACAAAGCCGGAGACGATCCTTCTGGTTCACGGGATCGGAGGCGCGTCGGAAGAGTGGTTCGCCTGGGTGCCGCCGCTTTCGGCGGATTACCAGGTGCTGCGAGTCGATCTGCGCGGTTGGGGACGGTCGACGGTTCCGCCGCTCGATTTTCCGTGGTCGATGCGCAATTTCGCGGACGATCTCGTGGCGCTGATGGACCGGCTCGGGCTGGAGAAGGTGCATTTCGTCGGCACGAAGCTGGGTGGGCGGATCGGCCTGCACTTCGCCCATGCCCACCCGGAGCGGCTGCACAGCCTGACGCTGGTCTGCACGCCGGTCAGCATCCGCACCATTCCCGGAGATTCCCGGGCGCTGCGTCCGACGCTGGAAGGCGGCAGCGAGTCGGTGCGGGAATGGTCCGAGCGGACCATGCCGGAGCGGCTGGGCGAGGTGAGCGCCGAGATGTTGGACTGGTGGAACGCGCTCTACTCCCGGTCCGAGCCAAGCGTGATCAGCGGAATCTTCGACCTCGCCTGGGATACCGAAGAGCATGAGATGCTCCCCGGTCTGTCGGTTCCGGTACTGGTCATCGACAGCGACGTGCCGAAACCGCCGGTCGCCTTCCGTCGCGAGTGGCAGGCCCGCATTCCGGATGTGGAACTGGCCGTTGTTCCGATCACCACCGAGGGGCGGATGATCTCGGCCTCGAAACCCGCTGAATGCGTCGCCGCCCTGCGGTCCTACCTGCAACGCCGGGCCGCGGGCACCGCGACCAGAGCCGCCGAATGAGCGGGCACCCCCTCCGACGGAGCAGGACGAAGGCCCTGCTCGACGACGGCGAACTGGCGCTTGGGCTGATCGTCCGCGTGGTCCGCTCGGCAGAAATCGTGCCCATCGCGCTGCAGTCGGGGCACGACTTCCTGTTTCTCGACGCCCAGCATGCGGTGTTCGACCCGCAGGCCGTGGGCAACATCGCGGTGGCGGCGAACGTCGCTGGGATTACGCCGCTCGTGCGGGTGCGCGGCTTCGACGACCCGATGATCCCGATCTGGCTCGACGCCGGGGCCGGGGGTGTGATCGTGCCGGACATCGCCTCCGCCGGGCAGGCGCGACGGGTGGTCGATGCCTGCCGCTACCCTCCCGTCGGCAAGAGGTCCTTCGCCGGCCCCTGCCTTGCGCTGGGGTACGAGGCGATGCCACCAGCCGCCGCATCGGAGGCGCTGAATGGCGAGACACTGGTGATCTGCATGATCGAGACAACCGAGGGCCTCGCCAACGTCGAGGAGATCGCGGCGGTCGACGGCGTCGACGTGCTGCACATCGGGTGCAACGACCTGCTCATGGCGATGGGGCGGCCCGGAGATTTTGCCTGCGACGAAATCGCCGGCGCCGTGCGCCAGGTGATCGCGGCCTGCAAGGGCCATGGCAAGATCGCAGGTTTCGGCGGGGACCGCGACCGCGAGCGGCAGCGGCGCTATATCGGGGAGGGAGTGTGCTTTGTCACCACCCAGGCCGACGTCGCGCTTCTGCTCGCGGCGGCGTCGACGCGCGCGGGGGAATTGCGCTAGACGTCGCCATTGAAGGCGAAGTTTTCCTCGAGGTGCTTCAGAAGGCGGACGCTGGCCTCGCGGATGTGGTGGCGGAGGATTTCCTCTGCCTCCGCGTATTTTCCGCTCTTGGTGGCCGCAACGAAGGCGAGGTGCTCTTCGAGCGGTTCGTTGCCGACAACCAGCCCATAGCCGTCGAGCCGCCGCTTCAGCTCGATCTTCTCGTTGACCGCCGCCAGCATCTTGCAGAGGTGCTGATTCCCGGTAAAGGACGCCAGCGTGTGGTGAAAGGTCTGATCGACTTTCAGGCGTGCCCGGTTGACCGATGCCGGAAACATCGAGGCGTATTCGGTATTGATACGCTCCAGCTCGTCAACTTCTTCCGCGGTGAAGCCGCGCGCGGCCAGAACGTGGAATGCGTAGGTCTCCAGCGCCTCGCGCGTTCCGTAAAGGTCGCGGACATCCGACGCGCCCACCTCTGCGACGAAATACCCGCGGCGCTGACGGCGGCCGGCGTAACCTTCCTGGTAAAGCCGCTCCAGAGATTCCCGCACCGGCGTACGGGACACTGAAAGCTGATCCGCCAGATCCTGGTGCACAAGCCTCACTCCCGGTCGCAGGCGCCCGGAAAGGATCATTTCCTTCAGGGCGTTATACACCGACTCGTTCAGATCGCCGGCTTTGCGCGGGGAGGAGGACTCCTGGCTTTGGCTCAAGATTGCACCCGTAATGTTATTGCTCTTCGGTCTCGGGAGTATGCCCAACTGCTCATCATGGTTGCAACAAGTTTCTTGAATGCTATTCTGGATGCAAAATAACATCCGCGCTGTGGAAGTGAGCCCCCGGGCGTTTTGGGAAGGCCGGACGGGTACGCGCGCCAGCCAAATCTTGTACAATAGAGGAAGACCGATGTCACAACCGCCAGCCTTTCCCGCCGAAGTGGGTGGATACAGGATCGACATCCTCGTGGCGGGTTATCCCGGCAAATCCACGCAGAACGGAGGCATTGGCTGGAGCACGGTGGTCCTTCTGCGGGGGCACGGACGGGTCATCCTGCTCGACACCGGCGGGTTCGGTGTGCGCAAGCCGCTGATGCATCGGCTGCAGGTGCTCGGACTGACACCCGCCGACGTCACGGACCTGCTGCTCAGCCATGCCCATTGGGATCACATTGTGAACTACCAGCTTTTTCCGCAGGCCCGGCTCTACATCGGTCGGATCGAGATGGATTGGGCACGGTCGATGCCGCCCGGCGAAACGGCGGTTCCGGAGATGTATGTCGAAGCCTTGTCCCGCGAACCCGGCCTGACACTGCTGGAGGAAGGCGACGAAGTCTTTCCGAACCTGCGGGTCGAGATGGGTCCGGGACATACCCTGGGACATCTCGTCTTTGTCCTCACCGGCGACACCCATGACGTGATCTTCGCCCAGGACGCGGCCAAGACGCGGGCAGAGTTCGTCTCGAAACGGACTGACATGACCATCGACGCCGCGCTGAGCGAGGCCACCATCGAAAAGATGTGGTCCCTGCTGCGGGCGAGAGAGGGAAATATCCTGCTGCCGGGTCACGATCTGCCGATGATCCTCGTGGACGGCGAGGTCCGGCTGGTCGGTCAACGCGATGCGGGCATTCTGGCCAGCTTCGGCATGTCGCTCGAAGACCAGACGGTTTTCGATCTGTCCGCCACCGCATGATCCGATAGCAATGAGGGAGTTTCTGACGGTCCGGCGATTGACACCACATTTTTTGTATGTAATTTTGCATCCAAATTTGGTGACGCCGGTGAGGAGGGCGGAAATTGCCATTGCTGACCAATGAAATCCTTGACTTCGTGGGCATATCCAGCCCGGAGGTCGAGGCTCCGCACCCGGTCGAAAGCAGCGAGGTCAGGCGCTACGCGCAGGCGACGATGGACGATGACCCCCGGTATGCGGGCGACGGTGCCATCGCCCCGCTGCTGTTCCCGACCCACATGTTCCGCGCAGCCTTCGGCTCTCCGGATGTGCTCACCGAGAACGCGGGCAATCCCGATTTCGATGGCGGCGTCGCGTCGAGCAGCCGGGGCTTGCCTGAACTCCCGGTCCGGAACCTCGTGCGCCTGAACGGCGGCGTGACGGTGCAGTTCTTCGACCATGCGCGGCACGGTGAGCGGGTGCGCATGACGTCCCGCTATGCCTCCATCACCGAACGCGAGGGCAGCAAGGGGCCGATGATCCTCGTGGTCATCGACACCGATTACTACACGTCTGACGACCGGCCATTGCTGAAGGTCCAGAATACGGGGATCTACCGATGACCGAAGACAGGATCTTTGCCAGGGTGGCCCTCGGCGACCGGATCGAACTGACACGTGGTCCGCTGCGCGAAACCCACCTGATGCGCTGGTCCTCCGCGATGGAGAACTGGCACCGCATCCACTACGACCTCGATTTCTCATTGAACCATGAAAAGTTGCCGGGGCTGCTGATCAGCGGTTCGCTCAAGCAGCAGTTCATCGTGCAACTTCTGAGCAGATGGGCCGGCCCCTCCGGCTGGCTCGTGTCGGCAAGCTTCCAGTTTCGTGCCATGAACGTGGTGGGTGAAACGCTCACCGCCTGGGCTGAAGTCACCGGGCTCGACGAGAAATCGGACCACGGTCTGGTGACCTTCGATCTCAATATCCGCAACGAGGCAGGCAAGGATTCCACGCCGGGCAAGGGTGTGGTTGCACTTCCGTTGTCAGCGGGCCGGCCGGTTTCGCGCCCTTTCGTTCCGGCCTGATCCGGGCGCCACTCAGGATATATGCCGTCAAAACGCCGAGAGCCGCAGCTTGGCAGGACGGCACTGACCGAATTCCGAGGAGAAAACGCATGAAAGTTCTCGTACCCGTCAAACGGGTGATCGACTACAACGTGAAGGTCCGCGTCAAGCCGGACGGTAGTGGCATCGATCTCGCAAACGTCAAGATGTCGATGAACCCGTTCGACGAAATCGCCGTCGAACAGGCGATCCGGCTGAAGGAGGCCGGGCAGGCGGACGAGGTCGTCATCGTGAGCATCGGCGTCCGCCAGGCGCAGGAAACGCTGCGGACCGCGCTGGCCATGGGCGCGGATCGGGCGATCCTCGTGGTTGCCACGGATGACGTGAATACCGACATCGAGCCTCTCGCTGTGGCAAAGATCCTCCGGGAGGTGATCGCCCGCGAGGCGCCGGGACTGGTGATCGCGGGAAAGCAGGCAATCGACAACGACATGAATGCCACAGGGCAGATGCTCTCGGCCCTCCTCGGCTGGTCGCAGGCGACCTTCGCCTCGGAGATGGCTCTGGAGGAGGGGATGGTTCTTGTCACACGCGAGGTGGATGGTGGCCTCCAGACCATCCGGGTGCGACTGCCCGCCATCGTGACGGTCGACCTGCGCCTCAACGAGCCGCGCTACGCCTCCCTTCCGAACATCATGAAAGCGAAGCGCAAGCCGCTGGATGAGATCGCGCTGTCGGACCTGGGCATCGACGCCACTCCTCGCCTGCGGGTCGTCTCGACCACGGAACCGGCGCAGCGAACGGCGGGCGAGATGGTCGCCGACGTCGACACGCTGGTCGCGAAACTGAAGGATAGGGGGGCGCTCTGATGGCCGTATTGGTATTGGCAGAGCTGAACGGGTCAAAGCTGGCGCAGGATGCCACGTCGAAATGCATCGCCGCCGCCGCGCCCCTCGGAGAGATCACGGTGCTTTGCGCCGGGGACCGTGCCGCAGAGGCTGCGGAGGCGGCATCGCGGATCGACGGCGTTACCAAGGTCCTGGTTGCCGAGAACCCGGCGTTCGGGCCGCGCCTGGCAGAGCCAACGGCTGTGCTTGTTGCCGATCTGGCAGCGGGGTTCAGCCATATCGTCGCCCCGTCGACGACGGACGCCCGCAACATCCTGCCGCGCGTCGCCGCGCTGCTTGATGTGATGATCCTGCCGGACGTCACGAAAGTCATCGATGGCGAGACCTTCGAACGGCCGATCTATGCCGGTAACGCGATCCAGACCGTCCAGTCGACCGACCCCGTCAAGGTCATCACCTTCCGGACGGCTTCCTTCGAGGCGGCTGGAAACGGAGCGGGCGCGCAAGTGGAGACGGTGGCTGCCGTCGATCTTCCGGACCTGTCGGCATGGGTCGAGGACCGGATTGCCGTCAGCGAGCGGCCGGAGCTCACATCGGCGGGCATTGTCGTGTCCGGAGGGCGCGGCGTCGGTTCGGAGAAGGATTTTGCCCTGGTTGGACGGCTTGCGGACAAGCTGGGCGGCGCTGTCGGCGCCTCACGGGCGGCGGTGGATTTGGGGTTCGCGCCGAACGACCTGCAAGTCGGCCAGACCGGCAAGGTCGTGGCACCGGACCTTTACATTGCCGTGGGCATTTCGGGCGCGATCCAGCATCTTGCCGGCATGAAGGATTCGAAAATCATCGTCGCGATCAACAAGGACGAGGAGGCGCCCATCTTCCAGGTGGCGGATTATGGCCTCGTCGCCGACCTTTTCACCGCCGTGCCAGAGCTTTGCGACAAGCTCTGAGTTGACCGCAGGACTGCCAAAGGACCTAACGACATGACAGCACCCGCCTTCTGCCGCACCAGCGTCGGCGATTTCACCGTCACGGCGCTGCATGACGGAACGGTGTCGCGTGATCGCGGCGACGGCTTCATCTGCAACGCGGATGGGGCCGATGTCGAGGCCGTCTTTTCCCAGGCCGGGTTCGGTCCGGGCAGGCTGGTCATCACCTTCACTGGTTTCATGATCGTGACTCCGCAGCATCTGGCACTGATCGACCCCGGCTTCGGGGAAAACGGGCCACCTACAGCGGGGCGGATCGCGGCGAACTTCAAGGCAGCCGGCCATGCACCCGGCGATGTGGACCGCATCCTGATCAGCCATTTTCATGGCGATCATATTTCTGGCCTCCTGACCTCGGACGGCGCCCCGTCCTGGCCGAACGCGCGGGTTCTGGTGCCGGTGGCGGAGTGGGATTTCTGGATGTCGGACGAAGAGATGGGGAAGGCGCCGGAGGCTCTGCGCGGCAATTTCGCGAATGTCCGCAGGATTTTCGGCACGCTCGGCGAGCGCGTCGAACGCTTCGTCTGGGGCGACGAGGTTCTGCCCGGCATCACGGCCATTCCCGGTGCCGGACACACGCCCGGCATGACAGCCTTCGACATCGTGTCCGGCACGGACCGGCTGCGCTTCATGGCGGATGTCTGCAACAATCCGACCGTCTTTGCCCGACAGCCCGACTGGCATGCGGCGTTCGACATGAACGGCGATCAGGCGACCGACACCCGCCGCCGCCAGTTCTCGGAAGTGGCCGACGCCAACATCCGGCTGGCCTTCTTCCACGCGCCCTTTCCGGCAATCGGTCACATCGCACGCGACGGCAACGCCTTTTGCTGGCTGCCTGACGTCTGGATGTGACACACCGACCCGGTGCCGCGCGGGTCCTCCCCCTTGCGCGGCACCGGGTTCAGGGTTCCGAGGGCGGCAGCCTCACCCGAACCCCCATGTCTCGAACAGGGCCTTGCCCGGCCCCCCACAGAAGGTGACGAAGGTTTCGGAAACATCCTGCGGACCGCTTCCGTTGGCTGCGATGATGACGAAATCCCTGGACAACTGGATTTCATCGGGCAGGGCACCCGCGAGGTCGATGCCGCGCCCGAAGTAGGTGCGGATGGCATTCATCGACAGCACGCCGAATTCCGCACCCTGACCGGCAACGAGGCGATCCATGAGACGGGGGCCATTTTCGGCATATTCGATTTTCGAGGAAAGGCGCTCAATTAGATCCAGCTTCCTCAGGACCTCTTCCATGTAGAGGCCCGATGTGTGGTTGCGTGTCAGCACGATGCGGTCCGAATTCAGAAGTGCGTCGCAGAAGCCCTTCAACGTGCTCATGTCGGAGCAAGGCACGCCCGACCGCACGGCGATGCCAAGCTGCGTGCGCCCGACAACCACGCCCTGACCCGTGACAGTGCCCGCCGGCCGGAATTTCCGCTCCACCGCATCCCGGGACGCGAGGAGGACATCATATCGGTCGAGATCGGCGCTGTAGCAGACTTCGACCAGGTGGCCGGTCTCCCTGGTGAAGGCATCGGCAACATGATCCAGAGCGGGTTCCGCCGAGCCGCTGGATTTCACGACGATCGTTCTGGGTGTTCCCTCAGTCATCAAATGATCCCTTTCGACTGACGAAGAGGGCGGGGCATATGCTTGCCCCGCCCGTCGCATTGTTTGCGTTGAGAAGGCGCCCTGTCAGCTCCCCTCGGCCGCGATGGTGAAGTCGGCCACGTCTTCGGCCGTCCTGCCCTGAAGTTCGGGGACGGACTCGGCCATCGCCTTGACCATCTCCTCCACGGAGACGCGCGGGATGCCGGTGGTCGCAGACCAGTTGTAGGGGTTCTTCGAGGTCATCACGAAGTCTACCACCGTCTCGCAGACCTTTTCGGTCGAGCCCGAATCCATGCAGCCTTTCATCGCCTTCGCGCTGTCAGCCCGCGCCGCGGCAGCACCCTTGCCGATGGCCGCGAGCAAACGCACCAGGGCATCGCGCTTGGTGTCAATGATCTCCTGACGCGCGAAATAGCCGTTGGCCAGCCAGTGTACCGGGCTATCGTCCATCGAAACGATGACATGCTCGTAGGCTTCGGGCGGCGCGGAGGCGCCGTTCATCTGGATCGCATCCACCGAGCCCTGCATGAGCGCGGCGAGGCGGGTCGCCGGGTTGCCGACCGGAATCCAGTTCACATCCTTCGTCCCGACCCCGTAATGCTCCACCACTGCCTGCGACCAGAGGTGATCGCCGGAGTTTATGCCAGAGATCCCGTAGGCCTTGCCGGCCAGGTCCGAAGGGCTGTCGATCCCCTCGCGGGCCAGCATCATGTAGTTGCTGTCGGTGTTCACTCCAATGATCTTTCCGGGCGTGATACCTTTCACGATCGAGGCGAGATAGGCGCCCGCACCTGCGATGGAGACGTCCACATCGCCAGCCGCCAGGGCCGCCAGCATCGGCGCTCCGGCGCTTCCGAGCGTGACCTTGGTGAGGTTCAGACAGGCGTCGTCAAAGAAGCCTTCGCTCTGCGCCACGAAGAACGGCGTGGCATGGTTGACACCATCCGTCGATGCGATGGTGAGCTTGTTCTCCTCGGCGTTCATGTCGCAGGCTTGCGCCAGCGCCCCGCTCGACGTAGCGACCGCAGCCGTGGTCGCGAGCAAGAGGGCAGCACTTTTGAACTTGGGTTTCATGGTCTTCGTTTCCTCCCTGATAGACCGGACTTTCCAGTTCGCCCGGGGCGTAATGGCCACGGGCGTCTCATCTGCCGCGCGAAGCGGATGCAATGTCGGTGTGGTGGGTTACTCCTCGCTGCCGGCACCTTCGGCCTGCAACACCTCCCAGATCTCGTTCTCGATGCGCCGGTGCTCCGCGCTGTGCTTGATCGAGAGCTCGCGCGGGCGGTCGAAAGGAATGCGCCATTCCTGAACCACCTTCGCCGGGCGCCGACCGAAGGCGATCACCCGGTCGGCGAGGAACACTGCCTCGTCGATCTGGTGGGTCACGAAAATCGCCGTCTTCCTGCGCTCGCCCCAGATCTTCAGCAACTCCGCCTGCATCACCTCGCGGGTCTGCGCGTCAAGGCCGGAGAACGGCTCGTCGAGCAGCAGCACTTCGGGGTCTGCGGCCAGCGCGCGGGCGATGTTCACCCGCTGCCGCATGCCGCCGGAGAGCTTCGAAGGATAGAAATCCTCGAACCCGGCGAGACCTGCCAGCGCGATCAGTTCCCGGGCCGTGGCATATCGTTGGGCCTTGCCCTGACCGGCCAGTTCGAGCCCGTATGCGACGTTGTCGATCACCGACCGCCAGGGCAGTAGGCTCGCGTCCTGGAACACCACGGCGCGGTCGCGCCCGGGCTCCCTGACCTCGGTGCCGTTCACCTCGATGCGGCCGCTGGTGAGCTTCTGCAGCCCGTCGAGCGCCATGAGGAAGGTGCTCTTGCCGCAGCCGCTAGGACCAACGATGGCGATGAATTCCTGATCCGCCACCTCGAACTCGACCCCGCCACAGGCCACAAACGGAGCGGCCTTGGTGCCGAAGGTGATCCATGCGTCCTCCACCTTGAGTTTGGGATTGGGGTCTGTCTCCGGCGCCGTCAGATGCGCGCGGGCGGCTTGGGCTGTTGCGGCCACCGTCGGGCCCTCCGTTCTGTAGGAATTGGATTGCATCACGTAGGTCATCGCTGTCTCAGCCCCTCCAGCGCAGGAAGAACCGCTCGACGACCGCTGCCGTCTGGGTGAGCGCGATGCCGATCGCGGTCAGGATGATGACCGCAGCGTACATGTCGGGCATGTTGAACGACGATTGCGCGATGATCAGGATATGGCCAAGCCCCGCCGTGGAGCCAAAGATCTCGGCCACGGCGACCGACACCACCGCCTTGCCGACGCAAATGCGCACACCCGTCATGAAGTAGGGCACCACCGATGGGATCACGACCGTCCTGATAAGCTGGAACTGGTTCGCCTTGAAGCTGCGCGACATGCGCATGAGTTGCTTGTCGGCGCTTTGCACACCTGCGGCGGTGTTCATCACCATGACCACGATACAGGCCAGCATGACGAGGATGATCTTGGGCAGCGTGCCGATGCCGAAGACAAGGATCAGCAGCGGGATCAGGGCCAGGTTCGGGATCGAATTCACCGCGATTATGATCGGTTGAAGAAATTCTTCGACCGGCTTGAACCAGCCCGCAAGGATGCCGAGAATTCCGCCGATCAGCACCGACAGCCCAAGGCCCCAGCCGAACTCGTAACCAGAGACCGCCAGGTGATGGGCGAAGTCGTCGCGACTCACGATCTTGACGATGGCCTCCCCGACCTCGCCCATGGTGGGCAGGAACAGAGGGTTCACCCATCCATAGATCGCCGAGGCTTCCCAGCCCACGCCGACGAGGATGAGCGACAGCGCCCCGAGAACGAACGCCCGGCTGTTCCCCAAGGACCCGTCAAGGTAACTGCGGAGTCCGAACAGCGCCGGAGTGTCTTTCGCCGGATCGGCGTTGATGGTCATTGATGTGTCCTCCCTGGACCGCCTTGGGGGTCCTCTCCTCCAGAGTTCCCGTCCGTATTTTACCGAGACTGAGTGAGCCGCCGCATTCTGTCAAGTTTTGGATGCAAAATTGTATGGGAAAGTGGATGCCCTCTTTCCCCCGAACGGCAATGGTGCTTTACTGGCGGCGGGCCAGCACCCTCGGGATTCCTGAGTTATCACTTGGGGATCAGTATCTTAGGGATCGGCGGCCGTGACAAAAGGGATGAAGCCTTGAACGCGACGACAAACGGAACATCCGATGCTGTGGAACGAACCACAGAGACCGAATCGGCACCCCCGATCACGGAATTCACTCAGATGCTGACGCGGAGAGGCACGGTGCGCCGCTTCCGTCCCGATCCGGTGCCGGACAGTTGGGCCCGGTCGATAGTCGAACTCGGCATGCGGGCGCCTACGTCGTCCAATCGTCAGGAATACAGCGTCGTCCAGGTACACGACCCTGAAAAGCGACGTGCCCTGGCAAAGCTCTGCACGAACCAGCAACATATCGTAGACTGCCCGGCCTTCTTTGCAGTCTGCGCCGACCAGAATCGGGTGGCACACGCTCTGTCTCTGTATGATAAGGAGTATCCGGCGTATGGCCTCGAGGCCGGACTGGTCGCATCGATAGACGCCGCCCTTGTCGGACTGACGATGTCCTACGTTGCGGAATCCTTCGGCCTCTCCAGCGTCATGATCGGCGCGGCGCGGAACCACCCGGTCGAGGTCGCGAAGGTGCTGGAACTCCCGCCCCGGTGCTATGTCGTCTTCGGCCTCTGTGTCGGATGGCCGGAACGCCCACCCCTGCCAAAGCCCCGGCACGGTTTGACGGGCGTCCTTCACCAAGATGTCTACCGGCCCGACCCGCACGAAGCGACCGTTCACGCCTATGACGGGCAACTGGCTGACTATTACCGCGCACGAGGGGTCGAAACTCCGGAAGCCGCCTGGACGAAAGTGTTGAGCGAAAAGCTCGCGTCACCCAAGCGAACGGCGCTTCGGGAAGAGCTTCGTGAACTGGGCTTCCCGTTTCTCTGAATGCGGAACATAGTTCAGGGCGCCTCAAAGTTGGCACCCCGCATGGGCAAGCGGCGCCGCATGAGATGGTCTCCTCAGGGCGCACATCGTGTTGCGATTACACGGGCCACCGTCTTTGACGGGAGGTTGAGCGTCACAAAGCTAGCCGCATGAACACCAGGTTTTGCACACTCCTTGCGCCCGGGGTGAGCCGCTATTGGCGCGCCAGGCATTGCTCATCGCTTGGAAGCAGGCCGCGGGTGTCTTATCTGCGAATGGGGAGGGCAGGGGGCTCGGCCCGGTGAGAGGACGACAATGCAGCGTGAAGCGACCCAGCCCTCGAGGCCCGAGGACTATTTTGCCGAGGCGCGGGCGCGCGTCGAGGGTCATGTCACATCGACCTTCTCCCTTGCGGGCACGGCCCGACTGCATCGCAGGGCCCTGGGCCTCGATATCCTCTGCGCTCCGCTCAACGTGGTCCTGGCGCCCCTGCATGCGCTCCTGCGCCTCAGCGCGTTCCTGCTCCGGATGGTGCGCCTGAGACATGCTTCAGGCTTTCTGGGGCGCGTCCACCTGATCCTGCCCACGCGCACGGCTCGCGCGGTGGAGGAAGGGCTTCTCGAGCATGTCTTTGCCCTGCGGCCGGACGGTTCGGGGCGCTCGATCGCTGATCGCTTCGCCGAGGCCCTTCCGCTTCAAGGTGGCGCTTCCTTCAGCGAGGATGAGACGCGCAGGCGGGCGGAGCGGGCCGCCGCGACCATCAAGATCTACACCGGCACCCGGTCGGCCGTGGCCGAGATGACCACGGCACTTCTGACGATCTGTTTCGGCGCCTGGCTGTTCCATCGCCTGACCCCGGGCATGCTGTCTCTGGCGCCTGCGCTGGCCGATACCTACGTCATGGACACTGCGATTGGGAACTTCCCGCTCGGCCGTGGACTGGGCGGCCTCTGGTACGGCGCTTTCCCTGTCGGCGCCTCGCCCCTGACCATTGTCACAGTCGCTCTGATGCTGATTGTCACGGCGTCAATTGTCACGGCCTTTGCCGGCATCCTGGCCGATCCCGTCCAGACCCGGCTCGGTGTTCACCAGGCTCGTCTGCGCCGGTTGGTTACCGCGGTGGAGCGGGACATGACAGGGTCGGACACGGCACCCTTCGTGGCGCGCGAGCATCTCTACGCGCGGGTCTTCGACATCGCCGATATCGCCGGCGGGTTGTTCAGGCAATTCCGCTGAGGCCAACCTGGATTAGCCCTGAACCAGCGTCATCGCTCGAGACCCTAAAGTACCAGACCACCGGCATGGGCCTATACCTCGTTTGATCGAGCGGTAGCTTTGCGTGCCCTTTTCCTTCCGAGCATCTTCTGGACAATCTCGCAGTTCTTAGCCGCGATGCTGTTAGCCTTCCCCCGCCCAAGTAGGGGAACCCTGAGCTACCCCCCGAAATTCGGACACTGACATAAGCTACGATTTGCAGTCTGCTGATCTTCGACGAGAAGGAGATC
>NZ_JBLXFX010000020.1:0-50029 GCF_048261495.1 Salipiger sp.
GATGGTGATGCCGGGCGACAACCTGAAGTTCGAAGTCGAGCTGATCGCCCCGATCGCGATGGAAGACGGCCTCCGCTTCGCCATCCGCGAAGGCGGCCGCACCGTCGGCTCCGGCGTGGTCTCCAAGATCCTCGCCTGATCTTGACAGCGGGCGGTGCCGGATCTATCCGGCCCGCCGGACAAGACTTCGGATGGGTGCTTCGGCACCCATCGCCTCTTGGGGCGGGGCAGCGCCCCTACCCGATCGGGTTCGATGAGGGGACAGGGTGGTCCTGTCTCCTCCTCTCAACTCCAACGCCTATGATAAGGCAGACCGAACAATGCAAAGCCAGAACATTCGCATCCGGCTCAAGGCGTTCGATTTCCGCGTGCTGGATGCCTCCACGCAGGAAATCGTGAACACCGCCAAGCGGACCGGCGCGACCGTGCGCGGGCCGATCCCGCTGCCGAACAAGATCGAGAAATTCACCGTTCTGCGTGGCCCCCACGTGAACAAGAAATCCCGCGACCAGTTCGAGATCCGCACCCACAAGCGGCTCCTGGATATCGTGGATCCGACCCCGCAGACGGTGGACGCGCTGATGAAGCTCGACCTCGCCGCCGGCGTGGATGTCGAGATCAAGGTATAAGGAGGGCTACCGATGTTGCGCTCTGGAGTTATCGCAAAGAAGCTGGGCATGACCCGGCTGTTCATGGAAGACGGCAAGCAGATTCCTGTGACCGTCCTCCAGCTCGACGGTTGCCAGGTGGTGGCCCAGCGGACCGCTGAAAAGGATGGCTACACCGCCGTCCAGCTCGGCTCGGGTACCGCCAAGGCCAAGAACACCAGCAAGGCGATGCGCGGCCACTTTGCCGTTGCCAAGGTCGAACCGAAGCGGAAGATCGCGGAATTCCGCGTCGACGCCGAGAACCTGATCGGTGTCGGTGAGGAAATCACCGCCAACCATTACTTCGAAGGCCAGTTCGTCGACGTGGCGGGCACGACCATCGGCAAGGGCTTTGCCGGTGCCATGAAGCGGCACAACTTCGGCGGCCTGCGGGCATCGCACGGTGTGTCGATCTCGCACCGTTCGCACGGCTCGACCGGTCAGTGTCAGGATCCCGGCAAGGTCTTCAAAGGCAAGAAGATGGCTGGCCATATGGGTGCCGTCCGCGTCACCACGCAGAACCTGCAGGTCGTGAAGACCGATGCCGACCGTGGCATCATCATGATCAAGGGCGCCGTTCCCGGCTCCAAGGGTGGCTGGGTGACGATCAAGGACGCGGTCAAGAAGGCCACGCCCGAGAACGTGATCCTGCCCGCCGCGCTGAAATCGGCCGCCGAGGAAGCCGCACGTGCTGCCGAAGAGGCCGCCGCTGCCGCTGCCGCCGAAGCCGAAGCGGAAGCCAAGCGTCTTGCCGAAGAGCAGGCCGCCCAGGAAGCCGCTGCGCTGAACGAAGCCGAAGCGTCGATCGAGGCCGACAAGGCCGAGGGCGATGCCGAGAAGAAGGAAGGCGACGAATGAAACTCGACGTGATCAACCTCGACGGCTCGGCCGCGGGCGAAGTCGAGCTGGACGAGGCCCTGTTCGGTCTCGAGCCGCGCGCCGACATCCTGCACCGCGTCGTTCGCTGGCAGCGCAACAAGGCGCAGGCCGGGACCCACAAGGTCAAGGGCCGCTCGGAAGTGAGCTACTCGACCAAGAAGATCTATCGCCAGAAGGGCACCGGCGGCGCACGCCACGGCTCCCGCAAGGCACCGATCTTCCGCAAGGGTGGCATCTACAAGGGCCCGACCCCGCGGTCGCACGCCCACGATCTTCCCAAGAAGGTCCGCGCCCTGGGTCTGAAGCTGGCCCTGTCGGCCAAGGCCAAGACCGGCTCGCTCGTCGTGATCAACACGGCGGACAGCGACGGCAAGACCAAGTCGCTCGCGGCACAGGTCAAGAGCCTGGGCTGGAAGCGCGCGCTGATCATCGACGGCGCCTCGGTCAACGAGAACTTCGCTCGTGCCGCGGCCAACATCGACGGTCTGGACGTGCTGCCCAGCATGGGCGCCAACGTGTATGACATCCTCAAGCGTGACACCCTCGTGCTCACGAAGGCGGGTGTCGAAGCTCTGGAGGCTCGACTGAAATGAGTGCGAAGCCGCAACATTACGACGTGATCCGCAAGCCGATCATCACCGAGAAAACCACCATGGCGGGCGAGTCCGGCGCGGTTGTCTTCGAAGTGTCGATCGACGCGACCAAACCCCAGGTCAAGGAGGCCGTCGAGGCGCTCTTCGGCGTGAAGGTGAAGGCGGTCAACACCACCATCACCAAGGGCAAGGTCAAGCGCTTCCGCGGCCAGCTCGGCAAGCGGAACGATGTCAAGAAGGCCTACGTGACGCTCGAAGACGGCAACACGATCGACGTGACCACCGGTCTTTGATCTCCGTCGCCAGTCCATGGCTTTGAGCCTCGCCAGTTTCTGGCGGGGCTCTTCCTTTTTGTAGATTTGAAAATGTCGATCGCGCTTTCGAGCGTCTTGGTGCGGGGCAAGGCGGGCGGTCTGCCGAATTTCCCTGCCACGCCTTCGACCATCTGCTGTGTCCCTTGTCATCAAAACCTCTTCCGGCGAATCGCGGTTCTCTGTTTAGATGTCAGGGCAATTGAGTCTTGTTAGCGGTTCCGGGTATTTCGCCGGTCCTTTGTGGGGAAGAAAAAGTATGAAAATTTGCATGATCGCGCTTGCCGCCTGTAGCGTGGCCGTATTGGCGCAAGGATCCGAGGCTTTGCCTGTCCAGTACGGCGACAACGGTCACTACTACGAATACATCTCGGCCTCCGTCGATTTCGACACCGCGTTGGCGCAAGCCGCGGGCATGTCCTATCTGGGGATGCAGGGATACCTGGCCACCGTGACGTCTGCGGGCGAGAGCGCCTTTGTCGCTGCTCTGCATACGGGGAGCGGTATCGGTTCTTCCTACTGGCTCGGCGGGTCCGATGCCGCAAGCGAGGAAACGTGGGCCTGGATCACCGGCCCCGAAGCAGGGCAGATATTCTATCAGGCAGGTACCTGCCTGACCTTCTGCAACTGGGAACCCGGAGAACCCAACAACAGCAATACCGAGAATGCGCTGCACGGCTTTACCTGGTGGAACTCGAACGACACCTGGAACGATCTCGGCGGCGGTTCCACCCTGTCCTACGTGGTGGAATACAGCGCGGCCACCGTGCCCGTACCTGCCGGAATGGCGCTGCTTCTCTCCGGCCTGGGCGGGCTTGCCGCCATCCGCCGGCGACGTTCCCGGCGGTAGGCCACGGGCTGGCGCGGGACCCGCTTGACTATGGTATGACCTGCGCCTAAAGAACCCCATCCGCAAAGCCCCGGATTCGTCCGGGGCTCTGCTTTTGTTCGGGGCCCATGTCGCGAACATCGAACCGGGCACCTTCGGGGGCCTACAAGACCGGCCACCTGCGGACCACAGTCGAGGGGGCTATCACATAGGGCGGAACTCTCCGCCTGTCTGTAAACGGAAGACAGAAAGCATGGCACTCAAGTCGTATAAGCCGACGACGCCGGGCCAGCGCGGGCTGGTGCTGATCGACCGTTCGGAGCTGTACAAAGGACGTCCCGTCAAGGCCCTCACCGAGGGTCTGACGAAATCGGGCGGCCGGAACAACACCGGACGTATCACCTCCCGCCGTCGCGGCGGTGGCGCAAAGCGTCTCTACCGGATCGTCGATTTCAAACGCTCGAAATTCGACGTCAACGGCATCGTGGCCCGGATCGAATACGATCCCAACCGCACCGCCTTCATCGCGCTCATCCAATACGATGACGGCGAGCAGGCCTACATCCTCGCGCCGCAGCGTCTCGCCATCGGCGACAAGGTCGTGGCCTCGGCCAAGGCCGACATCAAGCCCGGCAACGCGATGCCCTTCTCGGGCCTGCCGATCGGCACGATCGTCCACAACATCGAACTGAAGCCCGGCAAGGGCGGCCAGATCGCCCGCGCGGCGGGTACCTACGCCCAGTTCGTCGGTCGTGACGGCGGTTACGCCCAGATCCGCCTGTCCTCGGGCGAACTGCGCATGGTGCGTCAGGAATGCATGGCCACCGTCGGTGCCGTGTCGAACCCCGACAACTCCAACCAGAACCTCGGCAAGGCCGGGCGCAACCGCCACTACGGCAAGCGTCCCTCCGTCCGCGGCGTCGTCATGAACCCGATCGACCACCCGCACGGTGGTGGTGAAGGCCGGACCTCCGGTGGCCGTCACCCGGTGACCCCGTGGGGCAAGCCGACCAAGGGCAAGAAGACCCGCAATCCCAACAAAGCGTCGCAGAAGCTGATCATCCGCTCGCGTCACGCCAAGAAGAAAGGGCGGTAATCCATGACGCGCTCTGTTTGGAAGGGTCCGTTCGTCGACGCCTACGTCCTGAAGAAGGCCGAGAAGGTTCGCGAGTCGGGCAAGAACGAAGTCATCAAGATCTGGTCGCGCCGTTCGACGATCCTGCCCCAGTTCGTGGGCCTGACGTTTGCGGTCTACAACGGTCAGAAGCACGTGCCGGTCAACGTCTCCGAAGACATGATCGGCCAGAAGTTCGGCGAATACGCACCGACCCGTACCTATTACGGTCACGCGGCCGACAAGAAAGCCAAGAGGAAGTAAGCCATGGGCAAGGATAAGAATCCCCGCCGCGTGGCGGACAACGAGGCGATGGCCAAGCTGCGCATGCTGCGCACTTCGCCGCAGAAGCTGAACCTGGTGGCCGCGCTGATCCGCGGCAAGAAGGTGGAACGTGCGCTCACGGACCTGACCTTCTCCAAGAAGCGGATCGCCGAGGATGTGAAGAAGTGCCTTCAGTCCGCCATTGCGAACGCCGAGAACAACCACGGTCTGGACGTCGACGAACTCGTCGTCGCCGAGGCCTTCGTGGGCAAGAACCTTGTGATGAAGCGTGGCCGTCCGCGGGCACGTGGCCGGTTCGGTCGCATCAACAAGCCGTTCTCGGAGCTGACCATCAAAGTGCGTCAAGTCGAGGAGCAAGCCTGATGGGTAACAAGACCAATCCGATCGGCATGCGCCTTCAGGTCAACCGCACCTGGGACAGCCGCTGGTACGCCGACACCAAGGATTACGGCGATCTTCTTCTCGAAGATCTCGCGATCCGCGATTTCATCCATGACGAGTGCAAGCAGGCCGGCGTGGCCCGCGTGATCATCGAGCGTCCGCACAAGAAGTGCCGCGTCACGATCCACACCGCACGTCCGGGTGTCATCATCGGCAAGAAGGGCGCGGACATCGAGACGCTCCGCAAGAAGCTCGGCAAGCTGACCGACTCGGAACTGCACCTCAACATCGTCGAGGTTCGCAAGCCCGAGCTGGACGCCCGCCTCGTGGGCGAGAGCATCGCGCAGCAGCTGGAACGCCGGGTGTCCTTCCGTCGTGCCATGAAGCGCGCCGTGCAGAATGCCATGCGTATGGGTGCACTGGGCATCCGCGTGAACGTCGCGGGCCGCCTCGGCGGCGCCGAGATCGCGCGGACCGAATGGTATCGTGAAGGCCGCGTGCCTCTGCATACCCTGCGTGCCGACATCGATTACGCCAATGTCGAAGCCACGACCGCCTATGGTATCATCGGCATCAAGGTCTGGATCTTCAAAGGCGAGATCATGGAGCACGACCCCCAGGCCCGTGACCGCAAGGCGCAGGAAATTCAGGACGGCCCGGCCCCTCGTGGTGCCATGGGCAATCGTCGCTGAGGAGGTTTGACAGATGCTTCAACCGAAACGCACCAAATTCCGCAAGATGTTCAAGGGCCGGATCTCCGGCGAGGCAAAAGGCGGTTCCGACCTCAACTTCGGCCACTACGGCCTCAAGGCTCTCCAGCCCGAGCGCGTGACTGCGCGGCAGATCGAAGCGGCCCGCCGCGCGATGACCCGCCACATGAAGCGCCAGGGCCGGGTCTGGATCCGGATCTTCCCGGATACTCCCGTGACCTCCAAGCCCACCGAAGTCCGGATGGGCAAGGGCAAGGGTTCCGTGGATTACTGGGCCTGCAAGGTGAAGCCGGGTCGCGTGATGTTCGAGATCGACGGCGTGGACGAGGAGACAGCCCGCGAGGCGCTGCGTCTCGCTGCCATGAAGCTGCCGATCAAGTCGCGCGTCGTGGTCCGCGAGGACTGGTAAGCGGCCCGCCGTCTCCGACGGCCGACCGATGAGACAGAAGACCCCCGCCGGGAAACCGGCGGGGGTCTTTCCCTTCCGCGCCGCCCGTGCCCGCGCCGGGTTCCGCGCGCTGCCGCTGGCCTCGATGCCCCCTCGCCAGGCGGCGCGACTCGCGCTAAAGACCCGGCCATGGCCAACATCCGTTCCCTCTTTGCGACCCGCCTCTACCGCGCCGCGCTCTCCGAGCACGGTCCGTCCATCGATGCCGACGAGATGGCATCGTCCTGCTATTCCATCGCCGAGGATGACGAGGCCGGGCAGGAATGGTGCGAGGCCAACGACTATCCCGGTTACACGAGCTATGCCTCGCTCACCGACCTGCCGTGGCGGTTCCCCATCTTCGGCGATCTGGTCAAGTCACTGGATGCCCATGTCGCGGCGTTCGCCGGGGATCTGGAATTCGACCTGGGCGACAAGGCGCTGGTGCTCGAGGACATCTGGATCAACATCCTGCCCGAGGGCGGGATGCATGCCTCGCACATCCATCCGCATTCGGTGATCTCGGGCACGACCTATGTCGCGATGCCCGCGGGCACCTCGGCCCTGAAGCTCGAAGATCCGCGCCTGCCGTTCATGATGGCCGCCCCGGTGCGCCGGAAGGGTTGCCGGGAGGAGTTGAAGACCTTCGTCTACGAGGCGCCGAAGGTGGGCGACGTGCTGCTCTGGGAAAGCTGGCTGCGCCACGAGGTCCCGATGAACATGGCCGAGGACGAGCGGATCTCGGTGAGTTTCAACTACAAGTGGGAGTGACCGGGATCTCCGGTCGCGACCGTCCGGACGTGGCTTCGACGCTCTCGAAGCCGCGTCCCTCGCGCTGAGAAGCCGGGCAGGGGGCGCTCGCGGCGGGGCCGGGGCGATAGTCCTTGCCCTTTCGGCCGATCCCGCCTATACGCGCCTCTCATCCACCTCCACCGGGAATCAGGGTGACCCGCTCAACGACGGGGCTCTCCGGTGATGTTGACAGAAGGAGCGATCCAGATGGACGCCAAGGAACTGCTGAACAAGACGCCGGACCAGCTCCGGGACGAGCTTGTGGCGCTGAAGAAGGAGGCCTTCAACCTCCGCTTCCAGAAAGCCACCGGCGCGATCGAGAACACCGCGCGCATCCGCCAGGTGCGTCGTGACGTGGCACGCGTGAACACCGTGCTGAACCAGAAAGCTGCTGCCGCAGCTTCGGCGGAATAAGGAGAGACCCCCATGCCCAAGCGTATCCTGCAAGGCACCGTGACCTCCACCGCCAACGCCCAGACCGTCACCGTGTCGGTCGAGCGTCGCTTCAAGCACCCGGTTCTTCAGAAGACGATCCGGAAGTCGAAGAAATACCGTGCTCATGACGAGGCGGAGAAGTTCGCTGTCGGCGATACGGTCCGCATCATCGAATGCGCGCCGAAGTCGAAGACGAAACGCTGGGAAGTGCTCGCGGAGTAATCCGCGCACGACACAGTTTGATCGAAACCCTGGGGGGTAGACCAAGAACAACCCCCAAAGGTCGGGAGAAACCAAATGATCCAGATGCAGACCAATCTGGATGTGGCTGACAATTCCGGTGCCCGGAAGGTTCAGTGCATCAAGGTCCTCGGCGGCTCGCATCGCCGCTACGCATCGGTCGGCGACATCATCGTCGTATCGGTGAAGGAGGCCATTCCGCGCGGCCGCGTGAAGAAGGGTGACGTCCGCAAGGCCGTCGTCGTGCGCACCGCCAAGGAAGTCCGCCGTGAAGACGGCACCTCCATCCGCTTCGACCGCAACGCGGCCGTCATCCTGAACAACTCGGGCGAGCCGGTCGGCACCCGTATCTTCGGGCCGGTCGTTCGCGAGCTGCGTGCGAAGAACTTCATGAAGATCATCTCGCTTGCTCCGGAGGTGCTGTAATGGCTGCCAAACTCCGCAAAGGTGACAAGGTCGTCGTGCTCACCGGCAAGGACAAGGGCAAGACCGGGACGATCGAGTCCGTCGCGCCCAAGGCCGGCAAGGCCGTCGTCGGCGGCCTGAACATGGCCATCCGTCACACCCGCCAGAGCCAGACCGCCCAGGGCGGCCGTCTGCCCCAGGCAATGCCGATCGACCTGAGCAACCTCGCCCTCGTCGATGCAAACGGCAAGGCGACCCGCGTCGGCTTCCGCATGGAAGGCGACAAGAAGGTCCGCTTCGCCAAGACCACGGGGGACGTGATCGATGCTTGATTCCGCCAACTACACCCCGCGCCTCAAAGGCCTGTTCCGCGAGACGATCAAGCCCGCTCTGAAAGAAGAGTTCGGCTACAAGAACGACATGCAGATCCCGCGTCTGGACAAGATCGTTCTGAACATCGGCTGCGGCGCCGAAGCGGTGCGCGATTCCAAGAAGGCCAAGTCGGCCGTCGAGGATCTGACCACCATCGCCGGACAGCGTGCCGTCACCACCAAGGCCAAGAAGTCCATCGCGGGCTTCCGGGTGCGCGAAGAGATGCCGCTCGGTGCCAAGGTGACCCTCCGTGGTGACCGGATGTATGACTTCCTGGACCGCCTGATCACCATCGCGATGCCCCGCATCCGCGACTTCCGTGGTGTGAAGCCGTCCTTCGATGGTCGTGGCAACTTTGCCATGGGCATCAAGGAACACATCGTCTTCCCCGAGATCGATTTCGACAAGGTCGACGAGGTCTGGGGCATGGACATCATCATCACCACCACTGCCGCGTCCGACGCGGAAGCCAAGGCGCTGTTGAAGCATTTCAACATGCCCTTCAACGCCTGAGGAGCGAGATCACATGGCCAAGAAATCCATGATCGAACGCGAGAAGAAGCGTCAGGCGCTGGTGGAGAAGTATGCCGCCAAGCGTGCTGCGCTGAAAGTCATCGCGAACGACGAAAGCAAGCCGATGGAAGAGCGTTTCAAGGCTCGCCTCGAACTGGCGAAACTGCCGCGCAACTCGTCGCCGACCCGTCTGCACAACCGGTGCCAGATCACGGGCCGTCCGCACGCCTACTACCGCAAGCTCAAGATCAGCCGTATCGCCCTGCGCGAACTCGGCTCGAACGGCCAGCTTCCCGGTGTCGTGAAATCCAGCTGGTAAGGGAGGGTATGATATGAACGATCCTATCGGCGATATGCTCACCCGTATCCGTAACTCGCAGATGCGCGGCAAGTCGGTCGTCTCGACCCCCGCCTCGAAGCTGCGTGCCTGGGTGCTCGACGTCCTTGCGGACGAAGGCTACATCCGCGGCTACGAAAAGGGGACCGACACGAACGGTCACCCGACGCTGGAAATCAGCCTGAAGTACTTTGACGGCACCCCCGTCATTCGCGAGGTCAAGCGGGTCTCCCGTCCCGGCCGCCGCGTCTACATGGGTGTCAAGGATATCCCCTCGGTCCGTCAGGGCCTGGGTGTGTCGATTGTCAGCACGCCGAAGGGCGTGATGTCGGACGCAAACGCCCGCGCTGCCAATGTCGGCGGCGAGGTGCTCTGCACGGTCTTCTAAGGAGGGGCTTCCATGTCTCGTATTGGGAAAAAACCGGTCGAGCTGCCGTCGGGTGTCTCTGCATCCGTCTCCGGTCAGACCGTCGAAGTGAAGGGGCCGAAAGGCACCCAGACCTTCAATGCTACCGATGATGTGACCATCACGGTCGCCGACAACGCCATCACCGTTGCGCCGCGCGGCAATTCCAAGCGCGCCCGCCAGCAGTGGGGCATGTCGCGCACCGTCGTGGCCAACATGGTCCACGGGGTGTCCAACACCTTCAAGAAAGAGCTGGAGATCCAGGGTGTGGGTTACCGGGCGGCGGTTCAGGGTTCCACCCTGAAGCTGAACCTCGGCTACTCGCATGACGTGAACTTCGACATTCCGCAGGGCATCTCGGTCACCACGCCGAAGCCGACGGAAATCATCATCGAAGGCAACGACATCCAGCAGGTCGGCCAGGTTGCGGCGAACATCCGCGACTGGCGCCGTCCGGAGCCGTACAAGGGGAAGGGTATCCGCTACAAAGGCGAATACATCTTCTCCAAAGAAGGCAAGAAGAAGTAAGGACGCGGACAATGGCACTCAGCAAACGGGAACTGTTCCAGAAGCGCCGCCTGCGCGTTCGGAACAAGCTTCGCAAGGTGAACGCAGGCCGCGTGCGGCTTTCGGTGCACCGCTCGAACAAGAACATCAGCGCACAGCTGATCGACGACATCCAGGGCGTGACCCTGGTCTCGGCCTCCTCGATGGAGAAGGACCTGGGCGTCGTCGGCAAAGGCAATGTCGAGGCGGCCCAGAAGGTCGGCGCGGCGATTGCCGAGCGTGCGAAAGCGGCCGGCGTCGAAGCAGCGTACTTCGACCGCGGCGGCTTCCTCTTCCACGGGCGTGTGAAGGCTCTGGCCGACGCAGCGCGTGAAGGTGGTCTGAAGATCTGACGGGTGGGGCGGGCTTCGGTCCGCCTTTCCCATTCGCCGCGGGGCGGGCCGGTGCCCGCCTTGCGCATTTTGAAGGCGGCAACGCCTCGATGATCCGGGAGACGCAGCGCGCCTCACCTGGATTGGCCCAGACAGGCGCCCCGGTCCCTGCGACCTGCGCGCCGACGTGAAAAGGAATGCCTGATGGCAGAACGTGACAACAACCGTCGTGGTGGCAACCGCCGCGATCGTGAAGAAACGCCGGAATTCGCCGATCGCCTCGTCGCGATCAACCGCGTGTCCAAGACCGTCAAGGGCGGCAAGCGCTTCGGCTTCGCAGCTCTCGTGGTCGTCGGTGACCAGAAGGGCCGCGTCGGCTTCGGCAAGGGCAAGGCCAAGGAGGTCCCCGAGGCCATCCGCAAGGCCACCGAGCAGGCCAAGCGCAAGATGATCCGCGTGCCGCTGCGCGAAGGCCGCACGCTGCACCACGACATCGAAGGTCGCCACGGCGCGGGCCGCGTCGTGATGCGCACCGCGCCTCAGGGTACCGGGATCATCGCCGGTGGTCCGATGCGTGCCGTGTTCGAGATGCTGGGCGTTCAGGACGTGGTCGCCAAGTCGATCGGCTCGCAGAACCCCTACAACATGATCCGCGCGACGCTCGAAGCGCTGACCAAGAACCAGTCGCCCCGCAACGTCGCTCAGCGTCGTGGCAAGAAGGTGGCCGACATCCTGCCCAAGCGCGATGACGCCCCCGCCGAATCGTCGCACGTTGCCGAGGAGGCCTGATCATGGCTAAGACCATCGTAGTGAAGCAGATCGGCTCGCCGATCCGTCGCCCCGACATCCAGCGCCGTACGCTGATCGGTCTGGGTCTGAACAAGATGCACAAGACCCGGGAACTGGAAGACACGCCGTCCGTGCGCGGCATGGTCGCCAAGATCCCGCACCTGGTCCAGATCATCGAAGAGCGCGGCTGACGCCTGCCTTCGGTCCTCGTGAACCGCATCGACGCCCCGGAGCTTGCTCCGGGGCGTCTTGCTTTGTGGGATCGCGGTCGTGGTCATTGTCGCGCCCCTTGCCCGGCCTATGTCCGGAGTATCGACAAGGGAGCCAGACAAGACATGACACAGACCCGCAGAACCTTCATCGCCCGCATGGCTGCGGGCGCGTCCGCAATCACCGTGCTGCCGTTCGCCGCCCATGCGGAGGCCCACACCTCCGACACCTTCCACGACGGCGCGATCACCGTGCATCCGGTGCACCACGCCTCCTTCGTGATGGAGACCCCGGCCGGGGTGATCTATGTCGATCCGGTGGGCGAGGCCGCAGAATATGCCGATCTGCCGCCGCCGGATCTGATCCTGGTGACGCATGAACACGGCGATCACTACAATGCTGAAACGCTGGCCGCGCTGATCGGCGACGGTACGGTGCTGCTGACCAATCCCGCGGTGAACGCGATGCTCCCGGCCGAGATGAAGGACGGCGCCAAGATGCTCGACAACGGGGCGAGCACCGACTGGGAAGGCGTCAACATCGAGGCGATCCCCGCGCACAACACCACGGAGGAGCGGATGAACTTCCATCCGGTCGGGCGCGACAACGGCTATGTGCTGAGCTTCGACGGTTTCCGGGTCTACATCTCCGGGGATACCGAACCGACGCACGAGATGCTGGCGCTCGAGAACATCGACCTGTGCTTCCTCTGCATGAACCTGCCCTTCACCATGACCGCCGAGCAGGCCGCCGCCGCCGTGCAGGAGTTCAAGCCGACCTTCGTCTATCCCTATCACTATCGCGGCAGGGACGACGGCACCCAGGATCCGGAGGCCTTTGCCGAAATGGTCGGGGATGCCTCTTCGGTGAAGATGGCCGGCTGGTACAAGGAAGGCGAGATCTGAGGACCGCGCTCCCCGAGTCCTTTCCCTGACGGGAGGGGCGGGGAAACGGCCGGGCAAGAACCGACACCCGCCGGTTGCGTAACCGGCGGGTGTCTGATTTCACGGGGGCGAGATGCACACGGCAGGAGCGGTCGCATGACGATCACGAGGCAGGACGAACTCGACGGGCTGAAGGAGATCGGCCGGATCGTCGCCAACACGCTGCAGGCCATGGCCCGCGCGATGGAGCCCGGCATGACGACCCGGGAACTGGACGAGATCGGGCGGGCCTGTCTCGACCGTGCGGGCGCGGTCTCGGCCCCGCAGGCGGTCTATGACTTTCCCGGAACCACCTGCATCAGCGTGAACGAGGAGATCGCCCACGGCATTCCCGGACCGCGCAGGATCGCGGCGGGCGACCTGGTGAACATCGACGTGTCGGCGTCGAAGAACGACTTCTTTGCCGATACCGGCGCCAGCTTTCGGGTGGGGCCGGTGTCGCCTCGGATCGACCGTCTCTGCCGGGACGGGCGGCGCGCCATGGAGGTGGGGATCGCCAGGGTCTGCAGCAACCGCCCGCTTGCCGGGATCGGCAACGCCATCGGCCGGTTTGCCGAGGCGCGGGGCTACACCCTCGTGCGCAACCTGGCCAGCCACGGCGTCGGTCGGTCACTGCACGAATACCCCGAGGAGATCGCGACCTGGCCGACCCGCAGCGACCGGCGGCGCATCGACAGGGGGCTGGTCCTGACGGTGGAGCCATTCCTGTCCACGGGGGCGCAGCAGGCGATCGAAGGCCGGGACGGCTGGACGCTCTACGGCGACCCCGTGGCGCCGGTGGTGCAATACGAACATACCGTCGTCGCGACCGATCGCGGCGCCATCGTGGTGACGCTGCCGGGCTGAGCGGCCGGGCCATGGAACGCAAAACGCCCCGGCCTGAGACCGGGGCGTTTCTATGTCACGAGCGCAGATCAGGCCGCGTTGCTGGAGCGCGCGCCGGAACGTCTCGGCCGGCGCTGCTTGGCGCCTTCGGGACGCCCGCCACCGTGCTTCTGGGCGCCCTGCT
Organism: Salipiger sp.; assembly: GCF_048261495.1. Taxonomy (GTDB): domain Bacteria; phylum Pseudomonadota; class Alphaproteobacteria; order Rhodobacterales; family Rhodobacteraceae; genus Salipiger. The sequence continues at coordinate 13,507 of NZ_JBLXFX010000020.1, forward strand.
TGAAGCCGCCCTGCTTGAACCCGCCGGGCTTGCCGCCGCCGCCACCGCGCGGGCCGCCGCGACCGCCGCCCTTGGCCGGTTTGCGCACGCCTTCCCAGGCTTCGCCCCCGGCGACATGGATGTCGCGGCCCATGACCTTCTGGATCGCGCGCAGTTCCGACATTTCCTCGGGCGCGCAATAGGCCACGGCGGTGCCGTCGCGTCCGGCGCGTGCCGTGCGGCCGATGCGGTGCACGTAGTTGTCGGGCACGTTCGGCAGGTCGTAGTTGTAGACGTAGCGCACCGAGGGGATGTCGATGCCGCGCGCGGCCACGTCGGTGGCGACCAGAACGGTCAGCTCGCCGTCGCGGAAGGCCTTGAGCGCGCGGTCGCGCTGACCCTGGCTCTTGTTGCCGTGGATCGAGCTGGCCGCGAAGCCGGAGGCGACGAGGGATTTCATCAGCCGCTCGGCACCATGCTTGGTGCGGGCAAAGACCAGCGCCGCGTCGCTGCGGTGCCCGTCGAGATGCGCCTTCAGCAGGCCGGTCTTGTCCGACTGCTGGACGAAGTGCACCGACTGGTCGATCTTCTCGACCGGCTTGCCGGGGGCGGCGACCTCGACCCGGATGGGATCGGTGAGATAGGCCTGCGCCAGTTCGTTCATCTGCTTCGGCATGGTGGCCGAGAACAGCATGGTCTGGCGATCCTTCGGCAGCAGCGGCGCGATGCGGCGCAGCGCGTGGATGAAGCCGAGGTCGAGCATCTGGTCGGCCTCGTCGAGCACGAGGAAGCTGGTCGTGTCGAGGCGGACCGCCTTGCGGTCGAGCAGGTCGATGAGGCGGCCGGGCGTGGCGACGAGAATGTCGATGCCCTTGTGCATCCGCTGCACCTGCGCGTTGACCGAACCGCCACCGACGACCAGGCCGATGCGCACGCTGGTGCCTTCGGCATAGGCGCGCAGGTTGTCGAGGATCTGCTTGGCGAGTTCACGGGTCGGGGCAAGCACGAGGCCGCGCACCGACTTGGGGGCAGGGCGCCCCTCCATCCGCATGATGGCCGAGACGATGGGAAGCCCGAAGGCGGCGGTCTTGCCGGTGCCGGTCTGTGCAAGGCCCATCACGTCGCGCCCGTTCATGGCGTGGGGGATGGCCTGTTTCTGGATCGGGGTCGGTTCGGTGATGTTCAGTTCGGCCAGGTTGGCCTGGAGACGGGACGGCAGTCCCAGCATGTCGAAATCCAAAAGGATCGTCCTTTTCTGGCGGATGGCAGAAGGCCAGCCGCAGGCAAGCGGGCACCTGGGCTCTCGGCCGCAGGGCGTCACTCGTGGGTTACGCCGGGATCCGCCACGCGACCGTATTGCCGCGGAACGTCAAGGCGCCGGACCCCCGCGTGAAATGGGAACCAATGTTGTGATGTCTGCCGTGCGGGCCCCTGATACGGTCGTATCGTCGTTTGTCCGGCTGCCCCGCTCACGCGGCGGGTGCGGCAGTGATCGGGGATATGGGGCAAGCGTCCGTCAATGTCAATGCCGCGTCGCGGCGGCGGGCCATGTTGCGCTTGCACGCGGGCCTGCACGGGTCTATACGCCCCCGGTGGCCCGATGGGCCGCGATTCACATCATTCAGCACGCCGTGTTCGGCCGCTCCCGTCGCTGGGGGCCGCATCCGGCAAGGAGAAGCGACATGAAACTGAACGAACTGCGCGACAATCCCGGCGCAACCAAACCCCGCAAGCGCGTCGGCCGTGGTCCGGGTTCCGGCATGGGCAAGACCGGTGGCCGGGGTATCAAGGGTCAGAAATCCCGTTCGGGCGTGGCCATCAACGGCTACGAAGGCGGCCAGATGCCGCTCTACCAGCGTCTTCCCAAGCGCGGCTTCACCAAGCCGAACCGGAAGTCCTACGCCGTGGTCAACCTCGGCCTGATCCAGAAGTTCGTCGACGCGGGCAAGCTCGACGCCGGCTCGATCACCGAGGAATCGCTGGTGGCTTCGGGTCTCGTGCGCCGCAAGCTCGACGGCATCCGCGTCCTGGCCAAGGGCGACGTGACCGTCGCGCTGACCATCGCGGTGACCGGCGCCTCCAAATCCGCCGTTGACGCGGTCGCCAATGCCGGCGGCGCGCTCACTGTTGCGGCTGCCGCAGAATAAGCGGGTTGTGAGCGGCTTCTGAGCCGCTTACATAGGCCCCACGTTTTCCAGGAACGCCGCCGGAGCCGGAATGCGCTACCGGCGGCGTTTCTCGTCAGAGAGGACCCTCATGGCATCCGCTGTGGAACAAATGGCCGCCAACACGAGCTGGGCGGCGCTCGGGAAGGCAACCGACCTTCGCAACCGTATCTTCTTCACGCTCGGTCTCCTGCTGGTCTACCGCCTCGGCACCTACATCCCGGTTCCGGGCATCGACGGCGCCGCGCTGCGTGATTTCATGGAGCAGGCGGGGCAGGGGATCGGCGGCATCGTGTCGATGTTCACCGGCGGCGCCCTCGGGCGGATGGGCATCTTCGCCCTCGGGATCATGCCCTATATCTCGGCCTCGATCATCGTGCAGCTTCTCGCGGCCATGGTGCCCGCGCTGGAGCAGCTGAAGAAAGAGGGCCAGCAGGGCCAGAAGAAGATCAACCAGTACACGCGCTACGGCACCGTGGCGCTGGCGCTGTTCCAGGCCTACGGGCTTGCGGTATCGCTGGAGGCGGGCGATCTCGCCCACGATCCGGGCCTCTATTTCCGCGCGGCCTGCGTGATCACCCTCGTCGGCGGCACGATGTTCCTGATGTGGCTGGGCGAACAGATCACGGCACGCGGCGTCGGCAACGGCATCTCGCTGATCATCTTCGTCGGCATCGTGGCGGAAATCCCGGCCAACCTCGCGCAGTTCTTTGCCTCGGGCCGTTCCGGCGCGATCAGCCCGGCGGTGATCCTCGGCGTGATCGTCATGGTAATCGCGGTGATCCTCTTCGTGGTGTTCATGGAGCGCGCCCTGCGCAAGATCACCATCCAGTATCCCCGCCGCCAGGTCGGTCTGCGCATGACCGAAGCGCAGCAATCCCACCTGCCGGTCAAGGTCAACCCGGCGGGCGTGATCCCGGCGATCTTCGCCAGCTCGCTGCTGCTGCTGCCGACCACCATCGCGACCTTCAGCCAGGCCGGCGCCACCGGTCCGGTGATGTCGACCATCCTCGCCTATTTCGGGCCGGGGCAGCCGCTCTACCTGCTGCTCTTCGCGGCGATGATCGTGTTCTTCGCGTATTTCTACACCTTCAACGTCTCGTTCAAACCGGATGACGTTGCGGAGAACCTCAAGAACCAGAACGGCTTCATCCCGGGCATCCGTCCCGGCAAGAAGACCGAGGAACACCTCACCTACGTGGTGAACCGGATCCTGGTGCTGGGCTCGGCCTACCTCGCGGCCGTCTGCCTTCTGCCCGAGGTGCTGCGGTCGCAATATGCGATTCCGTTCTACTTCGGCGGCACCTCCGTCCTGATCGTCGTCTCGGTGACGATGGACACGATCCAGCAGATCCAAAGCCACTTGCTGGCACATCAATACGAAGGTCTTATTCAGAAGTCGCAGCTTCGCGGCAAAGGTAAGGCACGCAAGCGGAAGGGACCGGCTCGGCGATGAACATCATACTTCTTGGACCGCCCGGCGCGGGCAAAGGCACTCAGGCACGCATTCTGGTGGACGAGCGGGGCATGACCCAGCTCTCGACCGGGGACATGCTGCGCGAGGCCAAGGACAGCGGCACGGAAATGGGCAAGAAGGTCGCCGAAGTCATGGCGCGCGGGGAACTGGTCACGGACGAGATCGTGATCGGCCTGATCCGCGAGAAGCTCGAGGCGGACCCGACCCGCGGGTACATCTTCGACGGCTTTCCCCGCACGCTGAAGCAGGCGGATGCGCTGGCGGAACTGCTGGACGAGCAGGGGCTGACGCTGGATCGCGTCGTCGAGCTGCGCGTGGATGACGAGGCTCTGGTGAGCCGGATCACCGCACGTTCGACCTGCAGCACCTGCGGCGAGGTCTACAACGACCTGACCAAGCCGATCCCGTCGGACGGGACCTGCACGAACTGCGGCGGGACCGAATTCAAGCGCCGGGCGGACGACAACGAGGACAGCCTCAAGAAGCGTCTGATGGAATATTACAAGCAGACCTCTCCGCTGGTCGGTTACTACTATGCCAAGGGCCAGTACAGCCGCACCGACGGCATGGGCGAGATCGACGCCGTCAAGGCCGGCATCGCCGAAAAACTCGACGGCTGAGCCATAGGCGCATGGGATGCGGTCACCCCCGGGGTGATCATGAAGGGGCGCCAACGGGCGCCCCTTCTGCTGTCCGGTCGGCGGCGCGGGGGGCTTCAGGCCCGGCCCGAGGGGCGGGCGAGCCTGCGAATGCTGTCCAGCGCGACGACCTGACCCCAGTCACCTTCGGACAGGCGATTGTTCAGGAACCGGCTGTCCTGATCGCTGAGCGAGGCGTAGCCCATGCGCCAGCCGTCGAAGTCCCTGACGTCCGCCGTGCGCGACATCCTCTGGATGACCTGAAAATGGCGGCGATCCTTGCGGATGCGGCGGAAGAGATCCCGCACATTGGCCTCGTCCCCTTCGAGCACCTGGCAGAAGCCGTTGCGCTCGCGCAGCAGATAGCCCGAGATGCCGAGCCAGCGGTTGCGGTTCACGGCCTCGTGCAGAATGTCGAGGTCCGTGCGATGCCCGCGCGGGTATCGTGACTGGCTTGTGTAAAGAAGCTGGTGTATCATGATACGGCGCGGCGGGTGCTGTGCGATGCCGCCTCCCGGCAAGGGGTGTTTTTCCTGTGGCTCATGCGTGATACAACGTCTTGTATGGCCCGCGGGTTCCGAAGGCCCTTGACGCCCCATGCGAATCCTCATACCCACCCCCATCTCCAAGTGAGAATCGCCTAGCGGGGAGGGTCGCTCCCCCCTCGCGGATCACCTCATCAGCGGACAGCCCGATGGTCGCATGGCCTCGGGCTCAAGTTGTGAAAAAAGGTTCTGGAACCACGGAACCGCAACGCAAAGGAACAGAGACTTGGCACGTATTGCCGGCGTCAACATCCCGACCTCCAAGCGGGTGCCCATCGCCCTCACCTACATCACCGGAATCGGCCACACTTCGGCCAAGGCCATCTGCGAAGCCGTGAACATCGACGCAACCCGTCGCGTGAACGAGCTGTCGGATGCCGAAGTCCTCGCCATCCGCGAGCATATCGACGCGAACTACACCGTCGAAGGCGACCTGCGTCGTGAAACGCAGATGAACATCAAGCGCCTGATGGACCTCGGCTGCTACCGCGGCCTGCGTCATCGCCGCAACCTCCCCGTGCGCGGTCAGCGTACGCATACGAACGCCCGCACCCGCAAAGGCCCCGCAAAGGCCATCGCCGGCAAGAAGAAGTAAGGGAGGTCTGCACCAATGGCACGTGATACCCGTCGCGGAGGCACCAAGAAGAAGGTCTCCAAGAACATCGCAGCTGGCGTCGCACATGTGAACTCCAGCTTCAACAACACCAAGATCCTGATCTCCGACGTGCAGGGCAACGCGATCTCCTGGTCGTCCGCCGGCACCATGGGCTTCAAGGGTTCGCGGAAATCGACCCCCTATGCCGCACAGCTTGCCGCCGAAGATGCCGGCAAGAAGGCACAGGAACACGGCGTCAAGACGCTGGAAGTCGAAGTTCAGGGCCCCGGTTCGGGCCGTGAATCGGCGCTCCGCGCGCTGGCCGCTGCCGGCTTCAACATCACGTCCATCCGCGACGTGACGCCGATTGCCCACAACGGCTGCCGCCCGCCGAAGCGTCGTCGCGTCTGATCGGGTGACTATTACCGCAGGGCCGCGTGGTTATTTCCACGCGGGCCTGTGTTCGTTTGTACCCTCGGGAGTTTCCCGCCTTACGGACATGGGGCGGGAGACAAGAATGGAGGCCTTGCATGATCCACAAGAACTGGGCTGAACTTATCAAGCCGACCCAGCTGGAGGTGCGCCCCGGCGCCGATCCCACCCGCGTCGCCACGCTCGTCGCCGAGCCGCTGGAGCGTGGTTTCGGTCTGACCCTCGGCAACGCCCTGCGCCGGGTTCTGCTGTCGAGCCTTCAGGGCGCCGCCATCACCAGCGTCCAGATCGACAACGTCCTGCACGAGTTTTCCTCGGTTGCCGGTGTCCGTGAAGACGTGACCGATGTCGTGCTGAACCTCAAGGGTGTGGCGCTGCGCATGGAAGTCGAGGGGCCGAAGCGCCTTTCCGTCAATGCCAAGGGTCCGGGCGTCGTCACCGCCGCCAGCATCACCGAGACGAACGGCATCGAGGTCCTGAACAAGGACCACGTGATCTGCCACCTCGACGAGGGCGCGGATCTCTACATGGAGCTGACCGTCAACACCGGCAAGGGCTACGTTTCGGCCGACAAGAACAAGCCGGAAGACGCCCCCATCGGCCTGATGCCGATCGACGCGATCTATTCGCCGGTCAAGAAGGTCGCCTACGAAGTCGTCCCCACCCGCGAGGGCCAGGTGCTCGACTACGACAAGCTGACCATGAAGATCGAGACCGACGGTTCGGTCACCCCGGAAGATGCCATCGCCTTCGCGGCGCGCATCCTCCAGGACCAGCTGTCGATCTTCGTCAACTTCGACGAGCCGGAATCCTCCTCGCGGTCGGATGACGACGACGGGCTGGAATTCAACCCGCTGCTGCTCAAGAAGGTCGACGAGCTGGAGCTGTCGGTGCGTTCGGCGAACTGCCTGAAGAACGACAACATCGTCTATATCGGCGACCTGATCCAGAAGACCGAAGCCGAGATGCTCCGCACCCCGAACTTCGGCCGCAAGTCGCTGAACGAGATCAAGGAAGTGCTGTCCGGAATGGGCCTGCACCTCGGCATGGATGTCGAGGACTGGCCGCCGGACAACATCGAGGATCTGGCAAAGAAACTGGAAGACCAGTTCTGAGCCTTCGCGGGGCGTACTGGAGAGGGCGCCCCGCACCCGATGCCGCCATCATGGGCGGGAAGATCAGGGCATGATGCCCCAAGGAGAGGGCGCCCGAACGCAGGGCACCCCGGACAAAGCAAAACACGCTACGGAGAAACAACATGCGTCACGCTCGCGGATACCGCCGCCTCAACCGCACCCATGAACACCGCAAGGCGCTCTGGGCCAACATGTCCGGCTCGCTGATCGAGCACGAACAGATCAAGACAACCCTGCCCAAGGCCAAGGAACTGAAGCGGATCATCGACAAGCTGATCACGCTCGGCAAGCGCGGCGACGTGCATGCCCGCCGTCAGGCCGCAGCCCAGCTGAAGCAGGACATCCACGTCGCGAAGCTGTTCGAAGTGCTCGGACCACGCTACGCCGAGCGTCAGGGTGGCTATTGCCGCGTCCTGAAGGCCGGGTTCCGCTACGGTGACATGGCGCCCATGGCGATCATCGAACTGGTCGACCGGGATGCCGATGCCAAAGGTGCCGCCGACAAGGCCCGCCTCGCATCCGAGGAATTCGCCGACGCGGAATGATCCCGCCCCGGCATGAGAACCAAGGCCCCGCCCCGACCGGCGGGGCCTTTTTTCATCCTGCGACCGGTGCGGGGCGCAAATTCCTTCCAAGGAATTTGCAAATCTCTTGAAAGAGATTTGCGCCTGCGGCGCCGGCAATCCTCCACGCCCGCGCCCTTGCAATCGCGCCGGCTTGGGAACATATCGGGGTCCTGAAGAGGATCCCCGCATGTTCCGCAATTGCCTTCTCGTCCTTGTTTTGACCGCCTCCCCGCTATTTGCGGAGACCCGCGTTCCCGCGTCGCAGGCCGAAATGTCCCTCAGCTTCGTGCCGTTGGTCAAGCAGGCGACCCCGGCCGTGGTGAACATCTACGCCCGGCGTGTCGTCCAGTCCCGGAGCCCCTTCGCGGGGGATCCGCTGTTCGGTCGGCTATTCCGCGACCCGGGCGGGCGCCCGCAGGTGCAGAACTCGCTCGGGTCGGGTGTCATCCTGTCCGCGGACGGCTACGTGGTCTCGAACTACCACGTGGTGGGGCAGGCGACCGACATCCGCGTCGTGCTCAACAACGGCGCGGAATTCCGGGCGGACGTGTTGCTGGGCGACGAGGAGGCCGATCTCGCGATCCTGAAACTGGACGGCGCCGAGGACATGCCGTCGCTGCCGCTGCGCGACAGCGACTCCGTCGAGGTCGGAGAACTGGTGCTCGCCATCGGCAATCCCTTCGGCGTGGGCCAGACCGTGACCTCGGGGATCGTCTCGGGCCTCGCGCGCTCCGGCACGGCGACCGGCAACGCGCGCGGCTACTTCATCCAGACCGATGCACCGATCAACCCCGGCAACTCCGGCGGCGCGCTGATCGATGTCTCCGGGCAGCTCGTGGGCGTCAATACCTCCATCCTGACCCGGTCTGGCGGGTCGAACGGCATCGGCTTCGCCATTCCGTCGGCGCTCGTGGCCGAGTTCCTCGAACAGGCGCGCGACGGCAACACCCGGTTCCAGCGTCCCTGGGCGGGCATGACCGGTCAGGTCGTCGATTCCGGCCTCACGGAAAGTCTCGGGCTAGCTCTGCCGGGCGGCGTCCTGATCTCCCGTCTCGACGCGCAGAGTTCCTTCGCGAGCGCCGGGCTGCAGGTCGGCGACGTGGTGCTCGCGGTCGACGGCCTCCCGGTGAACACGCCGCCCGAGATGCTGTTCCGAATGTCCGTCGCGGGCATCGGCCACGACGCTCGCATCCGCTTTCTGCGCGACGGAGAAAGCCGCGAGGCCGAGGTGCGGATGATCACCGCCCCGGATCTGCCCGACCGCGAGGCGGTGACCCTCCCCGACGGCGCCGTCCTGCCCGGCCTCGCGATTTCGCGCCTCAATCCCGCGGTGATCGAGGAACTCGGTCTCCCGCTTGCGGGAGAAGGCATCGTCGTGACCGATCCCGGTCCCTACGGCGCCCGGGCCGGTCTGCAGCGGGGCGATGTGCTCCGCGCGATCAACGGCGACGCGATCGGATCCCCCGCCGATGTCGCCCCCATGCTCGAGGCAGCGGTGCCGCGGATCAGGCTCGACGCACAGCGCGGCAATGCGCGCATCACCCTGCGCATCCGCCTCTGAACGATGTCCGACCTGTTCGACACCGATCCCGCGCCGGCGGCGCGCCCCGAGCCGGGCAAGCGACCGCTCGCCGACCGCCTGCGGCCGAAGACCCTGGACGAGGTCATCGGTCAGGAACAGGTGCTGGGCCCGGACGCCCCGCTCGGCACCATGCTGGCCTCGGGGTCGCTGTCCTCGCTGGTGTTCTGGGGCCCGCCGGGCGTCGGCAAGACCACCATCGCCCGCCTTCTCGCCAATGCGACGGATCTGCATTTCGTCCAGATCAGCGCGATCTTCACCGGCGTACAGGACCTGCGCAAGGTCTTCGAGGCCGCCCGCATCCGCCACGGCAACGGCCAGGGCACGCTGCTGTTCGTCGACGAGATCCACCGCTTCAACAAGGCGCAGCAGGACGGGTTCCTCCCCCATATGGAGGACGGGACGATCCTCCTCGTCGGCGCGACGACCGAGAACCCGTCCTTCGAACTGAACGCGGCGCTGCTTTCCCGAGCCCAGGTGCTCGTGCTGGAACGCCTGTCCCCGGCCGACCTCGAACGCCTCGCGCAGCGGGCCGAACGGGAAACCGGCCGCGCCCTGCCGCTCGACGGTCCCGCCCGCGAGGCGCTGCTCGAGATGTGCGACGGCGACGGCCGCGCCCTGCTGAACCTAGCCGAGCAGGTGCTCGCCTGGCCGGTCACCGGCAAGCTCGACACCGAGGCGCTGACCCACCGGCTGATGCGGCGCGCGGCGCAATACGACAAGAGCGGCGACGGCCATTACAACCTGATCTCGGCCCTGCACAAATCCATCCGCGGCTCGGACCCGGACGCGGCGCTCTACTGGTTCGCGCGGATGCTCGAAGCCGGAGAGGACCCCCGCTTCCTTGCCCGCCGCCTGACCCGCATGGCGGTCGAGGACATCGGCCTCGCGGATCCGCAGGCGCAGGCCCATTGCATCGACAGCTGGCAGACGTACGAACGTCTCGGCTCGCCCGAGGGCGAACTGGCGCTGGCTCAGGCGGTGATCTACCTCGCCCTCGCGCCCAAATCCAACGGCGCCTACGTCGCCTACAAGGCCGCCCGCGCCGCGGCCAGGCGCACCGGCTCCCTGATGCCGCCAAAGCATATCCTCAACGCGCCCACCGGGCTGATGAAGGACCAGGGCTACGGCAAGGGCTACAACTACGACCACGATGCCGAAGACGGCTTCTCGGGGCAGGACTACTTCCCGGAATCCATGGGGCGGACGGAATTCTACACGCCGGTCGAACGCGGCTTCGAACGCGAACTGAAGAAACGCGTCGACTATTTCGCCCGGCTGCGCCGCGAAAGAAACGCCTGAGGCCTCTTCTGGCGGCAAATATCCCGGGGGAATCGCCGACGGCGATGGGGGCAGCGCCCCCTCTGCCTTGACATCCCGCGCGCCCCGCGACATTCCCGCGCAATGAGCCTCACCCTTCTCCAGGTCGCCCTCGGGGGCGCGATCGGCGCCAGCGGGCGCTATCTCACCGGCATCGCCATGGCGCGGCTGCTGGGCAAGGGATTCCCCTGGGGAACGCTGACGGTGAACATCCTCGGTTCCTTCGCGATGGGGCTCATCGTCGTGGCGCTGGCGCATCTCTCGGCCAACCGTTTCGCGCCGTTCCTGATGACGGGCGTGCTCGGCGGGTTCACCACCTTCTCGGCCTTCTCGCTGGATGTCGCGACCCTTTGGGAACGCGGTGACACGGTGGCGGCGCTGGGGTATGTGGCCGTTTCGGTTCTGGTCTCGATCGCGGCACTGTTCGCGGGACTTTTGGTGGCAAGGGAGATCTGGCAATGAGCCGTGTGCAGACCGTGACCGTCGGCCCCGGCGACGGCGACCAGCGCCTCGACCGCTGGCTCAAGCGCCACTTTCCCCATGTCCAGCAGGGCTCCATCGAAAAGATGTGCCGCAAGGGTGAAATCCGTGTCGACGGCGGGCGGGTCAAGGCCTCGACCCGGCTCGAAGTCGGCAACCAGGTGCGGATCCCGCCGCTGCCCGAACCCTCGGAAACCCCGGCCGAACGGCCCGTCGCCACGCCGCGCGTCTCCGATGCCGACACGAAGCTGATCCAGTCCTGCGTGCTCTGGCGCGACGACCACATCATCGCGCTGAACAAGCCGCCGGGCCTGCCGACGCAGGGCGGCAGCAAGCAGACCCGCCATGTCGACGGGCTGGCCGAGGCGCTCCGTTTCGGGTTCGAGGACAAGCCCCGTCTCGTGCACCGCCTCGACAAGGACACCTCGGGCGTCCTGCTGCTGGCGCGGACCCGCGAGATGGCCAAGGCGCTGACCGACGCCATCCGCAACCGCCAGACGCGCAAGATCTACTGGGCCGTCGTCGCGGGCGTTCCGACGCCGTACCTCGGCGAGATCAAGTACGGCCTCGTCAAGGCGCCGGGCCACGGCAAGGGCGGGGAGGGCGAGAAGATGCGCACCCTTCACCCGCGCGAGATCGACTCGACCCCCGGCGCGCAGCGCGCCCACACGCTCTATGCCACGCTCTACCGCGTCGCCGGGCGTGCCGCCTGGGTCGCGATGGAGCCGGTGACGGGCCGCACCCACCAGTTGCGCGCGCACATGGCCGCCATCGGCCATCCCATTGCGGGCGACGGCAAATACGGTGGCTCCGGGCAGGAGAACATGGGCGACGGCTGGGGCGCGCAGTTGGGCGGAATCATCTCGCGCAAGCTGCACCTGCACGCGCGCTCCATCACCTTCCTGCACCCGGTGACGAAAAAGCCCGTCACCGTGACCGCGCCGCTTCCCGATCACATGGTCGAGACCTGGAACACCTTCGGCTGGACCGAGGATCTTGCCGCCGACGATCCCTTCGAGTCGCTGCAATGAGCGCACCGCTGCGCCTTGTCATCTTCGACGTCGACGGCACGCTGGTCGACAGTCAGGCCGATATCGTCGCCTCGATGACGGCGGCCTTCGAGGGCGCCTCGCTGCCGGTCCCGCCGCGCGAGGTGATCCTTTCCATCGTCGGCCTGTCGCTTCCCGAAGCCGTGGCGCAGCTAGCTCCGGGGGCGGAGGCCGGGCTGCGCGCGGCGATGGTCGATGCCTACAAGTCCCGCTACATGGAACTGCGTGCCGCCGCCGGAGCAGAGATGTCCTCGCCGCTCTATCCGCATGTGCTGGGCGTCCTGAACCAGCTTCACGACGAGCCCGAGACCCTGCTGGCCATCGCCACCGGCAAATCCCGCCGCGGGCTTGACAAGCTGGTGGACGGCCACGGCATCCGCCATCTTTTCGTGACGCAGCAATGCGCCGACGATCATCCGTCGAAACCCCATCCCGCGATGCTGCAGGCGGCACTGTCCGCAACCGGGGTCGAGCCGCGCCACGCGGTGATGATCGGCGACACCAGCTTCGACATGGAAATGGCGCGTGCGGCCGGAATGCTGGCCATCGGCGTCACCTGGGGCTATCACGATGCCGCCCGGTTGTCGGATGCGCATATGCTGATCGACGACATCCGTCTGCTTCCGGGGCTGTTGCAACAGGTCTGGGGGCAGATCGCATGAGCGAGTGGGCGCCGAAACGGTTCTACAAATCCGCCACGGTGGAATCCGCCGAGGGCGGCTGGACGGTGCATCTCGACGCGCGCCCGCTGCGCACGCCGGGGAAATCGGCCCTGATCGTCCCGACCCTGCCTCTGGCCGAGGCCGTGGCCGAGGAGTGGAACGCCCAGACCGGCAAGATCGACCCGACCGTGATGCCGCTGACCCGCACGGCCAACAGCGCCATCGAGAAGGTTGCGCCGCAAAAGGCGGCAGTGGCCGACATGCTCGCCGAATACGGCGACAGCGACCTGCTGTGCTATCGCGCGGATCATCCCGACGAGCTGGTGCAGCGCCAGCAGCAGGGCTGGGATCCGATGCTGACCTGGGCTGCCGAAGCCCTCGGCGCGCGCCTCGCGCCCCGAGTCGGCGTGATGCACGAACCGCAGGATCCCGGCGCGCTGGCGGCGCTGCGGGCAGAGGTCCACAAGCTTGATTCTTTCGAACTCGCACCCTTCCACGACCTCGTGGCGCTGTCCGGATCGCTGGTTCTGGGGCTTGCGGTAAGCCACGGTCACCCCGCCGCCGAGATATGGCACCTCTCCCGGATCGACGAATCCTGGCAGGAAGAGATGTGGGGCGCCGACGAAGAGGCCGCCGAAGTCTCTGAAATCAAACGCACCGCCTTTCTGCAGGCAGAGCGCTTCCTGAGGCTTTGCCGGGCCGCCTAATCGCGGAGCGGCGTATCTGCCTTTGCGTAAATCCTGAGCGAATCCTTCCGTTTTTCAGGCCCGAACGGCTTGACCTCCCAAGAGGTTTGCTCCCACACTCCGGGCACTAGACGGGGAACCCGAACAGGGGAAATCCCTATCGGGTCGCAAACCGATCCAAGAGGGATCGGACAACAGGAAGAGGTAAAAAATGAACAAAACCGTAATTCTCGGCGCGTTGACCTTTGCCGGTCTGGCGGCTGGAGCCGCCAGCGCGGGCACGCTCGACGACGTCAAGGCACGCGGCAAGCTGAACTGCGGTGTCACCACCGGCCTGACGGGCTTTGCCGCTCCGGATGCGAACGGTGTGTGGCAGGGTTTCGACGTCGGCATCTGCCGCGCCGTCGCCGCTGCCGTCTTCGGCGATCCGATGGCAGTGGAATTCGTTCCCACCACCGGCCAGACCCGTTTCACCGCGCTGGCCTCGGGCGAAATCGACCTGCTGGCCCGCAACACCACCTGGACCTTCTCGCGCGATGTCGACCTCAAGTTCGAATTCGTCGGCGTGAACTACTATGACGGTCAGGGCTTCATGGTGCCCAAGGCACTGGGCGTGTCCTCGGCCAAGGAACTCGACGGCGCGACCGTCTGCATCCAGACCGGCACCACGACCGAGCTCAACCTCGCTGACTTCTTCCGCGTGAACAACATCAGCTACGAGCCCGTGCCGATCGAAACCAACGCCGAAGCGCAGCAGCAGTACCTTGCCGGTGCCTGCGACGTCTACACCACCGACGCATCGGGCCTCGCCGCCACCCGCGCCACCTTCGAAGCGCCGGGCGATCACGTGATCCTGCCGGAAATCATCTCCAAGGAGCCGCTGGCACCGCTCGTCCGTCATGGCGATAGCGAATGGGCCGACGTGGCACGCTGGACGATCAACGCGCTGATCGCGGCCGAAGAATACGGCATCACCTCGGCCAACATCGCCGAGCTGTCGGCAGCGGCCGGTGACAATCCCGAAATCAACCGCATCCTCGGCACCGAAGGCGAACTGGGCGCGATGCTCGGTCTCGACGCCGGCTGGGCCAAGAACGCCATCATGGCGGGCGGCAACTACGGTGAACTGTTCGAGAAGAACATCGGCGAGAACACCCCGATCGGCCTGTCGCGCGGCCTGAACGCGCAGTGGACCGATGGCGGCCTGCTCTACAGCCCGCCGTTCCGCTAAGACCTGACAGGGCGAGGGGCGCGAGGGGACATCCCCCGCGCCCCTTTCCACCTCAAGACGACAAACGCCTACCAAAACAGACAGAGTTTCCGAGTGAGGGCAGGACGCCGGGCAAACCGGTGCGGGACCCTAGGAAGAACGGAAACCGCCGGGGAGAATAAAATGGCGACCTTGACGGACCCGCCGGAGCAGAGCTTCCGGCTTTCTCAGCTTATCTACGACACGCGCTACCGCTCGATGACGATCCAGATCGTCGCGATGATCATTCTGGCGCTGATGTTCTCGTGGCTGATCTCGAACACGATCGCGAACCTTGCCGCGCTGGGCAAGGATTTCGATTTCGGCTTCCTCTGGCAGCCTTCGGGATATGACATCAACCAGCGGCTGATCGAATACAACAGCCAGATGACCCACGGCCGCGCGGCGCTGGTCGGCATCCTCAACACGCTGCTGGTGGCGGTGCTGGGTTGCGCGCTGGCCACCATCCTCGGGGTGATTGCCGGGGTTCTGCGCCTCTCGAACAACTGGATCGTCTCGCGGCTGATGGCGGTCTACGTCGAGGGCTTCCGCAACGTTCCGCTGCTGCTCTGGATCATCCTGATCTTTGCGCTGATGACCGAATCCATGCCGGCCCCCAGCGCCTTCCGGGGCGAAGATGCGACCTCCTCGATGATTCTGGATGCCGTCGCCGTCACCAACCGCGGCGTCTATATCCCGTCGATCCAGTTCGCCAATCCGGTCTCCGAGAACGGCTTCTACAACTGGCTGCTGGTCATCGCCGTGCTGGTCGCGTCGATCTTCGGGATCCGGCGCCTCGCCCATGCCGCGGCGGTCAAGCAGGAGGCCACCGGCGTCCGCCCGACCACCTGGTACTTCACCCTCGGCCTGCTCGTCATCCCCGTCGGCATCGTCTTTGTCGTCATGGGTGCGCATCTCAACATGCCCGAACTCAAGGGCTTCAACTTTGCCGGCGGCACGCATCTGCGCAACTCGCTGATCGCGCTCTGGCTGGCGCTGTCGCTCTATACCGGCGCCTTCATCGCAGAGATCGTGCGGGGCGGTATCCTCGCCGTTTCCAAGGGCCAGACGGAAGCGGCCTTCGCGCTCGGACTGCGCCCCGGAACGACCATGAAACTGGTCATCCTGCCGCAGGCGCTGCGGGTCATCATCCCGCCGCTGATCTCGCAATTCCTGAACCTGACCAAGAACAGCTCGCTCGCCATCGCCGTCGGCTACATGGATGCGCGCTCGACCCTCGGGGGCATCACCATCAACCAGACCGGGCGCGAGCTGGAGGGCATCCTCCTCCTGGGCCTGTTCTACCTGGTGCTGAGCATCGTCATCTCCGGTGCGATGAACCTCTACAATTCCAGCGTCAAGCTGAAGGAGCGCTGAGCATGACCGGTCGAAAGGAGCGCAACTGATGTCCGACACACATGCACAGACAGTCCCCTTCGTGCGGGATTCCATGGTCGAACAGCGCGACCCGCCCATCGCCCAATCCGGTGCGATCAAATGGATGCGCGAGAACATGTTCTCGTCCTGGCTCAACATCATCCTGTCGGTGGTGTCGATCTGGGTGGTCTGGGTCATCCTCAGCCACGTCATTCCCTGGGCCGTCTTCGGCATCTGGGACGCGAGCAGCCTGGCCGAGTGCCGCGAGGTCCGCGACCGGATCTACGGCGAAGGCGCGTCGGTGGCGTGCTGGGCCGTGATCTCGGACCGCTGGTCGCAGCTGATGTTCGGCTTCTACCCGTCCGAACTCTACTGGCGCCCGGTGGTGGCCTTCGTGGTCTTCCTGATCGCCATCGCGCCGGTGCTGTTCTCGTCCCTGCCGCGCAAGATGATCTGGTTCTCGCTCGCCGCGCCGTTCCTGATCTTCTGGCTGATCTGGGGCGGGTCGATCTGGGCACCCATCGCGGTCGCGGCCGGGTTCGTCCTCGGCTGGGCGGTGATGACCTTTGCCGCCCCCGCCATCGGCGTGCTTCCGGCGGTGATCGGGGCGATCGTCGTGCCGGTGATCTACTGGCTCTTCATCGCCGGGCCGCTGGCCTCGACGCTGGCAGCCATCCTGCCCATCGGACTCGAATCGGTGCGCAGCAACGACATCGGCGGCTTCATGCTGGCGCTCATCATCGGTATCGCGGGTATCACCCTGTCGCTGCCGCTGGGCATCGTGCTGGCGCTGGGGCGTCAGTCGGACATGTTCATCATCAACAAGTGCTCGGTGATCTTCATCGAGGTGATCCGCGGCGTGCCGCTGATCGTCTGGCTGTTCACCGCCTCGCTGCTGCTGAACTACTTCCTGCCGCCGGGCACCAACTTCGACCTCATGCTGCGGGTCATCATCATGGTGACGCTGTTCTCCTCGGCCTATATCGCCGAGGTGGTCCGCGGGGGCCTTGCCGCGCTGCCCAAGGGGCAGTACGAGGCCGCCGACGCGCTGGGGCTGGATTACTGGAAATCCATGCGTCTCATCATCCTGCCGCAATCGCTCAAGATCGCGATTCCGGGGATCGTGAACACCTTCATCGGCCTGTTCAAGGACACGACGCTGGTGGTTCTGATCGGGATGCTGGACCCGCTGGGCTTTGCCAACACGATCCGCGCGACCACCGACTGGAACGGCATCTACTGGGAGCTGTTCGTCTTCATCGGCCTGATGTTCTTCATCTTCTGCTTCAGCATGGGCCGCTATTCCCTCTTCCTCGAGAAAAAGCTCCGTCGAGAGCACCGCTAAGGAGACCATCCATGTCCGAACTCGCAACAGATCGCGATATCGACCGCAGCCAGATGAAGGTCTCTGACGAGGTCGCCATCCAGATCACCAAGATGAACAAGTGGTACGGGACCTTTCACGTGCTGCGCGACATCGATCTGACCGTGCATCGCGGGGAACGTATCGTCATCGCCGGGCCTTCGGGCTCCGGCAAGTCGACGATGATCCGCTGCATCAACCGCCTGGAGGAACATCAGGCGGGCAGCATCATCGTCGACGGCACGGAGCTGTCCTCGGATCTCAAGAACATCGACAAGATCCGCTCCGAGGTCGGGATGTGCTTTCAGCACTTCAACCTCTTCCCGCATCTGACGATCCTCGAGAACTGCACCCTCGCGCCGATCTGGGTCCGCAAGGTTCCCAAGAAGGAAGCCGAGGCCACGGCCATGCACTTCCTCGAAAAGGTGAAGATCCCCGAGCAGGCCAACAAGTACCCCGGCCAGCTTTCCGGCGGTCAGCAGCAGCGCGTGGCCATCGCCCGCTCGCTCTGCATGAAGCCGCGGATCATGCTGTTCGACGAACCGACCTCGGCGCTCGACCCCGAGATGATCAAGGAGGTTCTCGACACCATGGTTGAGCTCGCCGAAGAGGGCATGACCATGCTCTGCGTGACCCACGAGATGGGCTTTGCCCAGGCTGTGGCGAACCGCGTGATCTTCATGGACGCGGGGCAGATCGTGGAACAGAACGAACCGAAGGAGTTCTTCAACAACCCGCAGCACGAGCGGACCAAGCTGTTCCTCAGCCAGATCCTGGGGCATTGACCCGTCGGGGCGTCAGGCCTCGATCAACTCGCGCGGAATGACGAAGGCTCGGGCAACCCCCGAGCCTTCTTTCATGTCGGCCCAGGTCTCGATGTCGAATTCGGCCACGAGGGTGGCGCCGGTAGGGTAGTCGCGGAAGCGGGGATGCTGGGGCGCGCGCGCGACGATCTCGTGCGCGAATTCGGCGATACCGGGATTGTGGGCGATCATCAGCACCGTGTCGCCATCCGCGTCCCGCAGGCTTTTCATCATCGCGACCGGTCCCGCGTGGTAGAGGCGATCCTCGAACCGTGTCGGGGCGTCGAGCGCCAGCGCCGCCAGCGTCTCGCGCGTACGTGTCGAGGTGGAGCAGAGCACTTCGTCCGGCAGCAGAGCCTGGGCCCGCAGCCAGTCCCCCAGCGCGGCGGCGCTTGCACGGCCGCGTTCATTCAGCGTGCGCGCGTGATCGGGGCCACCTGCGGTCCAGTCGGACTTGGCGTGGCGCATGAGAACGAGTCGTTTCATGCCGTTCCTCCCTGTGGTGGAGGCCAGCTTCCCATGAAGGCGGACATGTGGAAAGCCGCCTGTTGGTCGGTACGGCGCATGGCTGCCGAGGCCGGGCAGGCATGGCGCACGCGGCAGCCTCGGGTGCGGCAGACGCGCCCCTCCTCCGTGCGCAGAAAGCTCTGGCAGGTGGCGACGTCATAGACCTGTCCCGCCCGCATGGCGCCGACCGGGCAGGCGGTGGCACAGGGGCGCGGGCAAGCGGGGCAGGGGGACGGGGGCCGCGCGTCCGTCAGGGTTTCTTCTCCCGGCAGGACGATGGCCCCGCGGTAGCTTATCAGCAACCCGGCGGTGTCATGGACCAGCGGCCCGACCGGAGAGGGCCAGGCATTGCCTGCCGCCTGCGCCCAGTCGAGGAATGGCGGATAGGGCGGACCGTCCGAAGGAAACACCGCACGCCCGCCGAGCGGCGCGGCGATGGCGCGGATCACCCGCTTCGACCAGCGGTCGAGCGGATCGGCCCCCCCGTCGCCGTATTCGCCGGAAGCGGAAAACACCGCCCAGAAACCGGGTTCGTCCGGGCCGAGCAGCAGGATCGTGCAGCCGTCGTCATGCAGTGCGCCACGGATGACGAGGGACACCTCCCGCGCCGCCGTGGCCACGGCATCCCGCGCTGCGCTCAATCGCGGGCCTGAACCGGGGGCAGGTCCGCACGGCGGATCAGAGATCCGGCGCCGTGCTCGGTGAAGAGTTCCAGCAGACAGGCGTTCGGCACCCGTCCGTCGAGGATGACCACCGCGCGCACACCTTCCTCGACCGCCTTGAGGGCGGTTTCGGTCTTGGGGATCATGCCGCCCGCGATGGTGCCGTCGGCGATCATCGCGCGCACGTCCTCGGGGGTCATCTGGGTCACGATCTCGCCCGCCGCGTTCTTCACGCCGGAAACATCCGTCAGCAGCAGAAGGCGGTCGGCCTTGAGCGCGCCGGCCAGCGCACCGGCGGCGGTGTCGCCGTTGACGTTGAAGGTTTCCAAGTAATCCATGCCCGTCGCCACCGGGGCTACCACGGGAATGATCCCGGCCGTGAACAGGTCGCGCAGCACCTGCACGTTGCATTCCACCGGCTTTCCGACAAAGCCGAGTTCGGGGTCGTCCGCCTCGCAGACGATGAGATCGTCGTCCTTGCCCGAAAGCCCGACGGCGCGGCCCCCTTCATCCATGATCGCCTGAACGATGCGCTTGTTGACGAGTCCGGTCAGCACCATTTCGACCACCTCGACGGTGGCCTGATCGGTCACGCGCTTGCCGCGCACGAAGCGGCTCTCGATCCCCAGCTTCTTGAGCATGTTGTTGATCATCGGGCCGCCGCCGTGCACCACGACCGGGTTGACCCCGACCTGCCGCATCAGCACGACGTCGCGCGCGAATTCCGCCATGGCATCGGCATCGCCCATGGCATTGCCGCCGAATTTCACCACCACGACCGCGCCGGTGTATCGCTGCATGTAGGGCAGGGCTTCGTTGAGCGTGCGGGCGGTGGCGATCCAGTCTCGATTCATCGTCTGCTTCTTCATTGCGGTGAAAATTCCCTGGGGTCAGGTGTTCCTGGTCTTCCTGAATGGGAGATTGCCTTTCAGGACGCAAGCCGTTTCGTCGACAAATGGGGCGACCGCCGCCGGGGGCAACGAATTTTCGACGAAAATCCGGAGTCAGGCGAGGGTGGCGATGATGGCGCGCAGGGTGGCGATGCCTTCGCCCTTTTCAGAACTGGTGAGCACCAGTTCGGGATAGGCGGCCGGGTGACGGGCAAGTTTTTCCCGCACCTGAGCAAGCACCTTGTCCCGTTCGGTGACCTTGATCTTGTCAACCTTGGTCAGCACCGCCTGGAAGGTCACGGCAGAGCGGTCGAGCAGGGTCATGATCTCTTCGTCCACCGCCTTGATGCCGTGCCGGGCGTCGATCAGCACGAAGGCGCGGCGCAACGAGGCGCGGCCCGAAAGATACTGTTTCAGCAGCCGCTGCCATTTCTCGACCACGGCCACCGGCGCATTGGCAAAGCCGTAGCCGGGAAGGTCGACGAGATAGCGGCTTTCGCCGAGCGAGAAATAGTTGATCTCCTGCGTCCGGCCCGGCGTGTTGGACGCCCGCGCGAGGCCCTTGCGGCAGGTCAGCGCGTTGATGAGGCTCGACTTGCCCACGTTCGAGCGGCCGGCAAAGCAGACCTCGGCCCGGTCGTCCGGCGGCAGGCCGTCCATCGCCACGACGCCCTTCAGGAATTCGACATCGCCGACGAACAGCTTGCGCGCGGCTTCGACGGTGGCTTCGTCGGGATCTTCTGCCAGGGGAAAGGGAAGCGTGGTCATATCAGGGTCACCGGAGTGTCTGTGGTCAGGAAGCCGCCGCTGCGCACAGTCGCATAGACGCCGAAATCGCGGTGCCCCCGGGTGTCTTCGAGCGCCCGGAGGATATTGGCGTCGCGCAGCCCGGTTGCCGGGTTCGCCTCGGTCGCGCGGCAGCGTTCGATGCGGTCCGTCACCGCGAGGCGGATGTCGCCGATGGCCAGTTCGCGGCCGATCCAGTCGAACTCCTCCCGGGGGGCGAGGCCGTCGAGAACCAGATTGCCGCGAAACCGTCCGATGTCCAGCACCTGTCCCACCGCCTCGCCGAGTTCCGCAAGGCTCGCCCGGTTCAGGATCGCCAGCTGCGCCGCACCGTTGTCGGCCATGCCCTGTGGCGGGGCCTGCACCAGCCGGCGCGGGGCCGGCCGGTCGGCGGGCCAGAGCGGCAGGACCCAGTCGATCAGCGCCGCTTCGTCCTCGAGGGGCGAAATCTCGATACGCGGGCGGTCGGGGTGGCTGAGGGCGATCCGGCCGTGCGCGAGGGTTTCGGCACTGATCCGGGCCAGCCGCGGTCCCGAGGCCACCACAAGAAAATTCCGGCGCGGTTGCCAGCCCTCGGCATCTGCGGCGTTGTCGTGCAGCAGCGCCCAGGCCCGGTCGCCGGGCAGGGGCCGCCCGGCGTCCAGCGTCACGGAGTTCAGAGCCTCCCGCCCGATCCCCTTGATCGGGTGGCGCCAGATCTCCGCGACGCGTGCCGTCATTTCTTGCCCGGAGCGGGCTTTTCGGCCTTGGACTTGCGCTTGAACGTCGACTTGATGTTGCCGAAGACGTCCGGTTTGAACCCCTGGCTGCGCATGATGATGTACTGCTGGGTGAAGGTGATCGTGTTGTTGGTGATCCAGTAGAGCACCAGGCCGCTGGCGAAACCGCCGAGCATGAACATGAACACCCAGGGCATCCAGGCAAAGATCATCTGCTGCGTCGGATCGGTCGGTGCAGGGTTCAGCTTCTGCTGGAGGAACATCGAAATGCCGAGCAGCAGCGGAAGAATCCCGATGAAGACCAGCGCCAGGGTCGAGCCGGGATCGGGCGCGGCCCAGGGCAGCAGGCCGAACAGGTTGAACAGGGAGGTCGGATCGGGCTGGGAGAGATCCTGGAACGGGCCGAACCAGGCCGCCTGCCGCAGCTCGAAGGTCACGAAGATCACCTTGTAGAGCGAGAAGAAAATCGGAATCTGCAGCAGGATGGGCAGACAGCCCGAGGCGGGGTTGACCTTTTCCCGCTTGTAGAGCGCCATCATTTCCTGCTGCATCTTCTGGCGGTCGTCGCCCGCGCGTTCCTTGAGCTTCTCCATCTCCGGCTGCAATTCCTTCATCTTCGCCATGGAGACGTAGGATTTGTAGGCCAGCGGGAAGAGCAGAGCCTTGAGGAATATGGTCAGCGCGATGATCGACCAGCCCATGTTGCCGATCAGCTGGTGCAGGTGGTGCAGCACCCAGAAGATCGGCTTGGTCAGGAAGAAGAACCAGCCCCAGTCGATGCTGTCGATGAACCTGTCGACGCCTGCGGCCTGGTAGTCGCGGATGGTTTCCCATTCCTTGGCACCGGCAAAGAGTTGCGTCGTGACCTCGGCCGAGGCGCCGGGTTCGATCGTCATCGTCGGCAGGACGGCCTCGGTCTGGTAGATGTCGCGCGCCTCGTCGTACTTGGCGACCTGCTTGAAGGCGGCGCCCGGAGCGGGGATCAGCGTGGTCATCCAGTAGTGATCGGTGAAGCCGACCCAGCCGTTCGACGTCACCTGGGTTACATCGGCGCGCGTGCCCTCGCTCGGCACGACATCCATGTCCACCATGTCGCCGTAGTCGATCTCGGCCAGCTTGCCGTCGGCCATGGCGACGACACCCTCGTGCAGGACGAAGAATTTCTTGCGATCCGCCGGCTCGCCGTGGCGGGCGATGATGCCGTAGGGGGCGGCCTTGATCTGGGCCGAACCGGTGTTCTCGATCGACTGCTTGACGGAGAACATGAAGTTTTCGTCGACGGAAATGGTGCGGCGGAAGATCAGGCCGGCGGGGCTTTCCCAGCGCAGCACGACCGGGGTTTCGGTGGTGAGGGTCCGACCGCTCTCGACCTGCCATTCGGTGTTGGCACCCGGCACTTCGCTCGGGGAAAGTCCGGCGCCCGGCGCCCAGCCGTAGAGGGCGTAATAGGCGTGTTCGGTGCCGACGGGCTCGAGCACGTCGACGATGGGCGAGGTCGGATCGAGGGTCTCGCGATAGTCCTTGAGTTTCAGCTCGTCGATGCGCCCGCCGGTGAGAGAGATCGAACCCTGCATGCGCACGGTGTCGATCGGCAGACGCGGGGCGGTCGCGGCCTCGACCGGCTGGCCGTTTGTCCCGGTCGCGGCGCTCTGCGGCGCGGTGCCGGGAACGGAGGCGACGGGCGCGCCGGTCTCGGTCGACGCGGCCGGAACGGCCGTATCTTCGACAGGCTTGTCGGGTGGCGGGAACAGCAGGAACCAGGCGAGAATCACGACAAAGCTCAGCGCGGTTGCGATAAGCAGGTTCTTGTTCTGATCGTCCATGGGGGACTGCCACCTGTCCTTAGAAAGTCATCGCCGGGTTCAACAGCCCGCACCCCCGAAGGTCAAGCCGATTCAGCCCCGCAACCCGGTTTTGTGACCATTTGAGCCAAATATCTCCAAGTTTCCCGAGGCCGGTGGAGACGAAACCCTCCTGCATCGCACGGCAGTGCCGGTGGCGCTCAAACAGCCTGCCGAACGGGGCCCTGAAGGGGTGGGCCGTGGTGGGGGGCGATCCCGTTCTTCGGGGCGGTTCCGGCCGCGTCTTCGGCGAAGGAACGCGGCGGCCGCATCGGCGGATCGGGCGCCGGACTGGCGGCTCAACCGGTGCTGCGACCGAGGTTCTGGGCCTCTGCGATGCGGGCGGTATGGGCGCGGGCCCAGTCGGCGACCTTTTCCAGCGGCAGCGGGCGGGCGATGCCGAAGCCCTGAACGTGATCGCAGCCGAGCTGCGCCAGCAGGGCATGTTCGCCGACGCTTTCCACGCCCTCCGCGAGGGTCTCGAGGCCGAGCCGATCCGCGAGCCCGAGAATGGCTGCCAGCATGCGGCGCTGTTCCTCGTCACGGTCGACATGCGAGACGAAGCTGCGGTCGATCTTCAGCCGGTTGACGGGGAACCGGCGCAAGGCCGTGATTGAGGCGTGGCCGGTTCCGAAGTCGTCGAGGTCGATATGGCAGCCGAGATCGGAGAGTTCCATGATGTTGCGCGCAACCACGCCTTCGGGCGAATCCGCGATCACCGTTTCCAGTACCTCGATCCCCAATCGGCCGGGCATGAGGCCGAAGCGGTCCAGTTCCCATTTGATCCGCTCGACCAGTTGGGGGTTGCGCAGCTCCGTACCGGAAAAGTTCACGCTGATGCGGGGGATGTCGATCCCGGCTTCGTCCCATCCGCGCAGGGCGGTAAGGCTGTGCTGGAGGACGACCTCTCCCAGGCGGTCCATCTGTCCGGCCTCCTCCAGCGCGCCGAGAAACTGACCGGGCGGGATGATGCCGCGCTCCGGATGGATCCAGCGAGCCAACGCCTCCACGCCGCTGATCTTGCCGGTGGAGGTGCAGATCTGCGGTTGGAACCAGGGCTGGATCTGGCCGCGGGCAAGGGCGCGGTCGATCTCGCCCAGAAGCGACAGTCGGGCGGAGCGTTCCGCGCGCATGCTGTCGGACCAGGCGCGGATGGCCGAGGGGCCGTTTGCCATCGCCTCCGACAGGGCGGTTTGGGCGGCATCGACAAGCCGCGACCCGGTCGCATCCGTCACGGAGGCGGGCACCGCGTGAAAGCCGAGGCTGACCGACAGGAAATGCGTGCCGGTCCCGGTCTCGAGCGGTTCTTCGAGGCCGCGCTGAAACCGGGCGGCCAGCGTCAGCATGGTTTCGAGATCGTGGCGCAGGGAGGGGCCGAGCAGCACAATGAATCGCGAATCCCCGACGCGGACGGCGGAATCGTCGCGCCGGAGCATCCCGCGCAGGCGGCCGAGAATCATGTCGCGCAGCACTTCCACGGAGTCGTTGCCGGAGCGTCGCCCGATGGTGTCGAGCCCCTCCGCCTCGATCATGAAACAGGCGGTCGAGAGATTGGCCGTTCTGGCGCGCTCGACCACCTGCTCTGCCATCGCCTGCGCCGAGGAAATGTCGACAAGGTCGGAGGACAGGGGCAGCCGGGCGAGGTGCTCGGCGCGATGCACGCCATGGGGATAGACCACGGAATAGATCGCGGGCAGGCCGAGTGCGACAGCGACGAGGACTGCCTCCCCCCCCAGCCAGAAGCCGGCGAGCGAAAGCGCGGGCAGGAAGGCCAGCATATGTGGTCCCTGCACCCATTTGCCGAATGAGGCACGCAGGGTGCCACGCCCCGTAAGTCGCCGGAATTTCATGGCGCCGTCCCGTTCGCAGTTTCCGATGGCGATCAGGACTAGAGCAACGACATGACTCGAAACTTAACGCAGAACGGGAATTTCCCCGTCGGGATCGCTCGCCCCTAGACTGAGTTCCGAAAAGTCGAACAACTTCGGGTCGAGCATATGCGAGGGCCGGATATTCGTCAGCGCGCGGAACATCACCTGCCGGCGGCCGGGGCTGTTGCGCTCCCAGCCGTCGAGGATCTGCTTGACCTGCTGGCGCTGCAACCCGTCCTGGGACCCGCAGAGATCGCAGGGAATGATCGGATAACGCATTGCGGTCGCGAACTTTTCGCAATCGACCTCGGCGACGTGGGCAAGCGGGCGATAGACGAAAAGGTCGCCCTCCTCGTTGACCAGCTTCGGCGGCATGGTGGCGAGCCGGCCACCGTGAAACAAATTCATGAAAAATGTTTCCAGAATATCGTCGCGATGATGGCCGAGCACCACGGCCGTGCAGCCCTCTTCGCGCGCGACCCGGTAGAGATTGCCGCGTCGCAGACGCGAGCAAAGCGCGCAGAACGTCCGGCCCTGCGGAACCTTGTCGACGACGATCGAATAGGTGTCCTGGTATTCGATCCGATGCGGAACGCCCATCTTTTCAAGGAATTCCGGCAGGACCGTCGCGGGAAACCCCGGCTGACCCTGATCGAGGTTGCAGGCCAGAAGCTCCACCGGGAGCAGCCCGCGCCACTTCAGCTCGTGCAGGACCGCCAAAAGCGTGTAGCTGTCCTTGCCGCCCGAAAGGCAGACCAGCCATTTGCCGCCCGGTTCGACCATCCTGTACTGGTCGATTGCCTCGCGGACATGCTGCACGATTCGCTTGCGCAACTTCTTGAATTCGGTGCTTTTCGGAGCGCCGTAGAACAGCGGGTGGATGTCGTCGGGATCATCGAGCATGGGATCGGCCTAGGGCAGGACGGTGGTTCGGGCAAGATCAGTCGGGAACATTGTCGATCCCGGACCCGCCCATCGGATGACAGCGCAGAATGCGCCGCGCGGCAAGCCAGCCTCCCCGCAGCGCGCCGTGTTTCTCGAGCGCTTCGAGCGCATAGGCGGAACAGGTGGGCTGAAAGCGGCACCCATGTCCGACCCAGGGCGACCAGAGCAGGCGGTAGGTCCGCACCGGCAGGGCAAGGATATGGGCGAGGGGGCTCACGAATCCGGGCCGTGCAGCTTGCGCAGCGCCCCGGCGAAATCCCCCTGCAGCAGGGCGAACGGCCGGGCGGCGGTCTGCTCGGCCCGCCCGATCAGGACGTAATCCCATCCCGGCCGCCCGATGTCGGGCAGGGCCAGACGCGCCACTTCGCGCAACCGGCGCTTTGCACGGTTGCGCGCGACGGCATTGCCGACCTTCTTCGAGCAGGTGAAGCCGACGCGGACGGCCGGATCTCCATCGTCCCGAAACCGGGCCTGAACCAGCATCGCCCCCGCCGGCTGGCGCCGGGCACGGGCCGCCGCCAGGAAGTCGGCGCGCTTGCGCAAGGTGATCACCGCTGACCCCCGGACAAGATCAAGGGCCGCTTCGGACGTATCCGAAACGGCCCTGTCGAGATCTCGGCTCACCCGCTCCGCCATGGGGCAGAGCGCGCGGCTCAGGCGCTCAGGCTCTTGCGGCCGCGTGCGCGGCGCGCGTTCAGGACCTTGCGGCCTGCTTTGGTCGCCATACGGGCGCGGAAGCCGTGGCGGCGCTTGCGAACCAGGTTCGAAGGCTGGAAGGTGCGTTTCATCGCGCTCTACTCCGTTCTCGGGCGCCGGAGCGGTTCCGGCGGTCAGGGGTGCGGCACGAGCGACGGATTCGCCGGGCCGGGGCTATTCGAAGCCCGGTCTATAGGGAGGTGACCGGGCCATGTCAAACCTCTATCCGGGGGAATCTGCAACATTTCCGGCCGCGCCCCGGAGGCGGATTGTTACAGGCGGCGCCCGATCCCCGCAGAGGGGGCCCGTAGCGGTCACCTCGGATCAAGGCAACGTGAGGGGGCTGTCGCGGCGGGGCTGTCCGGCGCATCCTGTGGCATCGCCCCGCCCCCGGACCCAAGATCGGACCACCACCATGGCAGATGCCGCCACACCGGGCCTCGCCCGACACATCCCGCTGCTGACGATTCTCGTCGTCGCGGCCGTCGGGTTCTTTACCCTGCGCGACTACCTGAGTTTCGAAACCCTGCGGGAGAATCGCGAGTCGCTGCTGGCGCTGCGGGACAGTCATTTCCTCCTGATGGCGGCGGGGTTCGTGGGGCTCTACGTGCTGATCGTCGCGTTTTCCCTGCCGGGGGCGGCGGTCGCCTCGGTCACCGGGGGGTTCCTGTTCGGGCTGACCGCCGGAACCGCCCTCAACGTGCTCTCGGCAACGGTCGGCGCGGTGGCGATCTTTCTCGCCGCCCGCGCCGGGCTGGGGCGCACCCTGGCCGCGCGGCTCGATTCGTCGGACGGCACGCTGCGCCGCCTGCGGGAACGTCTGCGGGAAAACGAGGTCAGCGTGATGTTCCTGCTGCGCCTCATCCCCGCGGTGCCGTTCTTCGTCGCCAATCTCCTGCCGGCACTGGTCGGGGTGGGGCTGTGGAACTTCACCTGGACCACGGCGCTGGGAATCATCCCCGGTGCGCTGGTCTTCACCTCGATCGGCGTCGGGGTCGGCGACGTCTTCGACCGGGGCGAACAGCCGGACCTGTCGCTGCTCTGGTCGCCGGAGGTTCTTCTGCCGCTTCTGGGACTGGCGGCGCTCGCGGCACTTCCGCTTGTCATCAAGGCCCTGCGCGGCCGGAAGGAGATCTGATGGACCGGATCAAGACCGACCTGCTCGTCATCGGTGCGGGCTCCGGAGGGCTCTCCGTCGCGGCGGGAGCGGCGCAGATGGGGGCGGATGTGGTGCTGCTGGAGCGTCACCTGATGGGCGGCGACTGCCTCAACTACGGCTGCGTGCCGTCCAAGGCGCTGATCGCGGCGGCGCACCGGGCGCATGACATGACCCGGGCGTCGGCCTTCGGCGTGGCGGATGTCACCCCCGTGGTCGACTACGCCGCGGTGCAGGCGCATGTGGCCGGGGCCATCGCCCGCATCGTCCCCGTCGACAGCCAGGAACGGTTCGAGGGCTTCGGCGTCCGGGTGATCCGCGACAGCGGCACTTTCGTCTCCCCGACCGAGGTCGAGGCGGGCAGCCACCGGATCACCGCGCGCCGCATCGTCGTGGCGACCGGGTCGTCGCCCTTCGTGCCGCCGATTCCCGGGCTCGCGGACACGCCCTTTCTCACCAACGAGACCCTCTGGGATCTGCGTACCCTGCCGGAGCATCTGCTGGTCATCGGCGGCGGTCCCATCGGGATGGAGATGGCGCAGGCGCACCGCCGCCTCGGTTCGCGGGTCACGGTGATCGAGGCCGGCAAGGCGCTGGGCCGCGAGGACCCGGAGATCGCCGCCTTCGCGCTAGACGCCCTGCGCGCGGAGGGTGTCGAGATCGCCGAGGAGACCGCCGCCAGCCATGTCCGCGGCCGCGACGGCGCCATCGAGGTGGAGACCAAGGGCGGGACGACCTATCGCGGCTCGCATCTGCTCGTGGCGGTCGGCCGGACGCCCAACATCGACGGCCTCGGTCTGGAGGTGGCGGGAATCGAGACGACAAGGGCCGGGATCAAGGTCGATGCCGGGCTGCGCAGCACCAATCGCCGGGTCTATGCCGTCGGAGACGTGGCGGGGCAGGGGCAGTTCACCCACCTCGCCGGGTATCACGCCGGGCTGGTGATCCGGAACGCCCTGTTCGGGCTGCCGGTGAAGACCCGCCCGGACATCATCCCCCGCGCGACCTACACCCGTCCGGAACTGGCCCAGGTCGGCCTGACCGAATCCGAGGCCCGCGAGATCCACGGCGACAAGGTAGAGGTGGTCCGCCAGGGCTGGGAGCACAACGACCGCGCCATCGCGGAGCGCGAAACCGAAGGTCTGCTGAAGATCATGGTGGTCAAGGGACGGCCCGTCGGCGCCTCCATCGCCGGGGCGCAGGCCGGGGAGATCGTCAACACCTGGGCGCTTGCGCTCTCTGCCGGTCTCAAGATGGGCCAGATCGCAGGTATGGTTTCCCCCTATCCGACAATCGGGGAACTTAACAAACGCGCCGCAGGAACTTACTTCTCTCCCAGATTGTTCGATAACAATACGGTGAAGACCGTGGTCAGGCTGGTGCAACGCTGGCTGCCCTGAGATCCGAGAGTACTGCAAAGGCGTCATGCTGAATTCGCTGTCCGGCCGTTTCCTCATCCTCACGAGCGTTTTCGTGATGCTGGCGGAGGTTTTGATCTTCCTGCCCTCCGTCGCCCGATACCGGGAGGATTACCTTCTGGATCACCTGGAACGGGCCCAGATCGCCTCGCTCGCGCTGCTCGCGGACGTGGTGCTCGACCCTGCGCTGGAGCAGGAGCTTCTCGACAATGCGGGGGTCTACAACGTCGCCCTGCAACGCAATTCGGCGCGCGAACTGATGCTGTCCTCGCCGATGCCGGGTCCGGTCGACACCACCTATGATCTGCGCCGCGCCGGGGCATGGGTTCTGATCCGCGACGCGGTGGTGCGGCTGGTCGACACGCAGCCGCGCCTCATCCGCGTCGTCGGCTATCCCACCCGCGACGGCGGCCAGCTCATCGAGATCACCATGGACAGCGCCCCGCTGCGGGTCGCGATGATCGACTACGGGCTGCGGATCCTGCTGCTCTCCGCGGTCATCTCGGTCATCACCGCCTGCATGCTGTTCTTTGCGGTCCGCCGTTTTCTCGTCCGCCCGATCAAGAGCGTCGTCTCCCAGATGCAGAGCTTTGCCGAGGCGCCCGAGGATGCGCGCCGCATCATCACCCCCACCGCCGGGATCACCGAACTGCGCGAGGCCGAGGAGGCGCTGAAGTCGCTCGAAACCCAGCTCGCCCAGAGTTTGCGTCAGAAGGAGCGGTTGGCGCAGCTCGGCGGCGCCGTGGCGCGCGTCAGCCACGACCTGCGCAACATCCTGACATCGGCGCAACTGTTCACCGACCGGATCGAGATGTCCGAGGATCCGACCGTCAAGCGCATGGCGCCGAAACTCGTCGGCTCCATCACCCGCGCGGTGTCGCTGTGCGAAAGCACGCTCGCCTTCGGCAAGGCAGAGGAACCGGCCCCGGTGCTGACCCAGTTCAACCTCGCCAATCTCGTCAATGAGGTGCTCGAGGCCGAGCGCCTCGCCATCGGCGACCACGACGTGAGCCTGTCCGAAGACATTCCGGCCTCCATGCAGATGCGCGGCGATCCGGAGCAGATCTACCGCGTCGTGGCCAACCTCGTGCGCAACGCGCGTCAGGCCATCACCGGCACGGCCGGGGGCGGCGAGATCAGCGTCGCCGCCTGGGCGGAAGAGGACGAATGGCGCATCGAGGTGGCCGATACCGGCCCCGGCCTGCCCCCCAAGGCGCGCGAACACCTGTTCCAGCCCTTCCAGGGCGGCGCGCGCAAGGGCGGAACCGGGCTCGGCCTTGCCATCGTGGCCGAACTGGTTCGCCATCACGGCGGCACCCTCTGCCTGAAACGCAGCGGTCCCGAGGGAACCTGTTTCGAAATCCGCCTGCCGATGGGGGATGTCGGCTGAGGCGAAAATTCTTCGCCGATTGCCCTTGCATTGCCGCGCGGGTGAGTCTAAATCCCGCCTCCACGGACCGATAGCTCAGCTGGATAGAGTACTTGACTACGAATCAAGGGGTCGGGGGTTCGAATCCTCCTCGGTCCGCCACCCTCACCGGGTGCCCTTGATTTCAATGGAAAAATCATCAGATTTGGAACTTGGTTCTGGAGCAGTTGGAACTTCTGTTCCGCGAATGATCCGTTTCAAGTCCGCCGACTTGCTATAGCGCGCTGCCTCCGACTCGGTCTCGTGGCCGAGAACCGCCATGCGCTGTTCCGCCGTCGCGCCGTTTTCCTTGAACACGCTGGCCCGGTGCTTCCTGATGCCGTGAGCAGACAGATGGGGCAGACCGGCCTCCGTGCATGCCCGGCTGAACCATTGCGCTGCTGCCTTGCGCGACCGGGGGGCTCCTGCTGCAGTAACCATGTACGTCATGTGGCGCGGTGCCAGCGCGAGGCAGCGTGCGAGGTTGTCGTCAGCTTCGAACCACGCCGGTGCTGACGCGGTAACCGGAGAGGTTGCCTCGCTTCCGCTCTTCTGTCGCTTGTAGGTTATCCAGCCGTCCTTGACCATGCCTGGTCCGAGGTGGCATGCGTCTCCGATGCTGGCGCAGGTCCGGTACATAAGCTCGAAGGCCGGCCGCTGCGCCGTGTCGTGGGGCCAGCGCGCCCGGAAGGCGGCAACGTCCTCCCGAGTCCATGCCGTGTGTCCGTCGCTTTCCGGTGTCTTGTGTCGCCGAACATCGCGGGCCGGGTCTACGTCGATCAAGCCCACTTCCACACACCAGCGCCCGAAAGCACGCCAGACCTTGAGCCGGTTGTTTGCCGGGTGCGGAGGCAAACGGGCGAGGTCCTGGCGGATGTGCCGCGAGCGCAGATCGGCAAGTCGCCCTTTTCCCCCACGCGCCTCCATGTCCTCAAGCATCCGCCGCCACACGGCCCGCGTTGAACGTGCGAGGCTCAGGAAGTGGTCGGAGGCCATGTAGGCCCGCAGCGCCGCGCCTATGGTTCCTGTGGCGTGCCTTGCGGTCGGTGGCGCCTTAGAGCCATCGTGGGCTCGCAGGAGCACGTTGTATGCGTCCAACCAGTCGGGATGGTTGGCTGGCAGGTCTGGCAGCGGCTTACCCTTCTGACCCTTGGGGCGGAAGTACCATCGGGGGTTGCCACTGGGCCAGAGAGCGGATTGGTTCAGGTGCTTCAAACGGATGCGTCCCCGAATAACCCGTCGCACGAGTTCCCCTCGCTTTCTGATGAAGTAGCTTCCGTAGCACGGCCAATTCTGTAAACCCGGGCACCAACTTCGATGGTGATGGGAACGCCTGCAGCCCGCGCTACGAACGCCGCCTCTTGGAGCCACTTCGGGGCTCCTGACGTACGCGTACCGGGGACGTTAGCCATGCTGCAACGTCCGTTTCGGCTGATCTTCGGTCTTCTCCCCCACTGCGATGTGCTGGGGGGTGATAGGCCTGCGCTTGGACCTGTTGGTGTTGCTCATGTCGTTGTCTCCGGTGGTGGAACAACATTGACATAGCGGCCCGTCGGACCCTGCATCAGTGCTTCAGGTCCGATGCCCCAGGGGTATAGATACGATTGTCGGCCCGCCGGGAGAGGATGTGATCGACGACATCGGGGACAGGGTGTTCACCGGCGATGAGGAACGCCTTGGCGATTTCAATCTGCCGGAACTCGTCTTCGAGATGGTCTTCGTTCAGGTCGTCGTAGTGGAGGTCCAGCTCCGTCGCGAGGTGGCAGGCGAGCTTGGAGATAAGGTCCAGGGCGTTGTGAAGGCTGGTCATTGGGTCACCTATGGTTTTGTCAGGGGAGGGGACGCTGGCGGCGAGAGCGCGGGCCAGGTGTCAAAGGGTGAAAGCTGACTGGATGTATAGGTGACTGCCGAGGTGTGTAGCACAGATCCGAATCAGCCGTGAATCCCAAAAATGAGGATGGCAAGAAAAAAATGTTGTGCGGCGTTCCGGGGAGGGCAGGGGCGAAGAGCGGGGTACCAGGGCCTCCGGCCGAGGGCCTGCCGGATTTTTCCGTCCTCGCGGTCCTTGAGGCCGAGCGCGCGCTCAGGGGACCACGCAGGCAGGCTCAAGGGGGGTAGACGATTTTTGCAGGGAAGATCAGGACTTGACGCTAAATAGAGTCAGGCACAATCGGGGTGGAGAGCCAATTTCCCCGGATTTCATCAGTGGATAGGCTCGACCGAGCCCTGAGACCCGTGCCCGACGCCATCGGCCCAGGTACAGTCATGCATGTCCACGCGGACGGGGCGGTGACAGGGGCTCCCAAGCTTCGCGGTGCGCCACACGCCTTCAAATGTGGCTGCTGGTGGCCTGGGCGCCTGAGTGCAAGAGGGTTGTCACGTTTCCGCCGGTGTGTCCGGTTGGGCTCCCGGCGTGACGAAGAGGAAGGGGCGGTCGGTTTCTGTCGAAGCGGCATGGACGAACTCGCGCCCGCTGACACCTCCGTCGATCAGCATCTGTGCCAGGGCCGCCTGCTGGCCGAGGCTTTCCACCGTGCCTCCGATACCGTCTGCGATCCGGTCAAGGTTCCGGGCCGCCTCACGCCTGAGGGCTACGGAGGTGGTCAGGTCGGATGCAGAGGCAGCCACTAGGCGCGCCAGCGAGTCCGGGTTGAGATCACGCAGCCGCTCCAGGTTTTCGACCTGGTATCCTGAGGCGTAGTCCCGGGCATGGGCCAAGTCCTCGGAGACCAGGAGCGCACGCACCTCGGCGTCTTCGCATAGGCGCAACGCGGAACTCAGGGTCCAGATCAGATCGAGGTGCTCCATCGATAGCGAGGCGGCCTTGCCGGGGAGCATGGCTTCCCGCAGCAAGTCAGAGAGGGCGCTGACATGTGTCGAGAGCTGCCGTTGCAGGCTGCTGGCCAAAGCCAGGTGGTCGTTGCGGGTGGCGACGCTGTCCAGGTCCTTGAGCGCCGAGCGTATGTCGCCGAACAACCGGCGAAGCTCCGTTTCCCGTATCATCTTGCCGATCTCGCGGACGTCTTCCCGCAGCGCCCCGATGTGGCGCTCGATGGCGTTCAGGCGCATGTTCATCATCGCGAAGCCCGCCACCGAAACCCCGATGCCGATGCCCGAGAGCGCCAGGTTGACGAACTGCAGGTTCTGCATCAGGGCCATGCCCTGCTGAAGCTGCCCGAGGGTGGATTTGATCTGTTCGTTCTGGATGGCGCTGATCACGCCAAGGGGCGCAAAACCGCCCTGTGCTGCAGTGCCGCCAACCTGGGCCATGGCCTGCAGGAATCCCCGGGTCTGTTGAACGTGGCCCAGGATCTGCCCCGTCGAGACATCCTTGATGATTGCTCCGACCAGCTGAGCCTGACCGGACGTGACCAGTGCCTGAAGGGCAGCGGGGATGGCATAGAGAAGCGGCATCAAGTGATTTCCAGTTGGGCTTCAAGGGTGCGCAGGGCGGCAGCCTGCAGATCTGTAACGAGGCTACGTTCGCCCGCGGCCAGTCCGTACCCAAAGACGGCGGTGCGAACACGGCTCTGGAGACGGGTTACGAGGTGGACACGGTTGCGATCCGCCAAGCGGTCGATGACCCGGCTGCCGGTCAAGGTCGCCACGGCAAGGCCCGCACCTCCCGCTGCAAGGATGGGCCAGGAAATGCTCGCGCTGGAGAAAACGAAAAAAGAAGTCGTTGTCACGGTTGCCAGGCCGAGGACAGAGGGGATGGCGGCCAGCGAGGCGGCCAGCACTCCGGCTGTCGCTAGGGCAGGAAGGGCAGCCCGCAAGGCGTCCTTGCTGGTTCCTTTCTCGGTGAGGGCTGCCGTCAGTTCGCCGACCTCCTGTTTAAACTGCACCTCCACGCTGGTGGCAAGCTTGTGTGCCCAAGGTTCAAAGATGGTCTTCCACACTGGGTCGATCCGAACCTGTGCCTTACCGGCGGCAAGAGAGGACATCTCGGAGACCGTCCTTTCGATTTCGGCCATGAGGTCGGGCAGAGCGTCTTCCACCTGCTCGGAAATCCGGGCGAACTGGGCCTGTTTCCATCGGATCAGCTGGAGTTCGGTAGCGGTGTCGAGGCGCGGCGGGAGCTGTGAAACGGTCATGCGATCTTCCTGACCAATGTATGAGGGGCATTTCTTCTCCCGTATGCGGGGTGCTTCGCAAGATGTTTGGTGTGCTTTTTGTGCCCGATGGAGCCGCCTGTGTCTTGGCTGCCCCGATGCCCAAAATTCTGCTTGGGAGCATGGTCCGGTGCCGAGGCCTAGCTACGTCGGTCTGCCTACCCGAAGCAGCCTTCAGCCCACTCAACGTAGTCCTGCTCCGCGTCGGCGGGGGCCAGACCGCGATGGGCAAGCCAGGACCGGCTGAACTCCCAGGCGGGGCGGCCTGTGAGCCACTGGAGGACCTCATCCATCCTGTAGAAGCACTTGTGACCTTCCCGGGGGCGGGCATGCCGGTACGGCGGTCCGAGGTCACGGACCCGCCAGTTGGCGAGGACCTGGACCGAGACGCCCAGTACCTTGGATAGCTCGCGGGTGGTCAGCAGGCGCCAAATCGGGTCGGGGTTGGACATGGCTTCGCTGGCGAGGCACTCTGCGCGGTCGGCCAGGAGGTGTTTGAGATTCTGCATGGTGCTTCGCTCCAGACACGGGAACCGTCGCCTGATCGCTGGGATGCGATCAGGTTCCGGTGGTCCAGTAAGACCCGGCTCGTTCCATTGACCCTTCAGCAGGGGGCACCAACTTCGGCCTCCTGCAAGGTGAGGGAATGAGCATCGAAATGTCGCTTGAGGTTTCGATAGAGGGTTGAGCGTGGCACACGGAGGAGTTTTGCTACGATCTCGATGGAGTGCTCACCAGTTGCAAGGAGTTCGCGAGCCTTGTCGAGGTAGCCGTCAGGCAGCTTCTTCCGTTTGGTGGGCGCTTTGGTCCACCGATAGATTGTGGACAAGGAGATCCCCATCTGCTCGGCGACGGTCTTGCGGGGGACGCCCTTGTTCCACACCTGATCGCACGCTTGACGCATTACCGGGTTCTGTTCGCGATGTCGGTGTTTGACCGGGATGTAGGGCAGAGCCTCTTTGTACTCATGTGCGGTGATGTTTGGAAATCTTCCGGCCAAAGCCAGTTTGGCAGGGTTGCGCCAACGACGGAGCGTAGCGTCGGATGGAGGCTTGCCCTTCCAGTGACCACCAATGGCGGCGAGAAAGAGGTCGCGTCGGGCAGGATCATTCACGACCTTGCGCGCCGCCTTGATATAGGGGAGCCTGGAGTTTACGGCTTCGGTCTCGATGAGGGTAACGATGTGATCTTTGGCGTTCATGATGCTCGGTATCTTGGTGTTTTCGAGCATTTTGCCAGTGGAGAGGAGCTATATGCCCCTGGGGTATAGAACGGTGTGAGGTGCCCCTAGTTTTCTAGACACCTGCCTCTTTCGGTTTCTGCTGTCTGATCTCGAAATCAACGGGCGACAGCATGCCGTTGTTCGTGTGCTTGCGCTTCGGATTGTAGAACATCTCTATGTACTCGAACA
>NZ_JBLXFX010000021.1:0-40474 GCF_048261495.1 Salipiger sp.
TTTGTTATTTTATCTGTTATCTATATGTTAAGGGCTGCGGGGATTTTCGCCAAGCCCTTGTTTTCCAATGCCGGTTTCCTGCCCTTGGCGGGCTCGGGCGACTCCGATCCGACGTTGTTGCGACTCCGATCCCACGTCCGGGCGACTCCGATCCCACGCTGGCAGCCGGCTGCGGGATGGACGGGGATTGTGGATAAGTCTAGGTTGGGTGTCACTGAAACCCCGATAGATCCGACTCGCCCGCCGGGCGGCAGAACGGGCAGGGGACGAGCAGAGGACCAGGCATGGCATCAGCCCCGACAGGCGGCCCCGGAGGGCTTGCCCCCGACCGTCACCCGACGGCGGATTTCTTCGTCTGCGACATCTTCGATGCCGCGCCCAAGGACGACCTCGGCTCGATGGAACATCCGATCTTCTCGCTCTCGACCCGGCCCGACCGGCGGGTGCTCTCCTATGCCCACAACGGCACCAGCATCGAGGTCACCCCCAGCGTCAGGGGCCGCGCCACGATCCACGACAAGGACGTGCTGATCTACTGCGTCTCCCAGCTGATGGCGGCGCTGAACGCCGGGCGCGAGGTGTCGCGCACGCTCCAGCTCAAGGCGCACGACCTGCTGGTGGCCACCAACCGCGACACCTCGGGCGATGCCTACATGCGGCTCAAGGAGGCCTTCGAGCGTCTCGCCGGCACCCGCATCACCACCAACCTCGCCACAGGCGGGCTCGAGACCACGCGCGGTTTCGGCCTGATCGAGGCCTGGGAGATCGTGCGCAAGTCCCGCGGCGGGCGGATGATCAGCGTCACGGTGACCCTGTCGGACTGGCTGTTCCGGGCGGTGCTGGCAAAATCCGTGCTGACGCTGAACAGGGACTATTTCCGCCTGAGGAAGCCGCTGGAGCGGCGGATCTACGAACTGGCCCGCAAGCATTGCGGCCGCCAGCCCGCCTGGGTGGTGAGCGTGGCGACCCTGCACAAGAAATCCGGCTCCACCGCGCCGGTGCGGGTGTTCCGCGCGGCGCTGCGCCGGATGATCGCGGATGCCAACCTGCCCGATTACGAGATGACCGAGGAGGAGGGCGACCGCATCGCCTTTGCCCGCGCCGGGGTGGTCGAGGCGCCGGGCCCCGGACCGGTCCCGACCGAGGCGGCGCTGGACCAGGCCCGCGCCCTCATGCCCGGCGCCGACGTGCATGCGCTGGCCGCCGAATGGCGGGCCTGGTGGGCGGGATCGGGGCGCAAGCGCCTCTCCAGCCCCGACCGCGCCTTCCTCGGCTGGGTCGGAAAACAGGCGGCGCGCCGAAGCTGACATCGCGCCGGTGCCCCCCCGGGCCGGGACCCGCGCGGCGGCGACTCTGCTTGCGGGTGTCATATTCACGCCGGATTTTCGTGGAAAGCGTGTATCCTGAGACGGGACGGACGCAGCGCGACAGGAGGCGGAATCGGGCATGGCAGAGGCGGCCATCATCATCGAGGGCACCGTGCTGGGCCCCGGCGCGCCCTGCATCCAGTTCCGCCTGGCCGACGGCCGCACCGTCAGTCTCGAGAATGCCGGCGCCGACGGATATCCGGCGGGCGCCCGGCTGCGCCTGACCGGGCATTTCGTGCGCATGTCGCGCTGCATGCAGGGTCCCGGCTTTCTCGTTGCCACGCGGGAGCCGCTGACCGGCGGCTGATCCCCCATTTTCCACGATCCCCTTTGAGCGAACAGGAGTCCTTTCATGCCCGTCACCCCGACCGACCCGCTGTATGCAAGCCAGTGGCATTTCCCGCTGATCGGAGACATCGAAACCGTCTGGGAGGAGTATTCCGGCCTCGGCGTGCATGTCGGAATCTACGATGACGGCATCGACATCGCCCATCCCGACCTTGCGGCGAATTACGATCCCTCGCGCCATGTGCTCGACAATCTCGGGGCGGCGATCGTCCCGACCCCGGGCGCGCCGGGCGACGGGCACGGCACCGCGGTCGCCGGGCTGATCGCGGCGGCGCAGGGCAACGGGCAGGGCGGCAGCGGGGTGGCGCACCAGGCCTCGATCACCGGGGTGAACATCTTCGACAGCGGCACCTACGGCTACATCAACGCCGCCGACAGCACCCCGTTCTACCACGTGGTGAGCCAGGCCGCGGACCTGTTCGACATCATGTCCAACAGCTGGGGTTCGACCCCGTCCTACAGCGACACCTACCAGAACCTGAACAACCCGACCTCCTTCGCCGCCGAACTCGAGACGGAATACGAGGCCCTGGCCGCCGACGGGCGCGGCGGGCTCGGGGTGATCATCAACCAGGCGGCGGGCAACGACACCCGCGACGCCAACGGGTCGGGCACCAATGCCTCGCGCTTCACCAACACCATCGCCGCCTCGGACTCCTCCGGCGACCTCACCTACTACTCCAACTTCGGCGGCGCGATCCTGGTGACCGCCCCCGCCGGCGCCGTCACCACCGACCGGCTCGGCAGCGACGGCTACGACCCCGGCGACTACACCTCGGGTTTCGGCGGCACCTCGGCGGCGACGCCCATCGTCTCGGGGCTGACCGCGCTGATGCTCGAGGCCGCCCCCGGTCTCGGCTGGCGCGACGTGCAGGACATCCTGGCGGTCTCGGCCGCCTATACCGGCACGATGGACGGCTCGGGAACCTACGAGCACGACCCCTGGACCACCAATGCCGCCACGGTGAACGGCGGCGGCCAGCACATCAGCGGCGATTACGGCTACGGCATGATCGACGCCTACACCTCCGTGCGCAACGCCGAGGTCTGGGGCCTGTTCGGCGCGGCCGAAACCTCGGCCAACGAGATGATCGTGACCTCGAACACCGTGTCCCTGGGCGGGGTGCGGCTGGGCGATGCCGACGGCACGAGCGAGGTCTTCACCCTCGAGGTGACCGAGGATCTCGAGATCGACACGGTGATGCTGCAGCTCGAATTCTCCTCCACCTATCCCGGCGACCTGCGCATCACGCTGACCTCGCCCGACGGCACCACCACGGTGACCAAGTACGAAAGCGGCGGCGCCGGGACGCTGAGCATGGACACCTGGAGCTTTGCCGAGGAACACCTGCGCGGGGAAAGCGCGCTCGGCACCTGGACCATCGAGGTGGCGGATGTCTACAGCGGCGATTACGCCTATCTCTACGACGCGCAGCTGGTGATCTACGGCTCGGAGGCAAGCGACGACGACGTGCATCACTACAACGGCGAATTCGCCGCGATGCTGGCGGCGGACGCCGGGCGCGGCACGCTCACCGACCTGGCGGGCACCGACTGGATCAACCTCGCGCCGGTTGCCGGAAACATCGTGCTGAACCTCGGGACCGGCGGCAGCGGCGGCGCGGTGGTGGCGGGCACGGCCTGGTTCGACATCGCCGCGGGCACGGTGATCGAGAACGCGGTGACCGGCGACGGCAACGACACGATCACCGGCAACGGCAGCGGCAACGCGCTGCACGGGATGCGCGGCGGCGACGTGATCTCGGGCTACGGCGGCAACGACACGCTCGACGGCGGGCTCGGGGCGGATCTGCTCGACGGCGGCGACGGCGCGGATTCCCTGCTCGGCGGCGCCGGCAGCGACACGCTGAACGGCGGCGGCGGGGCGGACACGATCCTCGGCGGCATCGGGGCGGACACGCTGCGCGGCGAGGATGGCGCGGATTCGCTGCTGGGCGGGGATTCGGGCGATCTGCTCTACGGCGGCAACCAGGGCGACACGCTGCGCGGCGAGAACGGCGCCGACACCCTGCTCGGCGGCGCGGGCAACGACCTGCTGATCGGCGGCGGCAACACCGACAGCATCCTGGGCGGCGACAACAACGACACCATCCAGGGCAATCTCGGCAACGACACGCTCGACGGCGGCAGCGGCTCCGACAGCATCACCGGCGGCGACGGGCGCGACCTGATCACCGGCGGCACCGGCAACGACACGCTGATCGGCAACAAGGCCGACGACACCATCGACGGCGGCGGCGGGGCCGACAGCCTGCTCGGCGGCGACGGCAACGATTCACTGACCGGGCAGAACGGCGCGGACACGATCCGCGGCGGCAACGGCGACGACTACATCGAGGGCAACGACCTCGGCGACCTGATCGAGGGCAACGGCGGCGCCGACACCCTCCTCGGCGGGACCGGCGCCGACACCATCGACGGCGGCAGCGAGGCCGACCTGATCCAGGGCGATGACGACGGCGACCGGATCTGGGGCGGCGCGGGCAACGACACGCTCTACGGCAATGCCGGGGCCGACACCATCGACGGCGGCGCGGGCGACGACCGGCTCTATGGCGGCACCGATGCGGATACCTTCGTCTTCGACGGCGGTTTCGGCAGCGACAGGATCTACGGCTTCACCCCCGGCAGCGACGTGATCGAGATGCACGGCCACGTGCAGGGCGACCTGACCCTGACCACCTCGGCCAGCAACACGCTGATCGAGATCGCCGGCAGCACCGACACGATCTTCCTGCCGGGCACGGTGCTGACGGATTTCTCGGATTTCGTCTTTGTCTGAGCCGGGCCGGGCGTGCCCGCGGAGGCGCGCCCGGCCCGGGCGGGAGCGCTGAGGGGCAAGTGGTCGCGCGGGTACGCGCCCGGGCAAGTGGTCGCGCGGGGGCGCGCCCGGGCAAGCGGTCGCGCGGGTACGCGCCCGGGCAAGCGGTCGCGCGGAGGCGCGCTCAGGCGTACCCCGCCGCCGCCTCGATCTCCGGGCCGCCGGCCTCGGTCCAGGCGGTTTCCACCGCCTCGGTCCAGTAGGGGCTGTCGGACCAGTCGCTGACCTTGCCGGTCCAGGTCGAGCTGTCGCCGAAGGCGCGGGCGTAATGCTCGGGGTCGGCGGTGCCGCCGACGGTGTCGGCGATGCGCTGCAGGCTGGCGGCATCGCGGGCCACCAGGTCCTCGAAGCGGATGCAGCAGACGCCGTCCTCGTCGCGCCAGGGCAGGTGGTAGCCGATGAAC
The DNA here is from genome assembly GCF_048261495.1 of Salipiger sp. GTDB lineage: Bacteria > Pseudomonadota > Alphaproteobacteria > Rhodobacterales > Rhodobacteraceae > Salipiger. The sequence goes on from NZ_JBLXFX010000021.1 coordinate 4,962, forward strand.
TCGGGCACCGGATGGCCGAAGAACCCGCCGCGGATGATCATTTCCAGCGTCCCGGCGGATTCCACGATGGCGGCATCCTGCTTGTTGCGGTGGCGCATCCAGGAAATCGCGATGTTGCGCGGGTGGCGGATGATGAACAGGTGCTTGTGGGCCCGCATCTTCTCGGCCAGCTGCGGCCGGTGGATCAGGTGGGAATGGATGAACTGGTCGTCATCGGCGGCAAAGATCTCGGCCAGCGGCTTCTTGCTGGTCACGGTCAGCGGCTTCTTCGGCCGCTTGATCAGGGTCCCGCCCAGCTGGGTCTTGCCCATGGAGAGCATCAGGCTGGTGAGGAAATGCGTGCCGGATTTGGAGCAACCGTTACAGAGGATCATGCAGCAACTTTCAGCGAGTGGGGGCGCGGCCCGCGGGCCTCGGCAACTTTAGGCGGAAACGCCGGGGGGAACCATCCACCCCCCGGCATTTTCGGGGCCCTGTGTCAGGCGGGCTGCGTTTCGGCCACGATTTCCGCATACATGCGGATATGCAGGGCGATGACGTCTTCCCAGGTGATCGCGGTCTGCAGCGCATGGGCCCCCTCGAACAGCGCATCGGCCGCGCCGTCGCGGTTGTCCACGATGGCATCGAGCATGGCCATGTCGTCGCGGATGTTGCCCGACAGGATGCGCCCGTTCTCGCCGTCGCGGATCAGGTCGGGGACCATGCCGCAGTTGGTGCACAGGATCGGCGTCGAGGAGGCCAGCGCCTCGGGCAGGTTGGCCGGGCCGCCCTCGTAGGTCGACACCATCAGCAGGAAATCCATGCGGTGATAGAGATCGCCGAACAGCCGGTAGGGCAGGAATTCGAAGACGTCGACCTCGAATCCCATCTCGCGCATCCGCGCCGCGTCGAGCGAGCGCCCCGCGCCCACCAGGGTGAAGCGCACCCGCTCGGGATCGAGCCGGTCGACCAGTTCGAAGATGTAGGCATCGCCCTTGAAGCGGCGGTCGTAGCGTTTCGACACGATGCCGATGTTGACCTTGCGGCCGGGATCGAAGGTCTTCTTCTCCTTGGAGAAGATGATGTCGTCATAGCCGTGCGGGATCACCAGCGTGTTGGTCAGACCCTCCTTTGCGAGGTCGTCGACCTGCAGCGAGTTCAGGCAGACGATGCGCGCGGTCTGGCGGTAGACGGCCCAGAACTTGCGCGGCTCGAGCCAGGGGTCCACGTCGCGCGGGTCGTGGTGCACGGTGACCACGGCGGGCGCCTTGAGCTCGGTCTCGAGATGCGGGCGGTGGTAGTGGTGGACATGCGCGCCGTCGACCGGCTGTTCGCTGATCGTCACCTCCAGCAGGGCGGGATCGAACTGCAGGTAGCGCTTGAAGATGTCGTGGAAGATCTTCGATTTCAGATCCTTGGAGATCACGAAATTGACCTTCAGCGGCCGCGGCATGTCCTCGGGGAGGGAGGCGGCGAAATCGGGGGTGGCGATCTTATGCAACGTCGATCTCCCATTCGCGGTTGTCGTCGAACCAGCAGACGCCGGGATAGAACATCCCGGGAATGATCCTGAAGCGCCCGGGCTCGGGCGGCACCTTGAACTGCATGGTGAAGCGGGCGTCGGTGTGCACCTCGGAGGGCAGGTCGGTCATCTCGCCGTTCCACAGGTAGCGTTCCCCGGCCCCGGTGAGAACGTGGTAGGACAGCCGGAAGGGCTTGCCCGCCAGCCGCTCGGGCACGATGAAATCGCTGGTGTTTGAGACCGCGACGGCAATCTCGATGGTGCCCGCGGTGCTGGACAGCCTGGCCGGCATGTCGATCAGCTCCACCTCGAGGCGCGGCGCCAGGGCGCGGATCGCCTCGGGATCGTGGACGAGCGCGGATTTCTTGCGCATCACGCCGTTCCAGCGCTGCGCGGTGGAGCGCGAGCGCCGCTGGGTGTTGCCCAGCTCGAGCTCGGTGCGCAGCGGGGTCTTCTGTTCCAGCGGCGTCGGGCGCATCAGCATGTTGCGGATGCGCTTCTCGCCGCTCTCGAAGACCGAGATCGTGCCGTACTGGAACAGGTCCACCAGGAAGCGGTCGAAGGCCTTGTAGCCGTCGAGATCCAGCAGGCCGGGCGTGGTCGCCACGGCGCGGGCCAGCGTGTCGATATCGGCGCAATCCTCGGTGAACCCGGCACCGGAATAGAAGGCCCGGCCGAGGATGAAGGGCCTGAGCCCCATCATCGCCGCCTCGATCCCCGCCTGGGAACAGAAGGTGACGAAATACTGGCTGTCCTCGATCAGGGACTGCAGGTTCACGTCCTCGACCAGCAGCACCCGCGCGCGCCGCGCGTCGGGCATCGCGGCCACGTGCCGGGCCAGCGCGTCGAAGGTCTTGGGCGATTTCAGGTGAACCTTCTTGTTCTCCCAGGGATGCGCCTTGAAGACGATGTTGCACGCGGTCTCGTCCAGCAGCCGGTCGATCAGGGCGGTATAGGCCGGGATCGAGTTCACGTAGGGAAAGCCGTCCTCGATCAGCGAGAAGTCGTTGACCACCTGGCCGACCAGCAGCAGCTGCGGCCGGTCCTCGGGGAACTGCGGCAGCGAGCGCACGGGCGGCTGGGTGACGTTCTTGTTGCTGGCCGACAGCACCTTGTTGCGCGCCTTGATGACCTCGCGGTCGTACTGGTTGGGCACTTCCATGTTGGGCTCGCGCCGCGAGGCGCGCAGGGTCGGGTGCTGGACGCCGAGGTTGTTGGCCACCGGGTGATACATCTCCTCGAAGATGAAATCGTTGCCGGTGAAGGTGCTCTCCATCACGATCGCCTTGGTGGGCGAGCGGCGCAGCAGCTCCATCAGGGTGCGGGTGTAGGTCATCGAGCCCGAGAAGACGCAGCAGTAGTGATGCCCGAAGATCTCCTTGCGGCGGTCGTACCAGGTGTTGAGCCAGTAGCTCGCCGCCGCCATGTTCAGCGCCAGCACCTCGCGGTTCTCGTTCCAGGCCTTGTCGAAGATCGCCCGGTCGTCCTTGGGCATGAGGTCGGTCTGCCAGTTGTCCAGGGTCAGCAGGTAGGCCAGCGCCTCGGACCGGCAGAGCGGCCAGAGCCGCAGGTTGGCCACCTCGGTGGCGAAGAGCGTATCGGCGTCGCGGGCGGCGAACACCTCGGCCTCGGTGCGGATCGAGCGGGCGATGAACGGGGCGACCCGGTCATCCAGCGCGTCGTAATTGCCGGTGGCCTGGATCAGTCCCCAACTTTCGTTCTCGCGGTCGAGAAACACCGTCGGGGTGATGTTGGATTTCTCCAGGCATTTGAAAAGAGAAGGAAAATTTCGTGCGTGAAGGTGAAAAGAATCTGTCAGCGCAACCCGATGCATTGCGTATCCCTTGTTGTCGTGACCGTCGGAACCGCCGTCGGAACCCATGCGTGAAAACCCGAGAAAAAACCGGACGGAAATGTCCTGAGGTCAGTAGAATGAGCCTGCCGCGATTGCAAGCTCGGCTGCCGGTTTCGCGGGCATCCCGGCGGGTTTCGCGTCAAATTTCATCGCCGGGCGCAGCCGTCCCGGACAGCGCGGCGAACCACTCTTCCAGCAGGCGGCGGCCGTATTGCGCGTTCATGTGGAAGCGTTCGTCGTCGCCATGGGCGGCGCCGTCGGCCATGCGCACCGATCCCCGCGCGAAGGAGCGCCGGGTCATCAGGTCGCCGAAGCGGGTGTCGGCGGGCTGGCGCAGCAGGGTCAGATCCCGGTCCGCCAGCACCCCGGCCCAGAGCCCGGCCAGCGCGTCGTAGCCGGCGGGGCAGGGGGTCTCGGCCTCGAACCGGTCGCGGTCGAGCGCGGGCAGCGGCATGTGGGCCACGTGGATCGGCGCCGCGGTCAGGGCGCGCAACTCGCAGGCCAGCCGCCAGCCGTAGCCGGCGGTGATGCGGTCGCGCACCGCATGGGCCGTCACCGCGCGCGACAGCCGGGCGTCGGGGAGCGGGTGCAGCTTGAAGCTCATCCCGACCAGCAGGAAGCCGTCGAACCCCGCCGGGTCGAGCCGGTCGCTCCCGGCGCTGCGGGCCAGCTGTGTCTTCAGCTTGTCGTCCTGCGCGGCGAGCACGGGGCCGGTGGCGCGGAACCCGGCCATCAGCTCGGCGATGGCGGCATAGAAGGTGATGTCCCGCCCCGCGCCGAGCGCCGGATCGGCGTCGAGCGCGGCCTTGAGACAGGCGGCGTGGCTGTTGCCGAGAACGGCGATCCTGCGCGGCGTCGTCATGCGGAGCGGCTCAGTCGCCCGACCCGAAGGCGGCGAGCAGTTCCTCTTCGCAGACCGTGTCGTCGGCGGATGTCGCCGCCCCGGCCCGGCCCTTGCCGCCCTTGGCGCCCTTGCGGGGGCCCGGCTGCGCGGCGGGCGCGGCGGCGGCCTTGCGCACCGCCTCGGGCAGGCCGGCAAAGAAGGTCTTCATCACGTGGTCGACCCCGTGCGGGTTCACGCTGCGCATGTTCGGCTCGAAGAAGGAGCCGCGATAGGCGGGGGAATTGATGATCTCGTAGGAGGGGAAGTAGCTCACGTTGGTGAGCGCCCCCGCCACGTTGCCCGCCACCGCGCGCAGGATGGATTTGCTCTCCATCGTCGCCACCAGCACGTGATTGCCGGAATTGGTCGCGGTCAGCGGCACCGGCGAGACGGTGAGCAGGAAGCGCGGCCCCCCCTTGCGCGCGGCGCGCATCATGCGGATCGCCTGCATCAGGTTCTTGCGGACGAACTCGTAATCCTGATTGCGGAAGACGTGCTTTTCCGCATCGAAGCTGCCCGCGGCCGTGCCCGGACACATGGGATATTCCCAGCCGCCCTCGGCATCGAACCAGCTTTCGGTGAGACCCAGGGTGAAGACGAAGATGTCGCTCTCCATGATCGCGGTGCGGAAGGCCTCGATGCAGCGGGCGCGGGCGGCGAACATCTCCTCGGGGCTGGCAAAGCCGCCGGGCTCGATCACCGGGCGGAAGGGATCGTAGATCCGGCCCGCCTCGTCCTCCCAGAAGATCTTGGGGTCCTCGGCATGTCCCAGCGCCCATTCGGTCCACTGGCGCAGCAGCGAGGTGGTGTAGATATTGGCGGTGCGGGCGGTGAAGACGCCGTAGTTGTAGGCCTTGGCATGTTCGGCCGACAGCCCCTCGGGCGCGGGTTCGGCATCGAGCCAGGTAAAGCCGCGGGCCACCAGCGCGCGGCTGAAATGCTGCGCGAAGCAGGAGCCGAAGGTGGCGATCCTGGAACGGCGGTCGATCGCGAAGGGCGCCTTCCAGAGATCGGAGATGTCGAACAGGCTGCGCTTGCCCACGGCGGGCGACCAGAAGGCGCGGGCCTCCAGCGATGAATAGGGGTTGGACATGGACACCTCCTCGGCTCGGGCACGGCTGCGAGGGTTACAGGCTGGGCGCGCGGTGTCCATCCCTTTCCGCAGGTGCGAAAGGCCGGTCACCGGCTTGTCACGGTGCCTCGGCGGTGTATGAATGGCCGCGGATTTCAGCAGGGGCAGAGCATGAACTACGTCTATATCGGGGCGGAAAAGACCTCGACAACCTATCTTCAGCGGCTGTTCAATTCCAACAAGCCGGTCTTTGCCGATACCGCCGGGATCACCTACCTGTCCTCGTCCAACATGGCCAAGGCGATCGTCGCCGCGGCGCGGCGCGGCGCGCCCGGGGTCGGCCTGCCCGAGCATTTCCGCCCGGCCCCGGACCGCAACCTGCTGATCTCGGAATTCTTCTACCGCGATCTCAACACGCCGGACTACATCGCCGGGCTGAAACCGATCCTCGATGCGATGATGCCGGGCGAATACAAGGTCGTGCTCTACGTGCGCGACCAGACCGACTGGATCGTCAGCTTCTATTCCACCTACATCAAGCGCGGCGGGGTGCTGCCCTTCGAGAAGTACCTCGATTTCGTCATGCGCAAGAAACGCTCGCTGGATTTCGCCGGCTTCGCCGCCGACTGGGAGGGCGTGTTCGGCGCGGCGCTCGAGGTGCATCACTACAAGGGCGGCACGGTGCTGGGCGACGTGCTGGGCCGGTTCGGGGTCCGGGCGGAGGACGTGCCCTTCGAGGACCCGGGCCAGGCCAATGTCAGCCTGCCGGTGGAAAGCATGGAGATCCTGCGCCAGACCAACCGCGCGCTCGGCCGCCTGCCCGAGAGCGAGGCCAAGGAAGAGCTGCGCAAGGGGCTGAAGAACACCGTGACCGTGCATGCCTACGGCGCGGAAAAGCTGCGCGCGAGCCCGGCGCAGCGCGCCCGGATCGAGGCCTTCTATGCCGAAAGCAACCGCGCGATGAACACCCGCTGGGGCACGGAGCTGCCGGTTCCGGCCTGACCGGGCCGGACGGCGCGCGGGGGCGTCAGCCCAGCGGCTTGCACACCCCGCCCCCGGTGCCGAGGAAGACCAGCTGCGCCGGGCCCTCCCCCACGACGGGGCAGCTGGCGGCAAAGCCGGTCATGTCGAAATCCAGCCGCTGCATGGCGCGGATGTCGGGCCGGGGCAGGCGGCGGGCGACGTGCAGGAGCCCCGTGCCGTCCGCCAGGCAGATCAGCGCCGGGGGGCGGCGGTCCTCTTCCCAGATCGCCCAGCCGGAACAGCTGAGCTCCGTCCCCGCCGCGTGCTGGTCGAGCTGGGCCTTGAGCACCGCGTCCGGCAGGCGGGGCAGGGCATGGGCCTGCCCGTCGAGGGTGATGCGGAGCAGGTCCTCCCCCGGCAGGAGCCGGGCCTCCCGACCGTCGACCAGGGCCAGCAGCAGGCTCACCGCGCTCATACCGCGCCCTCCGTTCCGAGACCGATCAGCGTGGCGGCACGCAGCGCCTCGGCCCCCGGCCAGGCGCGCCAGGCGCGGGCCTCGAGCCCGGCAAAGGCATCGGCGGGGGGCGTGCCGGCGCTGAGCCAGTCGTACAGCGCCCCGGCCGCCGCCCCGGCGGGCACGAAGGCCGAGGCCAGCAGCCAGGTCGCCGCCAGCCGCGCCCGGCGGTCCCAGTAGGCGGACCATTCGGCGTCGGTGTGGCGGGCGATGGTCTCCTCCAGCCCCGGCAGCGCGCCGTAGGGGGCGAAGCAGGCCCGCCCCAGCACCACCGCGCGGGTGCCGAGCAGCATCGCCTCGAAGGCGACCGAGCTGTTGTTGGAGACCACGAGGTCGGCGGCGCGGGCCCGGGCCAGCATGTCCGCGGCGGGCATCGCCTCGGGGAGGAGGGTCACGCCGGGGGTGCCGGTCCAGGCGGCCAGGCAGCGTTCCTGGGCCTCCCAGACCTCGCCGCCGCGGATGGCGGCGCCGGGGTGGGGCTTGATCTCGACCCGCCAGCCGGCGGCCAGCAGCGGCGTGGCGGCGGCTTCGAGGAAGGCGCCCATCGAGGGCAGGTCGCTGTGGAACAGCAGGTTGGCATCGTCGGACAATTGCAGCGGCAGCAGCGCCACCGGCGGCGCGCCCGGGCCGCGCGGCGGCGCCGGCGGCGGCAGCACGGCGCCGCTGCGGACCATCAGGTCGCACAGGGCGCGGGCCGGCAGCGGGCGCATGCGCCGCGCGATCGCCTCGATGCCGGTGCGCGCGGTGGTGGCGCCGCCGTTCACCCCCGCCGGGTCGATCAGCAGCGCATGGGGAAAGGGCGGCCGGAAGCTGGCCAGTTCCAGGTGCAGGCGCGGCAGGGCGTGTTCCTCGGCCACCGTGGCGACGGCGGCATTGCCGCCCCAGAGCACCACGGCGTCGTAATCGAAGACCTCGCGCTTGAGCCGCAGCAGCATCTGGCGTTGCAGCCGGGCGGGCGGGGCGTCGGGATCGGTCATCAGCCCTTCCCAGAGCGCCTCGCCCTCGCGGCCCCAGGGGATGGCGCTTTCGGTGAGGGCGCGGCGCTCGGAGGCGTCGGGCAGCAGCACCAGCGGCCAGAATTCCGGGCCGATCTTCAGCACCGCGTCGCCGAGCGCGCCGTTGCAGTAGAGCCGGGCCTCGCAGCCCTCGCGGTCCTGGAGCGCGCGGGCCAGCGGCAGCATGTGCAGCAGCGCGCTGCCGAATTCGGAAAAGCCGTCGCGCAGGGCATGGGGTTCGACGAAGAACAGCACCTTCATGCGGCGGCCTCCGGGGCGGCCAGGAGCGCCGCGTGCAGCCGCGCCGCCACGCGCTCGGGCCGGTGCCGCCGCTGCCAGCGCCAGCGCCGCAGCTGCTGCAGCGCCGGCAGCGGGGCGGGCGGGGCGAAGGCGCGGGCGAGCGGCTCCTGCCAGTCGCCGGAGGCCGGGACCAGCACCGCGCCGGGCGGCGGGTCCGACAGCAGCTGGTCGGGCAGGGCGCCGCAGCAGGCCGCCCCCGCCGCCAGCGCCGCCAGGGCGGTGTCCGCGGGCAGTTCGCGCTGCCAGTAGCCGGCGCCGGAGGCGGGAAACAGCGCCACCCCCGCGCCCGAGAAGAACGCCCGCGCGGCGCCGGGGCCCGGCGGGACCGGGCGGCGGAGCAGGCGCGGATGCCCCGCGGCGGAGTCGGGGAGCAGGGTGTCGGGGCAGACCGCAAGCTCGGCATCGAGGCTTTCGAGCGCCGCCAGCAGGCTGTCGAACCGCGGCAGCAGCGCCGTGCGCAGGGCCGGGGCGGCGGCCAGGAAGGCGGCGCGGCGCGGCACCGCGGCGGCGGGCCGGGGCAGCGGCGCGGGCAGCCCGAAGGGCAGCGCGAGGCGCGGCACCGCGGGCAGGCGCCGGGCCAGCCGGCCGGCCATGCCGGGGCCGGTGACCAGCAGCCGGTCGCAGAGCGCCAGCGCCCGGGCCAGCGCCCGGATATGGGAGAGCAGCGCCTCCTGCCCGGCCACGGGGTGAAAGCGCATCGGGCCGTGGGCCCAGAGCGAGAGGTCGAAATCCGGGCTGTCCCACGCCCCGGTCACCGCGACGCCGCGGGCGCGGGCGGCGCGCACCAGCGCCGTCAGCTCCTCGCAGAACACCGGGTTGCAGAGCACCGCCGCCCCGGCCGCCTCCGGCAGCGCGGGCAGGGGGCCGGTGGCCAGCGTCACCCCCGGGCGCGCCGCCAGCGCCGCGACCCAGTCGGGGGGCACGATGCCGGCCGCCCCGGGGGGTGGCGCGTAATGCAGGAAAAGCGGCGCGCCGCCCCTCACGCTGCCTTGCGCAGGTCGTCGAAGGCGCGCAGCTCGGCGATGAGCGCGGCCATCCGGTCCACGGGGATCATGTTGGGCCCGTCCGAGGGCGCGTTGTCGGGATCCTCGTGGGTTTCGATGAACAGCGCCGAGACGCCCACCGCCACCGCCGCCCGCGCCAGAACCGGCGCGAATTCGCGCTGCCCGCCCGAGGTGGTGCCCTGCCCGCCGGGCTGCTGCACCGAATGGGTGGCGTCGAAGACCACCGGGTAGCCGGTGCGCTCCATCGTCGGCAGGCCGCGGAAATCGCTCACCAGGGTGTTGTAGCCGAAGGAGGTGCCGCGGTCGCAGAGCATGATGCGCTCGTTGCCGGTGGAGGCCACCTTCTGCGCCACGTTGCCCATGTCCCAGGGTGCCAGGAACTGTCCCTTCTTGATGTTGATCGCGGCACCGGTCTTGCCGGCGGCGAGCAGAAGGTCGGTCTGGCGGCACAGGAAGGCCGGGATCTGGATCACGTCGCAGACCTCGGCCGCGCCGGCGCACTGGCCCGCGTCATGCACGTCGGTGAGGATCGGGCAGCCGAACTCGGCCTTGATCTTGGCGAGGATGCCCAGCCCCTCGTCCATGCCGAGCCCGCGCTGGGTGGTGATCGAGGAGCGGTTGGCCTTGTCGTAGCTGGCCTTGAAGATGAATTTGGTGCCGGTGGGCGCGCAGGCCTCGGCGATCTTTTCCGCCATCATCCGGGCGTGATCGAGGCTTTCCAGCTGGCAGGGGCCGGTGATCAGCGCAAAGGGGTTGGAGCCCCCGATTTCGATATCGCCGACGGTGACGATCTTGGTGTCGATGCGGTCCATCACATGTCCTTCAATACAGATTCGATCCGCGCCACGTCGGCGGGGTTGTTCAGCTCCCAGAAGACCCGGCCGCGCCCCTCGACGATGACGCAGGCCATGGTGCGGCCGTTTTCCAGGAAGCGCAGCTGTTCCAGCCCCTCGCGCGTTTCCATCTGGCCTTCGGGCCAGGAGGTGTAGGCCGCCAGCGCCGAAGGCCGGTAGGCGTAGACGCCGACGTGGTGATAGACGGGGATGTCCTCCGTCGGCACCTTGCCGGGGTCGATGTAGGGCAGGACCTCTTTCGAGAAATAGAGCGCGTGGTTGTTGCGGTTGAACACCGCGGTGGTGCCGCCGACGCGGCCCGCCTTGCGGTCCTCGATGAACATGTCGTAGGTCATCCGGTCGCATTGCAGCACCGGGGTGGCGACCTCGGCGTCGGGATCGGCCTTCATCGCGGCGATCAGGTCCTCTAGGAACCAGGTCGGGGTCAGCGGCGCGTCGCCCTGCAGGTTCACGATGATGTCCGCCTCGATCCCGGCGCGGGCCAGGGCATCGGCGCAGCGCGCGGTGCCGTTCTCGCAGGTGTCCGAGGTCATGATGACGCTGGCGCCGAAGCCTTCGGCGGCCTCGCGGATGCGGTCGTCATCGGTGACCACGTGCACCGCGTCGACCCCGGGGACGCTCATCCCCACTTCCCAGCTCATCCGGATCAGGCTTTTCTTCGTGCCGTCCTTCTGGGTCAGCTCGACCAGCGGCTTGCCGGGGTAGCGGGTCGAGGCATACCGGGCGGGAATAAGGATGACAGTCTTCATGCAACACCTGCGCGCAAGCAATCGTGGATATGCAGCACGCCCTCGGGGCGGCCGTCGGCATCGAGCGCGATCAGCGCGCTGATCTTGCGTTCGTTGAGGATCGCCAGCGCCTGGGCGGCCAGCGAGGCCGAGGAGATGGTCACCGGCGTGCGGTTCGCCACCTCTCCGGCGGTATGGGACATCAGCCCCTCCATCTTGCGGCGCAGGTCGCCGTCCGAGATCACCCCGACCAGGGTGCCGTCCTCGGCCACGACCCCGGCGATGCCGAAGCCCTTGGAGGTCATCTCGAGGATGGTTTCGGACATCGAGGTCCCGGCCCGCACCAGCGGCACCTCGGCGCCGCCGTGCATCAGCTGCGCCACGGTCGCCATCTGCGCCCCGAGCTTGCCGCCGGGATGGAAGACGCGGAAATCCTCGGGCAGGAAGTTGCGCTGGCTCATCAGCGCCACCGACAGCGCGTCGCCGAGCGCCAGGGTCAGCGTGGTCGAGGTGGTGGGCGCCATGCCGATGATGCAGGCCTCGGGCGCGGCGGGCAGGGTCAGCCGGTAGTCGGCCGCCTTCATCAGCGTGCTTTCGGGCTTGGAGCTGATCGCCACCATGGGAATGGAAAAGCGCCGGGTGTGGGCGACGATGTCGCGCAGTTCCGAGGTCTCGCCGGAATTGGAGATCAGGATGCAGATGTCTTCCTTGGAGATCATCCCGAGATCGCCGTGGCTCGCCTCGGCGGAATGCACGAAATGCGAGGGCGTGCCGGTGGAGGCGAGGGTGGCCGAGAGCTTGCGCCCGATATGGCCGGATTTGCCGATGCCGGAGACGATGACCCGCCCCCTGGAGGCCAGGATCAGCTGCACCACGGGCACGAAATCTTCGGGAAGCTGCTCGGACAGCAGCGTGATCGCGGCGGCTTCGGTTTCCAGGACGCGCCGGCCGGCGGCGATGATCGGGTCGGAACCCGGGGTCAAGTCATTCATTTTCTAATCTCTTTTCTATCCGGGCAGGGCCGGGAGAGAGGCGGAAACACCGCACCGGCGGGGCGGTCCGTACCGGCTGGCCCTGTCGGTAGCAATTTAGCGCCCCGGACGAAATACCGCAATTTGACCATTCCGCCCGCAGCCGCTGCAAAAAGCGGCAAATTGCCGGTGCGTGCGGACGGGTCGCGTTGTGATCGCGCCCCCCCCTCGCTAGAACCGGGTCACCGTCCCCGGGGCGCGATTCGCGATATTTCAGACAGACCGGGCAGTCCGACGCATTCGGCCCGGAAGAACAATACGAGGTGACCATGGCCGAAACTCCGCAATCCCGGATGGAGCCCGCGACCGCCCAGCCCGACCTGCCCGCCCTCGCCGACCGTGTCGCATCGCTGCTGCTGACGCAGGGACTGGGGGCCGATCTGGACCTGCGCGAGGTCGAGGGCAGCTCGGAACTGACCGCCCATCTGTCGCGGGTGTTCGAGGCGCCCTATGCGCCGCTGCTGCAGGCCCTGGCCCCCGCGGCCGGAGACGACGGCGCGGAACCCGCGCTGGCCCCGGTGCTGCGGATGCTGGTGGGCCAGATCGCCGCCGCCCGCGCCGACCTGTTCCTGGTGAAGACCGCGATGATGACGCAGAACCGCTACCTCGCCGGGCATGTGTCGAGCTATCGCGACCCGCTGGCCGCCGCCCGCGCGCTGATGGACGAGACCGCCGAAAACCCGCCCGCCTATCGCGCGGTCGAGGTCTTCCTGCCCTTCGATGCGCAGATCATGGGCTCGGGCTGGCACGCGCCGGAAACCGATGCCGAGGGCCGCGCCTTCCGCTGGTCGAACCGGGCGCGCGACATCTCGGTGGTGCTGCCGGTCTTCGGCCCGGGGCTGCACGAGATCTCCATGGACTACCAGGTGCTGGTGCCCGACCAGATGAACGAATTCAGCCTGAAGCTCGACGGGCTCGAGGTCGAGGCCGAGCAGGAGCAGACCTCGGAAAAGGGCGGCATCCTGCGCTTTGCCCACGAGGTCGAGCCGGGCCGCTCCACCGCCTTCCAGCTTCTCGACATCTCGATCGCCGGGCCGGTGCGCCCCTCGGATTACGGGCTCAACGACAAGCGGGTGATCGGGCTCAAGACCCGGGGCTTCACCATCGCCTACGCCGGTTACGGGGGCTGAGCGCCGTGAGCGACCGGAAATCTCTCCCGCGGCGCGCCGCGCGGGCGATGCTGCCCAAACCGCTGCTCGACGTGCTCTACCGCCGCTTCGTGGCCCCGCAGGAGGTCTACGTCCCGCCGCCGCCCGAACCGGAACCCGAGCCGCAGCCGCTGCCCGATCCCGGCGTTCCCGCCGCGGCCCCGCCGCCGCCCGATCCCGGCGCCGATGCCGATGCCCGCGCCCTGCGGCGCAGCAAGGTCACCGTGCTGACCGACATCCCGTTCTGGGAAAGCGCCTACGGCAGCCATTCGCGGCTGCAGTCGATCCTGTCGGCCATCGCCTCGGAATGCGACCTGACGGTCTTCGTGTTCAAGTCGGTCGGCCCCGCCGTCAAGCAGCAGCTCGCCCGGATCGACGCCCGGTATCACGTCGTCTCCTACAAGAGCTACGAGGAGAAGGCGACCGAACCGCTGAAACCCGGCCGCGTCGGGCGCGACCCGGCGCTGTCGGACCGCATCGTCGACAGCTGGGTGCGCAGCACCAAGCGGTTCCTGGCCAGGCATCCGCAGGACGCGGTGATCGTGGAATACATCGACCGCTCCTACCTGCTGGACGCGGTGCCGCCGGGCACGGCGCGGCTGCTCGATGCGCATGACGTCATGTCCTCGCGCATCGGGGTCTTCGCCCGCTTCGGCAAGGTGCCCTCGATCCGGATGAGCGCCGCCGACGAGGCGCGGATCATGGCGCATTACGACGCGATCATCGCCATCTCGCGCTTCGACGCCGCCGACATCTCGCACCGGCTGGGGCTGCGGCGGGTGCTGACCGTGCCCCATGCCATCCCCGCCAAGCCGCTCTACGAATGCCGCCCGGTGGGGCGCCGGCTGATCTTCACCGGCGCCAATTCGGAGCCGAACGTGGACGGGCTGCGCTGGTTCCTCGACCAGGTCTGGCCGGTGATCTCGGACCGTTTCGAGCTGTCCGTCGTCGGCACCGTGTGCAATTCCGCGCCCCCAGGGCGGCCCAACGTCACCCTCATGGGCCGGGTCGACGACCTGGACGGCGCGCTGGCGGCGCATGACATCGCCGTCAACCCGGTGTTCATCGGCGGCGGACTCAAGATCAAGACCGTCGACGCGCTGGCCGCGGGCCTGCCCTCGGTCAACTGCTCCGAGGCGGTGCGCGGGATCGGGCACCTGGCCGGCACCGCGCTGGCCGTGGCCGACAGCCGCAACGCCTTCATCGCCGAACTGCTGCGCCTGCGCGACGATCCGGCGCGGCGCCAGGCCATGTCCGATGCCGCGCTGGCCGCCGTCGGCGGCAGCTTTGCCCCGGAGCACGTGTTCCGCGATCTCCTGAACTTCCTGACCCGCACGAGGCGCCACGATGGCTGAGCCAGACTTTCCGGCCGCACCGCCCGCGAGCGCGCCGCAACGCATCGTCTTCACCGGCGATTTCCTGCGCGCCTCGCCCTATTACTGGCGCCCGACCCAGCATTTCAACGCCCGCTGGCTGCAACAGCTCTTCGGCGAGGCCCTGCGCCAGGCGACCGGGCTGCCGAACGAACTGGTGATGTGGAGCCACGACAGCGTGTCGGGCGGGCTCGACGGCAATGCCGTCGCCCAGATCCACGACGCCTTCGGCGTGCCGCGCAACGTCCAGGGCTGGGTGCGGATCTTCAACGAGCAGAGCTGCCCGCCGCAGGTCGAGGCGCTGCTGGTGCACCTGTTCCGCGACGCGCTGGTGGTGGGCTTCGAGATGCCGCCCATGGTCGAGGCGGTGCTGATGCGCCACGGCATCCCCTTCATCGACGTCATCAACCACCCGGTGCGGTTCCTCGACGACCTGATGTTCGGCATGCGCTCGAACCTCGCGCCGGTGGCCCGAGGGCTGGCGGCCCGCGCGGTGCGCGAGGACTGGCTGCGGCTGATGGGCTCGATCCAGGCGGCGGCGGCGGGGCGGCTGTTCCGCCAGACGCTGGTGCCCGACAGCGCGCTGTTCCTGATGCAGATGGAACACGACCGCAGCCAGGTGGACGGCCAGCGCTTCGTCGGCGTGACCGAGTTCATGGGCCGGATCGGCGAGATCGCGAAGCGCCACGAAAGGCTCTACGTCAAGGCGCACCCGCTCGCGCCGCAGGCGCCGCAGACCATGGCGATCCTCGGCCAGTTCCCCAATGCCGAGCGGATCGAGGCGAATTTCTACACGCTCTGCGCCACCGACGCGATCACCCGCGTCGCCGCGATGAGCTCGAGCACGGTGACCGAGGCGGGCTATTTCGGCAAGCGCGCGGACTACGTCTTCCAGCCGCCCTTCCGCTTCGCCCGCGACGGCGCGCTGCCGCAGGGGCGCGAATACGTGGGGCTCTACAACGACTACCTCGCCCCGGATTTCTGGCGCGGCATCCTGTCGGGGGTGATGGAGACCACGCCCGAGGACGGCATGCGCGTGCCCGAGAAGCCGAACCGCCTGCGGCTCTCCCTGCGCGAGTTCTGGAACTTCAACGAGATCGACACCGATTTCGCCACCGAGCTCTGGATGCGCAAGAACGGGCCGAAATAGGGTCACATCCGAGGTCAGCGCAGAGGGCCGCGCCCGTGCCAGGGGGCGGGCGGAAAGGGAGCACCCTTCATGGTTAACGAACCGTTACCGCCGCGCGCGGCGCCGTAACCGGATCTTCGGAGCCGGGCGGAACTCTGGGCCCCGAAGACTCACCAGGGAGCCCGCCGATGCCCGACACGTCCCCAGCCCTGTCGCTGCCCTACCTGCTGCCCTCCCAGGCGCAGAAGCACGTCACCCACAACGAGGCGCTTGCCCGGCTCGATGCGCTGGTGCAGCTCGCCGTCGAAAGCCGCACCGAAACCGCGCCGCCCGCGGCACCCGCCACCGGCGCGCGCTACCTGGTGGCCGAGGGCGCCACCGGGGCCTGGGCCGGGCAGGCCCTGGCCATCGCGGTCTGGACCGGCGGCCTCTGGGAGTTCACCGCACCGCTGCCCGGCTGGGTCGCCTACGTGCGCGACGAGGCCCTGCAGGCGGTCTTCACCGGCGCGGACTGGGCCGACGTGGTGCCCGATCTCAAGAACCTCGACGGGCTGGGGGTGAACGCGGTCTACGACCCGGTGAACCGGATCTCGGTCTCGTCCGAGGCGACGCTGCTCAGCCATGCCGGGGCGGGGCACCAGCTCAAGATCAACAAGGCGACCACGCCCGACACCGCCTCGGTGCTGTTCCAGTCGAACTGGTCGGGGCGGGCGGAATTCGGCCTCACGGGGGGCGACAACTTTGCCGTCAAGGTCAGCCCCGACGGCAGCGCCTGGACCCAGGCCCTGAGCTTTGCCGCCGGGACCGGCATCACCAGCGCCCGGGGGCTGCGGTCGGGCACGCTCGACATCGCGCGCGACACCGTGGGCAGCATCCCCACCCCCGCGGCCGGCGGGCTGGTGTTCCTCACCGTGATCGACGCCACCTTCCCGCAGAGCGAGCATTCCGGCATCTACGCCTATGACGCGGGCCAGTCGCTGAAGCTGACCCAGCTCTGCGCCGGCTCGAAGATGCAGAACCTCAACGACGTGGCGATGACCGGCACCACCGCGATCAACGGCAACACCGGCGTCTCGGTGCAGGCCGATACGCTGCGGATCGAGAACCGCGGCGGCACGCTCTGGACCTATTCCTACACCTTCCTCTGCTGAGCGCCGTCGGCCAGCGCCGCCACCAGCGCGTTCTCCCCCGCCGCGAGCCGGTCGGGGCGGGCGCGATACCAGTCCGGGGTGCGGAAGCTCTCGGAGGGGTCGCGCCCCTCGGCGCAGCCGCTCTGGAGGAAGTGGATCAGCGGGTCCATCCCCGCCGCCGCAACGTCCGGGTTGCGGGCGAGATACCAGGCATCGTCGAACAGCCCCGCGGCGCGGATATGGCGCGCCACGATCCGCGCGCGATCCGGGGGCAGGGGGCGCACCTCGGCCCGCATCCGGGCCAGCAGCGCGGCCCCGGCCGCATCCGCGGGCGGCGGCGCGACCGCATGGCGCCGGAAGGCGGCATGGATCGCGCGGCGCTCGGCCCCGGTCAGCGGCGCGGCGGCGGGCGGGTCGATGCGACCCTGTTCCGGCGCAAACAGCGGCTCTCCGTCGAAATAGACCCGTGACACCCGGGCGCTGTCGGCGGCGCAATCCGCCATCAGCGCGGCCCGCCGCGCGGCGCTCAGCGGTTCGGCGGCACGGGCCTCGGGACGGAACCGCGCGGCAAGGGCGTGCACCTCCTCGACGAAGGCCAGGTAGGCCGGGACCGAGGCGAAGGGCCCCGCGTTGAGCCGGCGCATCTCCTCGAGCCAGGCGTCGTCCAGCACCGCGTCGTTGCGCAGGCGCGCCGGGCCCTCGCGCATCCCCGGCACCATGGCATAGCCCGCCACCTGCCCCAGCGCCGGGCGCAGCCGCCCGTCGCCGAAGCGCCGCAGATGCAGCCTCTCGCGCCCCAGCCGTTCCGCCCAGGGATCGAGGATCGTGCTGAAACAGAGCCTGTTCCGGGTCTGCTCCGAGGCCAGCCACTCCCCGATCGGGGCGCTGACCGGAAAGGTCGCGCCGCCGCCCACGTATTCGCGGTACTGCGAGGCGGCCCAGTCGTCCTGCCGCCGCAGCCAGAGCACCGCCTCCACCTGCCAGCCGTCGAAGTAATCGGCCAGGCGCTGCGGCTCGGGGCCGAGGTGGAAGGCCTCGGAGGACAGCAGCACCGTGTGGGCGCCGCTGATCTCCACCGCCGCGGCGACATGGTCGCGCAGCGCGCCGTCGCCGGTCTGCGCGGCGGCGAGGAAGGGCGCGTGGCCGCCGGTCTTGTGCGGCCGCCCGGGCTGCACGTAGAGACCGCAGTCGGGATACCAGACCCCCTGCGCCAGCAGTTGCGGCCGGTTCGCGCCGAGCCAGTGCTGCAGCCAGGTGGTGCCGGTCTTGGACATGCCGGCATGGATCAGCACCCGGGCCTGCGGCGCGCGGCGCAGCGCCGGCGCGGCGGGAAGGACGCGCGCCCCGGTGGCATAGGCGTTGAGCGCGGCGGTCAGCGGCGCGTCCGGCGCGGCGCGGTAGCGGGCGACGAGGTCGGGCAGGGCGCAGGGCGTCTCGTCCAGCGCGCGGGCGAGATCCTCCTCGGCCCCCGCCAGCAGCGCGGCAAGCGCGAGCTGGTAGCGCCCCGCGTCGAAGGCGCCGGGGTCGATCACGTCGACATCGCGGCACAGATCCTCCGGCCCCATCCCGGCGCGGGCATAGGCGGCGGCGACGCGGGCGTACCAGGCGGCGCGGCTCCCCGGGTCGGCCCCGGCGGCCACGGTTCGGAAGAAGCCGAACAGCAGGTAGTGCAGGAACTGCGTGAGCGTGATCCGCAGCACCCCGCGCAGCGGGCTGTCCGGCGCCGCGGCGCCGTGGTCGCGGAACCGCGCCACCACCGCTTCGAGGTTGCCGACCATGTCCTCGGCGTCGCGCGGCCCCTTGGGGCGGCGCGCGACCGAATCCGGGCGGATGTGGTAGAGCGTGGCGGCGCGGTCGCTGGTGGCGATGCGCTCCGCCGCCAGCAGCGCGCCGAGGGCAAAGGCGCGCTCCTCCCAGAAGCCGGTGGCGAACCGAAGCCCCTCGCGGTCGAGCAGGGCGCGGCGGTAGAGCAGCAGCCAGCAATGGCGGTTGTGCGCCAGCTCCGGCAGCTCCGCCAGCGCGCCCGCCCGCCCGCCGGCGATGCGCGCCTCGGCCGGGTCGGGGCGGTCGGCGACGAAGCGGCCCTCCCCGTCGAGCACCCGTTCCCCCGCCTTGCGGGCGCGCAGGATGTCGGCGCCGGTGGCGCGCGCCTCGGCCACGAGGTCGGCCAGCACCTCGGCGTCGATCAGCCGGTCGTCGCTGTCGAGCAGCCAGACATAGTCCCCCCGCGCGGCGTCGAGCCCGGTGTTGCGGGCATGGCCGGGGCCGCGCACAGCGTCATGGGACAGCCCCACGATGCGCGGGTCGAGCGCGGCGAGACGGTCCATCACGGCCCGCGTGCCGTCGCTGCTGGCATCGTCCACCAGGATGATTTCCAGCCGCGACAGGCTCTGTTTCTGCACCGAAGCCACGGTTTCGGCCAGCCAGGCCGCGCCGTCGTGCACCGGGATCACCACCGAGACCTCGGGCGCCTCCGCCCGCTCCGCGCCGTCGGTGATCGCCACCGGGCGCGCGGCCTCGATGTAATCCAGCACCTCCTCGATGGCGCAGGGGGCGGGTTTGCCGGGGACGTGGTAGAGCGGATACCAGAGGTATCCGGCGTGAAACAGCTCCTCCAGCCTGCGCCTCCGCGCCCGGTGCGGCACCTCGGTGCGGTCGTCGGTCAGCCCCCAGCCCGCGTACCAGGGCGCGCCGAAGCAGACCACGCGGCGCCCCGCCATCAGCGCCTCGAAGCCGATCTGGGAGGTGCCGACATAGACCGTGTCCACCGCGTCGATCAGGCAATGGGGGTTCATCGGCTCGCGGATCAGGGTCAGCCCCTCTTCGGCCCGGAGCGTATCGAAATAGCTCGCCCGGCCGCCGCCGGTCCAGGCGGTGTCGGGGTGGGTCTTGACCAGGATCTCGGCCTCCGGGTTCTCGGCCCGGGCGGCCGCGAGCATGGCGTCGAAGGCGCGCGCATCCATCCGCCCGTAGCGGATCGAGGCATCGTCGAAGGACTGGTCGCAGACCAGCACCCGCCGCCGCGCCGAGGGCGCGAGCCGCACCATGGGCTGGGCGTTGTACTTGGTGATGCGCCGGGAGACGATGCGCGCCATCAGGGCGCGGGCGCGGGCCGCCGCCGCCTCCGGGATCCCCTCCCGCGAATTCAGCCACCGGGTCAGCCGCGACGGGTAGTCGGCCATGTAATACTGCGCGAGGTCGTCGCAGACATAGCCGAGACAGGCCGCCTCGGGCCGGGTCCGGTGCGGCGGCGACCAGGAAAAGGCCGAGCCGAGAAAGGCCTGTTCGAGGAACATCTTGCGGTCGTCCGGCACGTCGAGCGCCAGCAGCCGCTGCGTGCCCTTCTGCCGGTGCGGGGCATCCTCGAGCACCGCGCCCAGCATCAGCAGCAGCGCGCAGTCCGCCAGCTCCGCCTCCTCCGCGTCCGAGGGCACCGCCCAGGGCAGCAGCCGCGGCAGCAGCTGCGGATATTCCCGCGCCAGCAGCGCGGCGGTGAAGCTGACCCCGACCGGGCGGTCCCGCAGCGCCAGCAGGCGCTGCCCGGGCGGCAGGGCCGGCCCCGCGTCGGCGGCCTTGCGCTTGCGCGCCAGCAGCGCGGAAAATGGGCTGGCGGGAGGTTTTCGGAAGCGGAATTTCATCCGCCTGCTATGGCACGGCCACATCGGACAGGGAACCGGTTTGCGCAACGCCGCCAGATCGTGCATTCCCTTCGAAAGCCCGCTATGAAGGGCGGAATTGGAAACGAGAAGGCCCTGACTTGACCGAGCACCGTATTTTCCACATGGCGAGCTTTTCGCGGTCCGGAGAGACCCTGCTGCAGCGATGCCTCAACGCCCATCCCGACATCGAGGTCGTGCACCAGATCCACGAGCCCGACAGCAAGGAAGACCTCGCGCTGTTCCGCCACCTGATGACGCGCGAGGAACAGACGATTTCCGGCGACGATCCGCTGCTGGCGCATCGCAGCCTGTCGCCCGACGCGGTGATCCTGCTCAAGAACGCGGTCTGGACCCATCCCGCGCCGCGCCACGGCTTCACGCTGATCCGCAATCCCTTCTCGATCATCGTCAGCGCCTTCCGCCACACCGAGGATTCCCGGACCTCGGAACACCAGCGCAAGCAGCAGATGCGCTGGTGCACCGGCATCGACCCGCTGATGATGCCCTACGTGGAAACCGCCGAGAACCTCGACGGCTACCTCGCGCTCTATTCCCGCAAGATGCTGCAGGACTACCGCGACGGCCTGCCCTTCGTGCGCTACGAGGATTTCGTGCAGGACCCCGAGACCTGGCTGAAGCGCATCGTGGCGCACATGGGCCTGGCCTGGTCCGACCGGGTGATGAACAGCCACGAGGATTACCGGAAGGGCGAGACCGGCCACGGCAAGATCAAGCTCTGGCAGCCGATCCATGCCGGCTCCTCGGACAAGTACAAGGTGCTGACCGAGGCGCAGCGCGCGCGGGTCTATGCGCTGACCGGGGAAGCCCTGGCAAGCTACGGCTACGGCTGGGACGGCGAGGACATCACGCTGCGCGACGTTCCGGGCCTTATCGGCACCAACTGATCGGCACCAACGGAAGGAGACAGCCATGGCGAGACTGAAGGTCGCCGTCGTCGGCAACTGCCAGGCCGGGGGGATCGCCGACGCGCTCAACATCATGGGGGACGAGGTCACGGCCATGCCCTTCATGGTCCACACCATCGCGCAGGAACGGCGCGAGGCGGCCTTTGCCAACCTGCGCAAGTACGACGTGATCCTGAGCCAGCCGATCAAGTCCTTCGGCGTGCTCAACACCGACAGCCTGCAGACCCTGAACAAGCCGGTCATCACCTATCCCAACATCTACTTCCGCGGCTTCCACCCGGACATCTGCTTCCTCGGACCGGGCGGCAAGCGCATCCGCACGCCGCTGGCCAACAACAACAGCCTGATCGTGCTGCTGGCCTACCTCTCGGGGGCGAGCGAGGCCGAATGCCGCGACCGCTTCACCCCGGAGACCTACGAGGCCTACGGCTACGGCACGGTCTGGGACGAAAGCCGCGAGATCCTGCGCCGCCGCGAGGCCGCGCTCGACATCCACGTGGCGCAGTTCTTCGACCATCCGGAAAACGCGCCCAACCTCTACGTGATGAATCATCCCAGCATGGAAATCCTGTCCCATGTCGGCTCCGAGGCGCTGCGCTTCATGGGCCGCGACCCGGCGCCGGTGCGCTGGGACGTGATGCCGGACCGGCTCAGGACCGGCTCGATCTGGCCGCGCTACCGGCAGGAGGACGGCACGCCCGTCCCCCCCGACCGGATGCTGTTCAAGGCCGAGAGCGACAACTACCTCGATCTCGAGGGGTTCATCGCCGCCTCCTACCGAGCCTATGACAAGGCGCCGCGCTCCGAGCTGGTGGTCAGCTCTCCGGGCGAGCTGCTGGCGATCCAGCGCGAGGCCGGGCTGATGCCCGATCCCGGCGCCGCAGAGGAGCCCCGCCCATGACCGCCCCCGCCAGCGTCGCCGTGATCGCCAACTGCCAGTCCGTCGGGCTGGGACAGGCGCTGCGGCTGATGATCCCCGGCGCCGCCGTGCGCATCGTGCGCGTGCATCTCACCAATGACGAGACCCGCCCCCGGGTGCTGGAGAACCTCGGCAGGTCGGACCTGATCCTGACCCAGGACACCCGCACCTTCGGCGAGCTCAACGCCGCCTCGCTGAAGCAGCATTTCCCCGACAAGACCCTCGTCGTGCCCAATGTCTACTACCGCGGCTTCCACCCGGATGCCTGCTATGTCGGGCCGCTGGGGGACCGGGTGATCTCGCCCGTGGGGGATTACAATTCCGTGGTGGTGCTGGACAGCTTCCTCAAGGGGCTGACCCCGGCGCAATGTCTCGAACGCTTCTCGCCCGAGGGCTTTGCCGACCTCGGTCTCGACCGCGGCCACGCGCTGAGCATGGAAGAGATGACGCGGCGGGACAACAGGCTCGATTTCGCCGGAAAACCGATCATCGAGCGGTTTCTCGAACGCAAGTCGGTGTTCATGTACACGATCAACCACCCGCGCGCGGCGGTGCTGGCGGCGATCGCCGGGGCGGCGCTGGATCTCGCCGGGGTGCGCCATGACAGCTACGATCCGGATTTCGTCTTCGACAACCTGATGGGCGGGCCGCTGCTGGCGATCCAGCCCTTCCTGTCCGACGTTCTGGGCTACGAGGTCGCCTTCCCGCGCTGGCGTGCCTCGGGCGAGGACCAGCGCTATCTCGCCAATGCCGAGTTCATCGCCGCCAGCTACCGGATCTATTCCGAAACCGACCGCGACAAGCTGGTGGTGCAATCGCCGCCCGCGCTGAAATCCGTCGCATGAGAGACCAGATGACCAAACCGACCCCCCGTCCCGGACCCGCACGGCTGCGCGAACGCTTCTTCGACGCCACCACCCCCGAGGGGCGGCAGGCCGGCAAGATCCGCATCGACACCGCCCGGATGGATGCCAAGGGGGCGTTGCAGGTGGGCTATTTCACCTCCTTCACCGGGGCGCTGAAAACCCGCGGCCAGGTCTATGTCGGCAAGTACGGCGCCATCGGCGACAATTGCCGGATGATCGCCTCCAGCCACGATTCCCAGGCGATGAACCTGTCGATCCGGCTGCGGCGCGAACTGGGCCTGCCCGGGGGCGGGCACACCAAGGGGCCGATCCGGGTCGGGCACAACGTCTGGATGGGCGACAGCGTGTCGATCATGTCCGGGGTGACGGTGGGCAACGGCGCGATCCTCGCCGCCGGGTCCGTGGTCACCAGGGACGTGCCGGACTTCGCGATCTGGGGCGGCGTGCCCGCCCGGCACCTGCGCTGGCGCTTTTCCGAGAGCGTCCGCCGCCAGATGGCCGAGGTCGCCTGGTGGCACTGGCCCTGGGCCCGCATCCTGCGCAACAAGGCGCTGCTCGACCTCCGGATCGGCCCCGAGGACGAGATCGACCTTGCCGAGATCGTGGTTGACTGAGCCCGGGGCAGGGGACAGGGCCACCGCCCCCCGTCTGCCGGTCTTTCACATGGCCAGCTTCGCCCGCTCCGGCGAAACGCTGATGCAGCGCTGCCTCGCCGCGCATCCCCGGGTCGAGGTCGTGCACCAGATCCGCATGCCCGACGACAAGCGCGACGTGGCGCTGTTCAAGGCGCTGCAGACCCGCGCCGCGCGCGCCATCCCCGCCGATCATCCCCGGCTCGCCCACCGCAGCCCCGCGCCCGACGCGGTGCTGGTGCTCAAGAGCGCGGTCTGGTGCCACCCGCATCCGCGCCGCGGCTTCGCGCTGGTGCGCAACCCGTTCTCGGTCGCGCTGAGCGGCGAGCGGCACCTGACGGACGATCCCGCGCGGGACCGCCGCCAGCGCCGCCAGCAGGGCCGCTGGGCCGAGGGAATCGACCCCGGCCTTGCCCAATTCGTCGCCGAGGCGCCGATCCTCGACGGCTGGCTCGCGCTGCACTCCCGCAAGCTCCTGCAGGACCGGCGCGACGGGCTGCCCTTCGTGCGCTACGAGGAGTTCGTGACCGACCCCGAGCCGGTGCTGCGCGCCGTGCTCGCCCACATGGGCCTGCCCTGGGACGATGCCGTGCTGCGCTCGCACGAGGCCTATGCCGAGGGCGAGATCGGCCATGGCCTGATCCGGCTGTCCGAACCGGTCCACCCCGGCTCCGCCGAGAGCTGGCGGCGGATGGCGCCCGCCCTGCAGCGCCGGGTGCACGCGGTGATGCACGAGGCCATGACCGTGCACGGCTATCTCTGGGACGGCGGGAGCCTGACCCTTGCCAAGGCCCCCGGCCTGCTGCGATGAGAGCCCGAGCAAAGGAGACGCCCGTGCCCCAGCCCGTGACCAAGGCCCCCGCCCCGCGCAAGCTGCGCCCCGCGCTGTCCCGCGCCTTCGGGGCGGAAACGCTCGATATCACGCCCTTCCGCCGCCACCCGCTGGTGGTGCGCCGGATGGCCCAGCTCAAGGCCGCCCTGGCGCTGGCCCCCGAGGGGCTGGCGCTGGAATTCGGCGTGTTCAAGGGCGGCTCGATCCGCGCCATGGCCCATGCCCGCCCCGACCGGCGCTTCACCGGCTTCGACAGTTTCGAGGGCCTGCCCGAAGCCTGGGAGCGCAGCACCGGCGACACCTACGACGCCGGGCATTTCGCGCTCGACACGCTGCCCCCGGTGCCGCCCAACGTGACCCTGATCAAGGGCTTTTTCGAGGATACCCTCGATGACTGGCTGGCCGGGAACCCCGGCCCGGCGGGGTTCATCCACATGGACCCGGACCTCTACAGCGCCTGCCGCTTCGTGCTCGGACGGCTGAGCGACCGCATCGTCGACGGCACGGTGATCGTCTTCGACGAACTCTGCGACTGGCAGGGCAACGGCGTCTACGACAAGTGGCCCGAGGGCGAATGGAAGGCGCTCGGCGAATGGCTGGCCGAGACCGGCTTTTCCATGCGCATCCTGTCGCGCGACAAGGGCTTTGCCTGCGCCGTGCAGGTGTTCCGCGGCACCCCGCCCAAGCGGCGCCTGGCCGACGATCTCGCCCTGCTCGACGCGCTGGCGGCGGCGGGCGAGAAATCCGTGCCGCGCCGCGGGCTGGCGGGGCTGGTGGCCGAGGCGCCGAACTGGCTGGCCGGGCATCTGCGGCTGGCCGAGTGGCAGGTCGCGGCCGGGGAACCGCCCGCGACCCTCGACAGCGCCCGCACCCTGGCCGGGGCCGCGCAGGACCCCGACGCGCTGCGCCGGGTGCAGCTGCTCGACGGCGAGCTTGCGCTGCAGGCGGGCGACGCGGCGACGGCGGCCGGCATTGCCGACGCGCTCCTGACGCGCGCGCGCGACGATGTGCCGGCGCTGTTCCTGCGCGCCCGAGCCGCCCGTCCGCTGCGCGATTACGAAACCGAGGCCACCGCCCGCCGCCGCATCGCGCTGATCACCGACGATCCGAAGCACCACGAACAGGCCCGCTCGTCCGAGGCGCTCTGCGCCATCCGGCCCGAGTTCCGCGACATGCAGTTCAGCGGCCTGCTGGTGCAGCGGCTCTGCGACACGCCCGACATCACCAGCGTGCTCGACGTGGGCTCGGGCGCGGGGGACCAGGCGCGCGCCCTGCGCGCCGCCGGCAAGGTGGTGACCGAACTCGACTACGGCGAGAGCCATTACTTCAAGCTGGCCGAACATCCCGACGACAAGGGCATCGTGATCGGCAACTTCCTCGACATCTCGTTCGAGACGCCCTTCGACTGCGTGCTCGCCTCGCACGTGGTCGAGCACCAGCCGAACGTGAACGCCTTCCTGTCCAAGGCTCACGACGCCCTGCGCGAAGGCGGGCTGCTGGCGATCTCGGTGCCGCCGCTCAAGCACGCGATCGTCGGCGGGCACCTGACGCTGTGGAATGCCGGGCTGATGCTCTACAACCTGGTGCTGGCCGGGTTCGACTGCCGCGACCCCTGGGTGCGGCGCTACGGCTACAATATCTCGGTGACGGTGCGCAAACGCTCGATCACCCCCGAGGGGCTGGTCTATGACAACGGCGATATCGACCGCATCGCCGCCTGGCTGCCGCCCGGCCTCTCCGAGGGCTTCGACGGCGACATCTGGTCGCTGGGCTGATGGCGGGCCCCCGCGTCGCGGTGCTGATGG
This sequence comes from Salipiger sp., assembly GCF_048261495.1. Classification (GTDB taxonomy): domain Bacteria; phylum Pseudomonadota; class Alphaproteobacteria; order Rhodobacterales; family Rhodobacteraceae; genus Salipiger. The sequence continues at coordinate 31,081 of NZ_JBLXFX010000021.1, forward strand.
CGGTGCGCAACGGCGGGGGGCATCTGTCCGAACAGCTTGCCACCCTGGCCGCGCAGGATCATCGCGACTGGGCGCTGCTGGTCGGCGACGACGGCTCGACCGATGACAGCGCGGCGCGGATTTCCGCCTTTGCAGAGACGCATCACGCCCTGCGCATCCCCGGTCCGGGGCAGGGGGCGGCGGCCAATTTCCTGCATCTTTTGACCCGCGCGCCCGACCTGCTGCCCGAACATCCCTGGGTGGCCCTGTCGGACCAGGACGACCTCTGGCACCCCGACCGGCTGTCGCGCGGGCTGCAGGCGCTGGCGGCGCTGCCCGGCGATGTCCCCGCGCTCTGGTGCGCGCGGGTCATGGTGGCCGACGGCGGGGGCCGGCCGCTGCGCCTGTCGCCGCCCCGGCCGCGCCCGCTGTCCTTTGCCAATGCGCTGGTGCAGAACGTCGTGCCCGGCAACACCGTGCTGCTGAACCCCGCCGCGGCGCGGCTGGCGGCGCAGGCCGCGCCGGAGGCGGGCCGCGTGGTGGTGCATGACTGGTGGCTCTACCAGATCGTCACCGGCGCCGGCGGCACCGTGCTGCACGAGGACTCGCCGGCGCTGCTCTACCGGCAGACCGGCGGCAACCAGATCGGCGCCAACGACCGCCCCCGCGACAAGATGCGCCGCCTGGCCGGGCTGATCGGCGGAACCGCGCAGGGCTGGAGCGACACCAATATCGCCGCCCTGCGCGCCTCGGCGCACCGGCTGACCCCGGAAAACCGCCGCCTGCTCGAAGCCTTTGCCGCCCTGCGCGCCGCGCCGCTGCCGCGCCGCCTGCGCGCCTTGCGCCGGATCAGGCTCTATCGGCAGGGCACGGCGGCCCGCGTGACGCTCTGGCTCGCCGCGCTGCTGGGGCGGTTGTAAAGGATTCATTTACCATAACACGGCTTACCGGCGCGCCGGAACCCGCGCGCCACGGTCGCCCGGAAAAGCCCGCGCCCGCCGGTGCCCGCGGTTGATCCTGCGCGCGGAAGCCACTAACGATGCCCTTCAGGACGACGGTTTGGCGGCACACATGACTGAGCGATCGGCCCCCTCCGGGCCAAGACACGGCCCCCTCTGCAGGGGCGTTCCGGCCGGCTCCGGCCGTGCCCCCGGAACCGGAGGCCCCTCCGCATGAGCGCCCCCTCCGCGCCGCTGGTCTTCGTGGTCATGGCCGTGTTCCGGCCCGACCCCGAGCACCTGCGTGCCCAGCTTGCCTCGATCGCCGCACAGAGCCACCGCGACCTGCGGCTGGTGGTGGTGATCGCCGACCGCGTCTCCGAGGACATCCTGCGCGAGGCGGCGGCCGCCGCGGGCCTGTCCGATCCCGCCGTGGTGATCCCCGAGAACACGCTCGACGCGGTGCGCGCCTTCGAGGCCGGGATCGCCGAGGCCGTCACCCGCATCGACGCCCTGCCCGCCGGCACCGAGGCGCTGATCGCGCTCAGCGACCAGGACGACATCTGGTATCCCGACCGCCTCGCCCGCGGCGTGGCCAGGCTGGCCGAGCACCCCGAGCTGCAGCTCGTGCACGGCGACGGGCGGCTGGTCGGCCCGGACGGCACGACCGAGCTCAAGCCCTCGATGTTCGCCTTCGAACGCCGCCACAGGGCGCCGGGGCTGCGCGGGCTGCTCTACCGCAACAACATCACCGGCATGACCCTGCTGATGCGCCCGCGCGTGGCCCGGCTCGCCCTGCCGTTCCCGCCGCAATCGGGGGTGCATTTCTACCACGACCTCTGGCTCGGGCTGCTGGCCTCGGCCACCGGCGGCGTCGGGCTGGTGCCGGGACCGCTGGTCGATTACCGCCAGCACGGCAACAACGTCATGGGCGCAGTCGACCGCGAGGCCGGCTGGCTGAGCGGGCGGATGAACGCCGGCAAGCGGGTGCCGCTCAGCATGTGGCTGCGCCGCGAGGCCGCCGCCTACGGGCTGGCCCGCTACCTGGCCCATTCCACCCAGAACCGCCTGGCCGAAGCCGTGCAGGACGGCCGCCTGAAACACGGCGAGGCGCATTCCGCCGCCCTGCGCCCCTACCTGCGCCGGGTGCGCGGCGCCGGCGGCCACCTCCTGGACGCGGCGAAACTGCTGCTCACCGGGCACCCGGACCTGGCCCGCATCGCGGCCGGCTTTGCCGTGGTCAGCGCCGGCCGCGTCATCTGGACCCTGCGCGAGGCGCTGGGGCCGGGGCTCGAGGGCGCCATCGGGCGTTTCGACACCCGGCTCTATTCGCTCTCCCCCGGCGCCGATCCCGCCCCCGCCCGGCGCGAGGAGGGCGACAAGCCCGCCCCCCGCCGCCGCGCCACGCCGTGGAAGGGCCTGATCGACATTCGCAAGGAGCCGGGCTGGACGCCGGAATTCGGCTCCGGCGCGCCGGAGCCGGCCTATGTGCTGATGGTGCCGACCCTGAACCCGACCGAGATCTTCGCCGGCATCGACACCGCGCTCGAGATCGGGCTCGGCATCGCGGCGCGGGGCATGCACGTGCGCATCATCGCCACCGACCTGCCGGTGTCCTCCTATGCCGCCTCGCGCGCCTTCGTGATGCGCCGTCTCAGCGGCACCGGCGCCGAGGATCGCGTCAGCCTGCACTGCGGCGTCACCTCGGAAACCCTGCCCGCGCACAGGGGCGACATTTTCCTCGCCACCGCCTGGTGGACGGCGCATGTGGCCGAAAAGCTGATCCGCCGCCACGGCTTCGCCCATCCGCGCTTTCACTACCTGGTGCAGGATTTCGAGCCGAACTTCTACGCCTGGGGTCCGGAATTCGCCGATGCCATGGCGAGCTACGATTTCGACTTCGAGCCGCTGTTCAACACCACCCTGCTCAGGGACTATTTCGCCGGGGAAGGCTTCGGCTTTGCCAGGGGCGAGACCCTCGCCTTCCGCCCCTCGATCGACATCGACCGCTATGCCCGCGGCAAGCGCCCGGAGCGCGCGGCCACGGCGCCGCGCAAGCTGGCGCTCTACGGCCGCCCCGAGGTGCCCCGCAACATGTACACCACCGCCATCGAGGCGCTGGGGCGCTTCGTCGAGGCCGAGGGCCTGACCCCCGAACAGATCGAGCTGGTCTCGGTCGGGCTGCGTCACGATCCGGTCGCCCTGCCCGGCGGGCTGGAACTCCGGAGCCTCGGCAAGCTGCCCTGGGAGGAATATCCCGGCTTCCTGCTGGGCTGCGACCTCGGGCTGTCGCTGATGTTCTCGCCCCACCCCAGCCATCCGCCGATCGAGATGGCGGCCTCGGGGATGCGGGTGGTGACCAACCATTTCGGGCCCAAGGATCTCAGCCGCCTGACCCCGGCCATCGAAAGCGTCGAGGCCACCGGCCCCGCCCTGGCCGCCGCCCTGTCGCGGGCCTGGCACGCCGGGCCGGTCACGCCCGAGGCGCGGGCCATCGACCTCGCTTCGCTCGGGCTGCCGCGCGATGCGCTGATCGACCTGCTGGCGGAAAAGCTGGCCCCGGCGCTGATGCCCGCGGCGGGCGCGAAGACGCCGGACTAGGCTCTGTTCCACCCCGGCGCGCGGAATGTTTCGCGCGCGAAACGCCCCCGCTCAGTCGTCGGAATCGATGTCGTCGGCCACGGCGGCCAGGGCGGCGGCGGCTTCCTTGTCGATGCGCATCAGCTTCTGGTGATGCGCGATCGCGCCTTCCACGTCCTCGTAGAAATGCAGCTTGCCGTCCTCCAGCACCGCCGCGTGGTGGCAGAGCCGGCGCACCTGGTTCAGCGCATGGGTCACCATCACCGCGCCCGAGCTGGTCACCCGCTCGACGAACAGCGCCTCGCTCTTGCGCTTGAAGGCGGCGTCACCCACCGCCGTCACCTCGTCCACGAGATAGGTGTCGAAGGGAATCCCCATCGACACCCCGAAGGCCAGCCGCGACCGCATCCCCGAGGAATAGGTCCGCGTCGGCAGGTAGAAGTGATCCCCGAGTTCGGCGAAATCCTCGACGAAGACGGTCAGCTCGTCGCTGTCCACCCCGTAGACCCGGGCGATGAACCGGGTGTTCTGCAACCCCGTCAGCTCCGGGTGGAAGGAGCCCGCGAAGCCCACCGGCCAGGAGATCGTGCCGGTGCTGGTCACGTAGCCGGAATCCGCGTCCATCGTGCCGGCCAGCATCTTGAGCAGGGTCGACTTGCCCGCCCCGTTGCGCCCGAGGATGCCCACCGCCTTGCCCGAGGGAAAGACCGCGCTGATGTTGTCGGCCACCACCTTGCGATGGCCGTTCAGGTAGTAGGTCTTGCACAGGTTGTGCAGCTCGATCATCGCCCGCGCCCTGCCCTAGCGCCGGTCCCGCAGCGAATAGTAGATCAGCGCCAGGATCGCCCAGGAGATCGCCAGGAAAGCCCCGCCCATCAGCAGGATGATCGACCGGCGCGGATATTCCGGCGTCTGCGCCCGGGTCGGCGCGATGTAGGCGGCCAGGTAGCGCGACTGGCGCTGCGCCTCGGTCAGCGCCGCCTCGTAGGCGGTGCGCGCCGAGATCGACGCCTGCTCGGCGAATTCCAGGTCCACCGACAGCGCCTCGTATTCCTCGAGCAGCCGCGAGAAGGCCTTGTCGTCATTCCCCGTCGCGCTGGTGCCGAACTGCGCGCGCTCTTCCTCGATCTGCTCGCGGATCACCTCGATCCGGCGGTTGGCCTGGATCACCCGCGGATCGCTTTCGGAGGAGGTTTCCAGCAGCAGCTGGCGTTCGATGATCGCATCGGCCAGCTTGGCCTGCAGCGAGGTGATGAGCCCCATCTGCCCCTGGATATCGGCCCGGGGGTCGACGATGCGGGTGCGGTTGCGGAAGCCCGTGATGGCCTGGCGGGCCTCCTTGAGCCGGTCCTGCGCGCGGTCGAGCTCTTCCTTGGCGTAGCGCGTGGCATCGGCCCGGGCGATCGCCGAGAGCTCGTTGATCATCGCGCTGCTTTCCTCGAAGATCGCGGCGGCGATATCGTGGGAATTGTCGGGATCGAAGCTCAGAACCCGCACCTCGATCAGCCCGGTCCCGGCGTCGTAGAAGACCTTGACCATGCGGCCCCAGTAATTGGCCATCGCCTCGATGCGCGTATCCTCGCCGAGCCCGAAGATCGGGTCGCCCGGATTGGCGTAGATCGCCGACAGGTCGAGCCGTTCGTTGATGGCATGGACCATCTGCTCGGACTGGATGAACTCGTAGAGGATGTCGGTATCGGACGAGGAGGAGCCCGAGAGTTCGGTGATGCCGCCGAGCAGCTCGATCGCCGAACCGACCTCTTCCTTGCGCACCGAAAAGCCCACGCGGCTGGCATACTGGTCGTCGGCCACCCGGTAGAGATACCAGGCCGCGACGGCGAGCGGCGCCAGCACCAGCAGCACGAAGCTGAGCGCCAGCATGTAGTGGCGCTTCTTCGGCTTGGCGGTGGTCGCGGCCGGCCGCACCACGATCGGCGCGGGACCGGCGGCTTCGGGCTTGGGTTTCGGCTGGGGCTGGGGCTGGGGCTGGGCGGCGGCGGCCGGTTTCGGAGCGGCGGCGGCGGCCTTTTCCTCCTCGCGGGCGCGGGCGGCGGCAAGCTGGGCGCGACGTTCCGCCACGGCCCTGCGGGCTTCCAGGCTGCCGACCGCGGGGGCCTCGCCCTCGGCCGGGCCGGCGGGGCCTGCGGTTCCGGCGGGGCCTGTTCCCTTGGCTTTCTGACTGGCGTCTTCCAAATCCGGTCTCTTTTCCTAAGATGCGACGTGCGCATCGGGTGAAACACCTTTATCCAATGCCGCGAGGCTACGCCAGAGACCCAGATGACACAATCCGCCACCCCTGCCCTTCCGCCGCTGCCGCGGACCCCTGCCCGCATCCCCCGCCGCAGCAGTTCGCCCCGGGTGATCGCCGCGCTGATGCAGCGCGAGATGTCCACCACCTACGGGCGCTCCGCGCTCGGCTATCTCTGGGCGGTCCTGGAGCCGGTGGGCGGCATCATGGTGATCACCCTGGTGTTCACCCTCGCCTTCCGCTCGCCGCCGGTCGGCACCAGCTTTCCGCTGTTCTTCGCCTCGGGCGTGCTGCCCTTCACCGCCTTCATGGACACGATGACCAAGGTCTCCTCGGCGATCCGCTTCTCGCGGCCGCTGCTGTTCTATCCCGGGGTGACCTTCATGGACGCGATCCTGGCCCGGGTGCTGATGAACGTGCTCACCCAGACGATGATCTCGGCCATCGTCTTCACCGCCATCCTGCAGCTCTACGACGTCAAGGTGATCCTCGACCTGCCGCGGATCATCGAAGGCTATGCCATGGCCTTTGCCATGGGAATCGGGGTGGGATCGCTGAACGCCTTCCTCTTCGCCATGTCGCCGTTCTGGGAGCGGATCTGGTCGGTGGTGACGCGGCCGCTGTTCCTGATCTCCGGGGTCATCATCCTTTACGATTCCATCCCGAACCCCTATCGCGACTGGCTGTGGTGGAACCCCATGGTGCACGTGATCGGGCGGGTGCGGCAGGGCATCTACGCCACCTATGACGGCGCCTACGTGACACCCACCTACGTGCTGCTGGTGGCGGGGCCCTGCGCGGTGCTGGGCTTCCTGTTCCTGCGCCGCTACCACCACGACATCATGAACATGTGACCCTGTTCCGGGGTGTTTCGCGCGCGAAACACCCCCGCGCGGGGCTAAAGGTCGGCCAGCCAGTTGCGCAGCTTCTCGCGGCGCTCGGGCGTCAGGCCGGGACCGGAGAGCGTGACCTCGCCGCCGGCGGCGGTGCGCATCCAGATCCCCTCGCCCACCCGGGTGCCCACGGCGGGGCCGGGGGCCGGGCGGGGAGGGCGCGGGCTGCCGGTCCTCGGCCCCTGCCCGGCCAGCACCGCGTCGATCAGCGCCTGTTCCTCCTCGGCGGTGGCCGGGGGCGCCTTGTCGATCAGCTGCCGCAGGCGGAGCGCGGTGCCGGGATCCTCACCCAGCGCCCTGGACAGGGCGAGGCCGCGGCGCTCGGGCAGCGCGCCGGGAAAGCGCAGGACCTCGCCGAGCGCGCGCACCACGGGCAGGAAGCTGCCGATCTTGGAACGCTTGGGCCGCGAGGCGGTGCCGAACAGCGCCCTGAGCGCGGCGCGCTCGTCCTCGTAGACGCCCTGCTCGGCCGCCTTGAGAACGATGCGGGCGCGTTCGTAGAAGCTGAGTCCGACGCGGATCTCGTTTTCCTCGACCATGGCGCGATAGGCCCCGGCGGCGCCCGCCGGCTTGCGGATCAGCGCGAGGACGGCGGCAAAGCGGTCCTCGCCGGTCTCGGCATGCAGCAGCGCCAGCGCCCGGCAGCGCCGCCAGCCCGAGATCAGCCCGTAGCCGCCGCCCGCCAGCTCCATGAGCTCGACCGGCGCCTGCTGGCCCCTTTCCCGGATCGAGGCGACAAGCGCCGCCATCTCGTCATCCTCCACCACGATGCGGTCGCGCACGAGATGGTCGAGGGTGATCCCGGCAAGCGGGATGCGCTGCACGATCAGCCCCTCCTCGCGGGCACGACGCAGGGTGTCGGCCATTTCGGCCATGGCCGAGGTCGCGGCGGCGTCGCGGGCGACATCGGCGATCGGGGCCGGGGGGAAGGCGGATTTCGTCTCGAGCCCGGACGGCGCGGTGTCGAGGAACATCGGATTGGCGGGGGTCAGGCGTTTGCGGGCCATCACGCGGCTCCTTTCCGGGAACGGGGCAGGGGGTCTTTGCGGCCCGGACACACGCGCACAGCGCGCCGGGCCGAAACGTTTCGCGCGCGAAACACCCCGGTCATTCCGCCGCCTCGCGGGCGGCCAGCTCGTCACGCCGCCAGGCGCCGACCAGAAGCTGCTTGAAGGCGGCATAGGTGGCATCGAAGGTCTCGCGGCCCCGCACGTAGGTCTCGCGGTTGAAATCGCGGTAATCGGCCTCGTAGATGCCCTGCACCTGCTCTCCGGCCTGACCGATCAGGGCGGTGAAATCCTGCCGGTGCGGCGACAGGGTCTGGCCGAGATAGGCCTGCATCAGCGAGGCCAGCTCGCCCTGCTGGGTGCCGTCGTAGCGCGTGACCACGGCGCGCACCGCATCCCACTGGAAGTTGATCCCCGACCGCCCCAGCGCCCGGGCGGCCATGTTCTCGGCCTCCTCGATGCTGGAGAAGGTGGAATGCAGCATGTCGAAGAACCGGCCCGTGCTGTCGAATTCCAGAAAGGACGCCCCGAGCGGCACCAGCAGGATATCCGCCGCCGCAAGCCCGTTGATGGTGAGATAGCCGAGCGCCGGGGGGGTATCGAGGAAGATCACGTCGTACTGGTCCAGCACGCCATCCTCGGCCAGGGTCTCGGTCAGCGCATCCCAGAGCTTCCAGCCCCGCCCCTGCATCCGCCAGACCGGGATCTGGAATTCCGCCCAGTAGAGATTGAGCTGCGCGCCGATCAGGTCGATGTTGGGCCAGTGGGTCTTTGCGATCAGGCTGTCGGCGCGGATGTCCAGCGCTTCGGAGAGCGTGTCGTCCAGCGGCTGCGGCGCCTCGCCCCGGTCGAGCCGGCGCTGGTTGTCCTGCTGCAGGTGGCGGGCGTAGTGGCGCGCGAGCAGGGGGAACACCGTCTGCCATTCGTCCTCGACCTTGCCGCCGAAGATCGAGGTCATGCTGCCCTGGCTGTCGAGGTCGATCACCAGCACCTTGTAGCCGTCGAGCGCGGCCGACATCGCCAGATGCGCGGCAGTCGAGGTCTTGCCCACCCCGCCCTTGAAGTTGGCCACGGCGACCATCTTGGCGGGCTGGCCGGCGGGGCGGTAGGGCAGGTAGTTCTTGGTCCGGGAGCCGAGGGCGGCGAAATGCGCGCGCAGGCGCAGCACCTCGTCGAGGGTGAACCACTTGGCGCCGCCGGTGGTGTCGGAGCGGCCCTGCGGCAGCTCGGGGTTCTGCTTCAGCACCCGGCGGAAATGGCCGGTGGCGACGGGGATCAGGTAGCGCGTGATCTCCCAGGTGGAGAACTGCCGCAGCGCGCGCGACTGCCCCTCCTCGAGCCCGCGGCTTTCCAGGTCCTTGCGCCCGGAGGCGCAGGCCCGGGCGATGGCGCCGAAACCCTCGGTGCCCGCGGGCGCCCCGAGATGGGCCAGCGCCGCATCCGGGTCGATGTTGAAATAGGGGGGCAGGGGGGCTTTGGCATCGGCCATGAGACTGCTGTTCCTCGTCCGCTCCGCGGCTTGATGTGCGCGGTTTCGGCAAGACTACCAGAAAATGCCGCACATGGAAGCATAACGCGCACATGCCGGGATCATTCTGTGCTTTTCACAGCAATTTCAAGGGGATGCATCCGGGTGCGGGGCAGGGGGGCCGGGCGCGGTCCGGCAGGCGGTTTTGTTATTTTATCTGTTATCTATATGTTAAGGGCTGCGGGGATTTTCGCCAAGCCCTTGTTTTCCAATGCCGGTTT
>NZ_JBLXFX010000022.1:0-33727 GCF_048261495.1 Salipiger sp.
AACACCGGCAGAGGCTCTCGACCGGCTGCTCAAACAGGATATGTTCCAAGGTGTTGCGACGACCGGTTGAATCCGCCTTGGGACCCGCGATCCGAGTGGTGGACCAGTCCCATGCCCTTCGCCGGCCGACGCTCGTGGACGGCCTGCTCCAGCGCATCGAGAACAAAGCCCGCGTGGGCCGAGGTGCTCACCCTCCAGCCCACAATCCGTCTGGCGTAAGCATCGATGACGAAGGCGACGTAAGCGAACCCTTTCCAAGTGGCCACGTAAGTAAAGTCGCTGACCCAGAGCCTGTTCGGCGCGGAGACGCGGAACTGCCGGTTCACCTTGTCGAGCGGACATGGCGCCTTCGTGTCCGGCACCGTCGTGCGATGTGGCTTGCCGCGAATGATGCCCTGAAGGCCCATATCCTTCATCAGCCTGGTCACGGTGCAGCGGGCGACAGTGATCCCCTCGCGCCCAAGCTGCCGCCAGACCTTGCGGACACCGTAGACCTGCCAGTTCTCGTCGAACACGCGGTGGATCTCGAAGCGAAGAGCCGCGTCCCGCTTGGCACGCGCCGACCGTCGGGCAGGTTCTGCCCGCTTCGCCAAATGATCGTAGTAGGTGGAAGGGGCGATCGGCAGCACCTTGCAGATCGGCTCGACCCCGTGCTCCGCACGATGAGCATCGATGAACGACACCATTACTTCGACCGGCGGTCGAGCTCCGCCATGGCAAAATATGCTGATGCCTTGCGGAGGATCTCATTCGCCTGGCGCAGTTCCCGGTTCTCCCGCTCGAGCGCCTTCATCTTCTCGGCCATGTCGCTCGGGATGCCGGCGCGCTGCCCACTGTCCACCTCGGCCTTCTTGACCCAGCTGTTCAACGTGTTCGCTGAACAACCGATCTTCGCGGCCACCGAGGCGATCGCCTGCCAGCGCGATCCATGCTGACCCGGATTGTCGAGGACCATGCGCACTGCGCGCTCGCGGACCTCAGGGGAGAACTTGTTCGTTGTCTTGCTCATGATGGCTCCAGTCTACTCAAGAGTTGGAGCCTCCGGCAAACCCGGGGCGGTTCAGTCCAGCGGTAAAAGCACCCTTGGGTTCGCGCCATCACATGTCATTCATCTCACCCCAAACAGCTTCGTCGAACTGGGTGGCGTGTACGAGTTCAAAGATGGCGGAACTTCAGTAAAGCTTGGAGTATGGACACTCTTTTAGGCTTGGGGAAGTGAGCTACTCTTCATCCTTCGGACAGTTTGCGGGTGATTTAAGCTTCTCTCTGCCCCCGCTGGACGGTGTCGATCTGGTAGAAGTAGACTGCGGGGGGCGGCCGAGAGTCCCTCCGTCCGCGCGCCGCTGGTGCTGAAGAATTCCGATCTTTGCTTCATCGTACCGAACGAAGCGTAAACGCTGTCGCCGCCCCACATTGCCGACGGGATCAGCCATTGCGAGTTGATACGCATCCAAAGAGAAGGAGTGCGTTTCGCAATGTTCGCAAAGAGTTCGTTTCTCACGGCGCTTGGTGTTGAAGTCTTCGCTTCTGGCCAGAGGCGTTGGCCGGATCACGTTAAGGCGCAGACGGTGGCCGAGACGCTGGAGCCCGGGGCGACGGTGTCGGGTGTCGCGGCGCGTTACGAGATCATGCCGAGCCAGCTGACGGCGTGGCGGCGGCTGGCCAAGGAGGGCAAGCTCGTCTTGCCCGCGGTGGAGGTCAACGAAGCTGTCTTCGCACCTCTGGTGGTCTGCGACGAGATCACGGCGGCCTCTGAGGCTGAACCGCCAAGCGCCGGGACGCCGATCAGGATTGTGCGGGGTACGGTCATCATCGAACTCGCGAAGGATGCGCCCGCCGCCCGGATCGCCGAGATCGTCCACGCCTTGGAGGCGCATCCATGTTGATGCCCTCGCAGGGTGTGCGGATCCTGGTGGCGACGAAGCCGGTCGACTTCCGCAAAGGCCATGATGGCCTCGCGGCGCTGGTGCAGTCGATGCTGGCCGAGGACCCGTTCACTGGCACGGTCTTCGTGTTCCGCTCGAAGCGCGCCGACCGGTTGAAGATCCTGTTCTGGGACGGCAGTGGTTTGGTCATGGCCTACAAGCGGCTTGAGGAAAGCACATTCACCTGGCCTTCGATCCGTGACGGGGCCATGACCCTGAACCGCGCACAGTTCGAGGCCATGTTCGCCGGCCTGGACTGGCGCCGGGTGCGGTCACTGGAGGTCCGCCGTCCGGCTGTGGCAGAGTGACTCACCGCGCTGAATAGCCGGACATCGGCACCCCGGGCGCAGTATCATCCGCCCATGTCCAGCGCCCCGCCCATCGACCTGTCCGCGATCCCCGAGAGCCAGCGCGCCGCCGTGCTGGCGCTGTTGCAGGAGAACGGCGCGCTGAAGGACGCCAACCGGCGGCTGGAGCATCTCGTCGCTGAACTGAACCATGTCGTGCACGGCAAACGCTCCGAGAAGCTGAGCGAGGACGACCGGCAACTGGCCTTCGAAGACCTGGAAACAGCCGTCGCCGAGGTCGAGACCCGCAAGGAGCAGGCCGCGCCGTCTACCACGACGCCGCGCCGGACGCGTCAGCGCAACCTTGGCCATTTGCCCGCGGGCTTGCCGCGTATCGAACGGGTCCTCGAGCCGACCAGCCTCGATTGCCCCTGCGGTTGCGGCCGGATGCACCGGATCGGCGAGGACCGCACCGAGCGCCTGAACATCGTGCCTGCGCAGCTCCGCGTGCTGGTCGACATCCGGCCGAAGTATGCCTGCCGCATCTGTTCGGATGGCGTCACTCAGGCACCTGCCGCGCCCTGGCTGATTGAAGGCGGTCTTCCAACTGAGGGTGCCATTGCACATGTGTTGGTCTCGAAGTTCGCGGACCACCTGCCATTTTACAGGCAGAGCCAGATCCTGGCGCGCTCCGGCATCCAGGTCGACCGCAGCACACTGGCGGACTGGGCCGGCACTGCAGCCTTCCATCTTGGCCCCGTGGTCGATCGGCTAACCGAGCATCTCAAATCCTCGGGCAAACTGTTCATGGACGAGACCACGGCCCCGGTGCTGGATCCAGGCCGAGGGCGAACCAAGACGGGATACTTCTGGGCGCTTGCCCGAGATGACCGCGGATGAGGCGGAGAAGACCCGCCCGGTGTCGTGTTCACCTACCATCCCAGCCGCGCCGGGGCGCATGCAGAGCAGATCCTCCAGGGCTTCGACGGCACCCTCCAGCTCGACGGCTACACCGGTTACGACCGCCTCACACGCACGTCCCGCAAGGGTGGCGCGCCGATCACGGTTGCCCACTGCTGGGCACACGCTCGCCGCAAGCTGAAGGAAGTCTTCGACCGGGATGGATCCGAGATCGCTGCCGAGGGGCTGCGCCGCATTGCCGAGCTCTACCGCATCGAGGCCGAGATCCGCGGCATGGGCCCGGGCCAACGCCTGTCGGCCCGCCAAACCCGCAGCGTGCCCCTCGTGGCCGAGTTCGGTGATTGGCTGCAGGCACAGCGCCTGCGTATCTCGGCCAAGTCGCGCCTGGGCGAAAAGCTGACCTACATCCATCGCCAGTGGCGCGGCCTGCAGACCTTCCTTCACGACGGCCGCGTCGAGATCGACTCCAATGCCGTCGAGAACCTGATCCGCCCGATTGCGCTCACGCGGAAGAATGCTCTCTTCGCCGGCCACGACGAGGGTGGCCGCACCTGGGCCCGCATCGCCTCCCTGATCGCCACCGCGAAGATCAACGGCGTCGAACCCTTCGCCTACATCAAGGCGACCCTCGAAGCCATCGCCGCCGGTCACCCCGCCAGCAGGATCGACGACCTCCTGCCATGGAACTTCAACCCGTCAAGCTGAACAGGCGTGCCGCGGTGACAGCGCTTACAACGAAGCTGTCAGGCGACACGGCAAACTGACCCCCCCTTGTCGACATGATGATCGGGCCTGACTCCGGCGGGGGCCTTCAAATACTGCGGGTCGGTCTCAGCGTTTGTGCCCCTGCGGGCGGGATGTCAGTGATCGGCTCTTCGAAGATCAGCCCCCTCCTGAAGGCACCGGGCCGCTCCCAGGCAATTTCAGTCTCGCCCGTGTTCCACCGAAATCTCAGTCCCAGGAAGTGTTCTTCTCCTGCGTCATCGAGGTGAAAAACTTTGGAGATCGGGAAGGCATAGAGTTTCTTTGCCAGCATGGTTCTTGTCCCAAATAGTTGAAGCCGGATAGCGCGCTATCCGGCCTGCCCGCCGGCGAGGCCGGGGGTAGCAAGGGCAGCAGAAATCGACAGGGGTGGTGCGGCCCGCAGGCCCCCGGCCGAGGACACGGCCCTGGCTATTTTTGTTGACCGCGCGAGGGGCTGCGCCCCTTAGCCCTGTCCATGCAGCTTTGCCTGGGGGCTTCGGTTTCCATTCCGGATGGGATGCTCTAGCGTAAGAGATGTACGTGTTGTGCTCAAAAGGAGTGTTTCATGCGAATTTCATCATTCTGCGTATTCATCGTCTCTGCGCTGATGCCATTCGCCCTTCAGGCGCAGCAGGAGACCGGGACGCAGGAGGGGACCGCCTCGGACTCTGCACCGCTGGTGATCTCTGATGTGACCTGGTCTCACAGCCTCCAGCGCGGATTGCCCGTCCATGATCTCGAAGGCCCGGGCGCATCGCTGCAGTTCGTCTGCGATCCGGATCGGGTCTTTGGCCCGCAGCCGAACGGGTCATTTGCTGTCAGCCTGCCGCGGGAGCGCGCGCCGGCGCGGATCGTGGTCCTGGCGCAAACCGGCGAGCAGGCAGCCTTCGAGCTCGAAGACGGCCGCGTCGCGCAGGCGAAGGCCGATCCCGATGCGTGGTCAACGCTGGTCACCATCCTTGGATCGAGCACCGAATTTGCCGTGGTCAGCGCGCATGATGCGGTGACCTGGAATGTGAGCGAGGTCCTCGCCGGCCAGTGTGAGTGAGCCGGCACCGTGGGCAGTAGCGCGCGGTGACGCTTATCCTTCCGCCTTCCGCTCGTGGACCGCGAGCGCGTCGAGACCGTAGAGCCGGAACAGCGCGCCGATGATCCGCGCATCGGCGATAAGATCGAGCGGATCGCCGATCTCCGCGCGCAGGGCGCGGACAATCTCGGGGTCCGAATAGGCATTCACGAAAAGCCCACCGCCACCCACGGTCCGTGTCAGCTCCAGATGCGTCTTGAGGCGCTTGCTGTCGCGCAGCGCGCTTGTGTGATCGAGATCCAGGTATCTCTTGCGCGCCTGCTTCATCAGTGCCTTTTCGAGATAGTCGACGCTGGTGCCCAGCCGGACCGCCAAAGCCTCCAGCCGCGCCATGTCGGCCGGCAGCCAGACCACGAAGCCGCGCACGTTCTTCTTCGCTGGAGCCTCGGCCTCTTCGGCCGCCGCGGCTCGCCGCGCTGTCGCCTTCGGCTGCGCCCGTCGCCTCGGCTGCGGCCGCTTTGTGCCCGCGGGTCTCTCTATGCCCGCCGGGGCCAAGTCTGGGGGGACGCCGGCGCTGGCGTTGGGCACGCCCTTCGGCTCTTGCGCCTCGGGAGTGGCGCGGCCCGCGTAGCGGGCCGTGGCTCCTGCGAGCCGGCTGCTCGCCTTCGCGTGCTCGGCGGCATTTGGCAGCGCATGGGAGGTGCGCACGACGCGGGACCTCTTGCGCTTCTCTGGCTTGGGGTTGTCGCTCACTCTGCTGCCTCCCTCACGTCGATGACTGCAAGGAGTTCTTCGAGCAGCGCGTCGCCGCCGGCCAGAATGTCCATCATCGCGCCGCCCTGCAGCCGCCCGGCGGGCTGGGCGTTCGCCGCTTCGGCTGCCACGCCGAGCGGACCCCAGGCCGCGATCTCGCGCCAGTATTTCGAGTTGGGAATCACGGTCAGCGCATGCGGCATACCCATGACCGCCTGCAAGGCGTCGCGATCGCGCGGGGTCAGGCTGGCGATGTCGAGATCCCCGGTCAACACCGAGATCATCTTGGCTGGCACCGCGGTCAGCACCGTGCGCAGCGCCGGGGTCGGGGAGTCGGGTGTGACAGTTTTCAGGATATCCTCGAACCACTCGAGCGTCCGCTCGGCAATCGAGTAATCCGACTGCTCGGGCCGGGTCGGGATCAGCACGAGATCGGTGGCGAGGATCAGGTCCTCGGTGTCGGCATTGGCGCCCGGGCGGGTGTCGATCAGCACGAGATCATAGCCCTCGGCTTCCATGCGGTCGTAGCCATCGTAAATCTCGTCCATGTCCGCGACCGCGCCGCTGATGGTCAGCTGGTCATGGCGCCAGGCGGGTTTGTCGATCTTGCCCCAGGAGGCGCGGTTGAAGCTGGCCTCCCAGCCGAGCGCCTGCGGGTCGGTGTCGACATCGAAGATGTGGACCTTCATGCCGCGGGCGAGGGCGGCCGAGGCGAGGATGCGGGTCAGCGTCGTCTTCCCACTGCCGCCTTTCATCATCATGGTCGAGATGGTCTTCAAGCCCGGTCCTCCAAGTCCTGCGGTCCACACATCCGGCACGCCAGACCTCCGGCGGCCCACGCCTCCAGCGATCAACATCGCCACGGCTCCTGAGCTCAAGCTCTCATCTTCTCAATGAGTTAGAAACGCAATTTCTCAATATCTGCAGCATTCCGCCGATCCTGCGCCCATGCGTTCCAGCGACCCGGCGCTTGCCGAGATTTTTTTGGCCGGGCAATTGCGCGCGGAGCGCACATGGGGCTGGGGGCCAAAAAAATCGCACATTGGCCCTCTCCGCCTGGGGTGGGGCGTGCCGCCCCACCCCAGGCACATCGGGACGGGTGTGCTCCGCAGACGGCCCCGGCGGTAGCTCTCGCAGGGGCGAGATTGCCCCCTCCCGGCCTGCGGATCACCGCGCCCTGTCTAAGTGACCCTTTGGGTCACCGGGCGCGACACGGAGACCATGAAGGCCGGTTTCCGCAAGCGGAAATCTCCCGAAGGGGCGTAAACCGGCCTTCATGGTCGGTTGGCTGGAACGGTATTGTGTTGTACACGCTTAGGACGTGTTGGAAATGACTATGCTTCCTGAGGTTGCGCCATGCCCCGTGGGGCCCGTCTCACCCACAAGGATATCACCGAGATCAATCGCCTCTTGGGCGAGGGACTGCCCGATGCAGAGATCGCCCGGCACACGGGCCGGTCGCGGCAGACAGTGGCGCGGGTGCGCAACCGGACAGCCTCCTCGCATACGACCACCCAGGGCGCGGTGATCGGCACGCGGGTCACGGCCGAGGAATATGCGGCCTTCAAGGCCCTGGTAGAGGCGGAGGGTCTGACGCCGTCGGACGGCATCCGTCGCCTCATGCGGCTGGCTGTCGGGGCCCTGGAACTGCGCGCGGAGGAGATCGAGGCGTTGGCCCGGAGCCGGAGGGAACTCGTGGCGGTCGGGCGCAACCTCAACCAGATGACCCAGCTCGCCAACTCCGGACGGCTCAGATGGAACGCTCGCGACGGCAGGACAGTGGCGCAGCTCGACGCGCGGGTGAGCGATCTGACCGAGGTGCTGACCAGTTTCATCAACGTGGCGCGCCGGCGGACGCTGGCGGATGTGGCCTTCCCGGAGGCGGACAAATGAGGTCGGGATCGCTGTCGATCGAGGAGGCGGTTCTTGGCTATCCGCTCGAAGACCTCGCGCGCCGCAGCCGGAGCGGCGGCAGCGGCACGCGCGTGCCGGGCGCGGGGCAGAGCAGCGTGCAGGCCCGGTCGTTCCGCGCCTTTGCCGGCAATGCGCAGCGTTCTCCGCAGTCGGTTGTGAAGCGGATACGGGCTGGGGGCTGTCACTCGAAGGAGGAGCTGACCCGGCAGCTCAACTACATCACCCGGGAAGACGCGGCCCATGCCACCTGGACGAACTTCGCCGGGGTGGATCGTGATCTTCGCCCCAACACTTTGTCGCGGGCGGTGGAGGACTGGTCCTCGTCCTGGCGCGGCGCGCCCCGGCGCGGGCACACCGATCATATCATCCTCAGCTTTCCCAAGGGCACAGGCATCGAGGCGGCCGAGACCGTGTCCCGGGAGTGGGGGCAGGCGATCTTTGCCAGCGGCGACTATGGTGATCAGTGGCGTTACGTCGCCGCGGTGCATCGCGACCCGGATCACATCCATGCGCATTTTGTCGTGGACAAGGTCGGCTGCGATTGGGGCAACTTCCTGTCGATCAGCATGAAGTCGGACCTGAACTACGACGTGATGCGCGAGTGCCATGCCGAGCTCTCGCGGGCGCATGGCATCGACATGGTGGCCTCCAATCGCCTGTCGCGCGGGATCATCGAGAACCCGCCGCGCGAGACCGAGTATCGCGCGGCGCATGACAAGACGGGCCGGGGGGACCTGGTGCCGCCGCCGCCGATGTCGGACGCGGAGAGGGCGCACCGCCGCGCGGTGGTGCAGGACTTTGCGCGGCAGTATTCCAGTCTTGGTCTGCTGGCTTCGCTCTCCGCTCCCGGAAACGCATTCATGGAAAAGCTGTCGCAGGCGTTCTTCGCGTCGGCGCAAACCCTAGAAGAAGGAGGACGTCTCATGCCCGAGGCAGACACCCTGATGGCACCGCAAACCCACGCTGCCACGCAGGAGGGGAGCTTTGATCCCGTTGCGGCCATGACGCAGGCCCGCGAACAGTTGCTGGCCGAGGCGAGAGAGACCTGGAAGAGCATTCAGGCCATGGAGGCCGGGCCGGAGCGGGTGCGGATGGAGGCGGAGTTTTCCCGAACCAGCACCGAGCTCCTGGCCGCGACCCAGGCCGATCCCTTCTTCAAGGACCACGCGGTGATGGCTGAGACGCATGACGATCTCTTTGCGCAACTGATCCCCGCGTCGCTGCAGCAGGTACGGGACGGGCTCGAGGCGGATGATCCGCGCGGGCGGCAGATCGACAACACGCTGGACGATCTGCGCGAGGCGTTGGCCGTCGCGTTTGCGCAGGATGCGGATCTTATGGCGCAGCTTGGCACGACGCCGGAGGAGTTGGCGGAATACGCGGCGCAGGGGGACCACTCCCTGGCGCAGGCAGCGCTGTGGCGCGGCCGGGCGGAAAGCCTCGACGAGGAGGCTTCGGCGAGTCTGAGCCGGCTGCTGGAAGAGGGGCACCGGATCATCGACGGCGTGGCGGTGCCGCGGGACCTTGCCGAGCAGCTGGCGCTCGATCAGCTGCTGACCGTGGACAAGCACCACCAGCTTGCCGACGTGCCCGCCATCGAGAGCCTCGTCGATCGGATGGCGGATGCGCTCTCCGATGAAGATCTGGGACGCGTGCTCGAGGGCGACAGCACCCCGCTGCAGGATGAAATCCGCGATCCCGCGGTTCGGGCGGCCGTCGCGGCCGAGCTGAAGAACGAAGCCGACCTCGTGGTGGGACAGGGGGCCCGCGAGCGCGAGACCGTGGAGGCCTACCAGGTCATGGCGCGGGTCCGGCAGGCCGAACACTCGGCAGAACATGCCGCCGAGCGTGGCTTGGACCTTGAAGACGGACACGAACTCTAAGCTGAGGGAGGGTCCTTCCGATGATCCAGAATCTCGATACGGCCTGGCGCTACCCGCTCGCCGTGATTGGCGGCTTGCTGGCCGGCGGCTACATCGGCGCCATGCTCGCCACGATTTACGGCGCGCTCGTGTTCCGCGAGAGCCTGAACAGTCTCGACCCGCTTGAGCCCTGGTTCCTGCGCTGGAGCTGGCCCGCGCTCCAGGCCAACCCGGATGCACTGACGGTGATCGGTCTCATCAATGGCGCGGTGGCGCTCGGCCTTGTCGCCGTGGGGGTCGCCGGCGTCTATCGTGGTCGGCTCACCAGCTACGACACCGCGCATTTCCAATCCCGGCGGGAGCTGCGGCGCAACACGATGGTCGCGCCGATCTCCGCGGAGGGGTTCGTCTTCGGCAAGACGACCCGGCCGAAGAAGAAAGGGCTCTATATCTCGGCCACGCCGAACCGATTTCCGCATGCGATGATGGTGGCGCCCACCGGGCGCGGCAAGGGCGTGGGCTTTGTCATCCCGAACCTGCTGCACCACACGGGCAGCGCCATCGTGCTCGATGTGAAGGGTGAGAACTTCGAGAAGACCTCCATTCATCGCCAGAAGGGTCTCGGAAACCGGGTCTGGTACTTCTCGCCCTTCGACTATGTGGAGACCGAAGGCGGGCCCTCGACGCGGACGCATCGCTTCAACCCGCTGACGCGGATCGCGGTCATGTCCTCGACCGACCAGCAGTACACGGCGCTCAACACTCTGGCCGACCAGTTCCTCGTCGTGGAAGGCGATCAGGCCAAGGGGTTCTACCAGGCCGGCAAGCGGCTCTTCGTAGCCGCCTGCCTTTTTGCCATCGAGCAGGGCCGGCCCAACCTCGGCTTTGCCAAGGAGGTCTTCGGCGGGGGCGGCAAGACCGAGCAGACCTACCACGACTATGCCGAGATGACCGACATCCCCATCGTCGCGACGATCTTTTCCGAGATGGCGGGGATGAGCCAGAAGATCACTGACAGCTACCGCTCGGTGATCAGCGGCGCCGGCTTCGAGCTCTGGGACGATCCTTCCGTCGTACGGGCGACAAGCCAGAGCGATTTCGACCTCACCAGCTTCCGCCGCGAGGCGCAGACGCTCTACATCACCATGCAGGCCGAGCACCTGAAAACGCTGGCGCCGCTGGTGCGTCTGCTCTTTGCCGAGGCGATCGCGTCGCTGCAGCGGGCCGAGCCGGGCCCCGACGAGCCGCACACGGTCATGTTCCTGATGGACGAGTTCGACCAGCTCGGCCGCCAGCCGCTGGTCGAGAACAGCATCAAGACGATCCGCTCCTTCGGCGGGCGGTTCTTCATCATCACCCAGTCCATTGCCGGTCTCGACAACCCCTCGCTCTATGGCGAGGCCGGGCGCCGCGCGCTCATGGCCGGGGCAGGGGTCAAGGTGTTCATGACGCCGCAGGACGATCGCACCGCCACGGTCCTGTCAGACATGCTCGGCAAGCAGACCGTCATCTCAAAAACCGAAAGCCAGAGCCGCATCCGCGAGCTCGACGACAGCGCCAATATAAGCCGGCGCAGCGAAGAGCGGCCGCTGATCTCGCCGGGCAAGCTGCTGCGGTTCTCGCTCGACCAGGTGCTGGTCCTGCCGGAGGGCCAGTATCCGATCAAGACGCACCACATCCGCTACTACGAGGATCACCATTTCGCGGCGATCGAGGCGGCGCGGCAGGGGCACGCGCTGCCCTATCCGCCGCTGACCGCCAAGCCTAAGCGGAAGGTCGCGAGCCTGGCTCAGATCGCGCAGGTGGAGGAGGCGGTCGAGACCTGCCAGCAGTACGGCGCACGGTTTGTCGAGATGCGGGCGCGGGCGGAGGCCGGGCGGAGCAAGGGCGGGGAAAACGGGGCCGCGTCCCGGCGGCGGCCGAACCGGGCCGGGGCAACGGATTTGGCGAAGTTTGAGGATGCTGATGGGGGCGTGCAGCAGGAGGAGAGCGAGAAGGTCTAGGAACCTGCGGTGGCCCTTTTGCAAGGGCCAGACATGTTCCTTTTCTCTCCGCCGCGCTCAGGTCAGGGCTGGTCGCGCCGCCGCCTGCACCCGCATGGCGGCCACCAGATGTCGCTGCACATCGCCGCCGGTCTCGGACTTGGCGGCAACGAGAGCTATCCCGGCGTGTTCCAGCCACTCGGCGGTTTTGCCGATGCCTCGCGTGTCGAGAGCGGCCGCGTGACCCTGCCCGACGCGCCGGGCATCGGGCTGGAGCTGAAGGGCCCGCTCTGGCGCTGGCTGCGCGAGACTTTCGAAACTGAGTGATTGTTTGAGGGTCCGGAGAACGGAAGCCGGAAAAAATCCGGAGTGGGCAGGACGCAAGTGTAATCAGAGGGGCACGTGGAGAGCAGCCCCAACCACCCGGCAGAAAGATCTCCGCGATCCCCCGGCGCCCATCCTTGCGCCCAAGCTGGATCGCCACATCGTTGCCGTGCGCGCAGTCGCGGACTTCTTCGCAGCTCTGCGGAGCCCGGTGCCGCGAGAGAGACCACCGAGCCAGTCAGCCAACTCAATCCGTCGCCATGGGATCTAGGTCGTGGCCGAGTTACCGGATGCGGCGCTCAGTGTCGGGATGGCCGACACATCGACGTTGCGGGTAGCATGCCAGGCATCATAGGCCCCCTGCATCCTGATCCAGACCAGTGGCGCGGTGCCGAACAACTTGGCAAGCCGCACGGCGACTTCCGGGCTGATGGGCTTCCGTTCGGCTAGCAGGTCATGCAGGTGCTGACGCGATATTCCCAGCAGTCGCGCGATTTCCGACTTGGATTTGCCGGTCGCGGGGATCACATCCTCGCGGAGCAGTTCGCCCGGATGCGTCGGGCAGCGGTTGGGGTTGCGGATCATCCTCGCCTCCTAGTGATATTGCTCGTAGTCCAGCACATAGACGTCGCCGTCGCGGAACTCGAAGGTGATGCACCACGGGCCGTTCACATGGACGGTGTAGCGCGTTGGAGTGTGACCTCGCAGACTGTGAAAGTCGAAGCCCGGCAGGTTCATGTCCTCGGGAGCGGTGGCGGCGTCGAGCGCATCCAGGCGCCGCAAGATGCGGCTGTGCATGCGCGCGTCGATCTTCGACTTGCCGGTCTCCCAGAGGGCTTTCAGCTGCTTGTGTGCGAAAGTCTTGATCATGGCCTTATGTAAGCTGATAGGCGACAGTTGTAAAGTGGTGACCTGGGCGCGCGCGCCAACGATCTACCCACATTCTCACCGGGATTGGATACAAGTCTGCTTTTTGCATCCGCCGAAGCGCCTCAGAGATTTCAGTGTCCGGCCATCTCCGGTAGAAAGATCTCCGCGATTCCTCGCCGAGTGCCCGAGCGCCCAAGTTGGATCACCGCGTCGATACTGTGCGCGCAGTAGCGGCGGACATCTTCGAAGCTCATGTTGAGGCCCGTGCCCAGCACCATCATGGCTAGCCGGTCTATGGCTTTGAGGGCAGTGTCGGCGTGGACCGTGGTGAACGAACCGCCATGACCGGTGTTGATCGCCTCAAGGAAAGTCGTGGCTTCAGCGCCGCGCAACTCGCCGACGATGATCCGGTCCGGTCGCATGCGCAGGCTGGATTCCAGAAGCTTGGCGGGTGATTTCTCTGAGGCAGGGCCACGATCCGATTTCATGCAGACCGTGTTGACGTGGCTCGGGAAGAGTTCGAAGGCATCTTCGATGGTGACGATCCGTTCGCGAGGGTCGACCATATCGAGCAGTGCCCGTGCGAAAGTGGTCTTGCCGGTGGAGGTGCCGCCGGAGATCACCACGTTCAGGCGGTCTTCGATACAGAGTTGCATGGCTTCGGCCACCTTGCCCGCGCCGGTTAGCTCGCGGACGGTCTTGGCCCGTTTCCGGCGGCGCTTGTCCAAATCGACCAGTTCGCCGTGCAGTAACGAGATGCTTCCGATGTCGAGATTGGTCCGGGTATAGCGGCGGAAGGTGATCGAGGCAGCGCCTTCAACGACCGGCTCGGATACAACCTGTGCCCGCAACGGCGCACCGCCGTGTTCGATCTTGCCGGCCACGATCGGCTTCTTCGCGGATAGGGGTACGTCCACGTCCGATGCGATGGCTTTCGCGAGATCGGTGACCCGGGCCAGATCGAACTTGAGTTGCTCGACCTCTCTCATATGGCGATCACCTTGGCGTTCGATCCACACGCGCCCATCCGGATTGATTGCCACCTCTACCATACGTGGATCTCCGAGATACTGGTCCAGGGGGGCCAGGTAACTCAGCAGGAAGGATGGTCGCGTTGGATCCTTGTTCATCAGAAGAATTCCAAGTCCCGGTCGACCATGACGGTGATTGCGCTGCCTTGTTCAACGGTGATGATCGGGGGCAGCGTAGCATATTCTGCCGCCGCTGACGTCGTCGCCTCACCCAGATCTTCGGCAACACTACTGGCAATTTCGGAGGTGGTATCGTCATCGATTTGCGCGGCGGCGATGCTCGGCCCGGCGCCGATCAGGGAGATCAGGGCGGCATTGCCGAACCGGGTGCCGAAGCGGGTGTCGACGTGCCCGCTGATGCCGGAGCGGCCCATCTGGTCGCCGCCGAATCCCGAGAGATGCACGGACTGTCCATCGGGTGTCACGAGGCGGGTCCAGCCGATGAGGATCCGTCCTTGGCCGATGTCCACATCGGAGTTGTACGATCCGAACAGTCGCGAGCCGGAGGGGATCAACACCTGGCTCTGGTCAAAGGACCAGACGGGGTAGTTGACCACGGCCGATACGGAGCCTGGCAGGCTGGAATCCAGCGCGTTCTCCAAACTCGCCTGTATCATCGTGCCTTGGAGAACGGTGTAGGCGGGGTTTGTGATCGCGCTTGCCTGCTCCGTGGGTGTAGCTGTACTGCCGCGGGTCACGAAGGCGCGCAGCGCGTTGTCGCGCGATTGCCCGCGGGAGGGCCATTGCGCCGACGTGTCCTCGGTTGCGCCAATCGCAGGCGCCGTGCCTCCCGAGTTCGCCCCGCGGTCATAGATCACGGCTTTGGACCGGACGCGCGCTTGCAACTCCTCCTGCTGCTGCCGTCGACGCTCCGCCAACTCCGCTTCGCGCTGCCGCTGTCGTCGACTCCGGGCCTCAGCTTCCCGGGCTTGCAGGGCGGCATCATCGTCGGCCGGGGTGATTTCGGCCTGCAGCGCCAGGTTTTCCCGGCGCAGAGTTTCCAGGGTCTCCTCCTGCCGGGTCATACGCTCTTCGTTGGTGGCCTGGATGGTTCGTAGCTGCTTGGTGAACTCCTCGCGCATCTGCAGAGCCATCCGGGCATTTTTTTCTTGGGATTCTTGAAGTGCCCGGGACAGGTCCGCGACCAGTTGACTATCCGCGTTGCCCGTCTTGTTGGACAGGTCGGCAAGACTGTCCTGAAGCCGTTGCACCTGCGATTGCAGGGAGGCGTTGCGTTCCTCCAACGCGCTGCGTTGGCTATCGAGTTGGTCCTGTATGGGGCCGAAGTCGAAACCATTTTCCCTCGGCTCGGGCGCCGCGGCGGGCTCGATATTTCCAAAGCCGCGGCCAGTCGCCCCGTCCTGGAACTCGGTCACATTCGAGGTTTCCACCGACGACGTGTCTTGCCCGCCGGCGAGAATGGCATAGGCCAGCATGAGAAGAAGGCAGCCCGCGATGAGGCCACATACCAGTTTGCCCGCGATCGAGTTTGCCGATTGGCGCATGTGATTTCGTTTGCGGTGGACGCGGTACTCCTTTTCCTGTGGCGCACCTTCGTTCTGGAAATCTGTCTTCCCGAATGATTGGTGCTTGGTGTCGTGAGGGTCGACCATCTCAGAACTCCTTCCCGGCAAGGCTGCGGAGGATGAACGGATCTACGGTTTTGCCCCCCGCCACGCGGCGAATGCAGATCACCTCGTCCCCGATGCGGATTGTGAAGGCGTCATGAACGCCACCGACGCGCACGATCGTGTTCCGCGTCTGCGAATTCACGGTCAACTCGTACCCCCTTCGGTCAATTGCAAAGATCGAGGGACGGACTCCTCGGCGGAACTCAAAATAGGTGGCCTGGCCATCGTTCCAGACGGCCAGCGGCCGGGTTTGTCCGCCGCCGGCGTACTCGTAGCCGGTATCGCGGACACCGGCGGCTTCGGGGGCACGCGGTGGCCGGGCAGGCGGGTCATCGGGATATTTGACGACAACGCGGTAGGTGGGGGTCTTGCTGCGGCCTTCGGTGAGGACGAAGGCAATTGCGCGGCGGGAGGTGTAGATCGTCATGTTGCTATGGGCGCTGCCGATGACCGGCTTCACCGAGATCGTGTTCCGGTTCGACAGGACCTCGACGTCAAAAGACTCCGAGTCGCCCACGAGAACCTGCTCGATCTGCTCGCCTTTGCCGAGTTCGATCGCGGTATTCGTTCGCAAGTGCATGTCCACTCTGATCACGTCGGAGGGGTTGTACCAGACCGAGCGCACGCGTGCGTCCTGACCCATTGTCTGAGGCGATTGTTCCGCCAACACGGGCAGTGGCAAGAGCAGTGTGGCAGAGAGGAGAAAGGTAGAAACGTGCTGCATGGTCAGTCTCCCAAGCTCTCGGCCGATACGATGAAGGAGGTCACGACAAACCCGAGCGGGTTCTCCCAGACCCGTTCCAGAGATCGTTCTTCTCGGGGCCGAAAGTCAAAGCCGATGACCGCAACGAAAGGCCGGGTGATGGTGTCCTGCCGTGGCGTGCGCAGGGTCTTTTCATAACGAACTTGCGCAACGGTCGGCTCAAGGAAGGCGATGGTCTTTGCCCGTACCGTGACCTCAGCGCCTTCGCCGTAGAGACGCGGCGGATAGTCGGCGTTCCGGCTGTCATTGCTCCAAAGCGCCATCAGCGAACGACGCGCACCGTTGGCAGAACGCCGTTGAACGCTCTCAAGGCGCTCCTGAATGCCTGTCATGATGAAGGACTCGCGGTCCGAGAGGTAGGAGACAAGCAGGCTTTCCTTGACGGCCTGTTCGTCTTCGATGCCGGTCGGCTGTACCTGCATGATCCGTTCCGCCGCGCCGGTATCCCTATCCACCAGCACTGTGAACACTTCGGTCGATCTGAGCGGCATCATCATGGCGATGGACAGGGCCATCAGGGCAGAAACGCCCGCCGAAACACTGGCCACGATCCAGGCGCGCTTTTCGCTGCGGCGAGGGGCCATGATTATGTCCGTGTCGAAGCTGTGTTCCTTCATCGAAAACTCCTTCACTTGCCGTTCTTGCCGACGGATTTCTGAGCCAATGACACGGCCAGTCTGGCGGCCGCGGTCGCGCCGCCGCCGACCGCGCTGGCGCCTGTCGTGATGGTCGTCCCGGCGGCATGACCTTCCCGGCGCGCTGCAGAGCTGAGACCGAATTTCGGCTCTCTGCGACCGGATACGCCTTCGGCCATTCCGCGCGCCCCGGCCAATGCGCCATAGCTGTGGGATTTGGCCTGCTGATAGGTGCCTGACGCGGCCTGCCCGAGCCCGATTGCGGTCGAGGCGATGGACTGCGCCAGCGTCGGGACCATGAACATCAGCCCGGTGCCGAGCATCATGACGACCACGAAACCGATGATGTCGCCGATGGTTTCGGCGGTGTCAGGATTGGGAGCGAGCATCTTGCTGGTTGCGATCGTGAAGCCCGCCATGGCCGCTGTCAGCAACGGCACGAAGGCGAAGCCCAAGGCCATCTTCACATAGGCTTCGAATACAGGTGCGGATTGCTTGAAGAGCGTGCAGGCAATTGCCAACGGGCCTATGACGATCAGGACTGCAATCATCAGCTTGGCCGAGCAGATGACGATGATCGAGACCGTTGCCATCAGAGCCGCAATGAGAAACATCAGAAGACTGGCGAGAGCTCCGGAGATATAGGAACCATTTTCGGAGACGGCCTGTCCCAGGTCCAGAGCATCACTATATAGTTCGTCGAGACCGCCGTAGAGGTCGGTCACGGTGGCGCCGGTGGATGCCGCTAGCACGAGACTGCCCAGACGGCTGGGGGTCTCGGCCAAAGCACCATAGACCGCGTCAAAGTTCGCGTATGAGGACAGGAAGATCGCTGCCAGCGCGACTCGGACCATCAGGCTCAGTCCATTGCGCAGGGTCATCGGGACGGCCTGAATGGCGAGGTTGATCCCAGTTATCGCCACGAGCAGCGCGGCGCCGACACGGAACACCGGTATGACCGCCGTGGCCACGTCGTTGTAGGCCGAAGCTCCGACCGACGCAGCAGTGCTATCTACCGTTGAGAGAACATCCGCAATGATCGCCATCAGGGAACATCCCGGCAAGATTCGTTGCGGAAAGTACGATAGGATCCAGACACAGTGTTCTCATTAGCGATATTATACTCGCGCAGTTTCGCCATCTCCGCATCGCTGATGTGATTGGGCATCACACCAAGAAACTCCACGGAGAATTCTTCGAAGGATCGCGCCGCCTGCGGACAGGAGCAGTTCTGTTCTTCGAGGCGCTGCATCTTGTTGAAGGTCTGATAGGCGGTGCGGGCCGTGCCATAGTTGAACCCCGGCTTTGCCAGCAGGCCGATCTTTGGCGGCTCGCGACTGCACAGGGCCTCCTCCCCTTCGAAGAAGTACATGCTGCGCATCTGCATCTCCTGCATGATGTCGAGCAGCATATCCTCATCTTCTGCATCCACCGCCGCGATGGCCGCCGCGCTCAGGTCCTGCGCCGAGGCGCCGCTGTAGTCGTCAGCCCAGGCACTGCCTGCCAGAATGAAGCTTGCTGTCAGCCCGGCGATCGTTTTCTCAAGCATTCGTTCCTCCTGTACTTGGTTGCGGTGGAGGGCTCCGCCTATTCAGCGGTCCCGGAATAGTCGAAGAAGCTGCGTTCCTTGGCCTGCTCTGCGGCCCAGTTGACACCTGACTGTCCCTGCGCGAGACCCGCGGCCGCGTTGAGACGCCACATCTGTCCGAGTATGAAGTTCGTTTCGGCTGCCATCCGGGTATTGAGGTCCACGCTTTCCTTGAGCGTCTCCTGGTTGGCGATCTCGTCGACGAGACCGTTCACGCGTTCGAGGCTCGTTTCGGCTTCCTCGTAAGACAGCTGTGAGGCGGCAATCGCAGTCGCGCTGGTGCCCGCCGTCTTTGCGATGAGGTTGTCTCTGGAGTTCTCGGAAGACGAAAGCGCTGACAACCGGTCCGGGGTCAAACCTGCCGTTGCCAGCGTGTCCTGCATCTGCTCCGCCGCGCGCTTTTCCCCCATCGTGACGTTGCCATCGAGGAGATTATCGAGCAGTGCGTCGAAATCCCCGAGCGCCAGGGCATCGGCAAAGCCACTCAAGTCCGTGATTTTCGCGGCACGATCTCTTAGGTCCTCGGCGCTGTTGTACAGCATGGCGATATCATTGAGGCCCGACAGCGAGGCGGCGATGAACTCGAGATTGCTGATCTGCTCCATCTGGAGCTCGATCTGCCGTTTGAGCTGCCGGATCTGTTCGATCTGGTTCTCGGCATCCTGCAGTGCCTGCTGGAGCTGCTCGACATTCTTGGCGAGGTTGGAGCTGTCGATCACCGGCACGCCTTGGGCGTGGACCGGGAAGCTGGAGGCGCTGGCAAGGCCAACGGCCAAGGAAAGGCTGCGGAGGGGGGCTCCGAAGGTCCATCTCATCATCTGTACTCCCAGAAATCACTGTACTGCAGCCCTTGGGCCGCGTCCGTCAGGCCACGGGCGGCCTCTACTTTCACCTGAGCGGCCCGCAGGCGTAGCGTCAGTGCCATCAGCCGGGCGCGTTCGGCCATCATGTAGGTGTTATGATCGACAGCCTCTTTCTCGGTTGTCGGTTGCGTCTGCAGCAGCCCAAGGATGCGTGCCATTGACCGGTTAATCTGGGCGTTCACCTCTCCGGCATAGTCCATCGAGGCATCCGACCAGTTTCCCCATTGGGCAGAGGCTCCATCGACCCCGGCGAGCGTACCGGTCTGATCCTTACCGGTGATGAGGCTCAGGTAGTCGTCGTAGTAGCCCCTGATCCGGCGCACATAGTTCCGGGTTTCATCGAACGGCGGCACTCCCCCGTATTTATCGACATTCCCAGGGCCGGCGTTGTAGGCTGCGAGGGCGTAGTCAATGCGATGGTACCTGTCGAGCTGGGTCAGAATGTAGCGTGCGCCGCCGTCGAGATTTTCCCAAGGATCACGCGGGTCAACACCGAGATCTGATGCCGTGCCGGGCATGAGCTGACAGAAGCCCATAGCGCCGACATGCGAAACGGCCGCGTTGTTGAAGCGGCTTTCCTGCTTGATGAGCGATTGGAACAGGATGCGCCAAGTCAGCGGGCTTAGGCCTGCTGCCGAGACGCCGGTATGTCCTTCGTACTTTGCCGCCGTCCGGATGATCATTTGTTCGACGCTGGCATCCTTGCCAAAGAGGCGTTGCGCATTGGTGCTATCCTCTTCCGACACGGGATAGGTTTCGTCCGCCGAGGGCAGCCCACCGGCACCGTTTTCGAACCCGGAGACATTGGTGATGCCCGTGGTTTGCTCCAGGAAGCGTTCATAGGCCTCGAGCTGATCCTGATGCAGTTCGCTTTGCTCCGTACGGTTTCCCAGTTTCTCCTGCTGGCTGGCGTGATCCCGCGTTCCTTCCGAGAGTCGGGAAATCGTATTGACCAGGTTCGAACCGTCGATGATCGGTATGCCTTGCGCCATGGCGGAGCCCGCCGGGACCAGGATGATGATAGTCGCCACCACAGCCACATGCGCGGGGCTACAGACGGGCGAACTGGCAGTCATCCCCACCTCCCGCAACAAGCCGCATTGCGCCGGGGGAGGTAGTGCTCCGGCTGACCACGGCACCGCGTGCGACGGTTGGTGGCGCGATGGTGTAGCTCCCGTCCTTCCGGAACGATCCCGCGCAGGGCGATTTGCGTCCGGTCGAGACACTCTCCGCACACCCGGCGACGGCCAGCGTCAGGGCTGCGATACCGAGGATCTTCTTCATGCCATGTCCTTCCAGAAGTCGCGTTTGTGTCTCCAACCGAACGGAGCCAGATCCTCGCCCTTCGCGCCGCCGCCCAAGACAGTGACGATCTTCTGGCCGAGCCCGGATAGATCGAAGTTTACGAAGAGGCTGTCGCCAGCGGACCGGACAAGGGCCAGACGCAGCCCGCCCGCGCTTCGGGAGACGAATTCTGCTTCGCGATCGTTGAGCTTGAGGATGCGGTAGTCCTCGGGATGAGCCGCAGGGTTCGGAAACAGGATCTGCGTCGATACCATTTCGGAAATGATCGCGCCCACGCTGGACTGTGCCAGATGCCCGGGAGTCTGGGTCAGCATCATCACCACGCAGTTTTTCTTGCGCATGGTGACGAGCCATTCCTGCAGGCGCTTCAGGAACATCTCGTCATTCAGCATCTTCCATGCTTCATCAATGACGAGAATGGTCGGATGACGGTCCTCGACGACGCGTTCGATGCGGCGGAACAGGTAGGCCAGAAGCGCCGCCCGTTCGGTCCCGAGGTCGAGGATCTCGCTCATGTCGATGCCGACCACGTCCTCGCCGATCACGATGCCCTCCTCGGCTCCCTCGTCGAAGAGCCAGCCGAAGCGCCCTTTTGCGGTCCACTCCCGTACGCGGGAGACCAGGTCGCCTTCATCGTCGGTTTGGTTCACGGCGGAGGCTAATGCCGAGAAGCTGCGCAGACCGGGCTCGGCCGAGACCACACGCCGGATCGCGTCATTCAGGGCTACCGTCTGGAAGGTCTCGAGTGGGCGGTTGGTGCGGGACAGGATGTCGGTCAGCCAATCCGTGAGCCATGCCGCTCCCCGGCTGTCCGTCTCCGTCAGGAAGGGGTTGAACCCGGTCGGTTGGCCGATCCGGACGCTGCTGTAGGTGCCGCCCATGGCGCGAACCGCCATTTCGAGCCCGAGGTCTTTGTCGAAGACCACAATCCGTGCCCCGACCCGGCGGGCCTGTGCCATGAGGAAGGCGGTGCCGAGGGTCTTTCCGGAGCCGGGACGGCCCAGTACCAGCGTGTGCCCGCCGGAGGGCTCGGCGGTCCGTGTTCCCGGCTCATGGAAGTTGAAGCGGTACTGGCAGGAGGAGATCGAGGGCAGGACCGTGATGGTCTCGCCCCACGGACTTTTCTCTCGGTCCCGTCCAGGTGCTGCAGCATGGAACGCTGCGAAATCCGCGAAATTGTTCGATGTGGTCAGGGTTGCCCGGTGCCGGTAGCGCCAGTTTCCGGGGGCCTGGCTGTAGAACATCGCGCGGGCGGCGAAGCTTTCACGCACCAGCGTCGCTCCCGACTCCTGGCCGGCTCGCCAGACTTCGGAGGCGGCTTCCTCGAGATCTTTCTCGCTGTCCGCGGTCACCATGACGGTCAACTGGTGCTTGCCCAGAACAGCACGTGCAGAGGCGATGTCATCGAGAAGTTCGTAGAGCCCGTCGCGAAGCGACCTTGCCGAATCCTCTGTCGCTCCCATCTGCCGGGCGGTGCGCGCGATCTTCTCCTCCGCCTCGTTGTTGCGGACTGGCGTGAAGCTGTTGGTGATGACGATGTCGTAGGGCAACTCCAGCGCATCCAGGACGGTGGGGAGCGTCTTGTTCGGCCAGGATTTCACGCCGAAGATTGCTCCGAACCGCCAGGCCATGCCGTTGTCGATCGTGAAGCGCTTGCCGTTGAAGTGATATTGGGCGTTTGTCATAGAGACCGAGAGAAACTGGCCCGGCTGCCCATGCATCGGTTGAAAGGTCTGGCCCTGGATCGTGCCGAGATACCCCAGCCATTCTCCACCCGAGACGCGGAGCCGTCGGAACCCAACCCCGTGATACATGGCTTGCAGGAGACCCATGGCCTCGGTGATCCGATCCTTGCGCAACGCGAGGTCCGCTTCGAAGGTGGATTTGACGGCCTTGCCGAGTCCCATCTTCTGGGTAGGGCTTGGCCGCATGGCCACGGTCAACAGCAGGACCCTGCGCTTCAGATCCTTGTTCCTGATTGCGGTTCTCCAGTGTCGGTCGATCTCTGCGGCGAAACCGTCCTCATCGAAGGAGGCGAGGTCAAGTTTCGCAGGGATCGTGATCTTGTTTACGTAGAAGCCGAACCGCTCGCCGAACTGTCCGACAAGACGTGCGAAGCCCTGCGTGAGCGCTTCGATTTCCGACGCTTCGGCGGTGAAACTGTCAATGCCCCCGATCACGGCAGACGCGAGCAGATCGCCTTGCCGCGTCATGATCAGATCGTCCTCTTTTGCTGAAAGGTAGGGAAGGTGCCGGGCGACGGCCTCTTCGACAAAGAAGCTCTCGGGGAGCACGGAGCGCAGAACGGTACTCTCCTCGAAGAGTGCCGCGAGCCTGTTACGAGACATAGAGATCGCCTCCGTTCAACGTGTGGGTTTTTGTCCTCGGCGTGGTGGAGAACACCCCGGCGACGATCTCAAACAGGCGCGGATTGCGGTCTGCGACAAGCCACAGCGGGGGATAGGCGACCACGGCGATTGCGAGGAACCGAATGTCATCGAGGCCGACGAACGGGATCACCGTGCCAAGGGCCAGGCCGATGAAATACCCCACTGGCAGGCCGAAGAATTTTGGAGGGCGTGTCAGACCGAGGAAAAGTGGGTTCTCTTGCATCAGCATTCTCTCCAGCGGTAAAGGCCTCCCGGCCGGATGGCCGGGAGGCCTTTCGGCCTTACGTGGTGGCGAATCCGTCGATGATGGTCGCAGCCGAGAACACGAGTACCACGCCGAAGAAGATGGCGAGGAACAGTGGCCAGTTCAGGCGGCCTGTGAACATCATGTAGCCCGCCGCGACGACGGCGAGGATCGCGATCAGGCGCCCGATCGGCCCGGTCAGCGCATCGACCACCGTGTCGAGCATGGTCTCTAGCGGGTCGAGGTTCTGCGCCATGGCGGGATCGGCGAGGATTGCGAAGACGGGCAGCAGGTAGGCCAGCCCTTTCCAGTTCAGGGCGGTCAGCCTGTTCAACAGTCTTTTCGTGAGATTGGTCATGTGCTTTCCTTGCCGATGGTTGCCAAGTAGACGTCGAGCACCTTGCGAACGTGCCCTCTTGTCTCCCGGTAAGGTGGGATGCCTTGATGCCGGGCGACGGCATCCGGACCGGCGTTGTAGGCGGCGAGGGCCAGCGCAACCGATCCAAATTTTTCAAGCTGCATGAGTAGGTAGCGAGCGGATCCCTCGAGATTTTCTCGCGGATCGTACGGATCGACGCCCAGGAATTGCGCAGTTCCCGGCATGAGTTGTCCGAGGCCGATCGCCCCTGTCTGCGAGTGTGCGGACTGTCGAAAATTGCTCTCGATGGCGATGTTGGCCCGGAACAGAGCAACCCATTCGACAGGCGAGATACCGACCCGGCGGAGACCCGGATGGCGCGCATGTTCATACGCGACCGTGGAAATCAGACGCTCGACCTCTGTGGTCCCGTGGCGGAGCGCAAGGGATCGCGGTGGCGAGATTGCTGCGCGGTGTGTCTTTGCCGGCGCAGCGTCACGGGGGATTTCCCGCGGCTTCCCGAAATCGAGCACGGAAGAGGAGACGTGCCCGGTGCCCCTTGGGGAGCCGAGATCGATGACCTCGGAGTGTGCCGGGGGCGCTGTTGCCGCAAATGCGACAACAGCGCAGAGTATTCTAGTCTTTTCGAGTGTCCTCATAGGCTTTCCAGACCGCGCGCTCTCCAGTGTGACGCGGAACGGAAATGGGGGAGATGCCCAGGTCCAGACCGAACGAATACAGTCCTGTAAGCGTTCGGATGGTCTTCGCCTTGATGTCCCTGCCGTGGACAAGAAGCAGTCGGTGCATTTGGCCTTCGACCTCGGCGAGCACGTAGAATTTCCACGCGGCTCGATACTGGTTGCTCAGGCGCTCGGGCGCCTCAACGCACTCAACTTCGACTGTTCCTCCGGCTTCCAGGGCTTCCCTCAGTCCCGCAAGCGTAATCACTGGTGAAACTTCTCTCATTTGTTGGCCTCGCCCTATGAGCCTTTCGATGTGTCGAGTGACGGAGAGGAGGCTTACACACTTTTGGGGTAGCGGGAAATATGTCTTGATTCAAGACATAACTATCAAACATTATGAATAATAATTGATATCAATAGTGATCTTGTGTTTGGTGTTGCCTGGCTGACCAGTTCGGACCTGAGGCTGCGAGGTCCTTCTTTGCGACCGAGTCCCGAAAAGGAGACAACAGGGAATGACATGGGTACTTGGCGTAGCCTTGGCCGCGATGATCCTTGTGGACGGCGCCGTGGCACAAACCACGGCTTTGGACTGTGTTCCGCCCCCTGCGCCCCATGCCGACTTGCCATCGAATGTGATCGACGAATACCGCGATGAACTGGGCATGGAGTTCTCGGACTACTTCACTCGGGCGCAGCGATACCTGCAGTGCCTTCAGAGAGCCCGGGAGACTGCCCGGGAGGAAATCAACGCAGCGCTCAAGGCCTACGAGAAATTGCGTAACCAATAGTTCGACCTCTGTGTGTCGATTAATGATGTATCGAGATCGCTAGTGACTGGACGCATGCATTAGTGATGTGATTAGTTGTCCGCAATCGTCAATGGGAGTTTGAGAGAATGAAACGGCTACTGGGCATCGCTGCGACTGTTGTGGCCGCTCTCTCCGGGGGAGCGGCCATGACATCGCGGTCGGCCCATGCCTACCAGGTCGACTGCGCAATCCTTCTGTGCCTTTCCGGCGGGTGGCCCGCATCCGCGCCTTGCTCAGCGGCAAGGGCCGAGTTCATACGCCGGATTACGCCGTGGCCGGTGGAGCCACCGCTTCAGATCTGGCGATGCCCGATGAGCATGGCCTACAAGGCTGATCCGACGCACGCCCTTGCCCCACGTCTTCATGACATAGCCTTTGGCGAACCGGGGACTCCGCTTCGACCGGTTCCTCTGACAGACGTGGGAGCAGACGTCTCAACTGAAAATACCGTCCCGTCGAGCGCGTCACTCCACGTTCCCCGGAAGATCTTGCGGGGAGGCGAGATGCTCCGCCGGGACCCGTTGCAGAGAGTGGCAGACTACTCGACCGGGAACGGCATTGCCGACATCGATATCAGTGATCCGGCTTTTGATTTTGTACGATCAATCCGGGTCTACAGCGTCGAGTACATGCGTCAACGCGAGAGTGGAGGCGACGATGGAGAGTGCCGCAGGTCCAGTCGGGTTCGGATCGGTCGATATGGCGAACAGGGGGATTTCTACTGGCGAAATTCCAATCCCTCCGCCTTGCCTGATGCCTATTCAGGAAATGAGGGCTGGGGACGGGATTGCCCGAACATCTATCGGCGATCAGTCTTCGTGGACTGGTCTGATTACGAGAGTAACTACGGTTACGAGCAGGTGGACTACTAGCGAGTGTGCGGCCATTGTCGAGACCAAAGGCACCAAAACTTCCGGTCGGGACAGGTGTTCATAAGGAAAGGAGAGAACGATCACCCAGAAAAATTAAGCCCCCGCGAAGGCGGCAACCTTCAGCGGGGGAGAGCTCATAGAGCCAGGGTCTGCAAACCCTGAAGCAAGCACCTTCACTTGCGACTCTATCAGCCTCCCCCCACTGCAGACAAGAAAAAACGCACCTGTGCGAATACGTGAATTTTGTCTGCGGCCGCCTCGCATTATCAGACGAGGAAAAACAGATGCATGTGGCTGAAGTCATTTCACCCGCCCGACAACGGGCATCCTTTCCATCCCTGCCCCAAGGTATGGAGCGCGACGGCTTCGTTGCGCTGATTGATATGGTTGCGCCCCTTCTTGGGGTTGGGAGCGCCGCCCTTGCGACGTTTCGCATTATGATCGGGGCAACCCGCCCGAGGGAGTTCAAGACCGGTGAGGACGAACCATGCTGCTATCTCCAGCAGTCCGAGATTGCGAAGAAGCGACTGGTCACGCCGAGCCGGATCCGCGCCCACGAGGCCCAGTTGGTTGCGGCCGGGCTGATCGAAAAGCGGACGATGGGTAACGGCGCGCGCTCGGGTTTCTCGGGATGTGGCGCGTTCTTTTCCATTGCAATCGAAAGGTGCCAGGAGTTCCTGGTCCTGAGGAGGCAGCTCGAGGCAGATCGCAGGCATCATGCCAAGCTGCGCGGTCTCCGCAGCATCCACATGAAACATGTGAAAAGTTGCCTTGCCGAGCTCATCGCACTGCGTGGGTCGAGCGGAGAAGTCCGCGCCATTGCAGACGCCATCTCGGACTGGCCGAGCGCGGACAAATTACACCGGATGCCCGTGGCGGATCTGGAGAGACATGTCGCCGAGGCCGACGCGCTCTGCATCTCTGCGCTTGATCTGCTGCATGTCCCATCTGAAACGAGCGGCGGATCGCATGAAAACGAGCGGTCCTATATACAAGATACAAATCAAGATTCTAACGAAGTACTTTGTAACGTCAGCGTTGATGGTCGAAGGGCGGACATGCCCGTGCGTCCGAGACTCCAAGACGGTTCGTCGGGCGGCGACCTTTCCTGCCGAGAAAGGTATGATCGGGTGATGATCGCGGCGCACAAGTCTGAAATCCTCACCAAGATCCCGATCCAGACCTTCATTCCGCTCGCCTCAGAGAACATGCGGCTCTACCTCGATATGCGAAGGCAAGGCCGCGCGGGCTGGTCCAGTCTGCATCTGCATGACTTTTGCGTTGCAGCTCAGTGCCGGCTGCCAGAACTCGGAATAAGCCAGTCTGCCTGGAATGATGCTGTGCAAAAAATGGGTGAAGAGAATGCGACCTGGTGCGTCTTCATCACCGACGCCAAGGCCAGCAACGGGGAGCAACCGATCCTCAGCCCGGGGGGGTACCTTCGGGGTATGACCCGGCGGTACCAAGAAGGTAAACTGAATATTGTCGGCGGGCTCATCGGATTGTCCATGTCCAAGAGGCGGCCAAGGTCTCAAGAGTGCTCAATTGGAGGCTGATAGTCTAAAGCGCACCACCATGAATCACGGACTGCAAAAAACGCGCTGACTGAGCGGCAGGTGCGGACGGTCTGCCAGCCTGAAACCTTGGCCCGCGCGAAGTCCGTCCCATGGCTGATGTCTGGACCATAGCAATCGCTCAGTCCGGGATCCGTAGGCGCCCCCAGCAGGTCGCCTCTCTTCTTGATGTCACACGCAGGTCCCGGCTGGCACGCCGCTCTCGACTGGCTGACGCGGTATCGGGACAACGGTCTTGCGGCTCTTCCCGGACACGCCGCGCATGTTCTTGTTTTATCGGTTTGCGCGAGTTCTTGCGCAGGTTGATTGATTTGTCTTGAATACAGCCCATGCGAGAATGTTATTTCCGGCGCGACGCAAATGAGTGTGGCACTGAAGGCAGCCGACGGTGTGATTGCGGTGTCAGTCGAGAAAGAGGAAGAGCATGAATCGCACGAACCATTCGGCTTACGAACAGGAGACCTCGCCGGTCGAGGAAGAACCACGACAACACATGAAGCTTGAAACCCTCGGAAAGGCAGGCCTCATGTGGGCCGACATTGCTTTGCCAAAAGAAGAGGTCGCTTCGCTGACCGGCTTGACGGTCGGAGAGCTTCGTCGCTTCTTCGGCGCCAAGCCTTCCTCGAAACGCTTATGAGTTGAGGTCGCCAATTCTGTTCGGGCGTGAAACGGTCTTGGGCCTCGGATGCTTTCACGTGAGTGTCTAAATTTCTTCGTTCAAAGTTGCGGGGTATTGTGAAATGCGGCTTGAAGCCTTGCCAATCAGGTTGCCGGAAGATCTCAGACTTTCGCTTGGTCCCACTCCCCGTCGCCTGCGGCTACAAGTCGCCTGACTCACCAATCCCGGATCCCGCGCGGTGACCCTGTTTGGTGGGAACGCAAACCTTAGACCGCTGCCTACAATCAGTCGGACGGATTTCGAAGAAGGAGCACCGGATGATTCGCGGAATCCCGCCCGAAATCGCCGAGGAGCCGCGTCCGGGCCCAAACTTTCTCACTCACGAGAATGTGAATATGCCGATACGGTCGGTATGCACGGGTCCTCGGCCGGTGGGTAGATAGCGCTCCGGTTGTTCGGTGGGTCCTGACTTGTTAGTCGTATGAACGCCAGTTTTACGGAGTAATCGTTTTGCCAGTGATCAATTCAAACACGCTCGTCACCGGCCTTGGCGGCCCTGCCGGATATGGCGAGATCCGGCTTCCTTCCGGAGACGACCTGCAGATCCGGGTCGATGTATCGGCGGTCTTCGAGAACGGGTTCCACTTCTATGACGTGAGCTATTCCGCAGTGTCTGACTTCCTGATCAGTACCAACGGGTTCATCGGGTTCGGCAACAATTCCTACCGCTTCCACAACTACCACGATGGCGTGACCAACGCGACCACGCCGATCATCGCGGGGCTCTGGACCGACCTCATGAACATGGGCGAGGCGGACATTTTCGTCGACATCGACACAATCGGCGATGTCGTGACCGTGACTTGGCTTGATGTCGGCTACTACGGTTTCAATGGCCCGTCCGCCACCGCAAGCTTCCAGGTGCAACTCTTCGATAACGGCGAGCCGGGTGATCTTCAGGTTGTCGTGCGATACGAGAATGTCGAGAGCAGTGGCTACTCCGTCAATGCCGTCGCCGGGGTGCATTTCGGCGACTTTACCTACCAGATCCCGACCGCGGGCAATGCGGCGAACCTGCCGGGGTTGACGGGGAATACCGGTATCGATGGCGCCTGGACCTTTGCCTACACCCGTGAGGTCCTCGAGGTCACGGACGCGACGTTCGGCACGGACGAGGACGTTGCGCTGACCTTGACCGAAGCGGATCTGCTGTCCGGCGCCACAACCGACGATGGACGCTCGCTTTCCCTTGTTTCGGTGGGCCTCGCCGATTTCGGGGATGTCGTGCTGAACGGTGACGGTACGGTCAGCGTGACCGCGCCGCCGGATTACTACGGGCCTGTCACCTTCGCGTTCACGGTGTCCGACGGGGTGGAAACGCGTACAGCCACTGCGACGGTCGAGGTTGCCCCGGTCAACGATCTGCCCATTGCCCAGGACGACCGGATCACCGGCGCCCGCTCCGGCGGGGGGCAGGTGATCACGCAGGCGGAGCTGACCGGCAATGACGTGGATATCGACGGCGATGCGCTGAGTGTCGAGAGCGTGGGTGGTGCCACCGATGGCACTGTCACGCTGCAGTCCGACGGCACGATCCTCTTCACGCCTGACGCAGCCTTCACCGGGACGGCAGGATTCATCTACACAACGAGCGACGGGGCAGGGGGCACCGACACGGCGCAAGTCTCGGTCGAAGTGTCCGCCCTCACGCCCTTCGTCTCGCTGCGCGGCCTCGACGGTGTGACCGGGGAGTTCCTCGTCGGGGAATACTCGAGTGTCACGGCGACCTTTGGTGCTCCGCAGATCGTCGGAGACGTCAACGGCGACGGGCTGGACGATGTCCTGATCGGCGGTCGGCTGATCCAGCCCAGCGGATACAATGTCTACTTCCGAGAGGACAGCTACCTGCTTTTCGGAAATTCCGACGGCTTCGATGGTGCGGTGCGGGGGCAGGATGTCGGGACCTTCGTGCGATACACCGACGCGGTGAGTCTTGTGGGCCTCGATGGCGTTTTCGGATTCCGCATGCCGGCGCCGTCGCAGAACAGCGCGCTCGGAAGCAGCATCACGGCCCTCGGCGACATCAACGGCGACAGCATCCCGGATTTCGGCATCGCCGATCCCAGCTACGATGCCAGCGACGACCAAGGCCGTCTGCACATCGTCTACGGAGGCGGTCTGAGCTGGCCGGCAGAACTGGCCCTCGACAGCGCCGGTTCGGGCCAGGTAGGGTCGATCACCGGGGCTGCGGTCAACGATTTCTATGGCTACACCGGCGGTTCCGCTACCGATATCAACGGTGACGGGCAATACGATGTCGTGCTCGTCAGCAGTTCCGCAGATCCGCTCGGGCGCAGCAGCGCGGGCGAGGTCGCGATTTTTTACGGCACCGGCGGCACCTTCGGCGCACGCACCACGGCGCAGGCTGATTTGCGTATCCTCGGCGGGAGCGTAGATGACCTTAACAACCGGATGAGCACCGGCGGGGACATCAATGGTGACGGTATGGACGACCTGCTGCTGTCGACCGGGGACGCCATTTTCATGATCTATGGCCGGGACGCGGCCCCCGGAACGGCAATCGACCTTGATACCCTGTCGACGTCGGACGGGATCCGCATCGACGGCACCGGCATCGGCTTCGACTTCACCTTCGTGGGGGACATCAACGCGGACGGCTACGATGATTTCGCCATCACGCAGGAAGATGCCGGCGTCAACGGGGGCGGGGTCGTGCATGTGGTCTTCGGCGCGGCGGACGGGCTTGCGAGCGGGGTAGATCTTGCGGCGCTGGATGGGACGAGGGGCTTCACCATCGGTGGCGCCCCCGCGGGCGCGGACTTGGGAAGCAACCTTGCGGCTCTGGGGGATGTGAATGGCGACGGCGTCGACGATATCGGCCTCGTTGCCTATGGCACGGCGGATGCAGACAGTCAGGACCGACGCGGCACGGCTTATGTCATTTTCGGTTCCGAAGTGGGTTACCCGGCGATGCTGGACATCACGGCACTGAACGGGCTGCGCGGATTCTCGCTCGACGAGAGTCGTGAGCGCGACAGCACCAGCCAGATCGGCGGCGGCGGCGACGTCAACGGAGACGGGGTGAACGACATCCTTATCACCGGCTGGAACGGCATTATCTACCTCGTCTACGGTTTCGAGAACGGCGCCGTGACCTTGCCCGAGGTGCCGCAACTGGTGACCGACCACCTTTCGACGCAGACGGGGACAGTTCTTACCATCGAACCGGCGACGTTACTCAATAACGATCTCGATGACGGACCGCTGACCGGTATTCTCGACGTGATCGACCCGCTCGGCGGTACGGTCATGCTTGATGCCTCGGGGCAGGTCGTCTTCACGCCAGCGGACGACTTCGTTGGCCAGGGCGGGTTTACATACGTGGTCGAGGACACCGACGGTAACCAAGCAACCGGCATCGTGAGTATCGAGGTCACCGAGTCCCCCGTCGACGCGGTGCTTTCGGGCGCGTTTTCGGGCAGCGTGCAAGAGGCCGGACCGGATCTGTCGGCCGAAGGCCACATCATCGTGACCGACCCCAATCGGGGCGAGAACCGGCTGCAAGTGCCCGACGCGGTTGCGCTAGCCGGCGACTACGGCACCTTCAGCGTCAGCGCTACCGGGACATGGAGCTACGAGGTCGATCTCGACAGCGCGGCCTTTGCTACCCTCGACAGTGGCGAATTCGCGATCGACTCGGTGACGGTCACCAGCTTCGACGGCACGGCTTCCCGTACCATAGACGTTCTGATCGAGGGCGACGACGAAGCCCTGATCGATCTGTCGGGCTCGACCTATGTGGTCAGCGATGCCTCCGCAGGACTGGCATATGCTCCTAGCGTGGTGGAGCGGACCGATGACCGCCGCGCACTGGTCTGGGCGACGCTCGGCGCCGACGGATCGGGGACAGGTGTCACCGGGCAGGTGCTCAATGACGACGGATCGGATTTCCTGGCCCCCTACGACCTGCCGCTCTCGACCCGTTTCGACCAGGCCGACCCGCAGGTGATCGCCCTGTCGGGCGGGGGGTGGGCGGCCGCTTGGACCGATGCGTCTGCCGCTCCGGGCCCCGTCCAACTCGGCGTGGCGAGCTATCTGCTCTTCGGGCCGGAACACGGGCGCAACCAGGTCACGGCCATCGGATCTCTCGCCGACCCGGCGCTCGCCGCACTCTCGGGTGGCGGCTATGTGTTGATTGCGCGCAGGACGGACACGGATACCGGCACGACCAACAACGATCTGTTCCTGCAGCGTTTCGACGACAACTCCGAAGCGGTGGGCGCACCCGTCGACCTTCCCGGCACAGCCGGCGCCGAGACGGAGCCCTCGGCCACGCAACTGGCGGACGGCACGCTTGTGATTTCCTGGCAGGTTGGCGGCACGCTCATGCTCATGGAGATGACCGAAAGCGGCAGCTTGGTGTCGGGCCCGGTGGAGGCCGGGATTTCCGACGTCGGCGGCCATGGCGCGCAGATCACCGCCCTGACCGAAGGCGGCTTCGTCGTGACTTGGGACGCCAGCGGCAGCACCGGTGGGATCAAGGCTCGGATCTTCGACGCTGCGGGCAGCCCGCGCGGCGAGGAAATCGCAATCGACACCATCTCGGATTTCGCCTTCGGTCATGACACCACGGCGCTGCTTGACGGGGGATTTGCCGTGGGCTGGGTGCGTTTTTCCGATGGAGAGGTCGATGTGGCCCTTCAGGTGGTCAACGCCGCAGGCACCCTGGGAGGCGCGCCCCTGGACGTTGGCATGATCGCGGATACCTACGACGAAGCCCTGTTCGATCTTGTCCCTGTCGCACTGGCCGGAGACGGCAGCACGGACCTTTCGGTATTCTTTCCCCAGAACATCATCGGCACGGGCGATTTCCGGCTCGTTGGTCAGAACGTCGACATCGTGCTGCCGATTC
This sequence comes from Salipiger sp., assembly GCF_048261495.1. Taxonomy (GTDB): domain Bacteria; phylum Pseudomonadota; class Alphaproteobacteria; order Rhodobacterales; family Rhodobacteraceae; genus Salipiger. The sequence continues at coordinate 32,911 of NZ_JBLXFX010000022.1, forward strand.
CTTTCGAGGTTACGGCGGACGACGTCACCGCGTTGGAGGAGAACGGTAGCTTCCGCACCAATATTCTGGACAACGACACCGGCTTCCGTCTGAGGATCGTGCAGTTCAATGGACAAACGGTTAATGGCCGGCTCGACATCGCGACCGATTACGGAACGCTCACTGTCTTCGAAGGCGGCGAGATGTTGTTCACCTACTCCGATCCTGAGAACATGCTGCCGAAGGGCGAAACGGCAGTCACCCACTGGAACGTACTTATCGAGGACGACTCAGGTACGCTGCGATTCCAGCCGCTGACACTGCGCTTGGTGGGTGACACGAGCGGCCTGACGCTGCAAGGGACGACCCGGCCCGACGAGATAGAAGGTGTCGAGGGCAACGACACCGTGCTCGGCGGCCTTGGTAACGACACGATCAGCGGCAACGATGGTGCCGACTCAATCCTTGGCGAAGAGGGTGATGATCTGCTCCGTGGCGGCTCCGGTTTCGATACACTAGATGCGGGAGCCGGCGGTGACAGGCTTTACGGCGACGGTGGTGGAGATCTGCTCATCGGCGGGACCGGCGCCGATCTGCTCTTTGGCGGGGCTGGTCGCGACAGTATGAGCGGCGGCGGAGCCTCCGACACCATCAACGCCGGGGGCGGGGCCGACACGGTCGATGGCGGCATCGGGTCGGACACGCTGCGCGGCGATGATGGCGACGACCTGATCTTCGGCGGCGATTTCGGTGACCTGATATTCGGCGGCCGCCAGCACGACACCCTGCGCGGCGAGAACGGTGCCGATACGCTGATCGGCGGCGACGGCAACGACAG
>NZ_JBLXFX010000023.1:0-12912 GCF_048261495.1 Salipiger sp.
TTGGGGTGCCTCTCATTGTTGGGGGGCGTACATTTGGAACTTTGAACTTTTCCTCACCTGAAGCACGTCGCCCCTTTACCGAGATGGATGTTGAGGTGATCAAATTGTTCGCTGCATGGGTTTCTCAGCAGTTAAGCATCGATGAAGCCTTGTCTGAGGCTGGCTTGGCTTAATCGTACTTTGTTTGGTTAAGTTAATTGAGAGGGGGCGTTTAAGCCCCCTCAAAGGCCCTTAAATCGCCTCACCCAGACGGGGTGCCGAGTTTAATCACCGCTGTGAGATTGGTGGTGAATGTTGCACCACTTGTCACCGCCATGCGTTTGAATTGGCGCATATCCATCCCGTCCACTGTGTCAGGGATATTCTCGATATCAGCGATGATCTGTTGCACGGCTGCGACCTGCGGAATGCTGGACACAAAAGGCTCTTCAGATGGTGTTGAGGTTGGTTCGGTCATTTGCCAGTTCTCCTTTGGCTTTGGTTAAATGTTGCGCGCGACCATGACGGTCGTGTCGTGGAAGAACGCCCCGGCATATCCGGCTGCGGGAATTGGGCCGGGGCGCAGCCCGCTGATTGCGATGCGATCCAGCAGAAACGTGGTGCTGTCGGTCTGGCGCAATCGCGGCACCCATGCCGCCCCGGTTCCGGTGTAGAGAAACGAGGTGTAATGCGGGGCGCAGATATAGGCCCCCGGCGCAGGCGAATTGATGGAATAGGTACGGGTCGCGCCATTTTCCAAAACCGCATTCATGTCGCTCTGGGACATGTAAAAATGCCCCGCGAGCGAAATCATCTTGGCGCGGCTGTCAAATGACACATCCCCATTGGGCTTGCGGATCTGCATGCCGTAAGTGCCGCTCAGGCTGGCGGGCAGGGTTGTAGAGGCCATCTTGCAGGACAAAAGGGTGTCAGAGGTTCCGACCGCCCATTGCAGGACGCGCGCGCCGTTATTGGCATAGCGAAACGGGCTGCCCAGCATCCCCCAGATGCCATTGCTCTTGAGCTGAACAAAAGGGAGCGTATTCAAATCCCACATGTCAGCGCCGACCCAATATCGCGAGCGTTTACGCCCGTCGCTCGACCAGCCGGAAACCGCCATGTGCCCACTGCGCGCGACCTGTTCGTAATATGGCGTCGCCGGGCTGGAAACTGTGTTCACCCAGCCTTCAAAGTAAGCATGATCAAACCCGTAAGAATACTGATAGGTCGGGGGCGTGATCGTCTGGAACGTGTCGATCTCGTATAGCACATCCTCATATTCCGTGATGGTCTCACCGAGTTCGTTCTGCAGTTGCGCGCCGTAGGTCATTTTGCCCTCACTTGTAGTGGATGCCGTAGGCCCACCAATCGGAGACAAAGCCCCCATAGGAAGGCGTTGTGCCCAAGACAGACAGCTCTTTGGTGTCATTGTCCCAATGGACCGATGGCATCGAGATTGGGTTGTAGGCATAAAGCGCGCCGCGCGGATAACCCTCGCCCTCGCCAACCCGCCGGGTCACTTGCCCTGTGCCCTCGATGTACGAATTGATGTAGCGAAAGGCCCCCGGCGTCAGGGCCAAGGCCCCGCGCGTGTCGTCAAAGTCGGGAAATGTCGCGATCAGGCCGGTCTGGTCCCATTTGATTTTCTTGCGGAACACCAGCCGGGGCAGGGTTTGCCGCCCTTCCAGAACCAAAGACCCGTCCGCGTTTCGCATCTCGATGCCATAGGCCATCAGTCCAGCCTCCCGATGACGACGCGCGGGACGTTGTTGCCGTCGAAGACCCGAATGCGGTCATCTTCGATCTCAACACGCTCACCGCTGGCGGCGCTCTTAAAATGGCCGATCTCAGCCACCAGAGCTGACAGGCTGGTGACGCCGATGTGCTGGGCCTGAACCGTGCCATCGAGCAGAATGTTGTCAGCCGAAATCCGCGCCGCTGATGTCGCGCCGGTGGGGTCATCGGCTGCGACCAGCTCCAGCGTTGCGCCCCCGGATCCGGCCTGCGCCCGCATGGTAATCGAGGCCGAGGCATTGCCCTCGAGATCGGCCAGAGCGGCTTGAATAATGCCGGTTTCGGCAGCAACCGTCACATCCTCAAGGAACGGGTCGACCACTTCCAGCCATTGCGTCCCGCCGGTCGCGGCCTGAAAGAACACCCGCCCCTGTGCGTAGATATAGTCGGTCTCAGACGCCGGAACTGTGACCTCGGTGGCAAACTCCGAAAACCCGGTTGTTGGCGTGATGCTCTCATAGACCGTTGTCACAAGTGGCCCGGTCTCGCCAAAGAACGCGATCCCGACGCTGAGGTTCATTCCAACCGACGACGTCCTGATTTTACCACTCAGGCGGAGCGTCTTGCCCGCCCATGGACCGGGTGGGGCGTTGAGGCTGGTGCGGCCCAGATAAACGCCCGCATCGGTGGGGTCATTGTCGGTTGACGCCGACCGGACGGATTTGGGGTTAATGGTGCCAACCTGCCCATGCGTGACATAGGACAGATCGCCCCCCAAAGAGCTTACGCAGTCTTCCTCATCAAAGGCAGGATCGGGAATAAGATTTCCGGTCGCGTGAGCCTGCGCCGCATTGCGTGCGCGAACCGCGACGGTTTGAGCCAGGACAGCCGCCGTTTCAGAGTTTTCGGCGGATGTGGCGGAGGATGCCGCCGCCAGTTGCGACACCAGCGCCGCCGATGCGGCTGTTTCGGCACTGACCCGCTCGCTTTGCGCGCTGGTCGCCTCTTGGGCGGCATCGGTTGCACTGGTGGATGCGGCGCTGGCACTGGACGCCGCCGCGCTGGCGCTGGCCCCGGCAGCGATCACCTCAGTCACATCCGTGACCGATATATCCGTGACTTCGATCCAATCGTTGCCCGTTCCGCCGGTGAAATACCACCGCATCCGCATGCGGTCACGGGCCACATTATCCGTGAGCAGCATGTCATGAGAAAACGCCTGAAACTCGGTTGTGATCGGCGGGTAAATATCGGTTTCAAACCCGCGCGTGTCGTCGGCGCTGCGCAGCAGGAGGCCCGAGCGATAGACATTCAAACCGCTGCGGCTGGCCCTGATCTTTGCGACCACCCGCAGCGTGCGCCCGACCCAATCGTCGCGGTCATGATAGTTTTTTGCGTAAGCCCCCGCGTTTGCGCTGCTTCCCTGCGAGATCCGCAGCGCCTTGGGATTGCTCGGCAGGGATTGCCCGTGGGTGACATAAGAGGCTACACCCCCCAGCGAGTTTTCCCACGCTTCATTTACGTCTGAGAACCCAAAAGACGGATCGGTCAGAAGGTTGCCAGATGCCAGAGCCGAGGCCGCCAGCTCAGACCGGGCTGCCACCTCTTGCGACGTGGACGCCGACGCCGCGCTGCCCGCTGCGTTGGCCTCGGAGGTCGCCGCATTGAGTTCTGAGTTGCGGGCGTCGGAGGCGTGGCCTGCGGCTGCGGCCTCATCATCGGCGGCGCTATTGGCGGATGCAGCGGCGCTGATGCTGCTTGTCTCCGCCGCCGACGCACTGGTTCCTGCAGCGGTTTCAGACGCGGCAGCGCTGGATGCACTGTTTGCCGCCGCTGTCGCGGCTTGTTGGGCGTTACCTTCTGCATTGGCTGCGAGGGTGGCGCTACTGGCGGCAGCCGAGGCCGACCCGCTGGCGCTGTTCTGAGCCGCAACAGAGGCATCCCGCGCGCTTTCCGCGCCGCTGCGGGCAGTCTGTGCCGCAAGCCGATCTGCATTGGCAGCGCTGGCATCCTGCGCCGCATCCGTGGCCGAAGACGACGCAGCGGAGGCGGATGAGGCTGCCGCGCTTGCGGAACCCTGTGCATTCGCGGCGGCTTGTTCGGCCAATGACCGGTCAGCATCTGAAGCTGCAGCATGGCTCGCCGCGCTGTCCCGTGCGAGCGCTGCCGCATCTGCGGCTGTTTCGGCATCCTGTGCAGCCTGTTGGGCGGCGTTGTAATCGACAGTGAGCGAAGTGACCGCTGTGTTGAGATTGGCTTGGACGGTATCAATTGCCTCGCCAACCTCATCGGCAAGGTCATCAAGGCCCGGTCGCACATCAGGCGTTGTGACGGGCAGCCACGCCGACCACTCCGTCAACCGCGTTGGCGCAATAGCTTTGCCACGCACCTCATAGTCGCCAGCGGGCTGCACCGGGTGGTGGCGGTAGTTGCCGCCCGCGACATTGGTGGTGCTGATGGTGTCGGCCTCGGCTTCAGGTCGCCCCTGCACGCGGATCTGGAAGGTCAGGCCGGTGCAGGTGTCAGATAGCCGACCGTCCCAGACAATGCGGATTGCGGGCGCATGGGCCTTGCCATCCGCTGCCGTGATGGTCTCACCGGCAACGGCCAAGCCGACAACGCCCGCGTCGGTCACGGGGATCGGGCCGGTCGGGCGCGGTGTCTCCGGCAGCTCCAGCACCGGATCCGGGTCAAAGTCCGCCGGGTCGGTCTCGCGCAGCGAGAGGGAGACGTTCAGCGTCTGCAGGTCATAGGCCGCCTCAGTGATGCGGAAGGTCTTGGCGTCGTAGCCGTAGTCCTGAAGGCTCAAATGCACATTCTGCAGCGGACGCAGGCGGGCGTATTCACCGGGCAAGGGCAGGCGATGGGTCCGAAACCGGCGGTTTTCCCGCAAGAGCGCATCGGTGAGCTGGCGCGCTTGTTCGGCGCTGTAGACCATTGGCAGGTTCAGCTCGAAGAGCTTCTGGCGGCCATCCTCTGCGACCCACTCGTCTTTGACGATGGTTTCCAGCGTGGAGGCTTCCCACAAAGAGGCCGGGCTGGTGTAGGTCGTGGTGACCGCGTTAAAGGTGTTTTCAAGGCCGGGAAAAGGGTCGTGCTGCCACGCCTGCGAGATCAGAACATCATCATCGGAAATCGTAGCCGAGGCGGCGGTGGCGCTGCCGACAATCGGATACCAATAGCCGCCGGTCTCAACGATCTGGGCATTCGCGGCGGAAAACAACTCTTCCAGAAAGTCGGCGGGGGCCTCTTCAAACTTGACTTCAAACCCGGCTTCAAACTGCGTGCGGCCAGTCCCTGCGACCACCTGATCGCAAGTGTCCATAGCCTCGGCCCACTCAGAATAGGGCAGGTCTTCAGCCGGAAACCCACCGCCCCAGAGATCGCCACCCGGTAGGGCAATCCCGCGCAGGACATTGTAGGCAATGACCAGGGGATTGGTGGTTTGATCCCAGCTTGCCGGATCGTTGAACCGGTGGGAGCCGTCGCCGCCCATGGTGCTGTCTTTGCGGATGTCATAGAGCGGCGGGCCGTCCAGCTCAAAGGCGTATCTCGGCACGCCGCTGGGATAAAGATGATCACGCCGGTAGAAATAAAGCACCGCATAACAGGTGCCGGTCAGGATGTGATCTGAGGTCCATGGCCGGTCAGCAGCGCCGCCGCGCCAGCTCACAAGATGATTATGCGCGGTGGTTTGCGTGCCGTCGAAAAAGGCGATGTAGCTGTAAGGAATGCCCTCTTCCGTCTTTGACAGGATCGGGCGCAGACCAAGGCTATCGACCGGGCCAAGGTCGGCATACACCCCGTCGAGAATGAGATTGCGCAGGGTAGCGCCGGGCAGGTCGCCCAGTTCGACAACATGCGCGAGCCATGCATTGTTTTCATGATAGCTGCATTGATAGACCAGATGCCCGCGTGTCGCGAAACGGCCCAGCACGGTGGCCTGCGGCTCGGTCCCGCCGCTGGTCGTGTGGGTGGACTGAATGCCGGGGGTCTTTTGCTTGCGCTTGCGCAGCTTGGCCACCAGCAGCGAAATCCCGGCTTTGACCAGTGAGCGCAACAGGGCCGAGGCCAGCGTTGCCAAAACCGACCCACCCGCAAAGAATGAGCTGACGGCCGCGACGATTGCGCTGATGGGATCGGCTGCCGCAGGGGAGGCCAAAAGCACCAGAAAGAGGATCAGATACAGGCGTTCAAACAGGCGCTTCATGGGCGGAACACCCGCTCGGCTTTACACCGGCTCAGAACGCTCGGCCCGGCCAGCGTGAGGACGTGAACCTGCGGCCCGCCAATGATGCCGAGGATGATCTCAGACCCATCGCTGAGGGCGGCGATATCGCCAAGCGCTGCGTCGGCGGTGTTCACCTCCGGCATGTAGCTGGCAGCGAGCGCGGCAAGGTCGCGGTAGCCTTTGGCGCGCAGGGCCTCCTTGCCTTCTTCCAGTGTGGTGTACTCAATGCCAAGCCGGGCGCGGATGTCGGTTCCGGTCACCAGCTTGTACCAGCCGTGGGCATAGTTGGCGCAATCCACCCGACCGGGGCGAAACCCGCTCCAGCGCAGGCGCACACCGCGCAGGTAGTGCAGCAGCATCTCGGATCTGTCTTGCATCACATCCCCCATGGCACGGTCCATTGGCCGGTGATGTCGATGTATTCGCGGCCCCGATCATTCGGGTTGCGGCGCTTGAGCTCGGCGCTCGAGCGCTTCAGCGGCAGCCCAAAAGTCAGCATGCGGGCATTGGTGACCATCACCAATTCGGTGTAGCTGGCGTCGCCTTGTTTGCGCTCTTCGGGGGCCTGATTGAGAAACCCTTTGAAGCACCGCACGGGGGTGCCAAGCGGTGCGCCGCTGTCGATGTCCAGCGGGCAGGAATGGATCTCCACCCGCGCCAAGCGTGGCTCATAGGTCTGCATCAGGGTTTTCACCTCTTCGGTGAAGGGCGGCAGCTTCACGCGGTAGTTGCGCACCTGAAACCCCGGCTCCACGATGATCGGCGGCACATCGATCACCTGACCCGCGCCGAAATAGGTGCGGATCTCGCCATCGATCAGAAAGTCTTGGTGGTCATCGCCAGACCAGAAGCCGATCACCTCGGGCAGGCCGGTCTCGCGGTTCTTGGCCTCAATCCACAAAAGGACACGCGCGTCGGTGCCGCGCCGCTCTTCCAGTTGGCCCTGTGTGACTGCGTCGTACTGCATGTTTACCTCAGCGTCTGGGTCCACTCGAAGGAGCCGCCCTCACTCAACCGCGCGCGGCTCTGCCCATATTCAGCGTTGGCAATGCGGGCTTTCAGAACCGGGACGCCAAGCGTGACAGGGCGGCCCACCTGCGCGCCGGGCCGGATGAAGGGAATGACCTCGATATCGCTGGCAATGCCGGTAACACCGGCCTCAGCCCCGACCACCACGCGGTGGTAGGCATAGCGGGTGGGGTTGGCGCCATAGGTGAAGCCGAGCAGATCCCCGGCGGCAATCTTGTAGTTCGCAGGCAGGCCCGAGAGGTCCAGCTCGCGGTTATTGGCGGCAAGGCTGGCAATCTGCGGGTTAGAGGTGCCGAGGATTGCGAGCTGCGGGTCAAAGCGGGTTCCATTGAAGCGGGTATCGCGCAGCAACAGGCTCGCGCCGGGTTGCTCCAGCAGGGCGAGCTTGGCCTCAATGGCGGCCCAATAGGTGTGGATCTCTTTGTCCAGAACAATGCGCCCGCGCCACAGCCGCGTGCCCATGCCGTGCGAGATCACCTCACCGCCGCCGGTCTCGGAGCTGGTCTCAGCCCGACCGAGGCGGCAACTGATTTTCTGAATCGGAAGGCCTTCGAAAAAGCTCTCCAAGGGAAGCGGCCAAGAAAGCGCCATCAGCCTACACTCCACGGGTCGTTTAAGTTGCGATTAAAGGCCTCGCCGGAATGCTCGCGGTCGTAATTCTGGTTCACTTCAACTGCGGTCTGGCGGGATTGCTCCTCAACCACGACCCGGAACAGCGGGCTGGGTTCAATGCGGACGCGCGACATGTCCGATGCTTGTGAGGATCCCCCGGCACTCACGGCGGGCAACACCGGCGGCGCGGCGAAGGCCCCGCCATTTGCAAAGGCAGGCAATGCAGCGGGTAAGAGCGACCCGGCGTTGATCGCTTCCAGAAGGTGGCGGTGCTTGCGGGTGGCTTTGGCGTTCACAAAGAACTCGCCGGGGCTAGCTAGGACCAGCTCCTGATCGCTGCGATCACCGCCCCGGCCTGTGATGATGCCGCCATCTGCGCGCTTCAAAAGGCCCCCGATAAAACCGCCGGTCTCATCCGTGCCAAAAGCCCCGGCCAGCGGGCCTTCGCCCAGTAGGCTGGCCTGCAGGATCGCGGAGAGGATGGACGCCTTGACCCGGTCCCATGCATCGGCGGCAGCATCGCCACTGGACACCAGAGCCGCGCTCACGTCCTGCATGGTCTCGCCCAAGTAGCTGCCCAGCTCGCGGGTCTGTTCAATCGCCTTTTGCTCTTCCAGCCGCTTGCTGATGATCTTTTCGAGCGCCTCGCGTTCGGCATCGGTTGCGGATTTCATGGTCTCGCGGAAACGGATCATCTCTTGTTGAACCGGATCGGTCTCGCGCAGGATCTCCAGCCGTTCGCGCTCGCGTTGCATCAAGCGCTCAATGGCCTCGCGTTCGCGGTCGGCGGATGAGGCGGATCTGCCCCCGCCAGACCGGCGGCTTCTGGGGTTGGGCGGCAGCACCACACGCGGCAGGCCTTGGTCTTGGTAGACGTATTCCTTATTGCCCGAGCCGGGGCTTTCACCGCGCGGATCATGAAAATCTGGGTTGGCTTTGGCGGCGGCCATAATCGCCGCCCCTTTTGCTGCCAGCAGTTCATTCTTGAGGCGCTGCGCCTCGCTAGCGGCCAGCGCGATGTTGCCTGCCATATCGACGCCTGCAACGCCGTTGGCGGCATCCCAAGCGGCCATCATCTCCTTTTTGAGTTCTTCTGTGATTGTCAGCTCTTCGACGCGCTGTTCGAACAGCTCGCGCTCGGCCTGAAGGCGCAGCTCTGCCACTTCCACGCTGCCCTCGCCGCTGGTGCGGATGGCCTCGTTAATTTCGGCCTCTAGCTGAAGCTGCTCAATTGTGGACCGCGCAGAAGCGTCCACCTCCAAGCGTGTATCAAGATACTCCTTTGCGTTGGCGGTCAGATCCGACCACAGGTCTTTGCCGGTCTCGCGTAGGTCATCCCATGGTTGGCGAACTGTAGCGCCAAAGGCTTCGAGTTCTTGGATGAGCTGCGCCAGACCGTTATAAAACTCCTCTTGGCGCGCGCTCAGGTTTTCGATCCCGCCGCTGGTCTCTAGCAACACATCTCGGATATCGAGCGCAGCTTTTAGCCGCTCTGCAGGCTCAATCGCGTCACGCATTGCGTCCAAGCTGCTGGCGAATTGTGCGCTCACAGCACGACCCGCCCGATTGGCGGAACCAAAGCCAAGAAAATCGCCAGCATCGAACATCCGCGACATTTCGGTTGCGGAATTGCCAGCGATGACCAGCCCCCTGATGCTCTCTGAAATCCCGTCGATCTCTTCCTGTGCGTCCAGCCTCGCCATCGCGGCTAGGTCTTGAAGCACAGCGCGCAACTCAGGCGAGGCAGACCCGAACCCCTTGATCATGTCAGCGGTGCTTTGAAAGGCCTCTTCTTGACGTTTACCAAAGACCTCGACGGCATCGCTCATCGCCTGCAGGCGGTCTTCAAAGGTTTCGGCCTCTTTGCTGGCGCTGGTGAGCCATTGAACCGCTGCAGCGCTTGCAGCAATCGAGCCGATGGTGATGAGGTTTAGCGGTGAGATCATATTCATCGCCGCTTGCCGGGTCGCGGCCAGCGCTGCCGCAGCACCACGGTTGCCGAACACCTGCGTGATCTGGGTGCCCTGCTGAATTGCAAGCTGCATCGGGTTCTGACCCGCCGCCATCATCACAGTAACATCGTTGAATTGTGAGGTGAGATTGGCGAGACTTCCGGCGGCAAGCTCTTGCGTATCATCGACGTTGCGCAGCCCCGCCACCCAACTGGATGCACCAGAGCGCAAGTTACTGAGGCGGGTACGCATACCGGACACGGTACGGCCCCAACGGGTGGAAGATTGATTGGCCTTATCGGTCGACGATACCACCTTGGCCTGCTCTGCGCGCAGGCGCTGGAGTTCCGACTTAGCGTCGGAGCCATCCATCAAGATCTCGCCTTGCACGACAAACGTCATGATTACCTCTCATTCAGCGCGGTTCGCGCTGCGTCCTCGATGATGCGAAGGCCCACCCAATCGGTGGGCGTGAGGGTCAGGCCCTCAAGCCTGAACGCGGGTTCTGCAGCGGCGTAATCAAGGCCGACCCAGAAGCGGCTGCCATCGGCCTGCGCCAGAACGCGCCACTGTGTCTGAATGGCAAGGAATGCGAGCAGTGCCGGGCGATTGCAGCCCCAGATCGCGGCCTTGTCTTGGTCTTTGGCCGACGCGGCGGTGTTGAGCCTGAGGCCGAACAATGCCGCGTCGTCTTTGGTCTCTTCACTGCGCTTGGCAGGGAAGAGGGAGCCGGTCGCCCAAGCGCGACCGGCCCACCTCAGTTTCCCGAGCGCTGATCCGTGACGCCATCGTAATACGCCGCAATAAGAGCGATCCGCACATAGGGTAGTTTGAGGATCTTTTCGCGGATCTCGTCGCTGTAGGGGATCACCTCGCCTGCGGTATTGGCGAGGTCTTCCATGCCCGCGAGCATCTTGCGCAGCACCTTTTTCACCTCGGCGGCGTTTTGCAGAGGCACACCCTCGATGACCTCATCGTCCACCACGTTAAACGCGGCTTTAAAGGTCTGTTCCTCATGGCCTTCGCCCTTGGGAACCTTGACCTTCACAGTGCGGGTGAAACTCGGGGTTTCTTCTACGTTGAACATGATTGAGCCTCTGGATCAGGTGAGTGTCAGGGTGAATTGGTCGTTGCCCGCTTGCGGCAGCGGGACCAGACGCAGCGGCCATTCCTTGACGTTCTGGGCGGTGGACAGCCCCTGCGGGCGCTGCATCTGCGCGGCGGGCACATCGAGCGTGGCAATCTTGCCCGCGCCGGTGCCATGCGTGAGTTGCAGGGCGGTGGCGCTTTGATCGAGCGCGCGCTGGAACGGGTCGAAGGTTGCAAGCTGAACCGCCTCGACGGTGGTCTCGATGCTCTCCTGCCGGTCGCCAAGTTTGACCTCTTCACGGCCAACCAAGAACCGGCCCTCGATCTGGTTGCCCAGATCCATCTGGAACGAGCGCATCACCAGATCCACCCCGTCGATCTGGAACACGGGCGTATTGCCCATGGTGACCACCTGAGGCACGGTCCACGGGGTCAGATCGGCGGTGGGGTAGGCCGCATCTGTCGGCTTCACAAAGAGGCCTTTGAAGGTGAACCGCAGTTTCGGAACAGCCTGCGCCTGCAGGTCCAAGCGCACATTGCCCCGCGCGCCGAGGATCACGTAGCGGGTGGCGTCGATGTGCAAATGAGCCGTCGCGCTCTCCGGCGCTTGCGTGATCGGATTATAGATCACGGACGTGCCCGCGTTGATGGTCTCCGCCAAACCGCAGGCGCGCAGCAGCGATCCCCATGCGGGGGGCGTGCCAGCCACGCCGGATGGGGCAAGTTCCACATCAAACGTGATTTCGCTCATCAGCTCGGTGGGGATCGTCGCGTCAGCACCAAAATAGGGCCGTTCCAGATCCCGCGAGACGTCCGTGCCCTCCATGGGCTTGAGTTGCACATCCTGCGCGAGAATGGCGTTTGCAGCGCCGCTGGGGGCGGCGTCGGTGCCATAGGTCGCCTCGGTTTTGACCAAGAGAACCTTTTGCTTCCAGTTCAGGGACATTTAGGTCTCCTTCTTTTCCGTGGGCGCTGCAGCGCTGCGCGGGGGCTTTGGCTTGGTGGCCTCGGTTTGCTTCAGATTGCCGCTGGTCTGGACGACATAGCTGCCACCGGACGTCGGGAGCTTGGGCTTTTTGGGCTTGGTCATTGCACCGTGATCCTCAGTTGGTCGTTGATGGAAAATTCAATCATGTAGAAAAGCGCGCCGCCGCTGATCCCGGCGACATTGCCTTGGCGCAGCTCAAAGACGCCAAACGCCGATCCGGGCGACCAACCGGCCAAGGCCTCCATCACCTGCTGGATTGAAGGGCGCAGCTTTTCGAGGGCCTGCGAGCCGGTTTGGTCGTAGGACCGGGCCACCAGCAACACGCCGATGGTCTCGACATAATCCTGCATAAAGATGCCGGTGGCGTCGGGGGCGCGGCGGCCCTGCAAGCCAATCGGCACTACAAAGGCGGTGGAGTTTTGCGGGATGCCGCGATCCTTCAGGAGCTTGGTCAGGTCCACGGATGTCTCGATCCGGTCCGCAAATTCGCTCACACGGGTTTCAAGGCGCTCTTTGACAGCATCCAGCATCAGATCCACCCCCTGAGGCTGTCTTGCGTCAGCGGGCGGTCGCGGTCGGTGGTCATGACGCCCTGACTGCTGTTCGTCTTGGGCGTGACACCGGCCACGTCCAGAAGGATGACCCCCTTCGCGATGTCGCGCAGTTGGGTCATGGCTTCGCGGTATTCGGCCTCGATCTGCTTCGGGGCCTCGTAGAGGTGCATTTTCCAGATGGCGATTGCGCGGCTCAGAGGCGGAACCTGCGCGGGCACCTCAGACAGCGGGAGCTGATAGCGCCCTTTCAGAAAGCCATCGATCACCGCGTCGGCTTCGGCAATGGCTTGATTGACCGTGTCCAGATCCACCAAGCCGGTGGCGGCGTCGCCCCGATCCGTCAGGGCGATCAACATGTTTTCGCCATAGCGATCGATCAGCTCGTCAAGGGATGTGTAGGTCATCTGCCAGCGCTCCGGAGGGGGTGAAACGGCCCGGCGACGCGAGGATCGCCGCCGGGCCAAGGCTCCGTTTGCCGGAGCGAAAGCGGCTCTTGGGGCAGAGCTGGCCGCTTTATTCGTCCACGCCTTCGACGTGATAGGTGGTGATCAGGCGGGGTTCAGCCTTGAGCGCCAGTTGCTCTTCCTCGCTCAATTCATCGAGCGGGATATCGACGGGCGTGGGGCCAAACCGGCGGCCTGCGCGGCGGAACCCCTGTTGCGGTCCCAGAACCCGCAGAAACTTGCGGCCATGAAACTCAGGCGGCGTTGCGTCTGCGGTTGCCGTGGCCTCGCCTGCATCGGT
>NZ_JBLXFX010000024.1:0-9944 GCF_048261495.1 Salipiger sp.
TGCTGTCGCCCGTTGATTTCGAGATCAGACAGCAGAAACCGAAAGAGGCAGGTGTCTAGAAAACTAGGGGCACCTCAGAGGCAGGTGTCTAGAAAACTAGGGGCACCTCAAAATCCAAGGGCTACCTCGCACTAAATATGGTAAGGCGCAGATCACTTTGCTTCCTGCCCCGACCAACATCGAGGGAGCACTCTTGGGAGGTACATGGGATGCTCGCCTTCGTTTCCCTCGGAATTCTTGTAGGATCGATTGCTGGCTGTTGCGCTTGGTTTCTGGGATTCGGCATCCTCGGGGCCTTGATCGCTCATGTCTTACTGGGGGCGCTGGGAATTTCCCTAGGAGCATTATGGGCTTGGCTCTCCCAAGAGCCGGGACCGCCTTGATCAGCCGCAATCGGATATGCCTCTAGACCTCATGAGGTAGCAGGGTTGCAAAATTTCTTGATGATGACCTGCCCCCCGGAACGTCCCTCAGTTTAATGTAGAGTTTGCTTCATCACGAAGGAGCAGACGACATGAGGAAAAGCCGCTTCACCGAGGCGCAGATCATTGGGATGATCAAGGAGCAAGAAGCCGGAATGGCGACGGCGGAGGTCTATCGCCGTCACGGTCTCAGCCCGGCCACGTTCTACAAGCTCAAGGCCAAGTATGGGGGCATGGACGTGTCTGATGCCCAGAGGCTGAGGGCGCTGGAGGACGAGAATGGCAAGCTGAAGCGGCTCCTGGCGGACGCCATGCTCGACAATGTCGTGCTGAAGGATCTCTTGGGAAAGCCCTGACGACACCGAACGCGCGGCGGGACGCGGTGCTGAGGGCGGTGCGAGACCATGACATCTCGCAACGCCGGGCCTGCGTTCTGGTCGGTGTCGATCCGAAGACGGTGCGGCGCGAGCGGCCGCCCGACAATCTGGAGATCCGCACAGCGATGCAGGAAATCGCCGCCGTGCGCCGGCGGTTCGGCTATCGGCGCATCGGGCTGCTGCTGGAGCGCAGGGGCATGCTGATGAACCCGAAGAAGCTGTATCGGCTCTACCGCGACGAAGGGCTGTCGGTCAGGCGGCGAAGGGGGCGCAAACGGGCACGTGGCACACGCACGCCGATGCCCTTGGCCCTGATGCCGAACCAGCGCTGGTCGCTGGACTTCGTGGCGGACACGTTCGGGGCGTCGCGCAAGTTCCGGATCCTGGCGGTGATCGACGATTGCTGCCGCGAGAACCTGTGTCTGGTCGCCGACACCAGCATCTCGGGCGCGAGGGTGGCCCGCGAACTGGATGCGCTGGTCAGGATCTATGGCAAGCCGGCTTGCATCGTTAGCGACAATGGGACCGAGTTCACCAGCCGAACGATCCTGAAATGGGCCGAGCAGAACGACGTCGCCTGGCACTACATCGATCCTGGCAAACCGCAGCAGAACGCCTTCATCGAGTCGTTTAACGGCAGCCTGCGCGATGAACTGTTGAATGAGGAGATCTTCGACACCCTGGACGACGCGCGCCGCAAGATCGCCCTCTGGCGCTATGACTACAATGCCGTCAGGCCGCACTCCTCGCTCGACAACCTGACGCCGCTCGAAGCGCGCCGGACGCTTGCGCTCCCTGATGGCTCTGCGCCCGGCGCGCTTGCCATGAAACCACCCGCCGACTACCAATCTCAAACCGGCAGACTCTCGTTATGAACGAGGGACCAACGGGGGGCAGGTCAATGAAGCTGATCACGAGAACGGCCTTCCCCGCCTCTCCCCCCATTTCCGGCAAAAGCCGAGGAAGGCCATTTCGGCGTTGCGGGGGACTTCGGAGGCCCATTGCCGCCATTCCTGTTCGATCATGCGCACGTCCCAGCCGGGGGCGGCTTCGCGGGCCATGTCGTAGACCTCGGGGTCGAGGGGCGGAATGGTGACGAGGTCCGAAGCGTCGGGGCCGACCGTGCCGCGGGAGCGCACCACGAGGTGGTCCTTCTCGTCGTCGATGCGGATCTGGTAATCCGGCATGTGGTTGTATTCCTCGTCCTCCTTGGCGATCGCCGCGACGAGGCGGCGGAATTCGCGCAGGGTCGAGCCCGAGCCGCATTTCTTCTGCAGCACCTCCATCGAGACGCGCCATTCCTTCTGGCGCCCGCAATGCTTGCGCGACAGTTCGTAGACCCGCCGTTCCAGCGGCTTGCGCAGACGGAAGTATTCGCGCGAGAGCGTCAGCACCTCCTGGGCGCGGATGGCGTTGAACACCCAGTCGCTGAGCTTGACCTCGACCTCCTGCATGCGGCCGTCGCGGGTTTCGCGGACGATCTTCGCGCGTTCGATTAGGCCGAAGGTCTCGAAGATCTCCTTGCCGCCGGTGGTGATGTTGGTCGAGATCCGGGTGCCGGCCAGCCGCTCCATCGCCGCCTTGAGCAGCGAGTAGCCGCGCCCGGTGGTCATGCGGTTGGTGGCCTTGAGCAGATCGGCCGCCTGAAAGCGGATCACCTGCTGGGGCTCGCGCCCCTCGTTCATGCCCTTGATGAGGCTGGAGATGCAGTAGATCAGGATGTCGCGGTCGTGCACCGTGGCTAGCCCGTCGACCGAAGGCTTGATCTCGACCGTGTTACCGTTGTGCTCATACTTTCGCGGCCGGGTGTCCGGCTTGGTGGAAAGCGAGAAGATCGGGTGTTCCATCGAGCCGACGTCGCCCTTGGGCGCGGCGTCGAGGATGTCACAGACGAAGAAGTCGCCCTGCGGATGGCGGTCCGGGAGCAGCGGATAATCGGTGGTCATGGAATCCCCAGCTTCGACACTTCACACACGCAGCAACCTATAACGACACTTCACACACGCCAAGTAGAAAACGACACTTCACACACGCCCACTTCGACATTTCACACACGCTTTGCCAGCAAGATTGGGGCGACGGACAGAAAAGACGAGGCGCTTATAGGCGGAAACAAGTGATTGATTCGCGAATCGGAGGGAATCACCACTTTACCCACGGTGAATCACCACTTTACACACGCAGAATCACCACTCTGCACACGGGGGGTGTCAGGAAGTGGCTGATATTGAATGAAAAAACAGGTCTCCGAAGGACCGTAACACTATATTTAACACATATTTAACACCCTGTGCCTCGTAATTGGCCAGAGCGGAGGGCGGAAATGGGCGGTCAGCGGAGATTCCTCCAGCGACGGAACGGGGCCTCGAGAGGTGTCAGCCCCCACTCTTCCCCTTGCCGTGGTGGGCTTGGAGAAGCGCGACTGCATGTTCCAACGTTTCGCCGAGGCCCCAGCCCTTCGCGTCGGCGACGGCGCAGAACGCCTCGATGGTTTCGGGCCGCGCCTTGATGTTGAACTGGGCGTTGCGCCCGGTGCGGCGGCGGCGTTGCTGGCGGGCCGGTTGTGCAGTGGTTTTCGGGTTCCCCTCCCCTGTCCTGCTCCTCGGCGCAGGTTCGCGCGAGCGGAAGCCTGTGGCCTCGGCCAGTTCACGGCTGGCCGCACGCTCTTCCGGGGCGGCCTTGGGGCGCGGTTTCGGCTTCGGGGTCCATTCGGCCGGGTCGAAACCGTCGAGCTCATCTCCGAACCCGAGGTCGGCGCGATTCCCCATCAGCCCGCCTCCGCCAGCCGCGCGGCCTTGAGCCGGGCCAGCACTTCTCCGGCGAAGGCCCGGGCATTGGCGCGGGCCTTGTCGACATTGCTGACCAGCGCCGGATCCAGCGCCGAAAGCGTGCCGCCGTAGTCGAAGAGGTCGCGGAAGGCGGCGCGTTCGACGATCGGTGTGCTGAACACCTCGATCCCGGCGCGGGCCAGCTGGGCCTGGACGTTCTTCATGGCGCGCGAGGTGACCGCGGCGCTGGTCCGGGTCAGGGCCACTGCGTGCGGGATCGAGCGGCGCGCCATGCGTTCCTGGTTGCGGATCAGACGGATGGTCTTTGCACCGCCCTTGGCATCCATCGAAGAGCCCTGCAGGGGGATCACCACGAGGTCGGACATGCCGATGGCATTGGCGACCATCAGGCTAGCGGTGCCCTCGAGGTCGACGATGACGAATTGCGATTCCTGCGCCGCCTCGTCGATGCGGTCGACGATGCTTTCCTCGGTGACGTCGCCCTGAATGTCGATGCAGTCGGGCTTGCCCGGCAACGCCCCCCATTGCGAGATCCAGCGTTCCGGGTCGGCATCTATCACCGTGACCCCTGCCCCGCGTTCGGCGAGTTCCATAGCCAAAAGAAGGGCCGTTGTCGTCTTGCCCGCCCCACCCTTGGGGTTGGCGAAAGAAATGACTGGCATGAGACTGCTCCCTCATGTGTTTGTTGTTGTGCGCCCAAGATAGCCGATAGCTACCGCATATCAAGAAGATATCTGAGAAGTATTGGATAGCTATCGGATATTCTTGTGGTAGTGGATAGTTAGCTGATATCTATATAGTAACAATGGGATACTAGATAGCTACTAGTTAAAATTTGGCGGGACGATCTTTGCTCAGCTCATCGACCTGGTCGCAGGGCAGGGATCAGCAACATGGCCAATCCGGCGGCGAGAAATCCCCCGAGATGTGTTTCCCAAGCCAAGCCACCAGTCTCGGTGAACCAGGCTGCCAAATTCAGTGCCGCGAGCAAAATAACGCGAGTAGCCACCATAGCGAGTGTCCGACCCCGGGATGCGCCTTCGTCAGACATCATACGAGCCTCTAGGCCGATCCAGATCGCAATGAGGCCCATGATCGCGCCCGAGGCACCGACCATCGGACGCGAACTTGTTGCGAGAAGGCCAAACCCGATCCCGCCACCAAGTGCCGAAATCGCGAAAAGCAAAGCAAAGCGTGCAGCGCAATATACCCGTTCCAGTTGGAGGCCGAGCCAGGTAAGACACAAAACGTTGCCCAGCAGGTGATACCATCCTGCGTGCAGGAAAGCATAGCTCACGAACATGCTGAATCGTTGAGCGGGGTAAAGCGGTTCCCAGCCATGTAGCAGACCCGCCCAGAACCCACCGTAGTGATAGGCGACGGGACGCCAGTTTGGCGTGCCAAGATACTTTGCATCGGAAAGGTTCAGCACGGCCTCGATCATCGTAAAGGCGAGCACCATGCCCAACCAGACATAGCGCGCCGAAGGAATTCCTACGCGACCGTTCCTTGAAAGCACATCTCTGCCAGACACCCAGACAATCCTTGCTCCGCCACGCAAGTGCCGGTCATACGCGGCCCCGATCCGGGAATCTACCGGGCTCGTCATGCCGGGCAGGGGCGTTCTGTTGGACTGAAGAGAGAGTTGGCGCCCCTCCCATGACATTATCCACCGCGTCTTTAGGGTCCATACGGGGATCAACAAGAGTAGCGGATTTGGCCGAATGCACCCATCAAATTAAAGCGACATAAATCTGTTCCATGGCACTCTCAAAGATGTCCGATAAGTTTATATTATCGGACATCTTTAAGTCTGGTAGGTCGAGGCGGTTAGAGTCGCTTTCTGAGGAGAAAAGCGCCGTGAGTTGCCCGGCCCGTAGACCGGCGTCTCAAGCCCACGCCCGAAGTATCCCTTACAGTCTTGCGGTCTGGCCCGGTCTCCCGCGCTGACGCCGAGGTCCTGCCGCTTCACTTCTAAGATCACCACGATCTCCCTCAGTTCCACCACCTGCGCGCCCTTCCTTTCGCATCTGCAGGGGCAATTCTGCGCCACCGATGGTTCGGGGGCATGCCCCCGGACCATCGGAAACAGCGCCAAACTGGGGAAATTTCATCCATCGCTTTTGAGATTTCGTCCAGCACTCACAGTGCGGCAACGTAAGGTGCCCTTTGCACGGCAACTTTGCGGACCGGAAGTTCGGCCACTGCCCGCGCCAGGATCCGCCCCTTGTTGACCCGTACATGGTAGCTTCTTGATATCAGACACACGGGCCATTCCACGCGCGCCCGAAAACAGCACCCCATCCTGGCATGTGATATCGCCTTCATGGACGATGACGCGGCCGCTTCGGGCGCTGAGGTGCAGCATCGCCTCGACGAACCAAGCGCCCTCAGCGAAGTTATCGGTTTCACTCGGAAAATGGATCAATGCGGCAGGCGATATCCCGTAGCGCAGGGCCTCGACCGGATCGAGGATGTCAGACAACGGGTCGCTGCTGGCGACCGTGTAGAAGCGCGGCAGCCACCCGAACTCGGCGCTGTCTATATCTCACATTAAGCCACACCCATTAATGCAACAGATCCCTCAGAACACAATGGCGAACAGCATCCCGACGATCACGCCGTAGCTCAACAGCAGAACCGCGACATCCAGCCCGCGATCAGTATTCATGCGTCGGTGGTTGCGGAAGCGGGGGGGCGACCGAAACCGGCCGCGGTCGCGGATGATGGACAACATGGAAATGTCTTTCGAAGGGTTCGTTTGATCGCGAGGTAAAGAGGTCTTGTGGCAAGGATGTGGCAAGTGACTGTAAATTAGAAATTTTCGCGCCAAAATTAACGACCGGACTATCTTGTATTAAGGCCTGCCGCATGCCGCGCGGGCCTCGCGGCTAGCGACGTGCCAGATTCGCGTTGTGTTTCGCGCCTCCACTTGGGAGCGGCCAATTTGCGACTGTTTCATATTTTCACGAAATATGGTCGATGCTCGCCACATTGTTGCCAAAATTGACATGAAGAACGCTTTCCCGATGGCAGAAAATTTGTAGAAGGATACTAAAAGATGCTTGAATCACAGAGGGTTCACGCCAACTGCGGTAACTGCACCGAAGGCACACCTTCTTTCGACATGCGTGCCGGTGATGACGGCAATAGCAACGCTTCAAGCGCAAACGCCGGCACGGGAACATTGGTCAACGGAGCCAGATATTTTCGGTCGGCTTCCATGCTGGATGAATACTTCGAGGCACAATTCGCGGCGGCTCAGGATGAAGCTGAGCTGCGCGCAACGATCCGGCTACACCGCACGTTGTTTCATGACGGACTTATCAAGCAGGGGTGAGACCCTGCTATTTGTCCAGCGTCAGCGCTGACGTGGCAGGTTATGGCCGCGCGCGCAGCCTCCGTATCGCGCAGCGGGTGACCATAACCGGGTCTCAGGTCTCATCAGTGGTTTTGCTGAACCACACCGCTGAGGAGACCGGCTATGACCGCCACCCATTCTATCCCTTCGACCGTTCTGGTCGCCATCGATATCTCCAAGCATCGCCTTGAGGTCCTGATCGGGGTGCCGGGAAAATTCTACTTCCGCATCCCCCTAACAGCCTGCTGAATTAGTCCGTCCTCGACGTGGATTGCAGAACTTGATTCACCTCCGGCAGGACGGCGTCGGAGGTGATGATGCGGGGAACGGACGAGAAGTGCGGGTCGCTGTTCAGCTATGTCGACCTTGAAGAGCGCATCCCCGCGCGGCATCCGCTGCGGAAGATCCGGCAGGTCGTGAACGATGCGCTGGCCAGCCTCGATGAGGATTTTGATCATCTCTATGTCGATTTTGGCCGCCCCTTGATCGCGCCGGAACGGTTGATCCGGGCCAGCCTGATCCAGATCCTGTTCTCGATCCGCTCCGAGCGGCAGTTGATGGAACAGATGCAGTATAACCTCTTGTTCCGCTGGTTCGTCGGCCTTGGGATCGACGATCCGGTCTGGGTGCCTACGGTGTTCACCAAGAACCGCGACCGGCTGCTGACCACAGAGATGTCGCGCAAGCTGATGGCTGCGATCCTGGCGCACCGCGAGGTCGCGCCGCTCTTGTCGGACGACCACTTCTCGGTCGATGGCACCTTGGTGAAGGCTTGGGCCTCGATGAAGAGCTTCCAGCCCAAGGCCTCCGACACGCCGCCCGACGACGATCCGGGCGGCCCGCCAGAACCCGATGCTGCCACCGAAGATCACACCGAACCGACCGCATCTGAGAAGCCGATGTCCCGCCCCCACCGCAAGAGCCGCAATGCCGAAGTTGATTTCCGGGGCGAGAAGCGGTCCAATGCCACCCATGCCTCGACCAGCGATCCGGATGCCCGGCTTTACAAGAAGTCCCCGGGCACCGGCGCGATGTTGTGCTTCATGGGTCATGCGCTGATGGAGAACCGCTCGGGCCTGATCGTGCAGGGTGACCTGACACGGGCAGATGGCCATGCCGAACGGCGCGCCGCCCTCGACATGATCCATCGTCATTCCCCCGGATCGACCCGACAGCTGACACTGGGCGCCGACAAGGGGTTCGATGCGGCCGAGTTCGTTGCCGACCTGCGTCAGGCCTGCGTCACGCCCCATGTCGCGCAGAAATCCCGATACTCAGCAATCGACGCCAGAACGACCCGGCACGAGGGTTACGCCCTGTCGATCAAGTACCGCAAACGCATCGAGGAGGCTTTCGGCTGGGCCAAAACCGTCGGCGGCATGGCCCAGACCGTCTATCGCGGCGTTGAGCGGGTGCGCTCCCGCTTCATCCTCACAATGGCCGCCAACAACCTCGCCAGACTGCCCCGGCTGCTGGGAGCGTGACGACGAGAAACCGCAGGGCGCACACACGCCTTTCGAACCCAAATGCGCAAGGCCGGGCAGCAAGGCCTGCAACGAAGGGAAACCGTTCCGGCTCGGCGACTATTTCAGCGCCCTGCTAAGATCGGGGGGGATTACCCCTTCCAACGCGAGTCTGCAGCGTTCGTCAGCTACGAACTGCCACTGCGGATCGGGTTTGAGGCAACTGGCAACTATCACAGGCAGCTGACGCATCACCCCGGTCAGGCCGGGTTCGACCGAGCTCTGGCACCGCATCCTGACGCTTCATTTTCCGAGGCCGAGCGTCGCATGCCAGAACACGTGATCCCAGGTAGAAGGCGGCAAGAACCGCGCACTCTTGAATTCTATGTCAGGGTGGTCGCGCGCCTCGGAGCCTATCTCGACCGCGCGTCGGACGCGCCACCGAAGACGACCGTCATTTGGCGAGGCTTCTCACGCCTCGCCGACTTCGTCGAGGGAGCCCGCACCGCAGCGCCGCCACCAGATACTGATGGGAAACTGCAAGCTACGCCGGCTGCTTACGTTTCGGGAGATCAGGTTACAGATCAACATGCAGGTCGAAAGACGTGCGTAAAGATCGACTACGCAATCAACAGATCGTCCAGGCGCCTTCCGGATGCAACGTGCTCTTTGACCCAGTTGGGTTGACGGCCACGGCCTGTCCAGGTCACTGAGGCTTTCTCGGGATGTCGATATTTCGGAGCTGATATGTTTCGGGACGCTTTCGCATTCAATAGCTCTTTGAGAGAATATCCCATTTCCTTCGCCTTGGCCTCAGCGGCGGCCAAAGCTAATATCTTGTGGCGCCGTTCGAAGCTAGATAAGGCCTCGTCTACATCTTTCCAGAGTTGAATGAGTTCTTCTCTGGAAAGGTTGGTCAGTTCGATGGTGGTCATATTTGTACTCCAAGCTTTTGTGGTTCAGTTTGTAATGTAGGATATACATAACCGCCATACCTTGGCCGCAGAAAAATCCGCTCTAGGGTCAGTATGATCTTATGCATCGCCGGCTCTAGCCTTACCCGACGCGTGTTTCCCCAATACAGACGAAGACACAAGCCTACCCAGAGGCCAGGGGTATCCAAGACTTTAGGTGAGCTTGTGCCTCATTCCGTCATGCTGCTGTTTTCGCTCCTAATCGGGCGAAATGGGCGCGGACCGCTGGCGATACCAGACGATCCGAAGGGACGCGGGTAATCGGTCTCTCGTTGATCGCTTGCCAATTTCCATATAGATTTAGATATTCCTGATAATTGTGCGAATGCACGGCGCTGCACATATTCGATATAGGTCTCTGCGACGGCCCCGTTGCCCAGGACGGCCTCATGACCTTCGGTCTCCAGAGGTAGTAGGTCACCCTGGCTCTGTTGCGCAAATCCCGTGAGGGATTCATCTCGTGAATCCAGAGTGGTAGCTGGGATGCATGAGCAGACCTACATCCCCAACCTACAGGACCAGGAACTGGCCGGCCTACAATGAAGCGCTCAAGCGCCG
>NZ_JBLXFX010000025.1:0-7039 GCF_048261495.1 Salipiger sp.
TCCGCACCCTCGGCCTTGCTGGCACAGACGACGACAGGCGGGTTCATCTTCTCCGTCGGCCAGGATGGCCGGCTGATCGACGTCTCCGCCGCGCAGGCTGATCCAGACGCATCGACCGACCTTCAAACAGGCGATGCAACGGGTCCCGGCGACCGGCTCTTTCTCTTCTCCAATCAGTCGCAAGACGAAGCGGACACTGAGGCCACATCGCGCGCGCCTGTCCCGGCTCCTCCCGACATTCTCGCGGCCATCGAGGCGACCGCCTTCCGCTATGCGGGTCATCCCGGCTTGCGGCGTGCCGGCCTTTCGGTCACCGACTGGGCCGCGCTTTACCGGGCCAATATCGAGATCGAGAGCGCCTATAATCCGCGCGCGCTGAGCGGCGCGGGCGCGATCGGGCTCGGCCAGCTGATGCCGGACACGGCGCGCGTTCTGGGCGTCGATCCGCATGATCCGCGCCAGAACCTCGACGGCTCGGCGCGGTATCTCCTGATGATGCTCGACCGTTTCGGCGACAGCCGCCTGGCGCTCGCCGCCTACAATGCCGGGCCCGAGGCGGTCGACCGTCACGGGGGCATTCCCCCTTACCGAGAAACCATGGGCCATGTGGCGAAAGTGACCGCCGCGATGTTGCGCCTGAGAGGAGAGATTTCGTGAGAAGACAAGAGACCCTGACCGCCGTCGCGGCGACCCTGCTGATCGTTGCTGCCGGACCGGCGCTCGCCCAGAGCATCGACCTCTCGCCGGTGCAGACCCTGTTGCAGGGCATCGTCAATGCGATCACCGGCCCCCTGGGCATCGTGATCGGCACGCTGGCACTGATCGGCGTGTTCCTGTCCTGGCTCTTCGGCATCCTCGATTTCCGGCAGGCGCTCTGGGTCGTGGTGGCGATCGCCGGGATCGCCGCGGCCCCGACCATCGTCGCCGCGATCTGGACCACCTGAGAGCAAGCCATGGCGGAGCAGTCGCGCGTCTTCATCGGCCTCCTGAGGCCGCCCAAGCTCATGGGCCTGCCGATCATGTATGCCATGGTCTGGCTCTTCGGCTCCACGCTCCTCTTCCTCTGGGTGCAGAGCTGGGTCGTGGCGCTGATCGCCGGCATCGCCTGGCCCGCG
The DNA here is from genome assembly GCF_048261495.1 of Salipiger sp. Lineage (GTDB taxonomy): Bacteria > Pseudomonadota > Alphaproteobacteria > Rhodobacterales > Rhodobacteraceae > Salipiger. Next base: position 1,116 of record NZ_JBLXFX010000025.1, read on the forward strand.
CTCTGGAAGGCTGCCGACTGGGATCCGAACTTCCTCGATGTGCTGGTGATCACGCTCCAGGAGACGCCGCCGACCCGGAACCGGAAGCATCACGGAGGCGACAGCTATGCCCCGTGATGCTGGATACGGCGAGGATCTCGATCTCGGGACGGCGCTGCCGCCGTGGGTCACGGGCGAAAAGCGTCTCTCGCAGATGCTGCCCTATGTCAGCCTCGTCAGCGACACCACGATCCGCACCCGCGGCAACGAGCTCATGCAATGCATCCGGCTCGAGGGGGTGAACAGCACCACGAGCGAGGACGCGCATCTCGACCGCATCGGCGCACTGATGGCCGGGATCGTTGCGCAGGCCGGGACAGGGTTCTCCTTCTACCTTCACAAGGTCTCGAAAGCGGTCGAGGTGGATCTGCCACCGATGGAGGACACTGGCTTCGCGGGCGAGATCGACCGGCGCTGGCGCAACCATCTGCGCGCGTCGGGGCTCCGCGACAAGACGCTGACCCTGACGGTCCTGAAACGCCCCGAGGCGGGGCGAGGCCTGCCGTTCCTCGCCGCCGCCTCCCGTGCACGGCTCGCGCAGGACACGGTTCGGAGGCTGCGCAAGCTCGACGAAGTGGTGGGGTTCATCCTCTCCACCTTCGACGAGATGAAGCCCCGGCTGTTGTCCGCAAATTCCGGCGCGCTCATTGGCTTCCTCGGCAGCCTCAATACCGGCTGCGAACATCCGCTCTTCCCGCGCTCGCGCTTCGGCATCCTCGCCGAAGACGTGGCCAACACCCGTGTGACCTTCGACGGTCCCACCATCCGCCTCTCCGACGGGGCGGCGGGCGAGAAATTCGGCGCGATCTTCGCGGTCAAGAACTACCCCGCCAAGACCGACGCGCTGATGCTCGACGAGCTGAACCTGCCGGTCGACATGGTCGTCACGCATTCCTTCGTGGCCGTAAACTCGAATATCATGGCCGGCCGGATCAAGCGGCAGCTGCGGCTCATGCAGGCCGCCAATGACGGGGCGGTCAGCCTCGCCGAGGAGCTGGAGCTTGCGCAGGACGACCTGGAATCCAAACGCCTGATCTTCGGCGAGCATCACATGACGGTCGCAGTATATGCCAGGACCCGTGCCGCCCTCGACGACATCTGCGCCGAAGTGCGCAACATCGCCGCCAGCACCGGCATCAACCTGATCTCGGAAGGTTTCGGCGCGCGGGCGCATTACATGGCCCAGCATCCCGGCAATACCGGGGCGCGGAGCCGCAAGGCGGCGATCACCAACCACAATTTCGCGGACCTGGCGACATTGCATCGCACGCCCTTGGGCAAGCCCGGGAGCGACGTGCCCTGGGGCCTGCCGATCACGCTGTTCCCGACGCCCGAGCGCGGCGGGTTCCGGTTCAACTTCCACGAACAGGGCGCGCCGGATCGTGAGCCGACCGGCGGCCACACGCTGATCCTCGGCCGTCCCGGCTCCGGCAAGTCAGTGCTTGCGGCCTTCCTCATGGCCATGGCGCGGCGCGCGAATGCCCGGCTCTTCGTCGTCGACTACCGCGCCGGCATGGAGATGGCGGTGCGGGCGCTCGGCGGCAGCTATTCGACCGTGCGGGCCGGGCGGCCCACGGGTCTCAATCCGCTCCAGACCGAGACCGATGCGCGCGGCCAGGCCTGGCTCGCCGACTGGCTCGCGACGCTCCTCGAACGTCGCGATCGCCCGCTCACCCCGGTCCAGACCAACCGGTTGCAGGAGGTCGTTCGCCAGAACGCCTCGGCCAGTCACGAAGGTCTCCGGAACTGGTCGGATTTTGCCTCGCTGCTGGTCTCGACCGACGACGAGGGCGATCTCTTCGAGCGCATGCAGGAATGGACCGCCGACGGCCGCTACGGCTGGATCTTCGGCGCCAATGCCCAAGATACATTCAGCCTCGCCGGCGACATCTCCGGCTTCGACCTGACCGGCATCCTCGATTCCGAGAGCGAACGGGAGCGCATGGCGGTGCTCTCCTATCTCTTCCGGCGCGTCGAGCGGGTGATCGAGGACCGCAAGCCGACCGTGATCCTGATCGACGAGGCCTGGAAGGCACTCGACAATGCATATTTCGCGGAACGGCTGTCGAACTGGCTCGTCACCGCCCGGAAACAGAACGCCGTCGTCGTGATGATGACGCAATATGCGAGCCAGCTCGAACGCACCCGCACCGGCAAGACCATCGTCGAAGCGGTGCCGACGCAGATCCTGCTGCCGAACATCCGCGCCAGCGAGGCCGATTACGCCATGCTGGGCCTGTCCGAGAAGGAACTCGACATCCTCCTCGGCGTCGGTTCGTCCTCTCGGCTCGCGCTGGTCCGCGACGACCGCGGTTCGGTGGTGATCGATGCCGATCTCTCGAGCCTCGGGCCGCTCGTGACCATCCTCGGCGGCATGGAGAAGGGCGAGGAGCTGGTGGGCAGCGACTACCGCGACTGCCCGGACTTCTGGAGAACATGATGAACAAGACGATGACCCTGCGCCTCGGGCTTCTCGTCCTCGGGCTCACCCTGTCGGCCTGCGCCGAGTACAAGCCCGCGACGGCGAACTGCTTCAACTTCCAGGCCGAGACCGCGAGCGCGCCGCGGGTCTCGACCAAGGGCGCTGCGGTCACGCGGGCCGATAGCACCTGCACCTTCTTGGCACTCGGGATCGCGGACTGATCCATGTTGCGCCGACTTCCTCCCCTTCTCGTCTTCGTCGCGCTTGCGGGCCCCGCGTCGGGGCAGGGCGTGCCGACTTTCGATGCGCAAGGTTTCGCGCGCACGGCTGCGTTGATCGCGCAGCGCGACCGGGATCTGGTGCTGCAGCGCGACCGGCTGACCCGGGAGAAGGAACTGGCCGAGATCGAACGCCAACAGCTCGCGGCGCTGAACGATCTCGTCGAAGCGACAAGCTTGGGCGGAACCGATGTCTCTGCTACCATCGCGGGACTGGAAGCGGGCAGGGGCTCCGACACCACCGCCGCCGTGCTCTATGGGCCCACGGATGGCAATCCGGCCGCGGCCCGTATGTTCGGCGACGCGCGCGAGGGGATCGAGGCGCTGATCATCCGCGCGGCGCGCGACACCTTCTCCCTTCAGGGCGTGTCGCGCGCCGGCCTTTCCCTCGTGCAATGGCGCTGTCTCCTCCAGGCGCTGATCTGGCAGGAGAGCCGGTTCCAGATCGGCGCCCGCTCGCCCGTCGGCGCCTTCGGCCTCACCCAGATCATGCCCGGCACCGCCTCCGATCTGGGCATCTATCCCGCCTATTACGACGATCCCTACCTGCAGGTGACCGGCGGCGCGCGTTACCTCGCGCAGATGCTGAACATGTTCGGCGGCAACATCATCCACGGGCTCGCCGCCTATAACGCAGGTCCCGGCAATGTTCAGGATTACGGCGGCGTGCCGCCATTCTCGGAAACCCAACACTACGTCGTGCTCATCCCCGAGCAGTACAACCGCTACCTCGCCGCCGTCGGCGGGATCGACGCCCTCGGCACCATCGATCCGGTCCTTCTCGCCAATGCGAGCTTCAGCCTCTCAGCGCATGGCTCCGGGGTCTATGGCGACTATTCGATGGTCTCGGTCCGGGCTGCCGCGCTCCGGGTACAGGACATCATCGAGCGGATCGGCGAGACAGAAGATCTGCACGAAGCGCTGGCACTCAACACCTATGCCCGCGCGGAACTGGCGCGCCTCGTCGCCATCCGCACCCGCCTCAAGGCCGCGAGAATCGAGCCGATGAGCGCCGAGCAGATCGCGCTCGCCGCCGCGCAGGCCGCCGAGCGGCAATACATGGATTTCAGTTTGGAGACTTTGCGATGAGGACGACCTTCCCGCGCGCACGGAGAATTCTGTTCGGGACAGCCGCCGCGGTAGCCGTGACGATGAGCCTGGCGCCCGCGTCGGCCATCGCCCAGGGCGTACCGACCGTCGACACCCAGAACATCGCCCAGGAAATCCGCCAGCTGCAGCAGATGCTGGAGGATTTCGGGATCCAGACGGACCAGCTGGATACGCTCCTGGAACAGCTAGATCTCGTGCAGCAGCAGCTCGACCAGCTGAACCAGATGTATGCCTCGCTCACCGGCGCCCGGGATCGTATCCTGGGCCTCTTCATGGGCGGCGATCTCGATGGGCTGCTCGAGGCGGATTTCTCCGACATCGGCAACCTGATCACCGGCATCCAGAAGGGCGACTGGAGCGCGCTCCTCGGCTCCTCCGCCGGGCCGCTGCGCACCCAGATGGAAAGCGCGCTGGCGAGTGCCGGGTTCGACGAGGACAGTCTTGCCGAGATCGCCCGCAGCGGCAGCCCCGGCGCGCAAGGGGTGGCCACCCGCGCCACCACCGGGGCGGTGCTCTCGGCGGCGGCGCAAAACAGCCATGCCGAGGCGGCGCAATCGCTGGAACGCGTCGAACGCCTGGTCGAGATGATCCCCGACATGGCCGATCTGAAGGAATCGATGGACCACAACACCCGGGTGACCGCGGAGCTCGCCATCGCGATGACACGCATGTGGGAGCTCGAGGCGATCCAGACCGTGGGCGCGGGCAATGCGGGCGTGGTCGATGCGGCGACCATCGCCGAGGAACGCCGCTACATGGACTTCACCCTACCGGAACTCCGGCCATGAAGATGGGAACGGGCATCGACACCATCGTCGAGGAGGAGCTGGTCTACGGTGCGCTGCGGCGCGAGGAGACCTGGCGCAAGATCGGCATCGGCGGTGCGGTCTTCGGCGTATTGGGTTGCCTCTCGGCCGCCGCCGTCGCCCTCCTGATCGAAACCCCGCCCCCGGTCGTCGTGCCCTTCGATCCCGCGACCGGACTCGCGCTGCCGAACGCCGCCGTCCAGACCGTGACGCTGGCCGAGCGTCCGGCCGTGATCGAAGCGCAGATCTACCGCTACATCACCGACCGCGAGACCTACAACCAGCTCGACAACGACCTGCGCGTGCGCCGGGTGCTGGCACAGTCGAAGGGTGCGGCCGAGGCCAGCATGCGCGCGACCTGGACCAGCGGCCAGGAGAGCTATCCGCCGACGCGCTACGGGGCAGGGGCCGAGATGGCGGTCGAGATCGCCAGCATCACGCTCATCGGCGAGAACCGCGCGCAGGTGCGTCTGCGCAAGCGCCTGACCGGGCCGCAGGGTGTTCAGGACGGCGCCTTCACCGCCACGCTGATGTTCGAGTTCCACCCCGAGATCCCGCGTGTCCTCGACGAGGTCTGGCAGAACCCCTTCGGCTTCACCGTCACGCAATACGCCATCAGATCGGACCGCGCCGAATGACGACCCGCCTTTGCCTTTCCGGCCTCCTCCTCGCCGCCGCGATGTCCGCGGGCCTCCCCGCTTTGGCCGAGACCACGCCCGGGCGCGGTGCCCATGACAGCCGGGTCCGGATCGCGACCTGGGTCGACGGCCAGGTGTTCCGCGTCGTGACCAGCCTCACCCGTGTGACCACGGTCGAGTTCGGCGAGGGCGAGACCATCCGCTCGATCATCGCCGGCGATACGGTCGGCTTCCAGTTCGACGCGGTCCCGGGCGGGCGCGCCTTCGCGATCAAGCCCGTGGCCTCGGGCGTTTCCACCAACATTACGGTCTACACCAACCGGCGCTCCTATTACTTCCACGTCGTCGAGGCGCGCGAGACCCCGCATTATGTCGTGCAGTTCCGCTACCCCGAAAGCCGCAGCGCGCCCCGGCTGGCGGTGGCGGCCGCCGCGCCCAATGCCAACTATGGCGCAAGCGCGCAGCGCGAGTTCACGCCACTCTCGGTCTGGGACGATGGCACATTCACCTATTTCCGCTTCGCGCGGAACGCCCCCGTTCCGGCGATCTTCCGTCACACGCGCGGCGCGGAGCGCTCGGTCAACAGCCAGGCGCAGGCGGATGGCGTGATCCGCGTCTCCGGGGTGAACCC
>NZ_JBLXFX010000026.1:0-6730 GCF_048261495.1 Salipiger sp.
CACCTTTGCGGAGTTTAGCAGCCATTACAGCACCTCCGGGGCGAGCGAGATGATCTTCATGAAGTTTTTCGCGCGCAGCTCGCGAACCACCGGCCCGAAAATACGGGTGCCGACCGGCTCGCCCGAGTTGTTCAGGATGACGGCCGCGTTGCGGTCGAAGCGGATCGACGTGCCATCTTCACGACGAACTTCCTTGGCGGTGCGCACGACGACGGCCTTGCGGACGTCACCTTTCTTCACGCGGCCGCGCGGAATGGCCTCTTTCACCGAGACGACGATGATGTCGCCGACCGATGCGTAGCGGCGATGCGGGCCGCCGAGGACCTTGATGCACTGAACACGGCGAGCGCGCTGTTGTCGTGCCGGCATCCAGATTGGTCCGCATCTGGATCATTGAGTTTCTCCCGACCTTAAAGTACCTGCAGCGCCGTTCCCAGGTTTCGATTAAGCTGGGAGGAAGCTTATCTGATCAGATCAGACAATAACTTCCCGCTTTCGGTTTCGACTTCGGCGCACATTCCTGAATACGGACGGTATTGCCAACGTTGAACTGGTTCGTTTCGTCGAGCCCGGTACTTTTGGACTTACGATGGTCTTTTGAGAACCGGTGCTTCAGCGGCGCTCCACGGACACGGTTACAGTTTGTTCGTTTTGGTTCGGGTTACGACCCGGAAAATATTTAGGTATTGGTGTCGTTCTTATCCAGCCGCTGCTGCGGTTTTCGTTCAGAATAGCTTCTGCTGCCGCGCGGCGTGCTTTGCAATCCGAGCGGTGCTGAGCTGACCCGTGGCCCGCTGAAAGCGCGGTTGAAGGATTCTTTCTTCAGGTTTGCCAATTCTTCGCGGACTGGTCCGGCGTTTTGGCACGCATCTCAAAGGTTCATATTCGCTCTCCTTAATTCTAGTGGCACCGGAATGTCCCCTTTGGGGTGACATTCAGCCGTGGGTTGCGTCAACGCACACGACCTCTGTCGGGAATCACGCGATGCGTTCCATAAGGGGTAAGGCCATGCTGGCAAGGGCAGATTGCCAGTAACGTACAAACGTGGCTAATTTGGCAGTTGAACGGGATACGTCCCCGCCCAGCCCTCTGGGTATCACGGGCTTCGATCTTCACCTCGATCACACCGTCAGATCTCCACGCTGACAGGGAGCGAGTGAAGGGTGCTCATCGACATGTGGTGAAACAGACGCGGTGGACCAACTCGGTCCCGTCAGGAGCCAACACCCGCCAACCGTCGGCGGATCCCACCCCGTATCAGGATGCGACAGCGGACGTCAAATGCGCCGCCTTCCCTGAACGGGCAGCCTTGACTGCTTCGATTACGGGGGGTCCGCGGCGAGCGGTGGCGGCAGGAGGAAAGCGACAATATATTTCTATAGCTCCACCTTAACCCGCCCCGCGCCGCGTGCCACATCACATCTTTATCAGCGTAAAACCCGCGCACAGAGCACGGGGCTTTCGCAGGGATCTCGCGGGCCGAAACCCGGCGTTGTTATTCTTCTTCTGCCTCACCGGCAGAGCATATTTCGACGCGTGATTCTGTTCACCGATCCGCTCGATCAGGCTCAGTTGCACCCAGCCAGCTCTGGGCCAACTTCGTCAATCGCGATGGGCCCGAACAATTTTCGACTTGAGATCACCCGCCTCATAGGCAGCTTTCGCGGCCTTTGTAAAAGGCAGTGGCTTCTTTCTCGTCCTTGAGATCCTTCGCAAACATGTCTTGCAGCGACTTGGCGATTTTCGGCGTAGCCGCAAAGGTTATTTTTTCGGCCGTTGCCCAATTCGAACATCCGCTCAAGGAACAGGTCCGAGTGTTCGGTTTCCTCAGAAACTCGCGCATCCGGTCATTAGTTTGTCGAGCCCCAATCGTCAAGCGCATGGGCGTGCAACTGGTATTGGTGAGCGGCAGCCAGCCCGCTCTGAAAGCAACAGGTTTCCAGCGGTCGCCGCCACCGCAATATGCATCGTTCACCGCCAATATGTGGGGGATTTGACGAAAATCGCCCGAGACGCCTTTCCGGCCACGTGTGGCAAAATCCCGCCACCGCACGGGAGATTACCAACCGCGACATCCTTTGCCCCCTTTATAGCCCGCCGAGCGGTAGAAATCAGCGGGAGGAGTTGGTCATTGCTATTCCATCGCTGAGGATGACAGGCGCTACCAGTGGTGCGAGGACAACAACTATCCTGCTACACCTTACGCCCGCTGACCGACCTGCCGTGGCGGTTTCCGGTGTTCAAGGACATGGTCGCCTCGACAAACACGTTGCTGCCTTTGCGCAGGATTTGCAGTTCAACCTCGATGATCGCAAACTCGTGCTCGAAGATCTATGGATCAACATCCTACCCGAAGGGCCTATCATTCGGCCCACATCCATCCGCATTCCCAGGATCTCGGGGACGACCGTGGCGATGCCGGAAGGGGCCTCGGCGCTCCGCCTCGAAGACCCGCGCCATTCACGCATGATGGCCGCCCCTCCTCGCCTCAAAGACGCACGGCGCGAGATGCGACTTCATCTACCTGAAACCCGGGTCGGTGATGTGATGCTCTGGGAAAGTTGGCTACGCCACGGTCGTGATGAACCAAAGCGAGTTTGATCGGGTGTCGGTGAGTTTTAACTATCGGTGGGGAGAGTAACGGTTCGACCACCGCTTGAGACGGTCACCCCGCCTATGAACAGCCCGAAGATGTTATAATAACCCCCGCCAAACACGCGACGGGGCATTTCCACTTCGCCCTACCGCTGGCTCATCACTTTGCCGTTGTGCAGCAGGCGTGAACGCCATGGGATGGGGTTGCGCAGGGCGAAGTGGGCCATGCAGAATTCTCCGCCTCTTCCATCAGATCACGGATACGCTCTTCGGCTCATCGCCGTCGATCAAGACGTGGGTTTCGATGTGCTCGGTGGAGCCTTCTGTCGTGCGGCCATCCGCGCATCGTTGACAGGTTGGTCTTGAACCTGACCTTTTGCTCGATCATCGATTTAATCTTGATCCCGCGAGCGGTGTAAATGTCCGTGGTGCGTCATCAGCAGAACGATCCCCGCGCGAAAGCCAAAGGCGGCGGTGCGGTGTCGTCACCCACGGGCGTCTGCTCGTCGCAATAGAGGCGCAGGCGAGAATCGGGGATGTTGACCTGCACAACGCCTGTTTTCTTTTTGCGCTCGGTAGACTCTGCGTCATCACGACCTCGAACTCCAGTGGCTCGCGACGGCCTTTTAAACGGTTTCGGCTCGAACTGCGTTGGCTGTGGCAAAGCGTCATTGCGCTCGCCGACGATAGTGCGTCGGACATAGAGATCTCCCTTTTGTGTGTTGCATCCACGACGATGTGCGTGGATTGAAGCCACCCTGTCAAATCTGTGGTGCGAAAAGGCGACCCCGCCCGCGACGATACGAACCGGGTAAAAAGCCCCGCCATTTCTGACGGGGCTTTCTATCTTTAGACCTTGGTGCGCTCGTCGCTTTTGCTTACAAAGCAACTGCGCACGCTGATCGTAAACGCTTGCGCGCCATGCGACCTTACCAGTCTTCGCGAACCACAGTGTGAGTTTTGATCGGCAACTTCATTGCAGCGAGGCGAAGCGCTTCGCGCGTGATGTCGTCCGACACACCGTCGATTTCGAACATTACGCGGCCAGGTTTGACCTTACATGCCAATAATCCACGGAACCTTTGCCTTTACCCATACGAACCTCGGTCGGTTTCGATGTAACGGGCAGGTCAGGGAAGATGCGGATCAAACATGGCCTTGACGCTTCATGTGACGCGTCATGGCACGACGTGCAGCTTCGATCTGACGCAGTTACGCTCGGGTTGCAGGGCTTTGAGGCTGTACGTGCCGAAGTTCAGATCAGAACTGCTCGGTCACCGTGGATACGGCCTTGTGGGCTTTGCGGAATTTAGTACGCCGGCTGAAGCATGGCTCAGGTCTCCATGACGGCCGCGGTCGCCGCGAGGCGCCGGACCAGCTTGGCTTTCAGCGCGACGGTCACGAGCCCTGGGTCGTGTCCATAATCTCGCCTTTGAAGATCCAGGTTTTAATACCAATGATGCCGTAAGCCGTTTTGCTCAAGGTGCATAGTCGATGTCTGCACGCAGTGTATGGAGCGGAACGCGACCTGCGGTACCATTCAGTACGCGCGATTTCAGCACCACCGAGACGGCCCGTAACGTTCACTTTGGTGCCGAGGGCACCGTGCGCATTGCGTTTTGTACGGCACGTTTCATTGCGCGGCGGAAGGACACCAGCCTGGCTGCGTGCGTGCTCTCGGAAACGAAACAGCGTCCAGTCGGGCTTGCGCCTTCAACGATGTTGAGGTGCAGTTCGCCGTCTGTCATCGTGGCGATTTTCTTGCGCAGGGTTTCGATATCTGCGCCTTTCTTTGCCAATGATGACACGGGGCGTGCAGTGGATTGTGACGGCACTTTTTGTGCGGACGTTCGATGATGCAGGTAATGCCGGCTTGCTTGCATTCTTCTTTGACGAACGCGCGGATTTTGATGTCTTCGAGAAGAAGATCACCGTAGTCCTTGTATCGGCGTACCAGGGCTGTCCCAGGCAGTTGACCTGGAGGCGTGCCAATCGCTGACCTTATGACCCATTAGTTTTGTTCTCGCTTGACGCACCTTGATGGTGATTTCAGCGAACGGCTTCATGATCTTGCTGAAACGGCTACGATACGCGGACGACCGCGTTTCATGGTCAGGTTCTTTTAACCCAAGCCTCTGCAACGATGAGTTCATCGACGTCGAGATTGTGGTTGTTTTCGGCGTTAGCGATAGCGGACCGAAGGCATTTCTTCACGTCTGCTGCGATACGCTTGCTGGAGAAAGTGAGGTCCGTAAGGGCCTTGTCACTCTCTTGCCACGGACCGTCTGAGCTACGAGGTTCATTTTGCGGGAAACGCCAAGCATGCGGGTTGCCGCCATTGCTTCGTTGTCTGCCACGCGGCGGGGATTCTTATCCTTGCCCATGGCTTACTTCCTCTTCGCTTTCTTGTCGGCGGCGTGACCGTAGTAGGTACGGGTCGGTGCGTATTCGCCGAACTTCTGACCAATCATGTCCTCGGACACGTTGACCGGGATGTGCTTCTGGCCGTTGTAGACGCCAAACGTCAGACCCACGAACTGGGGCAGGATCGTCGAGCGGCGCGACCAGATCTTGATGACTTCGTTACGACCCGACTCGCGCGACTTCTCTGCCTTCTTCAGGACATAAGAGTCGACGAACGGACCTTTCCAGACGGAACGCGACATGGATTACCGCCCCTTCTTCTTGGCGTGACGCGAGCGGATGATCAGCTTCTGCGACGCCTTGTTGGTGTTGCGGGTGCGCTTGCCTTTGGTCGGCTTGCCCCATGGCGTCACCGGGTGACGACCACCCGAGGTACGACCTTCACCACCACCGTGCGGGTGGTCGATCGGGTTCATAACAACACCACGGACCGATGGACGCCGCCTTGTGGCGGATACGACCAGCTTTACCGGGTTCTGGTTGAGTTGTCGCTGGATACGCACCAACGGTGGCCATGCATTCCTGACGGACCATACGCAGTTCACCCGAAGAAGGCGGATCTGAGCGTAGCCACCATCGCGACCAACGAATTGGCGTAGAAACAGGCACGAGCAATCTGACCACCTTGCCAGCTTGAGCTCGACGTTGTGGACGGTGTACCAATTGGCATGCCGGAGAACGGCATTATGTTGCCTGGCTTAACGTCGGCTTTGCAGATGCGATCACCTGTCGCCTACAGCCAAACGCTGAGGAGCAAGGATATAGGCTTGCTCGCCGTCTTCATATTTCACAGCGCGATGAACGCGGTGCGGTTCGGGTCATATTCGATACGTTCTATCAGCGGATACGTCAAACTTATTGCGTCGGAAATTACGATACGATAGAGACGCTTCGCCCCGCCGCCTCGGCGGCGGATGTGATCCGTCCGGTACTGTTCGACCGCCCGACTTCGACAAACCCTCAGTAAGGACGACGGGGCGACCTTTTAAAGCTCCGAACGGTCGATGGGAACCAACCCACGTTGGCCAGGCGTCGTCGGCTTACATGACTTAGTGCCATTTCGTCTTCCGTTTGCTCTGTCTTACGTGCGCCTTCGTGAGCGCGACCTGTTCCGTTTAGGCCCGAGCGTTTCCACCTGTTCCACACAAAATGGCCCAAACGACACCCCGAATCGGGACGCCGTGGACAGTTCCATCCGTTACTGACAAATCAGAACTTTTCTGAATAGTCCGGCCCCGCCGTATCAGCGGGGCCGAGACCCGTCTCTCTATCAGAGACCAGTCGAGACGTCGATAGAATTGCTTCCTCGAGCGTCACATAGCTTTTTAACGTCCTTACGTTTGCCGCCATGCCGCGAAAACGTTTGGTTTACCCTTGGTGATGGTGGTGTTAACCGCCTTCACTTCACGCCGAAGAGCGCCTCGACGGCCTCTTTGACCTGGGGTTTGGTCGAGTCGATCGCCACTTCGAAAACCACGGTGCCGTTCTCGCCGACCATGGTGGATTTCTCGGTGATGATCGGCTTGCGGATCACGTCGTAGTGTTGTGCCTTAGCGGTCATTTCAGTCGAGCCTCCAGAGCTTCGACACCCGCCTTGGTGATCACCAGGGTGTCACGCTTGAGGATGTCATACACGTTGGCGCCGACGGAGGGCAGCACGTCCAGACCTTCGATGTTCGCGGCGGCGCGGGCAAAGCCCTCGTTCACTGCG